>CAWIRG010000001.1:0-78572 GCA_963838505.1 Candidatus Bathyarchaeota archaeon
ACACATGCTTCAGCGCGCGCTACACATGCCAAGCACTTTCACCGGTAAACGCGTGTTCAAATTTCAACCCTCATTCACAACATCTCGAATTAGGCTTCGTTGGCTAAAATAGCTTCAAAACGAGCCTGAAATTCTGGTGCGGGAGGTGGGATTTGAACCCACGAAATTTGAAAGCTGAAGGTTTTAGTGAATGTGGCAAAAATGGACTCGAATCCTTTTGAGTATGGGGACTGGCAGAATTGTTTTCGAATCTTTTAGATGCCATATTTGCGGTATAACATGCTGGCCAAAATTCTCGAGCTCTCGCCTGCATAGCGAAAATACGAGTAAAAACTAACCGTTTCAATCGCAATTCAGCTAGTTTTCACTCGCAAATTGATAGTATCTGAGAAAAGTTTGAACCGAGAGTTTGAAGCTATCCCGGGCTACCATTATGCCCTGTCAGGTTGCGGTTCTGATTACCCGCTTTTTCGTTTCAGAGTCTTGCACGAAGCGTGCGCGCTTATTTTTTACACTGTGTGCCAGTCTTGATTCACACATAGGTGAGGAAAGATATAAGCAGACCATTATGAACTGCTCAGTGGGAAGATGATGTCACAGACGGAGGAGAACGCAATTCTCAGAATCCTACCACCTATGCTAGCTCCATGGTACGAGTCTCTAAAGGATCCGTTGGAAGCGCAGAGAAAGCTTCTTCGGCAACTGCTCATGGGATATAGCAAAACGCGCTACGGAGCTAGCTATCATGCATCTGAAATTGAGGAAATTGACGATTACAGGAAGCACTTTCCAATCGTGGACTACAGAGGGTTTCAACCTTATCTGGAAAAGGTCTGGAAAGGGGATTTTGAGGCGCTTCTTCCTGAGCCATTGGCCTGCTGGGTAATGACGAGAGGGTCAACTGGCCCTGCTAAGGTGCTTCCCGCTACGCGAACCCATCTGGAACAGATATTCACGTGCGGAGCTCGAGCGCTTTTGAACCACGTGTTAAGGACCAAAGACTCTGGGCTTTTGACGGGAAGGATTCTTAATCTTAATTTTCCGTCCAATGTCCACACGATAGCCGTTAACGGAAAAGCTTTGAGTTACGGATATAGCTCAGGCACTTACGCTAGGCTCAACCCGGCGTTGGAATCTGTAAGTCTCCTTCCTCGGCAAGAGGACATCGATGCTCTCGGCTCAGGAATAACGCGAAGTGACTGGGAAAAAAGGTTTGAACTTGCATACCAACAGGGACTAGGTGCAAACGTTACTGCAACTATGGGAGTGACACCTGTAATCATGTCCTTCGCGAGGTACGTCGCTCGGAAACACGGAAAGAAGCCTAAGGACCTATGGAATATGCATGCTTTGTTCTGCACGAGCGTGAAGAAGATTCAGTTCAAGTATGGTCCGGCGCTAAAGAAGTATTTTGGGCAGGTTCCAGTGGTTGAGATTTACAGTGCGACTGAAGGTGTGTTTGCCCAGCAGATGGATGACTTGCCTTACATCACGCCGAACTATGACTCATACTTCTTAGAGGTTGAAACTGGCAAAGGTGTAAAAATGCTCCACGAGCTTCGGCGCGGAGAATGGGGCCGCCTGATAGTGTCCTCCTGCATGCTTCCGAGGTACAGAATCGGTGACATGATAGAGTCTGCAGGAAAAGACTACTTCCGCGTATTCGGCAGGGAAAGAATCTCAACGCTTCTGGAGCATAGGCTGTATCGGATGACCTTTGGCAGGTTGACCTAAGTTCTTGGATGCCTTCGACCACCAACTACAACGCCGTAGATGCCGCCGATGACAATTAGTAGTCCGACCAAAATGAAGAACAAAGCCCACAGAACCTCCACTGGATAGCTTGTGGTTGCTCTCAGGTACAAAGCAGATCCGATGAACAGCAGAATCAAACCTCCGATCAAGGGGCCCATGAATCCGTATTCGCGTTTCTCTTTCTTCTCATGCTTCTCCTGTTTCTCATGCTTCTCATGTTTCTCTTCTGTTTTTTCATCCCGTCTATAGGATGGGAAACTCGCCGAGGGAGTCTCAGTTGCTACTGTTGCCGTTTTGAGCGGGGCTCCGCATTTGGGGCAGAAACTCATTTCTTCATCAATCTTGCTGCCGCACTTTGGACAGTATGACATTCTGTTCACCGACATTGGTATTTGAGAGCAGAGTATTTAAGACATGCCCACTTGATGGCTGAAAAATGTTAAATACATTCATAGACCCTAGTATTTAGACCAGAGGCAAGCACGTTGAGTCAAAATTCAAGGTACGGGCAAAGACATCACGAGAGTATGCTCAGCGCCGCTTCTGTAGGGTTCTTCCTAATACTGATAGGTGTACTGTTCGTAACCACACCCAACCTGTCTGATAGTGTAGTCAAATTCTTCACGAACTTCACGACTGCTCAAGTAGGAAAGACGAACATATACATTCCTGTACCACAGGTAAACCCTGAAGACGTGTACATAGCTGTCAGGCAGTTCTGTATAATCTGGGGGCTTTTCCTTGTTGCTTTGCTGGGGGCGAGGTTCGTGTTTGGTTCATCCGCGCGCAGGTTGGCAGAGAATGTGGGGGACGTATTGTTCTGGCTTGGCGGCGCCTACCTTGCTCAAATATTCCTCGTCACACCGATGCAAGACTCTACAATCGACATGGCAAAATGGACGACAACATGGTTTGAGTTTTGGGCCGCGATAATAATGCTCATTGGAGTGTCATTGATTGCCCGAGGTTTCTTTCTAGCAGCTGCTAGACTAAGAAATAAGTAAGACGTGCGGCAAGCTTTCGGTGAGACCTGCACATTACGGTGATGGTTATACCTATCGAATACATGACAGCTCCAGATGTCAAGAGACTTGCTAATGAACTCGTGTCGAGCTTGGATTTTTTTCATGTCGTTCCCCAGTTCGTTTTCTGCGTCAGAAGCAAGGGATCCGCGTCCAAGCGGACTATTGCACGTATCCACGGTTTTGGCAGGGTGTGGCAGGAGACGCTTAACTTGCCGCCTTCTTACGTTATCGAAGTCATATCCGAACGGTACGACAAAATGACTGAAGAGGACAAGGAAAAAACCATAATTCACGAATTGCTGCATGTTCCGAGAGGTTTCACTGGGGGGTTTCGCCCGCACAAGGGATACATTACCCATGAAATAGTGGAGAACCTGCACAGAACATTTAAGAAACAAAAAGGGCTCCACGAAACGGGCGGGCAATGAGAATTGATGATGCTTCAAGTTGCAGATTTCAAGTAGCGTCCAATGGTCATGCATAGATAGTGTTTCAGGAGAAAACCAAATGAAATACCGTATGAAGAGCCTTAAACACAACGGAATTTACGTGCCACCCTACGAATATCTAGGGCTTTCAGTCAAAGTGCAAAGAGTGCCATTGAAGCTTCGCCTTGGGACAGAGCAGATGGCAATCGCTTGGGCTAGGAAGAGACTCTCCGTCACCTCTCCTCCCGACAAGCTTTTCTACAGGAACTTCCTCCAAGATTTTCTGGAGGCACTGAGCGCAGAGAACCCGTCTCAAGGTTTTCTCAAGGGCTTCACGGTCAAACACATCGCGAGTTTGGAGAGCAACAACAGAGAAGGGATAGTTGATGGAAAACTAAAGGACGACGCACTGGTCGACTTCTCAGCAGTAACTAAACATGTGTTGGAAGAGCAGCAGAAGAAGCTAGACATGACGGAGGAACGGAAGAAAAAGATCGCAATGGAAAGAAAGAATCGCAGGGAAACTCTGAGAGAGAAGTATGGGTATGCGACTGTTGATGGAAGGAAGCTGGAAATCGCGAACTGGACAGCTGAACCCTCATGCATCTTCGCGGGCAGAGGGGACCACCCGAAAAGGGGTAAATGGAAGCAAGGTCCAGCAGAGGAAAACATCGTCCTGAACCTTTCCGACCCCGCTTCTATCCCCGAGGGAAAATGGAAGGAGGTTGTCTGGGAACCGGAGAAGATGTACATCGCAAAGTGGGAAGACAAGCTTTCAGGGAAGATCAAGTACGTCTGGTTTTCGGACTCGGCTTTTCTGAAGCAGAAGATGGAGAAGGAGAAGTTTAAGAAGGCCGAGAAGCTGGACAAAGAGATTCCCAAGGTTGAAGAGCATATTATTAAAAACCTTGCCTCTCAGGACTCGGAGAGAAGGAAAATCGCTACTGTGTGCTGGCTGATTCTCAAGGTGAACATCAGGGTGGGGGACGAAAAAGATCCAGACGAGGCAGACACGGTGGGAGCCATAACTCTGAGGCCCGAACACGTCCAGGTGGATGGGAACCTTCTGAAGTTTGATTTTTTGGGAAAAGACTGCGTGAGATGGGAGAAGCAGGTGGAAGCCCCGCTGACGGTTATAAGGAATATTCAAGAGTTCGCCAAGCTTGACAGTGAATACCTGTTCGAGGGGATAGACTCTCGGAAAGTTTCCAGATTTCTTTCCCAGAAGATGGAGGGTTTAACCGCCAAGATGTTTAGGACTTGGAGGTGCACGCAAACAGTTCACAGAAGCTTGGAAGACTGTAGAGTGAAGAGAGAGGACCCTGATTATGTCAAGCAGTACTGTGCCAAGTCAGCAAATCTCGAGGCTGCCAAAATCGCCAATCACAAGCGCAAGATCCCGCCGAATTTTGACGAGAGGCTGAAAAAGAAAGAAGACAGAGTTAGAGAGCTTGAGCTGAAACTCGAGGAAAAGAAGAAGGAGGGCAAGAAGACCGAGGCTCTTGCCAGAAGCTTGGGGAAGGCCAAAATTGACATGAGACTCATGAAGGAAACACGGGAGTACAACCTCGGAACTTCTCTTAAATCCTACATCGACCCTATGGTCTACGTGAAATGGGCAGACAGAATCAACTTTTCACTGGACAAATTGTACCCGAAAACTCTGAGGAAAAAGTTTAGTTGGGCGCTTGGTCCAGTAGAAAAGTGATTCTAGGCGTCGACTTGCCTCTAATAACCAGAATGTGGAACACCGCCTAATCCAGATTACGGGTAAGCAACCCTGAAAAGCAGTTTTCGCTATCTAATTGGCTTGATTTGTATGTCCCAGACAGGCGAATTCGAATATCCACGGACAGTCCAAGTTTACAGGCAACGATTTGACAGGATGGCAGAGGCAGAGTACATAGCGGAACTAGAGCGGTATGCTGCGGTCGTTCTGACTGATCCTATCAAAGGTCTCAGCTGGAGAGAACTCTTAAACTGGGAGCATCGACATTTCAAATACACCCGAGGAAAACTACCAAATCCAAGAGCTGAATTGCCAATAGACATCATCAAACAGACCGAAGGAAGATGTGGAGAATTCGCCCTACTGTACAACGGACTCTTACTTGCAAACACTCTTGGATGTCGATTGATAGTAGATTGCTCAATTCTCAGAGACCAGTCGAAAATAACGGCGGGGGATCACGTCTGGAACGAAGTGCTTGCGGATGGAGTTTGGATGCACATTGACCCTACAGAGAAGAGAATCAACCAACCATTGATGTATGTACAAGAGTGGAACAAAGATGTCAACCTTGTCTATGCCATCGCAAAGAAGGAAACTCTGAATGTCACAAACACTTACAGAAACCCATGAAACCAGTACAAGAGAACCGATTCTTCAAGCGAATCAACCCGGCTCAGCAGCAACCGTAACACGCTGCGCTTGGTGGACGGGCCGGGATTTGAACCCGGGACCTCCACGATGCCAACGTGGCGATCATGCCAGGCTTATCTACCCGCCCTACCGATTTTTTCTCTCTGAAGAGAACATGAACTAAGGGATTTAGAGGTTACGGTTTCAGTTTGCACTTGAACATGATCTGGTATGCTTGATACAGCCTGTTGCATGATTCTTGGGGTCTAGACTGCGGTTCTTGTCTTCAGGGCATGTTCCCGTCGAGGTGTCGGCCATTGGGGCGCGCTATCACGCGCTAAGCGTTCATTCGAGGCCTATTTCTTCTTGAAGTTCTCGCGTCGGAGAGTTTTGCGTACCGTATTCTCGACATTGAGTCTTGTCGACGTATTTGAAAAATGGATATGAATGTTTATTGGGGGTAACTACTGCGGCTAAACAAGCTTCTTATCGTGCGAAGCTTTGAGTTGGGTATGGAAAGCAGAATTGTTTACTTGTTGATTGCGCGAAATGCGGGACTGCAAGCAAAAAAGTGGAAGCAAGGCAAGAGTAGGGGTGCACATGGAATTGTGTCTGCCTTACAACATGAAGCTAGGAGAGTTTTGTGCGGAATGGTCTGGGATATACATTTGTTTAGAACATCTATGCTGGTAACTAGGACGCCGTTAACTACTCTCAGGTGTCTATCTCATAAGTACGTCGGCCACGGCTTTGCCCTGCATACTTTCATCACCAACACGGAAGCAAGCATGATGAGTGCATTCAAGGGCATTAGTGAGGATTTGTCCCGAGCTTGGAAATTGTTCCTTGATTACCGCTAACGCAATCTACAGCTTTGCTTCATGAAAGATTCATCAACCAAGTGTGCATTTGCTGTTCTTGACTGAATGGCTCCCCTGAAGTCTCTCAGACTTTACCATGGACCTCGGAGCACAGGCCAATGTATGGTCAAAAGTTTTAAGTCTCAACGATTTTACTCTCGCATGCAGAGGGTCGATAGCAGTGGGCGAATTAGTTTTCGTTGGGCTTGGTCTTCATGACGAGATGGGAATAAGCGTTCGAGGATTAGACGAGGTCAAGAGTGCGGACGCTGTATTTGTGGAACTATACACGAGTCTATTGCCGGGTTTTTCGTTGCAAAGGTTTGAAAAGTCCTGCGGGAGACGGGTCGACACGATTTCAAGGATGGAAATTGAGGAGAGAAATGGGCAGATCATCCTGCAAGCTGCTGCGAATCACAAAGCCGTCTTGCTTGTTCCTGGCGACCCACTCATTGCCACAACACATGTGTCGCTGCGAATCGAAGCCCAAAAACGTGGACTGAAGACGCGCATAGTGCACGGAGCAAGCGTGTTTTCTGCCGTGATGGGGCTGTCTGGACTGCACAGCTACAAGTTCGGAAAAAGTGTGACTGTTCCGTTTCCGGAAGACACGCCTTCTGAAACTCCTTACTCGGTTATTTCGCAGAACAAGAGACTGGGGCTTCATACGCTTTGCCTGCTTGACATAAACATGGAAAGTGGGCGTTTTCTCAGCATTCATGACGCTTTGAAGGAACTCCTGAGATTAGAGGAAAAACGCAGAAAGTCCGCCGTCACCGAAGGTTCTCTTGTTGTAGGCATTGCGCGGGCTGGTAGTGACGACCCGATTGTGAGAGCAGGGTTTGTGGCGGAAGTTCTTGGATATGGTTTCGGAGGGCCTCCGTATAGCCTGATTTTTCCAGGGAAGCTTCACTTCATGGAGGCTGAAGCTTTGATTGTTTTCGCGGGGGGTCCTGAACAGTTAAGGGAGGCTTCGAAATGAGCATGGGTCAGCTCACGCTGAAATACATCAAATCTGCGGAGCACGTGTTGAACCAAATAGAAATCACGGAGACTCAGACAACGCTCGGCTCTGCCCAGATCCGTAGTGTTGTTGACTTCGCCATAGCATACCTTGAAGATGCTAAGTACTACAGGGAAAAGAAGAAATTCAAGGTGAGCCTCACTTCTATTTCCTACTGTGAAGGACTGCTTGACGCACTTAGACTAATGGGAGTCGTGAAATTCGAGTGGCCGACAAAAGAGAACAAAGCAAGCTGGAAAGGAAAATAGTTCTTGCTTCAGGCGTTTTTGACCTGCTACACCTTGGGCACGTCAGGTTCCTTGAGGAGGCAAAAAAAACCGGCGGTCCAGATGCTGAATTGATCGTAATCATCGCTAGGGACAGCACGGTCGAAAGCCGAAAAAGAGAGAGACCCATCATGCCCGAGAACGAAAGATGCGCTTTGGTCTCTTCATTGAAGGTTGTAGACGAAGCGATTCTGGGTTACGAGAAATTTGACATAGGAAAAGCTGTTGAGAAAATATGTCCTGACATAGTTGCTTTCGGGTACGACCAGGAGAAAATGGAAGAAAAAGTTAGAGGCTACGTGAAACAGCATGGCTTGACTATCAAGATCGTTCGAATCGGGAAGTTCAGCTCAGACGAGCTTGACAGCTCTTCAAAGATTAAGCAGAAAATCATCGAAGACTACAGAAGATGAGACTTGATGTCCAGAAACTCAAAAGCGTACGCACCAACATTCGCGCTCATAGCAGCGAACATAGGCGTCTATGCTTTCACAGCCATCCTCAGCATGGATCCTATAACCACAAACGGCGACGTCCTTTACGCATTTGGACAAGTCAATTCTCTTGTCATGAGTGGCGAAGTGTGGAGGCTTTTCACAGCCATGTTCGTGCACGCGAATATTGAGCATATTTTCGGCAACATGCTCTTCCTCTTGATTTTTGGGTTAAGAGCAGAAGACATGTTTGACGTCCAAGAGTACTTGTTAATATATTTTCTTAGCGGCTTGCTTGGAGGTGTCCTTACGCTTGCATGGCCCGGCGACATGCTTTCAGTCGGAGCGTCAGGCGCCATTTTTGGCGTACTGGGAGCGACGTTGATATACGCTAGACGCTCCATAGGCCAATCGATAGTGAGCGCTTTGATGTTTGCATTCTTCCTTTTGATCATCAGTACTGGGACTAACGTGAACATTCTGGCTCACATTGGCGGTCTAGCCACGGGGCTTCTCATCGGCTATTCGATAGCAGCTCGTCGACCCAAACCCAAAGCTAGATATGAATATGAATATCCAAGTTCTTGGGGAAAAGCTGGTTATTGAACCTTCACCTGAGAAATGATGTTTGTTTCAACTAAAAGGATGGGGTTTAGGGTAGGGTCAACACTTCGATTTTTGTTTTTTGGCCTTCCTTAAGTTTTAGATGCTTTCTTAGAGCAACGGGGGCAATGATCTCTAGAACAGAAACGTCATAATGGCTCCTCAGAGCTAGAATTAAAGCTCCTTTTACTTCGTTCTCTATCATTACTGGGTAACATTTTACGGGACCAAAGGTGCGATCCTCATTCTTGAAGCCTTCGATTTCGATGCCGGGATAAGCTTCTAGTTCGTTTCTGGCTTTGATGTCGTAGTCGGTAGCCAGTTTTAGGTTAAGAGTGCCGGGGTAAGGGTCGAAGCCCAGCTTCTCAATGAATTGTTTCCTATAGTTGTCCTTGGCTATGTAGTATGCTCCTTCGCCAAACCCTGTGAAAACCGTGCCCTCCAAGGTTATTGAAGGCGGATAAGCAGTTTCCATCAGAACACGCAGTGTCGAGTACAGTTTGTTAAGTTGTTTCGTGCCTGCACCTGTGATTCTGACGAGGCAGCCTTCAGGCGTTATTGTTCTCTCAACCCAGCCTTCGCGTTCCAGTTCGATTAAATAACGTGAGGCCGTTTGCTGAGAAGCGCCCAGTTTTCCAGCCAAGTACTCTGTAGATATCCTCGCTGTCCTACGGTGTGCTCCCATCTCGGCGAGCTTCAATAATGTGAAAAGGTGACGGTAAGCATATTTGTCAGCCATTCTGGATCCCGACAAATCCCGACATCTAAGTGAATGGCGGCTTATTTAAACATCTAACAGGGTAGGTAATGTGTAGCAATGATGGCCCTGACCGCAGAATAGATTCATCCCAAAAAGGGCAAACTCGCGATAAAGGCTCGCTGCGTAGGCAAAGAAACTTCTGTGCAAGGCAGCAAGGGACTGAACAGATCTGCACTTTTAGCCCATTTTGCTTGGATGAAAAGCATGGGTTACAAGAGTCTCGACATCGAATTCAGGGTGCGGTTGCTGACTTTGATGTGATAGTTTCTGCGTCCATTGCTTGTTGTCGTGACGAAGAAATCTTTCTCCTCATTGAGTTGTGCTCCGTAGAGCATGGCCAGTATCGTGCGGCAGATGTTAATCGTTGTCAGCCGCTCGTCCTTCATCTTTTTCTCGATTTCCTCTTGGAGTATTCTGGGGTTAATCGTATAAACTGCTTCTGCGCTCTGACCTTTGCTCACGTAGTGCATTTCCATCTCTTTCATAAGATGCTCAACTATATCGTAGTAGGGAGACCTACGCTCCTTTATGAGGTGAATATAGTTAATGAGAGGAACTGGAATTTCAGACATCTCCATCCCCCATATACTAATGGGCATCCAGCTCTTTAAAAACCTTCGGGAACACTTTTCCATTTCTTTCTGAGAATGTAGAAACTCTGCCAAAAAAAGTTCAGATGGACATCATTGTTTCCGGCCATTTGCATCATTCTTCGTTTCTTCATTTGCAGCCCAGAAAGCGCGGGCTTTTGCTTCCCGAACGACGTGGAAGAAAGGGTTTTTTCTTTTTTTTGGAAAGGGTGTTTTGAGCTTCTTTTTAATGGCAAGCTTTGAGTCATGGTTGGTCCACGTCTGGTTTCGGCGCGGAAAGGCGTGAATCGTACGGGAAAGGTGTGAATCGTTGCCCCTGACTGAGTTTGTATGCTGCAAGGCCGTGTTGCAGAGGGGGAACAGTGTTCAGATTTCCAGGCTGTTTCGTTGACAGTACAGGATAGAGTCGTGTTAGATGTTGAAATTCGATGTCAGGATTGCAGGTTCTTTCGGCGGGAAGAGATTTCTTGCACGCGCTGAGCAAAAGAACAAAGAAAGCCCGCGCTTTTTGGCTTGACGAGGCACATAGAACGATTAGACATGTTTAAAGAATTCATACAGAATTCTTATTTGACGCCTTCTGATTAAACATGACGTTTAGGCGTGGAAAATGGAACAAGCCACTGCATTTGCTCCTTGCCATATTACTGGCATGTTCGAGATATTCGATCAATCAGCAGACGCGTTGCACGTGGGTTCGAAAGGTGCTGGCGTTTCACTGGATATCGGAGTGAAGACGGCGGTCAGGGTTGAAAAGGGTGCCAAAAATCATTTGAGCATCACTATTAACAACCGTACTGCAAGATCTGCGCATGTTTCGAGGCAAGTTGTGGAGTCTTTTATTTCTCGCTTGAGCATAGCAACCGAGTCGCAAATCACGGTTGAACATGAGATTGAGACCCCGATAGGTGCAGGTTTTGGAACAAGTGGGGCAGCAGCGTTGAGTCTGGCTCTTGCCTTGAACAAAGCTCTAGGCACGGGAATGTCAAAGATTGAAGCTGCCCAGATAGCCCACATTGCAGACGTAAACTGCAAGACTGGGCTGGGAACGGTTGCAGCTGAAACGTTTGGCGGGCTTGAAATAAGGATAAAGCCTGGAGCACCAGGAATCGGAGAGATAATGCAGTTGCCAGTTGAAGAAAATGTCAAGGTTGCCTGCCATGTTTTTGGGCCGATTTCCACGAAGAGATTTTTGTCCGACCCAGAAACCCGCAGGCGAATAAACAGGTTTGGCGGCGAGTCAATAAGCAAATTGATTGAAACACCGACAATCCCCAATTTTATGAAGCTGTCCCGTCAGTTCGCTGAGAACGTTGGCATCATCACTGAGAAGGTGAGAAGCGTCCTAGACACAGCAGACGAGGCGGGTGTCGTCTGCAGCATGCCCATGTTTGGCGAGTCTGCCTTCACGATAACCGACGACAACAACTTGAAGTCAGTTTTGAAGCTCTTTCGCAAAAGCGGTCAAAAAGGCCAAACTATAGTAAGCAAAGTAAATCATGAGGGAGCGCGACTTCTCCAGTGACGAAAGCCAGGATTCCACAAGATCATCCGAGAGCAGAAACCCTGCGCACGCGAGAAGAGTTGATCAAGCAATACCTGAAGGGCGTTGTCGCTGCCTCGGGACTCATTGCTCACGGCCGCGGAGAAGCTTTCGATTACTTGGTGGGCGAAAGAACCAGCAAACCGGCACAGGAAGCCATTCTAGCAGCTGCAGCAATGCTTCTAACCGCCAGGAGCCCAGTTATTTCTATCAACGGAAACACGGCGGCTCTTGTTGCTGAAGACGTTGTGAAGCTCGCACAGGCCACTGGGGCAAAGGTTGAGGTCAACCTGTTCTACAGATCCATTGAACGAGAGCGGGCCATAGGGAAGCTGCTTGAAGAAGCTGGTGCGACCCGAGTCTTTGGCGTTGGCAAGAACGCCTCTGCAAGAATTCCTGAGCTAAGCAGCGAAAGGCGGCGGGTAGATCCACGAGGAATATTGGTGGCAGACGTTGTCATGGTGCCGCTGGAAGACGGCGACAGAACGGAAGCTCTTGTTGGGATGGAAAAAAAAGTTGTCGCAGTGGATTTGAACCCTCTTTCTCGAACAGCACAAAAAGCAACCATCACGATAGTCGACAACATTGTAAGATGCGCTCCAAAACTTGTTGAGGCTGTGGAAAAAATGAAAAAACAAGGTGCTCAGAAGTGCAAAGAAATCCTGAATAACTATGATAACGGCAAAAATCTTGCCCAATCGATAACTCTGATAAAGGAAAATCTTTCAAAACTGGCGGAGAAGACCAGCACTCAGCGAGGGCAGATGACGTGACATTCGCCAAAATCTTTGTTCTAGGTGCTGGGGCGATAGGAAGCGTCGTAGGAGCTTTGCTGTCTAGAAGGAATGACTTGACGTTGATTGGAAGCAGATCCCACGTGGACGCAGTGAATTTGAATGGTCTAACAGTTTCAGGGGATGTTAACGAGACATTTGACATCAAGGCTGACACCAAAATTCACGAAATACCGAAGAAAACGTTGATTTTAGTAACCACAAAGGTATACGAATTGGAAAGAGCAATAGAAGCTATACGGAACCTTCTCAAAAAGGACACTGTCATTCTAATCTTGCAGAACGGACTTGGAAACGAAGCTCTTGCTAAACGCAGTCTAGACGACAGAGCCAAGGTTCTGAGAGGAATAACAAACATGGCCGTGGAGTTCTTCGAAGCAGGAAAAGTTCGATACTGGGAAGGAGAAACGATAATCGAGCAAGACACCGCAGCCGAGGAGATTGCTGACATCATGAACAGATGTAGTTTGAAAACAATTCTTTCAGAGCACATGAACGATGAGGTATGGACCAAAGCCACCATCAACTGCACAGTAAACCCGCTGACAGCGATTTTCCGAGTACGAAACCACGCGATAGCCAAAGAGTCACTCGCACCCGTTAGGCACAAGATTATCCAGGAATGCACGCGCGTTGCAGAAGCCGAAGGAGCAGTCCTTACAAAGGACTTAGACGAAAAAATCGACAAAGAGATTCTCGGCTACACAAACTATTCTTCCATGTGTCAGGACATAATGAAAGGAAAGAAGACAGAAATCGGTTTTCTGAACGGAAAAATAGTTGAGCTAGGTGCGAAACACTCCATTCTAACCCCAGTCAATGAGACGTTAGTCCATCTAATAGAATATTTGGAGGAAGAGAATGAAACTCGAAGAAGTAATCAGAGAGAAAAAAGGTAAAGGAAAAATCATAATGCTGACAGCATACGACTTCCAGATGGCAAAAATCTTAGATGAGTCTGGCATCGATCTAATTCTTGTCGGCGACAGTTCAGGCATGGTGGTTCAAGGCTACAAAGACACTAGAAGCGTAATAATGTCTGACATGATCTTTCACGTCAAAGCGGTAGCGAGAGGAGCCGTAGACGTGCCCATCATAGCTGACATGCCCATAAGCAGCTGCGACACTGCAGAAGACTGTCTCAGAAACGCCAAACGTTTTCTTGAAGCTGGGGCGCACGGAGTAAAGATCGAAGGAAACAGGGCAGACCCTATAACCGCATTGATAAAGGAGGGCATACCTGTAATGGGTCACGTGGGAATGCTTCCTCAAATGGCTGGGACCTATCATGTTAGAGGAAAAAAACCTGAGGAAGCTGAGCAAATTCTGAAAGACGCTGAAGAACTGGAGAGGCTCGGAGTGTTTTCGATAGTACTTGAGTGCATCCCCGAAGCCTTGGCAAGAAAGATAACAGAGTCAGTTAAAGTGCCGACTATCGGCATTGGAGCAGGCAAAAACTGTGACGGCCAGGTTCTCGTGATCAATGATATGCTCGGCATCACCCAAGACTTCAAACCAAAATATGTCAAGACGTATGCTAATCTCAACAGGACAATCAAAGATGCTGTGGCCCAGTTCATCCAAGAAGTACAGGCAGGTGCATATCCAGACGAGAAACACACCTACCACTAAGGCTTCTGGAGGCAAAGAAAGATGCGTACCAAAGGTTTGCCTGAAAAGAGGGTTATTGAAGGGCTTGAATCAAGACTGCGGGCAGATTTCACGTACACATCAGGAAAAATCATTGGATCCATGTGCACAGACCGCATCCATTAGCTAAGAAAACCTACGCTCGTTTTCTCGAAAAAAACTTGGGCGACTCCGGCCTTTTTCCTGCCACGGCTGAGGTAGAGAAAGAAACCGTAAAAATGCTCGGCACCATTCTCTCAAACCCAGAAGCTTCAGGACACATCGTCACAGGCGGAACAGAAGCAAACATCGTCGCAATGTGGGCAGCTAGGAGGCTTGCACGCAAATCTGCCTGTGAAGTTATAGCCCCCGCATCTGCCCATTGCTCCTTCGACAAAGCCGCAGATCTGCTAGGTCTCAAAATCATTAAGGCAAGGCTGAACGACAGATTTCAAGTTGACGTGGAAGCTGTCAAAAAAGCAGTTAGTTCGAAGACAATTGCAATCGTAGGCATAGCTGGGACAACAGGGCTTGGTGTTGTTGATCCTGTAAGTGAATTGTCTGAGATCGCTCTGGAAAACAATTTATATCTTCACGTGGATGCGGCCTTTGGAGGGTTTGTCCTCCCCTTCCTAAGAGACTTGGGATACTCTGTGCCTGATTTTGACTTTTCGGTTCCAGGAGTCTGCTCTATCACAGTTGATGCGCACAAGATGGGTATGGCCCCAATCCCAGCTGGCGGGTTGCTATTCCGAAATGAAAAACTCAGAAAGACCGTGTCTTGTGACATACCGTACCTGGCGGGCGGAGAAACTGAACATGCGACCATCGTCGGAACCCGTTCAGGCGCCTCTGCCATCGCTGTTTGGGCAGTGATGAATCACCTTGGAAGGGAGGGGTACAGAAAAATCATAAAAAAATGTATGCGCCTGACGCTGAAGCTTGCTGAAGAAATCCCTAAAATCAGTGGCCTCAATGTGACAACTTGGCCGACGATGAACATTGTTGGGTTGAAGTCTGACTCGTTTAGTGTTCGCCGACTGGCTGAGGAATTGAGGCTTAGAAAATGGGCGGTCGCGCTCTTTCCAAAACACATTAGGATAGTTGTAATGCCCCACGTTGAAGAATCACACGTTGAGAGGTTCCTGCAAGACTTAAACACGATAACGAATCAATTAAGGGGTTAGACTGGAGGGTCTGCATTGTCAACACATCCGTCAAAAAACATTATTGGAACCACAGGCAAGGAATTGAAGGGAAAACGAATAGCTCTATGTGTTACCGGCAGCGTGTCAGCTGTTCACAGCCCAGAGATTGCTAGGATGCTTATGCGACATGGGGCAGAGGTTTTCACTGTGATGTCACCTATGGCCAGAGAAATCATTCACCCATACCTGATGGAGTGGGCAACGGGAAACGAGGTCATAACCGAGCTGACCGGCAAGATTGAACACGTAGCTCTTGCCGGTGAGCACTCCTCGCGCGTTCACATCGTTCTAGTAGCGCCTGCCACAGCAAACACGATAAGCAAGATTGCATGCGGCATCGACGACACAACAGTCACCTCTGTTGTCTCAACGGCTTTCGGCTCAAATTGTCCAATAATCATAGTTCCAGCCATGCATGAGTCTATGTACAATCATCCAATATTGAATAACAACATCAAGAATCTCAAAGCACTGGGTGTTCAATTCGTAGGTCCAAGAATCGAAGAGGGAAAAGCGAAAATCGCCGGGACACGGGAAATCCTTGATGCTGTAATAAACAAACTTGCGTCCCGAAATGATTTGTCGGGAATGAGGGTCCTCGTCACCGCTGGCGCTACTGCCGAGCATATTGACCCTGTTCGAGTGATTACGAACAAAAGTTCTGGAAAAATGGGGGTCGCAATAGCTGAAGAAGCTCTTGAGCCGAGCGGCGGAAGTAACGTTCATTTATGGTACCGGGACAGAAGCTGCTCCATCACAGGCGCGTCTAGTAAAAGTTGAAACTACGAAGCAGATGCATGAAACGGTAGTTTCTGAACTCAGATCAGGGAGATATGACGTGATGATAGCCGTGGCCGCTGTTGCTGACTGGAAGCCTGAGAAATCTTATTCGCACAAAGTGTCGTCACACAGGCAGGATCTGCTTGAGTTGAAGCTCAAACCGACTGTCAAAATCATAGACAGCGTGAAGGAAATCAGCCCTAAAACCTTCCTTGTCGCTTTTCGTGCAGAGTACAAGTTGCCTAAGAATAAGTTGATTGAAGACGCATACGAGAGGCTGACTCAGGCCAAAGCCGATATCATTGTGGTCAATGATGTGGGAAAGGAAGGAGTTGGTTTCGGTACAGGCACAAATGAAGTGTTCATTATCGACAGAAAAAAGAAGGTTGTACACGTGCCCTTGACTGACAAACGACAAGTCGCAAGGAAGATACTTGACGTGACAATTGAAAAGATCAAACCAAAATAGTCTAATACTGAGTCTAGCCGCGTTAAATGTGAAATTCCATGCAGAAAAAGTTTAGAACAGTCGGCGTTGGCGGAACCTTCGATAAGCTTCATAAAGGGCACAGGGCCTTGCTTGCCAAGGCTTTCGAAATAGGCGAAAAAGTCATGATAGGTGTCTCATCAGATAGTTTTGTTAGCCAAATGGGCAAACCTCACCCAACAGCTTCGTACGAGGAGCGTGCGAAGGACTTGAAACGTCTTCTGAGCGATCTCGGGGTGCTACAGGCAGCCGAAATAATTCTCATAGATGATGCTTACGGTGGCGTGTTACTCTCAAAGGAACCTATTGAAGCACTCGTTGTCAGCAAAGAAACGCATCCTGTGGCCCTCAAGACCAACGAGAAGAGAAAGGAGCTCGGGATAAAACCGCTTGCGATAATCGTCATCAACATGATTCCCTCCGAAAACCATCGGGCGATTTCTACAACCAGGATAAGGGCTGGTGAAATCGATCGTGAGGGACACTTGTTGAAACGAAAGCGGAATGATTAAACCGTATTTCGCATACTCTTGACATGGGCTGTGCTGCAATGCAAAGAACAGGCTGCGCAAAACTTCCACTTCACTATGGCAGAGCGCCTCGCTATCTGTTTGTGCGGATGCGAGAAATGGCCAAAGAGATAACAAGCATTATCGTGGATGAATATGGTTCAGACGAGTTCTTGAGACGAGTGTCAGATCCCTTTTTGGTTTCAAGCTTTGGGTTGCGCGTTGGGCTATGACTGGCATTCTTCAGGTGTCACAACAGTTTTGACAGGAGTCTTGAAAGAAGCTGTTTCGCTCCAACAGCACGGCATAGCTGTTTGCGGCGGAAAAGGCAGAGCTTCCAGAAAAACCCCGACCGAAATAGACGAAGTTGGGGAAAAGCTTGGATTCTCAACCGCCGACATCGCAGCTTTACAAAGAGCCAGCAGAATGAGTGCAAAAGTGGATAGTGCAGCTGTGCAGGCAGGGTACCAGCTTTATCACCACGCGTTTTTCATTGCTGATGACAGGAAATGGGTGGTAGTGCAGCAGGGCATGTGCACCGAGGATCGTACAGCGAGACGTTACCACTGGCTTTCCGATAATGTCAAGAGCTTCGTGTTTGAACCACACAGTGCAATCGTCGGCGACGTGAAACGTAGCGCTGTCTTGGACATGACTGCCAAGCAAAGTGAAGGCTGCAGAAAGGCTTCAGTCAACCTTGCAAGAGAAAAACCGAAGAGGCTCGTGCGAATGCTTCAATCCGCCAGACCAAAACTCCAAAAATCACTGGGGGAATGGCTTCCAGAATTCACAGTCGACCCCTGGGAAAAATGTTTGCCTGATAGTTTGTCTATGCCGACGAGCATAAACTGGAAGACTCTACGCGAGGTTTATGAGTTCCAACCGAGCAACTACGAAGAATTGCTTGGATTCAAAGGCGTTGGACCAGCCACAGTTAGAGGACTTGCGCTAGTTGCGGATGTTATCTACGGTGAAAAACCTAGCTGGAAAGACCCTGTGAAATACTCCTTTGCCTACGGTGGTAAAGACGGCGTTCCTTACCCAGTTGACAGAACCGCCATGGACGAGTCTATTCAAATTCTTAAACACGCAGTCGAAGATGCAAGAATCGGAAACAACGATAAAATGCGTTCACTGAGAATGCTCACGAAATTTGTCCCAGAGAGTGTGTTTGAATCCTGAAGGACAATCAACCTTGGAAGCAAACTGTGACTGTTTCCAGGACTCTCTCCGTCATGTGTTGCGCGCACTCTTGCTATTGCTGAAGCGTTGGCAGCATTTGCAGCGTCAACTTGGCCTGTCGTGACAAGCATCAAGGCGTTCAAATTGGCGTCACATGACAACAGGTAAGTGCAGACAACTGTGGATTTTGTGAAAAAACCGTTTTTGAGGCTGCTTCGAAAGAGTTCGAAATGTTATGTTGAACCGAGACATGTTGATAGAAACATATTAAGGCGAATGACAATCCACCTACGTGGCGTTCAGGAGGGTTGGCTGTGGAAAACGTGGCTGTTAGAGTTCAAGGGCTTCGCATTAGTTATGGCTCGTTTGTGGCTGTCGAGAACCTTTCGCTCACGGTGAGGACTGGGGAGATTTACGGATTGCTCGGGCCTAACGGAGCTGGGAAGACGAGCACGATTAAGGTTCTGGTCGGGGTCTTGGAGCCGCGCGCGGGCAGCGTGGAAATCTATGGCACACCAATTTCGAATGAGGTGGTTGCGAAAAGTCAGGTTGGGTATGTTCCTGAAGAGGTTGTCCTGCTTGACTCTCTCACTCCCCGAGAATTCCTAGAGTTTATCTCTTCGATAAGACGGTTAGAATCGAGTGCCGTGAATTCTAGGCTGGAAAGGTTTGTTTCGGCATTCGAGCTCAGGCAGTATTTTGACACTCCCATCGCGGCTTTGTCTATGGGAAATAAGCAGAAGGTGGCGATCCTCGCAGCGCTGTTGCACGATCCTAAGCTGCTCATTCTAGATGAACCCTTGGTCGGTTTGGATGCACGTTCCTCCAAAATCCTGAAGGAACTGATAACTTTTCACGCTAGGAAAGGGGGAGCCGTGATATTCTCAACTCATATAATGGAAGTTGCAGAGAAACTCTGCACGAAGGTGGCCATAATCAACAAGGGAAATGTTGTTGGAGAAGGAACAGTCGAAGAGCTTCGACGGCTCGCAAAAGGTGCTGAAGGCTCTCTGGAAGATATTTTTCTGAAAGTGACTGAACAGGAAGCGGGAATGCAAGATATAATAAAGGCTTTGGAAGAGGAGTAAGTCAAGGTTTGAAGTCTCGTGAGTTGTGGAAGCTCTCGAACATCGTTTACAAAGAAATATCGTTCCAGTCTATCTTTTCTTTGCGCGTCGGCTCATCCTTGCCTCAGAGAGGCAGGTCAGACATCAAAAGGCTCGTCAACAACGCGCGAGTCAGTACGCTGATAAGTAAGCTGCTGACGACGTTTTTCATTGCAATTTTCGGGTTCACCGTGTTTCTTCCATTGGCGAGTTTTGTAAGTCCATCCGCACCTTCACCTCCAAAGAACGTGGCAATTGTAGGAAGTGTTTCAGCCTTTCTTGCAGTCGTGCTTTTCCTGATAGTCTTCATGGGATTGCAGGTTTCAACAGCTTTTGTCTCATCAAAAATGGCTGAAGTCTTGGGAGCCCTTCCTCTTTCAAAGCGAGAGGTTTCAAGTATAATTTTCGTGTGTTTCTTGAGGATGTTTGACATTCCATTAATAACGGGGGTTGCCGTGTTTCTCACAGCTTATTTTCTTGTCGGTGGCTCCGTTCTTGGCGGTTTGCTCTCGCTCGTGGCTGTCATCATAAGCGAGATTTTCGCACTAGCTCTCACAATCGCTTCAGCCAGGTTTTTCTACTCAAGAATCGCAGCCGGTGGAGGACGGTCAAAATGGCAGACGCTTGGAAGAGTCCTCTTCATGATTGTTTGGATTCTTCCAACATTTGGCGCCTACATAGTCATAAACTTTGCAGGGAGCATCGTGCAGTCTTTTGCGTCCTTGACTAATTCTTTGTCCTCGATTCTGCAGGCCTTAGTCCTGATTTTCCCGTTCTGCTATGGCTACCTTGTTTCCTACGCGACATTCCTTGAGGCGACAGACTACACCTTGCTCGGTCTTTCCATTATCTCTTCTATTGCATATGTGTTCCTAGCGGTCTTCTGCTACAGGTGGGTCACGAGGACAATAAGAACGATCGGCGGAGGAGGAGCCGTCGCCAGGTCTGGGGGAACAGTCAAGGACACCCTCATCAGACCTCAAATACCGTGGATGGGAATAATCCGCAAAGACATGAGAATCGCATCTAGAGCGCCTTCATTTGCAAGTCTCTTCCTCCTTCCAGCAATGCAGACAATAATACTCGCGTTGACGTTCTCTTCTTCAAGCGATCTTGGATTGCCATTCACGTTGGGAACTCTGACAGGAATCTCTTTGATCACACTTTTGCTTCCTCCGACCCTGTTGTCCATGGAGGGATTGGCGTCGGCATACACTAGGAGTCTTCCAATGAAGAAAAGGACCTTGATATTAGCGAAAACGCTGCTATCAATAGTCACCTACATGATTTCTATGGTTGTGCTCTTCTTGGTTGCATTATTTCTCAACAAAGACTTCTCCTTCATTCTCACCTACGGTGGAATACATGGGCTGGCAGTTTCAGCAGGAATCATGCTTGAACTCACCTTGCTGACAAGAAAGTTCTGGAAAGAAGGTTTCGCAGTGGGAAACATCTATTCGAAGCTCACCACTTACATCCTCATTCTGATACCAGGTTTCGCGATTGTCATGTCGCCAATAATCGGTACGATAGTGGCGTATTTCTTCGCCGAGGGCTTGGCATTGCCCGTGTTCCTCACGATGGCTTCAGTAGAGTTTGCCGTGATGACAGCGGTAGTGGCTATGCAGAAATAGGTTTGCTTAACAAATCGCTGTATATCCGTGAGCAGCAATGATGAGAGAAACTCAAATCCATTCCACGGTTCTGAGCGAGCTTGATTGCTTCCTCAGTTGGAAAAGCTATGGCGTCAACGCCTGTTTTGATGGCTAACATGTCGGTTTGGATTCTGTGCTTGCCCTTAGGACGCATGCAACCTAATGCAAGAGGGGTTGTCGCAAACATAGTCCTTGCAACAGCTAAGACTTTGGCTATGGCCAATGGTGCAGGTGGTTCAACTTTTTCCATTTCGGTTCCCTCTATGGGCATAAACGCAATCGTGACTAGGGCTGAGGGCTTGTACCTTCTTATCATTTCTAAGGCTTGGAATTCGCCTAAGAGTCTTCCATAATGAAGGCCCACAATGACGTGTGGAACGAATGAAATGCCAGACCTCTGCAGTGCGCTTAACGAGTTGTTGTAATCCTTGACCATGAAGTTGAGCTTGTAAACTTCTCTTATCGTCCTGTCTGAACCGATTATGTCTATTAGTGCTGAATCCACCTTGGCTTCTGCAAGCGCTGCAGCCATGGGTTCGTCGATTAATCCAGTATGCACGAGAACCGTGAGGCCTAACTGCTGCTTGACTTTTTCGATTCCGCTGATGAATTTCCCAAGAGGCACTGAACCGTCAGGCAAGCACCCTCCGCTTATCAAGCATCCCACTGCACCTTCCTTTTTCAGCCTGACGCATAGTTCGAACAATTGCTCAGGCGAGTCGACGGGATACATTGTTTCAAGAACTTGTCCGCCGCAGTGTCTGCATTTGAGCGCACAGCCTCTTCCTGTGACGGAAATTGTTGGAAAATCTGTCGGTGACGAACTGTAACAACTCGTCTTGTAGTACATGAAGCTCGGAGCGTAGAAACGGATCTTCCTGCCTGTGAGAAACGGCAGTTCATTTTCAAGGAGGGCTGAGATTTCCTTGTCATTCATGCGCCATATTGCTTCAGGGGAAAATTGTTTCATCACTCTTCGAATTCAAGGCGAAGTCAACTGTTTAATACTTTTCGTCAGGCAGTTCTTTCTCAGATTTTTCTTTGGGCTTCGAGACTTCGGGGACCACTTTCATGGCTTCATCTATCGCGATGAGAGTGTCCTGTATTTTCTTGAAGTACTTTTGGAAGTCAAGAGTCTTGAAAACCGATGTACCTCTCTCGGTCACCACATACGATGTTCCCCGCGGCAGAAATCGTTCCTCAACAAGCCCATTTTCCACCAGGAAATCCAAATCCCTCTTGAGAGCACTACAGTCAAGGTTCACTTTGTAAGCAAGCCTGTCAATCTTCTGGGGCCTCTTTACAAGAGCACCCAGTATTGCTTCGTAGGTCTCCAATTTTGACCTGCGCAAGTACATGCACCTGCTTTCTGGCTTTGTCTTGGCACGGATAAATCATTTGTGAAGCCTGAATCTTTAGTCAAAAACACCTAAGGCGCTGCTAGCTTCATGCTTCAAACAAAATATGTAACGTTCCATCGAGCCGTCGAGCTACTTGCTCCCTCAACTGTTCAAGAATTCCACAACGAGTCTATTTGAAATCAGGATGCAATGCTTCTTTGGGAAGCATTCTTCTGCCTGTCATCTTTGTGGGAGTTATGAGACATATTCTGACTGCCTTCAGTTCCTTTTCTCGGTTTCTTCCAGGCTTGCGCATGTAATCATCGAAACTCAGCGGAATCCTGTACTTGTCGATTAGTCTCTGCAAATATGGTATCATCACAGTTTCATCCTCAACAAGTTCCGCGAGGCCGAATATTACTACGCTCTTGGACATTGTGGCGTCAGACAAGGCCTCGTCCACTTCAAAGCAGACTCTGGGATTGTTTCTGAGAGCTTCTACCTTTGTGCCCTTGCTGCATGTGTGAAAGAACACCTTCTTGCCGTCGTAAGCAAACCCTATTGGAATCACATATGGTCCGCCCTCGAAAAGGATGCCGAGTCTACCTATTCTTGCGCATGCGAGAAACTGTTCGATTTCTTTATGGCTCATTTCTTGGACTGACATCGCAACGCTGAACCTCTTGGGCAAATCCTGACGTTAAGGGAGTTAGTCAAGTTTATTTAGGTATAGCTGAAACGTTTTTCTGGACAAGATTTTAAAGTTCGAGGTTGCATTTCACGCATTGCATGAGCCAGGCACAGCAAAAAACCCCTATACGGGGGACACACCATGGGAATGGAGGATTCGCATATGGACTTGCCTAAAGAGATTCGCGCCTCTATCGGTTCCGCTGTTGTCTTGGGTTTGGCGACGGCAAGGCTTGACGCTGCACCGACCGCAGCCTACTTGATGACATATCGGGAAGGAAAGTGTGCGGCAAATTGCGCGTTCTGCCCGCAAGCTCGGACGAGCAGTGGAAGGGCGGATATGCTCTCAAGAGTTTCTTGGCCAGTATATGAAACCCGGGAGGTGCTTCAACGGATCGTTAATGCTGTTGCAATCGGCAGAATCAAGCGGGTATGCATCCAAGCATTGAATTACCCACAAGTTTTCAAGGACTTGCATGCAATTGCACGCGGAATCCATCATTCTGTGAAGGTACCGATCTCGGTTTCTTGCCAACCTCTTCACCCCGAAGACATGCATCTATTGGTAACTGCAGGTGTAGAGAGAATAGGCATACCTTTGGATGCTGCTACGAGAGAGATTTTTGACGCCATAAAAGGAACCAAAACAGGAGGGCCATACTGTTGGGAAAAACAATGGCAGCTTCTGGTTCAGGCAAGCAAGGTTTTCGGAGAGGGCAATGTGAGCACACATTTGATTGTCGGCTTGGGCGAAACTGAGGAAGAAATGGTCAGAAGAATCCAAGAATGCGTTGATGTTGCGGTTTTGCCAGCGCTGTTTGCTTTCACGCCCATATCAGGAACGATTTTGGGAAACAAGACGCAGCCGCCTATTGACCAATATAGACGAATTCAAATTGCAAGGCACTTGGTCGTTCATAAAATCGTGAGGTGTGAAGAAATGGATTTTGACGACAAAGGTCACATTGCAGATTTTGGAATCAGCAAGAGCAGATTGTTACAGACTATCAGGTCGGGAGAACCCTTCGTCACCTCGGGTTGTCCTCATTGCAATCGCCCTTTCTATAATGAGAAGCCTGGCGGGCCGGCCTACAACTTTTCAGAAGATCTAACCACGGTGGAGCTATCTGCGGTAAGAAGGCAGCTTTCTTTGGGAAAAAGTCAGCATTCTAAATGATTGACGAAAGGACAGGTTGAATAGTCAGAAAGAAAAGGGCAGAAGCATCTTCAAAAAGGCTGTTAGACCCAAACTAGAAAGGCCATTTGCGAAGCTCCACGTCTTGTGCATGATGTTTTGGGTTTTGCAAGTCGAAAAATCTATGTGTAAGATAAACAATTACGCTGAGGTTGCTGGTGGAAATATTGGTTGAGGCGCCTGTGGAAGACAAGAGGATAACCCTTAAGGAAGCTGTGAAGCTTGTTCCTGACGGGGCACATCTTTTCTGGGGAGGGTTCGGCTTTCAGCGTCCCCCCATGGCCTTCGCGCATGAACTCGTGAGGCAGAAGAAGCATGGTTTAACCCTGTACACATGCGGTTCTGAAATGGATTTGGACATACTATGCGGGGCAAATGTCGTTTCACGTCTTGAGCTGGCTTTTTTTGCCATAGAGGGCATAGGTTTGGTCCCCAATATCCAACGCAGGATTCGGGAGGGAGCGATAGAGATTGAAGATTACACGAACTTGGCGATGGCACTGCGATTCCTTGGTGGCGCGCTCGGTGTCCCCTTTATGCCTCTTAAGAGCATGTTTGGAACTGATGTTCTAGCTAAGAAGCGTTTTAGAACAAAGAAGGCAGAAATCATCGAATGCCCGTTCAGCGGAGAAAAAGTCGTACTCGTTCCGTCGGTTCGACCTGACTTCAGCATTGTGCACGCCTCACGTGTGGACGCGGAGGGAAACGTTCAGATTGACGGCATCAAGGGCGAGGATGTGGAAGGTGCCAGGGCAGGCAAGAAGTTGATAGTGTTGGCTGAGGAAATTGTTGACACAGAGCTGATTCGGTCTGAGCCAGATCAAACAGTGATACCTAACATCTACGTAACACATGTGGTTGAGTGCCCGTGGGGTTCATTTCCTATGATGGTTTACAACTACTATGACTACGACATGGAACACATACGCACGTACTACGAGCAGTGCAAGACCGAAGAAGGATGGCGAAAATACTGCAGCGAATTCATAACAGGGCCGAAGGACCACAACGAATTCCTAACCAAGATAGGGATTGAACGGTTCATGAAGTTCAAAGCAAAGAAACCTTTCGCTTATTGACTTGGAAGGATGAATATGACTGGAAAAGGCGCTAATATGAATGAATTCTCTACCATTGAGCTGATGGCAGTCTGCGGATCAAGAGCGATAAAGAATTTCGAAGTTGTTTTCGTCGGCACAGGCTTGCCCATGATTGCAGCCTTGCTGGCCAAAAGAACTCATGCACCACGAGCAAGAATCGTTTTTGAAGCTGGCTTCATAGATTCAAACGCCAAGGATGTGGCACTGTCGATAGCCGACTCCCGCCTTGGTTATCGTGCATCAGGCGCCATTGGCCTGATCGAAACACTAGGTCTCATGCTTCAGGGAGGACACGTGGACGTTGGCTTCGTGGGAGCTGCCCAGATAGACATGTACGGAAATCTCAACACAACGTACATTGGAAGCTTTGAAAAACCAACAGTCAGACTGCCCGGAAGCGGGGGAGGAAACGATATAATGTCCTCAGCACGGCGTACAGTAATCATAATGACACATGAGAAAAGGAAGATGGTCAAGAAGCTCGACTATTTGACAAGCCCAGGGTTCTTGGATGGACCTGACGCTAGAGAAAAAGCAGGCTTGCTAGGCGGCGGCCCTTCGTTAGTAGTGACAAATCTTTGTAAGATGGACTTTGAACCACAAACGAAACGCGTCAGACTTGCTTCAGTCCATCCTCACGTTTCAGTTCATCAGGTGCTTGAAAACACAGAGTTTGATTTGATTGTACCGGAAGATGTGCCTACAACGGAGCTACCAACGTGTGAGGAACTGACACTTCTGAGAGAGATAGACCCTAACGGGATCTACTTACCAAGAATTAAGTGAAAACAACCCACCACGGCTGCACGCTTTTCTCTCGCGGGGGTCTACGGAAGACAATTCTCCTTTCTTCATGGCCTGTCAGAAAGGCTTCAAGAGGTTAAGCGGGTTTAGCTTTGGCTTCTGTTTTGTGACCTGTTCAACTATCTTCCAGAATTCTTCTTCCGTTAGACCTTTTTTGAGCTCTTTCATCAATTTCTTGATTTGATAGAAGGTCATCTGTGTTTCGCCTTTGTCCAGACTCTCATGTGCTCCCTTGATTCTTCTGACGATCTCTTCTATCTGCATCGGGGTTGCTTTGATTTCTGCTTGTGCCAGACGGTTCGTGATGAGGTTCTTTCCCGCTTGTCTACCGAGGTAAAACAATGTTTCTCTTCCGATGATCTCGGGGGGGAAAGGTTCAATCGTGAGAGGATCAGCCATGATATCTTTGATATTCTCATCTTCTTCATGTGAAAAAGCGTTCTCACCTATGAGCGGTTTGTGAAACTGGATGGGTAGAGCAAATGCCTTCTCCGCGAGCTGTGAAAGCCTGTACAATTTGTCCAAGTCTATGCCTGTGTCCACATCATAGAGCAATTCCAGAGCGGTGGAGACTTCTTCCAGAGGTGCACATCCGGCTCTCTTGCCGTACCCCACGATGCATGTGTGCAAGTAAGCAACGCCTTCTTCTGCAGCCGCCAAGGTGTTCGCAGTTGCCAGACCGAAATCATTGTGACAGTGCACACAGAGTGGAACATCCTTCTTGACCAATTGTGACAAGCCTTCTCTAACATGGGAAACTAGGTACCGCATCGACAAGGGTCTGAGGAAACCGACAGAATCTGCTATCACTAACCTATCCGCGCCGGCTTTCACAGCCGCTTCGAAAATCTGCAGAATCTCTTGCAACGGTGTCCTCGAACCGTCTTCAAGAACGAAATCCACCGTCACTCCGTGCTTCTTCGCGTACTCGATGCACTCAACCGTTCTCTTCAAGACTTGATCTTTTGTCGTCTTCAATCTATGCTGCAGATTGAGACCGTTGAAAGGCGTATGAATAGGAATCTCTCTTATGCCACAGTCCAAACAAACGTCCACGTCGCTCTTAATGGCACGCGCTGAAGCAGCGAGGTTCGCTTGTTGGTAACCTTCGTTGGCAATCTTTTTAACAGCGCTCTTCTCCTCTTCAGAAAACGCTGGGAAACCAACATTAATAATGCTGACGCCAACCTCATCCATCATCTTGGCAAGCTTGACTTTCTCAACGTACGTCAGAAACGCCCCAGGGGCTTGGGCTCCCTCCCTCAATGTTTCCTCCCAGATGAAAACTCTGTCGGGAAGTCTTGGAGGCAGGTTCTTTCTCAAATGATTGTAGTTTGTAATAAGTCCTTGAGCCTCAAGCTTCCTGAAAATTGTCTTCCTCATCAAGCTCACATTCCGACAGGCGAGGCACACCCCCTATTCTGACGACCACTAATATAAGACTTGACACGGCCTCAACAGGGGGCACCTGGGAAAAATGGTCTCGAGCATGCGCTTATTGAAAAACGTGTTGAACGATAAACCGTTTACTCTCAAAGCATGGTTTGCACATCCGGAGCAAAGCTTCGAAACCCATGGTGAACCCTTCTCAGCCTATCCATAGGTTCCAGTGAAAAGCTTCAACTGGATGCGTTTAACGCCTTCTCTCCTTCCGCAGGCGCAAACGAGAATAAGCGCCACAGCGGAAGATAGGTGAAGGAGTCTGATGAAATGTCTGGGACAGAGACTCTAATGCCCTACTTGAAAGAAAAGAAAAAGTGTGAGCAAGAAGAACCGACGATTATCGTGGACAGCCGTGAAGCCAGTACAGCTGCGAAAATCGTCAGAGCTCTTGTGGAACGTGGCGTTAACGTAAAGAAGGAGACTCTCGAAAAAGGAGATTATATTCTGTCAGACCAGTGTGCCATAGAAAGAAAAACAGTCCACGACTTTGTCTACACTCTTACGCGCAGATTCCTGTTCGAACAGGTTTTCAAACTTAAGGAAGTCTATCCAAAATCTATTCTTCTCCTTGAAGGATACCTGCCCATCATATACAAGTATAGTAGAATCCAACCGTCAGCCGTCTGGGGAGCGCTCTTTAACCTTGCAAGAAACGGCGTTGCAGTAATAAACACCGCGTCTTACAAGGAAACCGTTGACTTCCTCTATGTCGCCGCCCGCCAAGAACAGATAGTCGAGAAACGCACGCCTACCGTGCACCCCTTCAAAAGAGTTGAAACCACAACCGACGCGCAATTATACTTCATTGCCAGCCTGCCCAACGTCGGAAGAGAGAAAGCCGTTGCCATCCTGAAATCCTACCAGACTCCCCTCAACGCCCTCATCAACGTAGACGACTGGCCTGAAACCGTCCATGGACTCGGACCTAAAATAAGCGGCAAAGTCAAAGACGTTCTGAACACGCCTTTCCAACAGTGAAACAGCTGTAGATATGCAAGTGGACTCACCCCTCAAACCCATTTTCTCAGGCCCAGACAACTGTTCAATCGAAACATGGCTTTGTGCCCTGCAACTTGAGGCATAAGCAGACTGCGTTAGACAGTATCCAGATCCGCTTTGTCACGTCTCCGTGAAACTTTTCGAGGAGGCAGGAAAGGACACGTTGGAAAAGCGAAAAACGCGGCACGCACATGTCTGGTCTGAGGATTCTCAGACCCCTTCAGCTTTTGTCTTCCTCCCAAGTTCGAAGGCCCTGGAGTTTACCTCGATATGTTCCTTTGGAATAAGTTCCATCAAAGCCTCAAGAACGCTCTCGGCCTTAACCGGAAAACCTTCAACCATGGTCAAAGCCCCCAACAACACGCTGTTCTGGGCAAGCCTGTTTCCAGCCTCTTTCGCTATCTTGGCTGCGTCAATCACAGCTATCCGACTTGTGAAAGCGCGAATCCTCTCCAGAATCTCCAGGAGATTAGGATATGTGATGTTTCTTGCTGAAAGCTCAGCAGGAGGAACTCGTTCGGAACTCATCATGACAAGAGTCTTTTCTGAAGCATATTTCAGATTTCGCACAGTTTCGAGAGGCTCAAACCCTAACAGCACGTTTGCTTGACCGTCAAGCACTGTTGACGCGAAAACGTCTTCCCCTATCCTCACGTTTGACACTACAGCGCCACCACGCTGCGCCATGCCGTGAATCTCGCTGACGCGAACGTTTAACGCATCTCTGACCGCAGCCGCGCCTATAGCCTCTGCTGCAAGCAAAGTGCCTTGTCCGCCAACTCCTGCCAGAACTATGTTGTATTCTCTCACTCCGCACAACTCCCCTGAATAGCTCCAAACGGGCAGACAGAAACGCACAGTCCACAACCGGCGCACATGCTCCTGTCGATTCTCACCTTGCCGTCTTCAACCACAATTGCGGGGCATCCAAGAAGCCTCACGCATGTCATGCAGTTCGTGCACTTCTCGGTTATGGTTGCGGGGGCCACCCTGACTCCTCTGCTCTTCTTCTCCCGTGCGACCATTAACGTGCACGGAGCGCGAAAAACCACGACTGACGGCCCAGTTTGTTGCAGAGCTTCTCTCAGGACGGCGCCAGCCTCTTTGGTGCTGAAGGGGTTGACGACCTTGACGTACTTGACTCCGCAGCCTTCAGCCACTCTTTCAATGAGCACCCTTTCCGTTGATCCCCCCATGCCGGTTGAGCCGATGCCTGGATGCGGTTGATGTCCCGTCATCGCTGTTGCGAGGTTGTCCAGCACTACTACGGTTATTCTGCTTTTGTTGTAGACTGCGTTGATTAGCCCCGGAATGCCCGCGTGGAAGAACGTAGAATCGCCAATCGTTGCCACGGTGTCTCTGCCTGTCGCCCTGCTTATCCCCTGGGCCATTCCAACGCTCCCCCCCATGCAAATCAGGATGTCCCCAACGCCTAAGGGCGGAGTGGCTCCCAGCGCATAACAGCCTATGTCGTCAGAGTAGACGGCCGTTTCACCGCCCACCTTCTTGATGACGTAGAAAGATGCCCTATGTGGACATCCCGCGCAGAGGATTGGGGGCCTTGCCGGCAAATCTTTTGCCACCAGCGCGTGTTTTTCCTCGATCTGTTTGAAGTCTATCGGAACCTTCTTGCCAGTTATCTTGGAAAGGCCAATTGCCACAAGCCCTGTGCTGAGTTCTCCCGCCCTCGCAAAGTATTGCCCATCTAATTTCCCAAAAACCTGCGTGTCAGATGCGTAGTCTTTGGCTATGGCCTTCGTCTGCATCTCCAAATATGGTTCAAGCTCTTCCACGACGACAACCTTCTCATAGCTTTTCAGGAACCGCACCATCATCTTCTCAGGAAGCGGGTGAGTAATGCCAAGCTTAAGAATGCCCACGCGTAGGCCGAGCAGGTTCGCAGCTTCTGCGGCGTAATTGTAGGCCGCACCAGAAGATATTATTCCAATCTCGCCTTCGTTTCGAACGATCTTGTTATGCGTTGATTGCTCGCTGATTTCCAGAGCCTTCGCCGCTTGTTTCAACAGAACGTCGTGTCTGGGTCTGCTGTAGGCGGGAACCATGATCAAACGTTTTGCGTCTCTGGCAAATTCGCCCTTACCGCAGGCTTTTCTCAGTTCTCCATATTCGACAGGTCCGCGGGTGTGGCTGACGCGTGTCGTCGTTCTCATCAGGACAGGCAGCTCGAGTTTTTCCGACATTTCAGCCGCGTACACAGTCATTTCCTTGGCTTCTTGAGGGTCTGAAGGTTCCAGGCAGGGAAGGTTGGAGAGCAACGCGTAACCGCGGTTATCCTGCTCGTTCTGCGAGCTATAACACTCTGGATCATCTGCCGTCACAATCACGCAGGCGGCTCTCACGCCCACGTACGCAAGGGTCATTAGAGCATCGGCGGCTACGTTGAGTCCAACGTGTTTCATCGCTGCAAGGCTTCTTACCCCAGAGTTCGCTGCTCCGGCAGCCACTTCCAAGGCCACCATCTCGTTGACCGAGTATTCCATGTACAAACCTGCATGAGAAGCGATTTCCGACATCGAGTCGCCTATCTCAGATGCGGGTGTGCCTGGGTAGGTAGTGACAACGCTTATGCCTGCTTCAAGTATGCCCCGTGCTATTGCTTCATTGCCCAGAAGAAGCACTCGTTTTCCTACGGAGTCTTGAAGTAGCAAGTTTTTGTTCGGCAAGACCGTTCTCTCCTCGAATGCTTGAGAAACTTGACAGTCTTCGCGTTTTCATATAGGTTTTGGTAGAGAAAAGCTGGAAGATTGATGGGGAGCGAGCACACGCTTTTCTTTACGCGCGCCGTGGAATGTCGATGATTGAAATCGGTATAATTTCTCTAGCAGCGGGGAGATGACAGATCTCGAGCTGCGGGTTACCTCAGTTGAGCTGATGAAATACTTCGTGAACAGGTTTGTAGCTTGCGTTATGGTTCGTTTTCCATCTGCCCATTAGTGCGTTAGGCCAAATTCAAGTTCTTGAGTTGTTTCATGATACTCTCTACCGCCACTTCAGGGGGCATGTCTAGCCTATCGCATTTGAACTCGATGAATGGCGTCTTTTTCTTCTCGTAATGTCTGAGGATGGGCTGCGTTTGCTTCGCATAGACTGCGATACGGTCTTTGATTACTTCTGGTTTGTCGTCAGAGCGTTGATAGAGTTGTCCGCCGCATTTGTCGCAGGCCCCTTCCACCTTGGACTTCAAATATCGGACGTTATAGACTTCACCACAGTCCTTGCATATCCTCCGGCTTGAAAGTCGCTCGATGATTATTCGGTCTGGTACGATCAGCAAGATGATGCCATCTATTTGGACAAGTTTGTTCAATGCTTCAGCCTGCTCGACGGTGCGTGGAAACCCGTCTAGTATGAAGCCTTTCTTGCTTTTGGAACCGGCAAGGCGTTGCTTCAGCACCTCCACTACGACTTCGTCAGGCACGAGTTGACCTTTCTCGACGTAGCTCTTGACCTTTGCGCCCAACGGAGTGCCTTCCTTGATTATTTCGCGCATGATATCTCCAGTGGAGATGACTTCCACACTCAATTTCGTCTGAAGACGAGACGCGTACGTGCCCTTGCCCGAACCTGGCGGACCGAAGATAATCAGCTTGCTTATCCAATTCACATCCTTCATTCGTCAACATGCGACTTTGACACAGGCCTTTCGAAGCGCCTGCATATATCACTTTTGAACAAAACGCCTGGAAAACATCTTGAAAATCTGAGCCAGCTTCAGTGTTCAAAGAAGAGGTTAGAGCGCGCCAGATACTGCGCAGATTAAGTGGGCTATCTGCCCTTGAAGTTGGGTTTCCTCTTTTCAGTGAAGGCTGAGACTCCTTCTTTCAAGTCTTCCGTGGAGGCGACAACCCCGAAGCCTTCCCGTTCGAGTTCCAGTGCTGAGTCTAAGCTTATGTCCGCGCCCTTGTTGATTAGAGCCTTTGCAACTCTTACGGCTACAGGTGCTTTCGAAGCGAGCTCCAGTGCGAACTGTCGCACTGTTTCCTTGAATTTGTCGGGTGGAACTACCATATTTAGTATTCCCAACTGCTCCGCTGTTTTTGCGTCAATCATCCTTCCTGTGAAGACAAGTTCCTTCGCCTTTGTCTTGCCAATTAACCGTGTAAGCCTCTGGGTTCCACCCCAGCCGGGGATAAGGCCTACGTTAATTTCAGTCTGGCCAACGCGGGCATTTTCGGATGCGATACGAAGGTCACATGCCATGGCAACTTCTAGGCCTCCGCCTAGAGCGTATCCGTTCAAGGCAGCGATAACAGGCTTTTCAAGATTTTCCAAAGCGAGGCACAGTCTCTCTCCCATAAGTGATAGTTCCCGGGCTTTCAGAGCCGTCATTCCAGCCATAGCCTTTATGTCCGCGCCTGCCGAGAACGCTTTTTCACCGGCTCCTGTTAACACGACGACGCGCACGTTTTCATCATTCTTAACGTCTTCCAAGACGACATGATTTCTTCTACGACATCCTTGCTGAAAGCGTTCAGTGCTTCAGGGCGGTTAAGTGTTATTGTGGCTACTCCTTCACTTTTTTCGTACAGTATGAACTTCAGTTCCATGGTCCCTTCACACCTGCTTATTTCTGGGTCCAGTCGTAGAAGCCCTTACCTGTTTTCCTGCCGAGGAGTTGGGCTTTTGCCATTTGTTTCAATCCATTTGTTGGGTGAAACTTTGGATCGAGTTCTCTTGTAAGCACCTCTGCTATTGCCAGCGTTGTGTCTGAGCCTATGTAGTCCAGCAGCATGAGAGGTCCCATCGGCCAGTTGAGCCCAAGTTTTATGGCTTTATCTATGTCATCCCTATCAGCGATTCCTTCCCAGTAGATTGCAACTGCTTCGTTCAGCGCAGGAATGAGTATCCGGTTCACTATGAAACCTGGACAGTCTTTTTTCACCAGAACAGTTTCCTTCTCCATACTGTGCGCGACATCTAAAACTGTCTGTACAGTTTCATCGGAGGTTCTCGCCCCTTTGATGACTTCTATCAATTTCATGAGTTGGGGCGGGTTGAAGAAGTGCATTCCGCACACTTTTTCGGGACGTTTGGTTGCTGATGCTATTTCGGTTATGCTCACGGAAGACGTGTTGGAAGCGATTATGGCGTGGTCTCGGGCGCAGCTGTCCACTTCGCGGAACATTGTCTTTTTCAGATCGACACTTTCTGGGACAGCTTCAATTATCAGGTCTGCATCGCAAACAGCCTGTTCAAGATCTATCATGGGATGAATTCTTGCGAGTACGCTGTTCAAGTCTGACTCTGTGAGTTGGCCTTTCTTTACGTAGCGTTGGAGGCTTTCTCGAATCATGTTCATGCCTCCGTCGATGAAGCGCTGTTCGATGTCTCTAAGGTTCACCTCGTATTTGCCTATTTGGGCTGCCACTTGAGCTATTCCGTGACCCATCAAACCTGCGCCAAGAACTGCTATTTTCTTGATTTCGGTCAAAACATCCCCCTCTTTCCTATGTGAAGAACTAGTTTGCCCTTGGTTCCGTTAAAAGGTTTTCCAGAACAGCACCATGTTTGTCATGGTTGAGAGAGTGCGGGCGCTGGATGGATACATCATGAACTGCTTTTGCCGTAGTTCATGGCGACTGTGACCAAGTCCGCGAGGTTGATTACACCCCATGGTGCTGCTACGTCTGCATTAGGGTTCCAGGTTGGATCTCCTAGTCTTGAGCCGTAAGCGTGAGCAAGGAGAATCAAGTCTACGAGATCAACCTTGCCATTTCCATCAATATCGCCTGGAATACGCGCCAATGATGATGCTGATGTGGGTGTGAAGATTATTGTCTGCGTGTTGTTTAGGTTGGTCTGGTCTTCGGCGGTGATCTGGTCAACTCCGTTGGAGATTCCTATCGTCGCAGACGCCGTTCCATCGCAGTAGCTATAGTCGAACTGAATGACGCCTCCTGCGCTCAGCCAGGCTTCAAAGTTGCAGTTTGTGATGTTTGGACCGTAAGAGCGAACGTCCCATCTGATGTATATGTGCGTTGAATTTGTCCAAATGTATATGTCGTGGGGGCTGATAGTGTTCCAGTCGTCCCAAGCAGGGGCAATTGCTAGTTTCTGAGCTAGCAGGGGTATGCTGTTGTCGTAGCTGGCGTCTGAGCCATCGAAGGTTATGAGACCGTTGCTTGAGATGTAGATGGTGCTGTAGTTGACCCCGTAGAACGGGAACTCGAATGGCAGAGTGTAAGACCAGTATCCATCGTCCGCATGCCAATTCATACCATTGCCGCCTCCAACCCACTGCTGAGGAACGTACGTTCGTTTGTAGTGATTGTAGACGCATGTAATTATTATGGTCATGGCGTTGTTGTCTGTCCATTGCTCGCCTGCTACAGGAGGAGCAAAGGCAGTGACATTGTAGTGTGAAGAATCGGCGCCGTCCAAGCATAATGGATGGCGTAGTTTTCGCCAGCGTGAAGGGTGTCAATAGTCACATTGCTCACTATCGTGTCGTTTATGATCATTTGAAGCCTAACGTTTGTTTCGTCATCCAAGCCCAAGTTGTACACTGTTGCGTTTAACGTGGCGTTTACGCCAACCCCAGCTAGCAAGGGCGCTCGAGTGTCACTATTAGTTCATGTGCATAAGAGGATCCAATCGGTATGTTTGTACCCACGAGCATTAGACGTATAGTAGCCGATCCGTAACTGGCATCCATGGCTATCCACACACCTGAAACCTTGTCGTACCAGAACTCATATGAATAACCTGAAAAACTAATGGGTACTCCCCAGCAATCAATCAGACGATTTCCCACAAGGATGAGTCGGCTGCCGGTGACCGGCGCGTCAAAGGTTAAGAGCTTTATCGTTGAGCCAACAGTGACGTTTGTTTCTACCCATCCTACGTACCACCCGCCCATCATTCCAACGTTGCTATCTTCCTCAACAAACCTGTTAAAAGTGTTAACAATGAGCCAACCGCTGATGCCCTGTTGCAGTAATGTGACGTTCATCTGGTACGGTGAGATGTAGTGGGAATACGTCCAGTTCCATGTTGCTTGATAAGTTGAATTTGTCGAGGGGTCTACTTCGTATATCGTGTAGTTGGCGTATTGACCTTCCATAGGATGAATCAGCGGCTCAGTCACCGTGATGAATCTTGTCGCCACGTTGTTTGTAAGACTAGTCTCGTTCTCGACAGGCAGACTGTAGGCGGTGACGTTATAAGTTCCATCAAGTGTTGGAGTCCATAAATAGCTCAAGATGTGTGAGGAACCTGATGGAAGATCGTTCACTGATTCGGAGGCAACCAACGTGCCATCGATCAGCAGTTGCAACCCCACGTCGGTTTCGTCGTTAAGACCAATGTTTTTGACGGTTGCGTTCAAAAGAACGTAGCTATTTGGCTCCAGAAACTCGGGTGCAGTAAGGGATGTTTCGAGGTCATGTTCACTTCGGATTGGAATTGAAAGCCAGTCCATCATGTTCAGCGCCAATTGCATGTTGTCAGCTTGATCAATCCAGTAGTCACTTACAGCGTACCCGTCAGCGAATCCTATGACCTTGCCACCTGGCTGTTCCGACGCCGCGAGCATGATGTTTTGGCCAGCATCTCTGACCAGACCTCGGGCCACGCCATTTACGTACATGAATGCCGTTGGAGCACCTAGGTCGACCGTTGAAACACCCACTGTCACTGGGTGAGGTGTTATATCAGAAGTGATGCCGCCAACTCCTCCATATGTCCACATGATACCTGCAAAACTTGTCAGTTCTGCAGATATCGGTGGAGAGAAATCGCCTATGACCAGCAGTCCACCCCCGCTAAACACGAAATCCTCAATCGCTGATAATTCATCATTTGAGTATGAAAAGGAGGCTTCTGGAATAACCAGCACGTCGTATCCTTCCAGTATCGTTGGAGTGATAGGTCCTGAATCACAGGTTTGTACTATATCTCCTCTCCCAACCGCGGCTGTCACCCACTTGCTGAAGTATCCAATTCCGATTGTGCCGTGGGTTTGATCGAATAGTATGTGTTCAGTTGGTCTTACGCTGACGAAGGTTGTGGCGATGTTGTTTGAGGTGGATTCTTCTCCGGGCAGCGGTGGAGAGTATGCTGTGACATTATAGGTTTTTTCGATTGTTGGAGACCAGGGGTACTCAATTGTGGATGATGAATTAGCGGGCAATTCAGGGATGACTGTGGAGCTGACTGTTGAATCATCCACCATTAGGTCCAGTTCAACGTTGGTTTCGTTATTCAGTCCTATGTTGGAGACGGTTGCATTGAGCAACGCTGATTCTCCAGGGTTGAGGTGGTATGGGGCTTCCAGAGAAACCTCGAGTTCATGCTGAGGTTTCTGATATCTTGACCACACTATCGCGTTGTACAGAAGTTTTAGAGGATAGTAATAGTAGGGCGGTATCGTTTCGAACCACGGAGAGATGTAAACCAAGCCTCTGTAAACAACGATTGCGCTCTCATTAAAGTGTCCCATTGCAAGGTATTTGCCTTCTGTCAGCTCGTACGAGTTCCACAGGCCATTATTAGGAACTGCATTTTGAACATATGGAAACACCAGAGGATTTGGAACGTCTTTAAAGAGTGGGTGGCTCGAATTCAGAAGATGAAGAAAGTCCGTTCCCATCTCGTTGTATGTGACCGATTGATTCATCCCGAAAAGTGGGAGCAGTTTGTTGTTGTTTAGAGCATCGTAGTAAAACGTGCCCGCCGTCGCGATTAGCCCGTGCCCCTCATGAACATACCTTGTGATAGCTGCGACCTCAGAATCCGTAAACTCCCACCCTGCTCCACTGCTGCACGCGCATGAAATGATTAGTACGTCCGCTCCTGTGGATGCAATATCGGCGTAAGTGATGTTTTGTTTGTCGAGAGTCTCATAGTCGATGTAAACCATTGTGTTGCCGAAGAGCTGCCACTGATCGTTGAGCGTCTGCCAGCTAACGATTGATCCACTCTCAACGTTCCCATAGGAACGCAAAACGACCGCTTTCACAGGTGTACCAACTAAAATGTTTTTGCTTAACGCATTGTTTCCAACACTTGTTTCGCCTGCGACAGGCAGGACGTAGGCAGTGATGTTGTACGATCCCTCAACTGTTGGATTCCATGCGAGGTTGACCGTCGCGAAGCCGCCACCAATTATGGAGCTGATCACGGTGTAGTTGACGACGGTGCCATTTGCGAGGAGCTCCACTGTAACGCCGGTCTCATCAGATTCACCGAGGTTGAGAACGCTGGCATTTACTATTCCTGTTGTTTCTGGCTCCACGTAAGGTGGAGTTGCCCAACTGGAAAGGATGAGTTCATGGGTTGGCGGAGTCTCTGCGATGGAATTCCTCGCGTCTATTCTTCCATAGCCGTAATACACGTCGAATCCTGGATCTCCCAGGTCGTCAGCAGTGTATCGTAGCCATTCCCTTACCCAGTCTCTGCTCTTGGCTGGATATTGACTCCATATGAGAGCGGCAACGCCAGCGACGTGCGGGCAAGCCATTGACGTGCCACTCATGTAATCGTAGTTCATAGAATAGCCCATGTCATTCATGGACACATGGTATGTTGGCATCGTTGAGTATATGTTGACTCCGGGAGCTGCAAGTTCCATCCAGTCACCCCAATTCGAGAAATATGCCGGGGCATCATTCTGGTCTGTAGCTGCGACGCTGATGACTTCGTCGTAAGCGGCTGGATACAGCTTCGTGTTTGTGTTATCATTTCCTGCAGCTGCAATCAGCGACACGCCAGCGGAATAAGCGTACTTCACGGCGTCATGAATCAGTTCACTGTCGCCATAACCGCCAAAACTCATGCTGATTATGTTTGCGCCCTGATCCACTGCGTGTATGATTCCGTTTGCAACCCAGTCGTCGTAGCCTCCGCCCGAGTAATCCAGAACTTTCTCGGCCATTATTCGAACTTGAGCCAGCCCAGCTATGCCGATACCATTGTTTATTGCAGCCGCGATTATTCCAGCGCAGTGGGTTCCATGACCAAAGTCATCCCTTGGGTCAGAGTCATTGTTGACCCAGTCGTACCCTAGCGGAACGTAATTCGCGGCAAGATCCGGGTGGGAGTAATCGATGCCTGTGTCAACAACGGCGACAAGAACGGAGGAATTGCCAGTCGTTATGTTCCACGCCCAATCTGCTTGCACTTTCTGCGGTCCCCATTGCACGCTCCACATAGGGATCGTTTGGGACCAGCTGAGCCTGCATCTTCAGGTTGGGTTCCACGTAGCTTTCCAACTTTGCATCATCTATCTCTCCTACGAAAGACAATACACATGAAATTGGAAGCTCAACCACCGTTGCTCCAGGAAAACCTTTGAAGCTAATCGTGTCCACTATTTTTCCTTGGTACTTGGCCGCAATTTGTGCCACTTCGAGGGTATTGGCAAGTTTGTTATCGTTCAACCCTACGATGAGTCGTGTTTTGTTGCCATCCGCATAAGCCGACGAGAGCCAAGCGTCTGTATTGTTGAAATCCCATTTCTGTGGACTGCTTGGAGAAGTGCTATTGCTAAAAATGTTTTGCCAATCACTGTAAAGAGTGCTTGGTTCTCCCTGTTTCGGGGTGTCTTTGGACGGAGATATTCCATTTTTTCCCGTTAATGATTCTTGGTAGTTGGCGTTGTTTTTGATACTCTTCGCTGACGACAGGCTTGCAACTAGCGGCATGGTAAAGAGGCTTGAGAGAATTACCACTACCATTAACACTACAAGAATTCTTCCTATCACTTTCCTTTCCCCTACTGGGCCTTCCTGTAAATATTCTCACCTTCCCTTACTAATAGTTTGCGCATTTGTCAAGGACAGCATCAATTGCTCCTCCAACCATCTGACTTTTGTCGAATGAAACATGCCTGGTAAAATGCAATCGAAGCGCACAACTATCGTTGATCAATTGTCGATTTGCCTTCGCGTGCCGAGTTGCTGGTGTAAAATGCTTAAATATGTTTGACCGTTAGTCTCTTGGGAAAGTTCATGGAGTCTCAGAGTCAGGGTATCCGATTTTTCAACAGTCTCACGCGTCGAAAGGAGAAGTTTGTTCCAATTGAAGAGGGAAATGTGAAGATGTACACGTGCGGGCTTACTGTTTATGACTTTGGGCACGTAGGAAACTTTCGGGCGTTTGTCTTTGAAGACATGTTGAGAAGATGGCTTGAGTATCGAGGTTTTAAAGTCACTCAAGTCATGAACTTGACGGACGTTGACGACAGGACAATCAAGGGTGCTGGGAAGCACGGCGTGCCCCTCAAGGAATACACAGAACGTTACGCAAGGGCTTTCTTCGAAGATGTTGAAACATTGAACATTGAAAAAGCTGAGTACTATCCAAAAGCCACTGACCACGTACCAGAGATGGTGACTCTAATCAAGAAGCTGATGGAGAAAGGCTATGCCTACAGAGGCGAGGATGGCTCGATATATTACGATATTTCAAAGTTCAAGGACTATGGGAAACTCGCGAACATTAAAGTTGAGAACCTCAAACCTGGCGCGAGGGTTAAGGTTGATGAGTACGCTAAGGATGAAGCGCAGGACTTCGCCCTGTGGAAGGCATGGAGCGAAGAAGATGGTAATGTATTCTGGGAGGCGCCGTTCGGAAAAGGAAGACCTGGATGGCACATAGAGTGCTCAGCAATGTCAATGAAATATCTGGGCGAAACACTGGACATTCACTGTGGCGGCGTGGACAACATGTTCCCCCATCATGAAAATGAGATTGCTCAAAGTGAGGCAGCCACGGGAAAGAAATTCGTGAATTATTGGCTTCACAACGAGCATTTGCTCATTGAAGGCAGAAGAATGGCCAAGAGTCTGGGAAACTATTACACCGTGCGTGATTTGACAGCAAAAGGTTACGACCCTAAGGCAATTCGGTATCTATTGATGGTAACGCATTACAGGCAGCAGATAAACTTCACGTTTGAAGGCTTGGAGGCCGCCAAAAGCACGGTTGATAGACTTACAAACTTTGTCCGCAGGCTCATGGACGCCGATGGCGGAGGCAGCAAGGAACAGCTTCAGGTACTTATCGAGAAGGTGCGAGATGGGTTTGAGGGGGCAATGGACGACGATCTGAACATAAGTGTAGCTCTTGCTGCTTTATTCGATTTCGTGAGAGAAATCAATAATCTCATTGACAGGAGCATGCTCAGCAAAGTGGGGGCAAAGGAAATCAATGAGTTGATGTTTAGGTTCGACGAGGTTCTGGGCGTTATCGGTGAGGTCAAGAAGGAAGAGAAACTGCCGGAGGAGGCAGAGCGGCTAATCATGAGGAGAGAAGAAGCAAGAAATGCCAAGGACTGGAAAACCGCTGACGACATCAGGCAGCAACTCAAGACGATGGGCGTGATCATAGAGGACACCCCTCAGGGCGTCAAATGGAGAATCGAGAAACGTTAAGAAAGCTGCATGGGAAGGAGAAATCTGACCCATCAAAACAACGCGAGGATCTGCGGCTGTGAATTGGCGTGAGGTTCTGCTCTTTAGGTTGCTGAGATTGGCCAGAAGATTGCATTTTGATAGAGTACTCAGAGGATCCACGTACCCCTTCACTGAGTATTTCAAGGGCTTCGAAAAGGTCGAAGCCGTGACAAGAATATTCGGCGAAAGGACAGAGGAAGTGCTTCGCAGTCTTAGGGTCGAGTTTACTTGGGCAGGTTACATGGGAGTCAATCCGTTGAACGGGCACCTTCTTGTCAATTCTAGGTACTTGAATGACGGAGACAGAATCGATGTTTACCTTGATGTTATCCACGAGCTTGTTCACGTGAAGCAGTACATGGAAGGGAAGGAGCTGTTCGACAGCCGCTATGCCTACGTGGAAAGGCCAACTGAGATTGAAGCCTACAAGTATGCAGTTGAAGAAGCAAGAAGGATTGGGATGAAGGACAAAAGAATCTGCCAATACCTCAAAACGGAATGGATGAGCGACCAAGATTTCAAGGGGCTCACTAAGTCCTTGGGAGTCAGATGCGGACAATAGACCTTCTAGGAGATTTTATTGTTCTTGTGGTTCAGGACTTGTTTCTCATGGGGGTATAGCTATCGCTGTGAGTCGTGCTCTCAGCTCAGCTGTTCTGTCTTCGATCTCTTTTCTCAGCAGAGCTATGTCTGAGGCGAGTGCTTTCTTCACATCTTCAGCCAAGTCTGACCTCTTGAGTTCTCCCTCCAGTTTTACCATGTCTCTTTCAGCTGAACCTCTTATCTCTTCAGTCTTCTTCAACGCCTCTGTCTTCACTCTATCGATTTTCACAAAATGATCTCTGACTTCCTTCACCCTTTTGTCGGTCTCTTCCCGTATCTTGTTCAATTTCTTCCTATGCTCATATTCTGAAATGCGGCTCATTGCTCACCCTCACCGAGCTTCCGTTCATTCTGGAACATAGTAAGCTCTTCACATTTCAAATAAGCCTTTTCATGCAAAACCACGGATGGGCAACCTTGAGACAAGCATCGGATGCTTCATAGTGTCACGCAACAAAGACAGGCTCGCTTGATGAGGCGTCGTTTTCGCCTCGAATATTCCAATAATCATCAATGTACTTTTGTTTGCAAAGTCTTTTTGCAAGCTCCTGCTCGTAAGTTGTCAACTTGCCACTGAAAAGCTCTATCCCCAGAGCTTTCCGGAAGCCGTTCACCAAGGCACAACTTATTTCTTTTGTTGAGACATTTCTTCCAAGTTCATCTTGCAATGATGTGAGCTTGTGTCTAGCCACATCTACGACCTCCCTGCAGCTCTCGGCCCAAGGCACACGCAAGTACGTAAACATTTTTTCCAGGTTGACTTTGGCAAGTATCGTTCCATGCTGCAAAACGACTCCATGCCTGTGACACTGAGCGCTTCCGGAGATCTTCCTGCCTTTGACTGTCAGGTTTGGGCAAACCCTTCCGTTGCCTTCGTTGAAGTCCGCGGTGATACCGAGAATGCTCAGTGCAGCAGCTAGGCCAGAATAGATTCTTCCGTAAACCTCAGCCATGTCATTTGCCTTCAGTCTCTCCTTGGCTGCCACTACGCTGTATGTAATCTCGTTTTCAGCATCGTGGAACACCGTGCCTCCTCCTGTGATTCTCCTCACCAAGTCCACGCCTTGTTCCACGCATTTCTGCACGTGCACCTCATTCTCGACCTTCTGAAACCTCCCGACTGAAACAGAGGATCTTCTCCAACAGTAGAATCTTAGCGTGTCTGTCATGCCACCTTCAGCCCTAGCTTTTAAGATGGCTTCATCTATGGCCATGTTCATGAATGCATCATGCGTTTCGAGTTCAAGTAGTCGCCAAGCGTTCAATATCCAGAACACCCAACAAAGAAAAACAAGGCAATCTTTAATTGTTTTTTGGCATGAACGCTCTCCTGTTTACATTGAAATAGATAGTCCTTATTTGCTGGCCTAGGTTATGCCAATGCTCTAGCGTTATGCACTTGCTTCCGAGAATCATGATAGGCAATCTTCTGCGAGGAAAGGATCACTTCGGGCTTCAAGACTGACTGGTTGTGTCGGTGAATCTTTAATGATTTGCACATTATTCGTGTTCGAGCATGCGGAAACTAATGACAAACGCGCGCACTTGCAAACATATTTCGCTAACAGACATGTTGCTCAGACGCCATCATTCTAATGGCTGAAGTCTGGCTTTTAAGCCTCAATAAAGAGAGTCATATTCGACGCGCAATGTTTGAGCAGATGTTCCAAGACTCTACGCATGCGATGCTCATGTTCTTCTGGCTTACGCTAGCCACTACTCTGACATTAGGTGCATTGTGGACATGGATGAGTCGAAAAAACTGAGACTGTGGAGGTTTAGGCACGCAGAATAGACTGAAGGAAAAAACATCGCCCCAGAGAGACTTAACTCAATTTGATGGCGAGTTGAGAAAATACTGCGAACGAATGGACGGCGAGCCTTTCGATCGGCAAGATCGCCTCGAGATGCTCGGAAATCACAAGAACAACCCTGCTTCCAACTCGATATTCGGAGCTATTTTCCAAGAGCTGAAGAACAAGGCTAAGCGCGAAAAAAGAAGAAAAATCTTTTAGGCTTGCATGGGAACCATCTGCCCATTTTAGATGTAGGCTGGAAAGGCACTTAAGCCCGAAAACCCTTGGAGACTCTGTGTCAAAGTATACCCAGATTTCAATCAATGCAGACATGTTGCAAGCGATTTTTGAAGGTGCCAAACATCTCTACCCCAGAGAAACCCTCTTGCTTCTCAGAGGCGAGAGAAAGAAGGAATTGATCATAGTTACAGATTCCTTGTCCCTCCTCTTGCAAGGTATGGACAGGGATTTGCCCACCTTCCGCTTCACATGTTGCCTATGGATTTCTCAATTGTCGGAACAGCGCACTCTCATCCATCCGGAAACATCACGCCCTCCCCCCCGGACATGAACCACTTCTTTGGGCCTATACTCATGATCGTCGGGTTCCCATTCATAGATGAAAAGAACGTTGCAGTTTACAATCGCAATGGAGAGAGACTAACGCTGCAAGTAACAAACCACTGAACCATAAGCTTATCCGTGCATTCCACCTGCAAACATGCCTGACCGTTGAGGTTCATTAACGAAGGAAGGTGGCACTCGACGTGAACTCAAAAAACACTTTATATCCTTGATCAACCGATGTTGAAATTGAAGTAGACAACACGATGCACGAAAGGAATTGGGCTCTACATGTGGTGACCGCCTGTGACGATACGTAAAAGAGGTAGAAGCCGAAAACATACCTGGATTGAATTCCAGAACATTGAGGACGACATCTCGCATGAAGCTCAATATCTCAGATGGGTCAGTGTCAACAACCCTGCATTAGCCCAGAGAGCACAGTCGGGTTGCCCAAGATGCGGCCAAAAAAACTTCAGACTCAGGCACGACAAGAAATTTGACAATATCCGTTTCTACTGTCCAGAATGCGGTTTCGAAACCTCGTACCACATAATACACCCGAAGAAGAGCCTCCACACGATTGAAATTTATGACACGCGTGGAATGCACATCGGCTTGAAGAACGTTGACGATTATCACGATAAGACCAGCCGGGAGAACGCTGATACCCGAGTAATGCTTGCAGAACGAAAAATGGATTTGGGGGGCGAATGGTTTGACGGCGTTTCAGGCACGAACTCACAATCGCGATACTTGAGCCGCGAAGATATCCTAAAAAGGATGGAAGAACGCAAAATGAAGAGGCTTATGAAAATGGCGTTGGAAGAAATCGAAAACGAGGAACAAGAACACCGCAGTTCAGCCATAGAAGCCGACATACTAGAAGACATCACGGACGGTGGAGAAGATGTCGCAGACTGATTTTCTCGTAATATGGCTCATCGAAGAAATTGCCCAGGTATCTTCCACCAATTAGCAAATGGTTCTATGGGTCAGGCTTGCTGCAATTGCGCATTGAAACCCAACATTCTGGAAAGCAGTGAATGATTTTTGTATTTGCTTGAGGCAGAAGACGTAAATGTTCATGTGGGGCTTCAACTATTGGTAAGCGGTATTTGGTACCAAGGGTAATCATGCTCGTAGACTTGGACTATTTCTTTGCTCAGTGCGAAGAGTTAAGAAACCCGTCTATAAAGAATAGACCTGTCGTGGTCTGTGTTTATTCGGGACGAACTGAGGACAGCGGGGCAGTAAGCACTGCAAACTACGTTGCGAGAGCATATAGCGTAAGATCAGGAATACCCATTTTCGCGGCCAAGAAGAAGCTGGAGGGCACAAACGCGGTTTTCTTGCCGGTGGATTACGCCTTGTATGAGGAAGTCTCCGGCAAAGTCATGGAAATTCTGAAAGGTTATGCAGACCGTTTTCAGCAAGTTGGAATAGACGAGGCATATCTCGAAGTGACCAAAAGAACAAATGGGAGTTTTGAAGAGGGCCGCAAACTGGCCGAAAGCGTGAAGAATGAAATACTGCGGCAACAAAAACTCACGTGTTCAATCGGTGTAGGACCCAACAAACTTGTCGCGAAAATCGCTGCTGACACGAATAAACCCGATGGTCTGACAGTGGTCACACCTGAGAACATCACGGTCTTTTTGGCACCGCTCCCTGTGAGCCGACTGATCGGCGTCGGGACAAAAACCAAAGAAAGAATGCAGGCGTTGGGGATTAACACTGTATTCGACCTCTCACGTTACGACATGCAAAAGCTAATCACCATCTTCGGAAGGACCTCAGCCACATACCTGCACAATGCTTCGCTCGGAATAGACGAGGAGGATGTTGAAGAAAGAGGCGAAGCCACGTCAATCAGTAGAATAGCAACCCTGAAACAAGACTCCCGAGAACTCGACTTCATACTTGAGAAAACCAACGAACTATGCAAGGAAATCCACGCTGCAGTCGTCACAGCCAGGATGACCTTCAAGACTATTGGAATAGTCGTTATCACCACTGCCATGGGTGCTCACACAAGATCGGAAACACTTCAGAGCCCAACGGACAGCTTGGAAACCATGAAAGGAGTGGTCAAAGAACTCTTCGAACGATTCTTCAGCGAAGAAGAGTCGAAGGCACGAAGGGTGGGCGTCAAAGTCTCAAGCTTTGTCAAAGGGCAAGAAAACCAAATGCGGCTCACTAGCTTCATTGAAAACAATGAGGACTGATTCTTCACCTCTAAAATTCCGGAAAACATTTTTCAATTCTGCCTGTGCGCACGTCATCTTTAAAAGAAGCAAACTCGGTGCAGGTAAGACTTCTGACAGATTGCCATCAGGTCAGACCCGCATCAAGAAGCTTTCAGCAACACAACGATTTATGCTGGCCTTTCATGCTTACTGAACAAGTTTCTTGTACACTTCTAGCGTCTGCTCTGCCACTTTTTTCCATGTGAAATAATCCAAAACTCTTTTTCGGCCGTTCCTGCCCCATTCTTTTGCTCTCTCGGGGTCTCTGAGCACTTCTTTTATTCCCCATGCTATGTCTGCAGGGTCTTCACCGTTTATGTGAATTCCGTTTTGACCTGGACCTGAACCAGCAACTTGTTCTCGGAAACCGACTACTCCTCGTGCTCCGACAACAACTGGTTTGGCCATAGACATGGCTTCCAGGCTTACTATGCCGAAAGGCTCGTAAACTGAAGGGAAGACGCAGACATCCGACGCAGCATAATGCAGTATCCTCTCATCCTCAGGAACAAAATCAAACCGATAGGCCACATTATCCGTAATACCAAGTCTGTTCGACGTTTCGATAATGTCACTCTGTTCTTCGCCTTTGCCCAGTATCACCAATTTCGTCTTTGGGAATTCCTCCAAGACCGTAGGCATCGCTTGAACCAAGTTCTTGACACTTTTCACCCAAGCCAGTCTTCCTAGAAAGAGAATCATATTCCAGCCGGGTGGGATTCGGTACCTTTCTCTCAGTTCCATCACATCCTCCTCAACAGTGTTTTCCGGGTCATACTGCTTCGGATCTACGCCGTTCCACACCACGCTTATTTTTGATTGAGGCCACCCATGTTTGGTTAAGTCGTCCTGCATTGCGTTGCTGACGGTTATTATTCGGTCCGCTGTTTGGGCTGCTGCTTCCTCAAGATGAGACACAACCTCAGACCCATGTCCCCCACTTCTACCCCACTCTGTGCTGTGGACATGAAATGCAACAGGCATTTTTGTTTCATTTTTCGCTATCAACCCTGAAATGCAGCTCAGCCAGTCGTGCACACACACGATGTCGAAATGCTCTCCTTTTTTCCTTATTAGGTCGTTAATGAACTTCGTCGAGCTCAGAATGTTATACATGAAAATATCGTTGAAAAAGCGGATGTTTTTTCCCCATCTTTTCAAATCATCAATCACAAATATTGGAAAAACGTTGCTTGCATCAGCGATAAGTGGACGATGCACATCAACCCCTTCAAGGAGCTCAGTCGTCTTTAGGTCCCCTGGATTAAGAGTAAAGACCGACACATCATTTCCCAACTGGACGTACTCGCGTGTTATGTATTGAGCGTATGTACCTAAACCACCGACAAGCGCTGGCGGATACTCCCAAACAAAAAACCCTATTCTCAAACGCATTCACCCTATCGCTTTCTACTAGTTTGCCTAGCGGAGTTATGTTTTTCTGTTCATGAGTCTGGTTAATGGCAACGCAGCAACTGGAAGTAGGAGCTACCGAAAGTTTATAGTGCAATTGGCAGGTAAGATTGAAGTTTGCACAGGTGAACACATTGCAAGACCCCGTACGAATTGCGGCTGAAAAAATACGAAGACTCGAGGTCCAAGGTGCGAGGAACGTTGCGATAGCGGCAATAACAGCGTTGGAGGAATTAGCAAACCAAGATAAGGCTTGGACCAAAAAGGCATTTCTGGAGGAACTTGCAAAGGCAAAGGAAACCCTCTTTGCTTCAAGAGAAACTGAACCTCTTATGAGAAACGCTGTTCGACTAATCATAAGTCAGGTTGAAAGCTGCACTGACAAGAACATCACGAAACTGACCCAGACGGTCTCGACAGCGTCTCATCAGTTCTTGAAGGACCTTGAAGATTCGAAGGAGCGAATAGCTGAAATAGGAGCAAAAAGAATCAGAAACAATTCAACAATTCTCACTCACTGCCACTCTTCCACGGTAACTCATCTTTTGAAGAAAGTCAAGCAAGAGGGGAAATCTTTTGAAGTCATATGCACTGAAACTAGGCCTGTTTTTCAGGGAAAGATCACTGCACGCGAAATGTTGGACCTAGGTGTCAAGACCACATTCATAGTTGATTCAGCCACAAGGTTCTTCATGAACCAGGTTGACATGGTTATCGTGGGAGCCGATGCTATAACATCTGAGGGAAACGTGATAAACAAGATTGGAACGAGTGTAGTTGCGCTTGCCGCTCAAGAGGCGCGCACTCCTTTCTACGTTGTCTCAGAACTTCTCAAGTTTGATCCGGCGACGATGTACGGAGACTATGAGAAAATAGAAGAGAGAAACCCAAAAGAAATCTGGGAAGACGCGCCGAAGAAGATAATCATTCGAAATCCCGCATTTGACGTTACAAGAAGGGATTTCATACATGGAATAATCTGTGAAGAGGGAATAATATCGCCGCATTCCATAACAGAGGTAATGCACAGGAAATATCAATGGGTTTTCACGTGAAGAAACACTAACGCCCTTGTCTCCACGTTTCCAGAGCTGCTTTCAACTCCTTGTGCCCCTTAGCGTACGCGTGCAATGGCACGCCTTGCATTGTCGCATCGACAGCTTGCCGCATAGCTCTGGCTCCTGCCACTGTTCCGCCAGGGTGCCCATGGATACCCCCACCCGCCTGTATCACAAAATCCTTTCCGAAGAACTTGACCAACTCAGGCACCAAACCGGGATGGAGTCCTCCAGAAGCAACAGGCAACACTTGTTTCAAACCGCCCATCTCCATTGTCAACGCATCACGGTTTTCCGCAACATCCTCGGCAGATTCAAACATTTTTCCTACAACAGTCCCGACATGGAGCTGATCTACGCCCAAAATTCTAGCGATCTTCGCTACCACTCGCATGGTGATTCCATGTTTAGGATCTTTCGTAAATGCGGCGTGGCCAGCCCTGTGAGCATGAATTAGGAGGTCAAAATTGTGTTGGCGGAAGGTCTGGAGCGCGGCGAAACCACATGTAAGAATGTCAATCATCACGTACTCTCCCCCTTGGTTCGCAACGGCTGTAGCTCTTCTTAACATTTCATTCGTTTCCGCTGTTATGTTAACCATGTAAACCTTCTTCTCTCCTGTTTCTTCCTCAGCTCGGTCTCGCTTTTCCAGGGTCTTCACGAGCCGGTCCTCAAACGGGTTGAACGTTTGACTGCCGAGATTCTCGTCGTCTTTTACCATGTCGCATCCTCCAACCCAAGCGTCGTAGGCGACTTTCGCGTGATCCACTACTTTGAGGCCGAGCTTAGGTTTGATTATCGTTCCCACTAAGGGACGGTCGTCAATTCTCATAAGCTTGTGTATCCCCTTGACACCGTACTTCGGCCCTAAGAAGCTTCGGACGAGTTTTCGCGGAAAAATGATGTCGTTCAGTCTTAGATTTTTCAAGGCGCGCAACCCGAAGACGTTTCCCGCTACGCTGCTCAGGATATTAGGCATGCTTCCAGATTCGAAGAGCTGTGAGGGGTAGGCTATGCGAACAGCATTGCCCTCTATGCTGAAAACGTGAGCCGCCAGTCTGAAAACGTAAGGTTTCACCGTTGAAACCTCAGTCCAAGTCCCCACCGAACTCTCAGCAGCAACACCTCCTGCCGCTTCTTGGATATCCGTACCAGCAGGTTCCACGTGAAAAACGCAAATAACATCTGTTTCCTTTGGTTCATACTTCAGATCAACAAAATCCCTGTACAGCAACTTGCTCACCTTCCACGCTTTGTGAATATTGTTGTCCATTTAAAACCTTTGACACTCCACAAGCCAAAAACTCTAACACTGGAATTTGCGCAGAACCTTGCTCACAATACGCAATAGTATGTAGCGCACCAACATATTTTTCTCAAATCTCTCTCTTACGTTGACTAAACCCTAATAGCGCGTCCGCCGGCTTCTTGCAAGAACATCTGACGCTGCTTGCCCAGTTTGTCCGCCATTATTCCGGTCGTTGCGGTTTTCATGTTGGCTCATCATTCGGGGCAGATGATGTTCTTCCAAGAAACGACCAAGCAGCTGCGGCCGCTAGTCCTCCGATAATGGGCGCCACTAAGAAGAGCCATAATTGGCTCAAAGCGTCAAGTCCTCCTCCAGATACAGCGAGCATAACTGCGGGGCCTAAACTTCTTGCAGGATTAATTGATGCGCCGTCTAGGGGCATACTCATCATGTAAACCATGGCGAAGCCGAAGCCTACGGCAATTCCCCCAAAGCCTTTGGGTGCCTTTTCGCTTGTGGAGCCAAGGAAGACTAGCACGAAAATAAAGGTCAGGACGGCCTCAAGTATAAAAGTGGACCAGATTGGGAAACTGCTGAAAGAACCACCATATCCGTTCTGACCCAACCCGTTGGTGAGGAGACTATAACTTGGGTGGCCAATCAACGCGCCGTAGAGCAAGGCAGCTCCAATTATTGCGCCCAAACACTGCATTAATACGTAAAAGATCATCTCCTTAGGTTTCATCTTGCCACTGGCCATAACTGAAATGGAAACTGCCGGGTTTATGTGGCACCCAGAAATGCCTCCTATGCTATACATCAAAGCAATGACGCATAGACCAAACGCCAATGAAGACTGTATTGCAGTATAGGAGCCGGTCACTACTGTGGCTCCGCACCCTACGAAGACCAGAATCAAAGTGCCGATCAGCTCTGCAACGTATTTTGTCCAACTATCAGTTTTGTCCATGCCACAAACCCCACGCTACGCTAGTTGCTATAATCAACATGAACCTCCTATTATCGTTTCGGGAAAAAACCAAACAATTGGCACATAGACCAATTTATGGTTACATTCATATGCGTGCCTTCTAAAAGCTCAACTGAAGCCACGTCGTTGTTTAGCAAGGAGTCACAGGTGCCGTGCGAATCAGAGCGAGATGCGACGAAATAGAATCTACAAATTAGGAGCTCAACCATATCATGAAACTCGTTTGCAAGAACTTTGAAATGTAGTGCTCAACTATGATTCACAGGCATGCAAGGCACTACAGAGTTTTTCAGCAAAGTTACAGACTCAGGATGGGCCAACACGGGGCGATGTCTTCATCATAGTGCAGCTACATACTCTTTGTTGGTTGAATGAAGCGCGTTTGAGAAATGGGCGGAAGTCATACTGCATTATAAGTCGATTCACGTTGTCAACACCGCAAAAAAGAAAAGTCGGGTTGTGCGGATCTCGCAGCTTCGATGTTCGTAGCTCAGTTTAAATATTAGAATGGTGATTAGACGTAGCGAGAGGATAACTTTCCATGGGTTCCAAGTCACCAAGAGGCGAATTCGCTGCGAGAGCGCTCGTTGAGAAGCGGCAAAGGTTCCGCTGGAGCAGCATGTACTATAACCGCAGAATCCTGAGACTTGATATCAAGGCAGATCCGCTTCAGGGGGCTCCCATGGGACGCGGCATAGTTCTTGAGAAAGTCGGCGTCGAAAGCAAACAGCCGAACAGTGCAATAAGAAAGTGTGTCAGAACACAGCTCATCAAGAACGGCAGGCTTATAACCGCCTTCTTGCCGGGAGACGGTGCCTTGAATGTCGTGGACGAACACGACGAAGTCTTGGTTGAAGGAATAGGCGGTTCTCGTGGAAGAAGCATGGGCGACATTCCGGGAGTACGATGGAAGGTCATAACAGTAAACGGCGTATCTTTGAATGAACTTGTGTACGGAAGAAAGCAGAAGCCAGCCCGGTGAGAGCCTTGAGTCAGAAGCAGGAACAGAAACAGGAACAAGAAGTAAAGCTTTTTGAGAAATGGAGTTTCAAGAGCATCGCAGTCAAAGACTTAGGCTTGCAAAGATACGTTTCATTGAGACCTGTTGTTATACCCCACAGCATGGGAAGACATGAACACAAGCGTTTCCGCAAAGCAAGCATAAGCGTGGTCGAAAGACTTGCAAACAATCTCATGCGCCCTGGAAAGAACGCGGGAAAAAAAGCCAAGGTCATGAATATCGTGAGGCACGCGTTTGAGATAGTTAACCTTCGCACCGGAAAGAATCCGATCGAAGTTCTAGTCAAGGCCGTCGAGAATTCAGCCCCATGCGAAGACACAACGCGAATAAGCATGGGTGGGATTGTCTATCACCTTTCAGTCGACGTTGCACCTCAAAGAAGAGTCGATTTGGCTTTGCGACACCTTGCTGACGGAGCAAGGCAAGCGGCAGTAAATAACCCACGCTCAATAGTGGAATGTGTTGCCGAAGAACTAATACTGGCCGGCAACAATGACATGAAGAGCTTCGCAGTCGCTAAACGTCACGAAATCGAAAGAGTGGCCCAAGCCTCAAGATAATAAATATTGTACACAACACGAATTTTACGTGTAACTTTCTCTCCCAAGTTGACGCAGATCAGCGGAATCTCTATCATGTCTTGGGGGAGTTTATTTATGCGATTCACGCAGTTTTATGTGGTTGCTTCAGCGTGAATTCAGAAAAAGCAGTGAGGGAAATCATAGAGACTCTAATGACTAATCCTTCAATTAGCAGCCGCGATTTGAGCTTTCTCAAAAAGCAAGTGTCCACCAAATATCGCTTGCAGAGGGTTCCTTCTAATTCAGAATTAATACAACTGTTAAGAACCAATGAGAAACAGAAACTGCTGGCGTTCTTGAGAAGAAAGACTACAAGAACAATTTCAGGTGTAGCAGTGATAGCGGCGATGACGAAGCCCTATCCTTGTCCACAGATTGAACCCTGCGCTTACTGCCCGGGAGGGCCAGCTATGGGTGTCCCGCAAAGCTACACGGGCTTCGAACCTGCAGCCATGCGCGGACTACAAAATCAGTTTGACCCATTCATGCAAGTCAAATCTCGCATCGAACAATTACAAGCCATCGGGCACAGCGTTGACAAAGTGGAACTCATCATAATGGGCGGAACCTTCCCCGCGACGCCGGCGGACTATCAAGCTTGGTTCGTACAACGTTGCTTAGACGCCATGGCAGGAAAAGCATCGGTCAGTCTGGTAGAAGCAAAGAAGAACGCGGAAAAGAGCAGAATTCGCAACGTCGGGATAACCGTGGAAACAAGACCCGACTGTGCCAAAGAAGCCCACGTAGACCAGATGTTGGATATGGGCGTTACCCGCGTTGAGATGGGCGTTCAAAACCCCAATGACGAGATTTACCGTCTGGTCGGAAGAACACACTCGGTAAAAGACGTCGTGGAAGCCACACGAATAATGAAAGATGCGGGACTGAAGATAGTTTACCATATGATGCCCGGTCTCCCCACGTCAGACCCAGAAAAAGATTTAGAGGCTTTCAGCAAAATCTTCAATGATCCCAACTTCAAACCAGACATGATGAAGATTTATCCTTGTTTGGTTTTGAAAGGTACAAAAGCCTACGAATGGTTTGTCAAGAAAACATTCAAGCCATACACCACTGATGAAGCAGTTGAACTCATCGTAGCTATCAAGAAGATTGTTCCAAGATGGATGCGTATAATGCGAGTCCAACGCGATATTCCATCGCCTCTGATTGTAGCTGGGGTGAACAAGAGCAACCTTAGGCAACTAGTGCAGCGAAAAATGGCAGAGAAAGGGATGAAGTGCAACTGCATTCGTTGCAGGGAAGTGGGCCACCGGACCTCCGAGAGCATGAAAGTGGACCCGCAGAACATAGACATCTTGACAACTCGATATGACGCCTCTGAAGGTGAGGAAATCTTCATTTCGGCCGAAGATGTGGATAAGGATGTTTTGATAGGCTACCTCAGGCTAAGAATTCCTTCGGAGAAGGTTCACAGAAGAGAAATCAAGCAGAAGCCCTGTGCCATAGTGCGGGAACTACACGTTTACGGCTCGTTGGTTCCAGTCGGAGAACACTTTGAGAGGGCGTGGCAGCACAAAGGCTTCGGAAAAATCCTGCTATCGAATGCAGAAACCATAGCTCGAGAGGACTATGATTTAAGAAAGATTCTGGTTATAAGTGCACTAGGAACAAAACAGTACTACATGCGTCTCGGATATGAACACGACGGAGTGTACATGTCAAAAACCTTGGAGAACCAAAAATGAACACCACTGAATTTTCAGGATACAAGGGAAAGGCATTGGACGCTGTGAAGAAAACAGGCGCTGAAGTGGGCGACATGCTACGCGTAGAAAAACACGGTCAAGTCTATGAGGGACTACTGATCCCACGCTCCGAATACAGCGATGAAACCCACATAGTATTGAAGCTCAAGAATGGCTACAACATCGGAATAGAAGTAACATCAGACACGACCATCGAGAAGATGGGGAAAGGAACTAAACCGGCGTTTGCGGCTCCGCCGAAACCTGAACAGAACCAGCAACTCCCAAGAGTGACCATAATCAGCACAGGCGGAACCATAGCTAGTCGAGTGGACTACAGAACCGGCGGCGTGCGACCGGCTCTGACGGCAAGTGACCTCTACAGCGTCGTACCCGAACTAGCAGACATGGCACAGATAGACACCAAGATACTCTTCAGTATCTTCAGCGAAAACATAACTGCACAAAACTGGACAGAACTCGCCAGAGCAATAGCAGACCAAGCATCCAAACAGGTACACGGCGTTGTCATAGCTCATGGAACAGACACAATGGGCTATACAGCAGCAGCCCTCAGCTTCGCATTGCAGAACCTTCCTTTTCCCGTTGTAATAGTGGGTTCACAACGTTCGGCAGACAGGCCAAGCTCAGACGCTGCAACAAACCTCATAGGCGCCGTATGGACAGCAGCAAAGGCACCTTTCGCAGAAGTCACCGTGGCCATGCATGAGACGACCTCAGATGACTCCATAATATTTCACAAAGGAACAAAGGTGCGCAAATGTCATACGAGCAGAAGAGATGCCTTCAAAACCATAAACGCAACGCCCATTGCCCGAATGAAAAATCGCGAAATCACCATGCTGACACAGGACTACAAGAAACGTGATGCCTCAAACAAGGTTACATTGAAATGTGAATTCAGCGACAAAGTAGCACTCCTCAAATTCTATCCCGGCATGAACCCCGCAATATTGGATTGGTGTACATGTCAAGGCTACAAAGGGATAATTCTTGAAGGAACAGGATTAGGTCATGTCAGCGGGAAAAGTTTTGAGGCAGTGCATAGGGCTGTTAAGGAAGGCGTTGTGGTGGCCATGGCTTCCCAGTGTCTCTGGGGACGGACAAACATGAACGTTTACGACGCTGGACGCGACCTGCTGGCACGGGGTGTCATCTCACTGGAGGACATGCTCCCCGAAACAGCGCTTGTCAAACTCATGTGGGTTCTAGGACAGACCGAGGATGCTGAAGAAGCAAAGAAACTCCTTAAGACAAACGTCGCCGGAGAAATCTCGCCGCGGACACTTCCAGAATGAAGATGCGCAACATAGAAGGAGGAGAAATGAGTTGGACATAAACTATGAGAACGTGGGGCTGAAAGTTGGCTTGGAAATTCACCAGCAACTAGACACTAGTGCAAAACTATTCTGTGAATGCAAGCCTGAACTCTTCAAGGAAGAACCAGAGATAACCTTCTTGAGAGGGCTCAGACCCACCCAAAGCGAGCTCGGTCAAGTGGATCCTGCCGCCTATTTCGAGTTCCAAAAAGGCATCAAGATCCGCTACGAGGCTAATAGGGCAACCTCATGCCTCGTCGAAATGGACGAGGAACCCCCCCATCCCCTCAATCCTGAAGCCGTCGAAACGGTTCTCACTGTGGCTTTGATGATGAACGCTAAGCCGGTTGACGAGGTTCACGTGATGCGCAAGACAGTCATAGACGGTTCGAACACAACGGGCTTCCAAAGAACATGCGTTATCGCCTTGAACGGCGAGATAAAGGTCGGAGAGAAACTAATCCCAATCCAACATGCTGGTCTGGAAGAGGATGCCGCACGAAAAACAGGCGAGGAAGAAGGCGACATAATCCGCTATCGCATTGACAGGCTTGGCATACCTCTCATAGAGGTCGCAACAGGGCCAGCCATAAAATCACCCAAAGAAGCAGAAGAAGTCGCTTTTGCAATCGGAAGAGTGCTCAGGGCAACAGGAAAAGTGAGGCGCGGTTTAGGCACTATCCGACAAGACATAAACATCTCTATCCCAAATGGCGCTCTCATGGAGATTAAGGGTCTTCAAGAGCTTGAACTTGTCCCCCTCGTCGTGGAATACGAAGTGCAGCGCCAACTTAACCTCTTGGAAATAACTAAAGAACTGAAGAACAAAGGGTTGAAACAAGAAGACATAACCGAAGAGTTCTTCGATGTCAGCCAGCTGTTTAAACAGACAAAGTGCAAGGTCATCAGAAATGCTCTGGACGGAAACAAGCAAGTTCTAGCCGTGATATTGCGAAGGTTCAAGGGCTTCTTGAAGAGAGAACTGATGCCAGGATTTCGCCTCGGGACAGAAATGGCTGACAGAGCAAGGTTCTGGGGAAGAGTCGGAGGCATATTTCATACCGATGAAATGCCCGCGTACGGCATCACGGCGGAAGAAGTCGAAGAACTTAGAAAAGTTGTTAAAGCAGGAGAAGAGGACGCCGTGGTTTTTGTGGCCGATAAGCCTGAAAGCTGCAGAGACGCCCTAAAGGCAGTTGTAGAAAGGGCCAGAGCAGCTTTAAAGGGTGTACCAGCAGAAACCCGCGCCCCGAACGCTGACGGAACAACTAGGTACATGAGACCTCGTCCTGGAGCTGCAAGAATGTATCCTGAAACGGACATTCCGCCCATCCAAATAACCAAAGACTACGTAGACAAGGTCAAGCTTAGACTGCCAGAGCCTCCTGAACAGAAACTTGAACGACTGACAAAAACCTACGGCCTGAACCAGAAGCTGGCCAAACAAATCCTCGACTCTGATTACGCAGAACTCTTCGAGACTATTGCAAAAGAAAGCAAAGTCTCACCGACAACTATCGCCGCCTTCTTGACTGAAACGATAAAGGCACTCAAACGCGATGGCATTCACGTTGAAAAGGTTTTTGACAGTCACATAAAAGAAGTCTTCAATGCTGTAGGCTCGGGAAGAATGACTAAAGAAGTCGTCCCAGAAATCATTACATGGCTCTCACAGCACGAAGGCAGCACAGTCGAGGATGCGAGCAAAGGAATCGGCTTGAAGATGCTTTCAAACGAGGAGCTCGACAGAATCATCAGCACGATAATAGAACGCAACAAGGGTCTTATTGATCAGCGTGGACCAAACGCATTCGGGGCACTCGTAGGCATTGTCATGAAAGAAGTCCGAGGAAAAGCCAACGCGGCGCTGGTAAGCGAAGTTCTCAAGAAAAAGCTAGAGCAAGTCAGGAAATGAATACGAGAAGCAAAGCAGGCTTGAGTGCATGTAACGGTTGAGAGTCTCACCTGTAAAGCCTGGCAGCCGCCACCTCTTTCGGCAGCTTTATGTTTTCGCCGCAGAAGGGACAGAGCCTGAATTCTGGTGATAAGGGCTTTCCACACGTGGCGCATAGGAGGGGAAGTTTCCCTTTTTCTTCGATTCTCCTAACTTCTTTTTTAAGGTTGCCTAACTCTGCTTTGATGTTCTCGACAGTGAGGGTCAGAGGCTGAATGCCCTTGACTTCTGTTCTGACGTTGTAGACGATATCGACAACCTGCGCTAAAGTCTGGTTGCTTGCCTCGATTGTCTCGTACATCGCGTCGAGAACGTCGCTTTTTTCTGACACGGTCTGCGCCTCGACAGTGCTTTGCCTTTTCGCGTCGGACAGTGTCCTTTTTAAGAACTGTTCAACCGGGTTGTCGAAGGCTATCGCGCAGGTTATTCCCCAGAAGGCTAGGGTCGAAAGGGCGGTCACCACAAGGTAAGTCGATGGAGGCAATGTTTGGAGTTTTTCGCCGATGTAAGGGTAGGATTGGAGCAGGTGCGGTTGACTGTTAAGGAACAAGGCGGATATTGCATCAGTCATGTGTGCCATTGATACGAATGTTAGCGAGCTGAAGAGCCAAACATAAAATCCTTTTTTGGCCATTTCTTTGTCCCCTGTTCTTCAAAGGGTTGCGTGAATTAATATATCGTGTATCTGTATATTTAAGACGCTATTCCCAAATTCGATATATATCGAAAAGCATACCGAAAACGTAAATGCTAAAAGCAATCAGCTGCTTTTACTCATTAGGATGGATTTGAACGTGAAGAAGGGGAGAAGGGCGGGAGCGAACTTTGTTTTCCGCGTAAAGATCGCCGATTACGAAGTTGAGAATCAGGAACTCGTAGCGATGTCTTAGAGACTATCAGTGGTTTGCCCGGCTTGCTTCACAATGTAGGTGAAGCTTTTGATATGGCAAGGCCTAAGAAGTTCGCTACGCTAACTGTCAAGGCAGAAACACTAAAGGAAGAAAAGAACGCCTCCGAGAAGTATCCGAAAATTACTGGCTCGGAATCCATGGATGATACTGTCCTAAGCCTTTTGGAGACGGAGTGGGGAAAGTGGCGACCCCATACGCTCGAAGAACTGAGGAACGCCATGAAGGCTAACGGGCTTGATTACGCTGCGCGGACGCTCGCGGCAGTCCTACTCGACCTCGGAAAACGTGAAAAGGTAAGGCGCTGGAACACTGACGCCGGGTACGTCTACATTCTGGCTGAGAAGGAAGCATTCCGCATGAGGAGCAGTGCAGATGAACAGAGTTGAAGTGCGAGTTAAAGCGTTCTTCGGCGAAATCATGGTTGAAGCAGATAGCCCGCAGGAAGTCCTCAAGATTCTTGAAACTTTCCCAGAGGGTTTCGTGGAAAAAGTTGGAGGCCTTGTCCAAAACAGGATGTTTCCTTCGGGCGTTCAACTCAAGGGGATAGTGGAGTCTACGACGGAAGGACCAGTATTAATAGCACGTGAAGACCTAACTCACTACGAAGCTATAGGCCTAACGATGTACGCCTCAGAGGAAAGAAAGAGCACAGCCGCCCACATAACCAAACTTTTGGAATCAAGTGGAATAAAATGCATGGTCCCTGCACGGTTGAACGAGATGACCAAAAGAGGTCAAGTGTTCAAACCAGACCCGAACAAACCTGAATTCAAACTCACCATGCAGGGCGAGAGATGGGTAGAAGACAACGTTCTAACCAAACTCAGAGGGAAAATCAACCAATAAGAACTCCAGATAGACTTCGCAGCATCTTTTTACATATTTTGGCCGGTTTGCAAATGCGCTCGACAATGTTTTTTAAGCATCGTCGCCAAACACTGTCCGCGAGATGAAACGAATGCCGGACGAAGAACACGCCACAGCTGTAGGCAGAAAAGCTGAGAAACATGTAGAGAACGAGAAAGACTTGACCGTGAGCGTTAGCTTCAAGGGTGTTGAGAAGACGTTTTCTGGAAGCGTCGAATCAGTCTGGCTGGGTTTGAACAGATTCTTTAGCGATTTCTTACCTTCTTTCGAAACCGCACGGCGGCTGTCGTTGAACGTTGACCTGCAGAAGCTGGCAAGAGACTCAGAAGGCATCATAGGGCTCTCGGAGAATGGCCCATGCCTGCTCGTTCCCAGGGGAAAGCTGACTGACAACGAGACGCTCAGTCTGATGCTGCTCGCAGGCCACCTCGCCCATCATCTTGGCAAGGCCGAAACTAGCTCCGTGACAAAGGAGGAACTTCACAGCAGGCTAGGAAAGGATGCGAAGATAACGAGCACACGCCTTGGGGAATTGGTCAAGAATCAAATAGCAATGAAAACAGGCGGCGAGGACTACAGGATAACAGCCTTCGGCCTGGTGCAAATGCAAAAGGACGTCATCCCGAAAATCAAGATGAGAATCAACGGTTGAATACTGACTCTTCCAATTTATCTCAGTTCAAGATTCACTTTCTTGCTTAAATTGCATAATATCCTAGCGCGTGCGGCATGTAGATTCTAATCAGACCTCACGCTCAGCCTCTGAGCAAGAAATCTGAAGTCATGACGCGTAACACTGAAACGCTTCATTGTTTAAAGAAGTCACGGTGGAGGCCTTTTCTGGGCGTATTGGTACCTGCGAGGCTTTCCCTCTCTTGTCAATATTCCATCTTTGACTAGGTCTATGAGAGCGTGTGCAACGGCAGTGCGGTCGTAATGAAACCCGCGCCTTGCCAGTTCAACGTGGACTTCGCTGAGACCCTTTGCTGCGGAGAACCAGCCTTCTTCCCACAGCTTCTGTATTATGCCTTTGCAGGTCTCTGCTCTCGGCGGCGGGGAAAACCTTTCCGCTATCAGTGGAGTCTGTTTGAGTTTCTCCGTTACGGTTGTGAGTATCTTATCCACTGTGGATTGCAGTTGGTCTTCTTGGCATTCGATTTCGAATTCTACCTCCCCTATCTTCATTTTGACTCGTATCGGAGGCTTTGTTTCTTTGTCTGCCAACTTTTCACCTTGCTGTTGTTTGTTGTATTGTACATCTTGTACATGCACAACACTTAAATATACCTTCATTCAAACAATTGATTATTGGTGAATCTTGGTGATTGAACAATACCCTATTACAACAACACCAAAATATAACTTTCCACAAGCAGACATGGATACGACGCTTCCGCACCAGTTCCTTGAACTCAGCCTACGCTCACTCAAAAACACGCCAGGCAATGCCCTTCAACTGAATCGACAAACTACGCAACGATTCAACGAATTTCATGAATGTGACCAAAAACTGAGGCTTAGACCGGAACCATTGCCTTTAAGCCCGCTGCAAAAGGAAAGCCTCGTTGCTGCCATAGACACTTCAACTATCAGAATCGGAGAAACCAGCATGGGCATGGTTATGGCTGTCAGAGGCGCAACTGTCTGGAAACAAGACCGACGCTACAGATACATGCGGTTCGGCCCATTCATATTCCATGTTACTGAGGATAACAAGAAACTAATGTACGAAACACTGGAAAAGACCCACTTCGCTTCCACGCGAGAGCGCGGTCACCAAAGCACACCCAACTTCTTTCAGATGCCAATGCGCATAGGAAGCCTCATGGAACGCTGGCTCCAAATGATGATAGTGAAAACGATGGACAACGGACTTGTGCTGTTCGACGGCTCACTGACTGCTGGGACAGCTGACACCCCCGCAGAACGAATGAAAGAGATACTTGAAACAGCAAGAAAAGGAGACAACGTGGTCTTAGCTTTCTCAAAGGCGACCAACCTAAGAGTTGACGGACACCTCATAACAGATGTCTTGCCATGGCACAAGCCTCCATTCTTGCTTGAGACAGAAGGTCTGAGACCCAAACCTCCTATGGTGTTGTTTGGCGACGTCTATGTGGCTAGACTGACTAAGGGCAATCTCGCGTTCCGACTGGACATTGACAAGAATATACCGTCTGAACATAGGGTCGAGTCTGTTGAGAGGCTTTTGGGAAACGATTTGTTTGCAGAAAGTTACCCAGAAACGTTGCGCCTAGCCCACATATTGTGCACGTTCACAGCTAATGAGGTTCTTGCAATGCAGCATCTTGTCACCCGAAGATTCGGACTGCAGATGATTAACAGGCCAGACATGCATAGGCTCCTGTTCGGGCTTTTCGGTAAGGGAGAGGGCTACACATGAAACTCTACAAAAAAGAAGGAAACATTGTCCAAGTGTTAAGTTTCCCAGGTGAGACAGCTGAGAAAGGCGACTACTTGCTCGTGGAGGATGCTGAAGCTGCGAAAGCACTCATCGTGCAAGTCATTGATGTCCAGTTCGCCAGTATTCCAGGCGTGCTTGAAGAACTGCTTCGAAGTCTTCCAGACGGGGGAGAACTAGTCAGGGGAGAGGACATCGACCCCTTGGAGATTGCTCCACACATCTCCTACATTCAGGACGCTAGTCTGCTTATCTGTAAGATACGTGCAACTGCTGAAAACGACAGTTTGAGTTCCATCAGCTCTTGGCTTCCTTCGCGCTCAAGGTCAACGATAAGAAAGCTTCCCCTTCCAACCTTGCTCAAGCTGGCCAAAGTCGATGGCAGACTCCCAATCATCATAGGCGGAACAAAGGATTCGTCGTTATTGACGATAGATGCAACATCGCTTGATGGAAGATTAACTATAGTAACAGGAAAGAAAGAGACGGGTAAGTCCCATTTGTCCAAGCTTCTCATGGTGAACCTGGTTGGCTACAAAGCAACCGTCGTGGTGTTCGACTTGAACGGAGAATACGTGAGTCTAGGACTGACAAGCGATGGAAAGAGAAACTCGAATTACGACAAGATTCATGTTTTGACGCCTTCCCAGAACTTCAAACTCGCACTGAAGCAATTGAATTTGCATGTAATGCTTGGCATTCTCATACATGCACTTCACCTGCCTGGAACCTCTGCACGGGAGTTCAGACGCATATGGCAAACGCTCAAAGAACGAGATGGTCTCACGTTGCGAGAGCTGGGCGAAACTATCCGCAACTGGAACTGCAACCAGCATGTCCGCGACGCTTTGTTCTCACGCTACCACGCTTTGGTCAACTCGGGATTGTTTACGGACAACATCGCAGAAGCCACATCGCTTGAAGAGTACCTAGCCAAGACCCGAGAGAACGGCGGTGCCATAATTATGAACCTGAGAAACACGTCTTCTATCGACCGTCAGATAGTTGTAGAATATGTCCTCGGAAGGCTCGTTGAATCCCTGACCAGCTTGAAACTCAAAGCAGTGTTCCTATTCGCTGAGGAGGCACACCTCTACCTGCGCGAAACCTACTGGGACGATATCGTAACCCGCATGCGGCACTTCGGAATCTTCACAACTTTCATAACCAACCAGCCTGACACGATACGCGAAAACATTTACCGTCAGGCTGACAACATTTTTCTTTTCAACTTCACAAACGAACATGATTTAGACGTTGTATCGAGAGCAGCTCGAGTCGATGCCGACACAGTGCGCTCCATCGCACGCGACTTGCCGCCACATCACTGCCTCGCACTGGGGAAAGTAGTGCGCGATTTCCCAATAGTAGTAAAAATCAAAGCGCTGGACTTGAAAACAATGGGAGAGACAAGACTCTTTTTTACAGCGACAGCTGATCAGTGAGCTTAGGAGTTGGACGAGTCGAAACTCGCAAGTTTTTCGTAGTTTCTGACAAAAAACTCTCGAAATGTAGCGGTTAACACGTAGTTTTCCACCTCATCTAGGTTGACCCATCTTAACTCCGCCGCGTCACTCGAAGGCACAGGCTTTCCACCTATCAATCTTACGAAAAAGTCGACTATTATGAAGTGATACTTCACTCGTCCACTTTTGCCAAGTTCAACCGTGTCAACAACATCTATGAGTTCAGGTTTCTCAACAGTGAGACCTGTCTCCTCCCTGACTTCTCTCTTCACCGTCTGCTCCATCCTTTCGCCTAGTTCTACTAAACCCCCTGGAATGCTCCACTTTCCTCTTCCAGGCTCGTTCTTTCTCTTTTCAAGCAAAATCTTGTTGGAACAGATCACGACAGCACCGATGCCGACAAGCGGCTGATCTGGATAGAGTCTCCTCAAGTGGACAGCCTCAGTCTCAGAATGTGGTTGACTCGCATCTTAAGGCTTCTACTGGCTTGACTTTAGAAGCCCGCCAAGCTGGGTAGAATGCAAGAATGACGCTTACGCCACGCCAAATGCGCGCGCATGGTGGTCGTCGGCCCTTTCGAGTTTCTCATTGCTTACAGACAATACACGCAACATCAATTTTGAGACTTTTCAGAGTTCTGTGACAGAGAACGTACACGCAAGAATTGAGCTTCTTTTCATGGACAAACGACGAACTGTTCTCTGTTTTGCGTACACGCAGCGTACACGCGTTTTTGCCCATAAGGCTTTTAGCACTTTTATTGGAAAATCAAGCGCGCGCCGACATTTTAGATACTCTTTTATTGGGTGCACGTGCAGAGTTACATAGTCATAGCAACAGACACGGGTATTTACGGTTGGGTGGATTATGGTTGGCGATTTCTTTCTGGGGTTTACAGGTCATGCACATACAAGGAACGATTTGGAAGCCGATCCGGTCAAGGATGTGCAACTGAGAAAAGAGAATAGCATTGAGGAAGTTCAAAGATTGACCGAAGCGGTTCTGGACAAGCTTGGGAAGGACATTTCTGACGCTGGGCGCGGCTTGGAAGATGTGAAGTTGCTGGTTCTCTACCTGAGTTATAGGGGCGAAACTGAAGAGAAGGACAGACTCATCAGTGAGAGCGTTCTGAGAGTCATAGAGAAAAGGTTCAGAGGAAAGACTGTGGCCGAACAGCTTCGCCTGATTGGCCATACGACGGCTGGCGAGATAGAAAACGAGGACCTTGAGTTGAAAGATGTCTCAGGGATTGGCTACAACGGCCTGTCTCTTCTGGCCCTAGTTACCAATCTCCCTGTTGGAATCGGGCGAACATGGGGGGTCGAAACGGAAAAAGAAGCTGTGGAAAATGGCAATGAAATGGCTCATGACGCTTGGGTTGACTTCAGTCAAAGCACAGAGTCGAAAGAGCATCTTCAAAAAAGCAAGACTCTTCTTGTGTTAACAAGGGGACCAGTGGTTGGAAAGACGGGTTACGAGTATTTCTTGGCTACGGGTATCGCGGACTTTGTGAGAAGTGCCCGCGAAGCGCGAATAACAAATGTGTTGGGAGGATGTAGCGGTGATGGCATCATCGGTCAGCACATGCATCAGTTTTATGGCAGGATCGGCAGACAATCAGAACTGAAAGTTCTGGATAATGACGCTGTGTGCGCCTTGATCCCTAACATGGTTGAGCCCTCATTTGGTCTTGATGTGTCGCCGGTAAGAAGGATTGGAGGATCCTATGTCTTTCACTTTGACCCTGATGCAGAACCCAAGTTCAAGTATCTCAAGCGTATAGGGGATAAGGATCCTCGGGAAGTACACGCCAGGATAATATACGAAAACGAAGCCCAAATATCTCGTGAGAGAGGGTTACCCGCGTCCAGTGAGAAGGAGTTTTTTCAGCAGATTTCTGAAATTGATGGAATACCGTTGAACCTGACCCTGGCCAAGTATGCTTTTGCTTTTCCTTTTGGAAACTATGCCCCGGCAAGCCTTATACGCGTGCATGGACAGACTGTGGAACTCCTTCAGCCTATTAGAAGCCATGACCCTTCTATACCTGGCTATGTCGTTGTGGTTGATCATGAGAAGGTCCAGAAGGGGGCAAGGAACGTGTTTAACATGCTTAGGGAGAATCGAGGTTTCAGGGAGAGAGACACTACACTCATAGTGACTTGTGTTTCTCGGAGACTGGCGGAGATGATTGCTGGATGCAACTCGAATACAGAGTGTCAGATTTTCAAGGAGGCGCTTTCTTCAACGCAAGTGATGGGGTTTATCGCCTATGGTGAGTTGTCTTTTACGCATCTCTTGCAAGAGCCTTTTGTTTACAACTTCAGTTGTTGGGGAATGACACTTCGCTCTCTGGAGGATGGAAGACAGGGCAAGCGTGGAAAGTCGGCGGGCACAGCGTTGGAAAGAAAGAGACTCGTTCAGCAACAGAAGGATGTCGGTGTTGAAGAGGGCGTGAAACATTGCCGCAGCGGATACGCTGATCTTGACAGGTTGTTGTGCGGTGGAATACCTGAGAACTGTGCGGTCGCGTTGACTGCGCCTTCATGCGACGAAAGGGAGCTGCTGGTGAAATGTTTTCTTGAGGCTGGAGCGAGAAAAGGAGAACTCACATTCTTTCTCACTGTTGACCCGAGCAATGCAAAATCGTTGGTAGAGGAGTGTCAGTCTAACTTTTACCTCTTCTTGTGTAATCCCCAAGCAGACGCAGTCGTCAGAAGCTCAGCCAACGTGTTCAAGTTGAAGGGGGTTGAAAACCTCACCGACATCGGCATCGCCTTGACTTCGGTCATCCGCAAACTGGACCCTTCGCAAAAGAGCCCGAGAAGAATTTGCGTAGACCTAATCTCAGATATTCTGCTGCAACATCACGCAGTTCAAACTAGAAGATGGTTGACAGCATTCATTACAGAATTGAAGTCAACGGGATTCACCACTCTGGCGGTAGTTGATCCGCAGATGCACCCTTCAGAGGAGCTTCACGCAATTCTAGGGCTGTTCGAAGGCGAGATCAGCGTTTACGAGAAAGAAATTGGAAGAGGTTTGAGAAAATACTTGAAAATCAAGAAAATGAACAACCATAAATACCTTGAAGAAGAGCTGCTTCTGAGCAAAGTTCGGAAGGTCTGAATCAGTCAAGCAATCTTCTTGATGATGGCTAGTGCGCGCTACTCAGGATAGAAAAACAAAGTAGAGCACGTACACTGTACGTTTGAGAGAGGAGAGACGGCTATTGCCCGAGAGCCCTGTTGATGAACCCCTAATGATCTACCGAATCATCCTTCCAATTTTCTTTTTGGTCCTCAGTGGGTTGGCATTTTTGGTCTCATTCGATATTGTTACATACCTTGGGTTTAACGGTAAGTAAGGAAGACTTCATTGGTTTTATGTGGAGATTGGTTTTCTTGGGTTCTCACAGCCGCTCTTCCCGGGGCGCTTGCAATAGAACTCATGTTTGCTCGATGGAAGAAGAGAAGACTTCGCTTGCTTAGCACTGCTGCTTGAGTTTGTAGAGTTGTTGCGGCCACGGGATTTGCTCTTGAGGTCTTGTTTCCAGGTCTCTCTTTCACCAATAGTAAGCCTTTTCCAGTATTTGCAGGGTTGGCTATAGGTTCGCTAGTTGCGTTGCCCCTTTTGGTTCTAGCTTTGACGTACAGAATCAAGCGAATCAGTAGCTACGTGAGAAAAGCCTTTGAATAGAGGAGCGCGAACTCTGAAATTAAGCCTATAATATTCAACAGTTCAAGATCTTCATGGAGATGAACATGAAAAAACAGCCTGAAATAGAGCATATGGCAATGTGGTCAGCCAGGTAACTTAACAGAATCTGTCCAGGACTGCTCGAAATCTAGCTTGCTATTCTAGTAGACTAGTGTTCCAATATTCTTGCCTTTCATGGCCATCAAAACATTTTCGGGTTTGAAACCGTTCACAACAACAATTCTGACTCTGGCGCGCTTAAGGATTTTAATAGCTTCAGGATCTATTATTTGGTGAATACCGGCTTTGTGTTTGTTCTCTGTGCAGACACGGCTCAGCTCCTTAAGTCTCAGGCTATCTAGTTTAATAGCGTCAGCATGCTTTGTTGGATCCTTGTCAAAAATGCCTTCTTGATTCGTTGCTTTCAACAGCATATCAGCTCCAATTGCCTCTGCAACCAATGCTGCCACAGCGTCCGTCGTCATTCCCGGTTTCAGACCACCCATAACCGCTATCTTGCCTTTGTCGACGCATTCGACGACTTCATCGATTTTCACGGAAACATTGTCGCAGGCTGCATTTCCGACTTTTTTCAGAAATAGCTGAGCATAAATTCTGGAGGCTGAAATTGCGATTTCGTCTTGAGCCTTCTCTTTGAGGCCCATGTCTCTAGCAACATCAATAAGGTTTCTTGCCAACTCTCCACCACCAACCACAACGACGGCTTTATGACCACGTCTTCTTAGGGTCTTCATCATGTCAGCATATTTGCTCATCAACGTTGGGTTTATGGGGGATGCCACGACCGAACCGCCTAGTCGGAGCACAATCTTCATGGATAACATCTCCGCAATTCACTATACCTGCTTCTTCATTTAAAAGCCCTCACAAATGCGCGCACGAAGAACAATTAAGGTCAATAGTACGGCGCCAGTTGTGATTGTGCCATCTACTGGAATAGCTGATGGATCAAGGCCTTGTAGCTGAGCAAAAACGTAACAGTGAAATCTAGAAGAAGGGCAAACGTTAAAGAGATGATTCACATACGCTTCAATTCAGTCATGATTTATGCGAAGCAAGGCAATCGGCCGCAAGTGTCTGAATAAATCTCTGAAAATGTGAGGACCGAAATGAAAAAAGAAAAAGGTCTTGCACTCCTGTCAGGAGGTCTGGACAGTACCTTAGCAGTGAAGCTTATCCTCGAGCAGGGCATAGACATTGAGGCGATAAACTTTGTGTCCCCTTTTTGTCTTTGCGGAAAAGGCGGATGTGGGGCCTCGCAAGTGGCGAACAGTTTTGGCATACCTTTGAAAGTCGTCAGCGTCGGAGAGGATTATCTTAGAGTAGTGAGAAAACCGAAACATGGCTACGGAAGAAACATGAATCCCTGCATTGACTGCAGAATCTTTATGCTCAAAAAGGCCAAACAATATGCCCAAGAAGCAGGGGCTTCGTTTATCTTCACCGGCGAAGTGCTGGACGAGCGACCGATGAGCCAACATTTCAAAGCCATGAAGATCATAGAAAAGGAAGCTGGTCTGGAAAACGAAATATTGAGACCCTTATCTGCCAAACTTCTTCCAGAGACTACGGTCGAGAAACGAGGAATTGTGGATCGCCGAAAGCTTCTCGATATTCATGGTAGATCAAGAAAAAGGCAGATAAGGCTCGCAAAGGAATTCGATATTTCAAACTATCCTTGTCCAGCCGGCGGATGTTTACTCACGTACAAGGAATTCGCAGACAAAGTGAAAGATCTCTTCAGGTACAAACGGCGAGTAACTTTGAAGGAAATCGCCCTCCTGAAGCTGGGCAGACATTTTCGCTTCGAAAAAAACAAGATAATCGTCGGAAGAAACGAGTCAGAAAACAAGGTTCTTTCACAAAGAAAATCTCCGACCGACTACTTATTTGAGGTGCCTGATTGTGGCAGCCCAGTCACGATTCTTCAGGGAAGAAAAACAAAGGTGGCAATCGAGAGAGCAGCAGCCCTAACAGCCTATTACTCAGACAAAAAAGATGTTCGACTGCGAGTGCGATTTGGGAAAAAAAGCCTAGACAGAACAAAAGAGGTTTTCAGACCAAGCAAGGAAGACGTAGAAAAAATGAGAATCAAATAAGAAGCTCAGGCTAAGAGCTACACTGGTTACAGCTTCTTAGTTTTTAATAGGAAGAGGCTGCTTCTTAGATTGTATGTCGTCCGCGGATGTTGCAGTCAGAGTTTTTCGTGAACTCAAGAACGAGGACCTTAGGGTACTTCAAGCCATAGAGACGGTTATGAGCACGCATGAATTTGTTCCGAAAGATCAGATAGCAAAGTTCACCAAACTGGACCTTGAACGGGATACTGATTATCACATAAACCGCCTCAGCAGGTTAGGCCTCGTTTATCGGATGCAAGGAGCCTACTCGGGCTACACATTGAACTATGCAGGCTATGATTGTCTGGCCATAAACGGCCTTGTCAAAGCCAGCGTCCTCGAGGCTTTTGGCAAACCCTTGGGTGTAGGCAAAGAAGCTGATGTCTTCGATGCATTGAACTCGAGCGGTGAACGAGTAGCAGTGAAATTTCATCGGTTGGGCAGAATAAGCTTCCGGCAGATAATAAGAAAGCGAAGCTACTCGAGCCAACGTAGCGCCAGTTGGCTTTATCAGTCCAGGCTCGCGGCAGAAAGGGAATATCAAGCCTTACAAATCCTATTTCCACATCGAGTAGCTGTTCCAAAACCAATAGGTCAAAACCGTCATGTCATCGTGATGGGAATGATTGAAGGGGCAGAGCTTGCGGACTACACCGAAATTCCCAAGCCGAAGAAAGTTTTAGCAGAGATTCTTCTCAACATCCGAAAAGCATACTTGAAGGCAGGCATAATCCATGCGGACATGAGCGAGTACAACGTTATCTTGAAGCCTGATAACCATATACTCATAATTGACTGGCCTCAGCACGTTACAAAGGATCATCCAAACGCCGATGAGCTGATGGCCCGTGACGTTCGGAATATTCTGCGGTATTTCAAACGCAAACACGAGGTCAGTGCTGAACTTAAGGAAACAGTGGAATACATCAGAGGAATCAGGAAAGCTGTTACCTTACAGGCACGTCCAACATGATGTAGAGAACGTTATTCCCACGGAGCAAAACGTTTCCGTAATTGGTTATCAATTGGTCATCCTTGGATTCCGTTGCACCTTCCAAAAGAATGTTCATGTGGCCGTCACACTTAATCATCTTGCCTTTGTATTCGCCACCGTTCTTGAGCACAACGGCAATTCCAGCGTTCAACTGCTTCACAAGAACATTAAGCGGCTTCTTGCTAGGCTCCATTCAAGCACCTTGGTCCAAACTCGGTTACACAATACCACAAGCCACCACATATAAAAGTCTTATGAAAAGGATGCCCTTGAATTCAGAAGCGCCTTCCCCGTAAGAATCAATAAAAATTCTCATAAGAGACACGGCAGTGCAGTCGTTGGCAGGCATTCAATTTAGGAGTGTGGAAAATTGAGAAAAGCATCAAAGAGAATTCGCACAACAATGAAAGGGGGCTAATACCATTGGAATGCACGGTGAAACATGGGCCATCATACTCCATGCTCGTCGTAGCTCGCGCTCAAGAGCTAGTGGAAGCCATCATGCGATGTTCTTTTCCGTGAGGTGGTGGAAAAAGCTGCCTTTCAGCTCATTGAATTTGTACATTTTACTTTGACGCTTACACTGCGATCAACATAAAATATAAGTGAAACCTTCATATGCTACAAGATGACGAAAAATGAAGATTGTCGTCGTGGATCATGTTTACTTGAATGATCAGCACATCAAGAAGTTGCAGTCACTTGGCAGTCTTGAGGTTTTCAGCGAACCGCCGAGAACTGATGATGATTTGAAGCGGAGAATTAGGGATGCAGACATAGTGATCGTTGGTTGGAGCAGATTGACTGAGGAAGTCATCGAGTCTGCCAAAGAGCTGAAGATGATTTCCATATGGGCGACAAGCTGCCACTACGCTGACTCTAAAGCAGCAAATGCAAGAGGAATTACGGTCACGCACGTTCCTGGCTACGCCTCGGAAGCTGTTGCAGAACATGCCTTTGCCTTGATGTTGGCTGGTGCTAGAAAGCTGCTTTTGGCTGACAAACACGTTAGAAAAGGAGGTTTTGACTGGAGACCTTTTGGAGGCACTGAGCTGCACAGTAAAACTTTGGGGGTGATTGGCACAGGCTCGATTGGATGCCGAGTTGCAGAGATATCTAAGGCATTTGAAATGCAGCTTCTGGGATATGACAAGTATCCGAACTTGAAGAGGGCCGAGGAACTTGGAATGCATTACGTGGATATCCGTGTCCTGCTGGCGGAAAGCGACTTCATAACGGTGCATGTGACTTTGACTTCTGAAACACAGAGGCTTATTGGGAAAGAGGAATTTGCCCTTATGAAGAAAGGTGCGGTCATAGTCAACACTTCGCAAGGAAAAGTGATCGACGAGAAGGCCCTGACAGACGCGCTGAAATCAGGCAGAATATCTTATGCAGGGCTCGACGTCTTCGAGGATGAGCCTCCTTCCAAAGACAACCCGCTATTCACTTTGGACAACACGGTCCTGTCGCCCCACATTGGCTTCCACACTGTCGAAGCGGTTAAGAGGTGCAGCGATATTTGCATCGACAACGTTGCAAAGTTTTTGGAAGGGCAACCGCAAAACGCGTGCTAGAAATGTGGCTTCCTGTTTCAATTTGAAAAGGTGATTTGGATGAACCTAGCGAGAGAAGAAGAGAAGATGCTCAGAGGAGAACTTGGGCCAGGAATACAGACAGCCATGGAACTGCTGGTGGCCATAGGAGATGCATACGACGCCGAGCAAATGATTCCTATCAGCCGCGCGCACGCAGCCTCAAGTGGACAGGAAGGAGACTTATACTTCGTAGAACTCCTAGCAAACGGAGGTGCCAAGTGCAAGGTCCCCACAAGCACGAATCCGGTTTACGACATCGAATACTTCCATCGGCTTTTCGAGGTTCCCAGCGATGAGGCCGAGGTAGCTCGAAGAGTGATGGAGGCCTACAAGAAGGTGGGTGCCATTCTAAGCTGGAGCTGCCTGCCATACCTCACAGAAAATATTCCACTTCACGGCGAGACCGTAGCGTTCTCCGAATCAAGCGCCACGCCCTACGTGAACTCTGTAATCGGCGCCATGACCAATCGGGAGGCGGCCCAGAGTGCACTGGCAGCTGGCGTCGTCGGAAAGACCCCAAAGTATGGCCTGCACATAAAAGAGAACCGAAAGGGCACAGTACTGATAACTGTTGAAACAAAATTAAAAGACAGTTTCGATTACACGCTTCTGGGACAGTTCGTGGGAAAACAGGTAGGCTATGGAATTCCAGTATTGACTGGTATATCAAGGCGTCCGAGCACTGAGGAACTGATAAACTTCTGCGCGATGTCAAACACGTCTGGAGCAGTCTCAATGTTCTATGTACCTGGCTTCACTGTCGAAGCCCAAACGGTCGAAGAGGCTTTTCAGGGTGACGTTCCGAAGGACAAAGTAGTTGTGACAAGAGCTGACCTTGAGGACACATTGAAGGAGCTTCAGACTACAAACGGCAAGATAGATTTCGTGATGCTTGGATGTCCGCATTACACTCTTAAGCAGGTTGAAGAGACAGCAAGGCTTCTGAAAGAAAAGAAAATCAAGAGCGGTGTTTCCTTCTGGGTGTGCACGGCGGCAACGACCAAACACCTAGCCAAAAGAATGGGTTACGTTGACATGATAGAGAGGGCAGGGGGACATGTTGTGGTCGACACATGCATAGACGAACCTTGTTGGACGGTTTACAGAAACACGGTAGGCATGACTGATTCGCCAAAATGCGCTTATTACCGACGATTCAAAGATGTTATCGTGGGGGGACTAGCGGACTGCGTAGATGCAGCGATTAAGGGGAGACATGAATGAAGAATGAAGAAATCACGTTCAAGTGCCACAAAATCGTCGGCGGTTACGGAGAAGGCGAGGCTCTGGTTTCTCACGACCCTATCTGCTTCTATCTGACAGATCCAAGGACGGGAATAATAAGGGAGAAGACCCATGAGCTTGCAGGAAAAAACCTCGCAGCCAAAGTGCTTGTGTTCCCTTCTGGAAAAGCGAGCTCGGTGGTTCAGATAGACGGCCTCTTCAAGCTTTCTTCCCATAACACGGCGCCCAAAGCGATGATAGTTAGAGACGTAGAAACCGTGCTTGTCGTCAGCGCAGTCTTAGCGAAGGTTCCATTAGTCGACAGGTTAGAAAAGGACCCCCTTAAGGCAATCCACACGGGCGATTTTGTTAAAGTGGACGCAGAAAAAGGAGTCGTCACAGTTAGAAGGAAATGAAGTCTGCGTTGCAGAGTCCTCTTTGTTCTTGCATGAACGTTATTTCATGTTTTTTAGGCAAGCCTTTAGGCGTTCCATTCCCTGTTTGACCTGTTCATATGAGGTGGAGTACGATATTCTCAGATGCCCATCGCCTCCCGTTCCAAAACCTGATCCAGGCACAGTGACAACGCCTGCTTGATTCAGAAGCCGCAAAGCAAGAGCTTCGTCAGATTTCTCGAAGGCTGAGAAGTCAGGAAAAACGTAGAATGCTCCTTTCGGGGTTATGTAGGGCAGAGGCTTGATTTGATCGAGTTCGTCAACCACGAGTTTTCTTCTTCTGACATATTCTTCTAGCATCTGTTGAACGCAGAGTTGAGATCCAGCAAGCGCGGCGACCGCTGCTTTCTGGGATATTGCATTCGGACAAAGAGTTGCATAGTAATGCAGTTTCCGCAAGGTTGCTGAAAGTCTCTTTTCAGCCGCTACGTAGCCAATCCTCCATCCAGTCATCGCATATGCTTTAGAGAAACCATTGACAGTAATCGTTCGATCTTCCATGCCAGGAAGGGAACCGATGCTGACGTGCGAGACACCGTCATAAACAAGTTTCTCGTATATCTCATCCGCGAAGACAATGAGGTCGTGCGCTTGGGCGACCTCTGCGATGTTTTCCAAGTCGCGCCTTAAGAAGACGTGTCCAGTGGGGTTGCATGGATTGCACATCCAAATCATCTTCGTTCTTTCTGTTACCCTCTCTTCCAAGGCTTCTGTTTCTACGCTATAGTTTCTGGCTTCGTCAAAAGGAACCGTCACAGGCGTTGCCTCCGCTATCAGAGTGTCTTCGAAATAAGCCGGATAATATGGGTCAAGAATCAAAGCTTCGTCGCCACGGTTCAGAAACCCAAGAGCAGCAATGAGCATAGCTTCTTGAGACCCAGAAGTGACTGTTACCTCTGTTTTTGCTTCGAAGTCAATGTGATTTTCGTTTCTAAGCTTCTCCGCGATGGCTTGACGCAATTCTAGCGTTCCATCAACTTCAGTATAGTGTGTGAAGCCCTCTTTCGCGGCTTTGACAGCGGCATCAACGATGTGAGTTGGCGTTGAAAAGTCAGGCTCACCTTGCTCGAAGTGAATCAGGTTCTGCATTCCAATAGAGTACTCAAGCATTCGCCTTATTGCTGAGGGCTTTATTCGGCTTACCCTATCAGAAGACCAAGACAACATTCTCCACCATGACCTGTGAATCCAACGTTCAGACGCATTAATGAGCGTGAGTTGATATAAGACTTGGCGCAGCAACAAAAACAAGGGGCAGGATGAGGCGAACGGGACCGGATATGTCCCTTTTCCGAAGAAGAATTTGGTGGTCGGGCGGGCAGGACTTTCATGAAGCGAAACCTTCATTTTGAAATCGCCGGGTTGGAGTTCGACCTCCAACCCTCCTGCGACAGTCCGGTTTCTGCATGTTAGCCTGGTAGGCTGGGTGACACCCACTCTAGGTAGGCATCTACAGCGTCTTCGTCAGCCAAGTCTTATTCTGAGCTGGCTCGGAAGCTCTGCCAGGCTGAGCTACCGCCCGTCGTCCGACCGACAATAACAAAACCCAAGATAGTATATAACCTTAATCCGCAAATGCCTTCTGCCTGCTCATGTTTGCTTGGATTTTCGGACTGTCTACGTTCGCCAGTTTTGCACGGATCATCATATTTGTATCAACTCCAAGGCAAGGGAGATTCTGAATGCCCTAATGAATTGACATGCACATTGAGAGGAGAAGTCGCGAAACCTCAAGTACTCCATTCACTTGGCAGGGCAGAATTTTTAGGCACTAAACTGCATAAGATGTGGCAGAGGTGAACCCTGGGGATATGGCGAAGAGCATACGGATCATGACTCCTTTTGACACAAGCAGAATATGCGTAAGCCAGAATCCTGCCTTTCCTGAAGCGTACATCGTTGACCTCCCATTAGACTCTGTGCCTGATGAGGAATGGAAGGATACCTTCGACATGAAATGGAAATCAAGCAGAGACCTGTGGGACAGGAAGCTCTTATTGGTCAAGGATAAAGTGAGGCTCGTCACGACCGCGGACGGTTTCGTTGAGAAGCTAGATTGGGTTGAAAGGACGATTGGTGACACCAACGACGCTATCAAGGACCAGATGCGCTTGATCGCAAAAGAGAAGGAAATGCTACGAGACGCGACTGCAAAACAGGTGTTGCAAATCGATGCCACAGGCGCTGAGATGATTCTGGAAATGCTGAAAAGGCGATTAGTGTAGAACCGTTGCAGGAACAATGGGTTATTGCAAGCATAGACTAGCAAGTTCAGACTATTCTAGTCGTACCTTGTGACACCTATCATTTTTCTGTAGTTTCTCAGATCCAAGACGACTCTTTTTAGAAATCGCAGTTCCAGTCTTTTCGCCTCGAGTTGCCAGAGTTGTCCGCAAGAGTCCTTCTTTGGAACACTACCTTCTTCCGTTGTACATGTCTCCTGCTAGCGGGCTGAATGCTTTTGCCAATTTTATCGAAGCCACTTATTTGGCTTATGAATTCAGAATCAACAAATCAAAATGCGACTCTGCAATTGCTTGTCTTCAAACGCGCGCCAATAAGTAGATTCGCACCTGAAACCATCATGAGGAAGGCTAATATCTCATTGCACGCGTTGTGTTCTGCCTTTCAGTAGAGCCATTTTTGCGAAGTTAGCTTCCATCGCGAGTGTTTAGACAAGGTAAACCATGGCGCCTAACGAAAGTGAACGTTGCACACAAACAGAAACCAATTCGTGTTGTGCCTGAGAATTTGGTGTGACCAATGCATGTTTCATCGGCCAATCGAGAGGTTCCGCAAACGGCATAAATGTAGATTGAATCCAATTAGCCAATGGTGAATTTTGCTCGGCAGATTGAATTTGGAAGAAACATATCATGAAAAATGATATATGCCACGCTGGGCAACAACATTTTATAAAGATGGCTCCCTGTATTGTTCTGGCAAGCGCGGGGAGAAAAGGAGAAGGCTTCCGTCACCATCCTCTTGGTTTTTCTTGGAGGATGGTGATTTTCAAATTAACATGAATTGGGTCTTGAAGGCGTCTGATCGTCGATGCTTTTATGACGGTTGATTACTTCATGGAGTGTATCTAGGTTCTCAGTCTTCCGAGAAACTTTTTTGGGACCTGCGTTGTCTTTGAATCTGGAACGACCTCACATATCTCCAAGATTGCGGCACAATGTTTACATTGAAAATAGGTTTTGTCACTTTTTGCGATAAGCCAGAAACCTTCAGCTGAGCCGCAATCCGGACAGATCTTCAATGTTTTCTGGAAATTCTCAATTTCCTCTAGATCCAAATGCACTCCCAACAGACTGTTACTTCAAGCCTTCATTTATGTATTATGAAGCCCTGTTCCAGATGAAGAACAGAACAATTCTTGCTTGCGGGCTCGGAAATATCAAACGCAAGGATCAATGTATAACCATACTCTGAGGAGTAACATTGCCAACTCGGACTGCTATTATTACTGCTTCCCAGAGGCCTATGAAATCAAGTTGTTCAGCGAAGCGTGCGTTTCAGTTCCAATTTGAGCCGCTAAAAAGTGACCAACAAACGTCTGCAATGAAACCAAGATACTAGCGCGCGCTGCTTCGGCAGTTTAGACCTCCAGCGACGGGACGAGCAGGTTCAGTCCAGCAATGCCAAGTTCTTCTAGACACTTACATCTCCAAATTCCTTTTTCAGAAACGCGCTAGTCTAGCGAGCAGGCATTTCTTTGTTGAAATACGTTTCAACGTCGGACCTCCATGTTTATGCGGTTAGGAAAAGACTAGGTTAGGAAGTCACTGTCAAGAGGCTACACGTAGCAAAGCGCTTGGCAGTAGTTCGTAGGGCAACTGCTCACTGCTTGACCTTGAACCCTGTGGCTTCTTCTCCAAGGAGTTGGCTATGGGTTATCTTACTCGCTTTCAGGTCTGGTTGCTATTGCCCATAGAGCAATGAGCAGAAACACTGGAAGGGTGACCACCAGAAAGACCCCGAAGAACGCTGCAACCATGAACCACCACGGCGGACTCGCAAATATGGTCGATGGAAGACCCATCGCTAGCACAACAATCAGCGAGATGACAATGGCAATCATGGTCCACACGGCGGCAACCACCTGCTTCGTGTTTATCGTAATCTCCAATAACTTCACCTCCTCCTGTTCGAAGTGCCTATTGTGACCTTTTCTCCCTACATGTGTAACGCAACTCTCTCTAAATAAATACTTATGGAACTAACTTCTATCCCCGCTCAGCAAGTTTCTTCACGATACGATCATTCACACTGGCTGCCAGAAAAAACGGACGTATATCAACATCAAGAGATTGATGGCGGGCCCGCCGGGACTCATACCCAAAAGGGTTCAAGTCCATTTTCTGAAGCTGACAATTCCGTGACTCCTTCAATCTCACTCAGGGCTGCCCGTCCTCGAACCCAAATCAGACCGTGTAAAAACGTTAGAATTTTGTTATCATTTGGCAAGGCGGTTTTGCATTTGGAGGTTCTTTCTTAGCTCCCTCTTTCTGTTTTCTTAGCCTTTTTATGGCCTAATGGATGCGATTAGAGCTCTCGTACCAAGAATGTTGATGGCTCGCCTCATGTTGTAAGCAAGCATAGTGAAACCAACCTCTCCTTTAACCTTCCCAAGCCCCTTCAAAAGAAGATAACCTTGATTGAAAGCCCTCTTCATCGTCCCAAACGGATGCTCAGCCAATTCTCTCCTCAAACTCAACTTTTCCTTTCCATCAGAACTCTCTAACCTCGCCCTGAGCCGATCAACAATCTCCTGATACTCCGAACGAAACATCACCCGACCCAACCTGTTACGAGTGCACCTACTCCTGAAAACGCAGCCAACACAAGAAGCAGTTCTATAACGCCTACCCAGCTCAGGCTTGCCCTTGACATTACACTTCCAAAAACCAAGCTCCTTCCCTGCTGGATCTAAACCCGGGAGGACCAAATTTATTAACACAATTCAGCGAGGCTGACAAGCGGAATGAAAATCATTAACTCATTCCCAGAAGTCTTTTCACCATACCCACGGCCGAAGCGGCATCAGCAGCATGACCATTTGCCCCGATCTGCCGGGCAAACTCCATCGTCACCGGCGCTCCTCCCACAATGGTCTGGATGCCGCCCCCTAATCCTGCAGACTTGATCATCTCAAGGGTCGCTTTCATCTGCAACATCGTGGTAGTAAGCAACGCCGACAACCCGATCACCTTCGCTCCCCATTTTCTTTGGCCGCCTGAATGAACTTTTCCGGCGGGGCACATCGGTGCCGAG
>CAWIRG010000002.1:0-67408 GCA_963838505.1 Candidatus Bathyarchaeota archaeon
GCAGCTTATATCAAAGTGCTTTCATGTCATTCACAGAATGAGACTGTTTTCAGGCTTTCGAGAACGCTACGCGTTTATGAGCGGCAACTTCTTACTTTTGACGATAACCTGGGTGTTGATGTATTTCGCTTCCCCAATCCCTAACACGTACGCGAGCATATTCTACGAGGATGTCTTGGGCGCAAACGATTTCATCCTTGCAGTAATAGGATTTGCGGCAAGCATTGCCCTTGCTCTCGTACAGTTTCCAGGTGGCTACCTCGCAGACAAACATGGAAGAAGGTGGCTTGTCTACACTATGACGTTTGGTGTGGCCGCTTCCTCTCTTTTCTTCGTGTTCGCGCCTACATGGCAATTCATACTCTTAGGCACGATGATACAGAACTTCTGCCTGCTCTACCAGCCCGCCTTGTTCGCCATAATGCTAGACTCTGTCTCACCTGAGAATCGAGGTGCAGGTTTCACAGTTCAACAAGTTGTCACCAGCCTGGTTGGACTCCCTGCCTCAATCATCGCCGGATACCTGATTTTGGTTTTCCAGCTCAACATCGGAATGCGAATAGCCTATGCAATAGTTACTGCAGCATATTTCACAGCAGCTTTCCTGCGCGTCAACCTCAAAGAAACCTTGCCTTCAGACAAGGGAAGCGGAAGACCAAACCTGCTTGGCGCTTTCAAAGAATACGCAAGAACAGCAAGAGACAGCATACACGTCTGGAGCCAAGTTCCAAGATCAGCTTTCCACCTGTTCATATCAACCGCCGTCGTCAACAGCCTCATCGCGGGATGCAGCATCTACTTCGTGGTTTACGCCACGGGACCGCTTGGTATCGAAAAGTTTCATTGGGCACTCATCATGGCCTTCATGTCGATAAGCGTTGCAGTGCCCGCAATAGTCGCCGGTCTCACAATGGATAGGGTCGGGAGAAAATCGTTCCTTCTCCTAGGCTACCTTTGCTACGTGCCGGCCATGATACTGTTCATAAATGCAGATTTCAACACACTTCTTCTGGCCTTCTTTCTATACGGCCTAGGCCAAGTGCTTCAAATAAGCAGCTACAATTCTCTACTAGGAGATCTCACACCCAGAGAATTCAGAGGCAAAGTTGTAGGCTGCAGCCAATTCTTCATATATCTCAGTCAAGCTTTCACCCAGCTTCTGATTGGATCCCTGTACGCCTATGTTTGGAAACCCCTCCCCTTCATAATGCTTGCAGCAGGAGGAGTGGCAGCCGCAGTTTTTGCCGCTCTCAAAATAACAGAGCCAAAGCTGAAAGAGATTTAGAATGCCCGAGAACCCCAATGCGTCTCACATTTTCTTTTATGTCAGACGCGACAGCCGCCGTTGGAAAGCACAGTGCGTTAAGCTAGCACTGAAGGCCGTTAACGCGAAAAGATGCCCAAACCTCCAGACCGCTTGGCTACCCGACACGCGCGGGAGCAATGGAAGAGTGCAGGCAGTGTGGATTGATGGGGAAAACGCAAAAATCATAAATAGTTTCGCCCAGCTCTATTTCAATCGTGGTTGCACTTGTTGAAGTGCGTTGAACTATTAGAAAGGAGAGGATTATGATTTGGTTAAGGTAGTGTGGCACGGTCACGCTTGCTTTGAATTGCGGGGAAAAAGCGTCACGGTAGTCACTGACCCTTTCAAGGGAATTGGCATCCCCGAGCCCAGAGCTGCAGGCGATATTGTTCTGTGTTCTCACAGTCACCAAGATCACAACAACGCGAAACCAGTTCTTGGAAAGGAAGGGAGAGTGCTGGAGGGTTTTGTGGGTTCTGAAAGCCTGAAAGGAGTCACCGTTAAGGGTGTAGCTGCTTTCCATGATGAAACTGCAGGGTCCAAGCGAGGAAGAAACAGTATCTACATCTTCAACCTCGACGGTGTGCAGTTCTGCCATCTGGGAGATTTGGGACATGAGTTGTCCCTGCCAAAAGTTGAAGAAATAGGAAGAGTGGACGTGCTGTTTGTGCCCGTTGGGGGATACTTCACCATAGGCCCGGAAACGGCCGCAAAGGTTTGTGAGCAATTGAAACCAAAGATAGTTGTTCCGATGCATTACCGAATACCTGAACTTCCATCGATGTTTGACTTGTTGAAGACAGTTGATGTTTTCTTGGAAGGAAAGGAGAACATAGAGAAACTAAAGGGGCGAACTGTGGAGATCGAACAGAGCAAATTGCCCAAGGAAATGAAGATAATCGTACTATCTTTCGCCTAGTGCAGACGTGCACTATGTTATGTATGGCATGCGTTGCCAAAACCAATTCCTAAAGCTTGCTGCCTGCAGCCTTCACAGCCTCAACGGTTCTGGTCAGCAGAAGCTGAGCTGATTCTTGCGTGGGCCATCCTCCCAAACCGCAGTCAGGTCCTGTGAATGTCATCCTATCGCCAAACCTGTTTGCAGCCGTTTCAAACCTTTTCCGTATGATTTTTCCGTCTTCAACTAGCTGCTCTGCTTTCGGCTTCTCTACGCCTTTTTCATACAGCTCTGCTACGATCGAGTTTACATCTGTCCTCGACACGCCAACTCGTATCTGCTTGTCCGCTTGATCGAGCATACTTCTTGACACGCTGTCAATGTTCCTAGGAGTTGCAGCGTACTCGATCGACAAAACGTCAATGTTGCCCACGTTGAGCAAATCGGTGATTCTAGATGGTGAGTGAAGGTGTATCTGTCTTGTCACGCCTTGGAAGTCGAAAGCTTTTTCAAATGTGTCTTGAATCGTTTCTCTGTCTGTGTTGATGTCTTGAAAGCCAAAACTCGGTTCGTCCAGAGAAACTGCAACCGTCTCAATGTATTTGGAGTTCAGAATCGAGTTTTGAGCGAACTGCTTGACGTTTTGCGCGAATATTTGCAGGATGTCTTTGTGAACCACAGGTCCCATTTCTTTCAAGTAAAGTTCAATCGGGCCTATGATGCACACTTTCAGCTTGATGTTCCGCCCGGTTTCCTCGTAAAGCCTTTTTGCTTCAGAGTTGATTGTTTGCACCTCAGGCAGTACTGCACTTTCACGGGCAATGAGGTACGCTCCTGCATTCATTGATTCCCTGAGGGGGTCTGTTAACTGTTTATTCATATCATAATGCTGTGGATAGGTTACAACATCCAGGCCCGCCTCAACTTTTTTCAAGAAAGAGTCGACCACGATGCTACGGAAACTGTCTATTAGGGACTTATCCTCTTCATGGCGTTCTCCACCGATAATTGCTTTTCTGGCAGCTCGATATGTCTCTTCGAAGAACTTGGAATCAATGTTCGAAGGTAATGGAAAGCTTCCGACATCATCGACAAGCGTTGCCATGGAAACATTTTGGGCACTCTATGATTTAAGGCTGTTTTTCTTGGCACTCCGACGAATTATTTTCCGGGCTCACAAATAGGGTACGGCCATGGCAAGAGCATTCACAGATTGGCTGAATGGGAGAGGGAGAAGAGTAGTAGTCGTTGCGGCTACTCGCAAGTTGCTGTTGTCTTATGCGCGCCCAAACCAAAAAATCCTAAAGTTATTAAAAGACTGAGGGCTCTAACTGCGATTATGCGGACAGGTAAAGTGGTCAGGAAATTCTCTGCCAAAGACGGGCGTCAAGTGATCTTGAGAACGCTACGTTGGGAAGACTTGGATGACTGCATCGACATGATCAACTCGCTTGTTACTGAAGGCGCAAACATAGTCAAGAATGAGAAGGTTTCGCGAGAGGAAGAAATTGATTGGTTAGCGAGGGCACTGAGCCAAATGGAACGCGATGAGATCGTATACATAATTGCCGAGGTAGATGGACACGCGGTTGGAAATTCTGAAATCCGCAGAAAGCTGGGTGGATACGACAAGCACGTGGGCAGCATTGGCATTGCTATCAGGAAGGGTTTCAGGGACATCGGTGTTGGAACAGAGATGATGAAGGCACTCATCAATCAAGGACGAAAAATGGGCTTGAAAGTCTTGACGCTTAGCGCATTTGCAAACAATGAGCATGCTATTCATGTTTACGAAAAAATGGGATTCGAAAAGACTGGACAAATCCCGCAGAAGTTTTTCAAACAAGGTAAATACATAGATGAAGTCATAATGACTCTTCTCCTAGCGTGATGTTCGAAAGAAGTCTGCTCGAATCAATTAGAGAACATCACCTTAAATGTTGCGTCAGAGTCTTGTCTAGTCTTCGTAATGCTTTGCGTGCGTTCTTAGGAAACGAAGATGGGGCACAGAAGTCTTACTGATAATAAGAAAACTGCAGTAATAGATATAAGCAGGAAGTGTTCCATGGAAAATAACCGGTGTATCATGATGGGTATTTGGAAGCTCCGTTTATCCATTGCTGGAACGCTTGCGTTAATTGTGGGTCTGTCAACGCTGTTTTTTGCGGTTATTCTGACTTTGGTTGCTGGGGCCATCGACTTCTGGGTTTTGGGTATCTTTGTCGGAGCATTTAACGTTGTTCAGTGGCTGATTTCACCATACATCATTGACGCTCTTTACCACGTGCGTGCCATGTCTACAACTGAAGAACCCAGACTTCACGAGACAATTGATAACCTCAGCAGAAAAAGCAACATAAAAAGGCCAAGGCTGATGCTTGCACAAATTCCCATACCGAACGCGTTTGCGTATGGCTCACCAATAGCTGGAACTCGCATAGCTGTTACCAGCGGGCTTCTGAAAACGCTGGATCAAGGCGAGGTTGAAGCTGTCGTCGGACACGAACTCGGCCATCTAAAGCACAAAGACGTTCAAATCATGATGTTCGTCTCACTGTTGCCCGCAGTGGCTTATTTCATAGGATATTCTCTGATGCTTTCCTCCATGTTTGGGGGGAATCAGAAAAACCAAGGTGGCGGCGCTGTGATAGGCGTGGTCTTCATGGCTTTTTCATGGATAATGAATTTGTTCACTCTAAACCTTAGCAGGCTTCGCGAGTACTACGCCGACAGGCACAGTGCATCAGTAGTTGAGAACGGTTCACAAAAGCTTTCTACTGGACTCGCAAAGATAGTTAATGCAACAAAAAACTTGGGCAGAATGAAACAGCAAACGAAGAATCTGAACGGTTTCAGGGCCTTATTCATCACTGACCCCGACCGTGCAACCATAGATTCAGCCGAGTTGTCCATGATGTCTACAGCAGACAGTCAAAAACTAGTTCAAGAGATACTGTCAAAGAAGCTGACGACAACTGACAGGATTCTTGAGGCATTCTCAACGCACCCCAACATAATCAAGCGATTGAAGGCCCTGAAGGAACTGGCTTAACAAGCATCCTCAACGCTACATAGATTTTTTTAACTTTTCGATACAGCAAAAGCTAAAGGTCACCTTCAAGCCTTTTTTCCTATCAAATGTGAATGCGATGCAGGCTCAAAGAATATTCTCAGAGATAGAGAACCTGAAGACAGAAGCAATTAACGTTTTAATGGAGCTGATTCGCACACCGGCTGTCGCTCCTGAAAACGGTGGCGAAGGAGAATCTGAAAAGTCTGAAAAACTCCTTCAATTTTTGAATAAAATCGGCTTTGACAAGATAGAACGGTACGATGCAGAAGACAAAAGGGTTCCGTCAAAGAAGAGACCCAACATAATCGCTTATTGTCATGGAGAAAAGACGACTGAAAAACTCTGGATTATCACGCATCTAGACATAGTTCCGCCAGGAGAGGATTCGCTTTGGACAGTAACCAAACCCTTCGAACCAGTGCTCAAGAACGGTAAGGTGTACGGGCGTGGCAGCGAAGACAACCTGCAATCCATGGTGGCCTCTATTTTCGCTGTCAAAGCGCTGAAGAATCTCGAAACAAAACCCAAGAGGACGGTGGCACTGTGCTTCGTTGCAGATGAGGAGCAGGGAAGCACCTACGGAATCCAACACTTGATGAAGAAGCACCTCTTCAAACCTGATGATTTAGTCATCGTGCCTGACGGTGGAAGAGAGGATGGGAGTTTCATAGAAATTGCAGAAAAAAGCATTCTTTGGCTAAAGATACGCACTCTAGGAAGACAAACTCATGCAAGCCAACCTGAGCTCGGCTTGAACGCGAGCCGCATCGGAATGCAATATGCATTGGACATGGATAGGGTTCTCCACAAGAACTATCCTGCCAGAGACGAGAGCTTCGACCCTCCAGGGAGCACGTTCGAACCGACGAAAAGGGACCGGAATGTCGAGGCCATCAACATTGTTCCGGGTGAAGACACGAATTATTTTGACTGCCGAATACTTCCACAGTACAGCCCAGACGGCGTGTTAGAAACGTTTCGCAAAATTGCGGCAGACCTTGAAAAGAAAACTGGTTCGAAAATAGAGTTTGAGACGGTGCAAAAAACCGTTGCTCCCAAACCAACTGCGGCCAATGCTAGAGTCGTGGTTATGCTGAAGGAAGCTATCCTGAAAAGTCTTAACGTGAAAGCGAAGGTTGGCGGAATCGGCGGGGGAACATGCGCAGCCTTCTTCCGAGAAGCCAATATCCCCGCGGCCGTATGGAGCAGCGTGTACGAGGTGGCACACCAAGCGAACGAATACTCAGAAATAGAAAACCTCATCGGCGACTGCAAAGTCTTCGCGTGCCTGGCAACGCTATGACTAGATAAGTAAATATCTCGCGCAAGAGCACACTTGAAGTAATCATCGCAGAACACAAGAACGAATTGGGTCCGTCATCTCGAAGACTAACGCTGAACACCGTCAACCATTCTTGGGTGAGAATGCAGCAAAATCATTTTAAGCTGAAGTACTAGTCATAGATAGTTCTTTCGAGGATGGAGATGCATGTTTTGAACGAAACTTCACGCATATTATCCGAGGTTTGCAGGCAGGGTCGAAAATCTCTTCTTGAAACCGAAGCCAAGAGTGTATGCTTAGACTACGGCATACCAGTCACGAAGTTCGAGTTGGCAAAGAGTGAGAATGAAGCTGTAAAATTTGCAGAGACAATTGGGTTTCCAATAGTTCTAAAAATCGTTTCCCCCGACATCATTCACAAATCAGATATGGGCGGCGTCATCGTCGGCTTAAAAGACAAAACTGATATCCGGCGTGGTTACAACACGATATTGCAGAACGTTAAGAAACATGATCCTAAAGCAAGGATCGCAGGCGTGCTAGTTCAAGAGATGGCCCCTGCTTCCACAGAGGTAATAGTAGGAGCCATTAAGGATCCGCAGTTCGGTCCTGCAATAATGTTTGGGCTGGGCGGAGTGTTTGTTGAAGTTCTGAAGGACGTGACGTTCAGAGTTGCGCCTATAACAGAGGACGATGCCTGTGAGATGATAAGCGAGGTAAAGGCTTATCCGCTCTTGAAAGGATACCGGAACACACCTCCAGCTGATTTGACGGCAATAACTAGAATACTGCTGAGTACCTCAAAGCTTGTCATGGATCACCAAGAAATCAAGGAGCTTGATCTGAACCCTGTAATCGTTTATGAGAAAGGGGCAAAAACCGTCGATGCACGGATAATCCTGGAATGAAAAGTGAGAACGAACTTTCCTGCAACTTCATGCGAAAGAATCAGCGGTCAAGATCACTAACCGTTTACGAACTGCTGACAAGGACTGAGAGGATTTGTCGGAACCTAAGAAGAGCAGCATCATTGCCGAGTTGAACGAGAAACTTTCAGCTTTGAAAAATCAGCAGACTATGTTGGAAATTGAAGTGCGCGAATCGGTGGACAAGCGCGACAAGCTCAACGACCGCGTGAAAGATCCTGCGAGATGAAGCTATGGGCCTTCGAGCTCAAAGAGACGAGACAAACAGCAAGGTCAGAGAACTGAAGCAACGTCGCAACGAACTGACCTCTCGCATTCATGAAATTCTAGAAGAAATGAAAGCGCTTCAAGAGGAAGCCAAGGAGTTAGCAAAAAAGAAACCTCCAATCAGTCGCGAAGCATTACAGAAGGAAGTGGACAGCATTGACTGGAAGATTCAAACAACTTCCCTTACGTTAGAGGAAGACAAGCAATTGGTCCAAAGGGTGAAAGAGTTAGAAACGCAGCTAGTCGTCTACAGAAAGCTTGAACGTTTGGCCACGAGAACGGCTCAGATGCGAACTGAGGTCAAAACCAAGAAGATCTGAAAGTGAGCTTCTGCACAGACAATTGACAGAGAATGCGCAAAAAAGCCAGGAAGCTCACACGAAAATGGTTGAGAAAGTTCAGCAGTCAAAGTCGCTTAAGAAAGATGCAGACGACATGCACAGAAGGTTCCTACAGGTGAGAGAAAAGAAAAAACCGTTGCAGCAAGAAATAGAAAGCTTGTGGGATCAAATGAAGCAGTCGAAGGCCGAACTTCGAGAAGAGTCAAATAAAGAGAAAGAGCAAAGCCAGGAAGCTCTTCGCGAAACGCTCGAAAAGAAGGCAACGGAGAAACTGAAGCGCGGCGAGAAGCTGAGCTGGGAAGAGTTTCAGCTCGTCGCCGAGAAGACGATGAAAGAGGAAGATTAAAGTGGCTATTCGCTAGTTATGTTCCCAGTATGAGATACGCATGAAAGAAAAGGAAGAAAAAGAGCAAAAACGAATACTAATTCTCTGCGTTGATAGAGACGCCGATTTAGAAGTCAAAGCAGGCGTGAAAACTCCCCTCATCGGGAGGGAAAAAAACCTTGACGCTGCAGTCGCTCTGGCCTTGAAGGACCCTGAGGAACCCGACGCAAATGCCATGTTCGAAGCGATACGCGTCTACGACCGACTGAAAGCAGAGAACAACCCCGTTGAAACCTTTGAAATCGCCACATTGTCAGGCTCCGAACTGGGGGGCGTAGGCGCAGACAGGAAAATCGTGGCAGGATTGAACGAGCTGCTTTCGTCTTTTTCTGCGAGTGAGGTCATACTGGTTACAGACGGTTATTCAGACGAGGCAGTTCTGCCTCTTGTGGAATCCAGGGTGCCCGTTTCATCGGTCAGGAGAATTGTCGTCAAGCACAGCGAATCGATTGAAGAAACTGCTGCTCTGTTATCAAGGTACCTTCGAACCGTGATGGACAATCCCCGCTATTCACGTGTGATATTGGGCTTGCCTGGCCTGCTGATCCTAATATTAGGGGTCTTGTCCCTCATAGGATGGGCACAGTACTACCTTATTGCTTTCGTACTCGTCCTAAGCGCGTTCTTGCTCATTAAGGGATTTGGAATCGACAGAGGTGCAAAGGGCCTTTACAGATGGGTCAAAGAGTACTCCCCACCTCCGCTCAGAGTCCAGATATCGAACTTCTCGTTGGTCGCGGGAGCCTTGTCAATTGTGCTGGGCGTCTATCTAGGCTGGACAAACGTTCCCCAATCATATGTCGCGGATTGGTTGAGCAACATTCCTCGTATCGTTGGGTTTTTCATCGGTGGGTCAGCGACCTTGGTTGTAGTGGGACTCAGCGTGCCACTCTTGGGCAGAGCCATAAGATGGTACATAGAACATGATGCTAGACTGTTGCGGAATGCTGTGCTAATAGTCATCATAGGTTGGTCGCAACAGATTCTCGTTGCAACTTCTGAGTTACTAATAACGCCTGACATCGGTTACAGCAGGGTAATCTTCTCTATAGTCGTGGGCATATTGATAGGAGTAGCGTCCATACTCGTTGTATTTGCGGTTCACAGGGCCAAAAGAAGCTTCTTTGCAGAGACTGAAGAACAGGCCAAAGAGTTCGGAGGTTCCTAAACTGAGACCAGAAACTACGTTCAAACGAAACGTCGCCGAAACCGAGGAAATCTTACTTGTGATGCTCATAAGGTTAATCATAGACATGTGCATTCGTTCGTCTGTACAACCTGCACACGAGGTTTGAATGTGATAAAAACACTGCTCTCGACTATTGGCGCTTACAGGCTTTATGAGGGATGGCTATGGCGTCAGGTTGAACATGGCGATAAACCAGAGCACATAGCCATTATTCTGGACGGAAACAGAAGATGGGCATTAGAAAAAGTGATGAACCCATGGTTTGGTCATGAAAAAGGGGCAGACAAGGTCGAACAACTGATTGACTGGTGCTTGAAGCTTGATGTTAAGTCCATAACTCTCTATGCTTTCTCCACCGAGAACTTTCGCCGCTCAAAAGACGAGGTGGCGGAGATCATGCATATCGCTGAGGAACGTTTTCGAAAGCTCCTCACAGACAAGCGAATACACGGAGACAAGATACGCGTGAAAGTCATAGGCAGAGTGAATCTCTTACCTGAAGGATTTCAACAGCTCATATTAGACGTGGAGAAGGCAACGCAGGACTATGGTGAGCATTTCCTGAACCTTGCTTTTGCTTATGGCGGGAGGGCGGAGATAGTTGATGCTGCAAGGAGAATTGCCAAGGAGGTTCATGAGGGAAAACTGGATCCAGAAAAGGTTGACGAGAAAACTTTTGAACAGCATCTTTACACTTCACACATGCCCAATCAAGATCCCGACCTCATCATTAGGACATCAGGTGAGGAAAGGCTCAGCGGATTCTTGCTGTGGCAGTCAGCCTACAGCGAACTCTGCTTCCTAGACGTTTACTGGCCGGATTTCCGTCTAATCGATCTGCTTCGAGCTGTCCGAACGTTTCAAAAGCGGAGAAGGCGCTTCGGCGAGTAGCTCGTTTCAAGCTCTTCTGCGGGCACTAACAATAGAGACAACATCCCTATCTTTAAGCACGTGGTCTTCGCCAACTCTCTTTTTCTCCCTTGCTTCAACTGCGTAGATGAAACCTTCTCCAAGTTCAGTGTGAATTACGTACGCAAGTTGACGTGCAGTTGTGCCGTAGGGGACAAGATAAACGTCGGGCAGAACCCTGCCCAGGTGGTCGCTCAAATGCTCCAAGTCCTCAACGGGATACACTGCAATCATGCTGAGAAGCTTGAAATAAGCCGCGTTTATCGCCTCTTGAACACCCGTCGAGCCAAATTCAAGCAGTATTTTCTCTCTTATAGTCTCCAAAGCTTTGGCCTGGCTTTGGCTGAGAATTTCAGGTTTCTTAACATTGAAGTTGCAATCTCCAGGTTTGTAGTCTATCAACTGCTTTTCAACGGCTCTTCTAAGGGCAAGTTCAGCTTCTGCACAGCAAGGGACGACAAGACGATTTGATTCTTTCAATCGGTCAAAATTCTGCTTTGAAGAGGGCATGTCCATCTTGTTGGCCACGATTAGCATCGGCTTTGCAACCTGTCTTAACGTGTCAACAAACCTGAGAAAATCCTCGTCACTCCAGAACGTCGGTTTGTCAGCGTTGAGTTCAGACTTCCTTATCGCCTCAAAAATGTGGCTTCTCTTTATGGACAGGCCGCTAAGCCGCTCTTCCAATATTGAAAGCAAATCCTTCGATTCAGCCTCAACAGTGCGTGCCATTTTAGGCCAATCCTTCTTGAGTATGTTCGCCATCCACATAGTTATTTCCCGTTCAAGAAACTTCACGTCTTCCAAAGGATCATTTTCACCTGGCTTGCACAGTCTGCCTTCACAGTCTGTTCCTCCCGACGCGTCAACTATGTGAAGCAAGGCGTCTGCCTTCCTGATTTCGTCTAGGAACTGGTTGCCTAATCCTCTTCCTTCCCACGCACCAGGCACAAGTCCGGCGCAGTCGATGAATTCCACTGGGACAAGCCTCGCGCCGTCTAGGCATATCGAGTTAGCGGGGTTGTCAACGACGTTGAATTCCTTGTGGACGCATGGTGTTCGAACGTATCCTACTCCCTTGTTCGGCTTTATCGTCGTGAAGGGGTAGTTTGCTATTTCAGCGGGAGCCAGTGTTGCCGCACTGAAGAACGTTGATTTGCCAGTGTTGGGTTTTCCGACGATGCCTAACAGTTTTGAATATGATTTTTGCATCGAATCCCCATTAAAAGTGCTATGATCAAGGGAAATCGGGCCATATTATCCATCGGTCACTTTCACATTGTACGAATCATAAGTTAATATAAAAGTCTATAGGTCTATAAGAAATGAAACAAGATTCTGAAGGAAGGCAAGAAAGTGGCATTGAAGCTGCAGAAACACGATCTCGGTGAAATGTATAGAAAAATGCTTGAGATACGCTGTTTTGAAGAAAAGGTTTACGAATTATACGGGCAAAACCTTGTCCCGGGAACCATACATTTGTACGCTGGAGAGGAAGGCGTGGCCGTTGGCGTCTGCAGCAGTTTGCGAAAAGACGATTACATTACAAGCACGCATAGGGGTCATGGGCACTGCCTAGCTAAGGGCGCAGATATGAAGCGCACGATGGCTGAGATCCTTGGGAAGAAGACAGGCTACTGCAAAGGCAAGGGCGGTTCGATGCACATCGCCGATTTCAAAGTGGGAATGCTGGGCGCAACTGCGGTCGTTGGGGCAGGTCTTCCAATAGCTGTAGGCGCAGCTTTGTCAGCTAAGCTTAGAAAGACCGATCAAGTAGTTGCGTGTTTCTTCGGTGAGGGAGCATCAAATCAAGGAACGTTCCACGAAAGCGTAAACTTGGCTTCTGTATGGCATCTGCCCGTCCTCTTCGTGTGTGAAAATAACCTTTACGCGATGGGAACACGTCAATCAAGAATAATGACTGTTGAGAACATTGCTGATCGTGCGTTTGCCTATGGAATTCCAGGTGTGAAGGTAGATGGGAACGACGTGTTAGCCGTGTTTGAAGCAGCGCGAAGAGCCGTTGACTTGGCAAGAAAGGGAGGCGGGCCAACTCTAATCGAATGCAAGACATACCGTCATAAAGGCCATTCAAGGGTTGATCCTGGAAAGTACCGACCGAAAGAAGAAGTTGAACAGTGGTTGGCCAAAGACCCAATCAAACGCTTCAAGGAAAAACTGCTGCAGGACGCGTTATTTTCGCAGGAAGAATTAAGGAAGATTGAAGAGGATGTTTCTGGTCGGGTTGAAGAGGCCGCCAAATTTGCTTTAGAGAGTCCCTACCCCTGTCCAGAAGAGGCTTTGGAAGACGTTTATGCTTAAAGGGAGTGGAGTTTCATGCGGAATATCACTTATCGGGAAGCGTTGCGCGAGGCCTTGAGAGAAGAGATGCGCCGGGATCCCACAGTTTTCCTGCTTGGCGAGGACATCGGAATGTACTGGGGAGGAGCCTTCAAAGTTACGGACGGCTTGGCTCAAGAGTTCGGCGAGGAAAGAGTCAGAGATACTCCAATATCGGAATCTGCAATAATAGGCGCGGGCGTAGGCGCGGCGATAACGGGAATGCGTCCCGTCGCTGAAATAATGTTCGGAGACCTGACGGCCTTGGCAATGGATCAGATTGCAAACCAAGCCGCAAAAATCAGGTACATGTTCGGAGGCCAAGCATCATGCCCACTTGTCATAAGAACACCCTTCGGCGCAGGCGTCAACATAGCCTCTCATCATTCGCAAAGCTTAGAAGCATGGTTCATGCACACACCTGGACTTCAAGTGGTAGTTCCTTCAACGCCGTACGATGCTAAGGGACTACTAAAAACGGCTTTGAGGGGAAATGACCCAGTATTTTTCTGCGAACACAAGCTGTTATATCCAATTGAAGGAGACGTTCCAGAGGAAGAATACACGATTCCTTTTGGCGTGGCTGAAGTCAGGAAAGAAGGGTCAGACGCTACCGTTGTTGCGACCATGTACATGGTTCACAAGGCACTTAACGCGGCTGCGACGCTAGAGAAGGAAGGGGTCAACATTGAAATCATCGACCCTAGGACGTTGACGCCGCTCGACAAGAAAAGAATAGTCGCTTCGGTGAAAAAAACCGGAAGGCTCATCGTCGTTAGCGAAGACTGCAGGACCGCTGGCGTGAGCGCCGAAATCGCCTCAGTAGTTGCTGAGGAAGCCATAGACTACTTGGACGCTCCGATAAAGAGAGTAACCGGCGCAGACACGCCCATACCGTTCAGTCCGCCTCTGGAGCAGTACGTTATTCCAAACGAAAAAACCATCATCAAAGCAGTCAAGGAAGCCATCTGAAATGGTGACAAGAATTGTGATGCCCAGACTCAGCCTAACCATGAAAACGGGCACGGTGGGCAAATGGTACAAGAAAGAGGGCGAAACCGTACAAAAGGGCGAACCCATTGCCGAAGTCGTCTCAGAAAAGGCCACCTACGACCTAGAAGCACCATCCTCAGGAGTGCTGAGAAAGGTTCTCGCACAGGAAGGTGTTGACGTTTCAGTGAACGCGGTCATAGGCATCATAACCGCAGCGGATGAGCAGTTCTCAGAGGCCGAAATCGCCTTTGAAACAAAAGATACAGAAGAGGTTGAAAGTGAAAAACGCGTTCTAGCTTCGCCGGCTGCCAAACGCCTCGCAAAAGAACACGGAATAGATATCTCAACAGTCGAGGGCAGCGGACCCGAAGGGCGAATAGCCGAAGAAGACGTCCAACGCATCGTCGAACAGGAAAGCGGAACCACTCCAAAAGTCAGACAGACAATCAAGATGAGTGGCCTAAAGAAGACGTCAGCTGAACGGCTTGCCATGAGCTTCCGAACAGCCCCGCACAGCACACTTGTCATGGAAATCGATGCTTCGAAAGCATCTGAAATGCATCAGCAACTGCAAGTATCCTACACAACCATCATCGTCAAAGCCGCCGCTGAAGCGTTAAAAGAGCATCCTCTTCTAAATTCGACACTCGACGGCGACACAATAAAAGTGTTCGACGAAGCGAACGTAGGCGTAGCCATCGCCACCGAAAACGGGCTGGTCGTCCCAGTCATACGCGAAGCCGACAAGAAACCGCTCAAAGAAGTAGAAGCCGCCCTTAAAGAGTTGACCGAAAAAGCACGACAAGCAAAGCTTACGAAAGACGATCTATCAGGAGGAACGTTCACCATCACGAACCTAGGCATGTACGAAATCGATTTTTTCATACCCATAATCAACCCGCCTGAAGCTGCCATCCTAGCAATCGGAAAAATCACGCAAAAACCTGTCGTCGTCAACGCCAAGATTGAAATCAGACCCACACTAACACTGAGCCTTACCTATGACCACAGAATCGTAGACGGCGTGCCGGCAGCACAGTTCCTTCAACGGATCAAGCAAAAAATGGAAAACCCAACAGGCCAGTAGAACGCGCGCTAGTAAGCGCGTGCTATTGTGTTCGCTTTGCTCCGTTAGGTACGTACGTCTTGAGCTTGGCGAAACCCATGAAGTACGAGGCCTTGAGTGCAAAAAACAAGCGTTAGCCTTCTTGGAGGCCAACCGGTTTGCAGTGCAGGTCTATTTAGCCGAGGTCGACGATGCTGCTGGGAGGCAAACCTCCAGGGATTTGTCTCATTATTAGCAGAGCTGCACCTGTGCCCGTTCGAACTTCAATGTTCACTTTTGCGTATGACGGCAGCCCATATGTGCTTCCTAGGTTTATCACTAGATAGGCCTTCGCGTTCTGCTTCAATGAAGTATCTGTGGCGTATTGATAGTTGTAGATGAAACATGTGGCGTTGGGTGCGCCTGTCACGTTTGCCATGAGATCCGCTACAGATGTGGAGTTTGACGTTTGGGCGCCTCCGTAGATGTTTGCAAGCGAAAAGTTGCTGCACTGCACTGCTACGACGACCGAGCTGTTAGACAGGTCAACCTCATCCTGAGCTACTGATAACTTTAGCGGAATGGCTAGGTATGTTATAACAGCGGTGGTCCCGTTTGTTTCGCCTGTTACAAAGCCGTCGAGCTCCAAAGCGCTTGTCGCTTCTTTAATGCCTTTGTCAATCGTTGATTTGGTCTGTTGCGCAGCGAAGAAACCCATGTTAATCACCACATAAGCGAAGGAAGCAGCGATAACTACGAACGCGATGAGCACGATTGCAGCTTCAATTCCCACGATACCGTGGCTATGCTTCTTGAATTTGAACAAACATTTCATTGTAGCCTTCACCCTTAGCTACGCTCAGTATTCAGAATCAAGAGATATAATCCGTTGTGCGTCACAAACAAGTCAGACTGCAAAAGCGTGAAGGTAAGCAGCCGCTTCGGTGTCTTACTCGGCGATTTCCTCTTCATACAGAATTGAGACGTGCTCAGCGATTGCTGGAGCCGCGGTTAAGCCCGGAGACTCGATGCCTACAAGATTTATGAAGCCGAATAGCCCCCTTTCCTCTTCGTGTTTAATCAGGAAATCCCTGAACCCTTGGCCAAGACCCTGAAGCTTAGGCCTCACCCCAGCCTGGTCAGGTCGGATTTCACGTTTAACAATGGAAGGCACGAACCTCTTCACGTCCCGCCGAAACCCTTCCTCTCCTGATTCAACTTTGTAGCTGACGCTGTCTACATAGTAGTCGTTGGGTCCAAGCCTCACTGATCCCGCCATGTCTGGGGTCAGGTGGATTCCAAGGCCCGCCGCCGTGGGGACGGGGTAAATGAGCATCTTGACGAGCGGTTTGCCGCTGACCCTGAAATAGTCTCCCTTACAAAGGTGCAGCCGGTAGCCCAGCCTGTCAATGTCCAGCCCCAGCATCGAAGCCACAGCGTCCGATTGCAGCCCCGCGCAGTTTATGACGGTTTCAGCCGTTATCGTGAACTTTTCTGCGACTGTGACTCCGCTCACCTCGTAGGTGTCGTGCGTTCTTGCTATGCTCGTGACCTCTGTTTGCGGGACGAACATGGCGTTGTTTTTCAATGCAACTGCGTAGAAGTGGTTCATGATTTCGTCCGGTTCAACTATGCCCGTAGAGGGTGAGTACAGCGCCCTCTCAACGCTTACGTTGGGTTCCATCCTTTTGACTTCATCACCGTCAATCATCTTCAGGCTTTCAACGCCGTTGGCTGTGCCTTGCCTCATGAGCTTCTCAAGCTCGTCCTCTTCTTTTTCTTCAACAGCAACCGTCAGCTTTCCCAGAGGCTTGTACGGGACATTGGACTCTCTGCAGATTCTGTACATCATGCTGTTGCCCTTGACGCACAGCTTTGCCTTGAGAGAACCTGGCGGGTAATGGATTCCAGAGTGAATAACGCCGCTGTTGTGGCCGCTTGTCTCCTGTCCGTAACGGGGATTCCTTTCGAGAATGTAGACGCCGTCGTTTTTCTCGGAAAGTTTTGCGGCTATGGCAAGGCCGACGACGCCTCCTCCAATGATGACGATTCTGGCTTGTTCCATTCGCGACAATGAGGAAATCGAGTGCTAAAAAGCTTTTTGGCAGACCCGTTCCCGGCGTGCGCGTTCTGAGTGTTTCTTGAAGGTTTCTACGGTTCCTAGTTCGTGACGATGACTTTCAGGCTTTCTTTGGTTTCGCGTGCCGTTCTGAACGCCTGAGCTGTCTGGGCTAGTGTGAAACGATGGGTGATGAGGTGTTCCGCATCTATCTTGTGCAGGGCAAGCATCTGGAGGGCTGCTCGGGTTTCGAGGTGTGAGGTGGAGTAAGAGGGAATAATGTGCAGTTCGTTGAAGAACAGTTGTTTTGGGCTTATTTTCAAATACTGTTGTGGGTCTGTGGGGGCGAAGACGACGAGTTTCCCCCTTTCTCAGGATGCCGATAGCCTCGTCGTAGGCTTCGAGGCTTGGAGCAGTAACGATTGCCACGTCAGCACCTCTTCCCTCGGTTTCGGACATGACGGCCTTAGCCAAATCCGCGTTGTCAGGGTTGACGGTGACGTCTGCTCCGAACTTAATGGCAAGTCGAAGCCTGTCATCGATGAAGTCGCTGACGATTGTCCGCGATGCTCCGTAGATTTTTGAGAGGGCTGCATGGATGAGGCCTGTGGCTCCAGCGCCTATTATTGTGACTGTATCGCCTGTTTGCAGGTTGCACTTTCTCATAGCTCTTATGCAGCAGGCTACGGGTTCGATGAGTGTGGCGGTTTCGTAGGACATGCTTTCCGGGAGTTTGAGCGTGTCGGTTCGAACGTTAGGTTCTGGCACTTTGAAGTGTTCGGCGAAGCCACCTGGTTTGATGTTGGTTTCATGGAACTGTTTGCACAACGTGTAGTCGCCATGGAGGCAATAGTGGCAGACCAAACAAGCGACATGGTGGTGGACGAAGACGCGGTCGCCCACGTTGAATTTGTCCACTTTTTTTCCTTTTTTTTCTATTATTCCTGCAGGTTCATGTCCGAGGACGAGTGGAGTTCTGGGTTTGAGGTACCAGTCCATTAGGTCTGAGCCGCAGACGCCGCAGGCTTTCATGTTCACGAGTATTTCGCCGTCGCCTATTTCGGGTGTGGGCATTTCCTCTATGCGAATGTCCTGTGAGCTGTAGTACACCGCGGCTTTCATAGTGATTCAAATGGTTTTTCTGCGGCTTGACTCTTAAGACTTTCCTGGAAGGTTGTCCAGCAACGGAGTTTGCGGCGTTGCTTCTGAGTATTCAGTCCGTGTGTTTTTGAGATTTAATCCTTGTGTTTGACAAATGTTTCCCTGCAAACGGCGTGCTGCGGTTTGGTTGTTCGTTTCTTTCTGTGTTGGCTATGTTAAGGGGAAATCTCCATATACGTGGTTTTACTGTTTGAACTGGGTGGTTTGACATGAAGGCAGCGCTGCTTTATGGTGTGGAGGATTTGAGGGTTGAAGATGTTGAGGTGCCGAGGGTTGAGGCTGGCGAGGTTCTTGTCCGGGTTAGGGGGGCTACAACTTGCGGGACAGATTTGAAGATTTTTCGCCGGGGTTACGTTGAGAAAGTGATTAGGCTTCCGACGATTTTTGGGCATGAGTGGGCTGGTGATGTAGTAGAAGTTGGTGAAGGTGTAGAGTGGCCGCGTAAGGGTATGCGGGTGCGCGCGGGCAACAGTGCTCCCTGTTTGCATTGTTCGATGTGTCAGAGGGGCAAGTACAACCTGTGCGAGACATGATCTGGCTCTGGGGAGCATATGCAGAGTACATCAAGGTTCCTGCTCGTATGGTGCTTGTTAACATGCAGGAAATTCCAGAGCACGTTTCCTATTTAGAGGCCGCTGTGACTGAGCCGCTGGCATGTGTGTTGCACGGCGTCGAAGAGGCAGGAGTCAGGTTGGGCGACACCGTGGTCATCATAGGAGCTGGACCTATAGGGCTTCTGCATTTGCTTGCAGCCCGGCGAATGGGGGCGGAAAAAATCGTTGTAATCGACCTTGTGGATGAGAGGTTGAAGGTCGCTGCTCAACTTGGTGCAGATGAGACTATTAACGGCGGGAAAGAGAGTGTCGTCGAAAAGGTCAAGCAAGCAACAGGCGGGTACGGTGCTGACGTCGTGATAGAAGCGATTGGACTACCCGCCACATGGGAACAGGCGTTGAAGCTTGCAAGAAACGGCGGCACGGTGCTCGAGTTCGGCGGGTGTCCGCCGGGAACTGAAATCAAGGTCAACGCAGAACAGCTTCATTATGGCGAGCTAACAGTGCGGGGCGCCTTCCACACAACTCCTTTACATTTCAGAAAAGCCCTTAACCTCATATCCTCACATTTCATAGATGTTAGGCCACTCATAACACAGCAAATGAAGCTGGAAGAAATTCACAAAGCGTTCCACGTGCTTTCAACCTCAAAGAACGAGATTAAGATTGGAATAAGCCCTTAGAACTCATGTGTTCTATAGCAACGCGCTTTGAATGCACACCGTTTTCCCCGTTAATAACAATAATAGGCTTGAACAAGGAAACTGAAGGGTTCATTGAGGGTGAAGGCGTTTCAAAACTGACGGTTTTTCTGTGTCTATTTTCTTTTTCTTGTCATGAGAGAGAAGATAGCGAACACGAAGGACCATGATGCGGCGTCGAATACAAAGTTTTGCCAAGAGTACCACGCACTAGGACTGTCCGGACCACTAGTTTCGGGTTCTCCGTACCAACTGATCGGGAGCCCTCCTACCCTATAGCGAGTATTCTGCGAACCAGTCATGCTGAAATCTCTCATGTAGAGCCCAGAAACCAGCGTGGCGAGCAAGCCCAGCCCCAAAACCAAGCAAACTAGCACAGCTTTCTTCATTTTCGTTTCATCTTGCTGATGAATGAACTAGGGAATTTCTTAAATATTCTGTTCGAGAGCCCATCAGCAGTCTCTCAAATCTCCCCCCTGCGAATTGGAAATGTGAATCCTAACGATGAATTGTCGATTCATAATTCTTTTCTATAAAGAGCTGAAATGTACTGTCAGTGAGAAAAATGAGAGTCCAAACATATAAAAGAGCAAGACCAGGCCAAAGAAACAAAACGGTGCAGGTAAAGAGTTACACTAGACATAAGTAATCCTCGTAGCTGCATCCAACGCGGCTCACGTCTTTCAACGAAAAGTCAGATAGCCTTTCAAAGAAGCTCTTGATTCGGGCATAACGTGCCATAGCACCGGTCCACAGTTTTTATAGAGAACTCTCACAATATCTCAGCGAAGGGTTTCATGTCTGAATTTGCGGGCTGCATTCTGAGAATTGCCAGTGAGGAGTGGGTCAAACAAGTTCTCAGCATGGCGATATACTACACGAACATGCGGAAGAAATGGAAAAATGGGCTGACTGTACTGTTCTTGCACAAGACTGGAATAGGCGACGCACTGGTGGGTTATGGCGTAGTGGAGAAAGCTTGCGAGAAGGAAGAGCTTTCTGAATTTGACAGAGATCAATGTGAAAGAGGGAACTGGAAAAGGGCTATCGAATTTACATACGTGAAAGAGTTTGATGCGCCCTTGGCCATCAAGAACACGTTTCTAGAAGGCTCTAAGCTCAAAGGAAGATACCTGCACGGCTTGAAACTCAGCCGGAGCCAAGTGGAAGGTCTCTTGGCCCAAGCTGAAGCTTGAATGAAGCAGCCTGGACGCTCTTCCTGGTACGTGCAGCGCTGAGAGCGGATTAGAGTGGCTAGAAAAATTCGTGTCTTGAGACGCTTGATTCGTGTCCCTGCAGATAGTGCTCGTCGCGTTGAGCTAGGTGAAAGAATTTAAATGCTGAGTGTGGCTCTATGGTTCTGTCGTTAATGGGGGAACCGTATGGTCAGGTACGTTTTTGTTACTGGCGGAGTTCTGAGTTCGGTTGGAAAGGGAATTTTAACTTCTTCGATTGGAAAAATGCTTCAGACGAGGGGTCTGAAAGTCACTGTCATAAAGATTGATCCGTACGTGAACGTCGATGCTGGAACAATGAATCCGTACATGCACGGCGAAGTCTACGTAACCGACGATGGCGGTGAAACAGACTTGGACTTGGGCTGGTATGAGCGTTTTCTTGATCTAAATCTGCGTAAAGAGAACAACCTCACAACCGGTCTGGTTTATAGGGCGGTAATAGAGAAGGAGAGACGCGGTGATTTTCTCGGAAGATGTGTACAGATTGTTCCACACGTGACGAATGATATCAAGCATCGCATAAAGTCAGTTGCGAAGGACTCAGGCGCGGACGTTGCTCTTACAGAGGTCGGCGGCACTGTTGGAGACATCGAAGGCTTACCATTCCTTGAGGCAATTCGTCAGATGCGACTGGAAGAAGGATTGGAAAATACGTTGTACGTGCACGTTGCTCTCGTGCCCATCCTTGACGTCACAAATGAAATGAAGACGAAGCCGCTTCAACACAGCGTCAACGAGCTGCGGCGTATAGGCATACAACCTGACACTATCGTGGCGAGAAGCCCAGAGATGATAGATGCTGAAGCTTTGAGAAAAATAGCGCTGTTCGGAACTATACCTGAAAGTGCTGTTTTCTGCTCCTACAATGTTGAATCGGTCTACAAGGTGCCTCTTATACTGGACGATCAGGGGATGGGTGATTTCGTCTGTAGGAGGCTCGGGTTCTCTGAAGACAAGAAGGACTTCAAGCAATGGAAAGATTTTGTGGACGCCGTCTTGAAGCCGGAGCATGAAGTGAAAATCGCGTTGATCGGCAAATATGCAGGATTGACAGATGCCTATGTGAGCATGGGTGAGGCTTTGCGACATGCGGGAGCTGCCTGCAAAACACGAGTCTGCATAAACTACTTTGAAGCAGAAAAGCTTGAACAGGTTCCGGAATGTGCAGAACTGCTGAAGGAGTTTGACGGAATATTCGTGCCTTACGGCTTCGGCCCTCGAGGCACTGAAGGCAAGATAAAAGCAATAGAGTATGCAAGGGAAAGTGACACGCCATTCCTGGGAATTTGCTATGGATTTCAACTTGCCGTCGTAGAATTCGCAAGACACGTTTGCAAATTGAAGGAGGCAAACAGCACGGAGATCAACCCTGACTCACCCAACCCCGTGATTGACCTGATGCCTGAACAGCGTGGAATAGAGACTAAAGGAGCTACGATGCGTTTGGGAGCACACAAAGTAATTGTTGAACCTGACACTGTCGCACACAGTTTGTATGGAAACGTGGAGATTTACGAACGTCACAGGCACAGGTTCGAGGTTAACCTCGACTATTCGGAGAGACTCAGGAAGAATGGTTTGGTCTTTTCTGGAAAAAGTACAGACGGCAGAAGGATGGAGATATTAGAGCTGCCTGACCGCTTTTTCTTTTTCGCCTCGCAGTTTCATGGGGAATTCAAGAGTCGCCCTGGGAAACCGGATGCCGAGTATTACGGTTTCATACGAGCTTGCTTGGACAAGAAGGCCGGAAAGTGTAAGCCCGCATTTGCGTGCAGGGCAGAGCTGCCTGCCTGAAAACAGAAAAGCCACAGGCGAATTGTTACGAAGAATCTGGGAAAAGCTTGCGGTGTTCTTGCATCATGCACCTGTTCATTACCACTATTATTCCTGCTTGCCTAGCTGTTTCTGCAGCTTGTTCGTTGATTATTCCAAGCTGCATCCAGACCACGTAAGGTTTGTCGTAACGTTCCTTCAGCTTTGCGGCTTGTTCAGCAATAGCAGGAGTCTCATCTGAAGGTCTGAATATGTCAACGATTTCCACAGTTTTCTGAACGTTAGCTGGCATTTCTAGCAGGCTTTTGTAACACTTTTCACCCAATATCTCGTCGGCCGTGGGGTTTACAGGTATGATGTGGAAGCCTTGGCTCTGCAGATATTCGGCGACGCGATGGCTGTCTTTTGAAGGGTCGCGAGATATTCCAACGACAGCGACGGTTCTGTATTTGGCAAGAATCTCTTTAATATCTTCCTTAGTCAAGTTTTCAGCCTCTGTAAATTCAAGGTTATTCTCGTACTTAAAGACTATATTCTTCCGCATTCCATATAAGATTCAGGCGGACGATGTCTTGGCTGAGGAATTGCCTCATGGCTGAGGGCGAGTCTTCAGTGTTTAGAAACTACCGTGAACGATTAGAGACTGCCCACAACTACGGCGAGGTCTGGGACATCGTCAAAGACACGGTCGAATTCGCCCTTCATAAACGGAGGGGTGGGATGATGCTTTTTCTAGATGATTTACCCATTCAGCTTGGCGCCTACCACCCAATAGGCACGAACAACATTGTCTTGAACCGCACGTTGATCCAAATAGTCGAGGCGGCAGTTGAGTCAAAACGCGTGCTAAACGCCCTAGTCTATAACTTGCTGGCACACGAGTACATGCATGCACTCGGAGAGTTTTCGGAAACAGCTGTCAGAGACATGGTCGTCGATGTTGCTAGAAAATGCTTCGGCAAAGACTACATAGTTACACAAGTCGCTATCGGGAGCCCTTGGTCTCTGCTGAAGGGGATACCGCTCGAAAGGGTCAGTGTTCCAAAGAGATTCATGGAGATTGTGAAGAATTTCGAGAAGACGGACAAGTACGTTGTCTAGTTTCCACTTTGGAATGCTGAGAGTCGACGCTTGTCAATGGCGAACAACAAAACCCAATGTCCGCGTTGGCAGTCTTGCTGGCTGTTTATTTCAGTTTTTCAAACCGAATTGTATAGACAAGCTGATCCTCATCCCATTGCTCGTGTGTTTCCTTCCATTTCTTCTTGAATTGGGCCAGCGTGTAGCCTCCTTCTCTTGCAGCGTCTTCTTCATCAAAATATTTCAGTCTCTTTCTTTCCACCGATGTGATGCGCAGTTCGGCAATGTGCGGCTCCCATATTGCTGCATGCACTGTTGCTCCTGCCTTGACTTTAGGATCAGGGGCCTCAGGGATGGAGGCCTGGGTTTTTCTTCCTTCAACTATGCTTTTCTTGTCCTCGGCATTGAAATGCAGCGTGAAGGGCGACTCAGCAACTTCCTTGATCACTTCGTCGATGGATTTCTCAGGTTCGAGCACTATTCTTTCGATCACTTGACTTCTGTCTTTCTGTGGGAGTCGTTTTTCCGCAAGTTTCCTGATGACTTCCACTCGTTTTTCAGGCTCATGGATTGATCTTCCCACCTTGACAGCAGTTTGATAATCGATTTTTCCTTCTGGCACTTCACCGGAAATGGATGATGGCGCAACATAGTTCTGAGCTTCTTCCGGAACGAGTTCGACTGTTCGCAACCATGTGGAAACGGTTTCAGGGCTCATGCCTATTTTCTCTGCCACGGCCTTCTGAGAAGGATACTTGTCGGGGCATTCTTTGAGCAGATACCTGCAAACCTTTCCTTTCTCAATTGCGCTGAGTTCTTCCCTTTGCACGTTTTCTATCAAATTCAGTTGCACAACCTCATCATCCGTGTACTCTCGCACCATAGCAGGTATCTTTTCTAGGCCTGCCTGCTGAGAAGCTCTATAACGTCTTTCACCAACGACAACTTCAAACTCTGCTTTCACAGGTCTAACGATTATCGGTTCGAGAAGGCCCACTTCCTTAATGCTCGAGGCCAGCTCATTGAGCCGTTCTATGTTGACTTCTTGCCTAGGGTTAAGTTTGTTCGGATGTATCTTTTTGAGGTCAATTTCCGTAAATATATCTGCCATGTCACTCACGCTTTTCATTCCCTATTTGCGATCTTTCTATTTAAGAGTAAACAGAGCACGCGCTAGAGTAGTGGCGCGCATGTATTCTGATTTTGCCAATGTTTACAGTCCACGTCTCAGGTGATAGCTTACAAGAAAAGACATTCCACAAAAGCGAAAATAGCTAAACCAAGTGCTAACTCAGAAAAAGGAGGGTAGGCAGTGTGCCTATTTGGGGTGAACCGGGATATGGCTACTTCTTATGGATCGATGTTTCCATAGTGGTTGGCTAGTAATACGAGGTCTGATAATCCCACAATGCCGTTGCCGTCTATGTCAGCGATCGGGTTCCATTTGAGGTCTCCAGGTTTGGAGCCGTAGGCGTTTGCCAATATTACCAGATCTGCGAGACCACATCTTCCGTCCCCGTTAAGATCGCAGGCTACGCCTAAGGATATCACGTTTTGGGCAAAGTTGTTGGTCTGGTTCAAGTTATCTTCTAAGGTTGCGTTGCAGCATATCGTGCAATTGCATTTGGGGATGCTTGTAACGTTCCAGGATAGGAAGACTTGTGCTATTTCGCCTCGGCTGACGTTGACGGGGATGACGGTTGCATTGAATTGGTTGCCGTAGACCGTGACGTTGAATGCCACATCAACGCCGCCGTTGTTGCTGAGGTAAACCGTGATGTTAACCATCGAGATTGTGTAAGTTACGTTGTTCATCGATGTAGGTGTTAGGGTGACGTTAACCACTTTTATGTCCACTTCTCCAACAACTATGGATGCCACATACGTCCAGCTGTTCGAATCGAAGTCTGTGACGGTTAATGTCACATTATATGTTCCGCTATTGGTGTAGTTGTGGGCAATTGTGGGTAGTGTCTGATTAACTGCAGTTGTATTGTCACGGAAGTCCCAAGTGTAATATTTAATTCCATAGTTTACTCCGTTTGGATTGTCAGGGTCATAGCTTTGCGATGCGTTAAATTCTATCACAGCGTTGACGGGCGGGTTCTTGTCGTTCATTGTGAAATAGGCATAAGGCGTACTTGTAGCAAATGATGAGTTCAATGCGGCGACGGCTATAGGGCCGCCTGTGGAGTTCGTGAAGTTCCACGTGTTCAGGTATATCGTGCAGTTTCCAGGCGTTGTTGCAGTGAATGTTAATGTTGCCAGTGTAAATTTGCCATTGATGCCGCTGAGTTGTTGCTTGTTATCCACTTTAATGGACATTGTGGAGGCGTCTGAGGTGTAGAGAACCACGAAATTGCTTTGGATCATTATGAACTCCAAGGGAGACGCATAGCTCATGTTGAATTCGAAATGGTTTAAACCAACGATGTTGGTTATGGTTACGCTTACGTTGAACATTTCGCCTACTCCGTGAACCAAGTTGCGATTTCCATTGAGTGGATTTCAAGTTGCAGCAAAGCTTCAGAAGTCACGTTTAAGGTCATCTGGCTCGGCGAGCTGAGCAACCCGTCGTAACTTGTCACTTGTAGGCTGACATTGTAGACGCCGGGAGACGTGTAAGTGTAGTTTGTGGTTGGGTTTGGCGTTTCAAGTGTGTTGTTGTCGCCGAAGGTCCAATTGTAACTGTTGATACCGTGTTTAGAGGTGTTGTAGTTGTCAGGGTCGTAGCTTGTTGTGGCGTTGAACGTGATGGTCTGGTTGACGTAGCAGTTCAGGTTTGGTGACACTGTGAAAAGGGACACGGGGTTGTCTATGCGGACATCGATAGTTGTGTTGGCAGTGGCATTCAGGGTGTTGCTGTCGGTTACCGTTAAGCTCACACTGTATGAACTCGAAGAATTGTACGTGTGAGTTGTCGTCGAATTCGGGGTTGATGAGTTGCTATTGTCGCCGAAGTTCCAGAAGCAATTGACGACAGACGCTAGCCCGCCACCCCTTGAATTCGAAGCGTCGAAATTCAATGTTCTGTTGACATAGTAGGGCCCTGCATGAGGAGGCATGGTATCATTTTCCAGGACAGTGAAAGAGGCAGTCGGGTAGTTGCTGATGATTAGTGTTGTTGAGGTGCTGTTGGACAATAGGTCTGCGTCTCCTACCGTTAAGGCTACGGAGACATTGCCGAATGACGTGAAACCGTGTGTTGTGTAAGGGACTGTTTGGTTTTCCGAAGCAAGGGTGCCGTTGGTGAAACTGAAGTTCCAGTAATACCAGGTGATGGCCGCCCAGTCTGGAGTTGAGCTGCTGGAAGCGTTAAAGGTGACGTTTCCTGTTTTCACGATGTTTTGAGCTATTATGGGCGAAAAAGTGAAGTTGGGCTGCGGAGGAGTGGAGAGGCACACGTTTACCAATTTGGTGTCGTTGTTGTTGGTTGTGTTGAGTTCGCCGGCGGGAACTGGGGGCACGAAAGCTGTTATGATGTAGATTCCGTCTGATGTTGGACTCCACTGATAACTGTTCGTGTAGAAACCTCCGACTGGAAGCGAATCTATGACGCTGGAGACTGACTGACTGCCATTGATTAGAAGCTGAAGAACGACGTTGTACTCTGTGGTGTTTCCAATGTTCCGAACAGTGGCGTTTAACGTCAAGGTCTGGTTCGATGCAAGATGACTCTTCTCAGGCAGGTTGGACAAGGTGGCTGCAAGATCATGGACATCAGTTCCTCCCACTAGAGCAACCAATGGGGAAAAAGAGCTTATCAGAAGCAGCATCAACATTATATATCCGAATCTTTGCACTACGTTATCACTCTCCTTTCTAGTCACGAAAGCCTTTCACCATTAAGATGAAGGATTCCGCACCATTACAATGCAAGCGTTAATCTAGACTTATGTTTTTCGGTGTCAACGCACGAGGCACGGCAGGATCTAAAGTTCGAGGAGATCATCCATGTAAGAGTAGTAGTGCGCATGCCTGTTCATGGCGGCTTGGGTCGTGACTGACATGATGAGTAGGCAGAGTTGCGTGTGGAACGTGATTTGCGTGAGCCATAAACAAAGGTGCTCCTAACATGGCCTGAGAGATCCACCTTTAACACTTCCCATACCGTCGCCCTAATGAGTTTTCAAAGTTTCCTTGGCTTTGGCCATTTCTTTTTGAACATACCTGTTACGATGGCGTTTGTCCAGAAGATACGCGAATGGAGCTGACACTGCGGCTACCATAACATATGTCCACATTCCCATTGACAAAATGGAAATCAATGTCAGGTATTCAAAGCAGATCACGAACTCAAGGATTAGTATGACTAGTGCAGCTTCTTTGATTGCACCAAAGATATCAATGACCCTCCGTTTCACAAGAAGTATGCCCCGCCTTGCGCGCGCCACGATATAATTTTTGACTGGAGACATGCTATCTGGTATAACCTGTAGTTTCCCTGAAGTAATAAGCTTTTGTGAGTGTTTTCTGTCTCAATCTAGCTTAGAGCGCGCTAAACTGAAAAGTCTAAATTTCAGTTTTTCCTTAGTCCTCAACGATGTGCATCATGAAGGTAACTGTGCAAGATGCGTCGGCGAAAGATCTTGAAAGGCTTTATGGAATTGAAAGAGAATGCTTCGTTGAGGAGGCATTCACAAAGGAGCAGATTGCACAGTTGCTGACAGATTACAACTCCATAGGTTTGATGGCGCTAGAAGGCCGCGAAATCGTCGGATTCATTGTGGGCATGATATGTCCTGACAGGAAAGCTAGCAGTGGTCATGTGGTTACGATAGATGTTTCACTTTCGCACCGTCGGAAAGGCATTGGAACAATGCTTCTGAAGGAAATGGAAAGGATTTTCACTCAGAAGGGTGTTCATGTCTCTTTTCTTGAAGTGAGGGAAGATAATGTTGCAGCTTTGTGTCTCTATCTTAAGCTGGGATACAAGAAGGTTGGTAGGTTAGAAAACTACTATAAGAATGCGCACGGCATATATTTGAAGAAGGTCCTAGCTTAGTTTCCAGAGTTTCAGTTTGGTTTTCTCGTCATAGGCCTTTTGAATCTCAACGTTTTGGGCTTCAACAATTACTGATTCCGCTGTCGCGCCGACTTCAGAACCTTTCATAAGGTGGCCTCCGAATGCTTCACATTTCTCGTTTGAGACTACTATGTGCGCGTGGACGACGATCTCGCCTTTCTCATCGACGACGATGTTCCCCGTGCATGAGGCTATTTCCAAGGGGCCTTTCAAACGGATTGTGTCGTATTTGCCTTCCTTGTAATATCCAAGCGCTGCGCGTTTCAGGCTTCCGATTACAATGAAGTATCCCGCTCTTATTTTGTTCGTTTCAGCTTGCTTTTGGATGGATTCGGCTAGGTCTTCGTCTTCGAGGAAGCGCGAAAAGATTATTTTCCCCGTTTCTCCGATTGTCTTCATGCCTAATCCCTTTTTCTCGATGGTGCCGTTGAGTATTGGTTTCGAGCACAAACCCTAAAAACTTTTCCCACATATGTTTCTGCAGTGAATGCATTGAGCTGTGAACAAGACATTGACACGCGGAGACTTGTCCATGCTATTGTGGTCTTAATTCGTAACACAACGTGGAGATGCGGAAAACTAGAGAGATTGATTGTGAGCAATCTCCACAGAAGAAATACAGATTTTGGGGGGTCTGGCATGCCGATAAAAGAAATGATTCAGCGATTCAAGTTTACGGGCAAGAGGAGAAGCGAGTTTTTGGATGCCATACGACGGTTGGAAAGAAGGAATATAGTAAGGATTCTACTGATATAGTCTTGCGAGAGTGTCTTTTCTAGGATGCTTGTTTGATTTCCTTGGTTTCTTCAATCCATTTGCTGGTGATTTTTGGCGAGATGTTCAATTTTGCCGCCAAGTCTTTGGGTGAAGCGTTTCGCAAGTCTTCAATTGTGTTTATGCCTAGAGTTTTGAGTTGGGCCATCCGTTTTTCCCCGATTCCTTTAACTTTCATTAGCTCACTTGTCAATGGCTGAGGCTGTTCAACGATTGGTTTGACCTCCTCAACCTTCACTGGCTCTGTGACCAAAGGTGCTGTTTCGGGCGCAGTGACAACAACCAGCGGTTGTTGCTGAGGCGGTGGAGGTGTTGGTTGTTCAAAGGCAATGGGGTCTGATGCCACGGCTGCTGGTTTGGGTCTTTGAGTGTAGCCTGCCCCGATGAATGCAAGACCAATGACGACGGTTGACACGATCCAGACTTGCTGTGATCCGATTGAAGAAGCGACGGCAAGGAGCGTTATTATGAAGAATATTGCGGCTACTGTATACAATATGTAATCTGAGCGCATGTTGTTTTTCTCCCCTCTCTATGTTCTGTGGAACTGTTTAAATAAGTTTCTGAAATCTGGATGTAAAAAAACGAGAATTTTGTTTTTTTGCTGCTACGTCTTTCCCATTATGTCGTCTACTTCAGCAATTTGTCTTCGGATGGCATAGGTTTGATTAGGCCCTTCTTCATCAGAACCTTGAGTGACTCGCGGGAATTCTGAATTATCGCTGTGGCTTTGTCGTAGAGTTCCTTTCTGCTTGGTTTGATCCTTGCAACTCCTTCGTCAATGGATTTCAGGGCGCATGCCACGGCCTCGCGTGGGAAGACTTCCCATTCTTCCATTCTCGGCAGGATATCTTCTTCGTGCATTCCGCGTTCCTCTGCAAACTTTGCCAGTTCTTGTGCTGCTGCGATGCACATGTCGTCAGTCACTGTTTTAGCTCTGACATCGAGTACTCCTCGGAATATTGCAGGAAATCCGAGGCTGTTGTTAACTTGGTTTGGAAAGTCGCTTCTTCCTGTGGCTATGATTTTCGCGCCAGCCTCTTTTGCTTCCCAAGGCCATATTTCAGGTATCGGGTTTGCGCATGCAAAAACTATCGAATCATGTTCCATTGTCTTTATCCATTCCTTCTTTATCGTGTCTGGCCCGGGTTTTGATGCCGCGACGACTGCATCCGCACCTTTGAAAGCTTCAGCTATGGTGCCTTTTCTTGCTTCAGAATTTGTCTTTTGAGCTAACTCGTATTTCCATGGATCCTCGTCTTTGACTATGTCTTTTCTTCCAGCGTAAACGATGCCCTTAGTGTCTACCATGGTTATGTTTCCAGGCTTGATTCCCCATCTTATCATGACGTAAGCTGTTCTCAGATTAGCTGCGCCTGTGCCTATCAGGGTTATCATGGCTTTCTTCGGGTTTTTGCCAACGATCTTGAAGGAGTTAATAAGACCCGCAAGAATCACTGTGGCTGTTCCCTGTTGGTCGTCATGCCAAACTGGAATTTGAAGCCGTTCCCTCGCCTTTTCGAGAACGTAAAAGCATTTCGGTTTCTCGATGTCTTCAAGGTTTATTCCTCCGAATGTCGGCTGGATAAGCTCGCATGTTCTGATGATCTCTTCCTGATTCTTTGTTTTGAGGCAAATCGGAAAGGCATCAACGCCACCTAGGTATTTGAACAGCAAGGCCTTTCCTTCCATGACGGGCAATCCGGCTTCAGGGCCTATGTCGCCTAATCCGAGCACGCGGGTTCCATCTGATACGATGGCCACGTAGTTCCAACGATTCGTAAGTTCAAAGGACTTATCCGTGTTTGCTTGAATCTCTTTGCATGCAGCTGCAACGCCTGGAGTGTACCATATCGCAAAATCAGCCGGGCTCGTTACTGCGCATTTGGGCATTATCTGCACTTTTCCTTCATAGAATCTGTGAAGCGGCGGAGAAAGCAATGACGGTTTCTTCGCTTTTGCCAACAACTCATCAATCGTAGGCTTTCTTTCTTCCTTCTTGGCTTGAGGCATAATAATCCTCCTTTTAAGGAGGACATGATGTTTCAGGAGTTTCGCCTTTAAATGTTACGGTAACCTTACACAGAAATGCATAGTCGTAATTCGTTTAGCGTTACCACTAAGCTAAGAAAAATTATAAAAAATGAAGCTGGAAAAATATCAGTCCAAGCTTACCTGTGTGTTTAATATCTTCTTTGCCTGTAACCGCCGCCGCCTCTTCTGTCCCTGTCGCGCCCGCCGTATCCTCCCCCTCTTCCGCCGCCGAAGTCTCTTCTTCCGCCGCCACTGAAGGGTCTCCTTGGCTGTTCATACACTTGGTTCGAAACGTTGTTTTCTGTGTTCACTTCTCCTGCGATTGTATGATCTGCGATTTCCAGCGTGCCATATCTTCCAATGTTCAAGCGCATGTTACCTTTGAACAAGTTTATGTAGCCATTCTTGACGTTCACAGTGTCGCCTTCCTTCACTTTCTCGATGTTGTCATCCCAGAGAGTCAAGTATATGCAGCCTGTTTCGTCTCCAGCAAGCGCGTCGCTCACTTTGTGGGGTTCGCCGTCTCTTCCAGCCGCGATGTTTCTAACTTCGCTCTTAGACACGATTTTCGCCAAGACATTTACAGCTCGCGATGAAGGACTCAATTCGCCAACTTTAGCGTCTACAGGTTGTCTGTTTCCCGTGAAACCTTCAACTGCCAATCTTTCTCAACACCTTACATATTTAACAATGCAACCATAACCTAATGACCACACTTAAGGCTTTTGGTTCTTTTTTTTAACATAGTTTTTCCTTTAAGTGCTACGTTAGGCAAGGCTAACAAACCTCTAGGGCTTTCTGAACAACATTATCCGTTCTTTCTGAGTCACATACTAGACTCCTGATGCTAGAACGTTCTTGGCTTCTAGCGCGCCGCAAACTGCTATGTAGTCATTCATAGGATACACATTGGCTTATCTTCAATCAGGTCTCATCTTCTGGTTCTGCCAAGGCTTCGCGTGTGGAATGGATATTTTCATAGAACTTTGTTTCAGATACTTTTAACTCCAGCATCGTACCATAGATTGTATTGCAGAAAATGCTTGAATGGAGAAAGGAACAATGAAAAAGCAGATTGTGAAAACAATGGCGATCGCTTTCCTTGTTATTCTAAGCGTTTCAATATCGAGGACTCCACCAGCAGCGAGTCAGGAATTTCAATATCCACCAAGACCTTACATATTCATAGACCCTGCTTCCAAGGGTGCGGCACTAGGACAGATTTTCACTGTAGACGTCAAAATAAACGCAGACAGTTTCTGGGACATAGCAGTCTTCGATGCAACGGTTGAATACAATTCAACAATCATCACACTACTCAACGCAACCGAAGGCGGCTTCCTCAAACAGGGAGGCGCAACCACCTTTGGCTATTACATCAACACCAGTAACAGCATAGAAGCAGTGTTTTCCAAGACGTCCAATCCAGCGCCTTCAAGTGGCGTTGACACACTGTTCACGCTGCAGTTCAATGTTACTTGTCACTTCTCTCATCAACCACTATCCTGCAATCTGGAACTGAAAAACACGAACATTGGGCTATGGCCTCATCCAGAAAGAAGCAGTATTCCGCCGTGGGACGCACCCATGGGTGAGGCAGACATGCCCTATGACGGTAGGTCTGTACCTCCAGCTTTGCCTTACACTCATTACACGGTAGGGGGCACGTTTTCGGTGAATCTTGGTGACATCAACAATGACGGCACGATCAACCTGCAGGATCTAGTTTCCTTCGCCAACGCTTACGGTTCAAACACGGGATCGCCAAACTGGAATGAAAGGGCAGACCTAGCACCTCCTTTTGGACAAATAAGTCTTACAGACCTAGTGACATTCGCAGTATACTACAGCAACCCATAACCTTTTTTTGTTTACCTCCCGTTTTCTGTTATTCCCGCTGGCGCGCGCAGTCTACGATTTGGCGATTGGCTTTCTTTTCCAAGTTTAGGGGTGGAGTCTATCCTTTAGACTCTCCAATGATGCTGTTGAAAGCGTTCGGGAAAAAACATTAATCCGTTGACACCGTTTATCAGGTGAGACTGTGGAGAGAGAATCTGTTGCTGCTATTGATAATTCCTGAACTGCTCTTTCTGTTTTTTCTAATGGTCGTGGACGGTGAGCCTTTCAGGCACTTTCTTCTCGGTCGACTTGAGCTTTTCTCGGACTTGGATCTGCTGCAGAGGATCATACTGAACGTTTATCTAGGCGGTTTTTTCCTGTACGTGCTCGCTATTTTGCCATTGCATCTGTTCAGCTGGCCAGTCATTCTATGCTTCACAGTATTGTGCCTACTCATTTCGATTGGCATTCATCTTAGGCCTCTAAGCCGCCTTTCAAGTTTTTCGCGCATTAGAGTTTTCTTTGCAGAGAACAGAAAAGTGTCCCTCGAGTACGCACTGATCTTCGCATTTTTCGTTTTTTTTCTACTGTTCAACCTTGCTGCTGTATCTGGCTTCGTGTACGGAAGCGTGCGAGATGAGTCCATACACTCTCTTAGCGTTGAGGTCATTCTCGAAAACAATCAGATACCGCTTACCCTGCAGCCTTACGTGGCCGAGGGAATAATATATCCTCAGGCGTCGCACGTCATTTTCGCGTTTTCATCTTACATGTTGAACTTGGAGGTACCTCAGGTCGTTTTCTACGTAAGCATTCTCTTCAAGTCACTTGCCGTCTTCGGTGCCTACTTCCTTGGCAAAGAGCTATGTCCCCGGAGATCCTACTATTTGGGCCTGACTTTCATCTTTGTTTTTATCTCAAGCTGGCCGCTCTACGTTACTTGGGGAGGCAACCCCTTCCTCGTGGGTTTTCCCTTGTTCCTCGTTAGCTTGGGACTGCTTTTTCGAATAATCCATGACCGCGCGGAGCACAGCATGGCCGAGCTTGTAGTCGCAGGTCTGCTCTTCGGGTATTGCGCGGCAATAATCATATCTTATCTTGAAACTATGTTCGCAGCGGTTCTTCTAGTGATCATCTACTGGCTTGTGACAAAACGCAAGCATGCGCGTCATAACGTGCTAGCACTCGTTGGCATACTGCTGATCAGTCTGATTCCCGTTAGTCCTTTCCTGTTCAGATTCTTCGATTTCTACGCGTATCCAGGCCATAACATAGGCATCCCATCCGACTTTTCACAGTGGCCTCAGCAGCAATTCTTTGTGACGCAAGCCTTCCAATGGATATTTGTAAACCTGTCCCCGTATTTCTGGCTCAGCGTATTCATGATGTTTCTCCTCGCCAGCTTTGCCGTGCTCATGTGGAAAACAAGAGACTACAAAGATCTCAAGGGTCAGACAGCTTTTGCATTAGTTATTTTCGCTGCCGCAGGGCTACTGTCAATAATCTCCTTCTTTCTGCCCGCAGACTTCAACGTCATATCTTGGGGACATCAAGGAGCAATTCTAATAGTTCCCATAAACATGGTTCTCATCACTTTCTACATGAAAATCAATGGCCTCTGTCAGCGGCGCAAGATCAAAGCGCTGGAGAGGATTTTTTCGAAGGATGCCTATCCAGGTGTGCTACTTGCCTTCCTAATTCTTTTGTTGTTAAACGTCCCCTTCATTTATCAGAGACTTGTCGTTGATCCTCAGACTCTGGCAGGAGGCTACAGGTTGTACGCTGTGACAACCCAGGGCGATCGCGACCTGATGCTATGGATGAAAGCCAACTTGACATCCGCCGCAGTGATTCTCGTCAACCCCAACGATCCAGGCCTGTTCATACCCGCAGTCTCACATCAGAAAATAATATTCCCATGGTCGGGCAGCTCCTACACAGTTTCGTACCAGACACTAGTTAACTTGACGTCAGATAACGTGTTGAACGGCACTACCTACGATTTGATGCAGAAATACGATATTTCGCACGTTTTCGTGGGTGCGGCAGCCACAGGCTGGTGGATACAAGACTTCACGTGGAACCCGCTCCTGTTCCTTGGAAACCCAAACTTCAACGTTGTCGCAAACTTTGGGGGTGCTTACTTGTTCAATTACACGTACGTGAATCCGAATGTCGCATTCACTGACAGCTTTGAAAATGCAAACTGGTCTGCTACTGGTTGGCAGGCCAAATCTGAAGGTGCAGGCCAAGGAAACGTCACCACGACGGCCGACGCCCAGTCAAATTCGCGGCACTTGAGAATGACAGCTCAAGCCGCCTACACTGTTTCAGAATGGCAATGTGCGACTTGCATTTCCAGGAAAATCTTCGTGCTAAACGATTCAAACGTTAATCTTTCATTCTGCTTCAACGCCACCGAAGGCTTCAGCGGAAAAGACACTTTCGCTGCTATTGTCTCAAATGTCAACAGTAACCAAACATATGTGATAACAACTCCAAACGGCGTGTACGAGAATTACCAGCACTCAAAATCCTTGACAGCCTCTGCAGGAAGCTATGCGTTTAACGACAGCATAAGCACACTGTGGAATCACGCCTACAATTCGTCACTACCTAACCCCTTCATGCTGGAGTTTGTAAATTGGGATTTTGACGGCGTCGAAAATGTCGCTTATCTAAACAACGTAACCGTAACCACATCAAGTAGCTAGCAACGCGCGCAAAGGTGAAACGCTTCTAAAACTCATTGGACTTCTCTCCCGAGACATGTCAAAAACCTTCGGGCGTTCCGCGAAAATGAAGCAACTGGTTCTACTGGTCTTTGTTTGTCATTTCGTTTATCTGTTGTTCCATCATGTGTCCGCGGCAGTAGATGTTCGCTTTTTTGACGCCCGCAACTTTCAATGCAGCGTTTTTTATGTCCGTGGCCAATTTGAAGGCTATTGGACAGAATGGGCTTGTAGGAACAAATTCAACTTTGACGATGCCAGGCTCTTCCTCTTTGACGTTTGTGATCATCTGCATCTCGCCAAAGGTCATTCCTGTTTCAGGGTCAACCACTTGGCCTACGGCTTCTCGGACCTTATCTTCTGTTTCAGTCAAGTTTGACGCCTTCGCAACGTATTCTTTGAGTTAGAACATGTTAACTGTATATAATTGTTGCGCGGGTTCTAAGAGGTTTTAGCCTTCTTCAGGTGCATTTTCCAACTTAGAGTCATGGTCTTGGGATGCGAAGCCTTAACCTCATCCAACCGTGAAACAGCAGTGTTGTGGGGGGCTGTCAGCACAACCTGCGGGTTTGTGTAAGCTTCAATGCAGATGTTTTTCAGCGCTTCTACGAAGTGGTCAAGCTCTTCCTTCTCGAAGGTCTCCGTGGGTTCTATCATCAAAGCTTCATCGACTATCAAAGGAAAATATATCGTGGGCGCATGAAGCCCAAAATCGAGCAAGCGTTTTGCAATGTGAAGGGCTGAGATGCCCGTCTCGGTTTTGAGCGGTTTTGCGCTGATTACGCACTCGTGTTTTCTCGGTTTCTTGTCGTCGTAAGGAATTGTCAAACCTTTGACATTTGCGAGCTTCTTCATGATGTAGTTGGCGTTGAGAACTGAGACTTCTGCCGCTTCTTTCAACCCTTCGAAACCCATGCTAAGAATGTAGGCGTAGGCTCTCACCAAGACTGCAACATTCCCATGGAAACCGCGGACTTTGCCTATGCTGTGAGGCCTGTCATAGCCTAAATGGTAGTTTCTTCCATCGAATTCAACTTGCGGTACAGGAAGAAACTGTGCCAGTTCTTTTGAAACGCCTACTGGACCTGCGCCAGGTCCTCCTCCACCATGAGGGGTGCCGAACGTCTTGTGAATGTTTATGTGTACAATGTCAAAACCCATGTCTCCAGGCCTGGCCTTGCCCAAGAGGGGGTTAAGGTTGGCGCCGTCATAATAGAGCAGACCGCCTGCTTCATGGACTATTCTGGCTATTTCGCTGATGTTCTTCTCAAGGATTCCAAGCGTGTTCGGATTGGTGAGCATCAGACCAGCCGTTTTTTTAGACGTGACGACCTTTAATGCTTCAAGGTCGACGCAGCCGTCTGACGAGGAGGGCACAATAATCACGTTGAAGCCCGCCATCGCGGCACTTGCAGGGTTTGTGCCATGCGCTGAATCAGGAACTATTACTTCTGTTTTCTTCTCACATTCTCCGTTTTGTTTGAGGCAGGCGCGCATCAGCAGAGTGCCGAGCAATTCGCCCTGTGCCCCTGCAGCAGGGTGCAAACACACTTCGAAAGTGCCTGTTAACTCGCTAAGCCAGCGTTCAAGCCTGTAGAGGATTTCAAGAATGCCCTGAACTGTGCTTTCGTCTTGGTACGGATGTATCATGCTGAGAGTTGGCAGGTTCGCGAGAATTTCGTTTATCTTGGGGTTATACTTCATGGTGCAGCTTCCCAGCGGGTAGAACCCTGAATCAATTCCGTAATTCATCTGTGAGAGTCGAGTGAAGTGACGCACAACCTCCCCTTCAGACAGCTCTGGCAAGCTAGGTCTTCTCGTGCGCAACATGTTTTGAGGAAGAAGTTGCTGTACTGTTCCAATGGCCCGGCGAGCTTCATAATCTGCTTCTGGCAGAGAATGTCCGAGTCGTCCTTTTCTTCCAAGTTTGAAGATTACCGGTTCATCCCACGATGCCTGTTTGTACATTGCGCTTCACCTTTCCTTAAGAACCTCTTCCAACGTGTCCCTCAACTGTTCAACCTGTTTTTTGGAATGGATTTCTGTGACGCAGTAGAGAGCAGTCTGTCCAAGCTCAGGCAACTCTTTTGAAATGTCTTTGCCGCCATGAACGTGACGGCGCAAAAGCCTTTTGTTAACCTCTTCTGTTGTTAAACCTGTCTCTTCGAAGCTTACAGTGAATTCCTTGAAATGAGCTGATCTGAAAATGGGCGCCTTGACGCCTTTCACCTCCGAGAGCAGCCGTATCGCGTGGTTAGCATTGTACGTTATTGTTTCGCCAAGCTGTCGGAAACCTTCGGGTCCGAGCAGGGCCATGTAGACGGCGGAGGCGACAGCGCATAGAGCTTCGTTTGTACAGATGTTGGACGTTGCTTTCTCGCGTCGGATGTGTTGTTCACGAGTTTGCAGGGCCATGCAAAACGCCTGTCTATTGCCATCCTGGGTCGTCGTCAACCCGATTATTCTGCCGGGCATCTGGCGAACTAGGCTAGTATCGTCGCGGCAGGCCATTATTCCCAGCATCGGACCGCCGAAGTTCATTTCATTCCCAAGCGGCTGAGCTTCTCCAACTACGATGTCAGCTTCGTACTCGCCAGGCGGTCTGAGGATTCCAAGGGACGTAGGGTCAACCCCGACGATGAACAGTGAACCATGAGAGTGCGCTTCCCTGGCTATTTCATCCACGCCTGATTCAATGAAGCCTAAGTAAGATGGGTTTTCAACGTAGACCGCAGCCGTCTTATCTGACACCTTGCTCTTCAAATCATCAAGGTCCATTTGTCCATTTTCACTGTTATACGCGACTTGGTGAACAGAGATTCCGGCAGGTTCAGCGTAGACTTGCAATGTTGCAGCCCTTTCTGGATGAATAATCCTTGGAACCAAAACTTCGTTCCGTCCCTTGACCCTCGCTGCCATCCGGGCGGCTTCGCCAAGCGCCGAGGCCCAGTCGTACATTGAACAGTTAGAGACATCCATACTGGTCAGTTCACACATCATGCTCTGATATTCAAAGAGCGCTTGTAGCATTCCTTGAGAGGCTTCAGGCTGGTACGATGTATAAGAGGTTAGAAACTCGCTGCGGCTCACTATCTCCTTAACGGCCGCAGGAACATAGTGAGGCCAGCATCCAGCTCCCAGAAAAACTGGCATGCTACTGCCAGGCCTGTTTTCGGAAAGCAATGTTTCAACGTGCTGTCTGACTTCAAATTCTGAAAGCGGCCTCTGCGGGAGATCCAGGGTCTTCATCAATCGAAATTTCTCTTGTAGATCTGAGTAAAGCTCGTTGATGCTGTTTATCCCTAACTCCCGCATCATCTCCTGTTTGACGTCATTCACAGAATTAGGGATGTAAGGGTGAGCGGGTTTGTCCAAAGCTTTCACCGTTAAGAATGTACATTAGGCTACCGTGGCTTCTTTAAGCTTTTTCAGGCGCTACCAATTTTCGTTAAATACGATTTCATCCTTCTGATGTGCAGCCTCACAAGGCCCTTTGAAACTGATTTTCCGTTTGCCGTCGGAAACCTGTTCGAATAGCACGCGCGATGATTTCGCAGAGCTGCAGAGTTAACCTCTTGCTCATGTCAAGACTTGGTTCATAGAGGTGCAATGGAAAAACCTTTCAGGTAACAGAAATAGCCTTTTCAACGCATGCGGAGGACCGTTTGATGGCCCAAAATATCGTTTTGTAAGTCTTAAATAGGATGGTGCGTCATGTTCATGCTGAGGAAGCTGCTTTGGGCTATGATTATGAGGAACTGCTTAAGAGGGCTCGTTCTCAGTTTCCAGAGATAGCTGTCAAGAGCGAGCGTTTAGAGATTCCCAAGCTGCATTATGCAAGAATAGGACTGCGTACAGTGATCTACAATTTCAAGGAAGCTGCAGACGCCTTAGACCGTGAGCCGCAGCATCTCTTAAAGTTCCTAACGGGCGAAATGGCGACAGCGGCTACTGTGCAGGGTTCAAGGGTCATCTTTCAGGGAAAGTTTTCAGAGGACACATTCGGCAGACTCATCCAGAGGTACTTGGAGGGTTATGTTGTCTGCCCTGTGTGCAAACGTCCAGACACTAGGCTGGTTAAGGAGAAGCGTCTGTCTTTCTTGGTATGTCAGGCATGCGGCGCAAAATCATCGATCAAGCAGCTCTGAGAGCGTTTAGTAGTTGGATGTCTACGTGAACGTCAGGAAAATGGGCAGAAACGTGCTTCTGGCCATATGCGACGCTGAAATCCTTGGGAAGACCCTTCGGGAAGGAAAGATAGTTTTCTGCGTCAAAGAGAACTTCTACAAGGGTGCGAGAGTCAGCATTGAAGAGGCATTGCCAATGATTGAGAACTCCACGATTGTTAACATGGTCGGCAGAAACGTCGTGAGGGAGGCCATCGAAAGAGGTTACGTTCACCCTGAAGCAGTGCTGGACATAGCGGGCACACCTCACGCGCAAATCGTAAAACTTTGACCACGCCTTTTTCCGTGTGCTAAGACTTTCCAGCTACTTTCGTTTTCTGAAGAGTCTAGCCTCCACAATGTTGCATACATATTCGAATCCAGCTTCTATTAGTTGTAACGCTACAGAATCGCTTCAAGATGAAAACAACACAGCAAACAAAGCGTACGCAGCACAGGAAGGAACCAAAGTGACGATTCCTGACGATAATGGTGACTTACACGTTCGTCTTGTGGATATAGTCATTCTTGCAAACGCTTAAGGTTCGACTGTGCGAATCATCATTATCAGGGAGAACCAGCCTCTGCAAAATGGGACCTCAACGCAGACGTAAACGGTAACAGAGTAGCAGACCTCACTGACCTCGTAATCATGGCCTTTCACTACGGACGACATTACTCCTGACTTACTTCTTTTGGGATTTCTGTCAAAAAGTACGATGGGACATTGTTCCACAACGCATATCTTCTCGTTGAACTATGATGGAACAGGGGAAAGGAACGAAAATGTGCAAGGCATTTTCTGTATTGGTCCTCTTGATACTTCTGATGGGCACGTTGAAGCTGGCAGTGACCGTTCAACCAGTCAAGACTGAGCCCATAAGTTTGAGCATGAATGATGGTGGACTAGCTGGCCCGAACATGATACAAGAAACCTTGGATAAGGCAAACCCAAGATACACCGTTATCCCCCCATTGAAAGATCTGGTGATTCAAGCCAAAGAATCTGATCTCGCCAACAGATTGACCGCAAAAGAAGTGAATGGTTTTCGCGCTTCCGTGCCACAGTTCTACTTGGGGAGCTTACCCAACGAAACGGAGCAGACAGGGTCTTCTCGTGTTGACCAAGATCCTGCAAAGTTGGCAATAGGGCTCGATGAAGCACAACCAAACGGTTACTCTGAAATTGCGAACATTATTGCAAGTAGAGGAGGCAAACTTGTTGACACTGTTGCAGTGGCAAGCAAGATTGGCGCTGTTGTTGCTGATATACCTCGCGTGGCCCTGTCCGCTTTTGTAGCAGAAATCAAGGATGCAGGTCTTTCAAGATATGTAGAGTCTGATATGGCGTTCAAAGCTGATTTTGTTCCGAACGATCCCGATTGGTCGAAACAGTGGGGACCACGCACAATACAGGCGGACTACGCTTGGAATACCACAATTGGCAGCGCTTCTGTTCTTGTGGCAGTTGTAGACACGGGCATCGATTACTCGCATCCAGATTTGGCCGCCAACTATGTTCCGCTTGGGTACAATTGGGTGAACAATGACACTAATCCAATGGATGACAATGGACATGGAACCCACTGCGCCGGCATAATTGCAGCCGTATTGGACAACAATGTTGGAATAGCTGGGCTAGCTCAGGTTCGAGTAATGGCAGAAAAAGTCCTGAACAACCTCGGGATGGGCTACTATGACTGGGTCGCCAGCGGAATTGTTCATGCGACTGACATGGGTGCAAACATAATTAGCATGAGCCTAGGCGGATATGGCGACAGCCAATTGGTCCATGATGCTGTCATGTACGCTTACCAGCATGGCGTACTGTTGGTTGCTGCGGCCGGAAATGATAACACTGAAAGAAAACATTACCCTGCAGCCTATAAAGAAGTGGTTGCAGTAACAGCGACAGACAACAGCGATAGTCCAGCGTGGTTCACGGATTTTGGAAATTGGATTGAGCTAGCTGCCCCCGGTGTTGATGTGTACTCGACGTACTTGAATAACGGTTACCAGTCCTTGAGTGGAACTTCGATGGCGGTTCCCCACGTGGCTGGCGTCGCGGCTTTGATATGGAGCCAGTTTCCGAACATGACAAGGGACCAAGTACGCGTTCAGTTGCGGCGCACGGCCGATGACTTGGGAAACCTTGGGTTTGACGAATTCTACGGATACGGGAGAATCAACGCAAAAAATGCTGTAACCCAACCTTTGCCTGAGCACGACTTGGATCTTCAGTACTGGAACGCGCCTTATGTTTTGAAGCCCTTTGACACTGAGACGATAAACGGGACTTTGCTGAACTTTGGAGCCAACAATGAAAGTGACATAACTGTGCAGTTGTTGGTTAATGGAAGTGTTGCTGCTTCTGAGTCTATTACTTACTTGGCGAGCGGTGCTTCATTCACGGTCAGTTGTGTATGGAATCCAACGGCAGAAGGAAAATACAATGTCACATTGTATGTGGTTCCCGTGGCTGGCGAAGTATCAACGGAAAACAACCTCCTGTCTGAATACGTCATAGTTAGGTCCTCTGAAATCGTCACGGTCCCTGGCGATTTTCAAAGAATACAGGAGGCCATAGATGAAGTTAGTGCGGGATACACTGTTCAGGTTGCACCGGGAACTTACCATGAGCATCTGGTGATAGACAAGTCCATAGCGCTCATTGGAGAAAACTGTAACACCACTGTTGTTGATGGAGACGGCTTCGCATCGGTCATCACAGCCTCAAGTGAACAAGGTAACGTGAACGTCACCGGATTTACCCTACAAAACGGTGGACTGGGATTCTACGATGGCGGGGTCATTCTGTTCTGTTCAGGTAACAGCATCAGTGGGAACAAGATAACATACTGTGGCTATGGAATCGGGATTTTTGAGTCTGCCAACAACACCATCACCAACAACATAATTTCGAAATCCTGGATGGGGATTCACCTAGAAGGGTCAGGCGGAAACCTTCTTGAGAACAACTGCATGGTCCAGAACGTTTACAATTTTGACATTAGCGGGACGACACTCTCAGATTACATAAACGACATATATCCCTCAAACACGGTTGATGGTAAGCCTATTTTCTATTTGGTGAACCAACAAGCTAAGACGGTTCCTGAAGATGCAGGATACGTAGCTGCTATAAACTCGACGGAAATCACGATGAAGAATCTAAACCTGACGAACAACGGGGAAGGCGTCTTATGCATCAACGTAACCAACTCCACCATAGCAAGTTCGTATGCCTCTGACAATGTCATAGGCTTCTATTTACAGCAATCTATCGGTGATGTAATCGACGGCAACATGGCGGTAGGTAACCTAGTTGGTGTTTGGCAGCAATCAAGCTGCAACGCGAATATCGTTAACAACAACAGTGCATCAGAAGGCATGGTTGGCATAGCCCTCACCGATGAAACAAGCAACAGCAACGTCACAGACAACACAGTATTCAACAACCAGCTTTATGTAGGAATAGCGATAGATCTTGAGTATTCCAACAACAATACCTTTGTTCGCAACACAATGGAAAACAATATTGTTGGCGTCTATTTCGTCTCTTCACCTTGTGATAACAACACTCTATATCACAACAACTTCGTCAAAAACAAGTATCAAGTCATTCAGGACACGCAAATCAACGTTTGGGACGACGGATACCCGACTGGCGGAAACTACTGGAGCGACTATAATGGCACTGATCTTCATTATGGACCCGGGCAGAATAAAAGCGGGAGTGACGGAATCGGAGACACTCCATACGTCATAAATAACAGAAACATCGATCATTGTCCCTTCGTAAATCCTATTGTCATTCCATCGACGACGTTGGTTGGCGATTTGAACGGTAATGGAAAAGTGGGTTTGGACGACCTTGTTCTGTTGGCCAATGCATACAATTCAAAGCCTGGAGACCCCAACTGGAATCCGATGGCAGACTTGGCCTCGCCCTTCGGAATAATTAGTCTCTCAGACCTCGTGACGCTGGCAATGCATTACGGACAATACAATCCATAACCTCTTTTTTCAGTAGACTTCTCGTTTTCTGCTATTCTAACAGGCTTTCCTGAAAGGCTTCCATTAGGCTCTGGGCCACTTCTACTCTATAGGAGGTCTGAAAATGGCTCAGTGCATATATAGCGCGGGTCTCAAGGCAGCCCTTGTCTGATAGGATTTCCACGCCCAGATTGTTTGAGCAGCCCTCTATAGAGGATTTTCCCAAAGTCGTTATCTGTCGGATCCATCCATTCAAGAATGGAGGAAGGACGATGCAGAAAAATGTAGTTTTATAGTGATTTTGACTCTAGTATTGGTTGCAACATCGTTAGTTGCTTTCAAAACTCTTGAAGGGAAGGTAACCATTACGTCAGGTAATACATTGACGGTTGGCCCGCAACGAACCTATCAAACCATTCAATCGGCCGTAAACAATGCCTCAGACAACGACACCATTGAAGTGGAGAATGATTCGAATCCGTATCATGAGAACGTTGTCGTAAACAGGTCCGTAACCATCACTCCTTATCATTACAATAACCAATCTCCAACAGTCGTCGGCGGATTTAACGTAACTTCGTTCAACGTCACAATCAACGATTTCATAATACGAGATGGCAGGTTTGGCATCGAATTGAAATCTTCAGGCAACACGATATCTGCCAACACAATCACCAATAACACGTATGGCCTTGAAATTTCAGGAAGCTCAAACGAAATAACCGGAAACTCTATCACCACTAACTGGCATGGCTTGTATGTAGGAGGAGATTCGAACATTCTCAGCGCAAATATCATGGCCGGAAACTGGGGCTGGAATTTCGGAATGGACCCTACTTATCAAGTCATAGACACTTCGAACAAAATCAATGGCAAATCTATTTGTTATTTGGTAAACCAGCCCGGCGGGTCGATACCTCCAACGCAGGTTACGTGTGCATCATAAATTCCACGAGTGTCACTGTTGCAAATCTAGTTCTTGAAAACAACTATGAAGGCGTCCTAGCCGCATATTCTTCCCAGATAAACGTAACAAACGTTAATTCAACTGCACCCCAAGGAATTGGCTGCATAGAGTTCATTCAAGTGAGACAACTCTACCATTCAAAACACAAATCTTGCCTGGACCTCAGGCGACAGCATAGACCTGCTCGATTCTGACAATAATTTGATCGCCAATAGTGTGATTTCGTCTTCAGCTGTTGGGATAACGATTTGAGCGGTTCCGTGAACTGCAGCATCGTTGCAAACAACCTTACAAATATTGTGGGCTATCAGTTCGCCTTCTCAAACGCAAGCAGCGCTGTGATCTTTCATAACAACATCCAAGCCTATGTGAAAACACAAAACATGTATTCTCCAGACATCAGGTTCGACAATGGCTACGAAGGAAACTACTGGAGCGATTATGTTGGTCAAGACCTGAAAGGCACTGGGATAGGTTCTCCCTCTTATAATATCAGTGCCGGCGGCACCTATTATCATGACTACTACCCATTGATGCAGCCTTGGAGCGAAACGAGACTCTACAATCGTACATGGATGGATTCTCAAGGTCGTGACTTCCAATCCGCGATAAAGCTTTCTACTGAGAGCAACTCTACGCTATCGTCATCCGTGAGCTTCACTAAGTATGACACAGTCCTCGTGGGAGTGTCTTACTTTTCGAAGGGTGAAATCAGCCTGAACGCTACGGCCGGGTACGAGGGCTTCTTGAACATCACCATCCCAAGGAACTGGCTAGATGGAATCTTCAACGTTTCTATCAATGGAGGCAACTGCAGCTGCTGGGTGGAGACTCACAACATGACTTGTTCATCTACATACATCACGTTTGGACAGGGGACTTGCACGATCAGAATAGAAGGGTTGGAAGCAGGCAACATTCATGGGGACATAAACGGCGACGGCAAAGTCGGCTTGGCTGATCTAGTCATCATGGCTCAAAACTATGGTTCATACGAAAACCCTTAGTAAGCATCCTTTCTTTTTTTCGTAAACAAAGCAGAAGTCAGACTTCCAAAGACACGGGAGATGTGCAGATTAAAGGTTTCTGCACGGCGCGCGATGACTTATGGAAGAAACCTATGCATCGAGTAATCCAAGACAAGACGAGACTTCCGGGGGAGCCTATGAAATCTTGATTGTCCGAGGTTGTCTTTTAGCTTTCTTCTTCATTTTTCAGGTGGTCTGCAAAGTGTTTTAGAGAGAGTGGTTGAATGACGTCTTTGCTTTTCAGGCTTACAATGAAAGAGTCTTTGATATTCATGGTCTCTGCCCATTCACTTCGCATCTCTTGCAGAAACTTGGAATAGTCAGAATAGTTTCTGTGAATGGAGACTGCTATTCTGTCATAACCTAGCCCACTGCCAGCAGCACCAAAGATGATGCCTGGATGTCTTTCTGCGAAGTCTTTGGCTTTTTTGAGATTTATTTCAGGATGCTTTTGGAAGTCTCGCTCCCCAAATGTTACGGCGATTATTTCGAAACCCAGCTTGGCCAGATTTGGAACTGCACTATAATCTATGAGTCCTTGTTTCTCAAGCCTCACCCTTATTCTTGAGACAGTTGGTTGAGAGACGCCAAGTGCCTTAGCAAGCTCCCTGTCACTCCTCCTGCTATTCTTCACAAGTTCAGAAATCAACTTCAACTCGATATCTTTCAAGAACTATCACTAGTGTACATGATTGGGCGGGACTGGTATTAAAGACTACATCATAACCCATGAAGTAACATCAAACAAAAAGAAGCTTAGTTATAGCTCTATTTGTTAGTAACAGACAGCGCGCGCTGTAAGAGAAATTACATAAATGCTTGTTCTGTATCTTGACACTTTGCGCGCGCTCGTGGCACGTGCAAGTTGTGAAACTCTAACTGCTTTAGAACATAAGTGTGACAGGTTTGATTTCGCGTTGATCACAAATGCTCTGTCAATGGATGATAGGGGCGCGTTCAGAATGCTGGCATTTCTGGGCGAACATAGTTTTAAAAGGAAGGAGCATAAATCTTTAGGCAGCCGTAGTTGGGGTGCTTGTTTGGGTAAGAAGAAGGTGTTGAGCGAAGGAGAGCTCAACCAGTTGGTGGTTCCTTCCGCAAACGATGTTTTGGGCGTGGCAATTAAACTGCTTGGTTTTGACCGTGTGCTTGTGAAGTGTCAGGACGGAAACGAACGTTTGTGCCGTATTCGTGGAAAGATGAAGAGGCGCGTTTGGATACGTGAAGGAGACATCGTGCTGGTCTCCCCATGGGATTTCCAGTCTGATAAACGTGGAGACGTTACGTGGCGTTACACGAGAGCGCAGGCGGACACTCTTCGCAAGAAGGGTTACATTACAATATAGGTCTTGAAGGCTGCTAGTGGGGCGATTTAAACGAGTTTCCGTAAACGTGTGGACAAGAGACTGTTGAATAAGGAGAAGAGCTACGAGACAAGTCAGCTCATGAAGGAGAAGAGAAGCGAGGAATACGAGGCTCTTGAAGAAGTCTTTGATCGCTCAACATTGATGTTAGTGTACGACTTCATGAATAAGGGCACGATCGACGAGATTCACGGTGTCGTGAGGGCTGGGAAGGAGTCTAGGGTCTACTGGGGAAAGGACAAGGTAGGGAGAGAATTGGCTATCAAAATCTATCTTGTCGTTTCAGCCGAATTTCGCAAAGGCCTAGTGAAGTATATTGAGGGTGATCCACGGTTCAAAAATATCAAGCATGATACGCGGTCACTGATTTTCGCGTGGGCACTGAAAGAATTCAAGAATCTGGAGCTTGCGACGCGCGCACGAATAAGAGTGCCAAGACCAATTGCCGTGAAGAACAACGTTCTCATCATGGAGTTTATCGGCGAAAACGGAGAGGTTGCTCCCTCGCTTAAGGAAAAGACCCCCAAAAACCCGGAGAAACTCTATGAGACTCTTTTGAACTACCTCCAGAGACTCTATGAAAAAGCTGAGCTTGTCCACGGGGACTTGAGCGAGTACAACATCATGGTTTGGAGAGGAAAGCCCGTCATATTTGACATGTCACAGGCTGTGTTGCTTTCGCATCCCATGGCGGATTTCCTGTTGAAAAGAGACCTGACAAACTTGAACAAGTATTTCAACCGGTTAGGCGTGAAGGTTCCTTCCGTTGAAGAGAGCTACAAGAAGGTTACAGGACATGGCAAAACCTAACACTTTTCTCAAGATTCCAAGAGAGCGAGTGGGCGTGCTAATCGGCCCAGAAGGAAAGACGAGGAAGCATATCGAAGAGAAACTGAATGTTGAGCTTCAAATCGACAGTGAATCCGGCGACGTAGCAGTTTCCATGGCGCAGAACGCCGAGGACCCTTCAATGCTCTTCAAAGCCAAAGACCTGATAACAGCCATCGGCAGAGGCTTCTCGCCCGAACATGCTTTCAGGCTTGTGCGCGACGAAGAGTCACTGCTTGATATCATAGATTTGCGAAGCGTTTTCGGCAAATCTGAAGCCGACATCAAGAGAGTCCAGGGACGAATAATTGGAATGAACGGCAAGACCCGTCGAATAATCGAAGAGCTCACGGACACCAACGTGTCGGTCTATGGTCACACCGTAGGTATAATCGGAACAATCGAACAAGTTCAAATTGCCCGAGAAGCAGTAGAAATGCTTGTCAAAGGCAGCATGCACGGCACGGTCTACAGGTTTCTCCACAGAAAAAGAATGGAATTCAAAAAGAGAAAACTCGAACTGTGGGAGAAGCCGAGAAAAGGGAAGTAGGAAACCATGCTGCCAGAACGCTGATTTCAACTGCAAAATGTCCAAGCCCTTGGTTTGAACTGGTTGGTTTAACTCAACTCGATCACCCGCAAAAGACGCTTCCGTATACAAAAGCATCAACGAAAAACAGTTGTTTCAGCTCATTTTACATGCGTTCAATGTAAAAGGCAAATCTACAAGAAGCACGGCAGATTCCTATTGCTGAACTTGATCAGCAGGCTAGTTTGAAAGAAACTCGAATGTTAGTAGCGGGCTCCGCACTCAAGATCACAATCATCCTGCATTCATGAGGGCCAGAGTCTTCATCGCCAGCTGTTTAGGCTAACAGAGGCCTTGGATAAAAAGTTTATACGTTGCAGTTCAGGCTATTGAATCGGCATGCTGAGGCACATTCGCGTTGTTCCGTTGGCTGCAGAGAGTTTAGGCGTAAGATCCATGTGCACGTACGTGGAGACCAACGACATCAGAATTCTGCTGGACGGTGGCGTCTCTCTGTGTCCCATCCGCTTCAGACTAACTCCTCACCCAAGAGAGTTCAAAGCAATTGTTGAAGCTCGCAGACGAATCGCAGAGGCAGCTGAGAAAGCTAACCTTGTTACAATAAGCCATTACCATTATGATCACGTTACGCCTTCGTTTGAAGATTGGCTGTGCAACTGGACTCAAGCTGACGTCACTGCTCAGCAAGTGTACGAAGGCAAGAAGATTTTGGCAAAACACCCAAGGGAAAACATCAACTACAGTCAAAGAGAGCGAGCATGGATGTTCCAGAAAACAGGAGGAAGATACGCTACAAGCATTGAAGTTGCTGACGGAAAGGTCTTCCGTTTCGGGAACACAGAGGTCAGATTCTCTATTCCTGTCCCACATGGAGTAGAAAACTCTGAGTTGGGATGGGTTGTGATGACGACGATAGAATGTGATGACGATGTCTTTCTTTTTGCACCAGACATCCAAGGACCTATGGCCGAGCGCACTGTCGATATCATCCTCAGGCAAAAACCGGGCCTCTTGATGGTCGGCGGCCCACCCCTATACCTGACCGGCTTGAAACTCAACGAGGAACAAGCTCGCAACGGGCTCAATAACATGAAAAGAATGGTGAATGTTGTTCCACACGTGATCGTCGAACATCACCTGCTCAGAGACGAAGAATGGCATGAGAAAATCACAGAAGTCTTCTATAGTGCCTACGAGGTCGCGCACACAGTTCAGACTGCTGCGGAGTACCTTGGCGAACAGAACGTCTTCTTAGAGGCTAGAAGAAGAAAACTCTTCGAAGAAGACCCGCCAACGAACGATTTCAAAACATGGGCACGCAAAAACGAAGACATGAGGAAACACGTAAAGCCACCAATCTAATTTGACGGAAAATAGCTTCCGTTACCAGACAAGTGAGCTCCGCGCCAAAACGTCTGTCGTTTCAAAGGAAATGGAAGGGCCGGGGCCGGGATTTGAACCCGGGCGCTAGGCTCCACAGGCCTATAGGCTACCAAGCTACCTCACCCCGGCCACTTTTTGAGTGACTCCGACTGCTTTTTTCACTGGTTGCATTCATTTCGCTTTTTCAGGAATATCAAGTTATCTTTTTGGCAAACGTATTCGAATCCTACTTCAAGGAGTGACTTTGACCTCTTCAGGTTTCTCTGCTACTTTGACGGTGAACTCGTCGTTTGTAGATTCAAAGAGTCGTGTGTTCAATGTTTATGTATATTTCCGTGTTTGTAAGCTTTTGTGGGCCGAGAAACTATTTACCGTAGCAGGGATCTCTTGTCTTGTGATAAACCATAGTGGCTTTCCAGTGTCGGAGCGTGTGAAAGCTGGTGTTTAAGAGTCTTGGGTTTTGAAGTTTTGCAGCTGGCTGTTTTCTGGCTTTTGTGATTTGTGTTTTTCATTGAGAATATTGAAGAATCGCCGAAAACTTTGGCTATCTTCGGGCATTGCTGCTAGCATGTCCATAAGCTTCTGGTTGACCTTCCACATTCTAGGGTTCGAATGCTTTTCTGGGTCGTTCAATGCTATCATGCTCTTTTCAAGGTCTATGTTTGTCCCTTGAAGTCTTTTTGCTTCACCGCACCGCAGAGCGCCCGCATAGAAACAGGAGATGCGCTGAAAAGCCACCGCCAACACCTCGAAAGCCAGAAAGAAAAGAGCATCCTTTTTCTGAACCCTTGACGCGCCTTTACGGACGGACAACAGGGAAAGAAGCGCTGTTTCAGAACTGATGAGAAGTCCCAGAGAAATCTGAGCTTCCGAAACAATTCCGTATACAAGAGATAACTCTGCAAGTATCCCCGTCGTCCCCAAGGAGACTGACGCTAGAACGATCGCGCACGCTGTTTTCACGAAAGAATATCTAGACTATAAAAAACGATAAGATGATCAAAACAATTCCCGCTATTACTAATGTCAATCCTAATCGAATATGACCTTTTGGCTTCCATGCGTCTCTTCTCATTATCTCAGAAGGTCCTACTGTCTCTTTGCCAGCTGCGCTTGCCGCCGAGGCCAGTATTGCAGCTTTTGCAGTATTTTGGCTTATTCCGCCTGAACCGAGAAGAAAGCCTACACCACCAAGAACAAACAATATCCCTTCTATCGCTGAGAGATCTGAACGTGGGAAGGAAGGAAGAAGCTAGAAGCTGACCCCGTAAGTCACAAACGCGACTACTAACGAAACCCCAAACAGAAACGCTATACTTCGCAGACTGTACTTGTTCATGTTCCTCAGACAAAATGATTGGGAAATCAAGGATAAAAGCCTCGTGCAGGCATACGTTGAACTTGGCTTCTGCACTTGATGGCATGTGCAACGCGCACTAAGAGCAAAATTGTGCATGGTACTTTGCAGCATCGAATTTTACAATTCAACATTACAAAAAATGTAAACAAAAAAAGGCCGGGTCGGCTTCTGAAGAGCACCAAAAAAAGCGTGCACTGGAGCGCTCTAACGGTGAAGCATGCCTAACCATTTCTGGGTTCAATAGCGCATAACACGCGCATCTATCCACACGCCCCTCTGTCTCTTCATGATTTGTTACCGCACAACATTACCACGGTTGTTACCAACAAAAATAGGGGTCGACTCTGAAAAGCAAAATGCCTCGCGCGCTACTATGTTTTCGTATGCTCTCGCGCGCCAAGATGCTTACTTGACCCTCACTGTTGTTTGCGTCTTCTCGGCTTGAAGAAAACGAAACAAAGAATCATTGCCGAAAAGACCAGAGTGTAGGGCGCCACCGGATTTACAGGATTACCAGGAACGTTTACGACAAAAGAGTAGCCGCCGACCGTTGATACAGGGGTCACCCTGAAACTGACCACGTCTGAGTATGTTACTTGATCCACCTCCACGTTTGCAAAAGATGTCCATATTCCAATGTTGGAGCTGAGGTCAGGCAGTCCGAAGCTTATCGTGGCTATTCCATTCCCATTTGTTGTGGCTACGTCTATAATAACAGTAGCGTTAGCTGGGTTCAATACCTGAAAGGCGACCAGTTTGTTCGCGACTGGATCGCCAGCGAATGTTACGTTGGCGAACAGCACGACTGTTTCGCCGAGCATGTATGATCCTCCGCCCTTGTCGGTGTATTCCTTGATGAGGCCCGGCCCAGGTGGGTCAGGTCCTATCGACTTCCAGAAACATATTCCTCCAACACTGTCACTTGAGATCGGTTTTGCCGAAGAGTCCAGCAGCGTAAGCTGGGTAAAAGTTATTGGGCTGACCATGCTCGATGTTGGTTGTTGATTGATTTTGAAGAATACTCTTACTAGAATACCGTTTCCGCTTAAGGAAGACTGCGGGTTGGCAAGCGACATATTAACCTTCAGTAGACCAAGGGACATGTCTGCTTGATATTGTACGCTCGACGCTGGCGGCGAAGGAAAGAACGCTTGCTGCGTAACGTTGAGAAACTGCAGCGTCGAAGCGTTGAAAGAAACTGTGAACCTAACAGTGTTCAAGTTCTGCACATTTAGGACGTTGACATCGAAGTCGTAGTATTCTCCGACCCTCTGCGCAACATAAACGGGAGGGTTAATGCATACGTACGCAGTGCTCTGCGTGGCATTGACGCCTCTAACAGAACTGCTTGTCGCTATGAGGAGTAAGAGTGACACAATGAGGAATACTGACGAATTGCGCATGCTGACGCATCTACAATAAACTTGGGTTGAACTCTCTTAAAAAGGATTGTTTCCTCAACGGATTAAGCATGATACATGGACACATAACCAGTCATCACTCGTGAAGTTCAACCTTCATCGTGTCTACCCCACAATGTTGCACGCGCTATACAACTGCAGCTAGGGCCACAAACTCGTTGTCCAGGCTGTTTCTGAGCTGCCCCGCTTGGCCATTCGCAAGAATAGTGCCTCGCTGACAGCCTGGAGTGGCTTGTCCCTCTTCTCTTCCAAAAAAGGTCACTATTCACTTCCTTAGGCCCAAGCTTGCCCTCGTTCCATTTGATGTTCAAGATACGAAACTCCAGTCCATTTTTCTTTCTGGGCTTAGACTTGTCTCTGATGGATGCGCTGAAATCCGCTGCAAGCCGCTAACCCGACACTTTTGCATTTAAAATTACTTTCTGCTGCTCTAACAATCAATAAGCATTTAACTGTTCGCATCTCTTCAACGAATTGGGTGTTCGCCCACATGAGAGCGCCGGTGAAGCCACGCATTACGAGAAGGATCCTTGTATTCGTTGGTATTGGGTTAACTGCGCTTATTTTGTATCTCTACTATTTCATAGGTACCACAAACGTTGCTGCAAAAATTGAGGAGACAAACCCTCTTCTGTACGGGTCAGCGTTCATCGCCTTTTTGGCAAGTGTGACGTTCTACGCGATAGCTTGGCAAGGCATGCTGCGAAACCTGAGAATAAGGATAGGGATTCGTCAAGCTTTGCTGTATGCATGGGCGGGAATGTTCTTTGACGCTGTCATCCCAGATCCAGGATGGAGCGGCGACCTCTCGAAGGCATATATGTTATCCAAGGCTTCTGGACGCGACGCCGGCGAAATCATAGCTTCCGTCGTAGGTCAAAAAGTTATCGTGATGGCCGTCACGATCGTCAACCTGATCTTGGGCGTAGTTCTGCTCGGACTGAACTACACCCTTCAAAGTGACGTACTCGCCTTTGTCGCAGCTGTCCTGTTCTTGACAGCCTTTGCGCTGCTTATGATAGTGTACTTGAGCACTCACGAAAAAGCAACTCTAAAAATACTTGACTGGTTCATACGCGTGGCGAGTTTCATACGGAAAGGTCGTTGGAACCCCCAAGACTTTCGGGTCGGAGCAGAACGGACGTTGGCTAGATTTCATGAAGGAATAAGAGTTCTCACCGCAAACCCGAAGGCTCTGGTTCAGCCAGTCACATTTTCTCTTCTCTCGTGGGGTCTAGACATCTCGATAACATTCTTGACCTTCGCTTCATTGGGGCAGCCCGTGGGCCTAGACAAGGTTCTGATAGTGTACGCTTTGACGGGAAGTCTGCAGGCGATGGGAGCGTCCTTCCTAGGTTTTACAGAGATAGTCTTAAGCGGGTCTTATGTCCTACTCGGGCATCCCGGCTACCGTCAGCGTTTCTGCAACCCTGCTTATCCGGGTCGTGACTCTATGGTTCAAACTAATCGTATCATACGCCGTTTTTCAATGGGCAGGCATAGGGCTCCTGCTAGGGAAACCTCAAGAAACTGGCGAGCCAAAAAAACTCGCCGCCAGCTGACCTCCACAGCGAGTTCGGGCTCGAACCTGCTCGAACTATAAAAGGCGCGGCCGACCACGCCGCGCTTGCAATGCCGGATTCCAGTCTCGGCAATTGAGGACCATTTCAAAATGCCTTACAGGGGCTGAAGCACCTAAGAAGGGCAGTTCAAACATCTCAACAGAATCATCCTTCACCTAACTGCTGCGCGAAGAAGCTTGGAACGTGCAGAATTGACAAGAAACAGGCAAACATTGACCACAGACACGGTTGAAATGAGCTCAATTATTGTATATTGCCATCCAGCAGCATGCTTTCCAAGTGCGAAGTGAAAATTCTTGCGATGAGGCTGCGTTGATACCATATCCTCCATCGGCAGAACATCTTGTGTTCATGCCTGAGGGACGTCTCTGATGATTAGTAGGGAAATTCAGCAACAACTCTAGTGCCCTTGAAAATGATCTTCCCGCAAACTTGAGACCTTCCTCAACAAGTGCAAGCAAGGAACAGAGTGAAACCATGGCAACTTTAAGCGCGCCTAAACTGCCCTCCTCCAAGTCACGTCAGATACAAAGGCCGAATTGAATTACAAGCAGCCATTTTATCGAACGAACTAGCAACCCTCCCCTAACTAGCAGGGTCCTTTCCGTATCAACCTTCCCGCTCCTTAAGGGGTAATGAACACGTCTACTCTGAAGAAGTCAGAAAACTCGTGGAACACTCATGCGACGAAATCTGTCGAAACTTATAAATACGTCGACCTTGGCGACCCTGCCCGCGGGCCATTCCTCCTAAAGGGCGTTGAGTGAATGTCTCTTCCATTATTGTCGGGGCGCAGGTTCGTCGGACAATGGCTCTTCACATTCAAAGGCATCTCGTTACGAAAGCCAATGTGTAACACTACATTGCCTGACAGGGCGAAATGTAATCGAACACGTGACAATAGGCACAGAAGAGGCAATATTGTTGCATGCGTCTAGTCAGAATACTCACAAAGCTGACGAAATGAAGCCTAATCTGCGACTTCTCCATCGGTCGAATGCTAGAAAGAAGTAGACTGGAAAACTTGAGAACAACAAAGAAGAAACGTCTTAGGCATAGGCAGTTCAAAGCCAAACGATTTGCTAATGGTAGAATGATTGGATTTGTTGAAACGTACCTTCAATGCAGCTTCTTGACTTCGCTATTACTAACGTTTTGCACTTCTGTCCACAAAGCGGTTGTCCCGAAACGGTTCCAGATGGTGCTTATTCTTTTCTTAAGGGGGGTTAGAATAACCCTGTTTCATGCTAGACCTCCTAGGGCTCCTATGATTTATCATCTTACAACACAGTTTGGGTTTGCTTCTCTTGCAAACGTGTAGGAAGCGAAGGGGCAAAAGAAAAGGAGAACACCTTTCGAACTGATCTGCCAGAAAACACTTGAATGGACCAGAGTTTCTCATGCACCTGCTTGGAGAGCCTTGCATTATGAGGTTTCGGGACAGTTCACTTGTGGTGCATTTTTCTGCATTTTGTCTAATCTGTAGATGACGGCGTTCCCCGTGAAGGAAGAAATTGTTTGGCAGGCGCAGCTCAGTCACATTGTAGTTGAAAAAGGAGATTGAGGAACGTGCACGCTCTAAAAGCGCATATGGTTTGCGCGAGTTTGCTACATGTTTTCGTCTGTTGTCCTCTCTATGCTGATATACTGCTCACCCATGACTTGGATAATCACTGTCCTTTTTCTCGGATAAACATCTGTTTCAACGAACATCAATGACTGCCACGTCCCAAATTCCACTCTGCCGTCAACGACAGGCAGGGTCCTGTCAGGGGGTAACAGCATTAATCTCAGATGCGCGTGAGCGTTGGATGGATGAGCATAGTCCCCGTCTCTTGGGACATATGTCTCGAGGAATCTCTTGATATCCTGCAGCAAGCCATGCTCGTTCTCAGTGAGGATAATCACGCCAGTAGCGTGTGGAGCAAACACATGCACTATCCCGTTCTTAATACCGGACTTGGCGACAGCTGTTTGAACTTTGCCGGTTAAATCTACAAATTCTATCTCACCCTTGGTAGCAAAACCAATGTTTATGTTGAAAACTTTGAAGCTTGTCATGGCAATCTCATTCCAACAACTTGTTTCGAATCACTTCATAAAAGTAGCGGCCTTCCTTGAGGCGTTTTTCAAGAGTCAAAACCTTAGGGCCCAATTACTATCCTGTTTGAGCAGGAATAAAGCTGTTCTGGACGAAACTGACCTTTCCGTAAGTGTGTACTGCGCGTCTGTAACCTGTAAACGCGAAAAGATACACGGCATGCGCGTCTCAATAGCCAAGACCATGAACTCTTCAAATGGTGGGCCAACCGCACCGGCATGCCTTTCACAAAAAATACCACTGGTCCATATCTGGCAGTGCAATAACCCTCTGGGTCATCCCAACTATCCACAAAGGTGGCCCCCTCTTAATACAAGCAAGAACATCGACTAGCCAATTCAAGCAGCCTTCGCACTGCTTGCGGCCTTTTCAGTGCGCGCGCCTACAACACTCCCGTTGGCAACTAAATTGACAAGATCTAGGAGAGCATCCAGGTCTTCTCACCAGGGTTCTAAATGCAACGCGCCACACTCATCATGCTCCAAACTCCTTAGGCTTCACAAGCCAGACCTAGGCCAAGATTGTCTCTGCAATTTTCCAGTCTAAAAGGTCTTCGATGAAGCTGGAAAAAATGGTTTCTGTTGATGCTTCCGTATACAACATTTTCATCCCCTGCAAAGTCCTTCTCTGGTGAAGTAAATTGATGGCTGGTAATACAAATACAACCAGCATCACGAAACTGCATAGTGACGATGTCACAATCTTGAAAATCTCGGCTCTGTGGCCTACCTCAAGCAACCCAATTAGCTGCGGTCATCGAAGGGAAGCAAGAAATGAGCCTGTTTATTCTCAAAGCGTATCCGTGAGATTGTGGTGAGAGATCAAGAGCAACTCTGCAATTGTATACAGAAGCATCAACGGGGGTTCTCTGATGCAGGCTCGGGTTGCTTGAGGCACTTTGATCAAGTGTCCGCTTTCCTCCCATGTTGCCGTTTAGCCTCTTCAGTATCAGTTTTTTGTCCGTCTGGGACTGAACGCTCAATTCAATGGGGCCACTGGAAAAAGCACTCTTGCAAACAGGAACGTGCCTTTCATGCTGGTAACGTCTTGCCCGACTGAGAACCCGCAATAGAGTCGAAGCAGCTCCGAAGTAATGATTGGAGTTTTCGCATGGAGATTTTCGCCGGTTTTTCTATAAGGCCGCGGGCATCTCCATGCACAAGACCCGAAAAGCTGTATGAAAAGGCTGAAACACGTCTCTTTTTGGGACCAGGGTTTAATTCTGGCTCCATGATTTTGCCTCTGGTAGGAAAAATCTGTCTTATTCTGGGCAGGCAGAAGTTCGAACCACAACGCGTTTGGGATAGAGCACTTGCAGGCAAAGAGACACAAAACATGGGCTAGATGCAAAAACAGCTGAATCGGAGACCTGTTAAAGACCCGTCAGAAGTCTCTTTCTGCACCAATGTTATCGCTTTCTTTCATATTGCAGATTTTGAAATAACCGCTTTAATTCTGCACAACGACTTTTCTGGATAGAGAAAGCTTACAGTAGGTGTCATGTTTGCATCTCGACGGTTTTGGAAACGAGGTCGAAACGCTCGAAAGAAGTGTTAACGGCGGAAAGATCAAGGTACAATGGGACTGGGGTAACTTCAAGAGCACAGAAGACTTCCCAATTGATGACAATCTCATAAATTGGGCAATAGGACAAGAGCAAGCTCTCAAAGAATGTTTTCTATGCTTGGATGAATGGGTTCACAAGCTCAAATGGTTAGAGGAAAGCAAATGGTACGAAAACTGGAGTGCAGCTGACAAATCCAAAACTCACGTGACAACTGTCATCAGTCCAGGGCCGTACCTTCTGCTGCTAGGAGACCCTGGAACAGGCAAATCGTTGATAGGCAAGGCGTTGGCAGAAAAATTGACTCAGGTTTACAAGGAGAACGGCATTAAACTCTTTGACGCTACAAGCTGGAAAAACCCATTATTGCCGAGTCAACCGAAAATCTCCATCCACAAGGCTGGAGAGGGAAAGAAGATCCTGCAAAAAGAGCAGCTCAAGGATCTCAAAAGGAAATTTCTGACTAAGGTGGGTTTCAAAGGGCTACAGGTGTTCATGCTACTTATGGGCATTTTCCTCATATGCCTAGGATTCTACTTCATGATTCAAGCTTGGCAAGCATGGCAGGGAGCCAGCGATGCCGTCCGCAGCACGTACAGCAGCTTCTCAGACTTTCTGATACAAAAGTTCGTTGGTCTCGTGCCATTAACATTCATACCAGGCGGCAGCCTCATCTTCTTCGGAGTTTTCCTGTGGTGGTTCTCGAAAATGGGAGGCATGGGAAACATGAAGGGCATCGGTGGGGCTCAACAGACAGATGTCCCGAAACTCATAATCGACAACAGCTCAGGCCACGCTCCATTCATAGATGCAACTGGCCACAAAAGCGCGCAACTCTTCGGCTCAATTGCATGGGACCCCTACCAAACCGGAGGCCTAGGAACACCTGAACATCAAAGAGTCAGCGCAGGAGATGTCCACATTGCTTCCCTCGGCATCCTATACATCGACGAGATAAAAAACTTGGATGCTGAGGAAGCTGTAACACTCTTAACAGTCCTTGAAGATGGAAAGCTCCCAATAACGCTTCGAGGTAAATTCGGCGGCAGCGACACAGCAGCCATGGCAGTGTCAACGGAACCTGTTCCAGCAATAACGTTTCTGGTAGGAGCAGGAAACTTCGACAGCATAGGTCAGCTTCATCCAGCATTAATGGACAGAATCTATGGATATGGCAAAGTGGTAAGAATGAACAACGACATGCCCAACACCGTCGAAAACAGACGCAAATATGTCCAATTCATAGCTCAAGAAGTGAAGCGGTTCAACCTCATCCCGTTCAGCCGAGAGGCATGCATGGAGATAATAGAAGAAGGAAGACGTAAAAGCGACAAGAGAGACGCCCTTACAACACGCTTCAGAACGCTCATTTCCATAATAAAGACATCTTCCACTCTAGCAATTAATGAAGGTTGCAAAAACGTGGAAAGAAGATATGTCCTGGAAGCGGTTGGACAACACTGCAAAACGATTCAGAGACAAATGCTTGAACATGACATGAATGAAAGAGGCAAACTTCTAGAAATAAAACCGAAAGGAGTCAAACTCGGCCAGATCCACGGTTTGGCAGTCGTTAAGGATCCATACAGTGGCGAAATGACCGGCAGCGTCTTAAACGTCAAGGCCCAAATGGTCAAGAGAAGTGAGCTTCCAAGAAACTATTCCTTCAAAGGATACTACAAAGTAACTGGGGTCGCCAAAGGCCAGAGCTTCATTTCAGACAGCATATCCAAGGTCAGGAGCGTAATCCTTCAGAAATACGGAGCTGACATAGCCCAGGACTATCTGACACACATAGATTTCGCACAATCCTACGGTGTCGACGGACCCTCAGCAGGAGTGACAATGGTCATACTGCTATGTTCGCTCATCGAAGGGAAACCTGTCAGACAAGACGTGGCAGTCACTGGAGAAATAAACTTGGGTGTAGGGGACTCTATCCAGGTTACTGCCGTGGGAGGGGTGTATGAAAAGATAAAGTCTGCAGAGGCTTGGGGTTTCAAGAAAGTCGTCATCCCCCAGAAAAACTTTGAGAACTCGATTGACGTGAACGACTACAGCATAGAGGTTGTTCCAGCAGCAACTCTAGACGACTACCTGAGGGAATGTCTAGTCGACAAACCCATGCTTAAGGTTCCAGTTCAGACTTATAAGCACAAGAACCATAGGAACTCCACTGGGTGAGGAAGCGCAGAGAACGGGCGCGCTCCCTCCGAACGGGAGAAAAGCCGCCAATGAAGTACGTTGACAAGGATGCCATTCGCAGATGGAGAAAAAGAGGCTTCTACACTGAAAACGCTCTCGTCAAGCTCCTGCAGAAAAACGGGTACAATGCCGTGCGTGTCCCCGTCAGCAACCCAAGCCTCAACCCTCTGCCCGACGTGATGGCAAGAAAAGCCTCCGAAATGTACGCTTTTGAAGTAAAAAACGCTAAGTATTACGCCTACTTCCCTAGGCAACAAATAGATAAACTCTTCAGATTCTTGAATGAACTAATTCCGGTTAACAATGAACACAAGCATGCAGTTATCGGAGCGCATTTGGGGAAAAAATGGATATTCAAGGAAATCAACTGGAAAGACTATGAGAAAAACAAGTTGCCCGAGAAAGTGAGAATCGTCAAACGTGACAGGGGAAACTTCGAAGTGGCTGAACGGTGCCGAGCGGCCAAAACACACTCTATTATTAGTAACGGTTTGCCTGAAGAAAGAAAAGAAAGATACACTACTGAAATCTGCTCTCTGGAGCCAGATGAACGCCTTTGCAAGCCAGGATGAAGCGAACTCTTACAACCTGCCTGTGGCCTGCCTTCTTATCGCAACCTTCATCTTGATGCTGTTACTTCATGGTCTTGAACAGAAGAGTTGGCCGCAAATGGATGAAATCTCGGTTGTGTCAGCGTCTTCATTGGGCAAGATATATAAAGCAACCAGCGGTGAAGTCGAGGTTCTCAAGGAAGTAGAGCTTGAAGTCAAGAAAGGCCAATTTGTTGTCATCGGCGGTCCTTCAGGTTCAGGCAAGACGACGCTTCTAAACATAATTGGAGGCATAGATAAGCCTACAAAAGGAAAGATCATTGTTCTCAACGAGGATTTAGGGGCCAAAAACGAAGATTTCCTAGCTGCTTTTCGATGCAGTAGCATCGGATTTGTTTTTCAATCATACAACCTTATTTCGACGTTGACGGTTGCCGAAAATGTTGCGTTTCCAATGGAGTGGGCTCGGAAAAGCGAGAATCAAGTGAGGGAACGCGTGGGAATGTTGCTGAGTCTTGTATCTCTGCAACATAGGTCAGAGCACTTCCCGTTTCAGTTGAGCGGTGGTGAACAGCAACGCGTCGCGTTTGCTCGCGCATTGGCAAATGACCCGCCTTTGTTTCTTGTGGATGAACCGACAGGAAACTTGGACGCGAAAACAGGTGCACAAATCATTGAAATGCTTGCAAAACTGAAAGAAGATGGCAAAACGATAATTGCCGCCACGCATGACAAAGGCGTAAGGGGGCTGGCGCAACAACAACTGAATCTGGAAGACGGCAGGCTGATGAACCTGAATGAGTGAAACCTCATTTCCAATGAACGACTTGCTTCGCAGAAAGATGCAAACAGGCTTAGTTGTCGTCAGCCTGACTCTTGTCGTTGCTTCAACGCTTTTTCTTCTGTTGTTTGCACAGAGAATAGGGTTTGGCATCTCGTCGGAGATAGAAGGCAAACTCACGATGGGTTTTTCCCTCATATTTTCGCCGTTCATAATACTACTTACCATCCTGATTTTCGCTGCTGGAGTCGTTATGATTTCTTTCACATCTTTCATTATGACATCACAAAAGACAAGGGACATAGGACTCATGAAAGCTGCAGGCTGTCCTAACGACCTGCTCTTCGGCTATTTCTTCACTGAACTGCTCGTTATATCGTTTTCCAGTTGCCTTCTAGGCACGATTATTGGACTGCTAATGGACGTCATCTCCTCAAACCTGCTCAGCAGTTCTAACCCGCATTATTCGCAGCAGCCAGCTAGCCTTTGGACGCCTTTAGCCACCTTCGTTGCGTTCTTTGCATTGTCGCTCATCCTTGGGATCGCACCGGTCTTGTCAGCAACAAGAGCTGAGCCTGCGAAAGCTCTTTCACCATCAAGCTACCTAGGACTCACAAAAGAACCGGGCTTCAAAATCATGTCTGGAAGTGTCGCGACAAAGATGGCCATCAGAAACCTTGTCCGTCACAGGTCAGCAACTATCAGAATTGTCCTTTGCCTGAGCATGGTCTTCCTGTTGGTGACCGTTGCTGTTGGAGGAGGACTAATCGCAGAGAACACCACCAAAAGTTGGGTCCAGAAGGCTTATGGCACGAATGTCTTGCTGATAGCACACCAAGACATGATCAGCCGGTACAGACTGCTGCTCTCAGAGTTCTATGAAGGACACAACAGCACCCAATTCAACTATGCAGATGCTAGATATCAACTCCCCGCTGCTCTGCTCAGCCAAGTAAGCTTTTTGAATGGAGTAAAAAGCTTGGACGAACGCTTAATGTTGGAAGTGCAGGTCAAAGAAATCTCTGGAATCATATATGGAAGCAGCACATCAGAGACAACTATAGTGGGGGATAATCGTCAAGAAGGATCTCTTGTTGTGGGCGTTGACCCTGCTGAAGTTGTCAGCAGCTGGTCGTTGAATGGTAGGTTTCTGGAGGGGAACCAAACTGCAGAGGCTGTGGTCGGCGATAGTCTTGCGCAAGAGCTCTTTTCTTCACCCCTAGATGAGGGAATCAGAATCGGAGGTCGGGCACTCAGTGTGGTGGGCGTGTGCTTGGATACCCTCAATAATGGAAATGTTACGTACGTTAATATCAGAACGCTGCTAAACATCACAGGTTTGCCAAGACCTAACGTGCTGCTGGTCCAACTCGACCCGTCGGCGAACAAGGCAGATGTTATGAAAAGAGTAAGCTCAGTTGTTGCAGGTGTCGCAAACGATTTCCAAGTCCTAGATCTTGAAGAGCCACTGAACCAGAGTCTTGATTTTCTCGGTTTTCTTTGGTCAACGATAATGTTTCTGCCGCTTTTCTCGTTGGTGGCTGCATCTTTGAGTCTGCTAGGGTATGTCGTGCTTACGATCAATGAGCAGCGTCAAGAGTTCGGCATTCTGAGAGCCCTTGGTGCCAAGCCTAAGACCGTTTTGGGCATCATTTCCACGCAGACTTTCATAGTAGTTCTAGCCAGCTATGCGGTTGGAATTGCGTTCGGGACAATTCTGACACTGTTGATTCTGGTTCAGGAGCCACTTGTAACGCCTTTTACGGTCATTGAAATAGCAGGCTGGCTTCTTGTGGCCTTGACTGCGACGTTTGCGGTGAGCATTTACCCAGCAATAATGTTCGCGAGGAAACCGCTGTTGGAGACTATTACCAATCCTTAAAGCGTGACTGTGCCTTTTTGAAGTGCTTTACAGAATCCAGACGCAATGGAAGCTGAGTCAGAAAGTCTTGGAATTGAAGCATAGGAACAATAGGTGTTCCGCTGTGAAACTTGAGTTTGGTCGGCATCAGTGACAGGATGGCGGGTACAAATGTTGCTTCTTCCCATGAAGTACACTCAACTTTGACAGTCGAGTCTGACGAAGATTCAGCGAATGCTAATGTTCGCTTTGCTTGCTGGTCAGCGACTTCTTTGAACCTTGAAGCGTGGAGACCGCGATGCCAATGTTTACAGTCTATACAGACAACGAGTGGCCTGCGGCAACCGACAACGTCCAGTTCCCACCTGCGTCCGCCTTGTCTGAAATGCACGTTGGTCTCAACCATGTAGCCGTGTGTCTCAAGGACGATGGAGCTTAGGCTCTCGAACTCTTTCCATTTCATGATGCTGCTTACGCGTTCACAGTCGGCTCCGAGTTCAAAGGCGCGCATGGCAAGCCTGACGCGCTGCAAAGGGTTTGTTTGAACAGCTTTGCCGTGCACATATACAAGTCCATCATGTTGCAACGTTTGGAGCAATTTTCTACCTATATCCGAGGAAACCTTTGCCTCTTGATTAACAATTTTCTCTAAAATAGGTTCATCGGTCGAGAGCTTGAGAAGCGATATTATCATCTCTATCATAAACTGCAAAAGTCTGCGCCTCTCTTTTTACATGAAAACGTGAAAAAACTGCTTTCAAACCTAACATCTATATGATAGGGAGTCGTTCGACGGCAAAACAGCAACCTTTGAAAAGACTAGCAGACCAGATTCCTCTTTTCCAGACACAGAGGACAATCACACACTCAGAAAAATAAGTTTTCTTGAAGTGGACCGCACGGAAAATCACTTGATAAGCAGGGTTTCTATGTCTAAGTTCATGACTCAGCATCGTTTTCATGAAGAACGGCCTTCAAGGAAACCATAATAAAGCGGTGTCTAAAAATGAAGCTGTGGCGAACGTAATGGCCGACTATACTTCAAAAACCCACAACTCTAGGATTCTGTACGAAAGGGCGAAAAAAGTTCTTCCCGAAGGAGTCTCCTACGGAATTCGCTATTTTGAGCCGTACCCGTTCTACGCTGCCTGTGCAAGGGGAAGCAAACTCTATGATGTCGATGGCAACGAGTTCGTGGACTTCTGGCTAGGACACACCGCCCTCATTCTAGGCCATGGACACGAAGCTGTGGTCAAAGCTGTGAGCACTCAGCTTCGAAGAGGCACACACTATGGTACCTGTCACAAGTTGGAGATTGAGCTAGCAGAACAGGTTGCAAAGATGGTTCCCAACGCAGAAATGGTCCGCTTCACAAATTCTGGGACAGAAGCCAACATGTACGCGACACGCCTAGCGCGAGCACACACAAAAAAAACAAAAATCGCAAAGTTTGAAGGCGGATGGCATGGAGGCTACGATGCACTTCAAGTTGGAGTAAAATTCCCATTTGACCAGCCGGAATCTGCAGATTGACGGCTGGAGCAACCAAGGACACAATTGTTCTTCCTTACAACAACCTTGACGGAGTGCGGGAAAAGTTGAAAAAAGAGAAAGTGGCGTGTATCGTGATAGAGCCTGTATTGGGCGCGGGTGGAGGAGTCCCAGCAGATGAGGAGTTCCTTCACGGCCTTCGAGAATACTGCGACGAACAAAGCATATTGCTCATCTTCGATGAAGTGATTACAGGTTTCAGACTTGCACCAGGAGGAGCTCAGCAGTATTACGGCGTGAAAGCCGACATAGCTGTTCTTGGAAAGATTCTGGGAGGAGGCTTTCCTGTCGGTGCCTTTTGCGGGCCCAAGGAAATCATGGAGCAATTGGACATGGTTGCTCACAAACGTCCCGAATACGCATTTCATGGCGGAACCTTTGCCGCCAATCCCATGACGATGACAGCCGGATATGCAACTCTGAAGCTTCTGAAAGATGGCGCTTTAATCGAAACCCTAAACAGAACTGGAGAGAAAGTTAGAAAAGAGCTTAAGGATATTTTCGAGAGCTACAGAGTTGACGCGCAAGTTACTGGAGTCAGCTCGATTTTTAACACCCATTTTACAAAGGAAACTGTGGACAATGCAGTTGCCGCCTTCAGGGCGGATAGAAAGAAGCTACTTGAATACAATCTGGCCTTGATAGCCAACGGGATTTTCTTCCTGCCAACACACAACGGCGCTCTAAGCGTCAAACACTCCAGAACCGACATAGAGAAACTGCTTGCAGAAACGGAGGAATATGCAAAACACGGAAGCCAATAAACACCCAATCCATGCCGAACCGCAAATTAGTGTCAGCCTGGGCGCCTAAGCATCTGTTCAGCAGTCTTCAAGTCTAACGGAGTGTTGACGTTGAAAAAACTGTTGAGTTCGGGATCAAGCTGCTTCAAAACCAAAGTAGAGACATAACGGACGTGTTGCAGTCTGTCCAACATGGATTGTACATTAAGACTTCCGGCGCACAATGCAGTCTTGGACGCTTGCAGTGCGGGTTCTTTGCGGTAGACTGCCTGCAGAGGCTCTACGTAGCCGTTAGGCCATCGTGGAACGCATGCGTTTCTCCCCCTGCACAGTTCGAGCAACAGTTCAAGAATATCTCGTACGACAAAGGGGGTGTCACATGAAAGAAGAAGAGAATACTCAGCCCGTGTCTCTTCTAGTCCGGTCAATGTTCCAGCAAGTGGGCCTTCACCATTCGCTCTGTCAACTATGATGCTAACAGACGAACCTGTCGCTTTGACGTATTCGTCAACTTGCCCCTTACAGCTGACCACCACTATCTTGTCGTTCACAATGCTGTTGACTGCTTCGATAACGTGTCTTACGAGCGGTTTTCCCGCCAACTGCAGGAGTCCCTTGTCTTGACCGAATCTGGTGGAATGACCGCCCGCTAGGATTATCGCTGATGTGCTCAAGAATGCTCCATCTCTGTGCCCGCGGTGAAGTCGTAAGCATCTGTCGCTTGTATAAGCTTTTTCCCATGACATATTGCGGAGTCGGAATAGACTATTTAACCGATGCTTGGGATTGTCTATCAATTGACGGTGGTCTGAAAAAAATGAGCTCAGAAGTTACAGAGTTAAACAGGATCATTTGCAATCGCTGTGATGAGAGAGAATATGAGAAATGCAGAGAGTGCAAGATATATCTGCTCGTAAACAAGATTGCATCGAACTAGTCTTGCTAGTCCATTTTGTCTATCTTTACTGCCATTTCTTTCATGATTTTTGTGAAAGGATGATCTGGCTTCTCTTGGGCAAATATGATTCCGCCTCTTGCTTTTAGAACGTCGCAGAAGCATGGCACCGTTCCCAGTAGTGGAACCTGGTAGACATCGTTTACTTTGGACTGTATTTCATCTTTTCCTGTTTTTGAGGAAACGTCTAGGACCTTGTTCAAAATGATCCCTGTCTTCTTCTCGAATAGGTCGTACAGTTCGCGCAACATGCGTTTTGTTCCGTCAACGTCTGACCGGTCAAAAGTAGTCGCGACGAGCACTAGGTCAGCGCTTACTATGGCGTTTATGGAGGAGTATTGCAGTCCTGGGCTAGTGTCTAGCACTAGATAGTCAAAACCTCTTTCATTTAACACTGAGGTTCTCAGCGCCAGAAGTCTTCCCAAAGCGCGCATTTCCCATTTCCTGTCTTTGGCTGACATGTCTCTTATTGCCTCTGTCGCGGGGTTGGCGAGTCCAACGAAGAGTTTTCCTTGGTTGTGAACT
>CAWIRG010000003.1:0-6171 GCA_963838505.1 Candidatus Bathyarchaeota archaeon
AATGTGGGCGTGTGCGGGGGGCTTGAAGGAGTTCTGGGCTGGGGTACTGACTTTTCTATGTGCTTGACCGTCGCTCATTAGCGGGCGCTAGTAAACTAGGGAGCTTTCTTTCCACATTTTGAGAAGCTTCTGGCATTCTTCTGCTACTTCTTTTTCAGGGGTTTTGCTCTTCAAAGCCTCGAGGAACTCTATTCGTTTTTCATCTGAACGCCTCTCCGCTGCTCCTCCATAGTAGAGTTCTCCCTCAAGATACTCCTTCATGCTGTTGGCTTTCTGCACGAAAACGCTGGCAGCGTCAACCGAATTTTCAACTGCATATTCATTTGCCCACACAGCTGCCTCTGACTGTCGGAGCTGCGTCAGACCGTCAACCTGTTTTATGCTGCGTACATACGTTCTGAAAAAATCGTAATAGCCAGCGGTCTTGACGAGAGCCAATGCTTTTCTGACTTTCTGCCTGAAGGCTGCGCCTCCTCTAATTCCTATGCGGTGCTTGTATCCCCTGTCGATTAGCGCTCTGGCCTGTCTGACTTCTTCTTCAGTGTAGACTCGTGTGGGGAAAACCAAGGCAATCTTGACTCTCAGGTTGGTAAAAGCGGGTTCTGTAACTGAAGGGGGATCAAGTCCTTGAACAGCTTAGTCTACCCTGTATATTTTGATGTTGTGATTTCCTGAAACCAGTTGGATCGCGCCGTTTTCTTTCAGTTGATCCAACAAGTCTTTCGCTGCGCTTATGCGCACGTTGAAATGCGTCGCCACAGAATACGGTGTCAATACATGCATCTTCTTCAGTTCGCCAATGACCTTATCACTCTTCGCATCTGGCGGAATCACTGCAGCCAGTTTCTTCTCTTTTGACGGTCCCGCTTTTTCCTTTTTCTTCTTGTCTTTATCCTCAGCGTCCTTCTTATCCTGCATGCGTTCAACTTGTTTCAGGCTGAGTTTCTTTTTTCCACCCATCTTTATCAGCTTCCAGTATTGAAACTTGTAGGGTGGTTCTTAAGCGTTTTCCGTGTCGAAAGCATGTTTCGTAGACATTGAAGATGGTTGGAGACGATTAAGATCACGAGTAGGCAGGCAGAAAGTTCTGATTTGACAAAAAAGAAAGAGAGAATTGGCGAAAACGGCTATTTGCCCATCACTTTTTTCGCTGCGATTTCGATGTCCTCAGACTTTATGGTTTTTCTCCCGGCGTGCATTGCGAAGTCCAGAGCTTCTCTTGCGATTTTCACACCGATTTCCTCTAGCGCTTTGGCCAATTCTTTTGCTGCTGCTTCACTTACTCTATCTGCCCCAGCCTTTTTGCATAATCTATGCATTGGGGCTACGGCTAACTCTAATTCGACCACAAATAGTCCTCCGTAGCCTCTTTTTCTCTTTAAAGCCGTATTTAACGTTTATTGTTCATGATTCTATTAGATTGATCGCGCTCTCTTTATCTAGTGGTTTTTTCGGAGATGGATTTAAGATATTCTGAGCACGTCTCGTTCACTTTTTTGGAACTGAAAAGTGCTATTTCTTTCAAATCATGTGTCTTTTCCAAGTTGCGGATGAAAGCATGACCTAGGAAATATCCTGTTTGCTTTTTTCCTTGGATGTTGAACCAGGAACCAAAAAAATCCTTTACTGAAGCGTGTCTTTCCAGTCTTTTGAGAAACTCGCTTGCCAGCCAGCCTTTATGCTGTTCGCACCAATGGAGCCATTCTTTGCCTGATTTCATATGCCATGTCTCTTTTCCAAGAATCACATGCTCGCATCTTTGGGCGAATCCTTCACTGTACAGTCTGAACAACGGGTCCTCCTCGGCTTTTTCGAAGGTTTTCCATTCTTCGCGCCATTTCATATGGGTGAGATGCCCTATTTCGTGGCACATCAGACCTTGAAGCTTGTTCTTTCTGTGCCACTTCTCTTCTGCAATGTTTTCTAATCCTAAGAGGACAGAAGGCTGTTTGTCATACGTTGTTGCCCATCCCGCACCGCATCCGATACCGACGTAGACAACGAAGGTTACATTGAAGTCTATTCCCAGTCTCTCTGTGGCCTTCAAGTATGTAGATTTGCAGATTTGGAGAATGTTGTCTCTTGCTTCCTGCATCAACTGGAGACGCTGTGGTATTAGTTGCAAGGTTTTCTTAGCATTCTCTCGCCAGTTGACGTTCGCTTCCTTGTAGTTTTCAACCTGTTTTCTTAGCAGTTCAGGATACTTTTTCAAGTAAGAGGTCTGCCACAGAGTCACCTGTTCATCGACTCTTTTGAAACTAGAATCTGCCCAGTAAGCCAAGAAATCCGGGAACGTGTCTATCAGATTGCAGCGTCCTTTGTTCATGTATCATCAATATTTTCCCCTTCAAGATAAAAGCCTGATATTGTCTCCTTGGGAGCGCGCGCTGCCTTGTCCCTTTATTATGTGTTGAAGTAGGTTAAAGCGCTCGCTTACTCGCAGGTTGGAGAACAAGTGTTAAGAGAAGAAAATGTCAATCTTCAAGCGGAGGGTTTGAAATTGAAGGGCATAGCTGTTTATGACACCTCCTACGGAAACACCAAGAAAATCGCGGAAACCATTGCGGAGACATTGAAAGAGTCTGGAATAGAAGTTGATCTCTTCCACGTGAAAGACGTAAGGAAGTTAAGCGCGAAGGACTATGATTTTCTTGTTCTGGGTTCTCCAACCCGATTCGGCACAATGAGCTTTGCGATCAGAGGTTTTTTGGGCAAGGTGAAAAGTGAGGAATGGATGAACAAGCCTTTCACAGCCTTCGACACTGAAAATCCTGACATCATTGAGAAGAAAGGAGCCAGCGCAGCAGAAAAGATTGCTGAAAGGCTCAGAAGTAAGAAGATGAACGAACTGTTGCCAGTTCTGAAAACCGCTGTGTTGGGAGCAAAGGGGCCGCTCAAAGAAGGCGAAATCGAGCGGACAAAAGAGTATGCGAAGACACTCGCTATTGGATTGAAGGAACAAACGCGTTGACTGTTCGGAACGAACCGGCGCGCGCCCCACCCGACTTTGCCGGTAAGAACACTTCATGTTGGATACAAATATGTTCAGGATGGTTTGCCACTTTTCGGGCTCAAATTGGTTTTGGTGTGGGTGGTTTTGTTTTGCGTTTTGTGAATAGCAGGGCTGACCATGTTTTGTTAACGGCACAGATCTTGTAGTCGACTAAGCCATGGGCTAAGCCCATCTTGCGTACGGTGACTTGAGTGAGGTTTGTGACTATGTCTTCTGACTGTTTTTTTGGCCATGCTATCCACAATTTCGCAGTTAGGGTAAGTGAAGTGACGATATTACTGATGTTGGTTTCGAGATCATTCCAAGTTTTGGTGAACCAGATGACGATGTCGGCTTTTTCGTTGGCATTTTTGGTTATGGTGGTGTCATCTGGGAGTTTGCCGAGGGTTTCTATGAAGTCTGGTGGTGGGTTGATCAGTGAGATTGTGGTGTTTGGTTTGATGCCGAGTTTTTTTGCCAGCGGTGCGTCTTTGTACTGTTCGAATATGGACGTTGGCACTACTGCAACCTTTGGTGCGTGGGCGAGTGTTCGTTTGAGTGTAGATTGGATTTGGTCGTAGTCAGTGTATGTGGCGTCAGGGAATTGCGTCTTGACGTGGACCAGTTTTTGTGACTCACCTTCGACGAAGATGAGGGGAACGTTGCGTGTAGCTTTGTTGTGGCGTATGGTTATGGCTATGTCGCGCCCCTGCATAGGAAGCCTAGTCAAATCGATGACTATGGCGTCAGGCGGGTTGCTTTTTAGTTCCTTAAGCTTTTGGAGCGTTAGTTGTTCATAGCAAACTGTGTAGCCTGCAGATTGGAGAATTTGTGCTTTTTGTTTGGCCTCGGCTTGATTCCAGTGTATTAAGCGTATGTAGCGCACGACAGGGTTGGCGCGTGCCGGTAAAAATATGTTTCGAGTATGTCTGCGGAGAGTTCGAATCTCTCCTCGACCACATTATGCTCCTAGTCAGTCGTGCTTCAAAACTCTAGCCTGCGCTTAGGTTTTTGAAGATGTCTGATCTGAATCGGTTTGTTTCTGGATATCATGCGCAAACCCGCTGACAACACTTAGCAGAAGTAGCCCAAAAATGAACAGAAAAAGAATTGCTGAAAAGTTCGGAATGTTCAAACCGAAGAAATTTCCGAAAATTGCATTTTGAACGTTGATTAAGGATGGCAAGAACACGACGATGAAAGGATAAGGCCACAACTTTGTCAAGAAGCGACCTGCGTTGCCTGAGAGATGCACGCGCCAAAACGTTAACGGCTTGTTTATCTTGGTTGCGATAGCACTTGCGATAACAAGGATTAATAGAGGTGCAAGTCCTCCGCCAACTAGAAAAAGGATGGTTGAGAGCAGAATCAGGGATAATACGCCGTTCTTCCTTTGGATAAACTTGGCCGCCCATACTATGACAAGTGGGCTGACAATCATCGCAAGTATGCCAGTTACCAAGAAGTTGGGTATGATCGTTAAGGCAGGTTCACTGCCCTGAAAGACGCTGTTTGCTTGGTGGCCGACCGCGTCTATGATTATGCTGTTTGGTGCGTGATTACCTTGAAGTGTTTCAAAAAAACCGTGTTCCATACTCATAAGTCCGCCAAAAACACCGAGCGTTGAGGCTACTATTCTTGTCGCGCTGATATTGCGATACATCTCGCGTGACTTCTGATCCGTCAATTCCGATTCCCCCTCAAGGCTGCCGAACAGAATCCGGGCGCATTTATAAACTAAACAGTGAAATGTTTGGGTCTGTTGCAGCAAGTTAGCTTCCCTTTCAACGACTGATTTGAGCACGCGCTATGGCACCATACTTAGTCTCTCTTTGATCTCATCTGCGGATAAGACCATTGCGAACCCTTTTCTCAGAGTCTTCAGCTCTGCTTCGTGGAGAGATGGATCGTCAGTGGAGGTCACGTCGCTCCCAATCACAACTTTGAATCCTCTCTCGTAAGCTTGTCTGGCGGTCGTGCCGCAACAGAAATTCGTCAGTGTACCGCAAATAATGACGGTGTCCTTCTCTAGGTTCTTAAGGATGGTCTCCAACGGAGTGTCATAGAAGGCACCGTATGATGGCTTTTGGATAACTATCTCCCCGTCTGAAGGGGCGATTTCATGCCATACGTTCCCGTCCTTGAACCAAGACGGATCCTTGGACCCTAACTCTCCGTAGCGGTTTGACATAAACTTCCCAGCTAATGGACGATCAAAATAATTGTGCGTTCTTGCAAAGACAGTGAAAATGACTGGAATCCCCTTGTTCCTGCAGAACTCCAATAGACGCTTTATGCGTGGCACTTGGCGAGTTGCCTCAGGAACCCAGAAAGGTGTCCAATGAGGTTTCACGAATTCATCCTGCATGTCAATAACCAGCAAAGCACATCTCACTGGTTTGACATCAAAGACAGGGTTCTTCTCATAGGCCTGTTTCGCCAGCTCTAGGACATCTCGCTCTGTGAACTCATGACTATTTGATTGAAATCTTCGCTTCGACATATAACTTAACGCCGCATCATTTTCGCTTATTTGTCTTTTGGGAGTGGATATTTGTTCCCGGTGTCTCGATACTCTCTAGGCCGTCCGCTTCGTCTAGATGTCTCAAGTCAGGATCTCTTCAGGATGGGGTCCCTTGTGTGAGAGAAAGGGCTATTTTTCCGTCATGCGTCTCACGAAGTGTGTATCCAACGGCTCGATCCATCATGATATGGACCAGCCATCCTAAAAGAGGCCAGTAGACAGCACTGAAGACTGCCCAAGTTGAGGCGAAGACAAGTCCCCATGTCAGTATCGTGTGGAACAAGTTGTAGAAATTGGCACCCATGTTGGCCATTCTCCTCTCTTCGAAGAAGCTCCGATGGCAACAAAAGACACCAGGTCTGGGAAGACAACCCAGAATATGACTTGAAACCAGTCAACTCTACCAAGATAGAACGCTCTCCAGATAAGATAGGTCACTCTCGCTACCAAGATTGCGGAATACTCTGCCCGGAACAGTCGCTCACGTTCGTGGACGACATTGCGAGCCTTGCGCGGTGACGGATCCATATGCCCTTTGCGGTGATCGAACAGCTACTATTCAATACTAGTGTTGTGTCCCGGAAATAACTTTGCGAAATCCCACGCCGTAAAGCCAACAGCTTCAACGACAAGGCTTTCCGCACATTGGCTAAGA
>CAWIRG010000004.1:0-89642 GCA_963838505.1 Candidatus Bathyarchaeota archaeon
CAGCTCCATTTGAGAAAAATGAAACAGATAATAAGTAACGCGCATTGTGTATCGATGTTATCGCGCGCGCGCGAGCGAGCGACATTCATCGGACAAAAATCGAGCTTGAAAGAAGCTTGAGCTCGTTGAGGGTGTTCGCACACGAAAACAGTACATTTACTGCATTTAACCACGATCTTTCCCCACGAATACGATGTTGTTTCTGCAGAACTTATGTTTTACCTGCGTGCGAGCGCTCTGTGAAATCGATTGTTAAAAGATATCAAGAATGAAAAAGTTTTTGTTCAATTGTATTTTGATCGTGTCTGTTCATCTGTCAGTACATGCTTGATTCGCTCTTTCCATTCAGGCGATTTCCAGGTTCCCAGGGCTTCGTGTGTCAGGTAATATTTCTGTGGAATTGGATGTGTTCCGATAACCACGTCTATATCGTATTTCTGCTTTACAAAATCGCGTAACTGGTCAATGTGAGGGCAGGGTGGATAACCCACAACCATCCCTGTGGCAAAGTGAACCACTTCAGCGCCGTTTTTCTTCATTTCTTCGATACAGTATTCAACGTTTCCCCCAGGGCATCCTCCACAAGTCGTGTATCCTACAAGCTTCACTTCCTGATCGGTGTACAAACTGAAAGCTCCTTCCTTGTTCTTCAATGCTCTCAAGCACTTGCCGCCAGCGCAAGTATGGTAACGATCACAGATCACTATACCCACATTCTTCTCAGATTTAGACATCGTTCTCCACTATCATCCGGCATAGAAATGTACGTCTTATTGTTTTCGGAAAACGTGCACGCGTTATCCTTGCTATTCAAGCGCGCGCTTTGCACATCCAGCCCCCAAACAGGAACAGCGCTCGTTCTCTATACTGGATTTGTCACACGAAGTCAAACGCCCCGTCTATATGGATTCGTGTTTTTCTAAAGTATGATGCCCTACGTCTAAGCCTTCTTTCTCGCAGAACTCAAGTACCCTTGACACGGCTCTCAAATCTATTTCTTTAATTTTCTCTTCTTCAGGTCCAACCACTTCGATTATTAAACCTAGACCTCCAACTCCACAGCAAGTGTAAACGTTCTTGTAGATTCTTACATCGTACTCTGGAGGGAGTTTCATTCCTTCCACAGCTTCTTTGACTTTGTCGATCAGGAAATCAACTTGGCTCGGCTGCGTTGCTTTGATGAAGTGAACTTCTCTGCAACCCATCTTTGGCATCTATATCCCTTTGAAAGCAATCAACGTTGCAGTCTCTTTTATCCCGCGTATCCTGCGGATTCCATCAAAAATGAACTTATCGAGTTCTTCCATCGTGTCGAACGAAACTTCAACGTGCAAGTCATATAAACCGTAAGTCGGAGTCGCCTGCTTAACTCCAGCGATTTTCCTGACTTCTCTGAGAACTTCCTGATCCAGCCCTGCCTCGACTTTTGCCAACACATATGCAACAGTCAAATTTCAAACCCCCATCTTAACTTTGAAATCTCAGGTTAATCAGCTTTTCGAACACATACTCCAACACGTCAAACTCGATATTCTTCAACGGAAAACAAGATGCATGCGCTTGCGCTGTGGACGGTTCAAGGGCCATTCAAAAATCGGTTATGTTATGGCCTTTCGCTCTTGCCTTGGCTATTATTTCTTTGTACCATTCTGGTAACTCAAATTTCTCGATTTTTCTGGCTGGAGAGTAGGGTTTAATGTCTAGTACTGGTGTTTCATCAAGAGCATCTAGTCCTTTGACATGAAGGATTTTGCCCTTCCTCCATAGTAGTTTCACTGCAGACAAGCCTATTGGATTTGGTCTGTTAGGAGAGTCCAAGCAGAACACTCCAACCAAGGGAACCTCTTCAAGGTTCAGTCCGTACCTGACAACGATTCTAGGTTTGATCTTGAGCCGTTTTCTGTTTTCCACGCTGATGTTGTGCATGTAAAAGAGAATTAGTAGATGAGAAAAACCATCAATTGCTTCCAGACCATCGGCGTATTCGTCGAGGATTTCAATATTCGCTTCCAGTTCCTCAACGGGCTGATTTCTCATCTCTTCGCCGCTAAATCTCGTTTTCACAAAGCCTATCGGACTTAATTGGATGCTCAAGATACCTACCTTTTAGATTTCATCCCTTGCTTCTGGGAGTAAATCTCAGCCCCATATATGCTTAGCGGGCTAAGAAGGGCCTCGTACGTGTTGCGTATCTCGCATTCAAACCGATGCTTTTAAGTAACATGACGAGAAATTATTGCGTATTGGATGTGATCTGTCATGGAAGAAGCTTTCGTGTTAATTCGTGTCCAGCAAGACGTTTCAAGCCATGATCCTGAGTTCATGAATTCTGTCAAACAGAAACTTGCTAAGCTTCAAGGGGTGAAGCGGGTGAGTGGTGTCTTTGGGATCTACGACTTCATAGCGATAGTGGAAACTAAGTCAGTGGAGGAATTGGGTATCCTCGTGACCAAGAACATGAAGAACATCAAAGGCGTAGTTCAAACAGACACGATGGTTGTAGGTTTCTAGAAACAACATTTTCCACTGAAACCGTTACTCAAGTGGCAAATAGAAAGACACAGAAATGGCCTGAGACAATCGAATGGCAGCGCACGCCTAAGCTCTGGGGTGTCTTCTTTCTGTTACGACAAGGAAATACGCGGCCACAGCTATTATTATCACTCCTACGGAGATGAAGAACAGGGCGCCTAAGAACTGTGCACCGAAACCTCCGACTATCAAGAAGAATAGCAAAGCCCCGAAAATAACGAGAACTAGTCCGGCGATTAGCGGTCCCATGAACATGTGCTCATGTTTCTCCGTTTTCTCCCACTTCTCTTCCATTTCACTATTCTTAGCGTGTCTCCTTTGTCTTCTCAGCTCTCTTCTCTGCTCCCTCCATTCACTTCGCCTTGCCCGCCATTCATCTCTCCAGTCTTTCGGTTGTTCCATTATCAATGATGCCCCACATTTGGGGCAGAAAGTCATTTTCTCATCTACTTCTGAACCACACTTCGGACAATTGGGCAAAAGTTTCCCTCTATTGCGACTTGGTTTTCGGCCCATTTGTATATCTCATTTTTGGTGCGGACAAATGATCCTCGTCCCAACGACGAATGGATTTGCACTAACGCGCATATCTAACGCGGAAAAGAGGTTCTATATTGCTAGATTGAGTAGTTCAGCTATGTCCATGATTTGGAGTTTGCCCTCAACGCCCGTTGTCTTGACAGCGTCTTCAAAAGTCAATAGGCAATATGGGCAGGCTGTCGCGAGAATTTCTGCTCCTCCTTCAACAGCGTCTTTCACGCGGGTTTCCGCTAAGCGTGGACCCGGAATGTCAACCCACATTCTTCCTCCGCCTCCTTCGCAGCAGACGCTTCGGGCTCGTGAACGGTCAAACTCTAGCAGTTTGACGGCTGGTACGCTTTCGATAATCTTTCTCGGCTCTTCGTAAATGCCGTTTTGTTTGCCCAAGAAGCATGGGTCGTGATAGATGACTTTCTTGTTCACTTCCTTTGAAAAAGTGAGTTTTTTCTCGTCAATCAGCTTGGCAAGCAGTTGCGTGTGGTGTTGAATCTCGAAGCTTGTCTGGTTATACCTGTTCTTGAAGGCATGGTAACCATGAGGGCAGCTAGTCACTGCCTGTTTCACGTTGTATTTGTTGAAGGTTTTCATGTTCTCTTCAACCAAGAAATCGAACAGGCCTTTTTCTCCCATCCCGTAGACTTCGCTGCCGCAGCAGTTTTCTTCGTCGCCTAATACACCGAAGTTCAATCCCGCCTTTGCAAACACACAAGCTAAGCTTTTGGCGACGCTTTGGATTCGCGGATCATAAGCCGAGGTGCAACCAACAAAATAGAGGACGTCTGCGCCCTGAGAGAAGTGTTTGAGGTTAAGGTCTTGAGCCCATTCTGACCTCTTGTTTCGTATTCTTCCCCATGGGTTGCCGTTTTTGAATATGCTTTCCAACGCGTCTCTGATGGTGGGTGCGATTTGTCCTTCTTCTACTGCCATGCCGCGAATGTCGATGAGAAACTCATATGGGTTCAAGTCTTTTGGACAACGAACGCCGCATGTGCTGCAGGTTGTGCAGCTCCAGAGCTCATTCTGTGGGTGTTGAGTTACTTTGCCCTGTGTGGCGACTTCTCGCATGTACTTTCTGATATTCAGGTTAGCTTTGCGTGCAACTGGGCAGCTTCCAGTGCATGTTCCACATTGGATGCATTCGAGGAGTTTGTGTTTCTCTGTGAGCTCCTTGGCGTTCATGTCGTCCATCGCTTTTGAATGAATCGAGAGCATAAGATTATTAAAGCGTTTTCCCGTGGGTTATTTGAAATGTATCATGGAAAAGGAGATTTCATCGATGGAGAAGAAGTCGCCTAAGATCGGTGTTTTTGTTTGTGAATGTGGCGGCAACATAGGGGAGGTTGTGGATGTAAAGGCAGTTGTTGACGCCGTGAAATCTTGGGAAGGTGTTGTCGTTGCGAAATATCACAAGTATTTATGCTCAAAACCGGCTCAGGAAATGATTCTTGATGCTGTCCAAAAGGAAAACTTGGATCGAGTTGTGGTTGCGAGTTGTACGCCTCGTATGCATCTTGCAACTTTTCAGAACGTTCTGGAACGGGCAGGCTTGAACCCGTTCATGCTTGAATTCGTCAACATACGAGAGCAAGACTCATGGATTTTGGGTCCGCATCCTTCGCAGGAGGCGACGAAGAAAGCTGTTAGCCTAATTAGAGGTGGTTACGAGCGAAGCCGTGAGCTTGAGCCGTTGCAACTCATTAGCGAGAAGGGTTCTAGAGAGATTCTTATCATCGGTGGGGGCATTTCAGGCATTACATCAGCACTTGAGCTTGGCTATCTTGGTTACAAGGTTCACGTTGTTGAAAGGAAGCCCAGCGTCGGCGGCAACATGGCTAAACTGACAAAGGTGTTCCCAACCTTGGACTGCGCACAGTGCATTTTAACGCCGAGGATGGCGGAAGTTGGCAGAAACACAAACGTTAACCTTTACACTTATGCTGAAGTGCAAGCGGTAAGCGGGCGACCGGGCAACTACGACGTTAAAGTGTGCATGAAACCACGAGGCGTTGACGTTCAGAAGTGCAGAAGTTGCGGTGTCTGCGCCAAAGTTTGCCCAGTAACGGTTTCAGACGAGTTTAACGAAGGTTGGTCACAGCGCAAAGCAGCCTACATCGAGTTCCCACAAGCCGTGCCCTCAGCTTACACCATTGACTTCAACTCGTGCACAAAATGTGGAAAATGTGAGCAGCTCTGCCCTGCGAAGGCCATAACTCTGGCAGATCAGGGAAGCACCGTCGATCTGCACGTGGGAAGCATAATAGTCGCAACTGGCTACCAGCTCTACGACGCTAAGAAACTTGAAACCTATGGATATGGAACGTACAAAGACGTCATCACAATGATGGACTTGGAGCGGTTTGTCTCTGCAACAGGGCCAACAGGCGGCTACATCAAGAAGGCAGACGGCACGGACGTCAAGCGCATGGCCATCGTGCTCTGTGCAGGTTCTCGGGACAAGAACTACATCTCATATTGCAGCCGAATCTGCTGCATGTATTCGCTGAAGCAGGCTTTCGTGCTGAAGAAGATGCTTGGAATAGACGTAAGCATTTACTATACGGACATCAGGGCAACGGGCAGAGGTTACGAGGATCTTTACTGGCGTGACCAAGAAGCTGGCGTCAGCTTCATCCGAGGCAAAGTTGCTGAAGTTTACAAGAACGGCAAGAACGGCAAACTGGTTGCCGTTGCAGAAGATACCATAACCGGCGAGATGACCGAAGAAGAGTTCGACATGATTGCGTTGGCCACACCAATGGTTCCGCCCGCTGGTCTGAAGGAACTCGCGGAGAAAATGAAGGTCAGCATTAGCGAGGACGGTTTCGTAACGGAGAAACATCCTAAGCTGGATCCAGTTGACTCTTTGGTGACCGGCATCTTCGCGTGCGGTTGCGCTTTGAGCCCTAAGGACGTGAGGGACACCGTATCAGATGGATTAGCAGCTTCGGCCAAGGCCGCTTTGTTCCTTAAGAGTGACTATGTTACGACAAGTCCAGAGAAGGCTTTCGTCATCAGCGATTTATGCAACGGCTGCAACATCTGTGTTCCAGCATGCCCAACGAACGCCATCAGCATGAAGGACGGCAAAGCGAAAATTGACCCGTTCCAATGCACCGGTTGCGGCGCATGCATACCCGTATGCCCTCAAGAAGCCATCGACTTCAAGAACGCAACTACCAAGCAGATAACTGCAAGTCTCAGAGGCGTGCTCTCGGAAAAACAACCAGGCGAAGTCAGAGTAGTCGCATTCGTCGACAAGAACGTAGGCTACACAGGCATGGATTTTCTGGGTTTGGATCGTACGAACTATCCTGAAAACATCCGCATAGTATCGGTTCCCACCACAGCCATTCTCGGCTTAAAACACGTGCTCTACGCCTTCGCATTCGGCGCAGACGGCGTTCTGGTCATAGAAGGAACGCAGGAAATCGATGAGAAATTCACGAAGAAAAGAATGATAGACATGGGACGAGAACTGGCCAAGTATGGAATAGAAACCATGAGAGTACGCTACAGCTACGTCCCACTGCCAGTGTACAAGAAGGCAGCAGAACTCTTCACCATGTTCACGGAAAGGATCAAGAAGTTCGGACCGTTTCCAGATGAAAAACGCATCGCAGTGAAACAGAAACTAGGCTTGTAAACAACACTTTCCAACATCATGGTTTGAGGGGGGCCGTTCTCTCCCTCGATATCATAATCACTTCGTTCATAGCTCGGTAAGATTGAAATCTATCTACTAACTCGGAGGTGGAATAGTAACAGAAAAAGAAGCAAAATACAAGAAACTCACAAAAGAGGAAGAAAGGGTTATTGTCTTGAAGGGCACGGAACGACCGTTCACAGGGCTGTTCAACGATAATTGGAAACGAGGCAAATATGTGTGCAAACGGTGTGGTGCAGAACTCTACCGCTCTGAAAGCAAGTTTGAAGCTGACTGTGGATGGCCTAGCTTCGACGAAGAGATAGCTGGTGCTGTGAAGAGAACTCCAGATCCAGACGGCGTGCGCACAGAAATAAGCTGCGCCAATTGTGGTGCACACTTGGGCCATGTATTCACGGGAGAAAGGTTCACGCAGAAGAATGTTCGGCACTGTGTCAACTCAATTTCACTCGATTTCATTCCCGGCGAAGAACAAAAGCCTACTTCCTAGAATTGACAAATCAGGAGAGCATTCATACGGGCATACCGAGAATTGGCTGGCCGTGTTTTCACCGGCGCAGGTTTACGCAAGCGCGCTTTCCTTTCTGAGTTAGAAACAAACAGTCCATTCCCCAGAAACCAAACAAGCCAAAGCTCCGTTTGATATGGAGTTACCGCTCTTGACTCTTATCCCTGTGACTTGATTTTCAAGAAGAGGAAATTGTCCTATTTCACCAGAATTATTCTTGACCATCAAACAGCCTTTTTCCATTCCTAAATAAGAGCCGAAGCCTTCCAGAGCAATTTTTACGGTTTTAGTCTTCATTTCTTTCTCTTTCTGCGCTAATAAGGCGAGAATGTGACTAATATGTATTGATAGAAGACTACTCTAACCTTGATGTGCGGCGCAACTTTAAAGTGATTGAGACCCCCTCAAGTGCTATTCATGGAGTTATCAAGAAAACTTAGCATGTTTCTCGGAGTCTCTGCTATTACCGCGTTGTTTGTGACGTTTTTGACTTGGGTCTTGTTCAAGATGGGGTTGGTTGAGAGTTTCTTCTACTTTGTTGTTTCTTTGCTTGCAGTTTTGGGGCTATTGTTTGCCGCAGTAACCTTAGAAAGGGAACTCCTCTCGACTAATTCATTCAGAGGCCTGCTAGCAATATCAGCTGGTAGCTTTGCTCTCGCCTTGGTGGCCATGTTGACTAGTTTGCAGAATGCAGTTACTTTCTCTTTTGCTCCATGTGCAGTATTGTTTCTTTCAATGGCGCTGAGAAGTCACGGTCTGAGATTGGCCCATGAGAAGTTGGGAAGGAGAGAATTCAAGATAAGAAAATTGCCAGTTGTAGACAGAATTTGGATAATACTCTTCTTTTTTGGATTCTTCCTTTTCTTGGGGTTGGCAACGTATTACTTAGGTTGGCTTTTTTCAGCATAGAACACAAGAAGGATGTGTGTGTTTTTATTCTTCTGTTTTGTGTGTTTGGGATAAAACTTTACCCCCACACACAAGAGACTAGAGAAGAGCAAATGCGTACTGATAGAGGGCTATGAGGAGGAACCAGAAGATACGCCTGCTATGATGAGGCTCAGCGCTAAGAGGGGGCGTCTGTGATATTCCACTGCGCTCAACTCCTTTAGGGTGATTATGTCTTTGTATCCGACTGTTTGTGCTTGAAGGAAAGAAAAACCCATCCACACTATTCCAAGTGATTCCAAGATAGCTACACATATAAAAAGGAACTCAGCAAGCTCTGGTCCAGTATGAAATAGGTATTCAACTGTTTTCGCGAGTACTACGTCTAGACCTAGAATGAGGAAGCTGATGCCAATCCCCAGTGGGATGGCCAGAGCAACAAGTTTACCCCACGAATCTAAGTTCATTTTGCTTAGCAATGTTTTCCCCGCCAGATTAATTTTTCTCTTGGGGGTTTGTGTGTGTGATAAAGCTTTACCCCAACCAACCAACGTGATGACGTGGCAAGCTGCGCGTGCTAGCTGGAGAAAATGTTTCGCGGGGAAAACAGCGATTGCGACAGGTTAAACTGTGGCTGGAACCGACATGTTAATGTCTTTAGACGTGCTAACTAATAGTGTAAGTGAAGGCTTGACTAGGAATGGATTTTTGCAGCAATTGTGGTTCTTGCATGAGACGAACGCCAGAAGGGCTGCTATGTCCAAAATGCGGAAAACAGGTTCGGTTGAAACAGACAACCAAGGAAAGCAATACGAAGAAGTTGAACCATGACGCTATCTACGTTGTTGACGAACCAGAAGAAAATTATGTCAAGGTGGCTCGCTTGTGCCCAAATTGCGGTAATGATGAAGCATTTCATTGGTCTTCGACTGCCCTCGGTGAGCATGCCGGCGTAAGGCAGGAAAGAACAATCCAGCATTTTAGGTGCGCAAAATGCATGCACACATGGGTCGAAAGCTCATAAGCTGTGAGGCGATAGCTTCCGTCACTCAGCTAGGCGTTCGAACCAGAAAGCAGCTGGGCTAGTCTGAAGCGTTCGGTGCCGGAAAAGGGCTTTTTCAGTAAGAATTGCTTTTAAGTAGATTCAAACTAAGAAATCGCTGGAGACAAAATACGGGTGTTCAGGCCCACTTCGATGAAAAGGTTCTATTTGGCTGTGCCTGTGGAATACGAAGAGGCCACCTTGAGGAAGATTGTCCAACTCGGTGCTGTTCAACTGACAAGGGATATTCCGCTAGAGTCGACTGAGAAAAGCGAGTCGGTTGAAGTCTGCAAGGAATTCGTCAGACAATATGAAAGATTGAACTTCATATTGACCGATGTTGAAATCGAAAAAGCAAAAGAGGAAAAAGTGGAAGAGAAACTCGAGACTGATTTTGGTCTGATCAAATCTCTCGTGGACAGAGCTGGAACGAAACTCGATGATTCCACGATGGCGATGGAAAGATTGGAGAGCGAGATAAAGAACCTGGGAGTGGTTCGAGAAAGGCTTGATTTCTTGAATGAGAATGGGTTGAGGATTGATGACATAGGCAAGTTCCCACACGTCTTTGTCAAGGCAGGGTTCATAAAGAATACAATGCTGCCCAGACTAAGCGCCTACGTAGGAGGCACAAGCTTGGTTTCCATTTCTAGGCCTGGCAGGTCACGCGAGAATTTTGTGGTCGTCACAGGGCTGAATGAAGATGAGCCACTCATGGAATTGGTGCTCAAACTGCTGAATTTCGAGGAATTTGTCTTTCCACAAGATCTGAACCCAGAGCCGAAAAATGCGATGCAACAAGTCAAGAACGCTGTTGAGTCCAAACAGAAAGAAATTCAAGATTTGAAGAAACATCTTTCAGAATTGAGAGCCGAGTTTGGTATTTACGAACTGTATGTATCCACGACGTTGAGTATAGAGGAAGCCAGGCGTCTCGTTGTTCGGACCAAAAAGAAATGCTTGATACACGGATGGATTCCGTCTGGCAAAGCTGCACTCTTGAAAGCAACCATTGAAGAGGTTGTTCCCTCTGAAAAGATATATCTGAAATTTGAGGACCCAAAGCCAGAGGACAAGGTGCCGGCCGAGTTTAAAAATAAAGGTGTTCTCGGTTCATTTGCGGTTTTCACTAATCTTCAAGGAACCACAAACTATTTCGAGACCAATCCAACTCCCATTTACGCGTTTCTCTATGCATCTATGTTCGGAATAATGTTCGGCGACATTGGCCTAGGAAGCATTTTCGTGTTACTGGGCCTCTTCATAGCTCGGAAGCGACAAGGTCTGTTTGCTTTTTCCCGAAGTGGCACGCATAAGCTGGGGCAAATATTGATTTGTTGCGGGTTGTGCGGTGTTCTCTTCGGTTTCCTCTACGGAAATTTCTTCTTGACAGAAGTGATTCCCCCGGTTCTGCTGAAACCGTTGAACAATATGGCGGAGATTTCGATGATTGCTCTAATATTCGGCGCAGCGCAGATCATGTTTGCAATGGTCCTGAGCACAATCAACTGCCTGAAGAGACACTGATCCCCTGCGGGCTATTTTCAGCAGTCAAACTGTCATCGGAATTAGCTACTATTCGGCAGGAATAGTCCTTGCAGTTTCTTTTGTCAGAAGCATGGATTTCAGCGTTTTCCTGACACAAGGCGTTGTCATTTTCACTTCTATCGCACTTGCTTCGTTGGCTCTGATTTTTCTCTCACCACTCATTCAATCTTTTGCGCGACATGATGAGGCGCGGTTCACTGACAAGCTCATTGAAGGATTCGGCCAAGGGCTTGAAACGCTGATTGTACTCATAGCAAATTCAGTAAGCTACATTCGTCTGGCAGCTTTCGCAATAGCTCATGATGCCCTTGCATTAGCCGCCGTGATTTTTGCTCCTATGATCGGAAGTGTTCCGAGCTACATCGTCATGAACGTCGTTGTCTTCTTGATCGAAGGGTTCGCAGCTCTCATTCAATCGTTGAGACTTATGTACTACGAGTTTTCAACCAAGTTCTACGTAGGCAATGGCGTGCCATACAAGCCATTAAAAATAGTCCGGCTCAAAACAAAGCTTTAAGTTTGGAAGTACAAATCACATAAGTGAAGTAGAGGTGGGTACTGTGGATCAGGATTCTCGAAAAAACCTGAAAAAACTCATGTTTAGCCGTAAGTACTTTTTTGCGATACTCATAGCTTTGATTATTCCGTCTGTAGTAGCTGCCTTGTTTTCACTTCAATTGGTGTTCGGTGCTGCGACCAAAATGGAGGCCAATCAGATACCGTCTGAATTCTACAGCCAGTATGGAATGGGTTTACTGGCCGCAGGGGTGGCAGTGGCAGGTTCCTGCATTGGTGCAGGCATGGCAGTGTCCGGAGCGGCCAGCGCAGGTGCAGCTGCGATAGCAGAAAGACCTGAATCTTCCATTTGGGTGCTTATTCTGGCAGGTCTAGGAGAAGGTGTAGCCATATACGGCCTTCTTATTGCAATTCTGATTCTAGGAAAACTGCCTAGTGTCGTCTAGAAGAAGAGCAAGCCCCTCAATTTTTCGTCATCTACTTTTAATTGTTTCCCAATTGTCAATGTTGTGAGATTTCTCGCTTCTTTGAAACAGAGCTGCATGTAGGCAAACACGTACACAATGTCATTCGGATGTCTAATCGTAGTGGCTTCCGCGTTGGAGTATAAGTATCGTGAGAATATGATTTCGATATCATTTAGCATTCCCTCGTTTGCAAACTCGACGGCCTCTTTGGCAAGCTCCTTGTAAGGTGGCCAAGTAAGAAATTCAGGAATACTCGTATAGGATGCGTTGCCAAGTTGTTGGACAAGCGTTCTTGGAAATTTGTAATGAACGTCAATCATCATTTTGTCAATAAGAGTGCTCTCCACATTCATGTATTTTAGAGACAGTAGGAAAAGCAGATTTTTCAGGTCTATTTCCATCCCGATGAAAGCCTTTATCTTGTCTTTGTCTTGAATTTTCTCAAGTCCCTTCCACAGAGGTTCGTAGCATGCTTTGTTTGCTTGGGCTTCGATAACGAGCGGATTATTGTATTTCTCGTAAGCATCTGACGCTTCATCCAAGTTTTTGAATGGCGATGCTCTGAGAAGGCTAATCATTTCTTGAATGCTTTGGCTTTCTAACAAAACTGAAATGTTGACCGTCTGGTATTTTCGCGGGGTCGGAATAAGTTGATCTTCGCCTATTTTTTCTCGTGCATGTATAGCCCTTGCTATCGTTTTCAGATTCTCGACTTCTATCCTTCGACAGTAATTTTCCAAGGCATTTTTGACTCTTCCCCCTGTTATTGGCAACAAGAAAAATAGTCGCTGGGAAAGTCGTCGGTAGAATATTCTTTCTAATTGAGCAGCACCAAGATCTTCTGGAGATATTCGACCTAGCTGTCTTGAATAGTCAGTTTTTAGCAGAAGGTCATACACTTCGGTCAGGTCTTTGCTTCTCAGCATTTGGATAATTTGCTCTGGCTTCAACAGGTGTTGTTTAAGGCCGTGAGTCCTAGTTATGAGGTAAATGATTCTAGGAGGCTTCATTCTTTCTTCCTTTCCGCAACGACCTTGACGTGCTTAATTCTCGCAAATTCTTCCAGTTCCTCGTCAAATAGCAATTCCTCGATGTATCGAATCTGTTTCAAGTAGGAGGGAATGATTATTTTTTCAAGCGCGTTGACTTTTCTGTTTATACCCATTAGTTCATAGGCTATCCTTTCAATGTTTGCTTCAATCTGGGCCATAGCCAGCAATTCTTGGATTAGCTTCTGTTGGGTTTCTGCAATCTTGTAAAGGCTGATATTTCCACTGAAGCTTGTGCGCACCTTCTGTGTGATCTTGACCTTTGGGACAACGACGCCCATGATGGAAACAGGGTTGAGTTCAACCTTCAGCTTTGGAATTGAGGAAGCTATCGAAGAAACTGTCGAGTGGCCAAGGACGGCCAGGGTGATCTTCAAATCTGAGTAGACCTCCATGAGCCCTTGCTCTGTCTCTTCTCTGCGATCAAGCCCTTTTAGCAACTCGTTCAGGTCTGCAGCCAAGCGGTCCCTTTTCATTTTGAGAATTTCCATCGCGCCTTGAACGAATTTGAAGGCAGTTCTCAGCTTAAGCAATGCTCCACGTGTGGCAACAGTTCTACCCATAAACGCCATGTTTGATACCTGTTTACTTGTTGTTTGGAGGGTGATACTTACGAATTAGCTCTTCATCTATTCTTACTAGTTCTGTCTCGGGAAGAATTGAAAGTGTCTGCCAAGCAATTTCGAGTGTTTTCTCTATTGACCTATTTTCGTACTCTCCTTGGTTGATAAATTGCATCTCAAATTGCCTGACAAAATCCAGATACTGTTTCTCGCGTCCACTTAGTTCTACTTCACCGATGATCCTCGATAGATCTCTGGCTTTTCCTCCCTTCGAGTACGCGTCATAAAGTTGATCAGCCACATCTTTGTGGTCATCTCTAGTCTTTCCCTCCCCTATCCCTTCCCTCATCAACCGACTTAATGAAGGCAGCACATTTATGGGCGGGTAGATACCGCGGGAGTTCATGTCTTTGTCCAAGTATATTTGTCCCTCAGTAATATATCCCGTTAAGTCAGGAATAGGGTGGTGGTAGTCTCCACCCGGCATCGTCAAAACAGGCATTTGAGTCAATGACCCTTTCTTGCCACTGATTATTCCCGCCCTCTCATAGATTGACGACAAGTCGCTGTAGAGATAGCCAGGATAACCGCCTTTGCTTGGCATCTCTTCGACTGCTGCGCTGACCTCCCTCAAAGCCTCAGCATAGTTTGTCATATCACTTAAGATCGTCAGGACATGCATTTCCATGTCAAAAGCCAAGTATTCAGAGGCTGTGAGCGCGATTCTTGGTGTTAGCAACCTTTCAATTGCAGGGTCATTGGCCAAGCTCAGCACAAAGATTGACCTTTTCAACATTCCCGATTCCCTAAGTTGATCGATGAAGAATCGTGCTTCATCATTCTTGAGACCCATGGCTGCGAAGACAACAGCGAAATCCTCTCTTCTGCCCCTGACCGTTGCCTGTCTTATTATTTGAGCCGCAATTCGGTTGTGAGGTAAGCCGCTTTCTGAGAATATTGGAAGTTTCTGCCCTCTGATCAAAGAAAGCGGTCCATCTATGGCAGATATGCCTGTCTGTATGAAATCGTCTGGATAAACCCTCGCTTTAGGGTTGATTGGGGCTCCGTTTATGTCTCTAATTTCACTGGAGGCAATTGCGGGCAAACCGTCAACAGGCTCGAACCTGCCGTTAAACACTCGTCCGATTATCTCGTTGGAAACTGGAATCTTGAAGGCTGAACCCGTGAAGTTTATTACGCTATCAGTTTGAAGACCCGTCACATCACCCAATATCTGAACGGCTACTGCATCTTTGCTAACATCAATTACTCTGCCCATTCTGTCAGATCCGTCTGGACTTAGTATCTTCACTACTTCATCGTAGCCCACTTGCGGGACATGCCCTAGAAACAGTATAGATCCTTTGATCTCTTTGACGCCTCTGTAAAGCATTCCCTGAATGTTTTCGAATCGTACTGGCATGCACAGGTCGCCTTCTACCACAGTTCTATGTCGTACTTCTTGGCGATTTCCTTAAGGCCGGCATCTAATTCCTTGTTCAATTGCAGTATTGCTTCTTCCTGTTTTTTATCTTCCTTGACTCTTTTCATCTTAGATACGGTGGGCAACTCTGTGATCTTCTCTATGGGAACCTGCTTTTTCAGTAGGACTTCTGCCTTTGCATAGAATTCAAGAATCATGTTCAGAAGCAGTACTTGCTTGGAGGGCGGACAGAACGAATCTACCTGGTCGTAGGCGTTTTGTTTGAGGAAACCCTCTTTTATCAGTTCTGCCGTGTGAAGTATCAATCTCTGATCGTCAGGCAGTGAGGTCTCACCGATCACTCTTGCAATTGCCTCTATCTCATTCGACTTGATTAGAATGTCGAGTGCAGTGCCTCTTAGCTGCTCAAAATGCACGCCGACCGATTTACCTTCTTTGATCATCTCCGATTCTCTGCGAGTTGTGAAGTCTCGTGCCCAGCTTGCTGCCAGTTGACCTGAGTAAAGACTATAGCTCTGCATCCAGTTTATCGCTGGAAAATGCCTGCTATACGCAAGTTCTGTATCCAACGCCCAAAAAACCCCAGTGAACCTAGAAGTTGAAATGGTCACGGGTTCGTTGAAATCTCCACCAGGAGGAGAAACTGCTCCTATCGCCGTCACCGATCCCTCTCTGTTTGGGTTTCCCAAAGTTTCAACGCTTCCAGCTCTTTCATAGAACTCAGCAACTCTGTCCGCAAGGTAAGCAGGGTACCCTTTCTCCGAAGGCATTTCTCCAAGCCTACCCGAAATCTCTCTTAGTGCTTCAGCCCACCTGCTTGTGGAATCAGCCATCAAAGCAACGTCATATCCCATATCACGGTAATATTCGCCGATTGTGATGCCCATGTAAATGCTTGCTTCTCTGGCTGAAACTGGCATATTACTTGTGTTTGCAATCACTATCGTTCTTTCCATAAGCGGCAAGCCAGTCTTAGGATCTACAAGCCGCGGAAAATTCGTTAACACTTCGCAGATTTCATTTCCCCTTTCCCCACATCCAACATATACGATGACGTTTGCGTCACTCCATTTGATGAGCTGATGGAGAGTCACTGTTTTTCCTGTTCCGAAACCGCCTGGAATGCTCGCAGTGCCTCCCTTGGCCATGGGAAAAAACACGTCTATGACGCGCTGTCCGGTGATTAAATGCCTGTCCAGAGCTAATCTGCGCTTGAATGGTCTAGGAGATCTTACAGGCCATTCTTGCATCATTCTTATCTCTTTTTTCTCTCCGCCTTCTTCAAGAACCGCTACAGGTTCATCAACTCTGAAGCTCCCTCGGTCAATGCTTGCAATTCTTCCGCTCATTCTCGGCGGCACCATCACTTTGTGCAGAAGCATTTGGGTTTCTTGAACTACTCCCAGTACGTCACCTTCGTGAACATGGTCGCCCTTCTTGACGTTCGGACTGAAATCCCATTCTTTGTTTCTTGGCAGGGCGTTGATTTTGATGCCTCTGGTCATGAACGGGCCTTCCTGTTTCAGTATGGGTTCTAGAGGTCGTTCTATCCCATCTGTGACATTCATTAGCAAGCCAGGTCCCAGCTCAGCCGTCAATCTTTTTCCCGTTGCGGCTATCTTTTCCCCAGGCTTCAAACCGCTTGTCGGTTCATAGACTTGCACTGTAAAATCTCGCTCACTCACACGGATGACTTCGCCCACGAGACCTTCGTCACCAACTTCTACAACCTCACCCATGTAAATGTCATGTATACCTGAGGCCACTATAACGGAGCCTGTGATCCTCTCTATCTCTCCAGTTCTCAATCGTCTAAACCCTCAAACAAGCTCACTGAGATTTTACCCATTATCTCCTGTCTAGCCTTAGTCAATCTTGCCTCGAACGTGTTGTTGAAAATCTGTCTCCTGTCTTTGTCGCGGACTATTGCTCCTCCTTGAGTATTCAGCTGTTCTCTGCTGATCCTCAGTGTAACTGACATGTCTTTCGATTGTGAAATCACTTTTTTCAATTCTTCAAGTTTCTCTTCGACGAATTCTCTGTCTCTGGAATTCGTCAGTATCTCAAGATCAGATCCTTGAACTTTCACTGCGGCCTCTATGATCAGCTTTCTCAAGCTCGTTTTGTACCGTGGTTCGAGGTTTTTGCTAGTTTTTTCCAGAATGGTTGAGGCTTGCGACATTACTTCGTCGAGCAGTTGAAGTCTGACGTTCGAGATTTTCCTTTTCTGTTCTAGCCCCGCTATCTCTAAGTCAGAGGTTTCCTTCTCTTGGAGCCTTTCAGAAATCTCCTCGGTTTTCCGTTCCTTGATTTTCTCGGCTTCTTCCTTGGCATTCTTAACTATTAGCCTAGCTTGCTCTTCAGCCTCTTCAATTGCCTCTTTGGCTTCAATTTCACACATAAATTTGATTTGGGACTTCAGGTTCTCCATACTTGCTCACTCTTCAAGAACATATTCGACGATCATGGAGGCAGCCTTTTTCATGGTCAAAGCACGGGTCTTTTCGTGAATTCTCTCGATTTTCTTTTCAGTTTCGTCTTCTATCAATTTCTTCCTTTTCTCTATTTCTTTCGATTTCTTTTTGAAGAGCTCTTCGTAATATTCCGAGTTCCTTGCTTCCTCTATGATTGCATGAGCTTTTTCCTTCGATTTCGCAATCAAAGCAGCCGCTTTTTCTCCTGCTTTTTCAAGCTCCTCTTTGCCGGTTCTTTCTTGCTTGACCAGATCTCTTATTTCTTCCAGGGACATTTAAGTCACTTCAGTTTCAGTTCTACTCCTGCAGCCTGATTCACGAGCTGGATGAGTTCCTTCCTTCTCGCACCAAGAGGGCCCTCAAAATCTGGAACAATCACGAACATAGGGTAAAATTTTCTAGCCTTGAGAAGACTCTCTCGCAGAGCTTTCACTTTGAGCGCAACTCTTTCAGTTATTATGATTATGCCATAATCTCTTTGGGAGACTAACTCCTCCACTTTCTCAGCAGCCGACTCATCACTTTCAACTTGCAGAGTCTCTACCCCCGCAAGTCGGTAGGCCGTGGCGAGGTACTTATCTCCAACCATGACTGTCCTCGTATGAAATTTGTCGTCTGAGGACAAACCAGTCTCATAGCCCATGAATTACGATATGAAACGAGTCATATTTAAGGCCGCACGCAAGATTTGCCCGAGTCTTCCGTCCAAATGTAACAGGACGCAAATGCCTGGAAGAAAAAAGAAAACCATTTTGGGAAACCGCGTGGCTCATCTTGAAGCGGCCGCAGAAAGTGAGGAAAACCCGCCTGAGTGTTTCGTTTCTGATGTAAAGGATTCGGTAAGTACCGTTTGTTAGGTTCGGCTCCGCACCAAGTATCGCGCGCAGCATTACATCTGGCATTACAACTGAGCAGAAAGTCAACCCTGCCCGCAATTCCTGACTCATACATTGAAAATTACAACGGACATTACAAACAAGAAGGCTCAGTAAGCTCTGAACAGTGGTCCAGACTGTTTTTCTCCATGGTTTGTTACAATTCACATTACTTTTGACGTTACAAGTAAAAAAGGGGGGTCGCCGACGCAACGTTGCAGTTTTACGATTTAACATTACAAAAAATGTAAAATAAAAAAGGCGGGGGTCGCTTTTGAAGAGTACAAAAAACGCGCGCTGCGCGCTCAAGTAAACCTTAAGCGTTGCAACCTTGTCCTAGTCAAGCTGGTGAAAGACTGTGACGAGAGCGTTATACTTGGAGGACAGTTACCTCAAAGAGTGTGAGGCCGTCGTCAATTGGGTCAAAGATGATAAGTATGTCGCTTTGGATCAGACGGTTTTCTATCCGAAGGGTGGCGGTCAACCCTGCGACACGGGCAAGATTATTCGTGGAACCGAAGTTTTCAGGGTTGTTTACGTGGGGAAATTCTCTGGCGAAATCAGCCATGAAGTCGACTGTGCCGGCTTGAAACAGGGTGACAAGGTTCACTGCGTCCTTGACTGGGATCGCAGGTACAAACTCATGAGAAGCCACACTGCTGCCCACTTGTTCGCTTCGCTGCTGTGCAACGGCACGGGCGCCCTTGTCACGGGCAACCAGCTTGAAACCGACAAAATCCGCTTCGATTTCAGCCTCGAACAATTCAACCCTGAAACGCTCCATGAATATGTAACGAAAACAAACCGACTTCTTACACAGGGCATCCCCGTAAAATCCTACGAACTCCCCAAAGAAGAAGCCCTCAAAATCCCCGGCGTGGTTAAAATGGCCGAAGCCTTCCCACCCGACATTCCACGCCTCCGCATCGTAGAACTCGTCAACTTCGACAAACAGGCCGACGGCGGAACACACGTCAAAAACCTCAACGAGGTCGGCCAAATAAACCTTCTCAAAACCGAAAACAAAGGCAAAAACAACAGGAGAATCTACTTCACCCTCACACCATAACCCCCAACAACCATGCATTTCATATCGCGAAAGGCCTCGGATTGAATGTTCAAACGCAAACCCAGACACAAAAGCTTTCAATCTCCAAACTCACTAACCACGCGTCAGCCTCAGAGTGACGCTCTATGACAAAAGACGAGCTGAGAATCCAGTATTCCGGCCTCATCATCTTCGGCTCCCAAATAGTGAGCGTTGCAACAGGCATGGGCTTCATTCTTCTGCTAACAAGAAACATGGCGAAACCCGAGTACGGCGTATGGTCAAACATCTTCGACGTAACGGGCTACTTCCTTCTTTTCGCGGGATTCGTGCCCTTCTGGGCGACACGATTCGTCGCACGGCGAAAAAAGGGCGCAACTGAAACAGCTGTTCTAACAAATCTCTTCGTAGCCTTGATCTTGTCTGCCGTCTACATCGTGTCGGTGCCATTCGTCATGGAAAGCCTCCACATAGACAGCTCCTACATGCCCGTCTACCTGTTAGCTTCTGCCCAGATGACAACGGTGTACGTCATCAGCGCACTGGAATCTTGCTTACGCGCCGAGAAACCTCAGGCCATAGGCTACGGACTGCTGTTGGAAGAGGTATGCAAGCTTGGCTTGGCAGCTCTGCTGATAATTGGTCTTCATCAGCTGTTCATAGGCGCGATGCTGAGTCTGACATTGTCCGCGTTGCTGCAAGCGCTGTACTATGTGAAGCTCTTGTCTAGGAGCTTTGTCCGCCGGATTCGCTGGGACTATGTGAAAGAGTGGCTGAAGGGTTCCGTTGTAATCCTCTACAACTCTGTTGGGAGCCAGCTATCGGCCTTCGTATTCATACTGCTCCTCGTCTACGGGACACCGGAAGCAAGGGCCGATTATCAGGCGGCAGCAACCTTGACGGCGGTCATCGGGTTCTCGTTGTCTTTGGCCTTTGCGCTTTATCCGAAAATGCTGTCTGAACGGAGTATGAGGGAGGTGACGACATCGTTAAGGACGGTGTTGATGTTTGCGTTTCCTTTGACCGCTATAGTCATCTCAACTTCGCAGTCGCTACTCACAGTTTTGAAGGTTTCCTACAGCGAGGCATCGATTGTGGTTGTGTTGCTTGCATTTGACGCATTCATAGTCTTGGTGTCACAGTTCTACACGACTGTGCTCTACGGCGTTGAACATTTGGATGAGGAGGCAAAAATACCGTTGAAGAGTCTGGTGAAAAGCAAGATGTTCAAAGTATTATCGCTGCCCTATGTTCAGGCGGCAATAACTCTGCCAGCCGCGCTCGTTGTTCTGCAGTTGTACGCGACAGGTCAGCCTTTGCAGGCTGCTGTCTACGTGGTAATCATCAACATCGTGGCGCACGCCGTCACATTTGCCTTAACGTTCCTGATAATGCATAGATCAGTGAAGATCCTTGTTCCTTGGAGAAGCGTCGCGAAATACTTTGCAGTGTCAGTCATGGCAGGCGTGGTAATATACGTTCTTCCGCATCCTTCGACGCTGGCACTGACGTTTGCTGCGGTGATTGGCGAGGCTGGGTTGTACGCATTGCTGTTGTTGGCTATTGACGATGACGCGAGAACGCTGATCCGCTTAATCTTGAAGGAGCTGGGAATAGGTCCCTGAGGCAAAATGCACGATTCGAATAAGGCGAAAGCCGAGTAGCCTGCTGTGCATGGATCACGTGACGCGTGCGTCAAGTTTAAGTGTCGGTTACTAGGATTCTCTTCTGGCGCTAGAAATTGAAGCTGCCTGCCTTTGCCGAAAGTGATCTCAAAAGCATTTCATCTGAGTTGTCCCCTATCAAGCGTGACGTTAGAGATATCTTTCTTCATCAAGAGGACTACAATAACAAGGCAGTTGTAGTCGAAGGTCGAGTGACAAGCGTAGTTATCATCGACGAAACGGACGAGAGAGTGGGAACTTGGTTCTTGCACTTACCGACAACCATAGAATCGACGGCATCAGCAACATGGTTCTACATAACGAGCGATTCGCAAGAAACTGCACTGATCAGATATCCTGCTGACCTAGACGTATGCGCGGACGACAACGTAGTCGTCACAGGCATTTTCCACGCCAACGCCGTCACCATTGAGACAAAGGGCCTGCTGCACACCAAGAAAGAACAAGTGACAAATGAAATCGGTGAACCGTTCATCACTGCCATAATAATCGAGAACAAGACAAAACAGAGAACAGAATATGTAAGAACAACCCAATAGTGCCGCGCATGCTCTTGGATGTTCTTTTCTTGCATGCGGTACATTGAATTATGGGTGGTTTGACGGGTAAAGGTTATATCAAATCAGTTTGCTTATTTCAGCGCGTTGCTTGGAGTGGATAACGTTGGACGTGATTGTATGCGTAAAGCATGTTCCCGAGACTGCGGAGGCGGAGTTGAAAATTGATGCTTCAGGACTGGGCATAGACAAGTCAGGGTTAGTGTTTGACATCAACGAGTGGGATGATTATGCCTTGGAAGAGGCCGTGCGAGTAAAAGAGAAGTACGGTGGTTCTGTAACCGCCATTACGCTAGGCGGGGATGATTCGGACACAACGCTAAGGAAATGCTTGGCTCGCGGCGCTGACAAGGCGATTAGACTAACGGATGCAAAGTTCAATGGTTCGGATGGTTTTGCAGTTGCGAAAATCCTTCACAGCGTGATCAAAGGGTTGCATTTTGATTTGGTGTTGACGGGGATGCAGGCCGGTGATGACGGCCAGGCGGTCGTCGGGCCGGTTCTTGCCGAGTTGTTGAAGGTTCCACATGCAACAATGGTCAAGAAGATGGAGTTCGGGAACGGCGTTGTGAAAGTTAACCGTGAATTAGAGGGCGGCCTAGAAGAGCAGGTTGAAGTGAAGCTGCCTGCCCTAGTTTCAGTTCAGACAGGAATAAACGAGCCACGGTACGTCTCCATAATGGGCATCAGGAAAGCAATGCAGAAGGAAATAAAGCTAATGACGCTGGCTGAAACGGGCCTTGCAGAGATAGATGTGGGCCCTGCAGGTTCATGGGTAAAGGTTGAGAAGATGTACGTTCCTCCCGTGGAGAAACAGGCCGAATTCATCAAGGGAAGCCCTGATGAAATTGCGGCAAAGATTACTGAAATCTTGAAGGCCAAGGGGCTGATCTAGAATGGCAAAGATCTTTGTTTTAGCGGAGCATCGTCAAGGACAAGTCAGAGACATAACCTACGAGATGCTGACAAAAGCTCGAGAGATAGCCGAAAAAACGAGCTCCGAGTTGACGGCTGTCCTTCTGGGCAAGAATGTGAAGGAGCAGGCGAAACTGCTGGCAGAATACGCAAAGACAGTTGTAATTGTCGAAGATAGCAGAGTTGAAAACTTCAACTCTGAAGCGTACAAGAGAATACTGTCAGGGCTAATAGTTGAGCACAAACCCGTGTTAGTGCTTATTGGTCACACATCTTTCGGCATAGACTTAGCGCCCAGATTGGCAACCGCATTGAATCTTCCGCTTGCAACGGACTGCATAAACCTAGGTTTCGATGATGGCGTCTTCACGGTAACGCGACAAATGTACGGAGGAAAAGTAAACGTTCAAGCGGTAGCTCGCAAAGCTGAAACCTACATTGCAACAGTGCGTCAGGCAACGTTCCCACCGCAGAAACCCTCACCACCTATGAACGGACAAATCGTCGAGACTTCATCGCCCCTGACCGAAGACATAGTGGATAAACGTTTTCTGCAGTATGTTCAGCCCCCTCCAGGCGGAGTAGATATCACGGCTGCTGAGATGCTTATAGGTGTAGGACGAGGGATTAAGGATGCGACTAACGTGCCAATCGTTGATGATTTGGCGAAGACCTTAGGAGGCGTACTTGCCTGTTCACGTCCGATCGTGGACAAAGGTTGGCTCCCGACCGATAGACAGGTGGGCACATCTGGGAAGACTGTAAAGCCCAAACTGTACCTTGCATTGGGAATAAGCGGAGCGTTCCAGCATGTGCTTGGAATGAAAGGTTCAGACCTGATAATAGCTGTGAATAAGGATGCTAAAGCGCCCATCTTCAGCTTCGCCGACTACGCGGTTGTTGAAGATCTGTTCAAGATTGTTCCAGCATTGAAAAACAAAGTATATGAGTCGAAAACACAGAAAACTTGCAAGTAACCTAGGTAGGAGAGACTGTATATGGAATTTAGGTTGAATGATGAGCAGAAAGAGATTCAACGTGCAGCCCGAGAGTTTTGCACAAAAGAGTTCACACCGGAGCTCGCTTTGGAACTGGATCAGAAGGAGGATTTTCCAAGCGCGCTTCACAAGAAGGCTGCACAGCTGGGGTTCACGAGCATGCGGATTCCACAGGAATATGACGGACAAGGGTACGGTGTCCTGGAAGACTGCCTCGTTGTGGAGGAGATGTGTCGTGCGGATCCGGGGTTGGGCGTGGCAGTTTCACTCGGAAATCTGATGATACCGGACGTACTGCTCAAACATGGCAGCGAGGAGCAAAAGAAGAAATATATTCCGCCGTTGGCCAGAGGCGACAAAATTGCCGCTGCGGCCTTCACTGAGCCCGAGCACGGAAGCGACATCACACGGATGAATTCAACGGCCACAAAGAATGCGGGCGAATGGACAATCAACGGTGCCAAAGAGTTCATAACGAACGCCACGACTGCGGACACATTTATTCTGCTGTGCCAGAGCGATCCAAACGTTCAGCCACCGCACAGAGGCCAAAGCATCTTTCTAGCTGAGAAGGGAATGTGCGGGTTGGAAGCGACGAAACTTCACGGAAAAATGGGTATCAAACCATGTGTCACGGGTTCGCTGAGCATGGCTGACTTGAAAGTGCCCGAAGCTAACCTTGTAGGAGAGCTGGGCAAAGGCTTCTACTACACTCTGGAGCTTTTCGATGGAACTAGGATAACGGTGGCAGCTCAAGCAGTCGGCATGGCACAGGGAGCATTTGAACGCGCTTTGACCTACGCGAAAAGCAGGAAACAGTTCGGACAGGCAATAATAGGCTTTGAAGGGGTAAGCTTCAAACTTGCCGAGATGCTAATAAAAATAGAATCAGCCCGATTGATGATGTATAAAGCTGCTTGGCTTTACGACAAAGAGAAGCCCAACGCTGTTGCCACGTCGATGGCCAAAGCCTACGCGAGCCGTGTCGCAATGGAAGTCACAGACGATGCCATACAAGTGTTCGGAGGGTACGGCTACCTAGCCGATTACCACGTTGAGAGGTTCCACCGATGCGCAAAAATAACAGAAATCTATGAAGGCACGAGTGAAATCCAAAAGTTAACAATAGCCAACTACTTAGCAAAACAGTAAGTATGCACGACAATCAGCTAACCAATCGTGTCCTGCATGTCCGCCTGAATGTTCATCCACGTTTGACTTTCTTTTTTCCAATACCCGCGACGGCTTTATTCTTACTCGAACTAGTGAATGCAATCATCTTAACCATCATCTTTCCCATGTACCTTGCACTTTCAATACCTTCCTTATCGCGCAACACTTCTCCTTTTTCCCGAGCGATTGCGAATGCTCTTCCACCACTCGGAATAGTCATCCTGAGCGCTGTCATGAATGTCAGCATCTGATTGCAGGTGCTGGCCACCCCTGAGCGACGTGCAACTGCAATAACGCCGCCGACCTTTTCTGCGAAGTCTTTCCGTCCCCTCGCCAACGCAAGAAAACCTATTCTGTCTATGAAGATTTTCATTTGAGCCGTTACTCCTTGGAAATAGGAAGGACTGCCAAGTATGACACCATCAGCTTTGAGCATTTCTCGGTATATTTTCTCACAGTCATCCTTGATGACGCACTTTTTGCTGGTGAAACAGGCTGAACAAGCTTTGCAAGGCTCCAGTCTGTAGTCGGAAAGTCGTATCAGCTTTGTTTCTGCGCCTTCTTCCCTTGCAGCTATCAAAGCCTCCTGCAGTATGGTGTCCGTATTTCCTTCCGCTCTGGGGCTGCCACTGACACCTATTATGCGCATCTTTTCAACTCCCAACAAGCAAGGTCTTTTGTTCAGTTATTATCCTATAAATAGTCTGTCATCGCATCCTTCTTCTGTCTGAACACTTTAACTCCACTCTCTCCTCTCAGACAAGGTCGTTTCAGAATCAGCTTTTTAACAGCAAAAAGCGCAGTGTTGAGTGCGGGCTTGACGAACCATGATGTTTCAAGACGAGATCGAACTATTCTCTGTGGAAAATTCGATCCGTCTTCCTATTTTTTGGAGTCTTAAGAAGCACGTTCGTTCCCTCATGAAAAAGGCAGGTTCGTCAAGCTCAGCAAATTCGCTTATGTGATTGGAAGGTGAGTTGATGACTAGGTGCAAGAGCATTCAGGCCCACGTTCAGGGTGAGTCGGTGGACTCGGCAGAAGAAGATATTTTCTTGACCATTACGTTATGCCGCGTTCCGGCTGACTTGTTGCAAGAGTTTGCTCGCAGGGTAGTTGTCAACTATACGGGCGGCTTGAGCGAAGCTGTACAGGATTTGATGAGGAGGGCTTTGAAAGAATGAGCAAGTCTCAAAGGTGTGAGGGCGGTCGCTGTGAGTTTGTTCCCGGTCTGGACAACCGTGAACTGTCGCTCAAGCGATCTCAGGAAGAAGTGTGCTATGGTAAGCTCTGGGCCGAAGTTGAACTGCCCAAACTTCTGGTTTCCAGAGAAACGGTTAAGAAAGGCAACAAGCAACCGTGATTTTGCATCAACGTGCCCTCATGGTTTCGTTTTGAAAGCAATTGAAGGCACTGCATGCACTAAAAGCAGAGCACGTAAATGAACTCTCCACAATCTTCTTGCAGACGCATCATCACTGGAAACGACTATGGTTACCAATTAGTTAAATACTGATATCAAAGAAATGTATCTGGACAAATCAGAACTGATTCGAGGAAGGAACATTGTCATGATGGAGAAATCGTTTGACATAGACAAGACGGTGAACGAGCTTGTCGTTAGTGATGACTTGTCGAAAAAGAAACAGCTGGTTAAGAAGATACGCAGAATCGCGCACGAGAAGGGAGCTTATCCGTGCAGTATCAACGAGTTTTACATGGCCCGTGGCAAAGGCCAGTTCAGCGGTTTTACAGTTCCTGCGATAAACCTGAGAAGCATGACGTACGATTTGGCCCGCAGCATATTCAGAGTAGCTAAGAAGAACAATTCAGGCGCGTTTATCTTTGAGATTGCCCGGTCAGAGATGGGCTACACAAATCAGTTGCCGGCGGAGTATGCAGGTGCAGTCTTAGCAGCTGCGGTGAAGGAAAATTATTCTGGGCCTGTCTTCATACAGGGAGACCATTTTCAGGTTAATGCTGCCAAGTTCAAGGATAACCCTGGCAAGGAGACAGAAGGTCTGCAGACCTTAATAGCTGATTCAATAGATTCAGGCTTCTACAACATCGATATCGACTCATCAACAATAGTAGATTTATCCCAGCACGGCGTCAAGAAACAGCAACTTCCTAATTATGACCTCTGCGCCAAACTTGCACTTTTCATCCGCCAAATCGAGCCGAAAGGGATCACGGTTTCCGTAGGCGGAGAAATCGGTGAAATTGGTCATCAAAACTCCACACCCGAAGACCTGCACGCCTTCATGTCCGGCCTGAAAGAAAAGTTGCCCAAGGAAAAGACTGGAATCAGCAAGATTTCGGTTCAAACTGGAACCACTCACGGCGGCGTCGTCCTTCCTGACGGATCGGTTGCGCAGGTGAATCTTGACTTCAACACGTTGAAAGCGCTTTCCGAGATTGCACGCAAAGAGTATGGATTGGCGGGAGCCGTGCAGCATGGAGCATCAACACTACCTCCTGAGGCATTCCACAAGTTCGCCGAATGCGAAACTGCTGAAGTGCACTTAGCCACAGAATTCCAGAACATGATTTATGAATCAAAACACTTCCCAGCCGAGCTGAAAAAGAAAATGTATGGATGGCTGAAAATCAACGCGGCAAACGAGGCCAAGCAAGGTGAAACCGAGGAACAGTTCTTCTATAAAACCAGAAAGAAAGCATTGGGGCCGTTCAAGAAAGAAATCATGAACTTGCCACAAACCACTCGAAATGCAATAGCGGCTGAAATTGAAAACAAATTCGATTTCCTGTTCAAACAACTCAACGTCATCAACAAAAGCAGCTTAGTCGCCAAATACGTGCGCCCAACCTCTGCATCACAGACTCTCTCAACATGAAACTTTACACGCAATTCTGCATCTTGAACCCGTTAAGCCTTCCAGGCCAACCTTTGCCCAATCCGAACATGGCGCCCGACCATTCAGCGTGTTCGTTTCTTTCCAAGCAATTCTGCATGAGGCTTTCTTGTTCGGAAGCCTATTATCTCATACTCAAACAACGGCGTCCTCTTCAATCTCCTCGCCTCTACACGAGAGTATCTTGACAACAATGTTGAATAGCCTTTCTAATGTAGAAACTATATCTCTATATAGAATGCGCTCATGCTTCATTTGGGCCATCAAGAAAGAGACTCCATCAGCATGCATCTCACATCATCACAATTGGATGTTCTAGCCTCTGTTCTTGTCGCGACGGGAAAAATAGATGCCGAAGTGGTTGAAAGGTAGAATTCGTGTTTTCTTCAATTCTGCCGGAACAAGATTTGGAATCGTACTTCTGAATGGAAAATTCCTAGTGCCTCATGCCTCTATATTTGTCGTGCTTTTTTCATGAGGAGGAAGGTAGAAGGAAAGGAGAAGGAGAAATTCAACCGTCCACCTCACTCATCCATTGATATTAGGCTTCTTGAAGCATTTAGCGCTTTTTTCAGTAGACACTGTTGAAAAAGCAAGGTCCGTACTGGATAAAGAATGATTGCAAGGTTCTGCAAGCATAGTACACTGTTATGTTCTTTCAATTGAACGGGTTTAACCCATTGATTGTTGGCTACTCGAATGTTAATGGGGTTCACGTGCGCGCTGGCTTATCCCTGAATCAGTGAGTTCCAAACCCCTTGAGGCTCTCTGCTCATGTCCTACGTAGGAGTTCGCTCAAACTCAGGAGTGCATCTGCCCGGTTGTCGGTCGTGGAAAAGGCTACCGGACCAAAGCCTTTTGGTTTTGTGCCACTGGCAACTCTGTTTTCAGTCCCTGACTCATACATTGAAAATTACATCTGACCTTACAAACAAAAGAGCTGAGCCAGCTCTGAACAGCTCTCCGGACTGTTTTTCTCCATGGTTTATTACAATGCAACATTACCTCTGACCTTACAAGTGAAAAGGGGGGTCGCCAAACGAAACATTGCAGTTTTACAATTCAACATTACCAAAAACGTAAAACAAAAAAGGCCGGGGCACTTTTCAAGAGCGCGCAAAGCGTGCATGTTAAAGCGCCAAAACGTGGAGCATGCCTGCCCTACGGATTGTTACCGCACAACATTACCACGGTTGTTACCAACAAACAGGGGGAGACGACTCCGAAAGAAGAGATCCCGCAGAATTTCTCCATGGTTTGTTACCGCACAACATTACCACGGTTGTTACCAGACGAAGATAGGGGGCGACTCTGAAGGACATGCAGAGCTAGCTTGAAATTTGAGCCGAGAAGATACTCAGAGATGTGCGCGCCAGGCATGAAAACATCCGCGCAAGACATTCCTAGAAACCCGCTCCATTCAGGGACATGCCAGCACATATTGGTCGTGGCAAGCCAACAAGCGCGTGCGATCTCGGCTTCGATTTGCTTCCTTTCTAGCAGCGATAACTATGAGACATGAACATGCAGGGGAATCATCTTCTAGAAGATAGTTGCGGAAAATGTTATTATCAAGAAGCAGCTTGATTATTACATGAAGGTGCTCGAAGAAAAGAATAGGTGAAGATGTGATGATTCGAATAGTGATTGGAGAAGATGAAAGACCGCAAAGGCTTCACAAAGTCAAATCCTTGATCACATCTGCAAAATGGAACATGTATGCAGAACTCTGGAAAATGGCCCAAAATGAACTTGAAGAGGCAAGAGCACGTGCAGTCTCTCTGCGAGACAGGTCCATAATAGATGAGATACTAACGCTGCTTGCCAAATGTGAAGACAAGGAAAAACCGGAACTGTATTCTTAGCAGATGCAGAAACGAAACTGCCAATAGAAGCATCACCCTACGCCAAGGCATGCAAGTCAGATGCAATCCGCTGGAGATCGACGAATTGCACCTTTTTTCCTATTAGAACACAGCGGTCGACCATCGCTGGCTTGAAGTCGCCTCACCCACTTCAAGACTGCAGATTCGCAACTCTTATTACGGTTTTCTGTTCACATTAAACTATAATTTGGGAGGTAGCCTCTTGACGGTTGAGAAAGCAAGGAAGGCGGCTGTAATTGGATCTGGTTCAATGGGACACGGCATAGCTGAACTCCTCGCGATGAACGGGTTCGAAGTCACGATGGTGGACATAAACGACCAGATTCTGCAGAACGCTAAGGAGAAAATAAAGTGGAGCCTAGGCAAATTTGTCGAAAAAAGGCGCATAAGACAAGAGGACGCCGATGCAGCGTTGGCACGCGTAGCTACAACCACGAGTTACGAGCAGGCCGGCAACGATATTGACTTTGCCATAGAGGCTTCGCCTGAGAACATAGAATTGAAAAAAACCATTTTCGCCAAACTTGACCAAACAACCCCCACACGTGCGATTCTGTCTTCCAACACGTCGACGCTCAGCATAACGGAGATGGGAAAAGCAACCAAACGCCAGGACAAAGTGGCTGGAATGCACTTCTTTAACCCGCCCCACCAAATGGCTTTGGTTGAAATCATCAAAGGAGATGGCACAAGCCAAGAAACCATCATGACCTTGGCAGAACTTGCCAAGAAACTCGGAAAAACACCTGTCATTGTGAGAAAAGACGTGCGGGGCTTCATCGTCAACCGCATATTGGGGGCAGCTTTCAACGAAGCCTTCTGGGCCTACCAGCGAAAAGAAGCCACAATGCTAGGCATTGACGCTTCAGTCAAGTACACTGGCGGATTTCCGATGGGCTGGTTTGAGCTGGCAGATTTTGTTGGACTCGACATAGCCTACGAAGTTGGAAGAATCCTGTATGAAGCTTACGGCGAACGGTTCAAACCTTGCTCAGAGGTAATCAACCCACTAATCAGAGACCACAAGTTCGGACAAAAAACAGGAGTAGGCTTCTATGACTGGACAAAAGGTCGGCCCAGAATACCGTTTAACCTTCTCGACGATTACGATGTCGACAGATCATGGGCAGTGGCGGTGAATGAAGCCGCATGGTTAATCAGTGACGATGCAGCAAACCCTGAAGATATTGACACGGGAATGAAGCTCGGAACATACTGGCCCCAAGGTCCATGTGAACACGCCGACCGCGTAGGTCTGGACGTGACAGTCAATAAGCTTAAGGAGCTTTACGCCAAGTATAACGTGGAAATGTACAAGCCTTGCCCGCTGTTGGAAGAGTACGTGAGCAAGGGATGGAATGGAAAGAAAGCTGGGAGGGGATTCTACAAGTGAAATTCGATTTAACGGAAGAACAGCTCCACATCAAAAACGCTGTTAGAGATTTTTGCCAAAAAGAGTTCAAACTCGAAATGGCTCTAGACCTCGACAAAAAAGAAGAGTATCCACTCGATTTGTACAAGGCAGCAGCGAAGTTGGGCTTCACTAGCATGGCTTTTCCAGAGGAATACGGCGGGCAAGGATGCGGACTGCTCGAAACGTGCATAGCGGTGGAGGAGATGTGCCGAGGCGACTCATCATTGGGCGTGGCAATCTCAAGCGGTAACTTTGGAAGCGAATTCATTCAAACGCATGGGACCAAAGAGCAAAAAGAGAAGTACCTGCCCCCCATCTGCAGAGGTGACTACATTTCAGCAGCAGCCTTCACGGAGCCGAACGTAAGCGGAAGCGAAATCACCAAGATGGAAACCACAGCGACAAAATACGGGAATGAATGGTGGATAAACGGCCAGAAAACCTTCATCACAAATGCCACGTTGGCAGATTTTGTTGTTGTTCTTGCACAGACCGACACGAAAATTAGACCTACTCACCGAGGAGAAACTCTATTCGTCGTCGAAAAAGGCACGGCTGGCTTCGAAGCTTCGAAGCTGCACAACAAGATGGGAATAAGAGCTTCCACTACGGGCGAACTCAACTTCGACAACGTCAAAGTGATTGACTGGAACATCGTCGGCGAATTGAACAAGGGCTTCTATTACTCAATGGAATTCTTTGACAAAACGAGAGTAGGAGTCGCAGCCCAAGCCATCGGCATGGCCCAAGGAGCGTGGGAAATAGCCTTCAAATATGCCAAACAGAGGGAAGCCTTCGGCGCTCCGATACTGCAGCACGAAGCAATTGGCATAACATTAGCTGAAATGGCGACAAAAATCGAAGCAGCACGACTGCTCACATACAAGGCCGCACAGCTAGTTGATGATGGAAAAATGGATCCCATGGCCACAGCAATGGCAAAGTATTATGCATCTCACGTTGCCATGGAAGCCACCAACGCTGCAATCCAAACGCTCGGCGGATATGGATACTTTGGGGAGTACCGCGTTGAAAAATACCACCGCGACGCAAAAATAACGGAAATCTACGAGGGCACAAGTGAAATTCAGAAGCTGCAAGTTCTAAAGTACCTACTCAGCAGATACTAAGACCCTGCTCTGGATAAAATCATATATGCGCACACGGGCAACTCTATATTCTGTGGTGTCCATGAGTAAGGCTTATGAAACTCTCAAAGTGGAAAGAGACCAAAACACGCTTTGGATAATACTAAATCGCCCGCAGAGACTGAACACGTTCAACGATGTCCTTCTGGAAGAACTCGCCGACATGCTTGAAACCGCTGAAAGAGACACAAGCGTCAAATGCGTCGTCATCACAGGCGACGGAGATAGAGCCTTCAGTGCAGGTGCGGACGTGACCATGTTCCCTAAGGCAACCCCAGTAAAGGCTGAAGAATTCTCACGAGCGGGCCAGAAAACCTTCGGGAAAGTGGAGGAGATGGCCAAACCCGTAATAGCCGCAATAAATGGCTTCGCTCTCGGCGGCGGATTGGAACTGGCTCTGGCATGTGACTTCAGAGTAGCCGCTGAACACGCAGAGCTCGGAAGTCCCGAGATAACTCTTGGCCTCATCCCGGGATGGGGTGGAACCCAAAGACTCGTTAGAATCATAGGCTTAGCTCGAGCCAAGGAACTCGTAATGCTTGGAAACAGGCTCAAAGCGGACGAAGCCCTCAGAATCGGCCTTGTGCACAAGGTGGTGCACTTCGACAAGCTGCGACAAGAAGTCGCTGAAATGGCTAAGAAGCTTGCTGAAGGGCCGCCAGTAGCTATGAAGTACGCGAAACACGCTTTAAACTACGGAACACAAGTTCCCCTTGAAGTTGGGCTTAGACTGGAAGCAGGACTGATGGGACTGGCATTTTCCACGGAGGACCTCAAGGAAGGCGTTGAAGCGCTGATGTCGAGGAGAAAAGCCGAGTTCAAAGGCAAATAGCCCAAGCATTCCCTTTTTCTATTTGATATTTAAGCATAAAACGAGGTGTGCGATGTGAAAAAAGTCGCAATCATTGGAACCGGTAACTCCAAGTTCGGGGTTAGAAATGACGTTACCATCTCAGAACTAGCTTTTGAAGCTGTTCAGCCTTCTCTGCAAGACGCTGGACTGACTGCAAAAGACATACAATACGTCGCACTCGGCTCAGTGGGGGCGGGCGCTTGGTACGAGGAGCTCCTTCCAGCCGTCGTCATCTCAGAATACTGCGGAATGACGCGAGCTGGACTCGTTCGCTGTGAGGCGGCGTGTGCAAGTGGCAGTGCAGCTTTCTTCACGGCATATTCGGCCATCGCAAGCGGGCAGGCTGACATCGCCATGGCCTTAGGAGCAGAAAAGATGAGAGAAATCGACTCAGCCTTATCAATGGAGTGGATTGGAAGGGCTGGGTATTACCTTTGGGAATTCCACAACTTCGGCGTCACATTTCCAGCGTACTACGCCCTCTACGCCAGTGCACACATGGCTAAATACGGCACTACAGAAGAAGACTTGGCCTTGGTGGCTGTAAAGAACCACAAGTATGCCGCCATGAATCCGATTGCCCATCTCAAAAACAAAGTCACAGTCGAAGATGTTCTGTCGTCAATGATCATTGCATACCCTTTGAAACTGTATGATTGCTGTCCCATGTCGGACGGCGCCTCCTCGCTTATCCTCGCTTCCGAAGAAAAAGTCAAAACGCTCAAGATCGATACGCCTGTCTGGATAGCAGGAATAGGTTACTCCTCTGGCACGGCAAATCTAAGCAAAAGGTCCAACTATGTTGGACTGGAGGCAAGCGTGTTAGCCTCTCAAAGAGCCTACAAAGCCGCTGGCATCACACCTGATAAGGTTGAAGTTGCAGAGGTTCATGACTGCTTCACCATTGCAGAGATAATGGCCTACGAGGACATCGGACTATGCAAGAAAGGTGAAGCCGTCAAACTGTTGCGGGAAGGACAAACCGAAATCGGCGGAAAAATCCCCGTCAACATGGACGGCGGACTCAAGGCCAAAGGTCATCCCATAGGCACAACAGGCTGTTCGATGATATACGAGCTGACCAAACAGCTCAGAGAAGAAGCAGTCGAAAAAACGAGACAAGTACCACTCAAAAAGTACGTGGCTCTTGCCCACAACGTGGGCGGAACAGGCCATTACTGCTACGTCACAATATTAAAGAGGTGAAAATGCACGTCGATGCCATCAATCAGGTCCAGAAGAATAGAAATCGTCCAAGAGATTCCTATAAGCAAAAACCTCAGGTTCTACGAAGGCCTCAAACAGGGAAAGGTTTATGCCACAAAATGCAAAGCTTGCGGAAAACTGTTTTTCCCGCCGAACGCTGACTGCCCAGACTGTTTGACTAATGAGCTGGACTGGGTGGAACTTAGCAGCGAAGCAGAAATCGAAACCTTCACACATGTCGTCATAAGACCCACAACCTTTCAACAGAACAAACCCTACACAGTTGCCATAGGAAGACTGAAAGAAGACGTCAAAGTCCTAGCTTGGCTGACAGGATTCAAACTCTCAGAAATCAAAGTCGGCATGAAAGTAAAACTCGTCGCAAAAACCTCACCGGAAGGAAACCCAACATACGAGTTCGTCCCGCTCTAACAGCATAAAAGCTTTTTCAAATGGCCCATTTCTTAATCCATTTCAGCGTCTTACTAATTAGTTCGTCTTCCTTTCCTGCGTACGTCGGACCAGCAGACTTCATCACGAGAAGAGTTTTCGGTTCTTTTGCTGAAGAATAGACTTCTCGCGCCTCGTCTTCACCATGGATTTCATCTTTGCCACCTATCACGATGAGCAGAGGCAGACTGCTCAGCTTCGAAACCGCCCAACACTCATTCAACTTCATCAATTTCTCGCGCACAAATCGAAGACGAAGGTTTATCCCGAAAACTTCAAGCCTGAAAAGTCTCGACACGTTGAACAGTCGATTCATTCTGGACAGCAATAAGAATAGGTAAAGACCTGATCTTCCCTTTGTGCGACGAATAAACTTCCTAACGTTATAATAATGGTTCTTAGGAGGGGACCAAAGTACTAGTCCCTTGATTGGTTTCTCGTTCTGAACCGCGTAGAGCGACACTGCAGCACCTAGGCTGTGCCCAACAATAAAGATGCTGTTCGCCTTGACCTCAGGCCGTGAGGCCAAGCAGTTCAGACCGCACTTGACATCCTGTTGCTCGCCGAAGCCATAGTCAAATTCCCCCGTGCTCTTCCCGACGCCGCGAAAATCAAAAACTAGAGAGACAAACCCATTTTGACAGGCTCTTTCAGCAAGCATCGAGTAGATTTTCAGCCCGTGGTAGCCGCGAATATCCATAAAATGGCATATCAGTATTCCGGCGCCGGATAACGGTCTGGAACATACAGTTTCCCGTACAGCTTAACCGATCCACACTGTATCCACGTTTCTTCTATTTTCACTTACCCTCTGCCCCTACAAACCGTTATTGCTCGCAGATATGGAGATTTCCCTCAAAGCCCACATCATCAAGCTTCTCGCATGCGCTGTTCAATAAGCCCTCAGGATTCTTGTAATTGACGTGCGTTAGTATCTATTAGGTTTCCCACGCCAAAGCATGTGTAGACATAGGCTGTCTGTTTCTTTTTCAAGTTTGGTCACACACGAGGAAGCATTGCAATGAACTTGTGGAAAAGGGGCGACGTCGAACGTGAAACATAGAAAAGTGTCCTTGCAGCTGACATGACAACATGGATTGGCAGTGGGCCATCAATAAGATGTTACGACAGATCGACGGTGGCAACCAGCATCTGAATTGCGACGGAGATGGGCGTGGGCAGTTCACGATTTTTCTGAGGTGCGACCTGCGAAGAAAGTGACAAATCATATATCAAAGAAGGGCGGAGAGTGTAGAGACAGCAGATTCACAGAATAGGGCTGTTCATGTCTGTCAAGAAGAAAGGGAGAAAAGAACTGGGCCTCCTTGAGAAGCCATGGTTCAAGTTTTGGCCGGATAACGTTCCAAGAAACATCGAATATCCTGTCGTTCCGCTTTCTGAAATTCTAAGGAAAACCGCTGCGAACTATCCTGACCAAACCGCGATAGTCTATTTTGGCAAAGGAATAACTTACCGCGAACTGAATCAATTGGCTGACCATTTTGCAGCTGCACTTTCCGTTCTAGGCGTCAAGAAAGGAGACAAAGTAGCAATCTTTCTTCCGAACATCCCGCAGTTTGTAATCACATATTACGGGACGCTAAGGATCGGTGCCATCGAAACAGCCATCAGTCCCTTGTACAAGGAGCGGGAAGTTGAACATCAACTCAACGATTCAGAGGCTGAAACAATAGTCGTGTTGGACGTGCTCTATCCAATACTTGAAAAAGTCCGCAAGAACACGAAGATCAAGAACATCATCGTCGCACAGTTGAAAGATTACATGCCAACCGCTACTGCAGCATTAGGCTCGTTGCTCAGGAAAATCCCCAGTTTCAAAGTTGAAAGTAGACCAGAAATCTTCAGTTTCAAAGAACTGCTAAGCAAGCACAACTCGAAACCTCCGCAAATTCAAATAGACCCTGAGGACGATTTGGCTGCCCTTCAATATACGGGCGGAACCACCGGCATTGCAAAAGGAGCGATGCTGACTCACATGAACCTTGTGTCAAATGCTATGATGTGCGCCAAATGGCTTCGAGCAAAACAGGCTGAAGAAGCGTTTCTGACGGTTCTGCCGCTGTTCCACATATACGGTATGACCACGGGCATGAATGCTCCAATTCACTTGGCAGGAAAAATGATAATGCTTCCGCGCTTCGACGCGATCAGTACTCTACAAGCCATTCAGAAGAACAAGGTCACCGTGTTCTGCGGCGCTCCAACCATGTATGCGCTGCTCCTTGCGCATCCTAAACTAGGCAGCTTCGACCTTTCATCCGTCCGTTTCTGCATTTCTGGCTCAGCCCCGTTGCCGCCTGACATACAGAAAAGATGGATGGAAGTGACTAAAGGGGTCCTGGTGGAAGGTTACGGTCTAACCGAATCTTCTCCTGTCACTCATTGTAACCCACTGGATCCCACGTTGAAAACCGTGAAAGTCGGTTCCATCGGCCTGCCGTGGCCTGACACGAATGCCAAAATTATGGATATGGAAACAGGGGAGAAAGAGCTGATCGCCGGCGAAGAAGGAGAACTCGTGGTTCAGGGACCTCAGGTTATGAAAGGCTACTGGAAGATGGCTGAAGAAACTGGTAGTGTCCTGAGAAACGGGTGGCTCTACACTGGCGACATCGGAAAAGTGGATGAGGACGGCTACTTCTATATCACAGACAGAAAGAAGGATCTAATTAAGTACAAGGGTTACAGTGTCTATCCGCGAGAAATAGAAGACGTAATCTACGAGCACCCTGCTGTCAAACTCTGTGCAGTCGTCGGCAAACCAGATCTAGTGGCAAGTGAATTGCCCAAAGCCTTCATCGTGCTCAAAGAAGGAAAAACCGCAACGACAGATGAAATCAAACAGTTCGTCAACAGCAAACTCGCACCTTACAAAGCAGTGAGGGAAGTCGAATTCAGAACGGAGTTACCGATGACTCTGGTAGGCAAAGTCCTCAGAAGAGTGCTCCAAGAAGAAGAACGGCAGAAAGCAGCAAAAAGCTAGAAACCGGTGTTTACATGAAAGCTAGGCCGGTTCGTTTATCCTCTTTCCAGTCTTTCTTGTCCATTCTGCGATGGAAATCGCGAACTGTTTTTCAACGTTTGGCCTATGTATGCTGTTGTAGGTGCAGAAACATCTCACCTTGCCGTCTGGTGTGGCATAGTGAATCGCGCACCTCTGGACGCGGTCAATATCTATGTTCCACACGTCCTGAAAGTGCATTATTCCAATCATGACGATTCTGCGCATGAGTTCTCCCAATGCTTCGTAGCTTCCCTTAACAATGACGTTCCTGATCAAACCTCTGACAAAATCGGATTTTGCCATCGGAAGCAGTTTGAGCATCTGCATCTTCGCCATCGTCTTCTTCCCCTTGACTCCCACACGATAAACGTTCCAGAAGACTTCGGCAAACTTGTCAACATCAATGTAGCGCATAATAGGCTTGTATGACCCGTCTTTGTCCACAACCAGAAACGTTGCCGCGCCGCACATGGGGTTCATCGTGAACTCCGGGTAAACTCTGTTCTTAATCACGCCCATCCCTTTAGAAATCGGTACTGGCCAATCAACTGGTCTCCAATCGAACCTGCCGACAGCGCCCTTTGTCTGCACTTCAATCTCCTTCATCGTGTCCGGAATCGTTATCCGCATCTTTCGCATCTCTTCCTTCCTAGCCTTTCCTGCCATCGAAACAGGCTGAATGTTAATGCAGCGGATCACGTCGTGATTCTTCACGGCAAAATCGATAATCTCTCCTAAGTCTTTGTCGTTCACACCCTTCGCCAGAGTCACAACAAGAACGATTGAGTCAAGACCTATCGTCCTCGCATTTTCAATAACCTTCATTTTTACGGGAATCATGTCCGCCCGGGCTCGGGTCTTTCTGTAGATTTCTTCCTTTAAGCCGTCAAACTGAAGATAGAGTGTGCTCAACCCACTGTCTAACAATTTCTTGAAATAAGTGATGTCCTCGGCGATGCGAATGCCATTAGTGTTAACCTCAATATGCGTTATACCCGCCTTCTGGGCTTCCTTAATCAGGTCCGGCAAATCGTTCCTCAGCGTTGGCTCCCCTCCGCTGAACTGCAGAGCGTTGCAAGCCCAAGGGCTATTAGACCTAAGTACCTTAATCATTTCCACGATTTGCTCGTAAGAGGGCTCGTACACATAGTTTGCGGCTCCCACGTAGGCAAAACAAATCGGACAAGCCATGTTACACCTGTTCGTCACATCTATGATCCCGAGAATCGTGGGTGTCTTGTGCTGGGGGCAGATTCCGCAGTCAAAAGGGCAGCCTGCGACGGTGGCTGTGTGCGGCTTGTCGACGCCGCTTCCAACGTATTTGGCGCTGTACCAGTTGGTGTTGAACCATTTGAAGAGTTCAGCATCGCCCCAATAAACATCCTCAAACTTGCCATGCTCAGGACACGTCTTCTCCAAATAAATTACATCATCCTGCTCGTAGATCCTCATAGGAATCTTCTTCATGCATTCTGGGCACAAACTCGTGGAATAAGTTTCAAACTTTGATTCCTGCTTAGACATTCAAACACTTTCCCAAGGTACAACTACGTAGAAACGGAAGCTGACTAATAAATAATAAAGTGAGCAGGCATACACCAAGTGCACGAACAAAAACCATGAGGCCGAGCCGCAGAGTTGTTTATCCGGTTGAGCATTCCTCCTTCAAAACGTATATGAATCGTGTACTCATCCTTAAAATCAGGGATGGCACCGTTGCGCCTGAAAATCCACGTTGCCGGAATAGTTCAGGGAGTAGGTTTTCGCCCCTTTGTCTACCGAACAGCTGTGCGAAACGGCCTTTTTGGCTACGTGAAAAACCGAGGAGACGCCGGAGTAGAAATCGTTTTAGAAGGTCAAGAACAGGCCATACAGAAATTTCTGAACGATTTGAGAAGGAAAAAGCCGCTTCTAGCACAAATCGATAGCATCATCACATCAAAGCTCGAAGGAGCGAATGAATACTCGGAATTTATGATGAAGAAGAGCTCTGACGAAATGGAGCTTTCAGGCTCGGTCATACCGCCTGACATTGCCATCTGTGACGACTGTCTCACAGAGTTGAGAGACCCAAAGAATCCGAGGTTTGAATACTTTTTTATAACCTGCACAAACTGCGGTCCACGGTTCACCATAATCGAGAAGTTGCCCTATGACCGCGAGAACACCACCATGCGAGAATTTCCCATGTGTAGCTTCTGCCTGACAGAGTATGAGGACCCGCTTAACAGGCGCTTCCATGCACAAACAGTCGCGTGTCCCGACTGCGGCCCACACGCACATCTGACAGACTCCAAAGGCGAAACACTGGAGGAAAAGGATCCAATTCGCGAAGCAGGCAGACTCCTTTCCGAAGGGCACATTGTCGCCATAAAAGGCTACGGCGGCTTTCACATAGCGCTGTCAGCCACTGAACCCAAACCGCTGATCCGACTGAGAAAGGTCAAACATCGAAGTCAGAAACCCTTTGCCCTTATGGCTCGCAGCCTGAAAACTGCGAAGACTTTTGCAGAAATGAACAGAAATCAAGCAGAGCTGCTCAGTGCGTACAGCCATCCTATAGTCCTCTTGAACAAGAACGAAAACTACTATCTTTCTGATATGGTTGCTCCCGGACTGCACAACGTCGGTGTCATGCTTCCATACACTGGATTACATCATATGCTATTCGACCGCGTGGAAGACGCGGCATTCGTCATGACTAGCGCCAACCCGCCCAACCAACCCCTAATAAACGACGACGATGAAGCCATGAAAAAACTCGGTAGCATAGTTGACTACTTCCTCTTCCATAACCGGCGAATAGCCCAACGCTGTGACGATTCCGTAGTCCGTACCCACGACAGCAATACAGTCTTCATCAGAAGATCAAGAGGCTATGCGCCGGCCCCAATAAAACTCAAGATCAAGGCAAGAAGCTGTGTCTTAGCCCTCGGAGGCGAGCTGAACAACACTTCATGCCTCTTGAACGGCGACAAAGCCTTTATCTCGCAACACATAGGCGACCTAGAAAACGTTGAAACAAGGGCCTTTCTGGAAAACGCCACGAAACATTTGATCAACCTCACAAACAGCAAAGTTGAAACCATCGCCTGTGACCTGCACCCAAAATTCATCACTACAAACCTCGCACAGCAATTGGCAGAAGAAAACAAATGGCAAGCCATCCCAGTCCAGCATCACTACGCACACATAGCCGCACTCATGCTGGAACACAATGTGAACGAAATTGTGGGCGTCTGCTGTGATGGCTACGGATATGGCATCGGAGGCCAAGCCTGGGGAGGAGAACTCCTGCTTTGCACCGACGAGGCCTTTGGCTTCAAACGCGTAGCCCACTTGGAAAAACAACCAATGATAGGCGGAGACCTCGCAACCTACCACCCGCTGAGGATGGCCGCTGGAATTCTCCACAACCACGTGAGCATCGAAAGCTGGCTTCTCGAAAATAAGCAGCGTTTTCCGTATGGCGAAACGGAAATCCGAATAATTCTTCAACAGTTAGAGAAGAAGGAAACGGCAGTTTGGACTACGAGTTGCGGAAGATTGTTGGATGCAGTCTCAGCTGTTCTTGGAATATGCTTCGAGCGCACGTACGAAGGTGAGCCTTCGATGAAGCTTGAGTCAATTGCGCTTAGAGGAAAAGATGTTCTGAAACTCACACCGACAGTAAGCGGCGACACGTTGATAACGGCAACGATGCTTCAGCATATCTATGAAAACAAGAATAGGCACTCCAAAGCAGACTTGGCTTACTCGGCGCATGTGTACTTGGCAAGGGGTCTGGCAGAACTGGCCATAGAAAAAGCCTCGGAAAACAGCGTGAAAACAATTGGTTTTTCAGGCGGAGTCGCCTGCAACGAAATCATGACTTTGCAGATGAAGAGAATCGTGGAAGCGTCAGGACTAAGATTTCTCGTGCATAGGCAAGTTCCACCAGGCGATGGCGGCTTATCCTTCGGACAGGCTGTCGCATCTGGGTTTTTCCATTCCTAGACCATAATGGATTTATCGTGCCCAACGCCCTGGAATATTTTGATAGTAATGTGTCTCGCGATTCCAGCAAAAGTCGTATCAATCAACCGTGACAAAGCATGCGTGGACTTCGGCGGAAACGTGGTCAGAGAAGTCAACATTACGCTCGTGAATGCAAAAGTCGGTGATTACGTTCTGGTTCACGCGGGCTATGCCATTCAAGTCTTAGACAAGGAAGAAGCATTGGAAACCCTGCGTTTATGGGACGAAATCCTCGAATTCCAACCGCAGGAACCTTAATACTGCCAGATGAAAAGAGATGGGTGAACTTTTAAGATCTAGGGATCCCGATATTTCCAGACGAGTGGCACAGAAGATTCAAGAAGCGGCTGCCCATTTAGACCGCGTCAAGATATGCCACGTCTGTGGGACGCACGAGTGGACAATCACCCATTATGGCATACGAAGCCTTCTACCGCTGAACGTGGAAGTGATAGCAGGCCCAGGATGCCCTGTCTGCATAGTTCCCGCTTCAGAAATTGACGAAGCCTTGCAGTTGGCTCAGAAGAAAGTCACCATCACTTGTTTCGGCGACGTCCTCCGAGTTCCTGGCTCAGAGAGGTCGCTCTCAGACGCTAAGGCCGATGGAGCCGACGTGCGAATCGTTTACAGCGTCGACGACGCGGTCAGCATGGCAAAGAGCAAGGCCAGCAAAGACTTCGTTTTTTTCGCAGTTGGCTTCGAAACAACCGCCCCGTCAACAGCAGTAGAAGTAACCGGCAAACCGCCTAAGAATCTCAGCTTTTTAGTATCGCACAGGGTTATCCCTCCCGCTATGGAACTGCTCGTGAAAATGAAAGATCTTAACATCGACGGATTCATCGCTCCAGGCCATGTAAGCACGATAATCGGACTCAAGCCATACGAAGTTTTCCCAGAGAACTACAAGATGCCGACAGTAGTCGCTGGCTTTGAGCCGCTTGACGTGCTCTTCGGAATCTACATGATAGTGAAGCAGATAAGAGAAGGTAAACCGCGCTTGGAGAACGAATATGTTCGCGCGGTCAGCTACGACGGAAACATAAAGGCTCAGTGGGTGATGCGCAAAGCCTTCGATATCACAGATGGCAATTGGCGCGGACTAGGCACAATACCCGTTTCCAGACTAGTGCTCCGACCAGAATACGAAGAATACGACGCGGTTCTGAAACATGGTGTGAAAGTTGAAAACGGCGTTGACATACAACACGGCTGCCAGTGCCATCTAATCATAATCGGCAAGATGAAGCCCATTGAGTGTCCTCTGTTCATGAGAGCCTGCACGCCACAGAAACCCGTCGGTGCGTGCATGGTAAGCAGCGAAGGAACCTGTCGTGTGTGGGCTAAAAACATCAAAACCACTGCCTGAGATGCGTGTTACGGGCCAACGGCTCGTTCTCAATAGGACAGGTCAGGGGTCTAACGAAATTAGCATATTCTCGGCACGGGGTCGCCAATTGGTCTGGCAATTATTCTCTTTCCACCTATGACCGTTTGCATCGCGACTCCTGCGAAGTCTCTGGTCGTTTCACCGATGATTTCGGCATCCTTTCCTTCCTGTGTGGTTCTCAAAAGCTTCAATATCGCTTCGGCTTTTTCGTTTACCGCTCCGATAATCACTTTTCCTTCATTTCCAATTTCAAAAGGATCCAGGCCCAGCATTTCGCACGCAGCCCTAACGTCGTTCCTGACAGGTACCTTGTCTTCAAACGTAAGTATGCCCACCCGCGATTTTTCACTTAGCTCATTCAACGCATCGGCCAGACCTCCTCTCGTAGGGTCTTTCATAGCTACGATGCCGCCTACTTCACCTAGCAAGCGTTGTATCAAAAGGTTCAAAGGTTTGACATCAGATTTTATGACGCTGTCAAACTTCAGCCCTTGCTGCGCAGACAACACAGCCAAGCCATGGTCGCCCACAGTTCCGGACAGAATTATCTTGTCGCCCACCCGAAGGTTCGAGTTTAACACCCAGCGGCTGCTGAACCTTCTTCTGAACCGGCCTGCCACACTCAGGTTCTTCTCTAAAGCTGCAGTTCGCCTTCCAATGCCAGACATGTTAATCACGCAACCGCCCAAGCTTCCCTTCTCCACCACCTTGGTGTCTCCGGTAACGACATAAGCCCTCGCTTCATCACACGTTTCCTTCATGCTAACCAAGATTCTTTCAAAATCCTTCAGAGCCAAACCTTCCTCCAGAATAAAGCCGCAGGCTAGGGCATATGGCTCACCTCCAACCATCGAAATATCATTAACCGTGCCTGAAACCGCCAGCCTTCCTATATCGCCTCCAGGAAAGAATATCGGTTTCACAGCATGCGAGTCACTTTTGAGGACCACATCGTTTACGACAGCAGCGTCGTCCATCGCTTCAAGGGGGACCTCAGCGCAACCTGTACCTGCGAAACGTTTGACAATGTAATTCTTGATCAAGTCATGCATGACCGACCCACCTGCACCGTGCAACATCGTAATGTGCTCCTTGTCCTTTGTCACAGTGACACTTCCACTTTCAATTCGTTACCCTAAACTCTAAGAGTGGAAAATAAACACATCGCATGGGCGCCTGTTAACATCAACCGTTACTAACGCTGACAAAGCTTTGGTTGAGCTTGGCGTGTTGCTGCTCGCCTCAACCATTTACTTTGAAGGAAAGCCATATAAATCACAATACTGCTGTTCATTTGCGCAACTGGAGAGAACATGAAGTGCCAAAATGGGGATACTCAATAGCAGAAGAAGAAATGGATTTGGAGAAAACCGTGAAAGCCAGTGCAAGAGAGATTAGTGTATCCCATAAAGCGGCACGAGAAGTTTGCAGAACGATTAAGGGAATGATGCTAACCCAAGCAAAGCAGTATCTTAAAGACGTCATGGTTAAGAGGAAGGCCGTGCCGTTCAGGAGGTTCCAAAAGAAGCTGGGACATCGACACGGTTTAGAAAAGGCCTTTGCGGGCAGATACCCCGTCAAAGCTGCAAGCAAGATTCTGAAACTGTTGGTGGAAGCTGAGGCAAACGCTGAGAACAAAGGCCTCGATACAGATAGGCTGCGCATAATCCATGCGGCTACCAGCCAGGGAATGAAGGTAAAACGCTCCTTGCCAAGGGCTCAGGGAAGAAACAGTCCAATTTACGACGTTCTTGTTCATGTTGAAGTAGCCTTGGAGGAGCAGGCAGAAAAAGGAGAAGTAGCCTGATGTCGGTCGTCAGACACTTCATAGTCGAGTCCATAAAAAGGACGGAAATCGACGAGTTTCTCCAGAAGAAACTTGAGAGGGCAGGATATGGCGGTGTGACAATATCCAAGACGCCTTTGGGAACGCATATAGTTGTCTACGCTATGCGTCCAGGTCTGGTCATAGGCCGCGGTGGAGAAACCATAAGAGAACTCGCGAGCGTTCTTGAAGAGAAATTTGGAGTTGCAAACCCGCAGATTTCTGTTTCTGAGATCGAAATTCCTGAATTGAACGCTTACGTGGTTGCATCCCGCGTTGCATCTGCATTGCAGAGAGGCGTGCATTTTAGACGAGCTGGCTTCTGGTCCCTTAACCAAGTCATGGAAGCCGGGGCTCTAGGCGCAGAAATAGTCATAAGTGGAAAACTGAGGACCGAAAGGGCAAGGTACGAAAAATTCAAAGCCGGTTACCTCGTGAAATGTGGTGAACCATCAATAAGATATATGCAGAAAGCTGAAGTTCACGTGCAACTCAAACCGGGCATATTTGGAGTAAGAGTCAAAATAATGCCTCCAGACGCAATCTTCCCGGACAAAATAAAACTGGTTGATAAACTCCCACCAGAGTTGGAAGAGAAGGATGAACAGAAGGCAGAAGCAGAAGCAGGCGTAGGAGAAACCGAGCAGGAGAAAGCGGCTGGAGAGGCGAAGGAAGTCGAAGAAACAGGCAAGGGCGAAGAAGAGCAAGGGGAGGCAGCTGCTTAGATGCCAGTAGTTCGATTGAAAGACCTGCGCGATATGTCCTCTGAAGACAGAACAAAGAAGCGTGACGAACTAAGGACGGAGCTAGTCAGATTGAGGACGATGATCAGCGCAGGCGGAACCATAGAGAACCCTGCAAGAGTGAAGATGCTCCGCAAAGCAATAGCAAAAATAATGACGATAGAACACGAACAGACTCACGGAGCAATAAGAACAGAAACAAAAGACAAAGAGACGAAGAAGGTAGAAGCAAGAAAAACAGAGATGAAAAAACCGGAGAAAAGAAAGAAAGAAGCAAAGACAGCAACAGGCGAGACAGAGACAAAGAAGCTGCAGACTAGAAAGAGGAAGGAGAAATGAAAATAACGCCGAACATAATCCGCTGCGAATTCATCGGAACTCATGCGAGAGTCGCTCGTAGCAGTCACGATGAAAACGTGGGAATTTGTGGCAGAGTTGTGAGCGAAACACGGAACACCTTCGCAATTTTGCACGAAGGAAAAAAGAAGACAGTTGCAAAGGACTCTTCTGTCTTCCATTTTAAGCTGTCGGACGGAACAACCGTCGAAGTCAACGGAAAACTTCTCGTCGGAAGACCTGAAGATCGCCTTAAGAAGAACATCAGGAGACTGTGGTAATGTCGCTCACTTTCAAGAAGCCTAAGAAAACCTGCGAAGACACAAATTGCCCCTTTCATGGAGAACTGCGCGTAAGAGGACGCGTGTTTGAAGGAGTCGTTGTCACGGCCAAAATGGACAAAACCGTCGTTGTTGAACGGGATTACTTATCATACATATCAAAGTTCATGAGGTATGAAAGGAGACGAAGTCGAATACCTTCCCACAACCCTCCATGCATTGACGCAAAAGAAGGGGAACATGTAGTGATAGCAGAAACACGCCCGATAAGCAAAACAGTCTCGTTCGTCGTCGTCGAAAAACTGGAAGGGAAGTAATTTGGCTGCAAAAGCAAAACAGCGCGCATTAGTTGCTAAAGGAATGTTGGGGCACGGACCGAAAATATCAAGGGGACTCCAACCGCCCGCGGTTCTGAAATGCGCAGACAATACTGGAGCCAGAGCTCTGCGGCTGATTCAAGTTATGGGATACAAGGGTAGGTTGCGACGTTATCCCCGCGCTTCGGTTGGTGACAAAATAACCGTCTCCGTCAGGCATGGCACACCTGATATGCGAAAAAAGATTTTTCAGGCAGTAATTGTGAGGCAAAGAAAACCGTTCAGAAGAAGCGACGGCGTCTGGGTTGCATTCGAAGATAACGCGGCAGTCGTCATGACTCCTGAAGGAGAAATGAAAGGCTCCGAAATACGCGGTCCAGTGGCGAAGGAGGCGGCAGAACGGTGGCCAAGGATAGCGAGCGCCGCCAGCATAATAATATAGACTGGTGAAAGCATGCAGACTTCAAGACCAGTAACGAAACCAACCAAACAGAGAAAAAAGGTTTACGAGGCACCTGCTCACATCCGTCACAAGCTTTTTGCTGCGCATCTGTCTCCTGAACTCAGAGCTACACATTTGGTGAGGAGCTTTCCAGTTAGAAGTGGAGATACAATCCGCGTGACTAGAGGGGATCACGAAGGTTTTGAGGGCAAGATCTCTCGCGTTGACCTTAGCAAATACAGGATTTATCTTGAAGGTCTGACGAGAGAGAAAGTTGACGGAACCACAGTGTTCGTGGCCGTTCACCCGTCGAAAGTAATGATTACACGGTTGAACCTCGACGATAAATGGCGAAAGAAAATTCTGGAAAGAAAGCAGAAGGCCCACGCAAAACCAAAAGAAACCAGAAAGGAGGCGAAACCGATAACCGTGCAGAAGCGCCCTGAGGCCGTCGAGATGAAAGAGCCTGTCGAAGGAAAGGCAGTCGTAGTCGAGAAACCGAAGAAAAAGACGGCTGCAAAACCAGGAAGGAAACGGACAAAAACGGCCGCAGTGAAAGAAAAAGTTCAGGCTGAGGAAATCAAGGAAGAAGAGAAGCTCAAGGTAGAGAAGAAGAGAGCGAAGCGCAAGAGCACAAAGAAAACTGAAGAAGAGGAGAAGTAGTTTGGGAAAGAAGGGGCAATCTTCAGGGTTGAAGCGCAAACCAGCGCCGAGATTCTGGCCTATTCACAGGAAGGAACTCACTTGGGTTGTGAAACCCGCCTCTGGTCCCCACTCTTTGGAGAAGTGTGTGCCACTTTCTCTGGTTTTACGCAACATTCTAGGGTTGGCTAAGACCAGAAAAGAAGCTAAAACGGTTGTCTCGCAGGGGAAAGTCGTCATCGACGGAAACATCAGAACGCAGGATGATTTCCCAGTCGGCTTAATGGACGTAATGTCAATACCTGACACTGGCCAGAACTTTCGCATATTGCCTTCATACAAGGGCTTGGTGTTCAGGGAGATAAGCAGTGAAGAGGCAAAATTCAAGCTCTGCAGAATAGAGGGTAAGACCGTTGTCAGCAACGGACAAGTACAGCTTCACCTTCACGATGGGTCCACCGTGGAGGTCAAAATAGCTGACTCTAAGAACCCGCAGGAGGATGTTTACGATACGCTGGACACTGTGAAGATTAGTCTTCCAGAGAAATATGTTCTTGAACAAATCAAAATGAAAGAAGAAAGTTTCGCGATGATAATCGGCGGGAAAAACATCGGCAAATACGGAAAAACAGTTGAGATTGAAAGAGCGGAAGGAAAGAAACGCAGAAACGCGCTTGTAACGATTGAAGACGAGAAGGGAGATCGTTATCAGACGATTCTGAACTTTGTTTTCATCATCGGCGAAACCCAACCGCTGATAGCGCTGGAGGAGGCAGTCCCAGGTTGACCGAGGAGGCAATTTCAAAACGGGGAGAGCAGCCCATGCTCAAGCCAAGGATCGAGAAGGTAGTCGTCAACATAAGCGTCGGAAAGTCAGGTGAACCCCTTGAAAAAGCCGTCAAGGTCTTGAAAGAAATCACAGGTCAGACTCCATGCAAGAGAAAGGCAAAGGACAGCATAAGGGATTTTGGAATTAGAAAGGGTGAATCAATAGCCTGTATCGTAACGCTAAGAGAGGAAAAAGCTATTGAATTCCTGAAGAAAGCACTGCACGTCGTAGACAACAAAATCTCCGCTAGAAGCTTCGATGCTCAGGGCAACTTTTCCTTCGGCATCAAAGAACACATAGAGCTGCCAGGCGTAAGATACGATCCTGATGTAGGCATATTTGGAATGGACGTGTGTGTCTCGATCACTCGTCCCGGCTACCGTGTCAAGAATCGAAGGTACGGTAGAGCGAAGATAGGTTCAAAACATGTTCTGACGCCCGAAGAAGCTATCGCGTATGTCAAGGAAACCTTGGGAGTAGAAGTTGCGTGAGCTAGGTGGACATGATGGGCAAACAGAAATCAAAGAAAGATAGAAAATACGGAAAAGGTGCAAGGCCATGCAGCAGATGCGGATCCTATGGGCCGGTAATCAGACGTTACAATTTATATCTTTGTCGGCATTGTTTTAGAGAGGTAGCTAAAAAACTCGGATTCAAAAAATACGAGTGAAAATGGGGAAGAACACTATGGACACTTTGGCGAACGGTTTGACCGCTATCATAAACAGTGAAATGCGAAACAAGCACGAATGCGTGATTAGCCCAGCGTCCAGACTTCTTGGCAGAGTCTTGAGAATCATGCAACTGAACGGTTACCTCGGCGAGTTTGAGTTTATAGATGACGGTCGTTCCGGCAAGTTCAAGGTTCAACTCTTGGGCAGAATCAACAAGTGTGGCGCTATCAAACCACGCTTCTCAGTTAGGACGGACAGGTTTGAGGAATGGGAGAAAAAGTATCTTCCCTCAAGAGAAGTAGGACTGCTCGTTGTTTCAACTCCTAATGGTGTTCTGTCACATAAAGATGCAAGAGAAAAGAAGGTCGGAGGCAGACTTTTAGCATTCATCTACTGAGGGTACTGCAGATGCGAGCGATAGAGATCACTGAAACGGTTCAAGTTCCCGATGGCATAGAGGCAAATCTGGAGGGCAAAAAATTCACGGTGAAAGGACCTAAAGGAACGTTGACTCGCGATTTCTCCTTTGCCCCCGTTTCAATCAAGCTCGAAGGCAAGAGCATAAGCATTCAGGCTCAGTGGCCCAGAAAAAGAGAAGCTTCCCTCGTCGGTACACTTCGTTCTCACGTTCAGAACATGATCACAGGCGTAAGAAAAGGTTTTACATACAAATTGAAAGTGGTCTTCTCACATTTTCCAATCTCAGTCAAATTGAAAGACAAGAGTGTTCTCATCGAAAACTTCACTGGCGAAAGAAACCCGCGGAAGGCGAAGATAATAGGCAACGTGCAAGTCAAGATTCAAGGCGAAGACATTATTGTTCAAGGCCTAGATGTCGAGGAAGTCAGCCAGACAGCAGCAAACATTGAACAAGCAACTAAGGTGAAAAGGAAGGATCCGCGCATTTTCTTGGATGGCTTGTACGTCTTCGAGCGAAGTGAGGGGATGGACTGACAACTATGCCAAGAACTACCATCTCCGAAAAAGCCTTGAGACTGAGGAAGCGTGTTAAACATAAGAAACCAAGCTTCGCAAGGCAAGAAAGCTGGAAATACGTTCGTTTGAAAGAAAACTGGCGTAGACCTCGAGGTCTTGACAACAAAGTCAGAAAGAAATTCAAAGGGTGGCCACCTCCAGTGGCCGCAGGATATAGAGGCCCCAAAAGCGCCAGAGCACTTCACCCCTCCGGCTTCAAAGAGGTCTTGGTGTACAACCCAGATTGTCTGAAAGAAATTGATCCCAAGATTCAGGCAGCAAGGATAGCCCATACAGTGGGGAAAAGAAAGAGAGCCAAGATTCTGGCAGAAGCGAGGGACAAGAAAATAGTGGTTCTAAACCAAAGACAAGCGAAAGAGGCTGCCGAGAAAGAGGAAGAACCCTCTGAAGAGGCCGAAAAAAAGGCTGAGACTGAAGAAGCGAAAACAGAAGAACAACAAATTCAAGGAAAGACCGACAAACAAAGCAAGAGGACTGAAAAGCAATGACGGATCTTAAGAGTCAACGACGTCTCGCCGCACAGCTACTAAAGATTGGAAGGAATCGTGTCTGGATAGATCCTGACAAGGCAGACGATGTTGAGACTGCGATAACTCGCGATGAGGTCAGAAGACTAATACACGAGCGTACTATTAGAGCATCGCCAGAAAAGGGCATAAGCCGTGGAAGAGCGCGAATCATACATGAAAAGAAAAAGAAGGGACGTCGAGGTGGACCGGGAAGTAGAACGGGATCATCACATGCCCGAGTTTCACAGAAGCAAGCATGGATGAACAAGATTCGGGCTCTAAGGAAGAAACTTCGCATGTTAAAAACAAAAAAGATGATTGCTGAGAACGCTTATCAAACACTTTACAGAATGGCGGGTAGCGGTAGATTTGAATCAGTTGCAGACTTGGAACGCTACATGAAGGCGCACGAGCAATGGAGGAAACGCTAGTGGCCAGAAACTCACGTTACTGCATGCCGTTCCGCCGGAGAAGAGAAGGAAAAACAGACTACAGGGCTAGAAAGGCATTTCTCCTCTCTGGAAAGCCTCGATTGGTGGCTCGTTGCAGCACCAACAATATCAGCGCCCAAATCATCGTGGCCAAGCCAAAAGGGGACGAAGTCATAGTTTCAGCTGAGAGCAGAGAACTGGCAAGAAAGTACGGGTGGAAAGCTCCGAGAGGCAACCTTCCAGCGGCCTATCTGACTGGTTCGCTGTGCGGGTTAAAGGCTAAATCCCATGGAGTAAAGGAGGCAATTCTCGACATAGGATTGTATCCGCCGTCGAAAGGAGCAAGGGTCTTCGCTGTGTTGAAGGGGGTTCTAGATGCTGAAGTGAATGTGCCACATAGCGAGGAAAAACTGCCTGATGAAAAGAGAATAATGGGAGAACACATCGCGAAATACGCACAGAGTCTAGCGTCTAACACCGAAGAATATCAATCACGATTCTCAAACTATTTGAAAGCGAAGATTCCCCCCGAAACCCTTCCTAAACACGTTGCGCAAGTCAAAACGGACATGATGAAAGCATTCAAGACTGGAGGTAATAAGATTGTCACGCAGAGGCCGAAGAGACAACCGAAGAAGAAGTGAACCGTCAGAAAACGAGCCGTGGATTCCAAGAACTCGTCTTGGAAAGATGATTCAGGAAGGGAAAATCACATCTATCGAAGAAGTTTTTATGGCAGGCCTGAAAATACGCGAGCCTCAAATCGTCAACGCCTTGATTCCGGACCTCCAAGAGGAAGTCATAAACATAAACTTGGTTCAGAAGCAAACAGACGCAGGCGAGAAGTCAAGGTTCAAAGCAATTGTCGCTGTTGGCAACAGAGACGGCTATATAGGCTTAGGGTCCGGAAAGGCAAGCCAAGTGCGCAACGCAATAGAGAAAGCGGCTGCAGACGCCCGTCTGAAGATTATTCCTGTGAGACGAGGATGTGGAAGTTGGGAGTGTGACTGTGGAAAGCTTCATTCAATACCCTTTGAAGTCGAAGGCAAAACCGGAGGAGTTCGCGTGGTCTTCGTCCCAGGCCCCAGAGGCCTAGGCTTAGTGGCAAGCGAAGTGTCAAAAGTGATTCTCGGTCTCGCCGGAATAAAAGATTGTTGGACAAGAAGCTACGGTTCAACGAGAACGATTCCATCCTTTGCATACGCAGTTTTCGAAGCGTTGAAAGAGACATACAGTCTCATAATCCCGATGGACTGGGTGAGATAATTGACTGAAAAGAACGATAAACGCAAGTGCATATTCACAATAAGGGTTCGAGGAACAGTCAGTGCCTCGATGGAGGCTCGGGAAACCCTCCGAATGCTTCGTCTCACGAGGAACAACCACGGGGTGCTCGTCGACGACCGCCCGTCGTTTCTTGGAATGATCAAAACGGTGCGCGACTATGTCACATACGGAGAACTATCAGAAGAAAACGTGCTTTCTCTAATAAAGAGAAGAGGAAGGCTGTTTGGGAACAGAAAATTGACCGATGAGTATGCTCAGAAAGCTGGATACGAGTCGTTGCAGGCTCTTGCTGCCGCGGTCTCTAACTGTCAGGTCGAATACTGGAAATTGCCTGCCGTAAATCCTGTTTTCAGACTGCACCCACCCACAAAGGGTTTCAAAGGAAAAATAAAGAAAGGCTATGGTCAGGGGGGAGAACTAGGATACCGCGGGGATGGCATAAATAAGCTTCTGAACCGAATGCTCTAGACTTTTCTAGTAATTCTGGTTCTGACTCCAGCGTTTTTTCTGACTTCAGCATTCTTGTGTGCGATACGTTTTATAGTCACTTATGAAATGCCATCTATGCTAGGGGGAGGCAATCTTGAGCGCTAGGTGGCGAAGAAACAAAACGAACTCAAGAAAGTTCGACATCCTGAAAGTCTTCAACAGAGTCAAGGGCAAGAGTGCTGCCCAAAAGTTTCAAACAAGAAATTCAAGAATTAAGCAGCGGCCGATTTCATACACATACCATGTTCAAAGAGTCTCTGTGGAAAACAAGTGTAGAGAACCGAAACACCTGGTTGACATCTTTGAAGGAATTGATGAAATAATAGTTGTCGCAGATATCGCAGGTTATCGGAGAGAAGACTTGAGAGTACGCGTGAAAGGTGAAAGACTGACGCTGGCAGCTGAAGCATTGGATCGCAAATACCGCAAAAGTTTAAATCTTCCAAAAAGAGTGATTCCCAGAACCATACGCACAACATATAAGAATGGCGTGCTTGAAATAAGACTGAAAAAAGCTGAGGAGAAATCTATCGGCAAAATAGCAGGTTAGCAAGATGCCTCATAAACTAAGAAAAACTAGGAAGAAACGTGGATCAAGAACTCAGGGTTGGGGTAGGGTTGGTCAGCACAGGAGAACAGGGTCCAAAGGAAGGCGAAACGCTGGACGACACAAGGCATTATGGTCTTACGTTATAAAGTACGAACCGGAATATTTCAGCAAGGTCGGATTTACTTCTCCTAGAAGCCTTAGAAATGAAACGAAGATAATAAACGTTGGAACGTTAAACGGGATAGCCGTTAAACTCTCAACGCAAAAGCAAGAAGACAAGGCAGTCGTAGATTTGGCAGCGCTTGGGTACACAAAGCTTCTGGGCACAGGAAAAATCACAGAGCCGCTGATCATTAAAATTGCATCATGCTCAAAGTCTGCAGCAGAAAAGGTGAAGAATGCTGGCGGGCAGGTCTTAACAGAAACTCAAGGGACTGGAGAGTAGCGACAGACCAATGGCAGGAAGATTCCTCAGCCTTTTCAAGCCTGTTGCGAGGGCTGTTCCAGAAATAAAGGCACCTGAACGGAAGGTTCGGTTTAACGAAAAACTATTCTGGACGGCGCTGGTTTTAGTGGTCTTCTTGGTGATGTCTGAGGTGTCGCTGTTTGGTCTCCCAACAAACGCAGGCCAGGATCTGACGCCGTTAAGGGTGATTTTCGCTTCAACACGCGGCACTCTAATGGAGCTTGGAATTGGTCCAATAGTAACGGGTGGGTTGATACTCCAACTTCTGATAGGATCCAAAATGATAGAGGCTGACATGAACAATCCTGAAGATAGAGGCTTGTTTACAACTGCGAACAAAGTGTTCTCCATAGTTCTTACAGGTGTTCAGGCGTCAGCCTACATACTGGGCGGAATGTATGGTTCGTTGCCTGGCACTGCAGCTTTGTTCATCTTCCTGCAACTGCTCGCGGCGGGAATTATCGTGTTGCTCATGGATGAACTTGTTCAGAAAGGTTGGGGGTTTGGCAGTGGAATAAGCCTGTTCATCATGGCTGGAGTTGCGCAGAAGGTTTTCCTAGACTGTTTCTATGCCAGCCCAACTATGGACAGTTTTGGAAGTGAAGGAGTTTTCGTTGCACTCGCTCAAACATTATCAAATCCCAAAACTCCCTTGGCGGGTATAATAGCTAGGCTCCCCGCAACTGCCCAGGGAACACAATATCCTTCGATAATCGGGTTCGCCGCAACGGTTGCTGCTTTTCTCATCGTAATCTATATGGAAGGCGTTAGAGTTGAATTGCCCTTGTCATATGCTGGCTACAAGGGATACAGAAGCAGGTACCCAATAAAACTGCTCTATGTCTCGAACCTTCCAGTCATCTTTGCATCTGCCCTTTTTGCAAACGTCTATTTCTTCTCACAGCTGCTGTGGCGCTCCTACAATCAAGGCAACAACAATTTCTGGCTCAATTTCCTAGGCCAATATCGGACTATAACATCCACGTCGGGTTCACAGACTATTCCATCAGGCGGACTCGTATATTATGTAACTGCTCCGCGAAACTTCCTGCAAATCTCCGGCGACCCAGTCCAAGCCCTCGGCTACTTGGGGATTCTTGTAGTCTTCTGCGTTGTTTTCTCGCTTACATGGCTTGAAGTCGGTGGTCTAGGTCCTTCGACGGTCGCTCAGCAGCTTGTAGACGCTGGAATGCAGATTCCTGGATATAGACGGTCTGGAAAAGCTATTGAGTCGATCCTAAATCGGTATATCCCAGTGGTCACAGTCATAGGAGGAATAATCGTGGGCATGGTTGCCGCTCTTACGGACTTTTTAGGCGTATACGGCTCAGGCATGGGTATTCTGCTCTCAGTGGGCATAATCTACCAGTATTACGAGACGTTGATGCAAGAAAGAGCAGCCGAGATGTATCCGGCGTTCAGGCGGATATTCGGGGAGTAATCAATGAACAGAACGGTTATAGTAGCCGGCATCTCAGGAACTGGGAAGGCCACTGTTTGCAGCCATGTCGAGAAGATTGAAAATGACGTTGGTGAAAAGGTCAACGTGACAAGCCTTGGAACCGTCATGGTTGAGTTTCTTGAGAAAAATGGAAAAAGCATGAGCAGCGGTGCGCCCGTGAAAATCGTTGTCAACGCTGAAGGCAAGCAGGAAGCTGCGAAAGAGATTCTAACGGCCTTGGAGGTGCTGTAGTCTTGCTTCATGCGCTGTTTGACATGCCGCTTAATAGTATTCCTTACTCGACTTTGTTCATATTCGGCCTGGCCGTTTTGATATCTCTCCTTACTACTCTGGTGAACAGACGTTTTACGAATCCTGAGCAATCAAGAGCGTGGAGAAAGGAGATATCGGATTGGAACAAAGAGCTCCGTGATGCACAGCGGAGCAAAGACAAGAAAACCTTGGAGAAAGTAATGAAGAAGCAGAAGTATACAATGCAGCTTCAGTCCAAGATGATGTGGCAGTCAATGAAAGTCTCTCTTCTGTTCATAATCCCTCTTTTCCTAATGTGGCAGATTCTAGGAAGTTTCTACCAGTCGGCTCCAATCGCTATTCTTCCAGGCGTGGGTGCAACGTTGCCACTGCCCATATTCAGCTCTTCTCTAATCTGGTGGTATCTGTTGTGTTCTCTGCTTTTCGGAACGACTTTTCAACATGTGTTCAGACTGATAGAGGTAAGTGATTAAATTGCCGAGACCAAGTGAACGCACTAGGAGCAAGAGTCGCATCAAGAAGACTTTGCCAGGCGGAAATAGAAGGACAGATTTCAGGGAAAAGACTGCTAGCATGGGTCGCTGCGGTTCTTGCGGACGACGACTAGCAGGCGTTTCAAGCATGCCGCCATCGAAGGCACGAAAACTTAACAGGGGAAAAAGAAGAGTTTGGCGTTTGAGCGGCGGTCAACTGTGCCACAGATGCCTAAAGTCAGGTCTTAAGCGAGCAGTCAGGACGCTGCAATGAGCATCCTTCTGGAGGTGGCAGGAACTCTTGCTTATGAAGGCCCAACGGAAGGCTGGAAAACCAGTGGTAGTCTGCATCGGAGGGATGGCTGGCAGTGGAAAAAGTACTTTAGCTAGGAAAATTGCGCAGAAATATAAGCTCGAGTATACTTCAGGTGGAGACGCTCTAAGGGCTTTGGCGGTTGAAAAGGGTTACAAAACTCTTGGGCGCGGATGGTGGGAAAGCACTGAAGGTCTTCGTTTTCTGGACGAAAGAGCGGAAGATGAATCGTTTGATGAAGCAGTCGATGAGAAGCTTTTGCAGATGGCGCGTAAGGGAAATGTTGTTTTGGACAGCTGGACTATGCCTTGGCTTCTTGATGGGGCGTACAAGATGTGGCTGGAGGCCTCTCCTGAGAGAAGAGCGAAGAGGATTGCCGGAAGAGATGGAATAACCTTTGAAGAAGCCTTGAGTGCGTTGCGGCGCAAAGAGAGGCTTACAAAAACAATTTACAAGAAGATTTATGGTTTCGATCTTGGAGAAGACTTTGCTCCCTTCAATTTCATTCTGGATACAGACAACCTTGAAAGTGAAGAAGTTTTCAGGATTGTTTGTATGGTGATGGAAAACATCGTCCTGCAGGTGTGATTCTTACAAACCCGATTCAAAAAGAGCTTATTCCGGTTGCTAGACGAATTTGCCGTGGCACGACGACAACGAAAAAAGTCATATTGAGTATCAGAACACGGAGCCCAGAAGATATTAATGCTGGGCAACTCAACTGCTTTTGGTCACATTTCTCTTTGGAGTCATCGTTTCCATCTTTGTCATTTTTCCGTCAACGTTCCTTGAGTTGAAGAAATCACGAGGTTCAGAGTCTATGATAGTTGAGGAGGACAATGCGCCAAGCAGGCATGAAGTGCAGTTAACTTGTGTTGAAAGAAATGAAGAGGTTGAGACAGACATGGACACTGTGAAGAAGATGTTGACTGTCCTTTCTGCATTGCCAAACATAGAAGCCTATGCTGTCTTCTTCTTCAGGAACAATCCTACGCTTCTCCATCTATCGCGAGCTATCTGCAGGTTGCCCACAACTGTCCCATGAAGCGAATAGAAAATATAACATAGGTATGTGCATCTTGCACAATTGCTGTAGCTCTGCCTCAGTTGGTTAAATTTCTCACTGTTCCACATGCGTGGCAGGTCATCAATAGAGGCTACCGTCCCGTGAAGATGGCAGCCCGCGACGCGGCCTAAATTGTCTATGACGAGAAAGTTTTGAAGTGCGTGGCATCTCCATACTCGTTTGTTCTCCGAATAAAGGGTTCTGACGGCATCAAGTATTTTGTCAGTGATGAGTATCTGCCCGGTTTTTTTCTTTGTTGCGGCGAGATGATCGCATAGACCAATCATGGCTTCCCTGTCGGTTATCATGAATTCGTCGTTTTGCTTCCCTATTTTGAAGATTTGACATCGATCTTGGGAGGGGTCAAAGGAGTAGAGGCTGTACCAGACTGGAATATTTTTTTCCAAAAAGTGTTTGGTAATGTCGGGTATTTCGTGCAGATTAAGCTGTGAAATTGTGGTGGCGACGCCCACTCGGATTCCATTTTCGCTTAGTTTCTTCACTGCCTGCATCGCTTTCTTCAATGCGCCTGGGACTCCTCTGATATAATCATTTGTTCTTGTGTTCAGGCTGTCTATTGAAATCGCTACGAAGTCAGCGTTTCGTAATGCATTCATCTTATGGGCAGCCATGCTTCCATTATCGTACACCGTTGTTATGAACAACCGCGAAGAATATTCTATTATCTCGTCAATGTCGTCTCTTAGAAGAGGGTTTCCGCCAGAAAGCACGATTTCCACGACGCCAAGCTCTTTCAATACGTCTAACCCTTTCTTGATTTCTCTAGCAGATAGCTCTGCCATGTTCTGTTCTTGCCAAACATTACATCCCCTGCAACGGTAGTTGCATCTTCTTGTGAGCATCCACTGGGCGTGATAAGGCCTGTTAGGAGTCAGCGACCTGGCGATAATACCTCTGGCTTTCTCGATCGTCATCATCAGCCAACACACGCGCCTATTGAATCATGGTCTCGGCTTGTTTTATATGAGTTTCTGATGTGATAGGAAAGACTGGAAGAGAATCGCGAAGTGCGTCGATCTGGCAAGTTGCTTTGTTGAAGAACCGATTGAATCGGAGTTTGAGATAAGCATTTATTCTATTAGCTATTCAGAATCGTGTGTTTCGAATGAGGGCCTCAGGATCCTGTCAATGACAAGAGAGTTTGGCAATGATGAAGCCTATAGACGTTGTCATGCTCACCAAGAACAGTGAGAGGCTGCTGAGGGAGTGCATTAGCTCAGTTTACAGAAACGTGCCTGTCAACATGTTGATCGTTATTGATGGTCATTCTATGGACAAAACCCTGCAGATAGTGAAGGAGTTTCAGGAGAAACACGGGAACGTTATTCTCGTTCAGGGCAACGGGACAAGAGGAGCCGCCAGACAGAAGGCGATGTGCATGGTCAAGACTGATTGGTTTATGTTTGTCGATAGTGACGTCGTTCTGTCTGAGAACTGGTTTACGAAGGCCGAAAAGCAAATCAGGGATGATGTAGGCGGAGTCTGGGGAATCGAAATCTGGTCTGTGCTGAGAAAAGCGAAAATTCTGAAGCTATTTGAAAGGATCACGTTGAAGATATTTGAACAGAGAGGTGGAACGCACGACTTGCTGGTTCGGCGCAAGGCTATTGAAGGCATACAAGTACCATGCAATTTACATACTTACGAGGATGCATACATCAAATCATGGATTTGTAAAAAAGGCTACAAGGTCTTGGGGGTCTATGAGCCGTACTGCCTTCATTTTCGGCCGAACTCTGTCTGGACTATCAGGCAAAGCATTAGTTTCATAGCTAGTGATCTTGGACTTGCTATTCGTCGACCTTCACTCTTGCTTTCATATGGACTCTACGCGATTATTGTTTTGTATTATTCACTTTCCCGCAGATTCAAACTGGGCGCGTAACAATGTAGCTAAAATGACTTCACGAAAGACAGCTTGAATATGCTGCTTGGGCTCGCCAATCCGTTTTTGACAATGGCCCTTGCGACCGATAAAATGACTGGACAATGTACTGAATTGCTAGAAAACTGGTCTTCGCGTACGGACGAGTGAATGCGGTCTCATGCCAGCCTGAAACAATGGCGCACGCGCTCAATCACCCACTTGCCAATGCTCCCAACTACATGCAAAATACTTTAATCTCGGAACAACCTATCAACCAGAACATGAAGTGATATGACAATAGACATTTCTGTCATATTAGCAAGCAGAAATGAAGAAATGTTCATAGGAAGCACCTTGGAAAAAGTAGTTGAAGCCAGTCGTGAGGCCAGAAAACGAAACATCAACACGGAAATCATGGTGATAGATAGCAGTACTGATAATACGCTTGAAGAGGCAAAAAGGTTTACCAAGAATGTATGGGCATTTTTGCCTGAAGGGGTTTCCAAGGCCAGAAACTATGGTGCAAGTTTGGCTAAAGGAAGAATTTTGGTCTTTATGGATGCTGATACTAGCATACAGAGAGCTTCACTGATTGATATCTTCAATGATTTTAGAGAAAACGCAATAGTCTCAGCAATATCGCGTGTATTACCTTCACGTCGACACAAGCCATTCTCTCATATCTTGTTCTATATAGTGGACGGAATATTCGTCAAATTGTGTGCTCACGTGAAGGTTCTCATAAAGTTCTACAATAGAGGAGATATGATTGCAATACGAAAAGACACATTTGAAAGGATAAGTGGATTTGATGAAAAGCTTTGCATTTTGGAGATAACCGATTTGCTGCATAGAGCATCTTTTTGTGGCAAGATAAGAGTATTGTCAACACCGGTATTTGAGTCCGGCCGAAGACTGAAACAATGGGGGTTGCTAAAAAGCTACAAGATATGGTGGAGAAATTACTTCAGCTTCTACGTATTTAAACGTCCATATGATTCAAATTATGAAGCAGTTAGGTGATAGGTGAACAGGAAGACTATTCTGATTTGCGAGCAACCAATTCGTCCAAGAGTTTTAGTTACTGAGGCTGATGCATATTTCAGGGCTTGCGTGCGCGCTTCGACGAAGATTTTTAGGGTTTGGCCAAGGAAAGCTTAGAGGTATGCGTGTTCAGAGTATCTTTTCATATTCTCTGATCCTGTGTCGGGCCTCTACCACAGTCTTCAGAACATGAAAAATATGGGACGCAACATTTCGTGCATCATATTTCAAGACTAACTGGGTGATGTCAAATGCGTTGGCAACAAGAGATTTTTCGGTGTTAATAAGCGCGAAATAGCCGTTGCAATTTATGTTTGCCAATTTGTAAGCGCGGATTCTCTCTATTTCAGTGAAGTCTTCTGTTTCAAAAACGGGCTTTATTCCGACTCCGAAATGGAAGCCTTCAGTCCAGTCGCGGATAACCTTGGCTTCTGTATTAACCCAATGCCAGGCTCTTGTGCCCGGATATGGTACAAACAGATTCCACATAGTCTTGTTGAAGCGCATTTCCTTGCAGAGCTGTATGGATGCAATTGTTTTCTTTAGATTATCGCCTGGTAGACCAATTATGAAAGAGCCTTCGACTTCTATTTTGTATTTCTTGAGTATGCTGATGCCCCGTCGGATGTGTTCAAGGGTCTCTCCTTTGCCAATTTTGCTGAAGACATCATTATCTAAGCTCTCAACTCCTACGCTGATGGTATTACAGCCTGACTCTTTCATCAAGGCGACCAGCTCTTCGTCGAGTCTATCGGCCCTAATCCCATTGTAACAAGCCCACTTCAAGTCTAGTCCACGTTCAATCAAGAGTCGACAGAACTCCTTTGCCCTATCCATATCTTGAGTGAAATTGTCATCTATGATTTCGAAGCTTCTTGTTTTATACTTTGACTTTGCAAGTTCCAGCTCTTCTATTATGCGCTCAGGGGTCCGTGGTCTCCATTTTTTTCCTGAAACTTCACCGACACAACAGTACATGCAACTACGGGGACACCCCCTGCTCGTAACTAGAGGGTAGTGCGCAATAGTGCCTTTGAAAGAGTCAAAAACTTCGTAGTTTGGATTGGGCAGAGAGTCTAAGTCATCAATGAAGTGCCTTTTCTGATTAACTGCTACCTCTTCGCCGTCTCTGAAGATTATTCCTTTAATGTCTCGGAAGTCTAGGCGGCTTTCCATGGCCTCTATCAGTTCAATTAGTGTTTCTTCGCCTTCACCAGTCACGCCCGCCTTGAAATTTGCGTTCGTCTTGAGAAAAGTGTGGCCATCTATTGTGATGTGGGCTCCGCCACAGATCAGATCTTTCCTTCCAATAGCCTTGGCAATCTTTCCACTTATTTGGGCAGTTGAAGACTTGACTGAGATGCCAATTATGTCAGAATCCCTTATCTTGGTTAATCTTCCTGCAATGTTTTGGGTATTGTTGTTGAGATCAACAACTCTTACTTGGTGACCCTGTTTTGCCAGTGAGGATGCCAGATATCCTAGTCCCACGTTTAGCCCCTTGACTATTCCTGGAGGATCGATTAAGCTAATCCTCATTTTCCCTCATCTCTTCTAAGTGTGGATGTTTATCGACTGTTTTAATGTATTCTTCTTTGCCCTTTTCTAACTAAAAGGCTTTCAATGGGATATGATTTAGCAAGAATGGAACGCGCACACTGAGTGGGTTTAGTTCCGTTCTCATGATCCAGATAGGCTGCTTGCTACGAAGAAGACTTGGACGAACGTTCAAGGCCGTCCCCAAACTTTAAGGGAAGAATGAAAATCACTTCTCACCGATTTCGGGATAGGCCAATGCGCTTACAGGAAATGCCCTGATGGAATCGGGATATACGAGCTCGCTGACTTCATTATCGCCGAAAACTGTTGAACTGGGAGGCAGAGCATCAGTTTCATAGTCAGCGATTTGAAGTTTGCTCCTCGCCATCCTTCGCTACCGCTTTCCTACGGATTCTACGCGGGCATTGTCGTTCATCACGTATCGTCCCACAGATTGCGGGCTAGTCGGATGAGAATGCATTATCGAGTTGGCGAGCGTTTCAAAGCCTGCCAGAGCTCGTCGGTCACGGGTCGGGCTAGGATATCAGTCTCTCCTTTTTTGTTTATGATTGACCGTTCTTCCCTTGAATGAAGGAACTGTCCTATTATGTCTGCATGAATCTCGTTTTTCCTTAAGGTATTAACGATGTTTTCAGCCGATGCTGATTCGGCAGCGATTAAGAGGCTACCCGAGGCTATGAGTTGAAGCGGATCTATTTGGTAGAACTTGCATATTTCTGCTGTTTCAGGTTCCACATTTATTTTTTCTGAGAGTATCTTGAAGCCTAGCTTCGATGCGTCCGCCATTTCATGTATTGCTCCTGCGATACCTCCCTCTGTGGGATCATGCATAGCATGTACGCCGCCTGTTTTGAAGGCTATAAGGGCGTCTTTCACGATGCTTATCCGCCTGTAGAACTGCTTGGCATTCGTTAAGGTCTTGGAGTCTAATGTTTTCCTTAGCTGCTTCTCTCTGTCTGAGGCGAGAATTGCGGTGCCTTCGATTCCCGCGCTCTTCGTCAAGATTAATCTGTCATCAGGCTTGGCGCCGTCTGCGGTAACGTAATTCCCCTTTTCGGTTATACCCATCATGCAGCCGACAACAATAGGGCTTGTCAGGTCATGGGTTACTTCGCAATGTCCTCCAGTTATAGAGACTCCTAGCTCTCTTGCCGCCTGATTCATTTGAACACAAATGCTTTCAACTGTGCTTTTGTCTGCTCCCTCAGGCAACAGAATGCAGGAGAAGAGAAAAGCAGGTTCAACACCGAAGGTTGCTATGTCGTTCGCGTTCACATTTACCGCGAGCCACCCAATTCGTTCCATGGCGCCAGTGATAGGATCCATGGAGACGATGACAGATCGTCTTCCAACCTCTATCACAGCGCCATCGATGCCTGCTGATGGACCCAAAGCGACTTCTGGTCGTTCAACTCCGAGATTCTTGAACACTATCTCCCTTAGCAGATCTGGCGGTATTTTTCCTGGAGGTAGCTTCATGGCAGTCACATCGGAAGATTGTTATTTCAGGATCTGAATTGTGGAATGCGTCGACTGATTGTTCTTGCAACAGGTATTGCAACGGCTAATCCGATGGTCATTTGGAGAATGTTTGCGGCAATCTCTACTACTGCGGCAGTCTTGCCGAGCACCAGTTGCTCGTAGAGAAAGTACCCCAGAACCATTTCCAAGCCGCCGATCAGTATTGATAGAACTGCTCGTCCTGAATCTGGTTCCAGCTTGAACCCCATAAGAACTATTGCAAGAGCAAGAATTGCACCGAAGAAATACCAATCAAATACAGGTATCTGGAGGCTAAAGGTCGGAGTTGCGGGTGAAGGGTAGCCCAAGTATATGTCTGCATTCGTCAAATAGATGGATCCAACTGTGGCAAGTAATATTCCCGCGAGCATCCCCAGCGTAGCAGTGTATAGCCTCCACTTGCTAGTTGAATTCTGCCCAGGGATCCTTCTGTTCAAGAATCCCACTATAGCTCCTTCACAACTCTTCACCAGAAGCGTCCCCGGCGCATAAACAGGCGCAACAAGCGCGTCAGAGATTGCGGCTCCTACTCCTCCTGAAAATGCGCCGACGAGTGGACCAAACACTAATGCGGCAACGTAGATCATGGTCTCGCCTACGTTGAAGTAGCCGCTGGTCGCAGGAATGTTCACGTAAAGAGCCAGCGTGACCACGCAGACTATGGCAGCAAAAACTCCCGCAATCGCAAGTTGAACTGTTCTCCTCGCATTGTTTCTTTTTGCGTTCATCGCGGACACCTTCACATCTAGGAGAGTTCAATGTGTTATTCTATCTTTCGGGTAAATAGTTTTTCAAAGTTTTCACAGAACACTTTCTGCTTGGTCTTGTGTGTGATTTCCGAGGCCTCGATGATTGCAACTTGGGTTGGGAAACGATAGTATGGAACGTCTGACCCAAACAGTATTCTGTTCTCATCTATGTCAATTGCCCGCTCAATGAAAATAGGCAGCGTGCCCGACGTCTCTACGAAGATATTGTCGAATTGTTCCATCATGCCCAGAGCTCCTTCTCTTAGGTGACCCAAAATTATTGGGAGTTCAGAATATTTCTTGGCGATCTTTGAAACAAGCCCAGGCGAGGAGAAACCGTCCCCCGTGTGAATAAGTATTGGCAGTTTCAGTTCGTTCGCCTTGTCGAAGAATCTGTCGAAAAATGGGTGGTCAGGTCTGAAGCATTCCACCATCGGGTGCAGTTTCAGACCTGTCAACTGCAGTTTCGTCTTTATTCGAGTCAATTCCTCTGTGGCATCGTCTCTTCTTGGGTCGACGCGTCCGAACCCGACTAGACGTTTCGGGTGTTTTTGGACGGATTCTGCTATGTAATCATTCATTTGTGGGTATCTGTCGCCTACGTTTGGGTTTGGAAAGACTACTGCCCTTTCAACGTTGTTTTGGTCAAACAGGCGAATGAGGTCATCAACGTATATCGTAGGGTCAAAGTAGGGTTGCCACGGTCCAGATTCTCCTAGGTGAACGTGCGCATCGCAGATTCGCATCAACAATATCTCCTGAATGTTTACACTTGGGTATTCGTTGGGAATTCCATTTTAAACTTTGCAAAGGGAAAGCCTAAATGCCAGTTTAGCGCTGATAGATGAAAGTCAAGAGTTGATGATTATGAGCGAAGCTCGAGTGGATCCGGTTAAGATGCATAAAGAAGCGGGAACACTCTACGAGGCTGGTAAGTACAAAGAGGCTGAAGAAATCTTTCTGCAGACCGCAGAATTATACCATAAGCAACAGAACTACTTTGACTCTACTTCAATGCTCTACAAGGCAGGCGAGTGCGCATTTGCACTTAAGAAATATGATAAGGCTGCAGAACATTTTATGAAATCCGCTGACTTGTCTTTCCAGAAAGCGTTCGACAGATTCGGAGTCAGCGCACTGGAATACGCAAAAGACAGTTACAAAGCCATAGACGACAAAGCCAAAGTCAAGGAATTAGACAAGAAAATAAAGGAAGTCAAGAAGAGACTGGAAACCTCCTTCTAAGCGATTGTTCAGTCGCCCTTCCTATTTACGTATCTGGCGAAGGCTTGTCTTTTCAGTCAAATACTCTGAAGCTGACCGTGGCGACAAGGCTGAGTTTATGCAGACCAGTTTTGAGTCTCTGGCGGGGCTTGGCGAAAGGCTCGAAAGCACCAAGAAGCGACTTCTCATGATAGATTCTGTGGCCACGTTTCTGGGAAGGCTGCAGACTGAAGAGATCGAGCCAGCTGTTTCGATGCTGTTGGGCAGGGCGTTTCCAAAATGTAGCCCAAAGGCTTTGGAAGTAAGTTGGACCACGATCAGCGAGATCATACTGCGTGTGACGGGAGTTGACTGGAGGGTTTTTGAAAAGGCTTTCCGGGAGTCCGGGGATGTCGGGTCGGCGACGAAAGCGGTTTTTGAGAAGAGCCGAGTGAAACGGCAGACCATGCTCTTCGAGAAGGATCTGACTGTGCTGGAGGTCAGACGCAGTCTCGAATCAATAGCTGAGACGGTTGGTTCTGGCTCGAGAGAGAAGAAGGATAGGTTGGTGTCGGCTCTGCTTAGCCGATGCACCGCGCTAGAAGCCAAATATTTGGTGAAGGTTCTGATAGGCGAGATGCGAACAGGTTTTCACGAGGGCTTGATGGAGCAAGCAGTCTCAAAAGCTTTTCAGGCTCCTTTGAAAGCCGTGCAAGAAGCTGCGATGATCGTGGGTGACATCGGTGAAGTCGCAGCCATAGCCAGAACTGAAGGAGCTGCGGGTTTGGCCAGAACAGTCTTCATAGTTTTCAGGCCTGTGAACCTTATGCTTGCTCAAACATCAGACGATGTTGCAGGTGCCATGGCGGAACATGGTGGCAAAACAGCCTTTGAGTACAAATACGACGGCGCAAGAGTTCAGATTCACAAGTCGGGTAACAGGGTGAAGATTTTTAGTCGCAGGTTGACCGACGTCACTGATAGTCTGCCTGAAATCGTAGAGTTGGTCAAAGAGAATTCTAAGGCAACCGAGGCCATAGTTGAAGGTGAAGTAGTAGCTGTCGACAAGGCGGGTTCCCCGATTCCTTTTCAGCATCTGATGCGAAGGTTCAGGAGAGTCCACTCAGTAGAGAACATGGCAGAAATGATACCGCTTCAGCTGTACTTGTTCGACGTGCTTTATTTTGACGGAAAAAGCTTGGTTTCCACGCAATATTCCCAAAGGAGGCAGATACTTGCAGAGAACGCTGGGCAAATACCGTTGACGTCCCAAATAGTGACGAACAGCATTGAGGAAGCTCAAAGATTTCTTGAGAAAGCCATGAATGAAGGCCACGAAGGATTAATGGCCAAACGAATTGACAGTGGATACACGCCAGGAATACGCGGCAAATGCTGGCTCAAAATCAAGCCTGTCCTTGAGCCCTTAGATCTAGCAATAGTTGCTGCGGAATACGGTTACGGTCGGAGACATGAATGGCTCTCAGACTACTATCTCGCGGCTCGCGATGAAGAAACCGGCGCGTTTCAGCCAGTTGGAAAAACCTTCAAGGGTCTCACTGACGCCGAAATCATTGAAATGACGAATCGACTCAAGGCACTGGCGATAGGAAAAGAGCATGGACGCGTCGATGTCATTCCAAAGGTTGTTGTAGAAGTAGCCTACAACGAAATACAAAGAAGCCCGAAATACGCTTGCGGAATGGCGTTGCGATTCGCAAGAATAACGCGAATAAGAGAAGACAAACATCCGGAAGAGGCTGACACAATAAGAAAAATCAGGGGGATATACGAGAGGCAATTCTTGAAAAAAGGCAGATATAACACTAGATAACAGCAGAATACAGTGAAGCGGAATCATGAGCACAAAACAGGAACCAGTCAAACGTGTAGACTACTATGCACGTCAAGTCGTCATGAAAGAATTCGGGAATGACGGATTGAAGAAGCTGGCGCGCTCCAGAGTCGCCGTCATTGGCCTCGGAGGCCTAGGCACGGTTTCTTCTCTTTATCTAGCTCTGGCCGGAGTTGGGCACCTGCGTTTGATTGATCAGGACACGGTTGAGATTAGCAATCTTCACAGGCAGGTCTTGTACACGCCTCAGGATCTGCATTTTCCGAAAGTCGAAGCTTCCGCCAAGAGGCTGGAGAGAACCAATCCATTTGTTAAGGTTGAGCCTGTTCCCGAAAACCTCAATGCGCGAAACGTTGAAAAGCTCTTGTCAGGAATGGACTGCGTCGTCGACGGATTGGACAGCATGCACGTCAGGTATATAGTCAATCGTGCATGCGTTAAATTGGGGATTCCATACGTTTTTGGAGCCGCCGTGGGACTTGAAGGGAACCTGTCTGTTTTCGCTTCTCCCGGCACACCGTGCCTCGAATGCGTGTTACCAGATGTTGAAGATGATCTTCTGTCAACCTGTGACGTTCGAGGCGTCCTCGGAGCCACGGCTGGAATAGTCGGAACGATACAAGCGATGGAAACCGTGAAAGTTCTTGCCGGCATGGGTTCAGCGTTGAAGGGAAAACTGATGATATGTGACTTCAACGACATGTACTTCACAACAGTAGACATTTACAGGAAAGGCAATTGCCCTGCCTGCCAAGCCAAGAAAACTGACGCGCTCACAAGTGAGACTGACAAACTCGTGTGGTTGTGCGGGCGAAACACTGTTAACGTAAACCCTGACAAACCCATGAAGATAAGCTTCAATCATATATGTGACATTGTCAAGAAAAACTTCAGGGTACGAGTAACCTCTCATTTAGCAATCGTTTTTGACTACAGAAGCTTTGAAATAAGTCTCTTCAACGGTGGACGCATGCTGATAAAGAACGTCAAAGACGAAGAGACAGCCCAGGAGGTTTATGGAGCTGTCCGAAGGAAGCTTGAAGCGGGCTGACAACGTATTTATCGAGGTCCCAAAAGATATGTAGCGTGCCGGGGTGGCCGAACCGTTCAGGCGGCGGCCTGCAGAGCCGCTATATATGGGTTCAACTCCCATCCCCGGCTTTTCAGCATAAACACACAGACTCTGAATAAACCCATAGACTGACGTAGCGCTTGCTTGAGTCTCATCATGGCTTACTGGTGGCGCTGCCTTTCCGTGACTTCCACATGTTCGATAACGATCATCGCTCCGATCACCACCCGGTGATCCGCCTCTCCAGTTATCGAGACTCCGAGCTGATCTCGCACTGAGACCCACTTCTTGTGTACGGAGGCCACCTGAACCCCATCGATATCCATCTGGTAGTCATGCTCCGTGAAGTCTCCGTAGATGCGCATGAACTCAACTCCGTCTTTTTCTACCCAGTACTCTTCCCCAATCAACTTGACAAGCTTCTTCCTCATAGTTCCCAGTTCCGCTCCAGCATTGTCGTAAAAAGTGAACTGGTTTCGTAGCGAGAATACCTTCCCTTCGACGTGCATCAGCTCAGAACCGTTCGTATCGATGAGGACAAACTTGGCTGGAAACTGAAAGAGATTGCCATCAGCCTCTCCCAATTTCGTTCCCGTCACATCCTCCAAGTCATAGTGTTCACGCAGAGAGAGTATCTTCTTTTTCATCACGAAATCGTTGACTCCAAAGAGGGAATTTGCGCTGTTCATTTACTCACAAGCAAACAATGTCGTACATACAACTAAAGTTTTTGTTGTACTCAAGTTGATGACATTGGGAAAGAGTCTGAACCATCTCAGGCTGGCCAAATTGCTCAAAAACGACTGGCTTTTTGTCTAGCGCTAAGCACGCGCACCTTGACGTTTTGACGTTGCTTGGTTATCCTTTTGAGGCGCGCGTCGTCCCCGACGTTTGGAAAAGGCGGGGTTTTGGCTGATTGTCATGGGCATACAGGTTTTCAGCGGTGAAAAAACGAGGAGGCCGGGGAACAACAAAGGGTCGCGTGCCTTAGAGCATTACGGCGCGCGCTGCAATTCCAACCATCAAACTAGCACTTGTAGCTTGCATGAAAATTGTCAATAACAAAAGAAGAAAAGCAGCAAAGCACGCACAGGGCAACGATTCACGCCTTTCCCGTACGATTCACGCCTTTCCGCGCCGAAACCAGACGTGGACCAACCATAACTCAAGGCTTGCCACAGAAAAGAAGCCTAAAACACTCTTTCCAAAAACACAACCAACGCACGCGAGGGGAAACTCTCTTATTTTGTTGATTACACTAGCCTTCTTGGAGAGTGCAGACAACGCCGAAGCTGCTTGTTCTTTACTATAGCCGGACAGGTAACACTGAAAAAATGGCTCAGGCAGTAGCTGAAGGGGCTAGGTCGGTTCAGGGGATTGCTGTTGAACTGAATTACCATGTTACTCCCGAGGAACTAGCTGGTTTCGACGCTATACTAGTAGGCGTCGCCACTTATCATCATGATATGCCTGTGGGCTTCAAGAGCTTCTTTGAGGATGCAGCAGTGAAAAACATCAATTTAAAGGGCAAGATTGGAGCAGCCTTTGGTTCTTACGGTTGGAGTGGTGAAGCTCCCAACCTGGTCATCGAAATCATGAGGAACAAATTTGAAATGGACGTGACCGAACCGCCACTTTCAATCAAGTATGAACCTGATGAGGCTGGCATCGAGAAATGCAAGGAACTTGGAAGAAGAGTTGCCGAAAGACTTATTCATGCAGTCTAGCATGTTCTTGGACAAATGGAGGACAAGATGTTGAGCACAAAGGATGAGCTTGTGCGATTTCTCAAAGACCAGATCAAAGTAGAAAACAAAATAGTAGAGTCACTGAACAAGTCTCTGCCTGCCATTGACAACCCCACTGTGAAAGGCGTGCTGAAAGGAATATCTCTGGACTCGGTGAAGCATGCGGAAATGTATTCTTCAGCCGTGACACTTCTGACAACTGTCTCGAAGGCTCTAACACAAGAGAACTTGGATGAGCAGAAGGATCTAGTCGAGAAACATGTTCAAATGGAGGCTGAACTCATCCAAAAAATAGGCAAGACGCTTCCAACCGTTAAAGACAAAAAGGTCAGGCTTCTGCTTGAAGCAATATTGGCAGATGAGAAAAGGCACCATGAACTTCTGAAAAGCGTGCTGGAAATACTTGTTAAAGGAGAAACCATAACTGAGTCCGACTGGTGGGACATGCTTTGGAAGGACGTTCCATTTCATGGCGGGCCAGGAGGCTAAAACTCCGCCAAACAAAGCTTCACGCATTATTTCCATTTCTTTTATTCTCTTCGCGCAACTAAATCATGTAAATCAGTTTTTCAGAACATCGTGCTGGGATCGAGTAGCTCGTCTAAATTTCCCTTTATCTTCAGCTTCATTTCTTGTACAGTTTAGCGCGCGCCAGCGTGTTACTAAATTCGCGGGATTCACACAAACTTGTTCTGTCCTTCTCCGGCTTGGATAGACACCATGACTTGGTACGTAAGAGTGCTGGGAAAACGCCATCATGCCTAAACGCTACTTGGAAATTGACACGAACAATTCGATTTAGCAACAGCCTAGCGCGCTCTCTGAGTCGCTATGCCCCAATAGGCATTCTTGGGCACCTCAACTTCTCCGAGTAGGTCTCGTTCTATTCTCTTCCCGCTTTTCATCCTTCGGAACCTCCCCACATAGGTTGAACTCTTGAGGTGCTAGAATAATGAGGAGTTCATAGATCGAGTCGTGATTAAGGTAATCAATATCTAAGCTTTCGTAGAAATTGCTTTTCGCAAGTTAACTCCTGTACGGCTTGGTTTCGCGTCGAAACGATTATAAGACATGGGTGTCCACCAGCTTCTCTGATTGAACAGAAAGCCCAGCCTTCACGCAGCTAGAGTTTTGGGAGTTAATGAAAAGATGGCGAACCTTGATTCAGGCGAACGCAAGGAGTTGCAGGCACAAACAGGTTGGGCACAAACTGCAAGTCCTGAGGATTTCCTATGCGTGTCCATCGATGAAGTTCTTGCAAAACTGAGAACTTCAAGCCAAGGCCTTACTCCGGAGCAAGCATCGGAGAATCTGAAGATTTATGGTTACAACGAAGTTGCGAAGAAGAAACGGACTACTGCTGTCGTAAAGTTTCTGTTGAGTTTCAAGAATCCTCTGATGCTTATCCTGTTGTCTGCTGGCATATTCACCGGTGTTACGGGCGATTTGGTAGATGCAACGATAATTCTGATGATAGTAATGCTGGGCGTCGTCCTCATGTTCTTCCAAGAATCCAAAGCTGAGATGGCGGCAGACGCGCTTAAGGAGAGAGTAGCAACCACTGCGACAACTATCAGAGACAATGCTCAGAAGGAAATCAAACTCTCGGAGATAGTCCCCGGAGACATAGTGACCCTCTCAGCTGGAGATATCGTTCCTGCCGACGCAAGACTGGTTGCTGCCAAAGACTTTTTCGTTGACCAGTCAGCCTTGACAGGTGAGTCGTTTCCGCTTGAGAAGTCGCCTACAGATTTGAGTGCTCAGCAAGCTTGCAGCATCAATGAATGGACCAATTATCTCTTCATGGGGACTTCGGTGGTAAGCGGTTCTGCCACAGCCGTTGTCATAAAAACAGGTAGCTTGACGGATTATGGGAAAATCGTTAAGAAACTCGTTGAAAGAAGGCCTGACACCGAGTTCGAAAAAGGACTAAGACGTTTCGGATACCTGATTATGCAGGTGACTTTCGTACTTGTCGTTTTCGTGCTTTCTGTGAAAGTCTACACGAATCCGAAGGATCCTCTAACCGCATTGTTATTTGCAGTGTCGCTGGCTGTGGGTCTGACGCCTGAACTTCTGCCTGTAATTCTTTCAGTGAATCTTTCGAAGGGCGCTTTGGCAATGTCGAAGCAGGGCGTCATAGTAAAAGACTTGGCATCAATCCAAAACTTCGGAAACATGGACGTTCTGTGCACAGACAAGACTGGAACGCTGACAGAGAACAAGGTCAAGCTTATGTTGCATGTTGACATGGATGGAAAGGATGACGCGAAAGTCTTATTGTACAGCTATTTGAACAGTTATCACGAGACAGGCCTCAAGAATCCACTAGACAAGGCGATCCTTGAGCATGAAGAAGTCCCTTCTATTGATTACGAAAAGTTCGATGAAGTTCCTTTTGACTTCGTGAGAAGACGAGTCTCGGTCGTCGTTGAAAAACAGAGAGAAAGATTCTTCATCACGAAGGGTGCGCCAGAGGAGATATTCAAAGTCTGCACTTACTATGAGCTTTCAGAAAAAATATACGACTTAAGTGCTGAAACAGAAAGGAAAATCGAACAGAAATACTACGATCTGAGCGCAGAAGGTTATAGGGTTCTGGCAGTCGCTTACAAGAAGGTCAAGGAAGAAAGAACGATTTATTCTATCAACAATGAGAGTGATATGATCTTCCTCGGGTTTGTGGCGTTTTTAGATCCTCCAAAAGAAACTGCGAAAGAATCAATTGAACTGTTCAAGAAAAATAACATAGAGCTAAAAATTCTCACTGGAGACAATGAGCTCGTTACAAGAAAAGTCTGCGAACAGATAGGTTTCGAGATTAGAGGAGTCGTGCTCGGAGTAGACGTCGCGAAAATGAACGACGACGCGCTGGCAAGGGTTGTCGAAACAGCAAACATTTTCTCTCGTGTAACTCCATCTCAGAAGGATAGAATCATCAGTGCATTGAAGAGCAATGGGCATGTTGTCGGGTTTCTGGGAGACGGAATAAACGACGCTCCCTCGATGAGAGTTGCAGATGTCAGCATATCCGTAGAAAATGCAGTAGACGTGGCCAAAGAATCAGCGGACATAATCCTCCTGCACAAAGACCTCACAGTCCTCGAAGCCGGCGTTCTCGAAGGAAGGAAAACCTTTGGAAACACTGTGAAATACGTTCTAATGGGAATAAGCTCAAATTTTGGAAACATGTTCAGCGCTGCGGGTGCATCTCTCTTTATAGGAAGTGTAACGAACTTCCAATATCCAATGCTCCCCACGCAGATACTGCTTAACAACTTACTTTATGACATTTCAGAGTTAGCCATTCCCACGGACAATGTGGATCAGGAGTACATTGAGAAACCCAAGAGACTGGACATCTCTTATATTCGGAATTTTATGCTGTATTTCGGACCCATAAGCTCGCTCTTTGATTTTCTGACGTTTTTCCTGATGCTGTACCTGTTCAACGCGTGGAATAACGGTCCATTGTTTCAAACAGCTTGGTTCGTCGAGTCTTTATGCACGCAAACACTGGTGATTTTTGCAATAAGGACAAGGAAATCTCCTTTCTTCAAAAGCAGACCCAGCATGACTCTCCTGTTTAGCAGTCTTGCAGTTGTTTTGATCGCGATTCTGCTGCCTTTCCTGCCCTTCCTGAATGGTGCGTTCGGGTTTATACCTCTGCCTTTCGAGTTCTTTTTGTTCTTAGCCGCTTTCGTCACGGTCTATTTCACGATGGTTGAATCTCTGAAAAAAGTATTCTACAAACGATACGCGCAGCGTTTGGAACAGATTCTGGTTCCAGCTAAAGGTCCGTCGATGCTGACGCCTACTGTGAGATTGACTCAGAACATGGTTGCAGTCTTGTGCCTTAGGCCAGAAGTCCAGATTTCAACAGATTCACTGCTTGAAGATCTAAAAGCTGTCATAGCATACCCAGTAGAGTCTGACCAAGTCATCCGCAACCTCCATCATATGCGACGCACAGGACTTGTGGAAGTTGACTGGCGAAAAGGCGTAATAATCCGCAATGCTTCAATGAAGGACTACGTTGCTAAACTCATCAAAAGCGATCTTTGGCCTAGAGTCGCAGACGACTGGCAAAGGATAGGCTCCCTCATCGAGTCAAAATATGGACAAATTAATCCAGAATATCAAAGGCTATTTCGATCGAGAGGCGGAGAACAGACTCGTAAAGTCAGCTAAGCGCGTGCTTTCTTGCATTTTGAAGGGTCTTCGAGCGTATGTCATGACAGGTTTGGAGAAAGGTTTAAAATTGCTCCTGAATCGGAGTTTAGCTAGTTTGAGCCTATCATGACATGCGTCATAATAAGTATGACATGCGTCATGTTCATATATTTTTCCGCCTTGAATAGGTCAAACGGTGAATCTGTCTTGATACTTCCCTGTGAAGTTGCGGTGAGATGCGTGGTGCCCGCCGCCAAAGCCTTGGTAGCAAAGGCTCTTATGGAAGAGCGAGGTTTGAGTCAAGATCAAGTGGCGGATATTCTTGGAATATCGCAGTCCGCGGTGAGCAAATATTCCAGGAAGGTCAGAGGGAATGCAATTGACATTGATGGTTTAGAGGAAATACGGCCGTTCATAAATGGCATGGTGAGTGTGCTTTTGGACAGTCCGCGTCAGAGTCCGAAACTTCTTCAATTCTTTTGCAGGGCATGCGTGGCTATACGAAAAACGAGTCTGATATGTGTATTCTGTGAGAAGTCGGGTGCACAGCTCAAAATAGCAGAACGCATATTTTGTTTCAATTTGTCGTCTGAAGAGAATGAAGAGTTGGTTTGAATGTCTTCCTTTGATGAGAAGGCAGTGCTTGACATTCTTGAGAGTGCGAGCAAGAGTGTCGTCAACATAAACGCGCTGAAGTTGGTTCGACACATGTTCTATCGAGCAGTGCCTGTTGAGGGCATGGGTTCTGGAACGATAATTGACCACAAAGGCTACATATTGACCAACAATCACGTCGTTGGTGGAGCGCATAAAATCTCTGTAACACTCTGGAACGGGGGAAGTCTTGGAAGGATAGACTGTAGGGGCCTACGCCTTGCACGATACGGTCGTTGTGACAGTTAGGAAACAGAGTCTTCCAGTTGCTGAGCTTGGAGACTCGGACAAGTTGAGAGGGGGGCAAAGGGTGTATGCAATTGGGAACCCGTTTGGGTTGGCTGGCGGTCCGACTGTGACTTCAGGAGTGATAAGTGCGACAAACAGAACTATAGAGTCTCAAAGCGGGCTTGTGGAGAATCTGGTTCATACAGATGCGGCGATAAATCCTGGGAACAGTGGAGGACCGTTGATTGATATTGAAGGCAAAGTTGTCGCCATTAATACGGCGATAATTCCGTATGCTCAAGGGATAGGTTTTGCTATTCCAATAAACTCGGCGAAGAAATGCACAGGCGAAATGATTCAGGAAGGAATCTCTGTCAGACCTTGGCTGGGAATAGTCGGTTTGAGCCTGAATGAAGAGGTCTCTCGATACTACGATTTGCCGCTGGAACGAGGGGTTCTCATTACAAATGTCACGGATGGGAGCCCTGCGCAACGAGCGGGGATAATCATGGGAGACATAATTTTGCGAATTGAAAGCGTTGACATCGAAAGCATTGAAGACCTGTTAAGGCAGATTCATCAAAGGAAAGTAGGAGAGAAAGTGCGTGTCACAGTGTTTCGCAGGGGTTTTGAGCAGTTGTTTGAGGTGACTCTGAGCAGCATGCCTCAGGACAGGCGTGTTTAGAAAATGTTTGATAAGCTGGGATACTGCAAAACAGAGATATAGGCGGCGGGCGCGGAAGAGCTGAGTGTTGTTTAAATGATGCGTGAAGAAGGGCGTACGAGGCGGCCGAACCTTTCTCTGTTGGCTTTGGCTTCTTTTGTTGCTTCGTTCGCTATTGCAAGGACGTTTACGACTGTGAGTCCTGACACTGTCTTAGTTGGGGGTGGTTTGCATGTTCACCATTTTTGGTTTGGCATAATAATGCTTGCGATTGGTGGGTGGTTGGGAATCAGTTACAGTGGAGAGCGAATTGGTAGGCTGGCAGCAGTTATTTATGGCGCTGGTGGAGGGCTAATAGGAGACGAAGTCGGTCTTCTGCTCACTTTTAGTAACTATTGGACTGACTTAACTTACACAGTTTTGGTTATTTTTCTTGCGTTTGTATCAGCGTTTATTCTTTTCAGGCGGTACTCTAAAGCTGTTTTGTCGGAGATTCAAGGTTTCACGGCGAACAGGGCAGGTTTCTATGTCGGCGTTTTTCTTGCTGTTGTTTCAGTTGCGTTTGTAACTTCAGGCAGCTTTGTTCTCGCAACGGTTTCTGCTGTAATGGCAATCGTTGCTTGCATTATAATCGTTGCTTTCTTTGCTCAGCGAATTTGGAAGCGAGGCAGCCGGAGGGTTGAGTGACATTTGCGCTTGGCACACGCTTGTTGGTGCGCACGTGCGGGTTGCGGTGGCATGAATTGATAATTGTAGCTGCATTAGAGCAGTGTCGTCGAGTTCTACAGTGTCCCAGCAATGTTTATTAAGTATTAAGATGTAAGTTACCGCAACGTGTCCAATGGTGGATTACGAATGAAAAGAAACGTGGTTTCAAAGAGCAATGCAAACAGCGTAAGCAGACAAGGTCTCCAAGTTAACTTGAAAGCTGTAGCAAGCTTGAGAACAGTAGGCGAAAAGGAAGCCTTCTATTTCTACGAAGCAGTTGGAAGACCAACAGGTCATGTGGCCAGAAACCTTTCAGAGTTTCTTGACAAGGTTCAGACGGTGAAGCCCGAAAGTCTAGTGTTTCATCTTCAGAGGAGAGACTTTCAAAACTGGGCAAAGAACACTCTTGGCGATCAAATGCTTGCAGAAGAGCTGAGCAGGATTTCATCTTCAAGCAGCGGTAATATTCGAACGATCGTATGCAACACTGTCAAGAATCACATAAGAGAGCTGTCTCTCTCGTCCCGCGAGCTTTCAATTGGGAACAGTGAAACTGGTATTCCTGTCAGAGTTTAGGTCGAAGCTCAAAGAGAAAACGTCTGAACGGGTTAATGTCCTCTTCCACATTAGGAAACAAGCTGACCGTCAAATGAAACTGTCGCATTGTCAACCTTGGGCTTCTCTTTGTCAGCTCTTGGATCCCTCTTTTTGTTTTTGTATATGCTCTTCTATGCCCGGCGTTCGTGCTGGTTTTTTTGGAAAGAGTGTTTTAGGCTTCTTTTCAGTGGCAAGCCTTGAGTTATGGTTGGTCCACGTCTGGTTTCGGCGCGGAAAGGCGTGAATCGTTGCCCTGTGCGTGCTTTGCTGCTTTTCTTCTTTTGTTATTGGCAATTTCCGTGCAAGCTACAAGTGCTAGTTTGATGGTTGGCATTGTAGCGCGCGCGGCGACGGTTCTGAATCTAAAGTGTGGTGGGGCTGCCCGGATTTGAACCGGGGTCTATAGCGCCCGAGGCTACAAGCCTAGACCAAACTAGCCGACAGCCCCGTCCATACGTGTTCAGGGATTCTATTTTCAAAACGGTGAAATAAGCCTATCCCAATAGCTTTAAACCTTTATGCCCAGAAGTACTACACCCTCACAGCCTAAATAGGTTAGGAAATAACTTTGTCGACTGCCAGCCGTGCTCATAGTATGAAGATTCTTAAAGCCGTCAGCTCGCCTCTGAGACTGCAGATCCTCAACGTGCTGTTCGATAAGGGTCCTTTGAGTTACACTGAGCTTATGAGCAGTCTGAGGATGAATCCAAGTCGAGACGCTGGCCGATTTGCTTACCACCTTAAATTTCTTCTCAGGGCTGATCTTGTTGAGGTTCTTGTTGACCAGAAAAAGTACTGTCTCACCGATCTGGGCAAAATGGTTATTGACGTGGCAGATAGGATAGACAAGAAGGCCACTAAACCCAAGAATGTGCTTATTCGCACGAGCAGATCAGCCATAGAAGAATTCGATGCCAACCGAATAGCAAACGCCCTCTTGAGAGAAGCTCGAATGTCCGTTGAGCAAGCCCAGAAAATCGCAAAAGAAGCCGAAACCCAAATTCTCAAATCTAAAACCAAGTACATTACGGCTCCCCTCGTCAGAGAGGTCGTCAACGCCATCCTCATCGAAAAAGGGCTGGAAGAATACCGAAACAAGCTGACACGACTCGGCATACCTGTCCACGACGTAACAAACCTGCTCCACGCCACGCCACAGAAAACCAGCCCACTTGAAACAGCAGGAGAAACGATCTTCAAAGAATACACGCTGCTGAACGCCCTGCCGAGAGACATTGCAGACGCTCACCTCTCAGGAGCTCTACACATTAGCAACCTTGCAACGTGGCTTCTCAAACCGACTGAAATAATTCACGACATACGCTTCCTCTTGCAAAACAGCTTCAACCCAGAAGCCATCAACGTCGCCCAACCATCGCCCCACACCTTCGAAGCAGCCTTAGACATGACATTCAACGCACTGCTCCATTTCGCAAGAGAAACGGAGACTACACAAACACTAGAATGCTTCAACATTTTTTTCGCCCCTTACATCAAAGGCCTCAAACCTGAAGAAACAAAGGAAACCCTCTTCCAGTTCATAGCAAGCCTAAGTCAACACGTGGACACAGCCTTAACCTTGGAACTCACAACCCCCAAATTCATAGCAGGAAAAACCTGCACAGGGCCCACAGGTAAAACGGCCAAGTACATGGACTACCAAGAAGAAGCACAACAATTAGCCTCACTCGTCATCGATGTCTACGCAGAAATGACCCAGCAAAGACCCATCGCCGACCCCAAACTCATCGTCAAAATCCGCCAAGAAACCTTCAAAGACGAACACGCAAAAGCCCTCCTGCTCAAAGCTCACGCCGTCGCCGCCAACAACGGCACACCATACTTCGCCGACCTTACCGAAAAAAACCAGGAACAAACCGTCTATGCACCATCAGGCCTTAGACTCAACCCGGGCCCAAACGGCGACTGGGAAATCGACACGCTCCGAACCGGCTGTCTCGGCATCGTGACAGTGAACGTTCCGCGGGCAGCATATGAAGCTGGAAAAGACAAAACACGCTTCCACGAAACCCTCAAGGAAAGACTCGAAATGGCTGAACGCGCATTAAAAATCAAATATCAAGCCCTCCAGCAACACGCCAAGAACCTGCTACCTTTCCTCAGCCAATGCAGCAACGGCGACCAATACCTTAGACTTGAAAAAACCCTCCACATAATAAACCTCGCCGGCCTCACACAAGCCGCAGAAGCCTTCACAGGCAAATCCATCCAAGACGATGCATCCCAAGCCTTCCTAACAGAAACAGCACAGAGCATCGCAACCTACACCAGCAAAATCGCAAGAAAACAATTGAAACACATGTGCACCGCAACGCTGCCAAACCCAGAAGCCACAACCAGACTCGCCCAACTTGACATAGAAAGATACGGCATCGCACGAATCCGTTACGCAGGCACAAGAGACAAAGCATACTACACCACAACAACCAAACTTGCCACAACAAACCTTACCCAACTCCAAAAGCAAACCATCCCCAAACAGCTTCAAACAGGCGGAAACCTAACCATAATCGAACAAGACGAAACAGAAACCACGCCTCAACAACTTTACGAAACAACCAAACAACTCCTAACCACACACAAAACCGAATTCTTCACCTACAACCAACCGAGAACCTACTGTACAAACTGCAAGAAAACTTGGCCAGGACAGAAACAAAAATGCCCCCAATGCAGCGCCGTCAGCACACTCATCACACACAACCGCCACACCACAACATAACTTCAAACAGCACAGCCATAATCAAAAAACAGATTCATCATTGAAATTGGAACCAGAGAAGAACCGCAGAACAGGCGGTGAAAAGAAAGCTTTGGTACACTAAAAACTGAGGTTTCTACATTTCTGAGCTAGTGAATGGCGCCAAGTATGAGCGCCAACAGCGCCATGCGCACGACTATGCCGTTTCGCACTTGCTGGAAGTATCTAGCGTAAGGTGTCTCATCGACCTCAGGCGCAATTTCATCTACTCTTGGTAAGGGATGCATCACAATCAAACCCTTCTTGGCCTCACTTAACCCTTGCACGTCCACGCGGTAGCAACCCTTAACTTTCATGTACTCTGCAGGATCAGGGAAACGCTCCTTCTGAATCCTTGTCACGTATAACACGTCTACTAGCGGGACAATTTTCTCCAGACTCGTCCGTTCAGTCACCTGAATACGTTCCTTAATCGTTTGCAACACTTCCCGCCGCATGCGCAAGGTTTCAGGCGAAACCAAAAACAATTCGATGTCGTACAAACTTAACGCATAGGCTAAAGAGTGCACGGTCCGCCCGTAGCGTAGGTCGCCTACCATTGCAACCTTCAACCCATCAACCTTGCCTTTCTCCTTAACCATAGTGTACAAATCCAGCAAGGCCTGAGTCGGATGCTCCTCCGCCCCGCTTCCAGCGTTCAGTATCGGCGCACCTGAAAACTCCGCGGCCAACCTGGCAGCTCCCTCCAGCGGATGCCGCAGCGCTATGACATCAGCATAGTTCTCCACTGTCCGCACGGTGTCCGCAAGGTTTTCACCCTTTTTGACCGAGGCTATCTCGGCCTCTGCAAACCCAATCGTTGAGCCTCCCAACCTCTGCATCGCCGACTCAAAACTCAACCGCGTACGCGTGCTGGCCTCGTAGAACAGTGTAGCCAGAATCTTGCCCCGCAGCATGCGCGAACCTTTCCCGACAACGGGCTCCATCGTTTTAGCAACCTTAAACACGTAGTCAATCTCTTGGCGAGAAAAGTCTTTGATTGAAATGATGTCTCTATCCTTGAAATCCACCGGCACACCTGCAACCACTCTGCACTACGAGTAGATAACTTTTGCCAACTGAGAAAATTGACCTAGCAAACGCCGCAAGGCCTACGAGAGGCGATTCGTGTGCGAAGTTTTTTATCGCTGTGCTATGCATAAACGGTTGGTCAAGGGCAGGTGTCAGGGTGAGCGAAACCGAACTGCGTGTTTCTAAAATTCGAGACGGCACGGTGATAGATCACATCACCGGCGGCCACGCGTTAGACGTTGTGAAGATTCTGGGCATAACAGGCCGCGAGAAAGGCCCTCTAACAATCGCCGTGAACGTGTCCAGCGGAAGATACAAAACCAAAGATATCGTCAAAATTGAAGGCAGAGAACTCAACCCCCAAGAGGTACGTAAAATCGCTCTCATAGCACCGCACGCTACGATAAACATAGTTCGCGATTACAAGGTGACCAAGAAGGAGGAAGTTAAACTTCCCAAAACCATTGAAAACATCATTAGATGTGCTAACCCTGCATGTGTGAGCAACAGCAACGAACCTGTGAAAGCCAAATTCTACGTTGAAAATGAAGATCCTCTGCTGCTGAAATGTCACTACTGCGGAAATATAATCGAGAAGAAAGATGTGCTGCAACAGTTTTGAGTGCAATCGTCTTTAAGTTTAACGTTTCTGCAGTTGCTTCGGAAGGTTTATATCACGTGTAGGAATATTCTGTAGATTGATATGTCTGAGGACGGACATATTGTATCCGTGCGCAACAGGTATACACCTGGTGAAAAAAATGTTTGAAATCCTTACATCCAACATTCAAATCATAGTTCCCACAGTCTGGATAGGTCTAGCAGTCTACGCAGCATGGTACTTCACCCGTGCAAAACGCTATTCTCCTTTAACGACCACCGAGGCCAGACAGCTCTGGATGATCCATAGACGCGACGCCCGCTGCACCAGCAAGAAATGGCGGCAGGTCAAACGAGACAAGCTGACAGTGGGCTTCGAATGCGAGTGCGGTTACACACATGTACAGAAAAAACCCCTCGTGGCCCACGCACCCGCCTCACTCGAGGCATCTCAAGTTACAGCCTTCGACCGACTGCACACGTCACACAAGTCTACCTAACTCCTCGACAACACGTTGTCACCGTGCCCTTCCATGCATTCAGCTTCCGCTGTCCAGATTGCCGAGTCGACGGTAGGCTTCCCTGAGAAGACGAAGGAAATATTCGCTGCGAAGCCTTGGGCCTTTCCCGATTCCAGGGCATTCCCGGGTGCAGTGGAAAACATGTCTGCCGTCCACAGTTGTGAGTTCAAACGGGTAGAATCTGCAGACAAGCGGTCTCGCGGCGTAGATTGTGCAGTCTACCCCATGCAGAAAAGGGCATCTGCCACGTTTTTTCCTGATTTCATATACATATGGTGCTTGATTTTCAATGGTGACGGCGAAAGCTTCAACAGGCTTGCCGGCGGCCACAGCAACTGCATGCGCCTCTTCCCCTAACATGAATACGCGTCTCTTCCGGTTCCTAGTGTCACCGCAACACACCGCGCACCTTGTACATTCGAAGCACACATCCTTAGGATAAACAAAATCCGCCGTGTTCCACGCCAACGAAACAACACCACACATGAACCGCAACGCGCTTTTCGTTCTCTTTCCAGTCTTCTGTTAGCAAAATCATGTCTGACAGCAGATTTATCTCTTCTCACACGCGTTTGCGCGCACTCTAAGGCGTGCTGAACTGGCCGTCTGTGAGTGTTGGGACTGTTGATTGCTCCGCCGAGTTCACGAGGGTTACGTCATACAGATGTAACGAGCTGTTCCCCTTGGTTCTCGCGCGCGCTACGGCTCTGCACCGGGTGACGGAAACTGGAATGCCAACGCAGACCTAGACAATAAAAACCCAGTCAGGCTGTCAGATCTTGTGATCTTAGCGTTGCATTACGGACAGCGTTATCCCTGAGAAACGCACTTGTTCTTTCAGTCATTGGAGTCGCCAGCATTTTTCAAGGCTGGGAAGATTTTTTTACTCTCAAAGGTATTGTAAAGGGGAGAAAAGAAGATTTGTCTTCATTCAGCAAAGAGACAAAGAGGATTTCCGATGTTCTCAAGGTAGGTGCTTCTTCGCAGGTGTTGGATTATGAAAAGCGGTTCTCGTCGCTCACAAACCTTTACGATGATCTTCTCTCGAACTTGATAAGAGAGCAGTTTGACTGCAAAGAAGCGTATTTGACTGCTGGAGAGTTTTTTGGCGACTCGATAGTTCGTTTCGCCGGCGTAGATGGCACGATGTATTCGAGGCCGATTTTTGACCTGATAATCTTTTTCGGTGGCGCTTACGCGTCAGCGGGCACGGTGACTTTCAGAGAAAAGGAGCTGCCGCTTGTCAAGTATGATGAAAAGACGATGCAGCAGAGAGCCGGCATATCCAGTGTGGTACCAATCTACATCAACGAAGTAGTCGACGTGGATCACGCTTTCTTCGGCGAACACGCATCAGAGGAAACTAGCTCTGCGAAGCCTTTCACGGATGAATCTATCGTGGAAAACTCGACGATTGCGAACTGGATAATGACTTTCTCCGAATACTACCTTGCCTATAAACTGGCTTTAGACGAAAACAAGAGCATACGAATACTCCTTATGGACAGGAGCCTTTCGGTCCAACGTGCAAGTTTACTCTACGACACGTCAAAACACGAATTCTGGAACACCAAGAGCAGTTTGAATGGATACGAAATCGACGGGGAACCCGTAGACGTGAACGATTTGACCTTGGCTAGGCAACACGTGTGCAACCCAGCTCTAGGCTTGCCGCCAGCAAGAGCGGACTTCCTATTGCACGCAATAGTCAATTTGCTTCAGCTTCGCGAATCATTAACTCTGAAGCAGATTCTTTCCGAACTGAACATAAACGATGATAAGAGAGCAAACAGAACGAGGCGAAGTCTAGCCAGCTTGGTCAAGAGGGGAATTCTGAAAGAGGACAATGAGACCTATGTCTTGGACGCAAGATTCTTCACAACGTGGGAACGTGTCAAAAAGCTGGTTGTGAGTCTGGGTGACCGATTCTTTTTCACAGAGTCAGACAAGGCGATGAGGGTTGTGAAGGACGGTGAAGAACACTGGTTGACAACGTTGGACATCGCGTTCCTTACTCTTTTCACGTTGCACATGCTCGTGGAAGAATGCTGGAAGAAACACATCTTGCTTGTGGGCATGACTAAAGACACTGCGGCAAGAGACTTCAAACGTCAACTCATTCCGATACTGTACGGTGAAGGATTGTTGAGAAACACGTTCTCCCGAAAAACCTTTGCAGCTTTGCCTAACACTGACCGAATGATACTGCAGTCAGCGAGTATTTTTAACCCTGACGATATCAAGCCTCCTTGGAGTCTGATAGAATACGATTCTGCCGTCAGAACCATCATTCCAGACCTGAAGAACCGGTCGGGCTACGTTTCAGGCGCCATAAAAAACAGGATAGCCCTCGAGAAAACCTTCCTCAAAACGTACGTGCAGCTAAGCCAAGCTCGGACTGATCCGCTGCTGCGCAGCAACGTGCTTCTCATAGACCGCCTAGTCTATCCAGAATACGACTATGAGTCGGAAAATGTTGTGAAGCTACTGAACGAATTCGGCGGAGCGACAGAACCATTGGAGATAATGCTTTTCAAAGACAAGAAATCGCCTAATAAGCTTCAAAACCTTGTCATGAACGTACTCGTCGCCATGGCTCCCTCCAGCATTCCCGAAGCTTTCGGCCACAACAAACCGCTTTTCATCGCGGATAAGATTGCAAAATGGAACTACAGCCAATTCAAATGCATGGTGGACACGACGGCAAGCTGGATGCTCAATAACCATAAATTGAGAAAGTTCATATTTTATATGAGCACTTTCAGGGAGAGGAGAGCTTCAATTGAGTCCGCAAGAAGAGAAAGCGTTTAACATGTCGTGTTACACTGATTTTGAGGGGAAATTCAACGCAAGGCTTGCTGCTGTTATTCCCAGATTTTTTGCTGGCGGTGAAGAAACGAAGGTTGCGGGCACAGGTGCGCGTTACCAGTGTCGTGTTAAGGTTGAGTACCAGAAGAATCTGATGGGGCTTCTTGAAGAAGGCATGCTGCTGGCTGTCAGGAATTTCAAACAGACTGAGGCCACGCTTGAAAGATACACGCTGATGGAGGTAAGTCGTGTTTGGCCTGAGCATTTCGGGCTTCGCGGTCTATCGGACCGTTGCTACTATCCCATGCAATTTGAAATAATAGAACAGTCTGAGGCAGACTGGCAGACGGATGACACTTCTACAATGATGATTCTGATAGATGCTGTCCCAATAAACTACGACTTGGTCCTCAACAGCACTACCTGCGATTTCAAGTTCGTCAAAGGTTTTTCATATCCGATTGTTGGAAGCCAGTGCTTTGTTTTGAATAGCGAAATGATAAATCGCATGTATAACCAGAGAATAGCCGAAGAATATGGAATTGACACGTCCAAGACTGTGGAAGACGCCAAGGGTGATCAGAGGCTCGGGCTGATCAAGATGTTTGAGGCAAGCAAGACCGTTATCCCGATATACGTTGACTTTGAGAAACTCGTTCGTTATCACTTCGGCGTTTTTGCCTTCACTGGCGGCGGCAAGAGCAACTTGATGTCAAACATTCTTCGCAGGCTTTTGTTCCACACAGAAAACACGAAGGTTGTCATTTTTGACATTAGCTGCGAGTACATATTCCTTCTGCTTGACATGTTTGCAGACCCTAAGATCCGTTCAAAAATCATACTTGAAAGCAGAATAGACTCTTTGGAACAGTTCTTCAATTCTGTTGTTAAGCCTAGAGAATACGAGACTGATGAGCGGGCCAAGAAAGGACTGCAAAGCATCATTGACCAGGGAAAGCTCGGCTACTACACTAAGCCGCGACAGCAGGTACCCACATACAGTCAATTCATGGATGAGCTGGATGGCCAAGAGGAGGATCCGTGGATAAGCCACATTACATTAATGCGCTGGACAGGATACATGATGCTATTCGCGGATACATCGAAGAGCATGGTCTGAGTGAAAACCAACATGTCACAGAGGATTTTATCTGCTATATAGACCAAGTTGCAACCGAAACTGTTGAGCAGTTTAAGGTGCATGACAAGAGCGGCCTGTACGCTTGGGCAACGACAAGAAAATCTATAATCGACATCATAAAGAAGAGCCGAGAAAAAGAAACTGAAAGCACATGCGGACTGACAGTTGAGAAGATACGTGAAATACTTGAAGACAAGGAAACCAATCTCGTCTGCATTTCAATATCAGATCCCTACACGATAAAAGAACTTGCTATTAACCTGACGCAGGATCTGCTTGCCCGTCGAAAACGGCGATTCACCGTGAAACCATACGTTCTGATAGTCTTTGATGAAGCGCAAGAATTTATTCCCAGTAGCGGCGTGGGTATCGAAGCCAAGTGTTCAGCTCACGTTGAGACTCTATTGAGACAGGGCAGGAAATATGGTCTCGGCGTGTGCATTGCGACCCAGCGAATCGCCTACCTCAACACAAATGCGCTGCAGCAAATCCACACCTACTTTGTGGGCACTTTGCCCCGTCCATATGACAGGCAGCTGGTGAGCGACACCTTTATGGTTGACAAGGGGATACTGGAAAAAACTCTGGAGTTCGCTCCGGGCGATTGGCTGCTGTCAAGCTATATAGCCACTGGAATGGAAAATGTGCCAATATTCATAAAGGCGGACAATGCGGAAAACGAAGTGGAGAAGTATTTGAAAGCGTAGCAGGCGTTGAGAATTAGAATAAAAGAAAAGACCGGGTTTTTGGGGTTATGCGGCTGGCTTCGTCTGTGCTAGTCCGCATTTTTTGAGCAGTCGTTGCCATTTTTTGTCTGTGAGCTGTTGAATTTCGTCAATCATCTTTTCGTTTTGCGGCGTAAACAGGTGTCTGAAACGTCCTTGAGCTTGCAGGTACTCTTTTACGGGTTTCTTTTTCTGCGGAGCTAAGGCAATGACTTTGCTAGGCGTTGAAAGCTGATACTCGCCGTTTGCTGCTTCCCATAAGGGGAACACGCAGGTTTCAACCGCTAATCGTGATAGTTCAATCGACTTGCTTGGATCGCTTCGCCAGCCTCGGGGGCATGGGGCAAACACGTGTAGGAACGCAGGTCCGTTGACTTCTATGCCTTTTCTTGCTTTCGTTATCAGATCCTTCCAGTAGTAGGGTGATCCTGTTGCAACGTAGGGCATGTCGTGGGCTACCATTATGTCGGCGATAGGCTTTTTCTGCTCCAGTTTGCCGGGAACGCTCTTGCCTGCCTGTGACGTGGTCGTTGAAGCTCCGTAAGGTGTGCCGCCGCTTCTTTGAATGCCTGTATTCATGTATGCTTCGTTGTCGTAGAGCACGAAAAGGAAATCGTGTCCTCTTTCCACTGCGCCTGAAAGCGCTTGGATACCTATGTCATAGGTGCCGCCGTCTCCGGCGAAGGCGATTACATCAACCTGTTCGTTCTTTATTTTTCCTTTTTTCTTCAGAATCTTTAAGGCGGCTTCGATGCCAGATGCGTTTGCTCCAGCTGTTTCGAAGGCCGTGTGCAGCCAGGGTGTTGCCCAAGATGTGTACGGATATATTGTTGAGGCTACTTCCATGCAGCCTGTTGCTTCAGTGACTATTGTTGGTCCTCTGGTGGCTTTCATTATCAGTCTCAGCACGGTTGCTGGAGCACATCCTGCGCAGGCTCTGTGTCCAGACAAGAACAGTTCAGGTTTCTCAGCTATGTCTTTTGCAGTGAATTTTCCTTCCGAAATTGCGCTCATATTTTTCACTCCCTCAACCCGACGTATCGTACAAGGCCGTCAACCCTTTTTGTGGGGATTATTTTCTGAAGGTCATTGTAGACTCTTCGTATCTGGTTTGGGTTAGTGTCTCTTCCTCCTAGGCCGTGAATGTAGTTTACGATAAGAGGGCGTGCCGCCGTGTCATAAAGCGCGTGCCGTACCTCATGGAACACGGCTCCGCCTCTGCCGCCGAAACTCATGCTTCTCTCCATCACGGCAAGGGCTTTCACTTTGCTGAGCGCCTTGACCACTGCTTCAGCTGGGAAAGGTCTGTAGGTTCTTATCCTTAGCAACCCAGCTTTTACGCCTTCAGCTCTCAAGTCGTCGACGACTGTCTTCACTGTTCCAGCAGTGGAGCCCAAGCACACGATAGCCGTTTCAGCATCGTCAAGAGAGTACTGTTCCAACAGGCCGTCTCCGTAACGTCTGCTGCTGAGTTGGGCATATTCTTCGTGCACTTCTGGGATTACTTTAAGCGCGTTTTGCATTGCTCCTTCCTGTTGACGTTTAAACTCAAAATAGTAGTTTGGCATGGCCACGGGTCCCAAGGTCATTGGGCTTTCTGGGTCAAGCTTGTAAGGCACTGTTTTCCCCTCATGCGTCAGCACCATTGGGAACTCGCGGGTTCGGACAAACCTTTTCACGGCATCGTTCGAAAGAACATTAACGTTTTCAAGTGTGTGGCTTAATGTGAATCCGTCTAGACCCACCATGACAGGCAGTTGAACGTCGAGGTGTTCAGCAATTCTGAATGCTTGAATCATGGAGTCGTAAACTTCTTGAGCGTTTTCACAGTAAATCTGTATCCATCCGCTGTCTCTTTCGGCCATGGCGTCAGAGTGGTCACCGTGAATGTTCAGTGGTGCCGACAATGCACGGTTTGCAACCGCCATTACAACCGGCGCTCTGCATCCTGAAGTTACGAACAGCATTTCATGCATCAACGCCAGACCTGCAGACGCAGAGGCTGTGAAGACGCGTGCCCCAGTGGCTGAAGCCGCTAGACATGCGGCCATGGCGCTGTGCTCAGATTCTGTGCAAACATATTCTGTGTCGATTTCGCCGTTGGCTACGTATTCGCTGAGTTTTTCAACGATTATTGTCTGTGGGGTTATGGGATAGGCTGCGATCACGTCGACGTCGCATTGCTTGACGGCCATGGCAACTGCTTCGTCGCCGTTTAGGCCCTGAATTTCCTGTTTCACTATTGTCTTCATTTTCTTCGTTCTCCTTTCACATCTTCATTACGATTGCTTTTGAGGGACATTCGTTTGCGCATATACCGCATCCCTTGCAGTAGTTTAAGTCAAACTCTATGTCGCCCTTCTCAGATTTCCAGCGTATGGCACCGTCTGGGCAGAAAATCGTGCAAATCAAACATTTGGTGCACTTTGCAACGTCTCTTTCAGGTCTGAAGGTTTTCCAATCTCCCGTCAAATAGGTAAGACTGGATTTCCAGCATACGCCGGCGAGTGATGCTTCCTTCCAACTTTTTTCTTTACTCATTCGGATATCACTTCTTGATATGCTTCTTTCACAACTGCAAAATTCTTCGTCGCCACGTCCGCTCTGAATCTTTCATTAATCATTTTTTCAATGGTCTCCAAGCTCACTATCTCTGTTATGCGTGCCACGGCTCCCAGCATGGCCGTGTTGGTTATGGGCATTCCCAGTATCTTCATTGATATTTCGGAAGCCCCTATCGTCCACACTTTGCCGGCGTTTGATTTGAGCATTTTTCTAATTTCCACTGGGTTCTCTATGCTGTTGACTATGATGTTTCCAGCCTCCTGGTTTAAACCGTCGGCCACGTTGACTGTCTTGAGCAACGTCGGATCTAGAACGGCCACGACGTCGGGGCTATACACTGCACAGTGAATTTTAATGGGTTCAGTGCTTATCCGCGTGAATGCTGTAACAGGAGCCCCCATTCTTTCCGGGCCGAATTCAGGAAAAGACTGGATGTACTTTCCCTCGGCGATTGCGGCTCTTGCGAGAAGCTCGCTTGCAGTCCATGCTCCTTGGCCGCCTCTGCCGTGCCATCTGACCTCTAGAATCTTTTTCAACATGCTTCTCTCCATGAGTCTTTCACCCTAATTGCAGAACGCAAGATATACGTTTTGCTGGGAAGTTTTGGTTTTTTCCAGTGTGTTTCGTCGCTTCTGTCTGGGACTGTAGAATCTAGCAAAACATGTTCTGAAGCATAGATGCATGGGTGTTTAGCGCG
>CAWIRG010000005.1:0-59792 GCA_963838505.1 Candidatus Bathyarchaeota archaeon
TGAGTTCGGATGACGATGCATAGGAGCGAGCAGGCATTTGGTCTGGGCCACGCTAATGTCGGCTGAAGCCATGTACCAGAGGCGTTTGCAAAAGCTTAATGCGCGCCTATTAACCGCAACTTCCACCTCCAGTGCTCTTTGTCGCACCTCTCTCTATGTTTTTAAGATATGCGGTGCATGCGCTCCTGATGAGGTCAGTCCTGTTAGTCTTGAGAAGCTCAGCTACTCTATCGATTCGCCTAACTAGCTCCTCATCGAGTTTACATTCTACTCATTTCTTCGCTCACTTCACCCCAAACGTCGAATGCAAAGCGAGTTAGACCCCACTTCCAGCCCCCTTTTTCTAATATCCTTTTTCCATCTTCGCGTGCTTCAAGTCTTGCATCCATTGTAAAGACTGCATTGTCGCTCAGACTGTTCTATGGAAACCACGGCAAACCGATTCTATATTATATATGCGGTTTTCTCAATTCTCCATAGGACTACTCGATGGCTAAGCAGCTGCAAAGAGCGCCGATTTTGAACCTTCAATTAAACTTTGAACGTTGGTTCGAAAAATCTCAAAGAAAAAACGAGAAATAGCGCCGCAGTCCCGTCTGCTCCATTCGTTACGGTACTCTTCACTGGAGAATTCAACTTTTGAGAAAGAAAGAGGAGTTGCGCGATTTCGCCCATTAGTGCGCGCGACAAGCATGTGGAAAAATCCTGAAGGAGAAAGCCTTTATTAGCCATGCAGAGCGGTTTGTTTCATGTGAGGCTCGATACTTTTTCTCCATGGCGTGCGGTTAGAAGGATTTCACTTTAACGCAAGTCTCTCTCCATTGTTCATGAATGTTGCATCGGCAGACCGTTTATCTGTGAAACATTGTCGATTTCGCTTGGTAAGGCAGACTCGTCTCCACACCAACAGGCAAAGGAGGATGAAAACGTGAAGAACAAACCGCTCTTAAACTACATCGTCGAAGATGGCAAGTTCAAAGAAGACTCTCTTTGGAAACCTCACGATTTACAACGTTCCAGACAGCCTGCTCAGAGAGTTCATGCGAACAGTCGTCTGGCCCAAATATCCGGCGGAATAAGCGAAGCACTTCAAGACTTGATGAGAAAGGAAGTCGAGAAACAGAAGAAACTGGATACGTTCTAAGAAACGCGCTATGACTGAAAGCCGTGAGTTATGGGGATGATGGTGGAAGTTCCTTTCATAAACCTTTTATGACGGCAAGTTTATCTGAGGTTTGGAGAGAGGAATCAGATTGTCAAGAAAGACCTTTTCTAGCATAATGTTAGTTCTACTCATAACGAGCATGTTAGCAGTAGCGATCAAGATTCAATCAGCAAGTGCGGATAACGTTGATTGGTGGCCAATGTTCCACCACAACCTGAGCCACTCAGGATACTCAACGTCGACAGGCCCAGCTACAAACCAAACCCTGTGGACATTCACTCCACCCTATGGTATTCTCCAGTATGCGTGCCCAGCAGTCTTCGGCGGCGTGGTATACGTGGGTTCAGCGAACTACGGTTCCTTATACGCTTTGAATGCTTCGAATAATGAAACAATATGGGAGTCTAAGCCCTTCACGGACGCACCAATTACGGATTGTCCCGCTGTTGCGTCTGGAGTAGTCTACGCGGGCGCAATGAATGGCTATCTGTACGCCTTTAACTCTGCAACCGGAGACGTAATATGGAGCTATAATTTATGCCCCCAAGGGGGTAATGCCGATATAAGGTCTTCTCCAACTGTTGTCAATGGTATCGTCTACATCGGTTCTAAAGACAACTATGTTTTTGCACTGAATGCTGCGACAGGAGCGCTTGTGTGGGAATACTTCGTTGGTGACGCGGTGTATGCTTCTCCTGCTGTAGTAAACGGCATAGTCTATTTTGAGGATTTATGGGGCTATGTGTACGCCTTAAACGCTTCGACGGGCGCTCTTATATGGTCCTATAAGAACATGGGAGCCTCGGGCCCCATCGCATCTTCTCCTGCTGTCGCTAATGGCGTAGTCTACGTAGGGGGTAATAGTTATGGGAATACCCCTACTGGCCTATACGCTTTCAACGCTTCTACAGGGAATGTCCTTTGGGTTTTCCAAACAGAATATACCAATCATGCGTGGTCGTCTCCATCCGTTGCCTATGGCACAGTTTATGAAGGCTTCTACGATGGCAAAGTTTGCGCAGTGAACGCGACGACGGGCACACTGATATGGAGCTATCAAACAGGCGGTGATGTGGAGTCAAGTCCCGCCGTTGCGGGGGATGCAGTCTACGTGGGTTCAGATGATGGCAATATGTACGCGTTAAACGCCTTAACTGGAGAATCAATATGGAACTATACAGGTGCCGGCGGAAGTTCCTCCCCTGCCATCGCGAACGGAGTCGTGTATGCGCAAAACAATGGTAACGTGTACGCTTTTGCTACACTCGCAACCTCGTCGACAGCTGTAAGGTGCTCACCCAATCCTGTGACATTGGGATCATCTGTTACCTGTACAGCTACTGTGTCTGGGTCTAACCCCACGGGCACTGTCACTTGGAGCACAAGCAGCAGCACGGGCACCTTCAGCGGTTCCAATCCCAGCACCCTGTCCTCAGGAAGCTGCACAATCACTTACACAGATACCAGCGCAGGCAGCGTAACCATCACGGCAAGCTACAGCGGAGACTCAAACAACGCGCCGAGCAGCGACAAGGCCACCCTGAGTGTTGGCATCTGGACGACAAGTTGGGACCCATCCCGTGACTCGTATTCCTTTGCAAATTATGGATTTGAACATGTTGCTCCCGATGGCTGGTGTTACGGTATGTCAAGCACCGCTGTCTTATACTTCGAACAGTATTTCCAGACTCCATTGGCTAATCCCAGTGCTCCGTATTTCCCATCTCAGCCTCCATACGCTCAAAATACTCATGCACTTCAAGATACGGCCACTACTAAAGAACTAAATAACGCCACACTTGCGATACTGGCTCACGAAATTTATGATAGTCAATCCCGTACAAATGCTGATTCTATTCTACATGCTGACAAAACTAATGAGTTTCAGCAACTTCTTTCCAGCTTAGCGAGTGGCCAACCTGTTGTTCTAGCACTCGCCTATCTCTTCAATAACAAGCCAGCCCCAACGCATGCCGTGGTGGCTTGGGCTGCCAAACAGCTTTCGGACGGCACATACAGCATATCAATATATGATCCCTCACTGTATATGGCCTCGGGGACAACGTACGCAACATATAATCCAACAGACCAAATCTTTGCCTATCAAGCTTTTACTTCGTTTTACGTTATCGTTTCTCAACCAATTCAGTCATCATGGTTTGACAACATTCAGTGGTTATGGGCTCCCTCATATCTAACATGGTGGTCAGACGGCTCTGTACCGAATTATTACGTAATCTTGGCTGATAAGAGCGTCACTTTAGAGAGTAGTAGTTTGAAGGACTACTTCACGGCGAAAGGAGATTCAAGAACCTTTGTCTGCGGCATGTCAGGCACTTCTGGAATAGAAGAAGGAGACATGCAACTCTACGCGATTCCTAATAACTTGCCTTGGTCTGTCCAAGATCCAACCTCAAGCAATTCCATGTTGTTAATCACTTGCGTTGAGAATGAGTCTGGTCAGCCTGTTGGCTACGGATATCTTTTGAATGCAACAACAACTCAGGGGTTGCTTAACTACACCGCCACACCATCAGGTTCAGGCTTATCAATAAGCGCTGGAGATAATGCGTTGAATGCCACCGTCACATGTTTCAGCGCGACTCAACAAGGCTACTCAGTCTCTGATGTCTTAACTGCGCAAATAGATGCAGGCCAAAATGTCAATCTTACCGCGCCTTGTTTAGCAAGTTTTACAGCTTCAAAGACCGTCGTTGGCAAAGGCTATTCAGTTCCAATGAACGTTACGATCAACAACGCTGGAACCAATCCTGAAAATGTTACGCTGACTCTGTCTGCCAATGCAACAACTTTGAACAGCACCAATGTTTTCAACTTGTTGAATGGAACTTCGGTTAACCTTCTTTGCGGTGGGAACACTTCAAGCTGCCCGTATGGCAACTACACGCTGAGCGCCTACTGTGAGCCGAACGGGATTAATGAGGCAGCTAACAACTTCACTTACACGGGCACTGTGACGGTCACTATTCCAGGCGACCTCAACGGCGACTTCCACGTTTCTCTTGCAGACTTGGTTATCCTCGCAAACGCCTATGGCTCACATCCAGGCGATGCAAAATGGAATCCAAACGCGGACATAGACGGCAACGGCATCGTGGGGCTCTCGGACCTAGTCATAATGGCCAACCACTACGGACAACATTATCCATAATCTCTTTTCTTTGTCGCCCTAAAGTGCCAGAACAGGCAAACCCCAGTCTGCATCAGAAGCGTGCGCTGGCCATAAAGGAAACTCATGTCGACCAAAGAAAAATGAGAGGTTGCGCGGGGCGCGCTATCTACTTACGTGGAACCCATTAGTTATTGCTAGTGACACATATGTAAATAGGTAGAGCTTGCTCTCGCCACAATATTCGCGCTGCCCTTAGAGTCTCGCTCCATCGCTCAGCGACTGGCTTGCGCGCGCTGATTAGTCTTGACAAAAGGTTCTATTTGTCCTATCAGCTTCCGAGTTCTTTTCTGAGACGTATTCGTTGCTCCCTCTCTGCCCGATAAAGAGGTTCTTTTTCCATCTTGGCCAGCATGGACGCATACAAGGATTCAAACTCTTCCAGTGTCTTTTCAAGACCACAGATATTTGATTCGATTTGTACGTTTTCACCCCATCTCTCCTTCTCTCCATTGATGAAGTCTTGAGGAGCCAATTTTAAGAAGATGGCACGTTTCAGATTGAGGGCGCTTGCCATCGGTTTTCCCACGAGTAGTCTGAGCCAGACGTATTCTGCACCATAACTACTTCCTTGTGTACTAACTCCAAAGGCTTTCTGAACTTCTTGCTTGACAAACTCATCAAGAACAAGTTCTGCAGCGTGCCGGACTGTTTGATAACCTATTATATCTATCCAAGACTTCAAGCAATCCGCTCTTCAAGTCTAGTCCAATGGTGAAAAACAGGTAATCATTTGTCAGCCTTTCCAGATTAGTTAGACTGTAGGAATTGTGAGACCTTAATTCTCCAAACATCCTGGTTGTTTCCATAAGCATTGGTCCATACACTCTATCCCTCATCTCGCGAGTATTTTCTCTCTTGAAAATTTGTCTCTGTATCAGAAACCCACTTACCACTCCTATGGCGGCTCCAACAACAGCCCCAGCTAGAGTGGCAAATACTTGAGTGCTTTCGCTCATCTCTATCCGCTTTGTTCAACTACTATATCATCCATATATATTACGGGTAGAGGGCATCCCAAAAGTTAACACGAGAAGCGAGCATTGATTATCCCCATTTTCGCCCTTCACTCGCGGAGCGCGATATTTTTCGATGATTCCATGGTGATTCCTTGCAGATTACACTTCGACCGTACATGCAGCACACTCGAATCCTAGAAAAATCCGCAACTTAAAGAGCCTCTATAGCCACGCAAGTTAGTACAGAACGCTGCAGCACTATACTTTCCATGCAGAACATGCTAGCGGTACTCTTCAAGGTGAGACATCAATTGAAAACGTTGAAAAGCAGTAGGGACAACGCTTTCTCCAGACTATCAAGTTTGTAGGTCTAGTGCGACTCGTTTTCAGGCCTAGTTTGCGGAAGGGTGAGCCGCAGTCATAGTCTGAATTTCGGTCGCACAAGTCGCACAAACTTGATAGTTTAGAGAGAAAAAAAGAAAAGGGAACTTAGCGCTCCACGACTATTTTCCCTGAAGGCAGGACGATGCTTGCATGCCACCCGTTGCCAATAGCGCAGACAACTCAGCTTCGTTTGCAACTTCTTGGCAGTGTTTTCCGTCCGTGCAGTCAGGTTTAGGCTTTTCTTTCTTGACCTTGGAGAATCGCATTGTGCCGTGTTTTTGGATAAACTCTTTCTGCTCGGGAGAGAATAATTTGTCAAACTCGGCTTTCGCGGCCTGTCTGGCACGGTCATCCATGCTGCCGAAGGTTGTTTCCGTCATGGCTCGTGCGTAGTCCTTGGCTAGGTCGTCTGGACTGATATAGGCGCTTTCGCTGACTGTTTTCCCCAGAATTAACTTCCATTTGGACTCGCTCATGATGCTTGAAAGGTGGTCTGCGAGGAACTTTCTCAGGCAGTGAAAGCGAACTTGCCTGCCGCCGCTGTTTATCCCAGCTTTGTCTACGCAGCGCTTGAGAACTCTGGTTAGTTGGATCTCATCAGCATATAACAGGATTTTGTCCTTTGGGTTCGTGCGGCCTTCGCGCGTCATTTTCTCAAGCATAAGCTTGACTACGGGCTTCGCGTCTGAATCTATGAACGGAAAGGCTGAGACTGATTCTTTCTGAGTTCGGTAGGGGCCTATGCTGATTGGGGGTTCTTTCTCAAGGTTAGGCTCCAAGTCTCCCCGAGTTAACCGCAAGAAGTCGCCTGCCCTGAGCCCAAGGCTCTTCCCGAGGGTGATAACGTACTTTCTCTTGCAAGGTCCGAGATTTCGTAAAGTTTTCGAAGGTCGTCTAGGGAAAAGCGATAGTCCTCAGTTTTCCGTGACCGTTCCCTGAGTCTTTTGCTTTCGCTTTTACGGTATTGCAAGTGGCATGCGGTAATAGCTGAAGAAGCCGCTTATCGCCATAACCGCCGTGGTGGCCGTGTAATCCGCGAAACCCTTATCTTCCATGTATGTTTTGAAGGCGAGCACTTTCTTTTCCCAGAGGGCTTCTTTGTCTTCTTTTCGCGAGGCTAAGATTTGCACGCCATCCATGCCGACGAACGCTGCGAATTTTGCCCAGATGCCTTTGTAATTGGTTTTCGTGCTCGGCTTCTGCGCGTCGAGCCACTCGTTCGCAACTGGGTCATCTATTATCCTAACCATTTGGGTTTTCCACACTAACCATATGGCCGCTTGACTTAAAAGTGTTTGTGAAAAGTTACCTTTTAGGTAGTAATATAAAGATTGTGGAAGACTTATTGGACTACTAACGTTATTGAGGCTTGGAACCCGTCTGCTGTTTGAACAATGACCGTCAGATATTTGGCGAGGTGCGTGCTCCAATCCCATGGGCAGATTATTGTAATTTCGTTTCCTGGCGCAAGCAAGTATCCTGACGAGCTTATCTTGGGGTTTGATAAGGTTCCATCAATTGACTGTGTCGTGTTCTCGGCCTGTACGAGTATGCTGGTGATGTTCGCGGCCTTATTTGAGAAATTGCCGTTGCTCACAGTGACGTTAATGTACGGGTTACCAAGTTCAGAGTCCGCGAATGTAACGTTCAATACAGCATAGTATGGTACGCTGACTTGGAAGGGCGGCAGGGAAATAGAGTTGTTTGTGCCATAGGTCATGCGAACTATGATGTTGGCTTCTTGTCCGACAAAACTGGACCAGTTGAATGAGCAAACGAAAGTATCACTTTCACCAGCATTTACGAGTGCGAAGTCTATGCCCGTTGTGTTTACGTTGAAATCTATCTCTGTGACATTTACGGTGTATAGTGAATATGCCAGGTTCGTCACGGTCACGTTGAAGTGCCCCGTGTCATTTAGGTCAAATCCTGTTTGGTCTATTCTCGCTGCGACTTCTGCAGGTGTTGTGAAAGTTGATGGCTGCGAAGAAAACCCTTGGCTGGTGTAAGCCGTCACGCTGATGCTCATGCTGCGGTTGTCGGACCAGTTCCAAACGCAGGTGAATGTGACGCTGCTGTTCGTGTCAAGCGGATATGGAAAAGCCGGGTTCGAAAGGGTTCCGTTTATCACATCAGTAGTGTTTCCGTATGAAATCGTGACGTTTGATATGTCGACGAGTGTGGCCGAATCTGCAGAGTTGTTAAGCGTAACACTGATTTGATTTGAATTTGTTTCATTGAACTGGACGCTGCTAACCTGCAGGAGCACTGATGCACTGACGTTTTGAGTTGCCTCAGCAAAGTAGCCTTCTTGTGTCGCAACCGCAACATCAGGTGCGGCATGCCCTTCCCAATCGTAGAAACATTGGATGCCGACGTTTTGGCTCGCATTGAGAACTCTTGGAAGAATTATGCTCAGAGCTGAAACAGTGGCAGTGTCTATTATGACGCTGGTTAATGTCACGTTTATGGCTGAAGCTGGGTCGTTATAGACCACAACATAGAAATTATCGACACTTGCTGTCGCGTTGAAGTATGCGTTAGCAGTCAACTTTACAAACTGGGTTTGAACAGAAAACGATTCTCCAGTGCCGCTTTGAGGGAAGACGGTTACAGTCACATTTTTTCCTGCGTAACTCCCCCAATTGAAGTTACAGCGAATTGTCGTGGATGCTCCCTGATCAAGAGACACGGGGAGTCCAGGAGTGGTGTCCGTCACGTTGAATACGCTGGATACATCTTGAACTGTCAAGTAAATGCTCGTTATGTTTGTTCCACCAAGTGAATTGGAGGGATTCAGAACCGTCACGTCAAAGTAGCCTGCATGATTCACAGGGAAAACAGCGCCCGTAACAGCCAGACCCACATTTTCAGATGTAGCGTAGAAGGGAGCTATGGCCCACATGTAAGATACTAATCCGCCTAATATTGCTGCGGCAAGTATCAACAGCACAGCCAGAATAGTCGAAACTGCCCTGAAACGTTTTTGCACATGCAAACATATAACCCCAGTTAATAACGCTGTAAACCATATTTCCCAGAAGTAAATAAGCGTTCTCTCTTAAGCATTCAATGCTCATCCCCTGTTTCGGGGTCACCTGCATAGCGCGCGTTGAGAACACAACTGTTTTAGACAAAGAATTTATAATGACAGCACAAATAATTGGAAATGATGCCTCGACTATTTTTTATAGATTCTCTCAGGGTCATTGGCATAACTTTTATCATAATTCACCATCTCCACTATTATGGAGGATGGACTTATTTTCAATGGCTAATGTTCGGTTTCGGCTATCCAGCCTTTCATATTGATTTGGGCAGTATAGGAGTATGGCTATTCATTTTTGCAAGCGGTGCTTCTCTGGCATTAAGGAGCTACTCTTTTGACTCTTTGAGAAATGTGGGCAAATTCTATGGCAATAGGTTGCTAAGAATCTACCCTATCTATTGGGTTGCAGTTATTTTCAGTATATTGATGATACCCATAACTTCTGTATTAACATTTTCAGATTATGTAAGAAATTTCGCTGGGTTTCAAATATTTTTCATTACAGATAATAGTTGGGCAAAAATCAACAGTTCTTACTGGTTTATTGGACTCATAATTTCTCTGTACTTTCTGTTTCCAATAGTTTACCTTGCTATAAAGAAGCATCCACATGTATCTCTCTTGCTTTCGTTTTTGATTTATGTTGCTGCCAAAGTGATAATGGAGAATTACTTTCTTCAATATACAGGAATAACTGATTGGTTTCCATTGTGTAACATATTTGAATTCAGTCTGGGGATATATCTAGTGCAGAAAGGATTGTATTGGAAGTTTACCGCACCAAGATTGCTAGCAGCTGCAGGAGAGTTGAGCTTTTATCTTTATCTAGTTCATGCTTCATTTCTGCATTTCATCCCACAAATTTATTCTGAATTTGGAGCGGACACGCTTGGATATGGATATACCCTAACATGGTACATTGCCATTACACTACTCTTTGGATGTATCTTCTATGCGTTTGATAGTTTCGTTCAGAGGTTTTTCTGTCGAGTTTTCAGGCCTAAGCCATCCCGTACAGAAGGCTCTAGCCAACCTCAAAGACAGAAATCCTAAATCTGCATGGTAATAGAAGATAAACTAGAAGGACAAGAATGGGCAAAAATGAACAATTTCTGGCGCGTGCTATGGGCTACGAATTTGTCCATGAATACAGCGGAGTGATGAACTATCGCAAACGCAAGTAGCGCTCGAAGAATAAGCTATATATCCTCAGATATAAGTCATAAATCGTAATATAGGTTAAATCTTTTAAGGATGAAGGATATACAGGAAAAGGGCAAGATGATGTGAAAATGAAGGACGTAGAAGAGAAGAAGGCGATTCACATTCTGACGGATTCTAAGCTTTCGGCGATTAAGGCAATGCTTGAAAAGGACCATGCGATAGACTGTCTTTTACTGCTTCACATGAACCGTGGAAAATGGAAGGAAGCCAAAGATTTCATGCGTCAACACCATCTAACGCTGAGCGACGGCACGTTCAGGGCAAGGATGATAGAGATTGAACAGTTGGGTTTAGCCAAGAGCGAACGGATAGACCCGTTAAAGAAGCTCTACAGGATAACGCCGGATGGCAAGAAAATCGCGGAGCTACTCATAGGCCTATTCGACAAGCTAGAACAGTAGCTTCGAAAAGCCATAGAAACGCATAAACTGTACAACACTTCTTTTTCCAACACTTTTATACGTTCAGCACCGACTGGGATCGGCCACGTTTCTTGGAGCAGGCGTATTTTTGTCATACAAATAGGAAATCTTGTGTAGTGAGTCGTAAGATTTAAATCCCATGCTTCTACTAGGTACTTAATAACTCCAGAAGGAGGGATAAAAAGAAAGATGAAAATATTGAGAAGCAGAAAAGCCCTAAGCCCCGTAGTAGCCTCAATCATACTCATCGCCGTAACAGTCGCAGTCAGCATAGCAGTAGCAGCATGGATGGGAGCCCTAACCTTCAACTTCATGGCAACAGAACAAGGACAATTGACAAACCTAACGTTCACACCAGGACTCACTGGAAGCGTTATCGTCACTTTTAACAACACTGGAACAACTCCAATAACTATCAATGAAGTGTGGATAAACAGCGTGAAACAGACAGGCACTATGGCATGGGTCGGGACGACCACTGGCACTACAGTCGCGGGTAACAGCGGAGCACATGCACTGTAACGTCAAACAGCTAACATAGTCTCAGGCGCATCAGTACGAAGTCAAATTAGTATCCTCGAAGGGCAAACGTTCACTCAGAACGATAGCTCCTAGCTAAAGTCTCCACATTTTTTAGTGGACATTAGGGGCGGGGTGAAGAATCCAAGTTTCCCTTATTGTTTCGTGTTTGGAGGTGCAATGAATGGTTGTGGAAATAAAAGAGTACGGTTCAGCGGAAGAGATAGCAGAAACTTTGGACAAAGAGATTAGTGAAACGAAAAGTACGCTAGGCGAGTACCTGCGTCGTTTAGACGACATCAGAGCGTTGGCAGAGAAGTCGAAGAAGATTCATGAGGTAGTTATGAAGCTTGCTGGCAAGAAGGCGTCGTCTGAAAGCTTGGGAGAGATTTCAGTTGGCAGTTTGAGCATAGTGTTGGATGCTAACCCGTTTCACGAGTTAACAGCCATTGAGGAAGTTGTTCGAAGCCATCAGGAAAGACTGTTGGTTTTGCAGAAGGCTCGCGACGCATTGAAGTGGCTTGATCAGCTTGGCGACACGGAAGGCCTGAAATACCTTGTTGTTGAAACGGATGGAGTTCCTGGACGCATACTCTTCAGAATAACGTAGCTGAATGCGAAGTGAAAACCATGGAAAACGACGTTTACGCTTTTGCCTTAAGGAACGCTCTGAACGATATCACAAATGCTTGCCCAGATATCCGCAGCATCTTTCTTTTCAAAGAGGACGGTGACATCATAAGCGGTGAAGAAAAAGCTCAGGAAGAAGCGGCGGTGCACACTGTTGATGCTCTTGACGAAGTCTTAGAAAAGGCTAAGACTCTAGGCAGCCTGCAGAACATAATACTTGAGGGTACTGAAGGCACGGTTAATGTTTCACGTATGGGCGATTTCTATCTGGTAACGGTGGTTCCGGAAGGAGCAGATTTGAAATATGTGAATGCTCTGACCGGCGCGGTTGTTCCGACAGTCTTGAAAGTGCTTGAAAGAATAACTCCGGCGTCTACGAGAGACGCTCCGTTCGAGTCTGAGAATGAAGAGCCAATGGCGAAAGTTGACGTTGAATCTACAGAAACCTCCGCAGAAGAGACGGTAGAGAACCAAGAGCGAGCGGCGTCAGAGGCCAGTTCTGAGAGAATTCTTCCAGAACCACAAGTGAACCAGTTCATAGTTGAAAACATCGGAGGCTTATTCTCGCCCTCAGATGTAGTGCGCGTCGACAGCGACATGATGTCGCAGTGGATAGACCTCTATGAAGATAGGAAAATCGCTGAAGTCACAATCGAGACTTTCGAAGGAAAATCAGCCCGCTGCAAAACTAGGCCGATAAAAGAGTCGAAGTACGAGGGCAAAGGCGTCATACAGATTCCTGAAAAAATCCAGCAAACCCTGCAGGTGAAGAAAGGCGAACTTGTCAGGGTTAAGCCGGTAATCGAATAATGGAGGCTTACAACATGGTGAAACAGAAGAAGAATTTTCAAGAAACTGCAGATGAAGTTGAGCCCATAACCATCGAGACCACAAATTCTGAAGACTTACGAATCCGTTCTGGAGCAAATCAAGAAATCTGACGGAGTCATAGGTTACATCCTGAGAAACACCACTTCAGCAACAATAAATCTTAACGACCCATCCAAAGTCATAGACTACGCAGTTCTCTCCTCCTCAACATTCGAAGCAAGCGAACGCATCTCGGAACTTTTCAACCTGGGCAAAGTCAAGAATGTAATAGTTGAAGGAAAAGACAAGAAAACGCTTCATCTAAGCATTGACGAAAACGACATAAGCATCTTCATGGAAAAGAACACGGACGCCAAGGAAATCCTAGAAAAAATATGCGAACCCTAGAAACAGAGTCCGACTTGCCTTAACCCCGACACACTACCAAAGAACATTCTCTTTTCTTCGTTAGACTTCCTTGGCGCGCACTAGTGCTTCTAACTTTTGCGTGGAAAGAAGACATATCTGTAATGGTTATGGCAAACGATGAAAAGACGCTTGCATCTGATGCTAACTGTTCCTCTATGTTCTTTTTGGGAATATTGCGGGGAGAGAAATAAATCATTGTATATTCCACGGATGATGATGGATAAGTCCATGGATCCCTTTACAGAACAGACATTCAAAATATCAAATATCAATGGTCAACCCCCAAACGGAACGGGTACCCCATCTCCCTCTAATATAGAATCTTGCTATCGTAGATGTCGCTATTCTTCCTTCCTTTCATACTCTGCCTTCAGCTTGACCAGAGCCTTCTGTACTGCATGACTTTAACTGGAAAAAGAGAGTGGGTTCAGTAGTAGAATGTTATTGTTACGTTTCCAATTGTACCAACTGTGTCGTTGTTACCTACTCTGATTTCTAAGCCATCATGCAGCCCCAAAGTGGGCAAGGCTGGGAAAACAGCCCATACCCATACGTTCGTGAAATTTCCAAAGTTGATTTGATTGTCATAGTTTACAGGTCCGCTAGAATCTGTCGGGTCGACTTGAATCCATAATATATTATAGATTTCTCGAACATATGCGTGTGAGTTTGTTGATTGCCAAAGTGCGACTACAACATACCCTGCATAGTGAGCTCGGAATTCCCAAGAGGTGTACGTGTTTGGTTGTAGACTTACGGTTTGGTTATTGACCCAAATCATTGTCTTGTTTAAGATACTGATGGTATTAAGGTCACTCACTTGGCTTTGCAGATATGTAACCTGCGAGTTTAATGAAGCGTTTTCCTCATTCAAAATACTAATCGCTCCAGCTAGACCAGCTACTAGAACAATACAGATTATTCCAAGTGCTATAGCAACACTTCTTCTAACCATTTTCTCTTCACTCGTGACTTATTCCTCTTTGTAGATTTCAATATACCCACAGGATTTGCAGGCAAAAGCATCTACTGCATGTTTCTTTTCCAAACCAAAAGAATACTTGTGGAAAACTTGTTTGTAAACTTTACAGACACCATTCCAGAAAAAACCTTGCTATCACCAAACAAGGTTCCTTTCTCCATTTCTCCTCCACACTTAGGGCACTTCTTGACATCACTCATTTCTGAACCCCTAGTTTGTCTTCTGTTGCTGTGCAGATTTAAGATTTCTGTGTTTTCAAGCATATTCGGTTATGTATAAAGAATTAAATCCGAGTAGGTTTTATTCTTGTACCAGAGAGGGAAACATGAGAAAACCAAACGTTTATGACAAATACCTCATTGTCCTTGTCGTTTACTCTCGCAATCACTTATCCTCTTATTCTCTACGTCTTTCCCATTATTAAGTGATGGCACAGTGCCTGCGTTGGTAATGGGATTACTACATCAATGAGTATCATTATTGGTTTTGGGGGGTGCCGTGATTGGAATTGTGTTTCGTCATGACATTGAAAAAGACGATGCAAGAGCCAAAAGAACCTACATCTCCATTCTAGGTCTTTTCTTGATTATACTCCTTTATCCTTGGGGTTCTTACACTTTCTAGCCCAAGGCATTAATGGATACGTATTTGGCATTAATGCGTACGGATTTGCATTGAAGTATTCGATTATGTGGCTATCTGGTTGCTCTCTTTGAAATTATGATAGTCTATGTGGTTCCGGCAAGAAAATGGTATGTCGAAGAAGAACACAACCAGAATCAGACAAACCAAACCCAGAAAAGAGCAAGATGGAAGAAAAAAGCAAAAATGTTAATGTTTTCGTGAACGTAAACAACCAATGAGAAAGAGAGGTAAATGATGCTAACGAAGAAAAAGCGAAAAAAGGAGACTCGAGCAAAAAATAAGCGATCATCAAAGAAGATGTAAAGGAGGAAATCGAAAACAGATTCGCTAATTTCCGATCCCGAAAGAAGGAATTTCAAAGCATGGAACAAGGTACACCTACGATAAACTGAATGAGATTCTTGAATACCTAATTAATGAAGTAGTTGAATATCGCCTATGCCAATATAGAACAGATTCAACAAGCAAAGGTTGAATTTCTGTGATTTTTCTCTTTCTGTTATTCCTCTTTCAGCTTGACTAGAGCCTTTTCTATGCCGTGACTGATAGAACCGAATTCCTTCCGTTGAATTTATATGGTGGTATCGACAAAATGATACTATGTGGATGCGGAATGGCAAAGAGACAAACCGCCCGTTATGAGCCTCAAGAAAGAATGTCTTCCTTCGTTCTTCGTTTGCCTGAGAAATACGCTGTGGCTCTCGATGGTCTTGTCAAAGAAGGTGCTGCGAAATCCAGAAATGAATTGATAGTTGAGATTATTGAACGATTTATTTCAAGCCTACAAAAAGAAGCAAAGAAGATGGAAAAGAATGGGTGACCTTGAAGATTTTCTTGCTTTCATACTCTTGCTGGTAGGGGCTGCCGCTGTAATCACGATAATCGACAATGCAACGAAATCGCCTAGGTACGAATGCCCAAACTGTAGAACCATCCTTTCAAAAGGCGTGAGTCCATGCCCAAAATGTGGGACTCCTATCCGTTGGTAGAATAGCAAAGCTTATTACAGAGCTTATATGATACTATATTTCGATACTACACTTCTAGTATTAGGAGGTGTAAGCAAATGAATGAAGATGATGGTACCAAGAAATGGACAAAATGCGTCCTTTCGGTTATTCACGCAATTATTTCCACAGGTGTTGACATAAAACTTTCAGAACAAGAAAAGCTCGCACAGGAAGAACGCAGGTTCGATGATGTACTGTTAATTCGTTTAGGTCAGAGTGTCAAGAAACACGCTGATTTCGCAATAGACAGTTGGATTGGACATCTCTAGTTCCCAAAAGATTGGGAACATATATTTTCCTTTTTTTCTTTGTTCTGAATGGGAATTTTTTTGTGTAATTAAGAAGGCTTAAATCTACACAACTTGACGATTTGTTGGGGCAACTGAGAGTCTTGAACACTTTGGTGTTTTCTGTTGACTTTCTTGCCGAAATTGGTCTCGACATCGCAATAACAAGCCTTTTGATATTTTTTATCTACAAAGGGGCGATGAAGTGGAAAATTCGCTCACTTCTCTTTCTTGTGATTATTTCTCATTTTACCTTCATTGGGTCGAACTTCCCGTTCTCTGGTCAATCGTGGTATGGTGCCTAATGATACCTTTTGGTTTTCTCTTTTGGCTAAGAGATGTGCAAGGATATGGATATTGGTTAGTATTAAATCCGAATCCAAGAGAAAAGACCCCTGCAATCAGTAAGAAGAATCTTTCAGAGCGAATAAAAGATGTTGAAAAAGCAAATGTAATTATGCTAACAACAATATTGATTACCGCCCTTACATCAGGAACCCAGAATATCCCTCAAATCATTCAGATACCTCTTTTTTGGATAGGTATTGCTGTTACTCTAGTGCTTTCGCTTTCCTATATTTTCGCTGACAAAAAAGACCTCAATGATAATCTTGGGGTAAATCTGAAAATTCTTCTTAGTTCAAGCTACTTTCTAATGGGTTTGGCATCAATGAGCTTAATCTCCTATAGTATAACCGTTTGGCGAGCCAATCTACTGAGTGGCTTAACCATAGCAAGTATTACTAGCATAGGCATATTTTCTCTAACCAATTATGTATTATCCAAGACAAGCCAAGCAATTCTTGTTTCAGATGGAAAGGAGGAATTTCTTAAGACTTTCATAGGTTTGTCACGTGCAAATAGAATATTCGGTTTCATATTGATTTTGACTTTCTCAGATGCTCCAATTGTCATTGGTATGTTTATTGACCAAAATATAGGCCAAATGATTTATTGGACAATTGGATTTTTCACTTTCATTACCTTTTGGTTGGCGTATGCTATAAGAGATGATTTAAGATTACAAATGGAAGCTGGATTAATTGGCAAGAAAAAAGTAGAAGATGATTTTCGCAAATTGGCTTAGTGGGACACTTCATAACCCTTCCCTCTTTTTTCCGATGTATTGCGTCTTACGAAATATCCCTTTATAGGCTCTGTGACGTTCTAGGCTATTGATTAAAAAAAATGGGAAAGTGAGAAAGCTTGACCATAGATAATATCGGTTTAATTCCGAAAATAGTATTATCTATTAAGATACACTTCATTCTATGTTAACACAAAGGTGAAGGACAATGTTGAAAAAGACGGAATTTTGCGGAGAGATAAACACGAATTCGCAGATTGATGTTAAGGAAAGGATGGAGAACACATTGCAGAAACTGCAGGTTTTGAAGAGCAGAATATCAGAATTGAGAGCACATTGTGAGGAGCTTCAGAGAGTACGCGTCGAAGACAAAAACAACGACACTCTGTGTTGCGACGAATGCGGCCGTAAGATAGAGCCAGGACAGGAAGTTGAGGCCAAGAATTTCGGCGCCGAAGCACGTCACTACCATAAGGAATGTTTCCGAAAACTCTGGATGCGGTAAGCCCACAAGGTCCCTGACAAACCTAGCTTGAGAAGGTACTCCGCTGCTTTAGCATGATGAAAAGCTACACTCACATGTGCAGCTTCATCGTCTCATGCAAAGTCTTCTCTGCCGTTGCAATGGAAAATAGAAGGTCATCGATAGTTGCGATAAATGTTCTGAACTCTCGATGGCACACTATCTTGGTAACTACTTCCTTTCTTTCACTTCTTGTTTCGATTGACAAGCCCTTCGGCGCTGTGAAGTTGTCCGGCGATACTGCTTGAGCAATTGATCTTGCTATGTGCGCATCGTTGTATTTTATCGTTATTTCAGCTTCCAATCTTCTCGCCCTTCAACTGTCTCTCCACCAGTTCATCCACAGCTTTTATGAAGGCTTTTACATCTTCAGTTGGAACTTGCGCTCCCGCTGCGATGTTGTGTCCTCCGCCTTTTCCCAGAAATTTCTCCGCTGCAATTTGCATTATCTGCCCAAGATTGAGCCCTTTCCTCGTGACTGTTTCTGAGCCCCTCGCAGATATCTTCACCATGTCTTCTCCTTCGACGTTTGAGTATGCAATCAGAGGCTTCTCCGGGTTTGGCAGGCTTCCAGCAAGTATGGAGGAGATTGAGCCGATTATTTTGTCGTTGATAAAATCCTCGCCGTCCACGACGTAAATGTGCTCATGCTCTTTGATCCGTTCAGGCTTCTCCAATACCCACCCAAGATACTTGTTTAGGGTTCTCCTGTAATCATCCAGAACACGGTTTGCTCCTTCGAGCCCTTGTCCTCTATCGCCCATACACACAGCCACGCCAAGGCCTGCCTTATCCATCCTGCCGGTAGCATTCAACAAAACAGCAAATTCCCTCGCATCTCTCAGCGGCGTCCAAGGTTCTTCATTATTCAAGATGTAAACGTATCCTATCAGGTTTGACACTTCATAACGCAAACCCTTCGAGAGCAGGTGATCCGCCAGAGCCGAGCATAATCGTTTCTTCTCTTCTTCTGAAAGGTCTCTCAGAGCACGCCATTTATCCCCTTCTCTAGGTTTTATATCGAGGTTCGTCAAGAAAGCCAAGCTTTTGTCTTCTTCACCGCTTATGCCCGGAATGAACGGGCTTGTCGTAGACGCCAGAATCTTGTGGATGGGACGAGTTTCTCTGCCAAAGAAAATAAGGTCTTTCTCCACGTTCAGAAGACCTGAACCCTTCGCGTCCTCAAGTATCTTCCTGTTAAGACCTCCAAGCATCCGCTGATCACACTTGTCCTGAAGATCCCTAACGCTCCGACAATAGCGATAGGAGCCAAATCAACGTTGGCTTTGTCCAAGGCATGAGCGACAAAATACGCTACACCGGCCCCACTGACATCCGTTGCGCCATCAATCCCGCACAGGTGAGGGTTCACGTGAACAAAGTTTTCTGACTCCTTGCCGATGATTTGATGGTGATCTAAAATTGCGATTTTGAAGTCGGCGAGTTTCTCAGTTAGCAAGTCGACGTAACCGCTTCCCAAATCGGTGAATATCACCAACTGAGGCTTATCTGACAGGATCTCACCCACAATGCTCTTTTCAATCCACTGGGTTATTCGAATCCGAAACCTTGCATCAAGCCTGAGCAACGCTTTCCCGATGATTCCAGCCGCAGCCACCCCATCAGCGTCCAAATGAGAAAAGACATGGATGAACCCATCCTGCTTGACAGTATCCAAAATCGTCCTAGCCGCTTGGCCAGCCGAGTCTAGAAAACACGCAACCTGATTCTCGTTTAACACTGAAGCCATTAGCCCTCACTGTAGCCTAGAATATCAGATTATTTAAATATTTAACAATAGTATGACACGGTTTTTTGACAGATCGTGCTGGAAAAACTCGCAAAAGACTAAGTTATGGAAGCTATCTTCGCTTCGTACTTCCAGTTCGAGGGCAAGATGCCTTTAAGCTTGTAATGTCTTGAGATTTTGTGGATCTTTGCCTCTATCAACTGGAGTGCTCTCTTATTGCACTGGTCTGTTCTGTTCTTTTCAAGATGAATTGCAAGACTTTCAGCCTTCTTGAGCAGGCTTGCCAAATCCTCAGGCAATGTCGGAGCAAGCTCGTTTTCCCTGAGTACCTTCAGCACTCTTTTTCCGATTATCGGCTTCGCCAATGGAATCGCATGCTGATCTCTGAGAATTGTCCCGATACGGCTGGGAGAGTTGCCTTCCTTCCCAAGTTTGACTATTAAAGCCTCCACTTCCTCTGGCTGATACTTGCACCAGTTGGGAGGGCGTTTGCTAACAGGCCGAGTCTGATGAGACTTTCCCTTTTCCTGCTTAGGCATCCAAAATCCCCTAAACTCTGTATCAGCGAAGGTACCCGCATATTTAAGAATAACTGTCTTTTTTGAAAAGACTCGGCAGATGCTTGGACGAGGCTTTCACCTATAGACATTCAGAACCTGATTCTTTTAGAGAAACAATCATAGCAAAGATAAAACGTGAAGACTAAAGAAAAAGACCATAGCGAAAACTAATGGTAGCAGAGTTTCAATATCTTCCTAATAAAGAATCAAATCCTTTTCAAAAAAGCTTATTCGAATAATGAAAAAGGGAACTATGTTGATGACAGAGGCCTCTGAATCATCGAGAACCTGCAAGGATAGAAGAAGATCAAGATAGTTGCTTCTCTCCTTGAAATAGAATGATGGAAAACGAACATGGAATAGCCAAACTCTCTCCACTCATGGCTCAACAAGGGAGTCCGTGGTATGTTTCCATCAACCAACGTTCCGCGCGTGATAGGGGAAGCCAAGGCATGGGAAATTACCGATTACCGCAGTAATAGGTAAGATAGCGCTGTTTTGGCAAGTTTGCAAAGTTTCTAGGACATGAACGCGAAACAAGGATTCTAAGAATCGCGCACGAAGATATAAACGATTAACACGGAAACATAATAAGACACGAGTTAGTGTGGACATAATATGGATTGGTGTGAATGGTTCGGCTTCGGGTTTGACCCTTTTTTCGACAAGCCACTACAAACAGCAAAGGAAATGCAAAACTTGCTGGTTATTGAGAAGAAGATGGAAGAGCGAGCGAGCCCACTATTACGTCAGATGGACAAGATTTCGTTTCTCTGCGTTGTGTCTGGAGAAAGGGGCGTGGGAAAATCTACATTTATGTACTATTCAATGAGTCTTGTTCGGAAAGCAGGGTTTCTGCCCGTGTATGTCGGCCTTGACTATGGGAATCTTGAAGCGCGCACTAGTACCAGGCCAACATATGAGATCGAACGGAGTTTGATGTATGAGTTAGGAGCTAAGATACTTGATGAACTCCTAAACTCTAAGCCTGAGTTCTTTTCCGAGAACAAAAACATGTTGTTGACCCTGGCGCGATATCTTGGATTGACTTACACGGAAGCAGAAGGCTTTCTTCCGCGTGGGGAACCTTACAAACTAGATTTTTCTGAACTCAAAAGGTATCTTTTTGCAATTCTTAGTCTCTTGAAAAAAGCAAACATTCCCATTCTTTTTTGTGTAGACAATCTAGACAAACTGAAAATAGAAACACTAGAACAATTCTTTGCCGGTCCTTCCGCCCAGTCTTTTTTTGATGAGTTTAAGAAGGCTGGTGTTTCAATATTGATTGCATTGTCCTTTGAATTTCTGAACCTAAGGAAAAGGAAGGACTCTCTGAAATATCTTAGCCATAATGTCAATATAGAACCTATATCTCCACCTCAAGCCGCTGAGGCGATAGCCAAAAGAATCCTTTATTCAAAAGATCCGAGTCCTTCAAATCCATTTGAAGAAAAGGCAATGTTCTCAATCGGATTTAGCAAAAAGGGAATCACAAGGGAAATCCTTTCTGAAGCAAGAAACCTATGTATTAGGGCATTTGAACAACGTTTAGCGAAAATAGATGACAACTTTGTTAATGAAGGACTTTCCACCTTCAGCGAATCGCGAACTTTCTATGAAATTCTGGACAAGAACGAAGATCTAAAGCCTCTGGCACTGAGGCTTTGTGAACTAGTTGCTTACTCAGGAATGATGCCAGAGAATGTCATTTTAGCTATTGAGGCTATCAGAAAGGAAGGGAAGATGAAAGCAGAGCCTGGACTTATCAAAGGCCTCGTTGATTTTGGAATAATCCAACCAAAGGAGAATGAAAAATATATACTCACCATTCCGATGGACAACTTGCTTCGCCTCGTCTCTGAGAACAGTTGGACCCCTAAGGGTTTTCTGAACTGGTTATTTTCCAAAGATAGCATTAAGCTGATCTCAAATGAAATTCCAGGCGCAAACGCTCGAGCAACGCTTGACAAGTTTGGTCCTATTCCCGGCGTTGAAGCAACCACCGTCGAGATAATGGTAGCAGGTGTGAAGGAAACATGGTACAAGCAGAACCTTCACAAAGAAGCTGGAAGGAGATTAGCAGAAGCTAAATCAGGAATAGGTCGCGTTGATGCTCTAACTTGGGATAGCATTGATAGCACAAAAGTGTTCAAAGAAATCTTCAATGCGTTGACAGATTTCCTGATAGCATTTTCTGACTATTATATCTGTTGTGGAACGAAAAAAGAGGTAAGACTTAAGTCGCCACGAACATCAGACTTGATTGAGAACGTAGTCCACTATTTTCAAGAGGAATACACTGTTTCTTTCAAATCCTTTTATCGCTACACACGGTTTAGGGCTAGTATTAATGGACTCGCTCGCAGCGGATTCAACCCCAGTCATTCTGACGTAAGAGAAGCTTTCGATGATTTCGTAAGTATTGTTGAAGAGTTCGGAACCATCTGGCAGAGTATTTCGCACAGCTTCTCCAAACTTGAAGTTGCAGACCAAGAGCATGACTTGTTGCTCAAAGATGTAAAGGAATTAGCTGGTTTTCTGGGATATTTCGTTGATCGCCCCGATTGCAGGCGATTCCCAATTGACGGCGAAAGGTATTTCCGGCTTGGTTTTTCCAAATTTCCAATAGATGAAGCCTCGATAGACGTCGTTATGGAAAGACCAATTAAGAATAGATTCGGCCAAACTAGCAGCTACTTCTTTCTCGCTTCAGTAGCCCCTGATTCTTCTAAAAGAGCTGGTGACAGCACAGTCCTCTCCTTCATAAGCAAGTGCAGTGATCTTGTTGATATTTTGAAAGTAAAATATCACGATCAACCACAAGGATGGCCCAAATACCTTTTCTTATATGTGTCCCCTAGCGGCTTCGAACCTGGCATAAGCCCTGCTTTGAGGTCTGTCATTTTGCCGGATTGGGCGTACCTGAAGACCGTGGATAGAGTTGGTTTAAAGAATATTACTCGGCAAGTCAAGCCTACGAAACAGGTCTCAACGGAACCACATGCATTACACGACCGTGATGAACTCTTGGCAAAGGGCATTGAAGACCTGCTGAGGCTAAACTACTACACCGCAGAAATTGTACAAGACAAATTCCAAAAAGTGGTCACCGTCGTGCTTGTCGATATGAAGGATTTCACGCATAGAACTGAAGAAGATTCGTTTGAGGCCGCAACAGCGGTTCAAAGAATGTCAGACGTGTTGACGTCCAATATTGAGCAGTTTGGAGGTCGCGGAGAGAACGTCGAGGGAGATTCGTATGTAGCCACTTTTGAGAGACCTGAGCAGGCATTACACGGTGTGCTTAACGCAGTTAACCAACTTGCCGAATACAATAACAAAGTGGAAAACAAGAAACAAATTCACATTCATATAGGAATGTGCTCTGGAGAGGTCATTTTCAAAAATAGCCGTCCTTTTGTCGGAAATGCAACAAATATCGCTGCGAGAATCAGCAAACTTGGTAAAGATGATGACGTGTTGATCTCTGAAGAAATCTACAAGGAAATAAATTGCTACAGAGAGTTTGAGTTCCAAGGTCTGGGTTCTCATCCTCTAAAGGGAATTGACAAACCTCGGCAAGTGTATAGGGTTGAATTAAAGCAAGAAAGAAAAAATAATGAACTGATGCTTTAGCGTGCGCGCCAATATATGCCACAAAGAAAGAAAAAAGGGAGTTTGTGCAGGAGACGTCTCCACTTTGGCACTTATTTAAGAATAACTGTCTCACTCGCGAAGCACCTGTCTGTTTCCATTACTACGGTTTCATGACCAACTTCTTTCGGTCCATGTCTGTAACATTTTCAAGCACGCTCTCTCTGTTGTTGTGCAGATTTGGAACTTCTGTATGGCATAGATTAGGCTAGAAAAGAAGACAGTTAGTTTGTTCTTGTTGGTCTCTTCTTGCAAATAATTGCTGCCGATAGTGTTGCGGTCAAGAATAGTGGTAGAATTAAGGTCGATGTGAACTCTGGCGTTATGATTACTTCTTCTGTTGAATGGTTGTGTGTGAAGTACAGATAGCTGTTCGTGCTGTTAGATTCTGGCAGCAGGGTGTACGGTATCTCTGTTCCGTTGACAAAGACTCTGCAGGTTCCGTTAATCAGTGCTGTTGGAATCGAGATTCTGCAGAAGCCTGTTGTGCCGTTCTCACCAGAAGCGTTGAAGCTTATTGCGGTACTGTTGAACTGAAAATCAGAGACCGTGAAATTGCAGACAGTCTGGACATTATTTTCTGAGGTTACATGAAAATCGGAGAACGCACCCATCAAAGGATAATGGTCTGTATTGTTAGCATCAATAGCGTTAGGTGTGTCGCCTATTCCGTCGCTCCCAGTCTGTTTCTGGCAAGACCCACTGTACAAGTCTGTGCCGTTGTAGTCACTCCACTAGTTCCCTTCAAAACCGTTGTCCCACCCATTTATCGAGCATGAGCCAGACGGTGGCGAGGCAGGTGACTGAAAGTTAGAAATAACAGGTTCGTCGATGCGAACAAATGAATTGTGGTAGAAAAGGTTCCCGCTTGACTCATGAAGACATACTCCAATACTATTGTTGGTGATTCTGCTGTCAATCACAGAATTGTTGTCCGATTGAAAGAGGGTTATCCCCCCTTGAATCGCATGAATTGACGGACCTGCACTTTCAGTTAAAGTTAAGTTAGCACGCACGTTCGCCAAGGTTAGGTTGATCAAGCTGCAGTCTGTTGACTGAGCCATTAGCAAGCCATCCTTGTCGTGAGAAAGGTCAATGTCCCTCACCGTCACATTGGTACAGTTTACAAGTGCCAAATATCCAATAATGGGGCAACTGGTTTGGTTTAATGTGAGATTGGAGCAGTTGGTGATATAATAAATCGTTCCGTCGTTTGCGATGTTTGAAGTATCGATGTTTTGCATGAAATCTTCAAGGGACGAGCCCCACACCATCAGGTCATACGCATTACTCATTATGTTGTTGTTTCGGAAATTGTTGGAACCATTGCATGAATCGAGGACTATGCCAACGCTATTGTTCATTAATTCATTTTCTTTGATAAGGTTTCCAGCAGATGCGTAGAAGTCTAGGCTAATATTATTGTTGATGAGATAGTTCCCCTGAATGGAGTTCCCAACAGATTTCTCCAAAACAATTCCCTGAAAGCTGTTCATCACCGTGTTGTTTACCATCGTGCAGATGGCACTAGTATCGAAGTGCAACCCCATTACAGTACACTCTTCTGCAAGGTTGCCAAACATTGTGCTTTGGGAAAAACCATAGAAAATGACGCCGGCACTTGTATCCATGACCGAATTGTTTTCGACTAGAATGTTTCTCAAGTTTTCTCCAAATATGCAAGTGTTTATTGGAGAGAGCGCATATCCACCATTTCTAATCGTGAAGTTAGCGACCGTCACGTTGTTCGCAGATAGCCCTACCACAGGGCCTGTCCCGCCTCCGTCAATGACCGTGGTGTTTCTGCTTTCGCCCAGAAGAAAAATGGACTTGGACACGGTTACATGTTCATAATATGTTCCAGCATCTACCTCTATCGTGTTTCCATCCAAAGTTTCAGAAGCTGATATTGCTTCTTGAATTGTCGCGTAGTTCAATCCTGTGTTGAGATTGTGAACGGGTAAACTGCTTGATGCCTTCGTTTCAGTTTGGCTGAATCTTGAATACGAGAAGCAAGACAGCAACAAGAGCAGGCACAGCGCAAGAAGCAATTTTCCTTTCATGACAAATGGTCTGTCTAGCTTTCGCTTAAATCTTACGTGCGCGTCATGGGGAGTGAAAATATCGACTTCTTGGCTATTTTGGAGAGCAAAAAAACTTCTAGAGAACCCAATAGAGTTGAGCAAAGACTAGCCAATTCTGTTTATCTTTTCAAGCCAGTTTCTGACTTGCGGAAAAGTCATAGTTTAACGAAAGCATCATTGAGACGTTAGCCGAGAACTATAAACAACAGGAGCCGAAGGCATATTAAACGTGGAAATACCAAAAGAACGACTGGGGGAAACGACATGAAGAATACTGAATGCACAATCTATATCACAACTAAGCACGGCAAGACACAGAGTTACCGCAAAGGGAAGAACGGCTGGACACAAACCAGTTCAAACGGTATAGTCCGCCCCCTCACCGCAGAACAACTTTTGTCACACATCTTGCCACCACTCGTAATCGGACATCTTAGCGTTAGGGTGGAACCCGACAATAAAGGAATAAAAGGAGAGTAACTCTGAGAGAGGCGGGACATATCTCAAACATGGAAACTCGGAGAGAATTCAATGAGACTGTACCGAGTTTTCTTGTCAATGTATGAGATAACACAGCTATGTCTTCATGCTGAACAGTTTGAACACATAGTTCTTAAGCCAGTTTTGTGGTGTTGCGGAAAAGCTATAGCTCAACCGAAAGTAACTGTATGGATTGGTGAATTGAGTTGCTTGAAGGAAAGAATGTGAATCTGACGATTATGGAGAAAGACGATTTGCCACTTTTCGTTGAATGGGTTGACAAGCCTGAGGTCTTTGGTGAATACAATCCTCTACACCAGATGTCCAAAACGGAAGCAGAGAAAATGCTTGATAACCCATCTGACATCAAACCTTTCATCATAGAGAAAAAAGACGGAAGCAAAATCGGTTTTATAGTTCATTTTCACGTCTTGCATTTAGGAACTGGAACTAAACAACTTGAAATTGGTTATGCTCTAGTTCCTAGTGAAAGAGGGAAAGGCTACGGCACAGAAGCCTTGGAAATCATGGTGGACTACTTGTTTCTTTCTAAAGAGGCAATGCGTATTCAAGTCCAAACTGACCTGAGAAATGTAGCGTCTCAGAAGGTCATAGAAAAAGTTGGGTTCAAGAAGGAAGGGACACTTCGTAAGAACTTCTTCATGAGGGGAGAACTAAGAGATTGCTACATCTACAGCATTCTCAGAGAAGAATGGAAAGAACCAAAAATACTGACAAAAACCGCTTGAGAGTAAACTAGCTAGGAAGACTTTTTTGCTTGTTTATGACAATCTGTGAGGTAGCACGCTTGTGTTGAAATTGGAAGGGGAAACACAAATGGTTAAGGTTCGCATGTCCGAGATGACTCGGATTGATATTCAGAAAGCTCTGGACAGAGGTTTTGGCACGGTTGTATTCGCTGTGGGCTCAAATGAACAGCACGGACCTCACCTGCCTACCTGTACGGATTCCTTGATTGGTGATGTCTTGGCTAACAAAGTGGTGGGAAAACTTGGTAGGGCTCTTCAAGCACCTTCCATAAATGTGGGCTGCTCTGACCATCACATGGTGTTCCCAGGAGCTATAAGCCTTAGACCTGAAACGCTGAAAAGTTTGATCCGTGACTACTGCGTTAGTCTGGCAAAGCAAGGATTCAAGAACATCGTCATACTCCCATCACATGGCGGAAACTTCAATGCTGTGCGAGAGGTAACTGACGAGCTCAACCAGAGTCTTGAAGGAACTAAAGTCGTATCTTACACGGATCTGAAAGGTCTTCTGGGATTCCTTACCGAGTTTTCATCTAAATACGGAATTGCGGCTGGTGAGTCAGGGGCTCATGCAGGCGAATCTGAAACGTCAATGGTTCTAGCCATACGCAAAGATCTGGTTGATATGAAAAATGCTGAAACAGGTTTTGTGGGAAGTCTCGATGATAAGATGATGGGTCTTATGTGGAGTCAAGGCATTAAGGCCATATCGAAAAATGGTGTGCTTGGTGATTCTTGCAAAGGAGAAGCTGGCAAAGGGGAAGAGTATCTGGAGCTTTGGGCAGAGAAAATGGTAGACTTTGTCCGAAAACAAGTTGATATCTGAGTCATGTAGAATAGAAAACACTTCTATCAGTTCTTCTAAGCCAGTTTGAGGTTTTGCGGAAAAGTTATAGCTGACCCCAGAGCAACAGCGTGGGTTGGTGAATCGAGTTGCTTGAAGGTAAGACCGTGAATCTGAGGGCTATGGAGAAGGAAGACGTGTCGTTCTGGCATAAATGGGCTAACAATGTGGATTCGGAATATTTCTTGCCGAGTCAAAGGTCTAAAGCAGAAATGGAAAAAGCGTTGTCAGAACCTAGTCCCTACGAGTTCAAGGACTTCATAATAGAGAAGAAAGACGGAACAAAGATTGGGTTGATTACTCACTTCCACGTATTACACCCGATGGGCAAAACGTTGGAAATAGGCTCTGCCCTAATTCCAAACGAGAGGAGAAAAGGCTACGGCACCGAAGCCGCACAAATAATGGTTGACTACCTGTTTCTCAGCAAAGAGGCTCCCTGTATTCAAGCAACAACTCATATCAAGAACACAGCGTCACAGAAAGTCCTAGAAAAAGTAGGCTTCAGAAGAGAGGGCATAATGCGGAAACGTAGCTTTATTCGAGGAGAATGGACAGACATAATTTTATACAGCATCCTAAGAGAAGAATGGAAAGAACCAAAAATACTGACAAAAACCACATGAAGAAAGCCAGTTTTTGATTTTGCGGAAAAGTTATAGCTGAACCCAACTACTCTACATTAATTAGTGTCAAGAATGGTTGACATTCAGACAGTTTCTATTGCTATTGCTTCTGCGAGTGTTGTGGCTGGAGTTATTTACTATACTCTTCAGATTCGGCATCAGAATAAGATGCGACAGACAGACCTTGTAATGAAACTATATTCACAGTTCAACAATCTTGAATTCCAGAAGGTATGGGAAGAGGTTTTGAACAGACAAGGCAAAGATTATGATGATTACCATAATAAGTATGGTATGGCTGAAGTGACAGCAGTTGGCATGTTCTTCGAAGGAATCGGTATTCTCTTAAAAAGAAAACTCATAGACTTAGAGTTAGTTGATGACATGTTCACTACGCCTATTAAATGGACATGGGAAAAAATAAAGGAACAAACAATAGAAACCAGAAAGGTCAGAAATCAACCAGAGATACTTGAGTGGTTTGAATATCTCTATAATGAAATGAAGAAAAGAGAACAACGAAAATAGAGTGAAGCACGGATTAGCTAACGTCTTTCTGTTCTACGCCTTCAACATACTCCTTATATCCATCTTGTCGTTCATGGTATATCGGAGATGTCTTAATGTCGAGTCAAAAGCGACATTTCGGGAGATATCTCCACTCGGTTCTCAGCCGCGCCAGTTCTGTGTTATGCAACCAAGCTTCTTTTTCACTCTCGGCTGGCATGCCTTTGTCATTCTGTCTTTGACAATAATGTGCATTAGATCTGAGAGAAAGAAATGCAAGTTTTCCCAGAATATCTCCGTGCGAAGCACTAACAGACTTTGCTGAAAGCTAGTTCGTAGGTTGTCTCATAGAAACGTGCCAAGTCAGCTGCTTCTTTTTCAACCTGTTTACGGGCATCTTTAGCGATCCTGTCAAATAGCTGTACCGTTATGTGCAGTCGGTTTCCCTTTTTCCTCCAACTCCATATTCCTTCGGCTCTGCCGTTCACTAGCACCACCGGCGACAACCATCCTGCTTTGCGATAAACCCGCTTGTAGTAAGCTTGATCTACGATGTGGCTCTTGTCCTTGTGCCCAAGCATATAGCAATCGAAACTGGGCAGCATACGGACACCGCCCTTTTCAACATCAAGAACCGCTGCATTCTGTAAGACTTCCAAATCCTCTCTAAGCGCCAAACAGGCTTTATCTTCAACCTTCACCTCAAGAATCTCGTCTCCGACCCACTCCCTGATGGGCATCGCGTCGCTGGACGTCATGCCTGCCCAAGCCGCAAAATCCGCCAGACTGGCTGGACCATAACCGTGCAGATATCGCCGCAGGAGCATAGCCTCTGCCTCCTCGACCGGTAAATCCGTCGTTCTTGGCAGCCACTTCTCTCTCCTTACGAAGGTGATCTCCCGATCTTGGTTTGGACCAAAAACCACGAGCCCCTGCAGGCACGCCTGTTTAACTATGCCACCCCAGCTATGCTCCACCCAACGCTTCGCCTTAGCCCCCAGACGCTCAACCACACGTTCAGACAGCTCCTTTCGAGTCAGAACCTTCCCGCCTAGCGCCTCGACAACGGCGCGAACCATATCGTCCATTTCAGCCTCACTAATTCCGTACCTCCCAATCCATGCGCGCTCCCTGCGTAGACCATGGCGCATGAGTCCGCCTACGTAGATGGGCAAGTCAGTCGAAACCAACAAGTGTAAAGCTCCGCGCATGCACCAAGTCTTGACTAGACTACGTTCTCTCCACAAGGCTTGCGCAATATCCTCTCGCGTAAGATCCTCAACCCGCGCCCATAACGATAGCGCCGCGGCAGACATGAGCTGCGCCTGAACACCACATACACTCTCTACAACGCTAGTGAGTGACTTCAGCGGGGCACGATGGGCCAAGTAATGCCTACTCAAACGGAAAGCAACAGCCTGTCTCTGAGACAAAGAAATCAACTTCTACGACCCCCTATCAAACGCTCCTAGTCTGCGGACATGCTCAGATGGAAAATGTGTGCCGTCTATATTTCCATGCATCAGGAAATGAATAAGGAATTATCCACATGAAGGCGTACAGAATGGATTTCAACAAATCAAACCCTGGGCTAACCCTGTTAACAGTCCTTGTGAACACACCTGCCCGTTTCTCATAAGAAATTCTTCCATACTCGCCAAGAATCCTTGAAAACTTGTGATCTTCTGCCACAGCTAATTCTGGATCGTACAAATACCCCTGCTCTGTGCAAATCCTGAGAGCAACGTCACGCAAAAGGGCAATGCTGAATCCCGGCACGCTTGGACCTGAGACAGGAGTCCCTCGAATTCTTATCGTTGGGAGTTTTGTTGAAAGCCAGACAGTGTAGTTTTCTCCCATAGTTCCAAACCTGCGACTGACTTTCTGGGTGTCGCTTGCTCTAGCGGAAGGAGCTGCCCCTACAATACTTTTGCTTCTCAACGCCTGATACATCACTTCAAAATAGTTTTCGTATTTATCAAGCTTCGACATTACATACTTGAGATCCAGCTCAGTGCCGCTTGAAAACATGGTATCTATGTCCTGAAAAACGACGATGTTTCCCTTTGCATGAGAAAAACCGAGGTTTCTGCCTATCGTCGGAGAATCCCATGACTTGAACTTTATTTTTCCAGACAGGTAGAGCTTCTGCCTGTATTCTTCATAAGTTCCATGATCTATCAAGTTGGAATCCTCCAATTTGGGAAACGCCGCGTTTCCTCCCGCGTCCACGATGATGAACTCTATCTTCTTGCCTACTTTCTCCTCGAAAAGCTGTTTGACCGTTTCCCAGTTTTGAAAAGTTTCCTGAAGCAGCCTTTCATTCTTCTCGTTTTTCGCAGTGGTTATAACCGAGAAAGCTGGTTGCACCATGATAGGATGGAAATGCACCAGATTCTTAAGCTTTTTTCAATGCCTGCCTACCCCTTGCTCAGAACACGGGGTTACAACACATCACGCGCGCAGGAAGATTTCGCCATCAAAACTAAAGAACTGTTTTGGGTCAACAACAGCTTCAGCAACAGATCTTACAGGTAACTGGTATTGATTGCGATTGAAATTTACCGATTAGGTTGTTTGTACCACTCGCCGAATTTCCGAAAAGCGGCGGCGCGGTGCGAACGCTTGCATTTCTCGATAATGCTCATCTCGGCAAAAGTTTTGTCAGTATCGTCTGGCTTGAAAATCGGGTCGAATCCAAATCCCTCGTTTTGAGCAGATATCCTTTCTTTGCGGGCAATTTCTCCGTTGACTGCGCCCTCAAAGCAGACTGGTGATTTCAATCCTTTGGAAAAATATGCAATTACCGATTTGAACTTGGCTTTTCTGTTGTCAAGTTTTTTCATGAGTCTGAGAATGCCCTCGTTGCCTAGTGTTCGGTAGACGTATGCGGCATATGGTCCAGGGAAACCTTTCAAGGCTTCTACGAACAACCCTGAATCTTCCACTGCCAAAGGCAGCTTGTATCTTTGGAAGGCTTCTAGGACGCTTGACTTGGCGATTTCTTCGAGGCTTTCGCTCTGAATTTCTAGTGATTTGATCCTGAGCATTCCGACCACTATATTGCTTGGCGCCAGAACCTGTCTGGCCTCTTTGAACTTGTTAACGTTGTTTGTAGCAAAAAAAACGAACCGCCCCTCCAACTCAAAAGTCACCTGCATCACCTGTCCTTCATGCTCTTAGTCAATGGTCATCAATCTTTTTCTTTCCTCTCTGCGACGTAGCGACCTCTTCTTTCTATTTGCCCTATCTTGTCTAAGACGTTTTCTGCCGTTTCAACGCCTAGGACGGTGGAATACCCTTGAATGGCAGATTCGTAGCATTCCTCGGCATAAGCGTAGTGGGTGCTTTGAAGAGCTCTCTTCATGAGGTGAAGGTCCACCCCTCTGGCCTCAAGCTCTTTTGTCTTGTCGCCCAGCCCGAAATCCAGAAAGAAAACCCTGCCTGCCGAGTTCTGTATGAAGTTTGAAGTAGTTAGGTCGCCGTGAACGATCCCATACTTGTGAAGCTTGCCCACGGATTCGCCGATTCTGAAGCACATGTTCTGTCTTTCGTTCCGTGAGATTTCGTTTAGCAGTTGTTTCACCTGTTTACCCTTAACGTACTGCATTATTATGGTCGCTTCGGCCTTGTCGACAAAGAAAACTATCGGAGTGGGCACACCGGCTTTTCTGGCTTCGTGCATGAGTTGAGGTTCATGAATCGTTCGGTAAGTGCGAATCTGTTCATCCAAGGCGGGAGGGCGGTATTTTTTGGGCAGACGCTTCTTTATGACCACTTGTCTTCCATACCAATTCACAAGGTAAAGATTAGCTTCAGCTCCCTTCTTCATCAAGAATGGCCGCTTCATCTCATCCAAGGAATCTCAACCTCTTCCAAGCGCCACCTCAGCCGCACTTGGCTTCTCTCAATCTCAGTCACTAGGCCATGTTTGTAGGCCAAGACGCCTGTCCAAGCGATCATGGCTCCGTTGTCAATCGCAAATTCTGTAGGCACCACATCATATCGTGCATCGTGCTCTTCCGCCACAGTTTTAATCATGCCTTGCAACCTTTTGTTGGCGGCAACCCCTCCTGTCAGCAAAACCTCTTTTTTCCCAGTGTGCGCCAGCGCTCTCTCTGTAACTTCCGTGACCATTGAGAATGCTGTTTCCTGAAGACTGTAGCACAAGTCTTCAACCTTGCACTCTCCTTTCTTCAGAACGGCGACGGCTGCCGTTAGTAACCCGCTCAGTGACACGTCCATGCCTTTAACAGTGTAAGGCAACTTAACCAGTCGTTTCCCGTTTTGGGCGAGTCTTTCGACAACTGCTCCGAACGGCAACCCCGGCTTCTGGTGCAGCCCGGCTTCTCTTGCAAAGACATCTAAACAGTTGCCTAACGCAATGTCCATGGTTTCACCGAAGACTCTGTAACGCCCAGCTTCATAGGCTGCAACAATCGTGTTGCCTCCTGAAACGTACAGTGTCAAGGGGTTTTCTGTTCCTGTTTTCAGTTTTCCTATTTCGATGTGAGCCACGCAATGGTTGACTCCTACGAGTGGAATCTTGAGGTACGAAGACAAGGCACGAGCGACGGTTGCTCCAGTACGGAGACATGGCCCCAACCCAGGACCCTGAGAAAAAGATATGACAGAAAGGCCTTGCGGCTTCATTCCCGACTCTATGAGAGCGCTATCCAAAACTCTGGCCGCCACTTCAGCATGGTGTCGAGCTGCCTCTCGAGGATGGATGCCTCCTTCTTCGGGAACATAGGCATCTATCACGTTGGCTAATGTCTTACCATCAAACGTTGAAATTCCAACGCTGAAGTCGTCTGCTGAGGACTCGATTCCCAAAACGCAACGATCTGCCATCCTTCTCCTCATTTTCGTCATCCTTAATGGTGGATCAGTTCAATTTTAAGCATGCACCTTTTTATTTTAATATGGTCTTCCTTTTGATTGGATGTAGAGAATGGCTTACCTACGAAAAGAGGATGAAAAAGTAGAGATAGATTATTCCTTAAGCAAAGTCTGGACAGCTATCCAGAAAGTGCTCGTAACCCTAGAATGGAGTACAGAACAAATTGACGAAACAACACATCACATCAAAGCAAAAACAAAAGCAGGTCCAATGTCGTGGAGTTCGATACTTCTAATTGATGCGGCACCCGTGGACGAGAACACGACAAGAGTTGCAGTTGCTTCAGAAACGCCTGTCACGATGATTACAGCGATTGTTGATTTCAGACAAGGAAAGAGGCGCATTCTCCAATTCCTCGGAGAATTAGCTAAACAATTGACCAAGTGATTGGCGGGAAGCGGTCGAACTCGTTGAATTGTCCCGCTATTCACGCTTCTTATGCTCGACCACCAAGCGACCAAAGCTTCTTGTCCCCTATCTCCATTGTCTTCATTTGAAATCAGGCGAAAGGCCCATTGTTCATCAATACAATATTGTGCAACCCATGGCCTGAGACCTCAACATTCAAGGTTACATGTTGGATTTCACATAGAGCGGGGGTGAGGTTTTTATTCAAAAACAACGCATATTAAAATGGTATGGAATTGATTGCAATGCCGAAACGCAATGATCTGGAACAGAAAGCCCTTCAATTTATAGTCAACACAGGTTTCAATGGTGTTCTACAATCTGACCTTTGGCATGAACTCGGAGGAACAAGTCGGGAAGGTTCCAGAATATCATTGAAGCTGGAAACCAAAGGACTCATCCGTCGCGAGAAGGAGCTTCGTGAAGGAAGATGGACTTTCAGACTTTTCCCAAAAAGGTTGCCCGCGTCGATCGACTCGATAGTTGACTGCCCGTGCCTGATGTGCGCAGACAGTCCAAGGTGTGATCCCTCAAGTGTAACTTCACCCCAAAACTGCGACCGCCTCACAGAATGGCTCCAATGCATATCTGGCGGAAATGACCAACAGGGAAGCATGGGTGACAGTTAGCTTTGCCTAAAGCATGGATCCAGGACAGAAAAAGAGACTATTATTATAAGAAGGCAAAGCAAGAAAAGTATCGTTCGAGAGCAGCATACAAGCTGTTTCAGGCAATCAAGAAATACCATTTCATAGAGTTCGGCGACGTAGTTGTCGACTTGGGCGCTGCGCCTGGCGGATGGATTCAGGCTGCCAGAAAAACCACTGGAAAAAAAGGCTTCGTTCTAGGTGTCGATTTGAAAGTGATCGAGCCGTTTCCCCAAGAATATATCAGAACAATAATCTGTGACATAACAGAGCAGAATGCGGTCCAGCAGATATTGGAAATGCTTCCAAGAAAAGCAGACACCGTGATTTCAGACGCTTCTCAGAACATTTCAGGAGCATGGGAAGTTGACCATGCACGACAAATAGACCTAGCACAACAAGCCCTGCAAATAGCGCTGGACATTCTCAGGCCAAGAGGCAACTTCTTCGTGAAGGTCTTTCAAGGCGACATGCTTGACGACTACACGCATAGAGTTAAGCAACACTTTGAAAAAGTCCTAGTAATAAAACCCGAGGCCAGTAGACCGAAAAGCTCGGAAATGTTCATTCTGGCACGGTGCCTAGAGAACGCGGCTTCTGAACAGTAAACATAAATTCTGCCGACAAGCCTATAATAAGTGCGGTGAAAAACCTGAAGATCATCGCGGCAGACTCGTCTGCAGCCATCTTGAACGAAAAGTTTGAACCCTTATCGATCGTCGCAGCCGCATCGGTTCTTGTTGCTCCACCCTACAGAGAACCGAGCACGATTCTGGCTGAGCCGATTTTTGCCAATGCGGCCAATGGATCTGAAGTTGTTGTTCACGAAGCAGAGCTTTGCCGTGACCTCATCGCAAAAGTGGGAGCCGACGTTGTACATCTCGACATGTCTTTAGGAGCAACTCCGCTTGAACAGTTATCGCCGATTCAACTCACAGACATGAAGATTTCCTCCAGAGCAAGACAACACCTCTTGAAGATACTACCGCGCATCAGAAAAATCGCAAACGAGATAACGCTGAAATACGGGGCGGACGTGCTAGCGATAGGGAAAGAAAGCATTCCCGTAAGAATTGCTGAACTAACTGCAGGTGCGCACGCGATGTTGTATGTATCTGAAAAGGCCTTCAGCGAGAAGAAGACAGTCATTCTCGGCTTGCCGTCAAGATGTCAACCCCGTGTCACTGAAAATGGAGTTTACCTCTACTCGCTTATGGCCGGAGAACACGATGTTAGAGGCTCCGCAATAGACGCAAAGGAAGTTTTAGCAAAGGTCAAAATCGCCGAAATGCTGAACCCAGTTGCGAGAGGCTTCCGAACCTTAAGAATAACGCCAAAGCTTTGAAAAGGTTTAGCGAACAGATTGGCGCGCGCAGAGGAAGTCATTATCGGATTCAAGAATACAAGGCAACGTGGCTACAACTCAAGATCATGCAGATAATTGGATTAAGTAGGCTTCAATAAAAGCAGCAATCAGCAGCAGTGCTACGCAGATCGCGATAAACAATGCCGTTCTTGTCAGTTCGCGTTTTCCTTTGCGCTGAATTATTCGCCAAGTCAACCAGAGACTTGAGGCTAAAGCTGTAGAATATGCGGCGAATTCGAGCCAAGTGTGAGGTGAAATGAACAAAAGGAGAAAGACAAGTATTGCAGGCAAATTCATTGGGTTGTTTTCTGTGCTGTTGCTTTCTGCGTTGACAGCTTGGCCAGTGTTGTATAGCACATATGAGCCGATTGCAGGCCCTGCGAAAGGAATGAACATTATCATGTCGATGATAACATTGTTTTGGAATATGATGAAGGTTGCCTGCCAAATACTCGCGTTTTGAACTGAAGCCCGAACCTGGTTAATCTCGTCATTCATGCTTTTGGAATCTTGGGCACTGAGCGGAGTTAGGATACCAGCGATCGTCACAAGCATACAGAAGAAGAAACAGGCCAATACGGTTAGGATTCTCTTGAACCTTGAGGATGAGCTTGCCCAAAAACGCGGTTGTTTCAACTATCTCACTTTCTCAGCATTCTGCCAGAGTTTTTCAGGTCCAAAACCCTCATTTGAGTAGAAACTGCATTCCAGCGATATTAATCTTTTTTACCGAAACCTGGAAGTGTTTGTTCTCAGCAAGATGACTACTTCTGGCTCTTCGCCCATAAGTGGGCGCTAATGAAGATTAGTGAATAGCGTTGGCGATGCGGTAGATGTTAATTACGCCACGAAAGCTCATTAAGACGCTATCACATGCCAAAGATTAAATAAGCGAAATGGAAAAGAGTGCGGTAGAAAGCTCAGGGGGGAAGGCACGATTTTTCTCCTTTCTCTCTCGTGCCTATCCCCTCTCCTTTCTCCCTAACTTATTTCAGTACTCTCAGGAGTTTAAACTGGCGCGCGCGCTAAATATTATTTATGGAAGATAGTTCTAGAAAAACTTTCTACGCAAGTTCATGTAAAATTGAGGCAGACTCATCTCCACATCGTCAAACACAGAATGGAAACCTCAAACTGACTTGTCGCGCGCCAGCCAAGATCTCCGCTGCGATGTCTTAATCCATTCGACTGAGTAAATCTTCCAGGTTGGCGCGTGCTCAGTGCATACGTACTTTTGTGATTCTCAGGTTTATGTCCAAAGCTCTCGCATTTTCTGTTATTTCGCCTAGGCTTACGATGTCAACCTTCTTTGAGGCAAACTCGATAAAATTTTGAGATGTAATTCCACCACTGGCTTCCAGCAACACCTTTCCAAGAAACCCTGCTTTTTCCAGAACCCCAGTTGCGGCTTCTATCTGATTTGGAGAAAAATTATCCATCATGATTATGTCCGCTCCTGCTTCTGCAGCTTTGATAGCGTCAGAGACGCTGGAAATCTCAACCTCGATTTTTTTGCTGAAAGAAGCCTTTTCCCTGGCGCTTCTGAGAGCATCTTGCAAGCTTCCGGCTATTGTAATGTGATTGTTTTTTATCAATATCATATCGTCGAGATGAAGCCTGTGCGTGTCTCCGCCTCCCAAGAGAACCGCCTTCTTGTCGAAATATAGGAGACCGGGCGCTGTTTTCCGAGTGCATGCAACTTTCGTCTTGAGTTTAGCCTTCTGGATTTTCTGCACAAGCCTTCTCGTGGCGGTTGCTATGCCGCTCATACGTGATAGAAAGTTTAGCAGGGTTCGCTCTGCCGACAAAATTGTTCTAGCGTCGCCCCCTATTTTCATTATGACCCGATTGCTCTTCATTTCGTCTCCGTCTTTGAACGAGGCTTGAACGTTGAGACCTAGACTCTCAAGAAGAACCGTGGCTTCTTCAATCCCGGCAACGACGCCTGCTTCTTTACACCTGACCTCAGCAAGTGCCGTCGCTCCAGCAGGCACAATCAATGCCGTAGTTACGTCTCCTTCGCCAACATCTTCCGCTAAAATGTTCAGAAGCTTTCTTTCCAAGGTTTTGCGGGGCAGAAACATACTTGTACCTCTCCATGTCCTAGCCTAAAACACTTGCTCGTTATTTTGCTTTCTCAACTACCATCGCTATGGAGATTTCCCCCCCAAAGCAACCGAGGCCTCTTTTCAAAAATGCTCAAGCCTCTGCAGCTTCCTGTCTCAAAGCTTATTCAACCCTCTCCAGAAAACTGCCTTACACGCACGCACACGTTGCTCCCTCGATGTGAACGGGGGGAAATCATTTCTGTGTTCTGAAGTTTTTTCGCGGTTGGAATGACTCGTTCAATGTGTCCCTATCTGATGCGCCTCGGAGCAGAGTAAACTCTCGTCTCACTATTTCCCGTTGAGGGTCTTCCGTGTAATCTTGCCTCGCGGCGTCTCTTCCTCGAATATATTGGCCTGGAACTTGTATATTCTTGTGCCCTCTCGCAGCCAAAAATCCGAAAGCAAGCCGGCTTTGTTGCAGCACTGGCATAAAAACTCCTGTGCATCCCATCCCCATTCAACAGGCACTTGTGGCAGTAGAAGCCCTTTGTACATGCCTCTTTCAACGATCAGGCCGTCTTCTCCGACCTTGATTTTTGAACAGTATTCCCTTGGGTTTTTCACTCTTATCTCTTCAGGCGGTGTGAGCACACTGACCTCGAAAACCACGTGCTCAAGTTCCTTCGACGAGAGCGGGGGAAAACGGGGGTCTTGAGTCGATGCACTCATTGCAGAATCGATAACTGCCTGTGCTAAAGGCATCGTCGGATGAGGAAACCCGATACATCCTCTAAGCTCCTTCTCCCCGTTTTCTATTCTGCTTATCGTGACAAAAACACCGCAAAGTTGCAGGAGATTCCCGGAGAGATTTTCAGGGATGTCTAAGTGTTTCCGCGTTTTCAGATAGTGTTCGACAGTCTTGCGAGCAAGCTCGACAAGAAGCTTTCCTTCTTCGCAGCTCAATTCAAACAGCAATCTTGTCTTCCCCATTGCCAGCAAAAGCTACTGTGCTATGATGAACGTTTAAGCGTTTGTACAGGAATGATTCTGCTTTCCAGTATTGAGTGTGACATTAGCGTGCTAAAATGCTGTGGCGTACTGAATTTGGAGGCAGAACCTAAAAAAGCGCTTAGAATTTTGTTGATTCTTCGAGTATTCCATCTCTTGTTATGATTAGGAAATCGGTTCCGTCGCCGCTCATGATGTCCCTGCTTATGGCGGATTTCATCGCTCTGACGACCAGTGCTTTTGCTTCCTCGGCACTCATATTCTCTTTGTACCCATCTTCTACAACTCCCATAGCGATTTCTGTTCCTGAACCCACGACAGTGTATTTGTCGGGCAACACGGAGCCAAGAGGATCCAACGAGTAAAGCGCTGGCCCTTCATCGTCTATTCCGCCGACAATCGTCTGAGTGATCAGCGGAGCCAAGCGTCGACTGAAAAGCAAGTTTGACATGAGTTTCGCAGTGGATTTAACCGAGATAGGCCTACCTGCGTCAAGTCTAAACAGGTTCACATATGCCTCCACTTCCCTTATTAAAACCTGCATGTCTGAGACTAGACCAGCGCAAGCCGCGCCAATCATGTCCGTTATTTTGAACACTTTTTTTCCCGTCTTGCTTACGACCAAATAACCATATGAAACACGTTTCTCAGAGGCCAGTATAACACCGTCTCTAAAAGTCACGCCTATAGTGGTCGCGCCAGGAATGAACATATAACCATCTGACTGTGCTTGTTTCTCCATGGTTGACACCTTTCTCGCTTTTATGCACGGACAAACTATTAAACTTAATGTCCTAGGAATACCTGAAAGATAGTGATGTGATATGGTGAATTTTCATGTCAAGAAGATTGATAACGTGTGGTTCGGAGTTGTTTTCGAAGGGGAACGCATCCAAGCCACATCCTTTGATTCCAGCGAAAAAAACGTGTTGCAAAGCCTTAGGCAGAGCATCCCGTCAGACGTTGCACTTGAACGTTTAGAAAACCAGTTTGCAGACAAGGTCATTACAGTTTTGAAGAATATCTATGACGGAACAATGGTTTCTCAAAGCTTCTCTCTTGACATGGACCGTCTGCCGAATTACGCAAGAAAAATCATCAAAAACGTCGCTATGATTCCGTTAGGCTACGTTGCAACGTATGGAGGAGTTGCCAAAGCTGCTGGCGGAGGCCCAAGGGCTGTTGGAAATGTCATGGCTCTGAACCCTTTCGCGCCGCTTTGCCCATGCCACAGAGTTGTAAAATCAGATTTCACTCTCGGAGGGTACGGAGGCGGATTAGACGTGAAACTTGCGTTTCTGAAACGTGAACAAAGAGGCTATTCCTCCAAGAAGACGGTTGAGGTGGACGGTGGCAAGTTGGAGTTGTTTCCCGTCGAGTTTGTGTTGAACAAGCTGAAAAAGGGTAAACGTTAATTGAGGTTCATCTCGTAGTAACGTGGCAGGTGGCGTTGCATGGTTACACGTGGGCTTTACGTTGGGAGGTTTCAGCCTTTCCATTTGGGTCACCTCAACGCAGTGAAAGCCGTTTTGGAAGACGTTGACGAACTAGTGATCGTCGTGGGCAGTGCACAGTACAGCCACACGATGGCTAATCCTTTCACCGCGGGAGAAAGATTAAGGATGGTGCGTCTCGCATTGGAAGAAGCTGGCTTAGATTGCAAGCGAGTTTGGATTGTGCCCGTGCCAGATTTGCACTTGCATATGCTATGGGTTTCAGCTCTTGAAGGGTACACTCCCAAGTTTGACGCTTGTTTACTCTAATGAACCTCTGACGCGAAGACTTTTCACGGAAGCAGGGTACAAAGTGAAGGGAATCAAGTTTTTCGAAAGAAAAATCCACTCGTCCACTGACATCAGAGCGAAAATGGTTAACGGCGAGAATTGGAAGAAACTCGTTCCCAACACTGTGGCAGATTTCATAAAGGAAATAGATGGAATCAACAGACTGAAAGATTTGGCGAAGAGCGACAGAATCTAACGCAAATAGACGAATCAAACGCCTGTGAATGACGGACAGACTTTCTCTTCAGAAATTGATGAACTCGGTTGCAAGCGTTACGGGCAGGATATCGTAATCTTGTTTCCAACTTGTGCATCGAACCTGCGCGCGGCGCTGCCTTGATTCACAGAGATTTCAAGGAGATCAGTGCTTCCGATGATTGCGAGGGGTTGCAGTTTCTTGACGTCACCGTAAGCTCTGCACAGCTTCACGGTGTGTTCGGCTTCTCCTATCTTGACACGCGCCTCTTCTTTGATTTTCACGGTTTGAAGCTGTTTTGCAGTGAAACTAGTGATCATGTTTCCGAAATCGTCTATATAGATAATTTGCCCTTCCAACGCGTTTTTTCTTCTAATATTTCTCATGAAGTCGGGCGATATCATTTGACGGATTTCCTGTCCAAGGTCACTGGGCATTCTGCCATTTGCAAGGTGCGCTGCAATGGGTGCGAATATGTCTCTTCCATGGAAAGTGTTGGAAACGCTTGGCAACATGAATTCTCTGTTTGTTATGCTGTAGATATGCATCTTGCCCCCGTTCCTTCTTGCGGCGAGGGCTAGCAGGCCGTTGTCCGGTCCAACGAAGCACTGTCTTTCCGTCTGCACGATTATGGGTTTTCTCTTTGTTCCAACGCCTGGATCCACAACGGCCACGTTAACTGCCCCGTCTGGGAAGTACGGGCAGGCTGAAGCCAAGATGTATGCGCCCATCGATATGTTGAACTTGTCAACCTGATGAGTTATGTCGATGATGGTTGCGTTCGGCGTTATGCTGAGAATCACGGCTTTCATCTCTGCAGCGTAGGGGTCTTTTGAACCGAAATCCGTGGTTAAGGTGATTATTGGGCGACGCATTATACCCCTTCTACAGTAGCGGACTAGTTAGATTTTAGCGCCTATTCCTAAATTCGTCTTTTGATTGTAGTAGTTGAGTCGCGTATCTCTCTCTTGAGGTGAGCGCCCTAAGATACTAAGACATTGGAAAAGAGACATGTGACGCCACTTTAATTCGCGGAAGAAATTCGAAGTGTTTTTGTGGCGGGCACGTGCGAGTGCTAGTTTGAACGATGCGCGTGTTTGTAAGCCAATGCACGGTCGATCCTGTTTTTCCCTGATGGGTGGTCTTTGAAAAGGCATTCTATCAGGGGGCTAGGATAAGCGTATCTCAAGTTCTGATCGCATAGCTTCGTCATGGCAGAGATGTAATCATCAGGTTTTTCCACCAAATCCAGTTCATACTGGTCACATTGGCCTTCTGCCCGACGACTCACCGTGTTTATCAGCGGGATTAAGCATGCGTACAGCAGACCCAAGGTCAAGGCTAATAACGGAATGGAGGCGGCAGAGTCAACCCGCGGTATTCCAAAAAAGCCGGAACAGGCTTGCATTACTTCATTCGCTATAAAAAGTAAGAGAAGCAAAGTTCCGGCGAACAGCACGGTGTACTTCCAAATGTGCCCGTAGACGTGATGGCCGATCTCGTGTCCCATCACGCTCTCAGTCTCGGCTTTTGAGAAGCTCGAGAGAAACGTGTCGCTGAGCAACATCCTGCGTGTTCTTCCTACTCCTGTCAAAGCAGCAGTAGCCTTCTTCGTTCTTGCTCCGGCCTTCATTTCGAAGACTCCCATAACCTTGATTCCTGCCTTATCAGCAAGCCTCGTGAGACTATCCAGCAACTCTTTGTCGCTCAGCCTCGGAAACTTGTAGAAAAGCGGCATTATCAACACCGGCGCGACATACATGAAAACAACGATGAAGAAGGCCGAAACAAGCCAAGTGAAAACCCACCAGTACGTAGGATTAAGCCACATGAAATTGTAGACCCCGTACACGAAGGCAAGAACGACGAGCAGCGACAACCCTGAGGCCTTCACGTTGTCCAAGAACCATCCACGTGAGCTTTCAGTCGACAACTCGAACCTTTGTTCCAAGACGTATCCTTTGTAGAAATCGAAAGGAAGCGAAACAAGCCAGAAAGCGATGTAGCCGATCAACGCAAACAAGACAACTGTCAACGACTGGTCAGAAACGTACATTTGAATCGAATCTTCCAAAGCCACAGGAAACCTCAGGCCGAGCACGAGGAACCCCAGAACAACCAACACAGCGCCTTTGCACAAAGACGCCCGCAGCCCACTATAGAAGTATTCCCTGGCTTTACGTTGAATTTGCGGATCAAAACCGTAAGATGACACAGACAACCACAACACTTTCCAAACAGGCAAACGCAGCCTACCTATTCTCCGGGCACACTAGTTAAGGTTTTCCAGCGCCCATCTACAGAATGTCCCAAGAACGGAAAACACCATCTGGACTATTCCTGGGTCAAGCACGCGTGACTTCGCGAACTAATTCAGGAACAAGCATACGTGTTAAATCCCTTGTGAAAGGCCTGCAACCTCGCAACTGTTCGGGCGCTTTTGCTGAAAGCAACGGAAAGCAATGATTGCATGTTTGGGCTAGGCCACTTCTTGTGAGAAAATCTTGATTGTCTCGTAGACTGATGTTGCCGCGGCGATGCTTATGACTGCAAGGGAGAATACATACTCTCTTGTCAGTAATGGAGGCCTCAGAAAGGCTGCCAGCATAACCAGTGAGGTTACAAGAAATATCATGTAGAAGAAGTTTCGGGGAATAAGTATTCTCCTGAACCGAATGAGGTTTTCGAGGATCACCCTATCTGCAATGTAGCCGTTCAAGTCTTTCTTTATAAGCCTAGCTTCTTCAAGTTTGTTAATGTGGTAAAGCGCAAGCGTCGGACTGCTCAGGTTCAACAACCTTTGGACTTCACGTATCCCAACGGGCTTATCGCTCCTTAGAATGACCTTGTACACTTTTAATGTTAGCCCTCTTAGAATATCTCGCTGTTCACTCACAACTCCTCGGTCTCCAAATAAGAAGAAACGCCTCATTTTATTTGGCTATTGCTGTTCAAATCGCTTGTACACATGTACAAAAACGTAGAATTAAATCAAGCATCGAACACCTGTTATGTTGGTGACGCATGTGAACGCAAAGAAGGAACTGTTGGCTACATCCGTGCTTGCCATAGCTCTCGCTGTAGGGCTCGGAGCATTGAGCTTCGGCCTTTTTTCTTCCGAGGCCCCCTCCAACGTTCGCATCGACGTTTTCGCCAAGAAGAACGGGGCGACCAGCGTCTCCTTTCTCCCTCTAGACCAAGTCCTTCTCGAGGCGTATGTATCAAGCAGCAACGCCTCAATAGCTGGCGCCCCAGTTACCTTCGAGGTTAAATCGCCGAACGGCACAGATTTTCTCGTGAATACCACGACCACAGACAGCCTCGGAACAGCAAACGTCACCTTCCAAATATCCTGGCCCATAATCACTTCCCCGCAAACCACTTGGCAATTAGGCACATGGCAAACGCAAGCAACAACCCAGATCTATGGACAAACACTCAACGCCACAACAAGCTTCAACTGCCAAACCCTTCAGCCGTCTATCGACGCATACACGGACAAAGGCGGAAGGGGACCGAACGTCAGAGGCGGAACCTTTCTGTCAAATGAAACCGTGAACGTCTACATAGAAGTCCGAAACGAACTGAATCAAACCGTACCTTACCGGCCAGTAGGTTTTCAAGTCATAATCTGGGGTGGAGGCGACTTCGCCACTTACGTAAGAACCACGAATGCCTCAGGAATTGCGACTATAGAGAATCCGATCAGAGCGGATATCACTGCCGATGTACGAAGACATTGCGACCGCGAGCTATGGAAACGTAACGTTAGCTGATGTCGTGACGATTACCGTGAAACTTAGCAGCTAAACTAGCTTGCGCTCTTTTTTTCAAGCATTTCGCGCGTCCTTATAGGTGTTCATGAAGATGCATTGTTTGAAGGGCATCATCATTTCTTTTGAATCGTGTGCCTCATCGTCGAAATCTAGTGGAGCATCCTTGATGAGCACAACAGGAGTTTTTTCCGCAGCTTCTCCCATTAGCAAGTGAGCCGCTGAGGCTAAATCGTCAGCGACTGCATGCCTTGTGATAGTTATGCGTCTCCCATATAGGTCGTTTCTGCCTCTGCATTCTCTTATCGGTTTGAACCCCGCAACTGCCAAAGTTAGTCCTGTCGTGCCGATTCTGAGCGGAATCAAACCACTGTCAATAACTATTGCGGCAACGCGTTTGCCGGTTCCACGTTTGATCGTGGTCCCTGAAACTCGTAAGCCATTCTTTGAGGTTTTCGGGCCATAAGACAACTGAACCGAGCGGTGCGTTCTTATTGTCTATCCCAGCATTTGCAGTTAGAATGTTGTCTTTAAGCGTCAAGATTGCTTTTTCAACGCCTCCGTAAAGCCTCTCTGCCTCTTGTAAAAGGAGTTCAGCAAACTCGGGTTCCAGCGAATACTTTTTCGCTAGTTTTTTGGCTCTTTCCGAAGATGTAACTTCGCTTAGTTTCACAACTCGACCTTGCGAGTAGGAAACAATTTTCGAGGTCATTGCCAGAACGTCGTTATTTTCAAGCTGAAGCTGCTTTTCCTTCAGGGATTCAAGGATCATCTCGACGAGGTTTGCACCTAGTTTTACAGTGTGCATTTTGAGCGGGTATAGTTGCGTTTGTTTTCATCCTCCATGCACGACTGGAACGAAAACAATGTTGTCTCCGTCTCTGATGATTGTGTTGAAACGGTCCAAGACGCTTATCTCTCTTCCATTCACGAGTACGAGCATGTTGGTTTTTGGGCCGTCACACGATAAGTCAACTAATTCACCGGCGAGTTTGGGTATTTTTCCGACAATAATTCCAACGACCTCTCTTAATGGAGAAGACCTTTCGAGTTTAATTTCCAGCTTGTCTTTGCCAGAGAGGCTTCGAAAAGAACCGATGAACTTCACGCCTACGGTCACGGCATCTCTCCTTGCAAAGTTACAGAACGACTATGACGGACACATCGTTGACGTTTGTGCCAGTCGGTCCAGTGCAGATAAGGTCTTCCAGCGCCGAGAAAAATCGATACGAATTGTTCTCCGCCAAAAACCTCTCTGGAGCCAAGCCCATCTTGTTTGCTCTGATCAACGTTTCTCCATCGACGACGGCTCCTGCAGCGTCAGTCGGTCCATCCACCCCATCTGTGCTAAGAGAAGCGAGCACTGTTCCGCTCGACTCGCAGAGTTTCAAGGCAGCAGCTAGCGCCAGCTCCTGATTTCGTCCACCCAAACCTTTTCCAGTGACGGTCACTGTGGTTTCTCCGCCTGCAACTATGGCCGCGGGCTTTTTAACGGGATTTCCAGAAACTGAAACTTCTCTAGCTATCGACGCCAGCGCAACGCCCACATGCCTAGCTTCTCCTTCCAAACTGGCTGTCAACAACAGCCCATTCAAACCTGTTGATTTCAACTGTACACAGGCAGCGAGGCTCGCGGATCTGTTGTTTCCTACCACGACATTGTACACTCTCTTAAATGCTTCATCATCAGCCTTCGGAGTGTCTGCAATAACCCCTTTTTCACCTTCCGACAAGATTTTTCTAACCGACAGTCGAGCCGAAGCCCAAAGACCATGTTTTTTCAAGACTCTCACAGCGTCATCAAATGTTGTTGAGTCCGGAACAGTTGGGCCCGAAGCTATGAAGTCCAGCGGATCCCCAACAACGTCGGAGAGGATGAGGTTCACAACCGTGGCAGGATAAGCCTTCTTGGCCAGCCAGCCGCCTTTGAAATCCGAAATATGCTTTCGCACCGTGTTGACCTCGTTTATCGTTGCCCCAGACTTCAGCAGAGCCTGCGTCATTTCTTTCTTGTCGGCAAGAGAAATCTGCCCCCGAGGCAGAGGCATCAGGCTCGAACCTCCGCCGGAGACTAGGCAGATAATCAGATCATTGCGTTCCGCCTGTTCCACAATGCTCAGCATGGCCTGCGTTCCCTTGACTCCTGCTTCGTCCGGAAACGGATGACTTGCTCCATGAAGGTTGATTCTTTTTGTCTTGTTCTTGGTTCCGTGAGGAACGTTGACCAGCCCATCTGTTATGCGGTCACCAAGAATTGTTTCAAGCGCTTCAGCCATCGAGCCGCTTGCTTTGCCGCCGCCCACAACGTATATACTTTCAAACCTTCGCAAATCGAAAGAGTGACCGCCAACCTTCAACACTGAGCCGTCCAGAACAACATTGGTTTTTATCATCTGTTTTGGGTCAACCGCGTTCAAACAGGCTTCAAGGCTTTCAAGAGCCAGCTTCCTCGCTCTTCGGTTCACCTGAGTGCCGCCATTCTCGATGAGTCTTGTTTTGTTCTTTATTGCAAGCATCTGAATTTCACATTGCAGTTTTTCCGGGAGGAATGCGTAAGTGTAATAAGCCAATGCTAATAAAGAATTCCGCACGTTAAACCCGGTGAGCTTTATGCCGAAACTGAGAATCTATGTGACCCGTCAGCTTCCTGAAAGAGGCTTGAAAAAGATAAAGCAGTACTTCGACACAGAAGTTTGGCCTGACTATGCTCCCCCACCGAAAAAGACCATTATCGACAAGGCCAAGAACGTGGACGCCCTCGTCACTTTATTGTCGGACAAAATAGACGCTGAAGTCTTCAACGCTGCACCAAAACTCAAAATTGTTTCACAGTTGGCAGTGGGCTTCGACAACATAGACCTTCAAGAAGCCACAAGAAGAGGCATCTACGTCACGAACACACCTGAAGTGTTGACCGATACCACTGCAGACTTCTCATGGACTCTGCTCATGGCTGTGGCAAGAAGAATAGTTGAAGCAGACAAGTACGTGCGCTCTGGCCAATGGAAAGTAGCATGGCACCCCGACATGATGACCGGCAGAGACGTACACGGCGCGACAATAGGCATAGTCGGAGCCGGCAGAATAGGCTACGCCATGGCTAAGAGAGCAACAGGGTTCGACATGAAAATTCTCTTCTACGACGTTGTACCTAGACCCGAGATCGAAAAAGACTTTGGAGCAAAAAAGGTTGAACTGGACACGCTGTTGAAAGAGGCAGACTTCGTCAGCATCCACGTTCCATTGATGAAGGAAACACACCATTTGATGAACGAACAAAGACTGAGACTGATGAAGAAAACAGCCTACCTGATAAACAATTCACGCGGACCAGTTGTCGACGAAAAAGCCCTCTACAAGGCGCTTAAAGAAGGTTGGATCGCAGGAGCCGGCCTGGACGTTTTCGAACAGGAGCCGACACCTATGGACAACCCGCTTCTGAAACTCGACAACGTTGTTGTCGCCCCACACATTTCAAGCGCAAGCCTCGAAACCCGTTCACAAATGTCGCAAATGGTAGCAGACAACCTTGTCACTTTCTTCGAAGGAAAGAAACCGCCCAACCTCATAAACCAAGACGTGCTGAAAGTGCGCCCTCTGTCAAAGCAAATCTAAACGTTATTTAATCACAAACCCAACTGCAAATGGTTAAATACCCCCTTTCTTCTTACCTTCAATTTCATTTCAACGTAAGGTGACTCATGTGGACACTATCTTTGCAGATAGAATGAAGACCCTTGGAACTGAGACAGCCTTCGAAGTTCTCGCAAAAGCCAAAGCACTTGAGAAACAGGGAAAAGATGTTGTGCACCTAGAGATCGGTGAACCAGACTTTGACACTCCAAAGAACATAAAGGACGCTGCAATCAAAGCTCTTAATGCGGGCTACACGCATTACACGCCGTCAGCAGGCATGCCTGAACTGAGACAAACAGTCGCAGATTACATTTCCAAAACCAGAAAACTGGACGTGAAACCTGAGGAAGTCGTCGTTACTCCCGGCGCAAAACCCATCATGTTCTTCAGCATTTTGGCGCTCGTGAACCCAGGCGACGAGGTCTTATATCCTAACCCAGGCTTTCCCATATACGAATCGATGATAAACTTTGTCGGCGCAAAACCTGTTCCAATACCTCTGAAAGAAGAGAATGATTTCAGCCTTGACCCAGAATACGTTAAGAAGATGATAACCAAAAAAACGAAGATGATCATCATCAACTCACCTGAAAACCCCACTGGCGGAGTAATAGCACGCGAACAACTCAAGGTCATAGCAGATAGCATTACAAATCGAAACGACATTTTTGTGCTTTCAGACGAGATTTACAGCAGAATAATCTATGAAGGCAAAGCAGAAAGTATAACCCAATTTCCAGGGATGAAAGACAAGACTATCCTTCTAGACGGCTTCTCGAAGACCTACGCCATGACAGGGTGGAGACTCGGATACGGAGTAATGAGAAAGGACTTGGCTGAGAAAATCGCTCAGTTGATGACGAACTCGAATTCATGCACAAGCGCCTCCACACAGTTAGCCGGTGTCGAAGCCTTGACAGGCCCGCAGAAAGAGCCTGAAAGGATGGTCGAAGAGTTCAGAAGGAGAAGAGAAGTCATCGTTCCAGGATTGAACAACATAGAAGGCATATCATGTAAGAAACCGCACGGAGCGTTCTACGTTTTTCCAAACATCACGGGAACAGGAATGGACTCCAAAAAACTCGGCGACCATTTGCTCTACAACGCTGGTGTAGCAGTTCTTCCGGGCACATCCTTCGGAAAATACGGGGAAGGCTACCTTCGCCTGTCGTTCGCCAACTCGGTGGAAAACATCAAAAAGGCCCTAGACCGCATAGCCAAGGCGGTTAAGAAAAGCTAAACCTCTCTAACCTTCCACTTTTTCTTCAGTCAGAGTCGCAACTATAGCCGACGCCAAACGAACCAAATCGTCAGCCTGCTTGAGGGCTTTTTCGCTGTCAACTTCTTCAATCTGCGCCAACTGCTGAGACATCGCTTCAATCTCAACAAGAAACTTGAGGACAGGATCACTAATCGGACCCTGCGTCTTCTCAGCAGTTTCCCTCACGGCGATCTCCACAAACGCGGGTTCCCCGAGACTGTAATAAATGGCGTTCCGAGCTTTTCGGACAGCCTCCAAAACCAGGCTAGGAGCCATGTAAGGCATTTTTCTCGCCGCCTGAAGCTCTGCCTTCGCCTCACGCAGATACCGCAGCGCCCACCCTTTTCTGTAATCATCCATCATTTCCGTTCGCCATTGACTAGGCCAGTAAGCAAAAAAGTCTCAGGATGTTCAAGCGTCCTGTGCTTCCTCTCCGGACGGCTCTCCGCCTTCGCTCTCCGTTTGTTCTGAAGCTTCATCGCGCAGCTGTTTCTGTTCAGCTGCAATCTTCCTTGTTATGTACCCCGCAATCTGATTCAGAACCTTCGGCGTGCCGCCCTTCACAAGACTGTTAACGGCATGCTTGTTGTTTTCAAAATCTTTAGTGAACTTGCCAGGAAATCGTTTAACAAGATCCTTGCCCATTCGCTTGATTTGTTCCGTCTTCACATTTCCCAAACGTCAAGATCCTCCGAACATAATGCTACTTCGTTAACTCCAACGCAAGCAACTTCCAGTTTGAACTGTCATAAAACTCGCCATACTAATTTAAGCTTACTCCACAGAACCGCCAAAACACTCTATTTCAACGTATCATTGTACAGTCCATTCAACAGCGCGCTAACCCGCTTTTCGTCCATAACTCAAGAATGAAGAGTTCATGGTTGTTCTGTTTGTTCGTTCAACTTTAAATCGAAGAAATTCTGGAAGTTCCTCAATACTTGCTCCGCAACGGTTTTTGCATCGATTCCTTTGACTTCTGCAAAGACGTTGATCACTGTTGGAATGAAAGCGGGTGTTGTTCTTTTCCCTTCGAAAGGTTTTTTGAAAAAGCGAACAGGCCCATCTGTCTCTGTCAACAGATTAGCCAACGGCGCCCTTTTGACAACATCGCGTATACCGTTTGAGTAGGCTGCTGACGGGCCTTCTGTGATGTAGTATCCTCTGTCGATTGCCTTGGCGAGTGCGCTGATGGGGTCACTAAACCAGTGCAGCAGCACTTTCTTGACCCTGTAAGAAGGAAGCATATCAATAATCTGTTCGGTAGTGCCTCGTGAATGAATAATCGCCGGCAGTCCAAGCTTCTCAGCTGAGTGAAGCATCAAATCGAAAACCCTGACTTGTTCATCCCACACTTCCATGTACTTGGAATCCAGCCCTATCTCCCCCACAGCAACGAAAGCTCTGTTCCCTTTCTGAGTTGATATCAACTCCAACACGCGCTGAAGCTCATCTTCTTTCAAACCTCGAACAGTCCACGGGTGGATACCCAATGCGGCAAAAACCAACCCAGAATGTCTCCCAGCCAATTCCAGAGTTCCCTCACATGTCTTCAAGTTCATGGAGTTCGACACTAGAGCAACCACGTTCGCCCTTCGGGCTTCAGCCAAAACTTCATCGATATTCCCGGAATACTCTTCATCCGAAAGATGAACATGCGCGTCAACGAACATCATTCAGCAGTCACTTGAAGAGAACACTCGTACCATATCCACATTTATAGATTCTTCTGAGAACATAATCTTGACAGCGCGCGCCCGCTGGTTCAACGTCAAAAAGCAAAGCGGCTGCCTATGGAAAGATTTTCTTTTTAGCTTGCGCTGAAATCAGGCGAAAAGTCGGAACCGATAACCCTAAATACGGCTTTAAATAGTAAAAGAAGCTACGGAGGACTCTTTGTGGTTGATTTAGAGTTGGCTGTAGCTCCAATGCATAGGTTGTGCAAAAAGGCGGGAGCTGACAGGGTGAGCGAAGCAGCAGCGAAAGAGCTTGCAAAAGCCCTTGAGGAAATTGGCGTAAAGATCGCCAGAGAAGCCCTCGATTTTGCAATGCACGCTGGAAGGAAAACCATAAAATCTGAAGATATTGAAATTGCAGCCAGAAAAGTCATGGGCAAATGAGCCGTCTTGTAAGTCTCTCCCTTCCTTTTTATGATGCTTCCGCAAACTGGTTAAGCGAAGATTGTTCTTGCGTGGAAAAGCCTTAAGAACTGCGGATCGAACTTCAACTTAGAAGCTGATGAACATGGGTGGAAAAAAGAAGCTCAACCTGAAACAAATGGAGCGAATGCAAGACAAGAAAGATGAGCAGGATAAGAAGAAAAAGGACAAGGCGGGAGCACCGAAGGAAAAAAGAGCTTCGGCAGTTGTTCCACCAGACGCGAAAAACGACAAGATTCTGGCCGAAATCAAGAAAATGCACGTTTTGACGCCCTTCGCCGTGGCCACCCGTTACAACATTAGAATAAGCGCTGCCAAGGATTTCTTGAGAGAACTTGAACAGAACGGTGCGATCCAGTTGGTTTCTGGAAGCCACAACATCAAAATATACAAGGCAGATTGAACCCTCCATAGTTCATCCTAGTTTTCGTCAAGGATTAGCTTAGCAGGCTATTGGAAGGCCTAAACCGCGTGGATTTTCCGAGCAGAGTTTACACACAATCTGAAGTCACCAAAGCTAGAGAACTCGTTGAAAAAGGATACAAACACAACCTGAATACTGAAGGAAGCCCAGCTTTCAAACACAAAGTGCAAAGGTCAATTGAGCTTGTCAAAACTGCAGGTTACTATGACTTCCTAAGAACCTACATCCGCACCATAAAGGAGATTGATGGGCTGACACAGCTCAGACAGTCAGACGCAGCTATATGGGCGAACATGTACGCAGTTGAAAACGCTGTAGACGCTGCGAGTTTCTTCGTGCAGAAAGCCTACCAAATGAAGGAATACTTGGAAGGCAAAGTCTATTACGGTGGAAACGCGGAGAAACGTGCAGACGAAAAACGCATGGAATTTCTCAGAGTTTTGGAAACCAAAACTGAGGAAAAGCCGGTGAAAGAAGAGTGCGAGAGAATCCTGAAACTGTGGAAAGAGGGTTATCTAGTCTATTAGACGCTTTCAACCCTTATTTTTGTTCCGCTCTTGACGGTCTTGAACAGTTCAAGGTTTGCAGTGATCTTTCCAAGGATGCTCACTGGACTGTAAGGCTGCGAGTTGCCATAGAATATACATATGGCACTTCCCATAGGCCAGAAAGCTATTGTAGCTGCTTCAACCGTACCCTTGGCTTTTTCTTCACCCATCTTAATTGGCGTTTCAAAGTATACCTCTTCCTTCCAAAGGGCTGCCCTGCCTTCTATAGGCAGTTTTCTCACTATGAGGTCCACCGTCCTAGGCGCAAGAACCGCACGAACTCTCCCTCTGCCTCGCCAACGCCTTCAACCTTGAACTTCACTTTTACTCTGGATATCTCTGCCTTTTCATCAGGTGTTTTTTCACTCATTTTTCTTTCCTGCTTTTTGGATGAACTCGTTCAGAATCTGTTCAAGCGAAATTGACCCCAAAACTTTGAGCTCATACTTGACTCTCACGGTTGGCTTGTTGATAACCATGACTCTTCTGAGGTCGATGGGAGTCCCTATCACCACAACATCGCAAGGAGTCAGATCGATAGTCTCCTTGAGCTCCGCAACCTGTTTCTCGCCGTAACCCAACGCTGGAAGAACGGCACCGAGATGCGTATACTTTCTATATGCCTCCTTTATTGAGCCTACGGCATACGGCCTTGGATCAACCAGCTCAGCTGCGCCAAACTTTTTGGCAAAAACCACGCCAGCTCCGAAAGCCATACCGCCGTGTGTTATTGTGGGACCATCTTCGATTGCCAAAACCCTTTTTCCCCGAACAGCCTCTGGGTTGTCAGCAGTAATGGGTGAAGCAGCTTCTAACACAGTGGCAGTCGGGTTGGCCGCCTTTATGTTTTCCTTGACCTGATTGACCTTCTGCGGATCGGCAGTGTCAACCTTGTTTATTATGATGATATCTGCCATTCTAAGGTTTGTTTCACCGGGGTAGTAAGTCAACTCATTCCCGGCCCTATGCGGGTCGACGACGACAATGTTCAAATCAGGCTTATAGAAGGACATGTCGTTGTTGCCGCCGTCCCACACGACAACGTCAGCCTCTTTCTCGGCTTCTCTAAGGATCTTTTCATAGTCAACTCCAGCATAGACGATTATTCCATTGTCTATGTGAGGCTCATACTCCTCTCTTTCTTCGATAGTGCACTTGTACTTGTCCAAATCCGCATACGAAGCAAAACGCTCGCACACCTGCTCCCTCAAATCCCCGTAGGGCATCGGATGCCTGACAGCGGCAACGTTCATACCCTTGCTTTTCAAGATCTTCGCCACTTGCCTAGCAGTCTGACTCTTGCCCGAACCCGTCCGTACAGCGCACACTGAGACAACGGGAACTTCGGCCTTCAACATGGTTGTCTTCGGCCCCATCAAACGAAAGTCCGCGCCGTTTGCCAGAACAAGAGAAGCCTTATGCATTACGTACTCGTGAGAAACGTCGCTGTAAGCGAAAATAACCTGATCAACGTCATACTTTCTTATCAGCGCCGGCAGTTCCTCCTCAGGGTATATTGGTATCCCATCAGGATATTTTATGCCGGCCAGCTCAGTTGGGTAGCGACGCCCTTCTATGCCAGGTATCTGGGTTGCAGTGAAGGCCACGACTTTGTAGGCGTCGTTGTTTCTGAAGTAAACGTTAAAGTTGTGGAAGTCTCTGCCGGCGGCCCCCATTATTATAACTTTGTGCTGCATCACAGAATCCTCCGTTAAAACCCCAAACTTTGGGGGTGCAATATTATCTGGACATTCCATATAAACCTTGACGTTCTTGGCCTATTTGACTAGCTGCAACACGCTCTCGCTTATGAAATCTATCTGCTTGGCAGTGACTCCCGGATGAACTGGCAGCGAAAACACCTGCGCTGAAGCTTTTTCTGTTTCTGGAAGCCGAGACTTGCTAAACCTGCGGTAGTAGGGCATAAGGTGTATCGGGTTTCCGTAACAGACGAATGCATCTATTCCTTTCTGCTTCAGCTTTTCAACAAGCTCGTCTCTCTTTTGCCTTTTCGCATTCTTCAACCGAACCGTGTACAAATAGTAGGAGCATTTGAAACCATCCGGTTCTGTCGGCAACTGAAGGCTTTTTGCGCTCTCAATGTTCTCCGAGAGTTTCTTGGCGTTTCGGCGTCTCTTGGCCACGAACTGCGGCAGCTTCTTCAATTGCTCTACACCTATCGCGGCTGCTACTTCGGGCATATGATAGTTGTGGCCCAGCATGATGGTTTCATACTTCTTTTTCTCTCCGTGACTTCGAATGTACTTCGGAATTTCAGCGATTTCGTCGCTGTTCGTTGTCATCATGCCGCCTTCGCCTGTGGTCATGTTCTTGCTGCCGTAGAAACTCCAACAGGCAGCATCAGCAAACGCTCCAGGGGGTTTTCCTCTGTAACCCGCTCCGTGGGCCTGCGCTGCGTCTTCGACGATTTTGAGTCCATGTTTGTCTGCAATTTCTTTTATCGGCTGCACATCAGCGGGCATGCCGTACAGGTCGACAGGCATTATTGCCTTGGTCTTTTTGGTTATAGCCTTCTCAACTGCCCGCGTAGAAATCGTGTAGGTTTCTGGGTTTATGTCCACGAAAACTGGTTTCGCTCTGTTAAATACCACAACTTCCGCCGTAGCCACAAAAGTGAAACTGGGCAGAATAACCTCGTCTCCCGCTTTGACGCCGCACGCTGCAAGAGCTGAGTGAAGTGCAGCTGTTCCCGAATTCACAGCTACAGCGTGCTTTGTCTTAGCATACTTTGCAAATGCATTCTCGAACTCCACGACCTTCGGGCCTGCGCCAAGCCCTGAAGTCAGGACGCCACTTCTTAAGACTTTGACGACGGCGTCAATTTCTTCTTTGCCAATCTGTGGAGCGTTAATCGATATCAATGTCTTTCCTCGGATGTACTGTACCAATATTATGCTAATAACTCCTACGCCTGTCCATCTGCAGGCCCACAATCTAAAAACTCGATCACAATCCAACGGCAACACTCTTGACTCTGTCAAGAAACTCTTTCTTTTCTTTCTCGACTTCTGCTATCCTTTTGGATAGAAATTCTAGTTCCTCACACACCTCTTCAAGCCATTGTTGAATCGCCAAACTGCACTCTTCATTGCTCATCTTGGAAAGATATTCTGAAACATCAATGGGCCTGTTTCTCCTCAACGAATGTAATGGACAATTGATTTCCTGAAATTTCGAGAATGGAAAGAAGTGTCTCGTTGAACGCGGTTCCATCAGCTGCCCACTGACGCCGGCCGAGATGACTTCTTCAATCGGTATTTCCTTGCCAATGACATTCACATAGCGTTGCACGCGTCTTTTTCCAACGCGAATTCTCTGGTTCTTGAAAACGTTGACAAGGATAACTGGCACCAGCTCGCAGCCGAGGCTCTTTAGCACAAGCCACCGATGCATCCCATCCAAGATAACGTAAGTCGTTTCATCTGCTATTATGGGATACTTCAGCACGCCATCTTTGAGTATCTCTTTTCTTAACAGCTCAAGATACAGCGGAGAACCTTTTTCATGCGGCTTAAGCTGGTTCACTCCAAGCAGCACCACTCTGAATCCTGCCTTTTCGGTTTTCAAAACAGTGGAAGCCAGACAGTTCACCCTCAATGACTGAAAACCGGCACTTCTATTTTTCCGGGCTCATACTCAACGAGTCTGCCCGCGAGATACTGTTCATAAGCTGAAAGGTCAAGCAGTCCATGCCCGCTGTAGTTCATAGCAATCACCTTCTTTTCGCCCGTCTTCCTGCACCTTAAAGCCTCCTCCACGACGAACTTCAGACTGTGAGCCGTCTCAGGCGCAGCGATCATACCTTCTGTCTGAGCCAACAGTCCCGCAGCCTCAAAAACCTCGCCTTGACCATAAGCCACTGAACGGGCGTACCCCTTGTGAATCAGGTACGAAATCAACGGAGACATACCGTGATACCGCAAGCCACCCGCATGAACTGGTGGACAAGCATAATCATGCCCAATCGTCAGCATCTTGATTAGAGGGGTCATCTTGCCCGTGTCTCCATAATCGTAGGTGTAGACTCCCCGAGTAGTGTGTGGAACGGCCTTCGATTCACAGGCCACGAATTCCGTGTCAGTCTTTCCCTTCAACTTGTCCATCATAAATGGAAAGCAGAAGCCACCGTAGTTGGAGCCGCCGCCTATGCAACCACAAACGACATCTGGCTGCACGTCAATAAGTTCGAATTGTTTCTTTGCCTCCAACCCGATTATCGTCTGGTGCATCAGAACATGGTTCAGAACGGATCCTAGAGAATAGCGAGTGGTTTCATCGGTCAAAGTGTCTTCTATGGCCTCGCTGATGGCGATGCCCAGCGTTCCGGGGTTGTTCGGATTCTCCTTCAGCAGCCTCCTTCCGAAATCTGTTTGATCGCTCGGCGACGGGAACATTTCAGCTCCGTACAACTGCGCCATAGTCCTTCTGCCCGGCTTATTTTGATAACTCACGCGAACCATGAATATTCGGCATTTCAGCCCGAACAGCGCGGTTGCTAAGGCCAAGGCAGTGCCCCATTGTCCAGCTCCAGTTTCGGTCGCTAATCTCTTGATTCCTTGTTTCCGGTTGTAGTATGCCTGTGCAATGGCCGTGTTGGTTTTGTGGCTGCCTGTAGGACTGAAATTTTCGCACTTGAAATATATTTGGGCAGGGGTGTTGAGGGCCCTCTCGAGTCTTTGGACGCGGCAGAGCGGAGTTGGACGGGGAAGCCTCAAGTAAGCGTCAAGCACTTCATCAGGTATACTGATGAACCGCTCTTTGGACATCTCTTGTTGTACGAGTTCTTTCGCGAATATTCTTTCAAGGACGCCAGGGTTTATCGGCTCCAGCGTTGTCGGGTCCAAAGGCGGAGGCAGAGTCTCAGGAAGGTCTGCCTGAATATTATACCAGGAAGTTGGAATTTCGTCTGGTTCCAACATGGTTACGCGTTCTCTATTTTTGCTCATCTGAACCATTTAGTGTCCTTCCTTGTACATTTATATACGTGTATGTACTTTTACATTCAAGAAAGGTTGCAAGAACATATTTATACTTTATTGCACAAAACTGTACATTAAGGAGACCGCTACATGTGGAGTAACGTTAAGACCTACTTCGAAGATCATCCTGAAAGACTCAAAGTGACACGCGTCTTGATAGAAAACGGGCTAGGCGTCCGAGCCGGAAGAATCTACCTTAATGAAATAGAAATCCCACCGGTGCGAGTTGCCCGTGCCGCAGGAGTGGACAGACGGACAGTGAAAGAGACGCTAACCGCTATTGGAGCCAACCGAGAACTCCGACAGATATTCGAAAAGATAAGATCCGCTGGACACTCGCTTAAGGAAATTGCCAAGCATCTAAATCTCGGAGTGGTTGAAATAACGCCTGTCGACGCCAAAACACCAGGCATCCTGGCCAATTCTGCCATGATTCTGGCAAAGAGCGGCCTGAGTATAAGACAAGCCATCGTGGATGATCCTGAGCTTTCGCCAGAACCCAAGCTTACGTTGATTGTTGAGAAAAAGATTCCTGGAGAACTCATCAGCGAACTGCTGAACGTAAAAGGAGTTGCAAAAGTCTCAGTTTGCTAGACAACCACGATTAGCATTTGTTAAACATCGGGACAATGACGTCCGTTTCATAGTCTGGCATCAACGACTTAAAACGTCAAAAACGCACGCTCTCAATAGAAAGGATAATAGACAACAATGACGGCATTTTATATATTCATGACCACGAATGACCAACGATGACAAGAATAGGCGTGTATGTATGCCATTGCGGCTTAAACATCGCCGGTGTCGTCGATGTTGAGAAGGTTACCGAATACGCCAAAAACCTGAAGGATGTCGCCGTGGCCAGACATTACACTTACATGTGCTCTGAACATGGACAACGCATGATTCAGGACGACATCAAAGCTGAAAACCTTGACCGAATCGTTATTGCAACATGCTCACCTCGAATGCATGAAGAAACGTTCAGAAAAGCAGTTGCAGAAGCCGGACTTAACCCTTATTTGACGGAAATAGTGAACTTGCGAGAGCACGTCTCGTGGGTGCACAGCCATGAACCTGAGAAGGCGACGGAAAAAGCTAAGTCGCTCGTTAGAATGGGCGTGGCCCACGTCAGACTCTTAGAGCCACTGGAGAGATTTAAGGTCGGCGTTGAAAAAAGCGTGCTGGTCGTCGGCGGTGGAATCGCAGGCATACAGACTTCTCTTGACCTGGCGAACGCAGGTTTCAAGGTGTACTTGGTGGAAAAGACCCCAAGCATCGGCGGACGAATGGCTCAGTTGGACAAGACGTTCCCCACGCTGGATTGCAGCGCATGCATTTTAACGCCAAAAATGGTTGACGCAGCCAAACATCGCAACGTCACGCTTTTGACGAACGCCGAAGTTACGGACGTGAAGGGCTTCGTCGGCAACTATGAAGTTTCTATACTCAAGAAACCATGGTATGTGGATGCCAAGAAGTGTGTTGGCTGCGAACTGTGCACGAAGGCTTGTCCCGTCAAGGTTCCAGATAGGTTCAACGAGTGTATGACCGAGAAACGTGCAATATGCATATACTCGGCGCATTCGGTTCCGAAAATCGCAATCATCAATCCCGAATATTGCCTGAGGCTGAAACTGAAAAAGAACGTTTGCGGCAAGTGTCAAGCCGTCTGCGAAGCTGGCGCCGTCGATTTCGAGCAGCAACCGGAAACGATCCAGGTTAAAGTGGGCGGTATAGTGCTGGCGGTTGGATCCGAAGTCTTTGACGCTTCAAGAATGGCGGAACTGGGGTATGGACTTTTCAAGAACGTCATCTCAAACATTGAGCTCGAGAGGATGTCCGATGCGCCCGGTCCGACAAGCGGCAAGATAATTTCCCCCAAGGATGGAAAGACTCCGAAAAGCATCGTCTTCATCCAATGCGTCGGTTCACGTGACAAACGGTTCAACGAATACTGCTGCAGAGTCGGATGCATGGTGACTTTAAAACAGGCGATACTGGCGCGCGAGAAAATTCGTGAACACGTCAACATATACGT
>CAWIRG010000006.1:0-558860 GCA_963838505.1 Candidatus Bathyarchaeota archaeon
TCCTCCTGAGGCGGGGCTTCCACGAGGGCCACACTGCCCGTCATTGTGGAGGTTTCCAAGGCCAGGAGGAGCATCTTTTCTACTGGGCCCCCATGATGCGGGAGAGGTCGTTGTAGAAGACCAGGAGCATGATCAGAATAATGATAAAGACGCCGACCTGTTGAGCCCTTTCGCGGAGTTTCAAAAGCTGACCGGCTTGCCCGTGATCCCCTCACCAAGAAGATCAGCATGTGCCATCCATCCAGGACCGGGATAGGCAGCACGTTCAGGATCACCAGGTTGATGCTGATCACGGCCATGAAGAAGACCAGGCCGAGGACCCCCGCCTTGGCCTGCTGCCCGGCCAGTTGAGCGATGAGAATGGGGCCGCCGATGGTTTTGGCCGAGACCTTTCCCTCAAAGATTTTGACGATGCTGATGGCCGTCAACTCGGTGATCCGCCAGCACGGGACGACCGCCCGATAGGTGGCGGTAAAGGGATCGAATCGCTCGACAAAGAAACTCCCCGATGGGGAAATCCCGATCAGGCCGACGCGCACTTCATCGCCAAAAATGTTCTTCTGGGTGGAGACTTGGGGCGTGACGGAAACCTGGAAATTTTCTTGGGCTCCCTCCACTTTCAAAGACAGCGGACGACCGTCACTATCATGAATGACCTGCGCCAGGTCTTCCCAGCGCTTGACGGGAGCCCCGTTGACCTCCAGGATGCGATCGCCTTTTTGCAGGCCCGCCTGGTACGCCGGATAATCCGGCTTCACTTCCCCCACCTCTTCGAACAGAGATGGCCAAATCTAAAGAGGCGTTTCTTGGTTACAAGTGAGAAACTGATTTTCTACAGCGAGAACATGGCAGACTATTGGATTTTGCCTTTTGACGATTTCGGCGGATCAGTCATAGGTCAAGAAAGTAACTCTTTGACGAGGTTGAGTAATGTTTCTTTCTTCGAAACTTTGCAGCTTCATGACTTGAAGAATAGGGTCCTGCAGAAGTTGCCAGGAACCGTTCCTCCTAACAAAGGCTATTTGACGCTGAAAACGGCAATTGACGATGCCTACAATCTGTGGCGCGTGAAAAAAACAGAATGACCCATCGATGCAGCGTTATTCATCATGGTTCTCAAGCGCGCAGGTGACGAGACCAATATGAGCGGGATGTTCATATGACGAAATAATGAAAAAAGAGCGAAGAAAAAGACTGTTCAGCGCGCGCTTCACAGAGAACTTGCGAAGCCTTGAGTCTTCTTACGAAGATTTGACAAAGCTTGAGTCGCGACAGAAATCGTTGATCTGCACAGCAACAGAATAGTAAACTCGAAAAACAACTACGAAGCGGTGAGAGTTATAGCACAAGCATGGGTCATGAGAGTTCTGATATTTTTTGCCTTCCTGTTCGCTGACATTGTGGTAGCATTTCTTACAGTTCATAATGGATTCAATTATTTTGGATTTCTTGCTATTACTCTAATAATTCTAGTGCTCTGCATTTATTCAGTGCTTCACTATCCAACGCGCGCGCTAAGGTACCGCACAAGGTACCGCGTACACGCGCGCGAGAACTTCCTTGATTCTTGAACAAACAGTAGACACATGGTGCTTACAGGTCTAGAGCTTATGTACACTAATGTGAAAGAACAATATCCACCCAAGTGATTTGAAAAAAGAATATAGAAGCTAGGAGAAAGCCAATCTCAGATTAGAGTCGTTGGCTTAATCTAAAATTGATTTCTTCTAGGAGGTGCTCTCTTCGAGTAACACTCTCGGCAGTATACAGGTCTGCTACCATCAGGCTTGAATGGAACTTCACATTCCTTTTTGCATTCAGCGCAAACTGCCTTGTGCATCTCTTTTCTCTCATACGTCAACTATTTCAACTCCTTTTATGGTTGCTGTGCAAAATCACTTCTTACACGCTACACCTACCCTTCATACCGATACTTATAAACAAAGTGCATCATAAGTCATAAAGTCTAGGCTTATAGAGTCTGAATCAGATATCAACAGACGCCCGCGCCCATTATTACAGAAAATCTTTATGTATCACGCCCCACGCAGCTTAGAGAGAAAGCATTGGAGGTGAGGGTTTGTTCGACGAACCTGACGAAGAAACTGAATTGAACGAGGACGAAAACTTCGAAGAGGAAGAGGACTGGCAGCGTGCGTGTGATTCTTCTGCTTCTAAATAGGCGCGCCAGCGTGTTGCTAAATTCGCGGGATTCACACAAACCTGTTCTGCAATTCTCCGGCTTGGACAAACACCATGACCTAGCACGTAAGAGTGAAGAAAACACCCTCATGCCTAAACGCCACTTGGAAATTGACACGAACAATTCGATTTAGCAACAGCCTAGCGCGCGACGGGAGATAAACGTGTGAAGTTTTTATTCGTAGCATATGAGGTTTTGCTCGTTTAAGTTTCCGTGAAGCGCGCGCTCCAAACGATCTTTCCCGATGCCATTACGTAGAAAGTATTTCAGGGATTCCTTAGCGTGCGTTCTCGTCTGCACTCACTCCGCTTCTTTCAATGCAATCAGGGTATCGGAGCATCAAGTTTTAAAGTAGCATGAAGTTGATCCTACCCAGAGTATTAGAGGAGAAGTCATATTATTGGCAGCCTCAAGACTTAGGCAGCTCTGGAAGAAAGAGTATTTTCAGACAATTGTAATGATTGTTTTGATCGTTGTGGTCGTGTTCAGTTTCTGGTTCGGTTTGAGATATGCGATGGGCACAGACTATCCGATGTTGGCTGTGGCTTCAGGAAGCATGTCTACCGTACAGCCTGACGACGGATGGTCTAATCCATTCAGCCGAACACTGCACACAGGAGATTTGATCATAGTTCAAGCAGTCAGCCCACAAGACATTTATGCGGCACCCTTCAACCAAAGCGGCAGGTCCGGCGACATACTTGTGTTCAGGACAAGTCCTGAAAGTGACCTGATAGTTCACAGAGCCATCAGATGGTATGACAACACAACCGTCATAACTCAAGGCGATGGAAACAGCGCGCCTGGACCCCCATTTGACCCTGAAGGAAAACAAAATGGAAAAGTGCCCGTCAGCCTCGTGGTCGGCAAGGTTGTTTTTCGCATTCCATGGATCGGCCACCTCTCACTCCTTATGCGCGGCAACTCCAGTGTCTGCGTAATACTCGCTCTGATAATCATGGCGCGCGCGCTTCAATTTGTTAACGTCCCGTTTTTGAGAGCCCTCTGCAATCCGTCTGGAACGGAATGAACTGGTCAGCAGAAATCCTTCAAATAGGATATAGTTCAGAAGGCATCTAGTAGAGCAGGAACTACGTATTCTGCTTCGATGTAAACGTGATGGCCGTCATCCAAGATTTCTCCTTTGACCATCACGTCCCAGCCTCTCAACGAAGAGTATTTGGTCCAGTTCAGATTCACGGCTAAGAGTCCAGTTCCGTTCAAATATCATCCTTAAGCAAGCTGTCGTAGGGTTCCCACAAGCTATAAACTCTCTAAAGGCTCCAATGTTCCTCTTACTGTCACGGTTCTGCCCACGTAGAAGTTGCGCCAATAATTTATGCCAGTGTTCAGCTGCCCAACGGTCATAACGCCTGACTTATGGAAGAGTGGAAACTCTGAGACGTAAAGAAACAACAAGCTAAGAACCACGGCAACAGAACATATCGACACGATGACAGCAGCCTTGCGTCTCCTCATATTTGGTCAAAGGTTATGTTAGAATCGTGAAACATAGTTCTACGTTTTAGAACAAACCAGAAAACCCGCAAGACAGGCTCGTACCATTATTAGAACAGCTTGTTCTGCTGCTTAGAAAAGCCCAGAAGCGCGCTACTAATTCAAGTATACTGAAACCTATTCGCATCATAGCCTAGCAAAGTCGACCCCCCTTTTTCACTTGTAACGTCAGAAGCAATGTGAATTGTAACAAATCATGAAGAAAAACAGTCTGGAGTGCCGTTCAGAGTTGACTCAGTTCATTTTTTTGTAATGTCAAAAGTAATATGTATTGTCACAAACCCAAGAATCGCAGGTGTTTGCCCGTGCGCGCGCATCCGAAGAACTGATAGGGCAGGAAGAGGACTTGATAAGGCATAGTGAGAGGCTTGTGATAATAAAATTCTTAGGTGCAACGCGCGAAGTTACGGGCTCATGCTACCTTCTTGATGCTGGTGGATTGAAGTATCCTCGTAGATTGCGGCCTATTCCAAGGAAGAGACTATGAATATAGAAACTGGGAAGCTTTCCCCTTTGCTCCGAATCAAGTAGATTGTCTACTTCTCACTCACATTCACCTCGACCACTGTGGGCTCATTCCTAAACTGGTCAAAGAAGGTTTCGCTGGAAACATTCTGCTGACATCCGCGTCGAAAGCGTTGTTTCCGATAGTGGTTCTGGATTCTGCCCGAATGGGGGAGGAAGATGCCGCTTTCAAAAAAAGTCGTCACTTCGAAGAAGGTCGCAGGGGACCACACCCTGAAATCCCTTTGTATACTGTTCAGGATGCGGAGAAGTGTTTTTCTCTTCTGAAGGAAGTTGCTTACGAAGAACCCGTGTCTTTAAACGATCACGTACAGGTTCGTTTCCACGATGCCGGCCACATTCTAGGCTCAGCCATGATCGAGGTCATCGTTCAAGACGACAACGGCTCGCAGAACATCATATTCACCGGAGACATCGGCCAGTGGGACAAACCTCTCCTCGGCAACCCCTCAGTCTTCGAAAAGGCGGATTATGTGGTCATGGAATCCACTTACGGAAACCGCAACCACGATAACCTCCAAGACATAGACGACAAACTCTCAAGCGTCGTGAAAGACACCATAAACGCTGGAGGAAACATCCTCATCCCAACCTTCGCGATAGAACGCGCCCAAGAACTATTATATCACTTCAACCGTCTGGCGCGAGAGAAAAAAATCCCGTATGTCGTAACTTTTCTGGACAGCCCCATGGCAATCGAAATAACAAAGGTTTTTGAACAGTTCAAAACATATTTCGACAGATGGACGACGGATCTCGTCAAGGAGGATGAATCCCCGTTCGACTTTCCCGGGCTGAAAACCGCTGAAACCATAGAAGCGTCAAAAGCCATCAACCTGATTACCGGCTCAGTAATCATAATGGCAGGCTCAGGAATGATCACAGGCGGACGAATCAAACATCACCTGGCAAGAGAAACTACTCGGCCAGAATCCGCACTTCTCTTCGTCGGATACCAAGCGGCGGGAACGTTAGGACGCCAGATTTTAGACGGTGCCTCTCCTGTGAGAATCCTTGGACAGCAGTATCCCGTGCGCATTAGGATTGAGAAAATCGACGGGTTCTCAGGACACGCCGGTATGAACGACTTGCAGCGCTGGCTTAACAGTTTCAAATCCCCGCCCAAGCGCATTTTCCTAACACATGGCGAAATGGAACCTATGGAGAGTCTAGAAAGCTACTTGGATTCCAAGGGCGGATGGAACGTGAGTGCGCCAACGTATTTAGAACAATACACGCTCTAATCCTCTCCAAAGCGCACACTTGCAGATATCGTCCGCCGTTCTTTTCAGTACTCATCTCTTCTCCAAAGGTTGTACGGACACTGTCTCCAACAGTACGTGCCCGCTTTGTAGATGCAATTCTGGCATTCGAGCCTGTCAAACTTTCTACGTCTACTCACAACAGACTCTCTCAAGAAAGACATGTCACCTTACCTCCTCATTAACCTATATCACCCGATACACAACCCAAAATTCTAATGACCTGTTTGGCATGGACGAATCGTTCATACGAATCATGAACGCGCCTTATAAGCTGCGCTCGGGTTCCGTCTTGTTCAGGGATAAAAATGAAAAGAAATTTGAAGATAGCAGCAGCTGTTGCAACGTTGTTCTTGGCCTTTGGAGCCATCGTTTTGACATACGCAACGTCACAAAACGGTTCAACATCCAACAATGGAAAAACTGCTTCAATGTACATTGCAGACAACGCTACTCATGTTCAGACAAACTGTAAATACACGGGAATGAACGGTGCTCATCCTTGGGCAAAGAAGTTCCTAGAGAATGCCACCATCACAACAGTCAATGGGACCGTGGTATCTGAGTTCAAAGGCATGCTGATACTAGACACGGGCCCGGCTGAGGTCAGAGTCCTACTGCCCCGATTCTGGAGTGTAGACAACGGAGTTATTGGCAGAACCGAACTATTCAACTCTTCGTTCTCCAGCCCGGGAGGAAATATCACGGCAAACATCTTGGAAAGCAAGATGTTCAATGGCACGAGCTTTAGCATCGAGGTAATGGTCGGCTACGAAATAACAAACGCAACGGGCGCAAGTGCATACGCAGTGCTTCCCTTCAACATAATTCCCAACAGCTGAACTTCCCTCTTTTTTCTGGAATTTCGATCACACGTATCTGTGGCAATCAACCCAATTGCCCGCGCACGCTAGAGACAAGCACGCACGCTATTCTAGAAGAAGCGCGTCAAGAGGCTGCCGACTGAAGGAATCGCGACGTACAACCGAACGTAAATCGCGAATGCTAGGATCGCAAGCGTTATGGCTATCATGATTGCGTCACCTTTGTGCATTCGCAGGGAATACAGGTTCGTGCGTTTCTTGGTGGCTCCCCAAGCACGGGACTCCATGGCTTCGGCTAGTTCCAAGCTTCTTCTGATTGCACTTACAATCAAGGGGATAAGGATTGGAATGTAGTTTCTGATTCTCTTCAGAAAGTTTCCTTTCTCGAGTTCCAGTCCTCTGGCTTTCTGGGCGTCCATAATCGTCTCAGCCTCTTCTGCTAATACTGGAACAAACCGTACTGCTGTCGTGAAGGCAAAGACAAATTCGTATGGCACATGTGTCTGTTCTAAGGCGAGGCCCAGATGGTCCGGTGATGTTGTGAGAAAGAATATTGAGAATGATTCTACGAGGACGACGAACCGCAAGGTCAGAGCTGTTGCATTTTCTAGGGCCTTGGGGGTGACTGTATAGTTGTTGCCGAGGAAATTGAAGACTAGATTGGTCAGGAAGATTATGGTTGCCAGGAATGCTGCCCCACGCATTGAACGGAGCCATTCGCGTTTGACGCCTGCCAATAGGACGAATGGAATTTGGATAAGAAAAAGCGACATCAGAGGCAGGAGTTCCCAGAAGACAATTGCAACCACAAAGATTGCACATACATAGAAGAACTTGATTCTCGGGTCTAGATTGTGTATTGGCGAGTAGACTTTGCGAAACTTGAGACCGTTGAAGACACTCATTTGCCATGTTTCTCCAGCAGTTCTAGCAGGATTTTCTGTGCATCATAGATGTCGATGATGTCTCGTGGAACGTTGAGGTCACGCAGTTCGATGAATATTTGGGCTATCTGCGGAGGCACGATTGACGCTTGCTCTAGTACATTCTCATCTGTGAGGATCGTTTTGGCTTGGCCGTCAGCTATGATTTTTCCCTCGCGCATCAACAAGACCCTGGGGTTGCATTCAGCTACAAATTCAACGTCGTGTGTGACGATGATGACGGTTTTTTCTTGAGCCCGCATTTGCACAATGAACTGCCGGAGCTTTTCCTTTTGTTCATAGTCCTGGCCTATTGTCGGCTCATCCAGTATCAAAGTCCCTGGATCCCATGCTAGCACTGAAGCCAAAGCCACACGTTTCCGTTCTCCTCCGCTAAGCAGAAATGGGGAGGTTTTTCTGTACTGCGTTAACCCTAGGAGGTTTAGCGCCCAAGTTATTCTTTTTTCGGTGGTTTCCTCGTTGAAGTTGAAGTTCTTCAGCGCAAAGGCTATTTCTGCCTCTACTGTCTCGCTGAAAAGTTGATTGTCAGGATTTTGAAATACGAATCCAACGTTTCTGGAAAGAGTTGCGACGCTGACCTTTGTCGTGTCAACTCCGTCCACGAACACTTGGCCTCTGGCCGGCTTCAGGAGACCGTTGAATTGCTTTACAAGTGTTGTTTTTCCAGCCCCATTCTGTCCCATTATTGCGACTGACTCGCCATTTTTGATCGTCAGGCTTATTCCTTTCAGTGCTTCCACATCGTTGGGATAGGTAAAAGAAATGTTTCTGGTTTCTATCAATGACCGATTACTTCCTCCTTGATCAAGGCTGCCATTTCATGGGAAGACAGCGGAACCATGTCGCGCAGTTTTGCACCGTTTTTCACGAGTATCTGGTAAAGTCTTGTTGCTTTAGGAATGCCGACTCCAACGAGACGGGTTTCTTCAGACCCCAGTATCCTGTGAGGATCACCATCCAGAAGCACTTTTCCTTGATCCATCACTATTATGTGATCTGCGTACTTGGCTGTCAGGTCGAGTCTGTGTTCGACGAGGACGACGGTGATTCCGAGGTTTCTATTCAACCCATGAATTACCTCGAAAATTCTTTTTGCACTAAGCGGATCAAGGAAAGACGTGGGTTCATCCAAAACAATGACTTGAGGCTTCATCGCAAGCACGGAAGCTATTGCCACGCGTTGCTGTTGACCACCCGAAAGCTCATGCGGCGCTCTTTCCCTCAGATCATAAATGTCGGCTAACCGCAATGCCCAATCCACAGTTCTGCGCATTTCTTCCCTTGGGACCCCCAGGTTTTCAAGTCCAAAGGCCACGTCCTTTTCCACAGAAAGCGCGAAGAGTTGGTTTTCTGGGTTTTGAAAGACTAGCCCCACGTGCTGCGCCAGCTCATACGTTGGGTGTTTGCTCACATCCAACCCTGCAACTGTCACGCTGCCCTTCATTTCACCCTGATAAAAGTGCGGAATCAACCCGTTGAAGCATCGACAAAGGGTTGTTTTTCCGCATCCGCTCGGGCCCGTAATTAAGGCAAATTCACCCTTCTCTATTCTTATGGAAACGTCGCCGATTGACTGCTTCGTCCCACCGGGGTAGGTGTAAGCCAAGTTTGCGGTTTCGATTATTGACATCCAAACAATGCCTGCCTAGTTGATGCGAGCTGATCGCTCATTTAAGAGTAACTACCTAATTATGGTTAGCCAGTTTTTCCTTCAAAATCCATAGACATCGTTTAAGTCCGATATTCACATCGCCTTGCCCGTTGACTCCTGCTGCTGTGGCGTGCCCCCCTCCCATACCGTGAAGATATTCGCCCAGCTGCTTAGCAACATCCTTTCCAAGGTGAACGCCCGATTTCTTATTAAATTCAAGCGAACTGCGCAGGCTTATCTCCAAGCCTCCGTCTTTTTCGCCGGCGACGGCTGCAACGTGAGCCCCCAGTTCAATCATAGCTCTTGCGGCCGAAGCTTGGTAGGCGCTGACGTGTGAAAGGGCAATTATCCATTCACCCACCCTGAAGAGTCTAATCCTCTTGGAAGCCTTGAGCCTTGCCACGCGTTCAGACAGATCCATGGGCAACGAGAGCATGGACAAGGCTTCCTGTGCATTCACGCCTGCGTCAATGAGACCTGCCACGTTCTTCAACGTAGTGGAGCTGGCCAACACGAAATGTCGCGTGTCGAAAGCTGTGCCCAAGAAAAGAGCCTTAGCCTCGTTCTCGCCGGGCGCTATCCCTTTCTGTCTGTAGAAGTCGTAGACGATCTCGCAGGTTGATGACGCCTTCTCGTCTGTTATGGAAACTCTTGCCAACCCCTGGGTTTCAGGGTGGCTGATGTGATGATCGACCACGATGATCGGAGCCTTCGAACTTTTGACCTGCTCAGCTAAACCATCCAGCTGTTGGATGGTGTTCGTGTCGAGCAACACTGATCACGTTTGCCTTTTCCACGTTCGGCTGCATTTTTACTTCTACTGGCAAGTGCTCAAGAAGATGCTTTGAGAGTCGGCTTATTCCTTGGGCAGCTCCGATTTCAAACTCGGTTTGAGGCCTCAACTGTTTTAGTAAGCTTGCAAGGGCATAGGCCGAGCAAACTGCGTCTGGGTCGGCATTGTGGTGACACAGTAGAACAACGAGTTTGGCGTCAACCGCTTCCAAAAGTGTAGTTATTTCTGTGAACGACAGGCCAGTCGCCTCAATTGCTTTTCAACAGAAGAAAACGCCTCTTTAACGGCTTCGTCGACAAGTTTCTGCAGGTTGAAACTCTTCACTGAAGGAAACAATGAGACGCCCCCGTCAACCTCAAGCACTAACTGTTTTGTGCTTATTGCTTCGACGCTTCCATTCAGTGAGTCTATATTCTTTGATGCCACCGTTGACATAACGTGCTCTCTGGCTGTTTTTTCCGTGATAAGACATAGCTCTTCAATCTGATTGACGGTCAACTCGGGTGTTCCTAGCTCTTCCATAAGTTCCACCCGGAGACGGTGGCCAGCTAGGTGGGCGGAGAAACTTGGTTCAGGTCTTGTTGGAGCTTCGTTTGCACGTCTTTCAGTTGGCCGCGTAGACGCTCTTCTTGCTTTGCCAGAATCGTGGCCCGTGTGTTGAGCAGTTCCTTTCTTTCGGTTAGCTCAGTTATCACTTTAGTCCGTTCAGACCTCATCAACAGGGAACCCGCAGCCTTATATATCACCGCGTCGTCGGTCAGTTTTTGCAGTTCATTTGATGCTTGATCAATCTCAGTTACTTCAAGCTCTACCTGCTGCTTCTGCCCCAAAACGGATTGAAGTGTTTGCTGGAGTTGCTGAAGTCTGAGCAAACGTTCTTGAACCGGCGGCGGAAGCTGCGAAATCTCGTCACTCAACATTATCCTTCCATCTGCACAGCAATAAGCTGAGCTATTAATTAACATTTTCTCAGACTCTCGGAAGCAAGAGATTGAGGCTATTGTTCACAGCGTGGGCTCATCGTCGTTCGCTCACGTTGCTTTTCAATCGTTTGAAACACGTTCAGAATCGCGCTTATCCATCTCAAATACGTGTTAAGCGAAGCGCGAAGTGCAACGGTGTCTTTGGCTTCGATTTTCATGATTAGGCAATCGTGCTCTTTCACGACACTTGCCCGAAAACGCGCGCCTGTTGAACTGGACACTTCAGGTTCTAAAGATTTAAGAATAGTCTCCAGTTTCTGTTCTGAAGGCAGTTTAATGCGTATTGTCGCTCTCGCTTGCATCTGAGCATTATCCAAAACGTTAGGTTGATATTAGGCTACAAAATTGCGGATTTAGGAGACTAGTCACTTTCCTCTTCCACTGTCTTCAGCGTTTCTTCCACTTGTGTGCCTTTGACTGAACGTTTTGCCACTATTCCAAGCTTAGTTATAGGTGTATAGGCTCCGCCGGTGTAGGTGTAGCTGCATTTTCCGCACTTCCATATCCCGACGCTTTCTCTTTTCACTCTTAGGAAGCCGCACTGCGGGCATCTGTGCAGCTTCTTCATTTCCTGCATTATCTTGATGTACCGTTTTCTGACGGTTGAGCCGTACCGTGGACCGAGTCCACGTGTAGGTCCGACTTTCTTGGTTCTACCCATTGCGTGTTCACCAATTCAGCTTTTTCCGTATTTCTTTGGCCTTTTCTTTGGCTATCCTCGCTGCCTCAAACAATTCCTTCGGTTCAAAGTATCCTGCTCCACCTTTCTGGATAGCACATATGTTGTCGTCGTCATCGAAGGCTATTGAAATCCGCGCATCCATCACCTGTTCTTCGTCCAGCCACGGGTCAACCACTATTCTGCCGCCTATCTTCGCGCAGGTAACTGTTATCGGATGTTTCTGTAGCGGCAGCGGCTCGTAGCCAGGCTTCATCGTGACTTCTCCGTCTTCGACTTCGTATTTGCCCATTTTCGTGTTGAGCAGTGCAGCCATCGCAGCAAGCGCCGATGCGTCTATCAAGTTTCCATCATGATTCAGCACGTAGACGTCTACAAAGACAACAAAGACTTTCTTGCCGGGTGTGATGCAGAGTCTCTCGGTGTCAATGGCTTTGGACTCTCTGATTCCCCTGTCAACTATTCTTGCAAGTTCTATCGAACTCTCATCGGGTGGCCCAGGTTCAAAGCTTGGAGATGCTAGGGGAACAAGTTCCGCGTTTACGGTTAGAACACCGTCGTTTGGAGTGTCCTGGAACGGTTCGCCCATTTCTATTTTTATCCCTACGACGACCTCGGTTTTTCCGAGAAGCACTCTCGCTGAACCTTCAGCTCGTTCGATTATGCCCTGCTCGATTTTCATTTCACGGTATTCCGTCAGTCCTCTTCCATCCAAGCGTTTTCCTTTTTCGATAAGCTCGGCGATCTGTTTCTGTTTCACCTTTGTGATTACTTGAACCATTATTCTTCAGCCTCCTCTTTGTTTTCCTCCTTGATGCTAACATACTTAGTTCTCAACGCTTCTTTCTGAAGAGCGTAGATTTGCATGCACCCTTTGAGGGCCATGTTTACAGCACTTTCAAACTCGTCTGTTGACAGCAGTCCATCCATCTGCAGCAGAGTGACGGCGTTCAGGTTGGGCATTAGAGCCACTGGGACGTCAGCGCTGCCTAATTTGTCTTCAGTGTCCATCAGATCTAACACGACTTTGTCTTCCACTTTGCCTGCTGCGCATGCGACAACGAGGTCTCGCATGGGTATGCCAGAGTCCGCCAAGGCCAAGGCAGCTGCTGTAATGCTGGCGCATCTCGTTCCACCGTCAGCTTGCAACACTTCAATGAAGACGTCTATCATCGTTCGGGGGTAGTACTCCATGAAAATAGCCGGTTCAAGTGATTCCCTTATCACCTTTGAAAGCTCGATTTCTCTTCTCGACGGTGCTGGTGACTTGCGTTCTTGAACCGAGAACGGCGCCATATGATAACGGCATTTGAGAACTGTCCGATCTGAGAGCGCCAAGTGTTTCGGGTGCACTTCCCTAGGCCCGTAAACTCCTACCAGAATCTTGTTCTTCCCGTGCTCAACGTAGGCCGAGCCATCGGCATTTGAAATCACACCTACTTCAAGCTTGACGGATCTTAACTCATCCAACTTTCTTCCGTCGAGTCTGATGCCTTTCTTATCGATTAACTTTTCCGGTTTATCATTCATCTTTCTTTTCCTCCTTTCCAGATTTTGCTTCTTTAAGCATCTTGGTTATACGGTCTGTGAGACCTGTCGTATGGGATTCTTCTTCTATTTGGAGAATCGCCCTCATCGCCAACTGCTCGTCTTCAAGAGCTTTCCCTGTAATCAGCACGACTCCGTTGACGCCGAGTATTATGTTGCAGCCGGTCTCCTGCTTTATCATGGATATCATTGAACCTTTCCTGCCTATTACGCGAGGGATTTTTGTCGGTGTGACCTTCACTATCTGCCCACGCGTTATCTTTCCTAGGCCTGGTTCTGCAACTGTCAGCTGCGGGTCATGTGTCCTGTCATAGGAGACTATTTTGGCAACGACAAGGTCTCCCACATCCAGAACCTGAGGTAAATCGTCTTTTTGTGGCCTGAACGATCTACTCAGTACGTCTGAAGCCCTTAGAAGTGCTGGATACGGCGAGTTTATGTCCACCATCCACCCGCTGAACCCCACTTCCGTGATGGTTCCTATTACCGTGTCTTCCATTCTTGGCACGTAAAAGGATTTCAGGGCGACGACATCCAACTTTTTGGTTTCGTACTCGACTATTCCAACTCTTGAAGCGTAAATCTTATTTTTTTCCATGTATGTGTTTTCGCCAGCTATGTATTCGCCTTCCGCGATTAGATCGCCAGGCGTTACAAGCTGTCTTTTTTCCAGAAATATCGGCATAAAATCACTCCTTTTCAGTCATTTAAACTTCTTGTTAGGGGTTAACCTTTGCTTCGCCGGTTCCCTTGGTTATTTCTCCTAGTTTGTCCAGGAACGGCGCGTAGACTCCCGCGGGCATTTCCAGAACTCCGTACCACGAACCGTTTGCACGCCATTCCTCACGTTTTATCGTTCCGAAGCCCTTGATTGTTCCGTATGTCCTTACAGAATACTCTGCAGGTATCGTCACGCCCACTGTCATCTGCTCCATTTTTAGGGGCAGGATTGGACGTAAGAGCTTGATTATTTCTTTAGCCTGTTCCTCAACGGGCTTGAAAGGGTCTATTGAGTAGCGTACTTGTTCCATGGCGTTTTCTATTCTCGTCGGGGGATGAGGGAGGTTGGTCTTGGGGTCAACGCTTTGTCTTGCAATGAAATCCACTATCTGTCTTCTCTTGTCATCAGTCATCTTCCTGCGTTGTTCGGTCGTAAGTTGCAACGTTCCCTTCGTGAGTATGGTCTCAGCTATTTTCAGCGAATCGGTTGTGCCGAAAGCCTTCCGCATGCTTTCCTCTGAAGGCTTCGTACCTTTATTCGCGTCGGAGAATATCGTTTCAGCGGCTAGAACATCAGAAATCGAAGCCGTTTTTCCCATGCGAAAATCTAGGGCTTTTTGAGGTTTGACGAGTATTTCAAAGTGTTCGTTGTCTTTTGTGATGCGCGCAATGGTGTACTTATCACTCATCAGTGTGTCACTTGCCCACGCCTAGCTCTTTCAGGATGCTGTCTATCTCTTCGTCGGCTAGCATTTCCATCTTTTTTGTTTCTGTCGACACGACTGCTACTTTGATTCTTGTCGGCAGTTGTCGGGCTTCTAGGGCTTTTGCCAAGCATTTTACTGCGAGCTTCGTGGTTTCTTTGAGACTCTTCTCTTCTTTATGTTCTTCTTTCACTATGTTGAACACTGTCTCTCTTCCGGCGCCTTCTGCTCTGGCTTTGTAGCCTCTATAGGTTCCGCTCGGGTGGGTTCCAAACACGCGGCTTCCCGTCTTGTCCACGCCGGCAAACACCATCGAAACGCCGAAGGGTCTTACCCCCGCGTGCTGGGTGTAGAGCTGCTTTATGTCGCATATTCTCTTCGTTACAACTTCGACATCTATCGGTTCGTCATACGTTAGCTTGTTAGATTGGGCCATAACTCGCGCTTGATCTATTAGTATGCGTGCGTCCGAACTCAAGCCAACGATGGCTACGCCAACGTGATCGTCTATCCTGAAGATTTTCCATGAATACTCCGTTTCTTCCAGCGGATCAACAGTTTCTTCGGCTCCAAGAACGACTCCTTCTGAGCACCGTATCGCCAGAATTGTTGCTCCACGGTTGACCAGTTCCATTGCATATTCAACTTGAAAGAGACGCCCATCAGGTGAAAAAACAGTTATTGCACGGTCGTATGCGCCTGGTGCTGCAAACATTGACATTCATTTCATCCTCACAGCATATCCTAACTATTTGCAGTCTCTCATATCACAACTTGACTAAAAACCTTTCCTATCGTTTCTAACCATTGGTTCAGAGTCAGTCGCCAACGTTCTTACGGTTGGCTGGCACAAACTATTCCCAGGTTGAACGGCCCTATTCTTTCCAGTCCAGGAGCCTTTTCTGTCCTTTAATCTTCCTTATGTCAGTCAGATCCTGCGTGACTTCCATTGTCCCAAGGTATTTCCCGTTCTTGTCTCTCACTGCAAAGTATCTTATGTGAATTAACCGGTTGTTCATCGTTATCCAAAATTCAGCTGTGTCTTTTTCGCCGTTCGTGAAGGCTTCGACAATCTTATTGACTATGTGGATGCTCTTCTGGGGGTGGCAGAGCTGTACGCTTCTGCCGATAACTGCTTTTGTTCTAACGAATATTCTTTTTTCGGCTTTGTTGAAGTATTTGACGCGGTCATCCTTATCAATGAAGGAGATGTCCACCGGCAAAGTGTCCAATATGGCTTCAACTTCCTCTTTCGAGAGGCTTCCGGTCTCAAACTGAAGTGTGCCAGACGAATGTCCTGCTGGTTCAGACTGTGTTTTAGGCGCGTGAAAAGCTGCTAAGGCATTCTTGGGCGTGAAATCAGCGTATCCGATCTCGTCAAATTCTTTTCTAATGTCTTCCCATTCTTTGTCCGTGATAACTTGGAGAGCTGTGGGAAAGAGTATGTTGTTCTCCTTGAAGAAGTGATCTGGGAGAACGCTGCATAAAGGACCTGCAGCCTCGCTCAATTGCTCCTTGAAATCTGAGTATAGTCTGCCGTTCCATCCTTCAACCAAGTCATGCACTTTCTTCTTAACCTCTCTTATCCTGTTGTGTTCCATCCACATTATGGCGGGAGGCTCAGTGACCCCGTGTTTCTCCATCGTTGGAAAAAGCACGTTTTCCTCACGCAGATAGTGCTTCTCCGAATCTTGAAAGTCTTTGACTATTCTCTGCAGTTCGGTTAGCACGTCGCCGACGTAAACTGAATCGCATGCTTCTTCAACCATTTTTACGAGGGTTCCAAGTCTTTCAGCTCGTTCGAGCATTACTCTGTGTTCTTCGATCAGGATGCTGATTGGATGACCTGATGGTATGTGCAGTTCCTGGTCTTGCACCTCCTCGCCAAAGACGGCGAGGTGAACGTCGCATAGTTTCTGGAGTTCCTCTCTGGGCATTCCTTCCTTGACTAGTTCCTGTTCTATTTTGGCGATGTCCTCTGGTTTCGTGCCCTTGAGGACTTCCTTGAATTTCTCTTTGACTTCCTTTGGTGATGCTCCACCATGCAATTCCTTGATTACTTCTTTCAACATCTTCTTCTTGTTCGTGCTCTCCTTGGCCATTTTTGCAACCCTTCTGACATCAGATTCTCGGTTTCAAGATTATAGAATTTGGGTCGACTAGTTTTCTTCTTTGATCTTCTGTGCAAGTGTCTTGCCGAATTCGACTATTTTGTCGATGTCGTTTTCAGTGGGAGGACCGTTGACTTCCATTGCTCCAACTATTTCCATTTTGGTCGGTCCAAGCGTTTCTTGCACATGTTTTATTGCTCCTCCTGCCCAGCCATAAGAGCTGAGGACGACTGCATATTTTGTGGGCGGTTTTAGAGCTTTTACCAAATACGCGGCGTAGACTGCGAGTGGATGGGCTCCTCCTAGGACAGTTGGCGTGCCCAGCACGACGGCTCGCGAGTCGACCAAGTCCTTTGCTATGTCTCCTATATCAGCCACGGCGAGGTTGTGCAAAGCCAGTTCGATTCCTTCTGAGGCCAGCGTGTCCGCCAGCGGCTTTATCATCTTCTCTGTGCTGTTCCACATTGTCGCATAGACAATGACGGCTTTCTTCATGGTTTCACCGTTTGACCATTTCCTGTAGCTTTGAAGTATCCGTTCTGGATTCTTATAGATAGGCCCATGGCTGGGGGCTATGATTTCAATCGGCAAGTCTTTTATTTTTTCCATAGCTTTCTGCGCGTTAAATCTGAAAGGCATCATTATCTCGCCGAAGTATTTCTGGGCAAACACCAGCAGATCTTCTACTTCGTCGTCGTACAGTCCCTCGGCAACGTGGGAACCGAAGAAGTCACATGGAAACAAGGTCTTGTTCTCCGGGATGTAGGTGAACATTGTTTCGGGCCAGTGAAGCATTGGGGCTTCGATGAATCGAAGAGTTTTGTCGCCAAGCGATACAGTTTCTCCGTCAGCCACGGCTTTTATCCTGTTTTCAGGCACTTTGTAGAATGTCTGGGCCATCTTAGCGCCTTTCCCGCTGGTTACGAGTTTGGCCTTGCTGTTCACTGACATGATATAGGGGATTGAGCCCGCATGGTCGGGTTCGGCATGGTTCATTATCACGTAGTCAATGTCCGCGGGATCAGTGACTTTTCGTATTTTTTCGTCTAGTTCCTTTTCGAAGCCCGGGTTAACCGTGTCGATCAGAGCTTTCTTTTCGTCACCCACCACGAGGTATGAGTTGTAGGTTGTTCCTCTGGGGAGGGGTATCAACGCGTCGAAGAGTTTTCGATTCCAGTCCCTAGAGCCTACCCAGTAAACGTTTTTTGAGATTTGAGCGATATTTCGCCAGTTCATGTTTTTGCACCTTCAAATTTATATAACGATTGTAATAAAGTATATTTATGCCTTTCGACAACTATACAACGGAAGTCTCGTGAATGTCTGCGCCATGCGAAGTGGCAGTGAAATGCGTTCTACCTGTTATCCGTGCGATGGTAGCCAAAGAACTGATGATAAAGTATCGGTTGAAGCAGACAGAAGTGGCAGCAATTCTCAGAGTCAGCCAACCTGCTATAAGCCTTTACCACAGGAGGCTACGCGGTAAGGCAATCAACCTTGAAAACGATGAGGACGTAAAGAAACAGGTTGCCAACATAACACGAGCATTGGCTGAGAATGAGCTCTCACGGCGAGACTTGATTCCTATGTACTGCAAGACCTGCAAGATGATAAGAGCCAAGGGCCTGCTATGTGAACTGCACAAAACGTTCGATCCAACCATCAACATTGAAACGTGCAACATGTGCTACACCCGTGATTCGCCAGACTGCATCTGACCTTCTCTCGCTGCTACATACTTTTGGACGAAGTTTATTTCTGGCAGCTCTCAATTTCGTTCTATGCTTTGAGGAGAAAGGTGAAAAGTGCGACTGCCTAATTATGCTCTTTGCTTCTAGCTGAATAGAGAAGGGTCACCGTTCCATTTTCTTTCTCTGTCTGCTCGAGTTTAAGCAGCAAACCGTGTTTTTGTTGCAGTTCGGTGCGATACTGTTTCTTGAACCCCTCCCATTTCTACATGTCATTGGAAAACCACCTTCGCAGATCATCGCTCGGCCCAACGTCCTTCAGCCAGAGATTAACCCTTGCCCTGCCCTTGGACAAGCCTCTCTGCCGCATTCTGCGCCTTTAGTACCTTAAGCTTTATATGTGCAGTCTGCTTCTGCCAAAATGGAAAAGATTGGGCGATCTGATGCATTCGGTCTGTTCAGGTCTTGCGCAGTTGTTTGATGAGGAATTATGGTGATTAGAAAACTAGCAGTCAACTCTGGAAGGGAGGTGCTGCGAGTTTGAGAGCAAGACGGGCTAGTCTGCTTTGCGTTCTGTTCTTCCTTGTTCTCGCTGGTTGCTTAGGAGTGGCTATGAAAGGGAACGCGCAGAGGGTCTTAGGCCCTATCGTGATAGTCAATTTTGATGTGCAAGTTGATCCTGGTTCCGCAGGGTTTGTGGACAGTGCCGTCAACTCTGCTATCCAACAGAATGCTTCTGCGATGATCTTTGAGATGGACACGCCTGGAGGTCTGCTCAGCGACATGACGGCGATAGTGAGCTCCATAACGAGGGCGCAACAGTCGGGCATACCATGTTACACCTTCGTTGTGCGCAACGGTCTGGCAGCTTCAGCAGGAAGCTACATTGCAATGGCGACAAACATGATTTTCATGGGAGCAGGGTCAGAAATTGGACCCAGCACTCCTATCGTCGTCGGGGGGACAGATTTGGAGCAGCAACACACTCAAGCCGCGATGCTAGCGTATATGGTCGAGCTTGCTAATGAGTGGGGACGAAACGCTACGGCCGCTGCCGACATGGTTCAGAATGATACGGCTTTCTCTGCGAGTGAAGCCGTGGCTAACCATTTGGTGGATGGGTCTGCAAATTCCCTCAGCGACGTGATAAGCACGCTCGGGCTTTCAGGATCGGAACAGGTCACTCTGAGTGAGACTTTGTACAACCAGTTCATAAGTGCGCTGAGCAACCCTACGCTCGATGGAATTCTCATTCTGCTCGGAGTGCTAGCTATTGTTCTGGACATCTATCATCCTACAATTATTCTCACAATTGCGGGATTAGTCGCATTAGCCACAGGGCTGATAGGTGCAGAAGTGATTGGTGCTTCACTGCTTGGCTACGTGATTTTGGCGATTGGCGCGGTTCTGATTGCGCTCGAACTCAAGCTGGGACACGGTTTTGCGATGATGGCCGGAGTGGCTGTGGGAGCGTTCGGCATCTTCTATTTGGCGCAGGGATTGAATTACTCACCCTCACCCATTACTGACATCACGGAGCTTGAACTCTTCCTGGTTGTTGTGTTAGGAGTTGTCGCAGGCCTCTACTTCAGGTGGATGATAGGTCCGATAATACACCGTTCCAAGCTGACAGGGCCGGAGGCAATAATCGGCAAGACCGGCATGGCTGTAACCGATTTGAAGCCGAATGGAGAGGTGAGAGTCATTGGAATAGTCTGGAGGGCCAAATCGCTTTCTGGAGACATCCAAAAGGGAGAAATGATAAGAGTCAAATCCCAAGAGAACCTTGTGCTGGTTGTCGAAAAAGCTGATGTAGAGCGTTCTGTTCAAACCAAGAAGCAGAGCTAGGCCACCTCTTCCCATGGCAAGATTAATAAGTGCATTGCAATCTCTCCAGATTGAGGTGATTTTAGGTGGACCCAGTGACGCTTGCCATTGAAGTCTTCATTCTTCTGATTGTGCTGATCATTCTTCTTAGCGGCATAAGAGTCCTCAAAGAGTGGGAAAGAGCTCCAATGCTTACATTAGGCCGGTATAAGGGTCTCAAAGGTCCGGGAGTAATCTACGTACCGCCTATCGTAAGCCGCGTGCCCTTTGTAATATCAACCCGCTTGCAGGTGATCTCCTTCAAGACAGAACAGACTCTCACCAAAGACAACGTGCCAGTAGTCGTGGACGCTGTGATGTACTTCCAACCCGTAGACCTGCAAAAAGTAGTTCTAGGCGCCGAGGATTTCCGAAGTGCCACTGATTTCGCAGCACAAACCACGCTGAGAGAAGTCATTGGACAAGCAACCTTCGATGAAGTGCTTGCCGAAAGAGAAAAAGTCGGTTTAATCGCAAGAGGCATAATAGATTCAAAGACAGAGGCATGGGGAATAAAAGTCACGTCCGTTGAAATCCGAGACGTTGCAATACCGCAGGTTCTACAGGACGCGATGTCAAGACAAGCTCAAGCTGAAAGAGAGAGAAGAGCCAGAGTCACGTTGGCTACAGCAGAATTCGAAGCCGCACAAAAAATGGTTGAAGCCGCAAACCTTTACGAGAAAAGCCATGAGGCCCTAAGACTCCGCTGGATGAACATACTCTACGAAATCGGACAGCAATCCAGCACGAACACGATAATGCTTGTCCCCTCGTCAATGCCTGAAGCAGGATGGCCGCCCATAGGCATGTTCGGCTTCAAAGAAATATCAAAAGAAACAGGCAAGAAAGAGACCAAATAGCCTCTCTTTTTTTTCCAATATGGTCCCCCTAAACGCTTCGATTAGCGGTCATTGCTGGAGCATTACTGAAGCTAGTATGTTCGACGCGACTTCATTTCCTAAGTGCTTTTTTCTTTCCAGCGATGTTGAACCCGCGTTTCTCCAGCTGCTCTACCAGTTCTTTAGGCTGAGGATACCATTGACCCCATTTTCTGCATATGTGCTCCGTCCAACTGTAGTCATCGTAGGTGAAGGTTTCTTCTCGACCACACTCAAGGGGTATCATGGCTCTTGCTTTCAGGTAATAGTCCTGGGCTAGGTAACCCTCGTCCATCTGTTTCATCGCTTTTGAAACTGTTCTTGCGTTCAGTTTAGGATACTTGTCTTCGAACAGCACGAACTCCAACGGGTATCTCGGTCTCGGAGGCGGGTCTTCCGCAGGGTAACCCATGGTCAACTGCACTAGCGGGAATACTCTCTCTGGAAGCTCGTATTCTTCCCCGATTTTCGCCGCTCGAAACATCGCGCTACCGAGGAAGCAGCTTCCAAGCCCTAAGCTTCTTGCGGCTACAACCATGTTTTCCGCCATGTAGGCAGCGTCTTGGATGCCGAAGAATAGGAGTGTTAAGTCGTTTGTAACTGGGTTCCAGCCTCTTTTTGCCATTATCAGCTCAAACTTGTGAGAGTCAACGCAAATCGTGAATAGTAACGGTGCTTTGAAGGGGTTTCGCTTTCTGTTTCTCGACAAAAGAACACTGTAGTATTGCGAAGCGAAAGGAGCCTGTTGGCCTACCCTCACGATTGTCTTCACAATCTCGTCCGAAGGTATCCGATCTGCGTATTTTCTAATAGACCTGTGATCAAGCATGGTCTCAATAACCGGATTCTTTTCCAAATATCTCACCACAGCAAGTTCCGAATGGTTCTTCCTATCGTCAAATTCCATTATTCCATTCGAAGTTAAGTAGCTTGCCTTTGCGCGCGCTGATGCACTTAGGCTTTGTTGAGGTCTTTGCGTAGGACTTTTACAACTGCATCCACGCGAAAGCCCAGGTTTCTCAGAAGTTCCATGGAAGATGCGTTTTGCTCCGACGTTCCCAACCTTACAGCAGTCATGCCTTTTGCGAAGAGAAAATTCATAGCACGAGTAGTAAGAGCTGATGCAAGATGTTTGTTTCGAAATTCGGGAAGAGTTGCGGCTGGACCAAGATAACCCCTTTGAATATGCAGATACCTATTGTATTCCGTGTCTGGCCTTGCCACGACGGCGGATACGATTCTGTCGTTAACCTCTGCGACCTGAACCCACTCTACGTTGAACGGTGGGTCCTCGGACTTCCATGTTGCGAGAATGCCCGCTTCCAATCTTGGCCAGCCGAAACCAGTGTTAATCACTTCGACCAGTTTCTCTTCTTCTCTGGATCGTAGGCGCCGAAGCGTTATGCCCTCTGTGACCCCTGGAATCGGTTTGAGCCTATCCAGTTTGGCAGACATTCGAAGCCAACCTGGATTCAATACGTAGCCCCTGCTAATCCATTCTTTTATCTTTGGACTTCCCTCGTCGACTGCTGTTGAAACAGTGTCGCTCTCAGCATTTTTCTCAAACTCGTTTACAAGCATGTCTGCAATGTTTTTTTTGCTGTATCCTTCGTTGGCGGCTAACCAGTAGATGTTCTCTTCTCCACGTTCCTCTACACGAACTGCTAAGAAGCCCAAAACCTTCCCGTCGTCTTCCGCCACAATGATCCTCAAGCCTCGTCTCCCAATTTGGGAAAGAACCCTTTCATCGTCGAATGGAACCATCTCGTACGAGTTCCTGTATTCTTCATTTAGCAAACCGACGATGGCGGACAAATGCTTGTGAACAAGTTTTGAAGTCTGAATCGTCATTTCGCATAGTGCAACATGCATAAGGAGCTATAAACTTTTGGCTGAAGCAGGGAAAAGACAGAACCAGATCAGACCCGCGCCAGAGATGAAAACGATTAAGTCTTTGTCAGGGCCACGTTTTCCTCTTCGCCCACTGACTGAAACTTCTGCAACATAACGATCGCTTCAGCAAAGCTTTATCTTCACAATCGGCAGTAGCATCCGTAGTTGAGGAATTTTTTTGCCATCTGGATTTTCTCATACGCCAAAGATTGCTGTAGTAGGAACAGGGTTTGTTGGATCTTCCTTTGCTTATTCGCTTATGATTCATGGGCTGGTTTCAGAAATAGTTCTCATCGATGCTGACAAGAAAAGAGCGGAGGGCGAGGCCATGGACTTGAACCATGGCGTGTCATTTGTTCGGCCTGTAAGAGTCTGGTCTGGAGATTACGAAGACTGCCAGGATGCCGACATCGTCGTCATCAGCGCTGGGTTCGCTCAAAAACCAGGTCAAACAAGGCTGGATCTTGTCACAAGTAATGTTGAGGTTTTCAGACAGATCATCCCGAAAATTAAAGAACACAACAAGGACGGCATCCTCCTGATCGCAACGAACCCTGTGGACCTCATGACGTATGTCGCTCTAAAACTTTCAGGCTTCCCACCGAGCAGAGTGATTGGCTCTGGAACGATTTTGGACACGTCACGTTTGCGGTACATGCTTGGAGAAGTCTTAAAGGTTGATCCAAGGAACGTTCATGCCTATATTATTGGCGAACATGGAGACAGCGAAGTGCCCGCTTGGAGCTTGGCAAGCGTTGCGGGCACAAGATTGAAAGAATACAGTTCAGTTCACGGTCCAGACTTTGATGACACGTATATGAATGAAATGTTTGAACAAGTGAAGAACGCAGCGTACAAGATTATCGAGCTCAAGGGAAGAACGTACTACGCCATCGGCCTTGGGCTAACCAGAATCGTTGAGAGCATAATTCGAGACGAGAATGCGATACTCACTGTTTCAAGCCTGCTCCGAAACTACTATGGAGTAGATGATATCTGTCTCAGCGTTCCAACAATAATAAACAGAAACGGCGTAAGGGAAACCCTGAAACTGCCTTTCACAGAAGAAGAGATTACAAACCTTAGGGATTCAGCCTCAACGCTGAAGAACATAGCGAATTCGCTGAACCTATAGGCCTCTTCAGCAGCCAAAAAGGTTTCATCGAAATTCAAAAGAAGCACTCATTGAACACCTAAATCTTTGCAGTTCCTATCCCGAAAGTCTTAACTAATATTGATGCAGAAACATAATATCAGATAACGCCTGGTGAGAATTATGGAAAAAATATCTGAAATGTTGCAAGAGGCAGATTGGAAAAAGGAAAAACACGTGCCAGTAATCGAGTGCCCCGAAACGGTCAAAGCCGACGAGATGCTCGAAGTCAAAATCGGAGTAGGCAAAGAGATTGCTCATCCCAACACGACTGAACATCACATAAGTTGGATATCGCTTTTTTTCCACCCGAACGGCGAGAAATTTCCTTACCAAATTGGCCACTTTGAATTCAGCGCTCACGGTGCCTCGGCTACTGGACCGAACACAAGCACAGTGTACACGCATCATGCAGTGGCAGTTTCGTTCAAGACAAGTAAGCCAGGAACCATACTTGCCGTATCTCTATGCAACATCCATGGACTATGGCAATCTTCAAAAGAACTCAAACTGAAGTGAAACGCAAACCACTCCCGCCCGCTCAGAAGAACTCGAAGCCGCATTTTCTAAGCGACGCAAAGACACTGTTAGCTCCTAGTGATGTTAGCGCGAGCCACATCTTCCCAAAACTCGAATTTGGTGTTCATAACCATTTCAGCGCGGGCCAGGGTAATGCTTTTTCGAATATCAGTATTGATTCTTACCTTATCATTCCCATCCGGGTTAGCGCACGCGTAATAACTGCACTCGTTCGACAATTGTCACTATTCCAGTCGATCTAAACGGCGACTTCAAAGTCAGCCTCACCGATTTGGTTCTGCTGGCAAACGCCTACGGCTCCAAACCGGCAACGCAAAATGGAATACAAATGCTGACCTTGACAGCAGTAATGTTGTGGGACTAACTGACCTGGTCATACTAGCATTGCACTATGGGCAGCAGTACTCACCCTACCTGTTTCGGTGCTCACTGCTTCAAACGATGAGTTTTATATTAGCCAAGTTGAATACTAAGCTGGAAATCAATTCAAACGATCTTAAAGAGACCGAAACCGCAAATGCCCGAGGTTTATTGGTACTTCAAGCTGTTCAACAGCATAAAAGAAAAACATGAACTCACATTCGCCCAGCTGGAGCTAATAGGTTTATTTGGAAATGTGGATCCAGTAAGAAACTACGCTGACATCTTGGAAGACACTGCTTTTCGCAACTTTAGAGAAGGAAATGCAAGAGTGCAAGACTTCTTTGCGCACGAGCTTCCATATGGTGAATGTCATGGATTTCTCGCGAAAACATCTGAAGCACGTGATGTCTCACAGCTAGTTATGCGCTTGGCCTATTCTAGAGAATTCTTTGCCGTGACTGAATCGAGCAATCCCTCTGATACGTTACAGCGCTTCTTTCCAAAGGGAGTTGGAGGAAGGAACGTTGAATGTTTCCAAAACAACGGTTTTGTTTTGTTGAGATTCATTACTAACCAGTATTTTCTCGAGAAATCTCAGTACATTTCAAAGCTTAGCAGAAATGAGGAAGAAGCTGAAAATAATGTTAACTCTCTTCTGTTGTTTTTGGCTGAAAAACTGGACAGGATTCCCGCGACAGAAACGATGCAGATTGGAAAGAGACTAGAAGACTACTTCGCAATTAGAGAAGAGCCCTCACTCTATTTGGCCCATTACATGCATCCGTACAAAGGAAAATTCCATCCAAAAATGGTTAGAGCCCTCTTGAATTATGCTTTCCCACGGCCTGCAGGAAAGGTTATGGACAATTTTGCAGGATGTGGAACTCTTCTCGTTGAAGCTACTTGGATGGGACTCAACAGTGTGGGAGTCGAAATCAACCCGCTTTCTGCCCTAATGTGCAATGTTAAATGTGAATCGCTTGCCATTTCTACGGATGAATTAAAGAAAGGCGTCGCGGATTATCTCCAGAATCTTCGCAGTAATCTTCTTAGCTATGATAGTGAGTCATCAGGTTCTACCTTACTTGTAAAGCCTGATTATGACAAGGATTTTGTCGAAAAAACAAAGAAGATTATTCCAGTAAGTGTCGCGAGTCTGTTTAGTGAAACAAATACCGTCGGGCACGTCATTGTTGCGCATGAGCTTATCGAGAAAGTGAAGAACGACAAGATCCGTGACTTTTTGCTCTTGGCACTTAGTGGTGCAATATCCGATTTGACGAGAAGACGCAGAGGCAACCTTCTTGACATATTAGAGGGAAGACTGAGAAACCTCTACTTGCGAATATATATCTTCAGCAAATTGAACGAAGTAATGAGGGTAGACCTTGGAAAATCGGTGACTCATGTAGCTGACAACAGAGACATGAAAATGGTTGAAGACGAAAGCATCGACGCAATAGTGAATTCCCCACCCTACAGCACAGCTCTCGACTACATCAAAAATGATTTTCCACAACTCACGCTGTTAGAGCTGGCAGATATCTCCAAACTAGAGGTAAACATGATTGGAAACCCAAGGTTCAAAGTGTACCCCCAGTCTCTTTTGAAAGAAATTCAGGCCAGCAGTTCCGACTATACGAATCTTCCTCAGAACGCGAGAGAAGTGGTTTCCACTTTGATTAAGTATGGCCGAACAAAAGAGGCCGTTAGGACCTACAAGTTCTTCAAAGACATGTTCCTGTCCCTTAAAGAAATGTATCGTGTACTCAAACGTCCTTCAAAATGCGTGATAGTAATAGGCAATAACCATTACAAATTGGACGGGGATTATGCAGTTGTGAAGAATGATGAGGTTTTGAAGGAGATGGCTCTAATGCTGGGTTTCAGAGAGGACAAAACTGTTGTAAGAGAGCTTGAGAAAAGTCAAGCGGGCATGATACGATACGAATCCATACTGATTCTCGAAAAACCACCAGCATAGAATTATGTTATGGTTTCAATTGCTTGTTTTCTGCAGCTATGTATGGAGACAGCCATTCTTTCAGTTGTTGTTGAGTGGGTGTACAAGTTCCTCTAGACTTTGCGAATTGTTGCATTATACCATAAAGAAGTGAGAAATCTATATTTTTCTTTTCAGCAGAATTGTCGATGCAATGCGTTACAAACAAAGATGCTTGATATGGTACCCTAATACAAGTGAGAAGGGTATTAATTCGGCCAACCCTAACATCGTAATTTCCTGAGAACGTTGGCCTACCTTGCTCCACATGATATTTCATGTCTTCATTCCAACCTAGAATGTCAAGGAAATGCAGGAGTCCAATCAGTCTGAAAGGAAAACCTATTCCAGCTTCGATATCTATCGTCTCTATTAATCTCATTACTTCTCCATTGGGCTTATATCTGATAATTCCGTCTCTGTCTTCAACATGATCGATGAAATAAGCAATTCTATAGACCAGGGTTAGAACAGCTTTGAACTGGTCAAAATCCACAACAGATATCTTGGACAAATAACCCCATACATCATCGAATTTCAGCGCGATGTCAGGGCTTCCCACAACAGGAAGCATGTCATTTGGATTTGGCCTTTTCTTGTTGAATACTTCCTTTCCAGGCTTCAGAAAATACACCTCAGTGCCATTATAGAGTTTGGTGACGAGGTGCTTTCGTGGATTGTCTTGGGTTCCACTCTCCCAAGTCAGTGCTTCCAAAATACGCTTTTCCCTTTTGGTCTGCCAAAGACCATGCGTTCTTGGACCGTGAAGGTGTGTCCTAAGCACATTTGGAGACATTATCAAAAGACATTACATGACTCTCCTATTCTCTTTTTCTGATTGCTTTGAACCATTGATTCACAAACCGCGGCCGCTAGAAAGGTCATTCTATGTTCATGTGTAGTGCAATCGCACCTTTACAGCGAGAGACAGCTCAAGCTCCGCGAAATCGATTTCGCGTTTTTCCTTGATACTATTGAACAGTTTGAAGCACCAATGGGTTTCCGCCATCACCATTCCCTCCTAAGCGTTCCACGCTCTTAGCGCGCACGTAGCACTGTTATGCAGAGGTTTCTAACGGGTTTCAAGGTTCTTCCCGCAATGCTTACAATAAATGGCATCGACCGCGTTCATTGTTCCGCAGTGTGGACAGTACGCGCGCTTGTCTGCCGTAAAAGAGAAAGAGGGAGGGGGCAAAGGCGGCGGTTCTTTGGGTGTTGCGGGCGTTTTGAAGGAGAAAAACGCTACAGCAACTAGTATCCAGCCAACGAAGAGCAACACGAAACCAACGAGTATTATGGTTAGGATGGCGCCCAAAAGCAGCAGCAACCCTGCGGTTCTGAACGTTTTCTGTCCAGATTTGTCTGAGAGAACGTCAAAAGCTCGCCTGTAACACACAGCTTGCATCACGAAGAAAACGAGCACTATGATTAGAAACAGGATAAGAAAGCCTAGCATACTCCCTCCTGTGAAGAAGGCCACGGGGCTAGTTCCGTTCGATGCAGTGTTTGTTATGATGAGTGAAAAGAAGAATGTGACGAAAAGCGCGATAGCTGCTACGATACCGATTATGCCAAAGATGAATCCGTACAGGGCGTTCTTGAACAGCGAGTCTTCCTTGTAGTAGTTTGCCAAGCCCCTCATGGCGACCAAGATGAGTATAATCCCGACGAGGCTTAGAAAGGGGAAGAAGGATCCAATGGCAACTAGGAGAGCGCCTACTCCCCCTAAAGTCATATCCGAGTCAAGACTCATCTTCGAAGGCCCTGCATTAGCGATAGCGTTCATTTGATTAAACTCTTGCGTTCAGCGTCCTAATCACTTTTGCAAGTTTGTTCATGCAAACCGGGGTTCACGGAGAAGCTCTCGGGTACATTCTGAACTGCGTTCTCTTGGAAAATGAGCAGTTCTTTATCTGATTATCAAGCCGCCTATGAAACCGCCGATAGTCGATGCAACAGCGGCAAGGACTAATGCTGTGATTCCAGCCCACACGCCTACTAACGCGCCGAAAAGCCCGCCTGCGATTCCGCCAGTTATTCCGCCTGTTAACACGAGACCTGCGAATGCAAGTATCGCAAGAATGATTCCGCCCAATACCCCTGCGAGGAAACCTGCCACGAGTCCCCTTCCCATTCCTCCAGCAATGAGCCCAGCCACTAGTCCGCCTATGAAGCCGCCTGCCAAATACCCAAGTCCAGGAAACATTATGCCCAGAGCCGTCGTTACGATAAAACCAACGAAAGCTCCCCACCACAAACGTCCCACATCATCACCCTAAATTCATTCAAATAAGCAGGACAAACATAAAAAACCTGTCTAGAGAGGGTATGGGAAACCTTGGCTTGCCCATTTTGTCCCAGTTCTTCTGCAAAACATTTTCTCAGCGCGGGCTGACGTATTAGAGAAAACCATTGAGCATCCACTTCGCTGTCTCTGAACGGCGGAAGTCTGTTCTACTGTAGCTTTTCTCCGCATTTAGTGCAGAAGCTGGCTTCAACGGGGTTTTTTCCTCCACAGCTTTTGCATACGGTCATATTCTTGCTTTTAGGTTCTTTGATATCTCTTGCGTTTTTGAAGGCTTTCTGTATTTCTTTGCCTGCTATTTGAAACGCCTTTTCCACTTCAATGCCTGCTCTTTGGAATGCGTCTCTCCAATCCTCTGCGGGAACTGCAGCACCCTCATCTATGCCATGCTGAGTTCTGTAGCCACACTTGACGCAGAAACTCGCGTCCTCAGCAAGTTTTTCACCGCAATGTGTGCAGAAAACCATAAACGTCGCCTACGGCAAAAAGTTGAAGAGAGCGATTTAAGCCTTGCTGTGCATTGCGCCTCCAAACAGAACCTTCTGACGCTTTGTTAGAGGCGAAAGTGCGTTACTGCCGCTTTGCGTCTGCTCTGGTGAGACAGTTAATCTTAAACGTTGCCACATCAGACAGTAACTGCAGTACTTAAGGTGAACGAACATGGTGAAAGTGGATGGAAATGAAGTGCCTGAAGGATTGTACTACACTAAGGAATTCGAATGGATCAAGATTGAGGGTGACAAGGTCAGAGTGGGCATAACTGACTACGCGCAAAAGCAGCTGCGAGAAATTGTCTATGCAGAGCTGCCTGCACCCGGCGGTTCTCTGAAGCAAAATGACCCGTACGGTACAGTGGAATCAGTGAAGGCCGTGTCAGACCTTGTGGCGCCGATAAGCGGAACAATAGAACAGGTGAACGCGGAAGTCCAGTCAAAACCCGAACTGCTAAACGAGGATCCATACAATAAGGGTTGGCTGCTGATAGTGAAACCTTCAAGCCTTCAAACTGAACTAACAAATCTCATGAACTTTGACAAAGCAGCTGAATGGCACAAGACACTGAAAAAATGAAGGAGAACCGATGCCTAAACGAATAGTTGTCGTCGGCGCACACGCAGCAGGCATAGACGCAGCCTCAGCCGCGAGAAAAACCGATCGCACCGCAGCAATCACGTTGGTAACAGACGAGAAATATCCTGGTTATTCACGTTGCGGTCTTCCCTTCGTCATTGGAGGCGAAATAGCCAACTTCGAAGATCTGATCGTTTTTCCACAGGCTTACTTCAAAATGATGAAGCTGGACTTGAGGACTGAAACAAGAGTCACAACGATAAACACCAAAGACAAGGCTGTTGAAACCCTGCACACGAGCGGAAAGGCAGAGACAATACAGTATGACAGCCTCATCATAGCCACAGGCGCAAGCTCCTTCACACCGCCGATCAAGGGAAGAGAGAAAAAAGGGATACACTCACTTCGCACACTACAGGACGGAGAACAGATAGCCAAATCAGTCAAGGATGGAGCAAGAACCGCGGTTGTCATGGGAGCCGGACTCATAGGCCTTGAAACAGCCGTCGGGCTCCAAGAGAAAGGCTTGAAAGTGACTGTTGTTGAAATGCTGGCTCAAGTCCTGCCCCAAGCCCTTGACGCTGAAATGGCAAAGCTGGTCCAAGACAAGCTTGAACAGAAAGGAATAAACATTCTACTAGGCAAGGCCGTGGAAGAATTCATTGGAACTGACACGGCCGCAGGTGTCATTGCCGGAGGCGAACAGATCAACGCCGACCTACTAGTAAGCGCCTTCGGCGTGAGGGCAAACACTCAACTTGCTGCCGACGCAGGCATAGCTTTAGGAGAAATGAAGGGTATCAAGACCAATTCGCGCATGGAGACGAATGTCAAAGACGTGTACGGCGTAGGCGACTGTGCGGAAACGATAAGCATAATCACCCACAGACCCTATCTTCCACAGTTGGGCACCGTGGCCGTAAGACAGGGAAAAATCGCGGGCATCAACGCGGCAGGTGGATATTCACTTTTCAGAGGCGCACTGGGTTCAGCCGTTTCCAGACTGTCCGACATTGATTGTGGCTGGACAGGGCTCACCGAAGCCTCGGCACAGAAAGCCAGATTTGAAGTCGTAACAGGCACAATTGCTTCGAAAACCAGGGCCGACTACTATCCAGGAGCCTTGCCGATAAAAGTCAAACTTGTAGTTGAGAAAGAGTCGCAGAGAATAGTTGGAGCTCAAATCATCGGCGGCGAGGAAGTAACCCAAAGAATCAACGCGATATCTTTGGCGATGCAGAGAAGAATGAGCGCGAGAGACTTGGCGAAGGCAGACACTGCATATGCACCTCCACTCTGCGAAACTTGGGAACCATTTGTTCTCGCAGCCGAAATAGTACTGATGAAACTCCGCTGAAACCTTCCACATTTCCATTTGATGAGCAAAAACTAGAACTACGCAGTGGCGCGCATGCTTGTTCCGAAAATGGTTAAAAATGGTCTTAATTCGCCTTTCGTGATTTGGGGACATTTTTTGGCTTCGCGTCTGCCTTGAGCCTTCTTGCAGTGTCCGCACTCCTCGAACTGTTCGGCAACCCAAAGGTGCTGGCTTCGTGCGCTGTGACCGGCTTATCGTCAACTCTCATGATTTTCCTTCCTCAACGAGCCTGAGACGAGTTTGTCAGAGAAGCCCGAATCGGACGCAAAAAGGCAAAAAAAGAATAAAAACCATTTTAGACCAATTTAGGAACACGCATGCGCGCGAGAGCTAGCCGTACTTTTGTCTTTCAAGACGGGCGAGTTTTCTCTTGTTTCGCTTCTCTTTCCTTTCCCTTTTCTTCTGAGGACTAGGTTTTTTCAGTTCTTCTCTTGTTTTTCGCCTAGGATAACCCATTCAGCTTGCTCCCCTTTCCAGGGATGAGAACAGGACGACTTATCCTTATAAGGTGCGCCTAGAGCGCACGCGCTTTCGTGGAACAGCTTGCAAGCAAGAAAATGCAGTTCGAAACGTTTTCACGCTCAAGATTGACGCTTTGCGTTCCGGTCCCAATCTTTGATTCTGGTTGCCGCGCTTTGGTTACAGAGGCATTAAAGAAAACTCGTGCGACATCCGCATAGCGAATCAATGGCGATGATACTGCATGACTCGCACATGTTCTAATGACGTCTTAGACAAACATCTGATGCTCAAAAGAAGGGTATTGCCTCTCTGCTCTTCCTCATCATATATTACAGAAAATACCGATTTCATCATTCAACATGAAGGCACAAGAATTGAGTGGCACAACGGGGGCTTCACAGCATTCTCGTTTGGAAGCGGGTGCGCTACATTCAACTCAAACGTTGTAAGCACTGGTTTGATTGTTGGTCATGCAGCTCAAAGACTGTCACAGGAACGCGCGCGCTTATGACTGTGTCTGCGTTTCTGTTTGTGGCGTTGTTCTAGCTTTCATCGAGTAGTAGTATAAGGTCAACCCTATTGGCAATATGGGTTGTATCAAAGCCGCGATTAAACTGCTCACCAGACTGCCGGCTAAGCCGAAAGGTGCGCCAATTGCTCCTGCAATGCCGGCTACAATGCCGACTATGATGTATAGAACCAGAAGCAGCGCGAAGGTTTTGAGCCATCTACCGCTCACGAGTCGGCGGCTTCTAGCCATGCTTTCCAAGGCGCCAGTGTCCTCGATGATTATCGTTTGGACTACCAGAGAGAACATTATCATCAGTATTATGCCCGGGATGACCAGGGCAAGTGTTCCTAGGAATATGAGAACACCAGTAATTATGCTCACGGCTAGAATCGAAAGGATCCTCGAAGCGGCGAAACTGAAGCTTGCTTGAAGGTTTGCTTGACCTTTCTCTAACGAGTCTGAAGCGAATTTTATGGTGATTCCTTGAGCCATGGACCCGACAACCCAGCCTATTAGTCCAGCTGCGATTGCCAAGGTGATGACTGCGGCAAGGTAGCCGGGCAGCCAGTTGAGGACTTGCTGAAACGTCGATCCCGGCACAACTGAGCAGGTACGATTATCACGAGACGCAAGAGAATCGTAAACAGTCCCGTTATGGCTCCTGCGAGGAGAAAAGGAATCACATAATTCGCGAAATTCTCGGAATACATTGAAAAAGTTTCGCTGAATATTTCCCCGATTGAGAGTTCTCGCGAAGGTTTTCTGCTGCCCACCGATTCAGCGTTCGAATCAGTTGAATTTCTTAAGCTATTAATCTATGGGTCGATCGGTTTCTGCGTGCGCCAGCCCTAGTTCTTTCCATTTTCTCATTGCTCTTAATGTGCCAGAGTCACGCGCGCGTTCGCGTTCATTGCTCACTTTTGTTGTCGATTTCCGAGGGCTGTGGCCGTTGCATGTCGTGGACGCTGATGGGATTCTGCTTGGAGGACCAGCGCACGCCTGCAATCAATACTAGAAGAAGGAGGGTTCCGATGAGTGCGACCATGAAGAGTTCTTCCGGCGCAGTGCTTGTCTTGTCAGGGTTTGCCAAGAAGTAGAGACCAAAAACTATCATGAATGCAGGCAAAATCGCGACCACAAGCCAGCGAACGCTTTGTGAGTTTCTATATTCCTTGAAGCATTTTGGGCAAAGATACTGTTGTCCATCTCCGGCGACGTAGAGACACTTGTCGCAGAAGCTTTGGCCGCATACGTTGCATATGCTCGTTGCCAGCGTGTCAGGATGATTGGTACACTGCTGGATTCCTCCTCCCAATTGTGGCGGGACGAGGACGTTGGCTCCGCAGTAATCGCATTTGACTTGGACGACTCCGGCGGCGATTAGTTTTCGATACGGTGCTCCGCAGAACGGGCAGAGGAAAACTTTTTCCGCCCCATCTGATGATGTGACGGAACGTATTTGTGCGCTCTTGTCGGTTTCTTTGTCTTCTGGTTCGTCAAGGAATGAGCAGCTTACGTCACATGCACCCTTTTTCTCGCAAAGGTAGCAGCAGAGATCCTTGACCTCGGCGGAGCAACCTACGTTTCTCCCCTTTTGCCCTTCGACGTCGTCCACCGAAACGCACGAGCGGTGATCCGCGGCTAGATACTCGCACTGAACGTCCTTAGTTGATTTCATCTTCACTCAACTCGGGAAGTGTGTCCTATTTTTCCGTTGCGGTATCGCGCAGGCACTGACTTCTCAACAACATGAGAGGCACATACTCGAATCCGACGCTATCTGTATCCCTACCCCATCATGAGCGCGCGCTCACGAAGGAAGCAAATGGTTTCTCACCACAATATCAGAGGTTTCGACGACGCATTAGTGAACCTACACTTCTGCTGGAAAATCGGAGTGACAGAATTCTTTAAGTGGTCGAAGGTCCAGAGCTTATCGAGTTGATATCTTTGGAAATCGATGCTGCGATCAAGGGCAGGCGGAGCGTGCGTAAGTATTTAGACAAACCTGTCTCAACAGACATGGTCAAGAATGTGCTGGAGGCAGGAACATGGGCGCCCTCACCCAAGAATGGTCAACAATGGAGGTTCACCGTACTCACTGGTTCATCCAAGAAAGACTTCGTTACACTTTTCCGCCGGGAACTCAACAGGCTTTCCGAAAGAATAGGAATGGAGGGAATGGGTTCATCCTTCAACTCTTGCCGAATAATGGAGGAAGCCCCAGTCTTGATTGTCGTTTGGAACTCTAATGACGCAAAGGCGTCAGAAGAATCTTCACTGCAAGGCGTGGCCGCTGCAATCCAAAACATGCTACTGCAAGCCCACAGCATCGGTCTAGGCTCATTGTGGATATGCGACATCTACTATGTGACTGAGCAGTTGACGAAGCATTTCAAGAAACCGTGGAAACTCGTGGCGGCAGTGACTCTTGGCTGGCCAGCAGAAAAACCCCAGTCCAAACCCAGAAAATCGGTTGACGAGGTCTCAGAATTTCTAGACTGACTAGACTTTCAGCGTTGACTTATTCCAAAACTCGGGGAACATAATGCGCAGACCTTGTCTGTGCTCTATGAGGGGGGTGGAGGAGGTGGAGCAGCGTGCTTCAACTCTTGCGGGGGAGGACCTGGCTCCGCTTTTGGTTCTGGTGCGCTTCGCATTATGAAACCAGCTGCTATCCTGATTATGGCTGCTACTAGGAACAAGTATGCTCCGATCCCGAAGCCCCAGTTGACCGTTGTTGTGCCGACTATGTCGAATTGTTGACTCGTCGAACCGTACACGGGGTTTGCTGCAATCGCGTTAACCATTGAATCTAGCTGTGGTGGAATACTTCGGCCAGGAAGTAAACCAGAAGCATAAGGTAGGAAACTTGGTAGCTGCGTGATGAAGAGGAAAATGAGGATGAAGGGAAGAAGAGAAACTATGGCTCCAAATATGAATTTTCTTCCAAGGCTCTTGCCGTTCTTGACTCCAATCACGTCTAACGCCAAGAGAATGAGACCAACCCCGAACAGAATGGCAAAGGGGACTTGAAAAGAAAACAAGCTGCCGTAACCGGACGTGGAATCGCTACCCGCACCCATGAAAAGGTTGACCCATATTCCTCTGATTCCATCTATACTCATCAGGGTGACTCTGCCTTGCGTTGCCAGTGGGCCAGAATCGGATGAACCGGTAATTGTGTACCATGGCAGGAAAAGCGCCATGGCCATAAGAAGAATCGCAACGATTCCAAGTGCCAACCCGATGCTCATACGTCCTTTCAGGAATTCTCTAACTCTCAAGCCGCCTTTCCTGTGCAGCCGCACTATCCCCAAGATTTTCCAAGCAGCCCTGACGACGACGTAAATGATGAAGAACAACAGAAAATAGTAGACTATCCAGGCAAGAATGAAATAGGTGGAGCCGACAGCTGAAGTTTGGCTCAAGTAGTCCTGCGGGTACGCCCATCGTATGCCATCTTGATTCTGCTTGGGTCCAAGGGGACCAGCTTCTCCAAGAGCAACTTCCTGAGCGGTTCCCCAATATCCCCAGCGACCCTGAAAATTCAACCAGCCAGGCGGATTAGCATTCAGAAAGGCAATCTGAGAACTGTTCAGCTGGATAGTTACCCCGTCGCTGCCCACTACGTCGTTTTCAATGCCTATTCTGCCCTGATAAGCTCTGAAATAGTTGGCGTGAGAACCCTGAGCCACATAAACGACCGGATGATTATCATTCTGTTCAACATCACTCCAAGCCGCGTTTTCACCTGCTCCATGCTGTGAATAAAGAGCTAGCACAGGATTTCCTGAACCATCAAGGAATATCTCCACGACTTCAATGTCTCCTTGATGGTCATTCATAGGCCCGTTATTGTAAGCATAGAAAAACCAGTATTGAATAACCGTTGAAGAACTGTTGATGTTGACAACATGAACATAAGCACGATAACCTACACTGCTGACATTTGACGCGTAGTCCGCTGCTATGGCGTCCAACGTGCCTAGCTTGTTGTCCAGAAACAGGTCAGGTCCTGTGTAGTTGCCAAGAGTACTTGCAGTCGGTGCAGGATCCACGGTAACGTTGGTTCCTCGTTGTTTGAGAACGCAACTGGTTATTATGTAATCCACAGTGGTTGGGTAAAATTTCTCTCCCGCTGTAAAGTGAAGCACAGGCGCATAGGCCACAGCTTCTTGCGCAGTAGTCAGAGAATGAGCTAGGGGTATCGGGAACAGACAAACCCAAAGGCTGATCAAGACCAGCACCGCCAAGAGAGATGAAACAAGGAGAGAAAACTTTCTCGAACCGAACTTGCAAGACGTCTTTGGAAGATTCATGAGGTATCTTTCTATAGTCTCGCGCGTTCAAAATATAAATGTTGCAGCTGTTCTCCCTTCAAGAAAAAGGGCCGTTGATAGGCATGTACTAGGTCAGTGCTCGCTTGCGGTTCCGCAGCTGAGCTTAGATGGGAAGCTTAATTAGGAGCATGGTTGAACAAAAAACTCTGACTTAAGGTGGTTAAGATGACGGTGAAGGCAGCTATAAATGGTTTTGGAAGAATCGGTCGCCTGCTTTACAGAGCGGCCATAGAAAGAAAGGCAAACATAGATTTCGTGGCTGTGAACGACATAACCGATGCGAAAACGCTTGCGCACCTGTTGAAGTATGATTCTGTGCATGGGAGGTTCGATGCAGATGTGCAGGTTAAGGGCAATGATCTCTTGGTCAACGGTAAGGAATTGAAGGTCTTGTCTCAGAGGGATCCTGCTCTATTACCGTGGAAGGATTTGGGCGTGTATTTGGCTGTGGAATCAACTGGGCTGTTTACGGATCGTGAGGGGGCCTCGAAGCACTTGAAGGCTGGGGCAAAGAAGGTTCTAATATCGGCACCGGCGAAGGATCCGGATGCCACGATAGTTTTAGGCGTGAATGAAAACACGTATGATCACAACAAGCATAATTTGATTTCGAACGCTTCATGCACGACCAACTGCGTCGCCCCTGTTACTAAGGTTCTTCATGAAAGCTTCGGAGTCGAGAAGGCGTTGATGATGACTGCCCACTCCTACACGAACGATCAGCGCGTAACTGATCTGGTGCACAAGGACCTTCGCAGGGCAAGAGCCGCAGCGCTTAACATCATCCCAACAACGACAGGCGCGGCATATGCTGTGGGCGTGGTCATGCCTGAGCTTAAGGGAAAAATCGACGGAATCGCCCTCAGAGTTCCAACGCCGGACGTTTCTATCGTCGACTTGTCAGCACTGTTGAAGAAAGACGTTACAAAAGAGGAAGTGAATGCCGCATTCAAGAAAGCCTGTGCAGGAGCATTAAGGGGAATATTGGAATACACAGAAGACCCGATAGTGTCAACTGACGTGCTACACACTACATGGTCAGGAGTTTTCGATTCACTGGCCACAATGGTTGTTGACAAAAACTTCGTCAAAGTGCTCGCATGGTACGACAACGAATGGGGCTTCTCCTGCCGCATGGTTGAACAGATAGAAATAATCGGAAAAAAAGAAGGCTTCTAAACCAAAACGACGGGTAAAACTTAACCTCCTCTACGATTTTCTATTATTTGTCTAGGAGTGAAGAAAAACGAAGTTTCTCACATTAGATGACGTGAAAGTCAAGGACAAGGTCGTGCTGGTTAGGGTTGACTTCAATTCGGCAATTGACCCTAAAACCAAAAAGATATTAGAGGACGCTAGGATTCGTGCTCATGCGGAAACAACGATTAAGGAACTTGCAGATAAAGGCGCGAAGGTTGTGATTCTCGCTCATCAAGGACGCAAGGGAGATCCAGATTTTATCCCCTTGAAACAGCACGCTGAAATCCTCAGCAAAATCCTGAAGAAACCAGTCAAATATGTTGACGAATCTTTTCGGGGAAAAGGCCAAAACCGCGATTAAAGACTTGAAAAGTGGAGAAATCCTCGTTTTGGAGAATGTGAGAACGTTTGATGGCGAGACCAAAAACGGGTCGCCGGATGAACAGGCGAAAACAGAGCTTGTCAAGAATCTTGCTCCACTGGCAGACATCTTCGTGAACGATGCTTTTGCAGCCGCGCACAGGGCACATGCGTCAATCGTCGGCTTCACAGCCGTGTTGCCAAGCGTTGCGGGACGCATAATGGAGAGAGAACTGAAATCGCTCAGCAAAGTGTTGGAAAAACCGCAGAAACCATGCATATTCATTTTCGGAGGCTCCAAGGCAGACGACTCACTTGAAATATCAAAGTATGTGCTAGACAAAGAAATAGCCGACCGCGTGCTAACGGGAGGAGTCGTAGGCCAAGTGTTCCTAGCAGCAAAGGGCATAGACCTTGGCCAACCAAACATGGACTATCTTGAAAAGAAAAACTTCACAAGCTTCTTGCCCGGCATAGAGGCGCTCATCCAAAAATACCCGGACAAAATCAAGACTCCACTGGATGTAGCCGTTGAAGCTAAAGGCAAAAGAAAAGAGATTCCCGTCAACGAACTGCCGACAGAATACTCAACCTATGACATCGGAACGAAAACAGTTGATGACTACACCATCATCATAAGAAACGCAAAATCAATCGTCATCAGCGGCCCAATGGGAGTCTACGAAAACAAACAGTTCAGTTTCGGAACAAAAAAGATTCTTGAAGAGATCGCAAATTCCAAGGCATTCTCTTTGGCAGGAGGAGGACACACTATATCAGCAATAGAAGAATTCGGGTTGACGAAAAAAATCTCTTACGTCAGCACGGCCGGAGGAGCACTAATAGAGTTCCTGATGGGCAAAAAACTTCCAGGCGTCGCTGCACTAGAAAACGCCGCAGTAAGAAAAACTTGAATGAAAAGCTTCTTTCAAGAGCACCTACTTAAATCCTCTTTCTATTCTCAAGACGTGAACCTGATACCTGACAATCCAGTGTCGTTCTCGTGCTAGTGCGAGGGGGAGCCATTTCCATAACCAACCGAAAGAAACGTGCGCTCATCATTTGTTGCATATGAAACGCCAAAAGGCAATCCATTTACAAAATCGTTAATAATTCTTGAGGCGCAATGCCCATTTAAGGACAACTCCCGATTTGGAAAACGAGAACGTGCGCGCCTTCTCTCGGATAACAGTCTTTTGTCTCTTCTTTCGATGCGTAGGAAAAACTAGATAAAGCACTTGTCTTGAGTTGGGTTTGTTTTGGTGGAAGTATGGAAGAGAGAAAGGATCTGAATTTTGAGGAGAAAAAGGAAGAGCTTGTCAGCTTTTTGGATTCGAGAGACAACAGGCATATGGCTTTGGCTACATCGCATGATGACAGAGTTCAAGCACGAATGATATTAGTTGCGAGCGAAGGACTTGACATTTACTTTTTCACTTGGAAACATTCCCGTAAATTCATGCAAATTGAGAAGAACCCACAGGTTGCATTGTGCAAAGACACGATACAAATAGAAGGTACAGCCGAGATACTTGGCAGTCTATCAGACAAGAAGATCAGAAAATTCACGGACATAATGAGACGCAAATACCCTGACGCTATAAAAAAATGGGAGCAACAACCTGGAATGGTGCTTTTGCGAATAAAACCTGTGCTGGCGGTCAACGGAGCGAGCTCAAACGGAGACTCATACATAGACTACTTGGATTTGGCAAATCATAAAGCATATTCTGAGAAATGGGCTTACTATTGATGTACGCCACTTCACAGCGCGGGCGAACCTAGGTTCCACATACCCTCCGAATGGAGGTTGAAAGGAAGAATAGCGCGCTCTAGAGCTAGTGGTACTTCTTGAAGTTTTGCTCCTGAGAAGATCCGGCGATTCTTAAAGGTTTGACAGTTATCCTTCTTTGGGGGTCCTTTCTTGCATGTCCAAGTGTGAAAGCTTGTTTTCCGTGTTTTTCTATGAGCTGTATCGCACTGTCAGCGTCTTTTTTAGGCAGTACTATGCACATGCCGATACCCATGTTGAATCGGCTGTACATCTCTTCATCATTCACGTTTCCGCATTTCTTGATGAGCTTGAAGATCTGGGGAGGAGGCGGCAAATCTTCAATCACGTAGCCGTAGCCCTTTCCTATTCTGTTAAGGTTCAAGAATCCTCTACTTGTTATGTGAGCCATTGACTTGATATTCAGGTTCTTCCGAAACATTTCGAGGACTTCAGGCACATAGATGTACGTAGGTTCTATCAGTTCTTCGCCAAGGGTGCGGCCGAGTTCATCAAAGTGGCGGTCAAGATCAAAGTGCATGTTCTCGAGCAATATCTTCCTTGCCATGGTGTAACCGTTGCTATGTAATCCTGAGCTTGATATTCCAAGCAGAACGTCGCCGTCCGTGACCTTATTCCCATCAATGACGTTCTCGGTATCAACAATGCCAACGCACATTCCAACAAGGTCCAATCCTTTGCCTTCTCTCATTCCACGTATCATCTCAGGGGCTATAGCAGTTTCTCCTCCAACAATATTGATATTCGCTATTTCTGCTCCCTTTCTGAGCCCAATAGCAATTTGCTCAATCATGTCCGGGTCGGGATCTTGAATTGCTATGTAATCTACGAAAGAAATGGGCTCTGCGCCTGTGCAGATAATGTCGTTTACATTCATTGCAATACAATCAATGCCAATCGTGTCATATTTCTGCAGAAGCTCAGCTATGAAGATTTTTGTTCCCACTCCGTCAGTCTTTATGGCAAGTGTTTGGCGCCTGTTGAGTTGAACTAGCCCTGCAAAATGCCCAATTCTTGCAACACATTTCCCCGTGCCTTTGCGGTAGAGGAACGTCTCCTCGAACAACGGTATTATCCGTTCCATCGCAATATCTTCTTTCCGCATGTCAACGCCAGAACTGGCATAAGTCATCCCCGATTTCTGGGGCACAGCAGACGCCTTCTCCTTTTTCATTTTTCCCAGCAGCTAATCCTCCGTTCTTGCAGTTTTATGCGTTTCCGTTCTCTTCATAATCTCCTTACCTCAACCCTCTATTTTTGAGTTCTCTCAACTCGCGCGCGCCAGTGCAAAACACGTTTTCAACAAATCATTGCTTGACCGATTAACGACGATGCGCCCCACGTAAAGGCTTTAATTCATTACAGTCGAATCAATCTGCAAGGAGTCTGACACATTGGATGAAATCCTGAAATTGCTTGAAAAAGCCACGAAGAGAGCACAGAACACTCTTGATGAGAACAAACACTCGGCTTCTATGCAAATTGAAGCATACGAAAAAGTGTTGAAATCCAAAGAGTCTTCTGAAGCCCAAAGAGTAAAAGCAACGCTTGGCAGAACAATCCAGTACGATCGTCTAGAAGAGCTATCTTCCCAACTGAGCCTTCTTTACATCCTTCAAATGTTTACCTTCAAAGTCAAGATTCTACAAATATCAGTCGACAACATCAAAGAACAACTTGCAAACTCGGGTTTCCTGGAAAAAACAAAAGATATCGAAGACATAAAGAAGAACATTGACACGCTGACAATACTCTTGGAAGCACAATATGAAGCCATGAAGCAAATCGGAGAAAATCGCGAAGATACTCTCTTACGTCACATGAACCCTCTTAGATGAAGACGGGCTAACAAACTCTTTTTCCGGTTTATCACGGTCTGATGGGTGGCGAGCGTCAGAAGGCGGGATGCTAGTCTTTTAAGCGGTTCATCCGTAGAGTATAATCGGCGATGTTTGTGTCAAAAGCTCCTCCTGAATTTGATTTGGCGTTTCTAGAGTCTGAGATGAAAGGCAAGACACTTCTCGTCTACTGGCACCTCCTGCAACAATCCACCCACACTGTGGGGGTGAGAGAGGTTCAACGTGCCCTCAAGTTCTCCAGCCCAAGCATCGCTGTGCATCATCTTCAGAAGCTAATGGATCTAGGACTGGTGGAGAAGAAGGGAACAGGCGAATATGTTCTTCAGCAAGAAGTCAAAGTTGGCATCCTGCGGCTTTTTACAAGGATGGGAAGGTTCATGGTTCCGCGCTATCTTTTCTATTCTGTATTGTTTACTTCGATGTTGACAACATATTTGACGCTGAACATCATCAGTCAAACAACGCCCAGCTTCTATGCAGTCACCTTCGGCCTTGTTGCAACCCTGATTTTTTGGGTTGAAACCTCTAGGCTATGGAGGGCAAGACCCACTTGAACATCCAACATACTGTTCTAAAACGTAGAACTAAATGTTATGAGCCAATCACTTACATTGTGGGGACGAAAAAATGAAGAAAGCGTTTCTCCACCTTCTCTTAGCAGCCATCCTGGGCATAATCATAACAATCGTCCCCCTCATAGTCATCACCCAAATAGAGAGTGGAACCACCAAGCCAAATCAATCCTATGCGCAATCACTGGGCCCAGGTCTAAAACATCTTGATGATAATAATGGCTCGAACACTTCAAACGCTGACAGTTCGGTCGTAACAATTCTCGCCATCAGCTTCATCATCGCACTCATAGCATACGGACTTGTCAAACACAAAACACCCAAACGCTTCTACATGCGACTTGGAGTCCCGCCGTACTAACAAGTAGAGCGAGTCGTAGAACACGTCAAACGCATCGATGGCAACGCAAACGCCGAAGCAAATGCGCGCTAGGAGAGTTTCATTCGCTTTATTATGTGCACATCAGTCCTGCAACGATACTCTGCCAGCTTTGTAGACTGGGAAAGCTTTCGATGTGTCAAGTCTGCAGCAAAAGCTTATGTCGTCTTTGAACCCCAGCTTCACCAAATGTTTCGCGTGCTCTGCTTTCATGACGCTTCCGATGAGGTTGCTCTCAGACTGCTTGAATGCCAACCACGCCGCTTGAACCTTGTCTGAAAAAAAGAACTCGCCTGATGTGAGACTACTGGATATTGCCCCTGCACACAGCAAGTCCTCCAGCGAAAACTTTCCTTTGTCTCCTGCCAACACGAATGAAATGCCTACTTTCTCTTTTGCAGCGAATTCTTCAGCCTTTTGGGCCACGGCTTTAGCATTCAAGAATGTCCCAACCATAACTTGCCTTGCTCTCCGCGATCTCACCAAAGCCGCAGTCCCACTCGTGGTTGTCATGATCAACGTTTCTCTTTTAACCTTATCAGGCACAAATTCCAGAGGCGAATTTCCAAAGTCGAACCTCTTGGGTTTCCGTCCTCCTCTTTCGCCTGCCAAAAGATACTTCGGATGTTGACTTTGGAGTGCATACGCCTCTCTCAAGCTCACCACAGGGATTACGGCCCTTGCACCGTTCACTAATGCATTCAAAATGCTCGTTCCAGACCTTAAGACATCGATGACTACTATCAGATTTCCTCGACAAACAGCCTTTCCCGCATCTTTGGCGCGTAACTCAAGATCAACCTGTTCAGCCATATGACCGCCTGCTCAAGGATGCGTTACAGCCTGAAATGGCAAACTGGTCGGCCGAACCCGCACCTGTTGTCTTTCAAGAGCATAATGGCACGACGTTCCAAGGCAGGTCAAACATGTCTTAGCGAACGCTTGTCTTCCCGAGGATTTTTTCCAGTCTTTTCTTGTGAACTTCGCGCGTAGTGAGTGGGTAGACTTCCCTGTCCATATAGAAGAACAGCGGATCTTCACCTACTATGCTTGCCAGTTCTTCATCAGAATCCGCGTTAACGATCAGAGCATCGCCTTGATGGCCTATCAAGTGGTACGATACTTCAATCGCCTTCTTCTTCGCCAAATCGTCAAGATATTTGAAATGCGCGGGGAGAAGCTTGGCCCACACCTCTATTGGTGTCTGTCTTGCCTTTGCGATGATCAGAAACTTCATTCTAGGTCACTTTCTCAATTTTTCGTCGCCTGCATAAATGATTTTCGGAGAACTGCAACGAAGTGAGTAACTCGTTCAGTACTCGACATTCAAGGGAGAACGGCAGTGTTAAAACAAACTGAGACAGTATCTTGGAGATGAAGTGTTGAAGATGGGTGTCAAGAAAACAAAAATAGTGTGCACGATAGGCCCAGCGTGTCTTGCAGGACGAACGCTTCAGAAAATGTATCAGGCAGGAATGAACGGTGCACGAATAAACACCGCATATGGAACACTTGCTCGGCACAGAAACATAATTGACGCCGTTCGCGGGATCGCTGATATTCCGCTGATTCTTGACATAAAAGGACCCGAAATAAGGCTCATGCTGAAAAACAAGACTGTCGTCAACAAAGGAAAAGTTCTGGAGGCTGGTTTCAAAGACGAAAAAGTGAGCTTCAGCAGAGACTTTCACGAAAGAATAAATGTCGGCGACATGGTTCTGATTGACAACGGAAAATTGAAATTCAAAGTCGCTGGCAAGAAGAAAAGCACCTTAAGCCTAATCGCATTGAATGAAGGCGAATTGGAAGATGGAAAGGGAGTTAACATCCCAAACAAGACACTTTCAGTTCCAACACTTTCTGATGATGATCGCCTGCTATTGGATCTAGCAAAGGAGAAGGAAGTGGAGTTCATAGCCCTCTCTTTCACAAGAAACGCTCAAGACGTGCAGAACCTCAGAAAAGAATCTCGCAGATTCAAGGGTGCAATCATCGCAAAGATCGAAAATCGTGAAGGCGTAAGCAACTTCAGTGAAATTCTGGAAGCAGCAGACGGAATCATGGTGGCAAGAGGCGACTTGGGCGTTGAAATTGAACCTGAGAAAGTTCCGCTTGTTCAAAAGTCCATAATCAAAAAATGCAATCAAAAAGGCAAGACTGTTGTGACGGCCACAGAAATGCTTGAGTCAATGATGCACAACCCTATGCCGACAAGAGCTGAAGTAAGTGACGTGGCCAATGCAATACTAGACGGAACAGAAGTGACTATGCTATCAGGCGAGACGGCCGTCGGACAGTACCCAGTAGAAGCCGTCTCGATGATGTCCCGAATAGCAATCGAAACTGAAAAGGCAATACAAAACCACGTTGAAGACGAAGGCTTCATCAACGTCTCAGACACCATAAGCAGAGCAATTCAAAGAATATGCCAAGAAATGCCCGTGGACAAAATCGTCACCTTAACAAGATCAGGCTACACGGCCAGAATGATCTCCAGATTCAAGATGACACAACCAATCCTCGCCGTGACACCTGACCCGCGAGTCAAAAGGCAACTCGAACTGACATTCGGCGTTTCTCCAGTGAACATAGACTACCAAGAAAAAAAGGACCGAATCTTGGAAGTTGCAGAAGCGCTTTATGCTGCAAGACTGATCAGCGAAGAAGACATTATACTATTCACAGCAGCTTTCAGGACTTCCCAAAAACACGCAAGCAATCTGATAGAGATACACAGATTCAAAGATCTCAAGGAATTCACAGCCCAATAATCCAAAACAAGCCTTTCCGCGGGCCTTCACCTAGCACGCTGACATGTCGAGACTGTGAAAAGCACACGCAGCTCGGCAGACGCCTATTGATACCTCAGGGTTTCTGGTAAGCAGTGTTTCCGCCAAATTCCGGTCCATGAGATGAACGTGCAAACCAAAATTGCCCGAATCCTAGGAAGGGAATCCTTTCTGAACCATGAGAAACAATCTTCGTGCCGCATTTGTTGGTTAAGTTTATCTCAGAAGAGAAACATTTGTAGATAATATGGAGATCTACGAGCATCCTCTGTACTATGAGATTGCCTTCAGCTTCTTTGATGTGAAAACACAAATTGACACGTTTGAGAAAATAATCAGGAAGTTCAGTGAGAGGAAGTTCAGACGTTTTCTTGACATTGCGTGTGGGCCAAGCTTGCAGTTGAGAGAGATTGCGAAAAGGGGGTACGAAGCAGTTGGGTTGGACTCGGCGCCAGAGATGTTGAGATACTTGTCTGAAAAAGCGAGGGAAGAAGGCCTCAGAGTTGAGACTGTGCAGGCTGATATGGCAAACTTCAGACTAGACGCGAAAGCCGATTGTGCATTTATTATGATGGGTTCTCTAGTCGTTGAGTCTAATGAGAAACTATTGAGTCATCTGGATTCCGTAGCTCATTCCCTGAAGAAAGGAGGCCTATATTTCATACAGAACAAGGTCGTCGACTGGACCAACATCGCAGAGCAAAGCTGGGTAATGGAAAGACGAGGAATCACCGTGAAAACGACCTTCAGAACTCATTGGAAGAACATACTCAACCAAATTTACACAGAGGAAATAATACTTGACGTCGACGACCATGGGAAAAAGATGACGTTCAAGAGCAAAGAGGATTTGAAGCTCGTTTTTCCCCAGGAATTCAAGGCACTCATAAGACTTAACGGAAGATTTGATTTTCTAGGCTGGTGGGAAGGAACTGAAAGCACATGGTATCTTGACAAACCCCTTGAAGAAGCAAAAACCCCAAACAACTTCAACATGGTGCTCCTAAGAAAGAAATAGCCTTTTGAGGCAGCCACTCTAAACTGTGAACAAGTCCAATCTTGATCAATTAGCTTGCGTTACGGACTAGGTAACTATGTTTGGAAAAGACAGCTCTTTGCTCGAGAACGGTTTTTCGTATAGGGTTTTGATGTTCGAAGATCTAGTTAACCCAATCTTAATAAGCATTAGACGGTAGTTCTTAGACCGAAAATAGTGAAAATGAATGTTGAGACAATCTATGGAAGGGATAATGCTAGAATCGGTGAAGAAATCTTTCGGCGATAACGTGGCGGTGAAAGATTTGACACTGTCCGTGTTGCCGGGGGAGGTTCACGGTCTTCTCGGTCCCAACGGGTCAGGGAAAAGCACGACCATGAAGATGGTCATGAGCATAGTGAGGCCCGACTATGGCAAAATAGGCCTTTGCGGCATTGATGTGTTGCGACAGCCTATCGAGGCGAAAAGGCTTGTGGGTTACGTTCCAGAATCACCGTATCTTTATGATTACCTTACGGCTTCGGAGTACTTGGACTTCGTGGGCACTGCGTATGGCATCGACCTGAAGATCAGGCGGGAGAGGGTTGATGAGTTGCTTAAGGCGCTGCAGATGAACGAGCACGTCAATGAGGTCATGAGCGGCTTTTCCCAAGGAATGAAGCAGAAAATAGCAATTACGGCGGCTCTGCTTCATCGTCCGCGTGCCCTGATTTTGGACGAAGCGTTGAACGGTTTAGATCCTAGGTCGGCCAAGATCGTTAAGGATGTCCTTCAGCGCTTAGCTGGTGAAGGCGTCTCAATTCTCTTTAGTACACATATTCTCGAAATTGCGGAGGCCATGTGCAGCAGGATTACTATCATGAACGAGGGCACCGTCATTGCTGAGGGAACGGCGCAGGAACTGAGATCAAAGGCTGGGATGCCCGGTTCGACGCTGGAGGACACTTTCCTGAAGCTTACCGGCAGTGAGGACACTGAAAAGATCGTTGAGGCATTGAAGCTTTGAATTGGTCAACGGTCGTGAGTCTTGCAAGTGTTCTCTTCAAATCATACTTCAGATCGAGCCGCTTTGGGCGTAGAAGCCTCCTTTCAAATCCTTTCGTACTAGTTTCTTTAGACGTAGTTTTATTCACCGTTCCGTTCGCGCTGCTTTCGTATATTCTTCCTCTGGTCCCACCTGAATTAACGAGCTCGGTTCAGACGCTCGCAGTTGAGTCCGTCATAGTGCTGCCACTCATTCTCACTTCGGCGGTCATTTTGGCCGGCATACTGTTTGAACTTGGGCAAACCAGTGGTCTTGCTTCAAGCGAAGCGGTGAACTGGCTTCCAGTCTCCCCCGGAGAATATGTCGTGGCGTCAAGCTTTTCTGTGGTTTTCACCTACTCGCCCCTTTTGTTTATTGGTCTGGGGGTCACAATACCACTTGTCCTGAGCATCGACATGCTTTCGGTTGTTCCCTTTTTCATTTTGATTTCCGCTCTCGCCTTCGTTTGGGGAGCAGTGATAGTAGAAGCGTTGAGATCCGTAATGAACCGTGTCTCCACCACCCTTTACAAGAGGAGCGGAAGACTCGGCGTCATCCTACGCATTGCCCTTGTCGTCATCCTGCTGGTCGCGGTGCAAATAGCCTTCAACCCATACATTCTGTACATCGCCCTTTCAAGCATAGTCCGGGGCGTCAACTTGGCTTGGTTCGTGCCTGTAATCTGGCCCTCACTTGCCGTCGTGTCCTTCCTAACATCGGATCTGACAAAAGCGACCATTTTTGCCCTGCTTTCCCTCTTGTTCACCTTCCTGATTTTCGAAGCTGCAACTCAGCTAAGAGCCAAGTATTGGTCACCTGTACCAGTCACCATCAGCTTATCCACTTCAACTGTCTATATCCCTCAAGGAAAGCCATTCTTGTGGCTTGACCCAGTTGCGTTCGCAATAGCCTCTAAAGAGTTAAGATCTCTTGTAAGACGAAAAGAAATGGCAAGGTTCCTTGCCATACCAGTGTTGCTTGTGGTGTCCACCTTGCTCCCGGTGTTGACAAGTGGCGCGGATCCAAAGCAATCCCTGCAGGGCGCAAGCTTAGTGCTTCTCGCTGAAGTATCTCTCATTCTGCCCATGATGCTCTCTTCCATCAGCATAGGACAGGAAGGAACCTCCATCGCCAACGTCTATATGCTTCCCATCTCAGCTGAGGAACTGATTAGCGGAAAACTTTTTCTCCCATGGATTATTTCAGGCGTAGGAATCTTGGCAGTTGCCTTGCTCACGCAATTTCTAGCGCCTGTTGCCATAGCACAGTTCTTAGCTACTTTGGTTGCCGTAGCCTTCAACATGATAATACAAGGATATGTAGGGCTTGGAGCAGGTTCACGGCATCCGAGCTTCAACGTAGGACCAAGGGCAAGATATCTCACGTTTACAGGATTTCTAATAGCCTTCGTTATGGGAGCCTTGGCAACGGTGGCGATTCTAGCTCCTTTGATACTATATGAAGCAACAGGATTCGTGACCATGTTGGGAGTCGGACCAACTGGATCGGCCTTGCTGACAATTATCTTCACAGCAGCGGTTGGAGCATTCCTCTTTGTGTTGACGCGCCACTATTGCATTCGAGGTGTAAAGAGACTTCTTTCCAGTTTGGAAGCATAGTTTCTGACACTCTCAAACAGTTTTCCCAGCTACAATTGAGTCAAGACAACAAAACTTAGCACGCCCGACAATCACACCCTTCTCATGCTTAGCTTGCCCCTAACGCTGATCAAACAGCGCAATCCACATCCATGTTCAGATTGACGGACTTCTAGGCCACGTATTGAGGATTACAGGGGGCACGTGCCAGTTGTTTGGTAGTTGTTCTTTTCCGTTATTATCACAAACGTGTAAGAATAGCCTGCCGCCCATCCGAGCAAGTAATGGGCCTCCAAAGTTATGCTGCTGCCTGGAGCCACTGGTCCAGCTGGACTAGGCAGCCAACGTGCGGAGCCAGAGTGTGCCCATTGAAATGTGCAGTTCAATTGGTTTATGCGCACTTCAATCGCGGTGAACGCATCGCCGCCCGTACATGAAACTGTTATGTTCACTGTTGAACCGCCGCCATGCCACCCAAACGGAGTTCCAAGAGTCAGTTCTCCTCCGTTCCTCACGGATGAGAATGACAGTACTCCCATCGACGCTGCAATTTCCGCCCCAATCACAGCTACGACTGCCACTACGATAAGTATGATTGAAGCCGCCAACAGACCGAGAGCTCTCCTGTTTCCAGACACTTTCATGCTTCTTTTCCATCTCTTCCCACATTATTCACTATGGAGTCAAGGGAACACTGAAAAAAAAGAAACATAAATCTTAACTGTTGCGTACGTTGAAACAATATCCCCGATAAAATAACAGCCCACAGAAGCCGCAACAAAGCGCGCGCAATTTCCAGAAGTTCTCTGATGCCCGCCAAAGCACCGCTACCAAATCGGTTAATCATGACTAGTTCAACCAAAGTCAAGTTTCATCGAAAATAACATCATGATCTGCGGACCCAAAGATTCTCTTGATGCCAAATCAAAGATTGACGAAGCTTTCTTAAGCTACTCCATCAGAAATTACGTCAAAAACATGGTCGATCTGTATGACTAGAAAAGTGTTGTTCGTGTGCGGCTGGAACATCGACAGAAGCACCACTGCAGAAGACCTATTCAAAGACAAAAAAGGATTCGAAGTCAAATCTGCAGGCACGAGACCTGGAGCAAGAAGCAGAGTTTCCAAAGAACTCATCGACTGGGCAGACATGATATTTGTCATGGAACAAGAACACAGAGAAAATCTTGAACTAATCAGCCCACAAGCTGCAAAGAAAATCATTGTCCTGAATATAGAAGACAATTACAAGAGAGGCGATCCAAGACTCATAGAAATCCTCAAAGAGAAACTCTCAAAATACATTCAAATCTGACGACGAAACACGCACTATTCTGAGATGCGCGCGTTATTGTTTAAATAGCTTATTCAGCATAAGCATGATACGGGTTTTGCTCATGCCAAGAGAGATGTCTGGAAATTCCAGTTCTGTGCTTTGGAGGGGTAAACCGTGGATACTTCCCGGTTTGATGGTTAGAAGTATAGTGGTCGTCGCGGTGGTTGTCATTGTTTCTTGGCTGGAACTTCAATTGGATGTAGCCGCCAAGACTTTGCTCATCATGCCTTTAGCATTGTGGACAGGTTTGGCGATTTTTCTGATATGGGTTCTCAGCGTGGCACATTTGCTGTTGGTACGAGTTTCTAGCACTTACCTTCTCAGAAATGATGGTCTAGAAGTGAGAACTGGGGTTTTTTCGTCAAAATCGTTCGTTATCGCCCCTGCTGGTTTTTCAGATCTGGAAGTCACAAGGTCAGTTTCTGCAAGAATCGTGAATTCTGGAAGCATTACCATACGGACTCAAGGTGAGACGAGCATAATGATGGAAAGAGTCAGAGACGCGTTACGCGTAGCTGACCAAATACGAGGAGTCATGGCGAGACCAATCGTCAGGATAGAAGGACAAAACGTCGTCACAGAAAAGAAGTGAGTTCAGCAGTAGACTTGCCTGAAGCTTACCGCCATTTCTATTCTTTGGGGAAAGCAATTTATCAGCAATTATAACATAGAAACACTAGGGGCTGTCGGTGGATAGCGAAACAGCAAGAAAACACACGGGGAAATGCTTCGATTGTGAAGGCCCGTTGGAACTTGTCGAGTTTGATCTTAAGAAGGACACGAAAATCATGAAGTGCCAACGTTGCAGTTTAGTCCATCACTACAGGAAGGATTTGCTGGGAAGATGGAAGCTTCTGAAAGTGACGAAGAACCCTAACGATCAGAATGCTTTGCGAGCAGGCGAAGGTTAGCTTTTCAAGAAAGGAACGAACAGCATTTTCGCCGCGCAGAGAAAGAAATACTGATCGTGCAAAAAAAGTTAAGAGCCAAGCCGGAGTTTCTACTTTGACTTGGTTATGTGCACGTTTTTGATTAGAACGAACGGAGCTAATGAAGGCGGATCCGCTTCGCCCCACCAGTGAACGTGTTGTCTCTCCTTTGAAACAGCAGCGATGTTGCCAAGCATTGTTAGCACATTGTCGCTTACGCGCAGGTCCTTCAAAGACTGCTTGAGCTCGCCGTTCTTGATCAGGAAGATGCCGTCTCTGGGTATTGTTGAGAAGTCGCCTTTGGCGAAATTCTGGAAGCGTGTGTACCAAGTGTTGGTCAAATAGAGCCCTTCTTTCACTTCCTCGAAAAGTTCCTCTTTGCTTACTTTTCCTGCATCCATCTCGATGCTCCATGGCGTCGGACTGACTAAGCCTGCGTTGGCTGTTGTTTTGGTTTTGAACATTTTTGCTGTTGAAGCATTGTGGAGATACGTTTTGAGTACTCCGCAGTCGATGAAGGTAGTATCCTTAGTTGGAACGCCTTCGTCATCGAAAACTCTGTTGGACATGGAATACGCTGCGGGATTGTCTTTCAAAGAAACTGTCTCAGGTGCTACTTTCTTGCCAATCTTGTCAACGAAAACAGACATCTGCAGAAGCACGGAATAGGCTGAAACCATTCCGCCCCACACTCCTAGCAACGAGCCGTGAATCAGAGGGTCGAAAACAATGTCGTATGCGCCCTCATCACCAAGTTTCGGGCCGCGGGCTAATTTGGCTATTTCGCCAGCTTTTTCGCCTGCACGGGCAGGTTTGAAGTCTTTCAGGTTTGAACAGCATTCCACACCGTGTCCAGAAGCTTCTCTTTCTGTGAAAGCCCTGATTGAAAGCTCGATCGCCGACCTGCTGTCGACACCGACGGGTCCTTCTGACGATGCGAGGTAAATGTCTTCAAATTTCGTGAACAGTATGCCTCCACTATTGACTTTACACCCGGCTTCCTTCTCAGCTGCTTCCATGGCTTCAAAAACATAGTCTGCAGGTTTTTCCAGATTCTCAAGCTTCCCATCAGCCTTGCTCTTTGGATAGCGGAAACTGCCCTGGGCAAAACCTCCGAACAGCGGATTTTCCTGTGAAATTTTCGCAAGTTCCAACAGTTGTTTGAGTTTTGCTTCAACATTTTCGAAGCCATGTATCTGAGTGGCCACTAGACGTTTCTTCCAAGCCAATGCGACATCGGTTGTATAGTCGTTCCACGCGACGGTGATGTCGATTTGACTGTTGCTGAAGCGGACCTGTCGGTACTTGCCAACAGTGGTCTTGGCAATGATCTGATCTGCGCCGAGGGACTTCGCTTTTTTCACGACTTCCTCGGTTTTGCTCAGCATGTCTGTCATTTGACAAACACCTCCTTAAGCCGCAGGCAAGGACCACCTGTGTAGACCGGCACTCCTTGCGAGGGGTCACCTTTTCCGCATGTGGCCGCTGCATACTCAACTTTCTTCGAAACTGCGTCCACAGCCGTCCAGAACTTCTGAGTGGTTGTTTCAATGACAGGCCTTGCCACAGGATATGTTAATTTGCCGTTTTCTATCATGTAAGCCTCTCTTCCCACGTAACGTTGGTTGAAGCGTTTATCATCAATGTTCCATTCAGTGAAAGACTTCATGTAGACACCGTACTTTACGTCTTCTATCAGTTCTTCCTCTGTCAATTCGCCTGGCAGGACAAACGTGTTCGCCATGCGTACAATAGCTTCTCTATCATAGTTAATTGATCTTGAAGACCCATTGCTTTTGACGCCTAACTTGGCTGCAGATTCTCTGTTCTGCAAGAACTCGTTTATTAGGCCCTCCTTGTACAAGAACCTGCGTTTGGCTTTGACACCTTCATCGTCATACTCGTAATATCCGTAACTGTTTTTCACAGTCGGATCGTCAACGATCGTAACTGCCTTGCTGCCTATCCTCTTTCCAATCCAGTACGGACCGCCTTTGTAAATGAAGGATCTTCCAGCTTGACTCATCTCCCGCCCCAAGATTCTGTCAGCCTCCATCGGATGACCGCAGGATTCATGTGCGGCTATCCCTGCGACTTCTGTTCCGCACACTAGATCCATGTTTCCCGGCTTCACTGCTTTTGCCTTTGTGATGACGTCTCTGAGAACCTTCGCTTGGTGGACCATTTTTTCCGATACCTTCCATTTGTCGAAGGCTTCCCATCCTCCGCTGTAGCCGAATTGTTCATACGCCTGTTCACTTTTTCCCTGTTCAGCGACAGTGATAAGAACAAAGGCACCTATTCTGGGAACGTAAGACGTTATCTTTGACCCTTCCGAGTTAACAAAGTACTTGGTTATGAGGTTTGTCAAACAGGATGTCATGGTCGCTGGGATCTTGACTTTTGAAGAAGCCAAAGCCTTGTTGACTTCTGTGAGAGTAGATATCCTTTCTTCAGGGGAGACATTCTCTATTTTCTTCTTCTGATCTACAATCCACTTTGTCTTGACGCCTTTTTCCTCAGAGAAAACAAGCTTTTCCTTCCGGTTCGCGCTTTTGGCGTACTTGTGAGCCATGTTCACGACGGCTCTAGCTTCTTCTTTTGTCCATTTGTTCGTGGATGCAAAACCGATGCCGCCGTCTGCTATTACTCGCACGCAGAACCCGCTGTCAACAGCCGAAACGTAGGCCTCGACGACGCCGTTGCGTAGCGTAAGCCCATCTTGAACCTGACTCAGCCCTCTCGCTTCAGCATACTCAGCTTTCTTGTCCCGCGCATACTCAAGCGCAAAATCGACAATTTCCTTGTCCATGCTCCTTCAACCTAGAGGCATAATTTACTAGAGCACTACATAAAAGCTTTTCAAGAACAGACAAAGGGAAATGCGGACGAGGCATCCCAGTTCAGCTTGTGCTTTCTAGCACACGTTCCAATGCATCCATGACATTCTGCTTTCCCATAGCAAGAATGTACGGACCCAATCTCGGACCCTGTGGAACGCCTAGCAGCGCCATGTAAATCGTCTTAAAGAATTTTGCAGGTTGAAAACCGCATTCTTTGGCCGTGTTGAAAACTGCGTTCTGAATTTTTTCAGCGTCGTCCTCGCTCCTAAGCACGTTGATCAGTTTTTTCACAGCGTCTCTTTCTTCGTTGCCCAAGCTGACTGAAGCTTCTTTTATTTTCTGAAAATCTGCTGCCCAGTTTGACGCGTATTGAATCCGTTTTCTTGCGTTGTCATCCAGTTCCTCGTCTCGCTGCAGATAACCGTAGCTTCGAAGCTTTTCCGTCAAATACAGTTCTCCGCCGTCTTTGGGTGCAACCTTCGCCAAGTACGTTAGCAGGTTGTAGGGCGCATGAAATCCTGGGCAGGCAGGACGCTTCATGGCGTAGCAGTATTCGTATAAACCTCGCAGCTTGGCCAGCTCCTTCTTATCTTTGATCTCTTCTTTCCGAAGTAGACGTCCTCCAAATAGTCAAGCTCGTCCATGTAGACAGGAATGTCAACCACGTCCAGCGTACGGGCTCCAACAAACCTCTTCAGAAGTAGCAGCATCAGTGACTGTGGAGAACCATACCTGAACCATTTTTGCGGTGTCAACAGAACGCCGGCACTCTTAGAAAGCTTCTCGCCGCTTTTTGCTAGGAATAGCTCGTACCTTGCATGAACAGGAGGCTCCCAGTTAAGTATCTCCCTGCATATTCGATCGTTCACTCGAACAGAGTCAGCAACGTCCTTGCCAAAAGCTTCGAACCTTATGTCTAACGCTTTCCAGCGGACGGCGAACTCGCCCTTCCAGCTAAGTTTGCCCAAACCTTTTCTGTAGTCCACTTCGCCTTTGTGTCCACAGCCTTCAAGCCACCGTCCTTTGACCTCCATTCCTTCGCAGCTGTAGAGGATCTTGTTCTCCTGCGCCACAAAATCGTAAGCCTTCGTCGTGTATATGCGGCCGCAGTTTTCGCAGACCGCAAAATAGGGCAGGGTTTCCAGAAACTTTTCCTGTCCACTCTCTTCCTTAACGATTTCACCGATTCTCTTAGCGTTCAACAGTATAGCCTTGATCTCGTCGTTGAAAAGGCCCGTCCTGTAAGCCTCAGTCCCTGACATGAACTTGTACTCTATTCCACATTTGTCCAATGCTTCCATGAGCAGGGTGACCATGTGTTCCCCATAGCTTCTGTGGCAACCCTCCGCGTCTGGAATGTCGGTTACAGGCTGCCCCAAGTACTTCTCTAGAGACGCGGGCATTCCGGCGGGAACCCTCCTCAACCCGTCCTTATCATCTGCAAAAGCGATTAGCTCAGAGTCGTAGCCTTGCTCTCTCAGGGCCATGGTCACAGCGAAAGACCTCGCTGCATCACTGAGATTGCCTACATGCGGCAGACCTGACGCAGCTATGCCCATTTCAGTCTTGATTAGATCCAAGCTTCTGCCTAGTTTCCGTTCTCTGGCAACAACCTTTGCAGCCATCTTGTCGTACCATGTACCGTGGCCGATCGTTTCCAAGCTCATAGCAAGCCTAGCCTCTACATGCAATAGTCAAATGAAAAATAAAAAGTGTTCAGAAAAGAAGAGGAGCTACTTTCTTCGCAGGGCAGCGATTATCGCCAGTGCGCCTAGTACGAGCAGAATGACAGCTAGACTGTAAATGTAGTTGTATGTGTACAGCAACCATGCTCCGCCTACGGCGATTAGCAGTGCTCCCCAGCCGGAATAGCTGAAGGCGCTGCGTCCGTATTTTTCTGGGTTTGAATGTTGCATGACAGCTAGAATCATCAGCCACAGGCCGAACAACGCTATAATGGTCGGCACAATGTAATAGCCGGTCAACTGGTTTGCAGCATATAGCAGAATAGAAATGACTATGATTACAAATACGGCACCTATTGTCAGCAAGTTTCTGTCTGCCATTTTAGCCATGTTTTGACCACCTTTGTTGCACTAGATTTTCGTACCGCATTCTGGACAGAACTTTGAATTGGAAGGTATGGATTTTCCGCACTTCGGACAGTTCATTGTCTGGTTTGATGGCGGGGTTATTGTCGTTCCGCATTCTGGACAGAACTTCGAGGTAGCTGGAACGTGCGTGCCGCACTTTGGACATATCACCAAAGCTGCAGCTGGGGCTTGCATCGGGCCTGTTGGCGTCATGATTTGTGGAATGAGCACCATGCCAGCTCCTAAGCCTGCTCCAGAAGATTTCCCAAGAGATTCTGCAGCGCTTTTGACAGTTTCCATCCGTAGCACTTCACTAGCGCCAGTTCCGCCTGTTTTAAGCCAGAAAAGCCTCTCACGGTACTCGGGGGTCGTGTCTATTCCTTCAAAACGCAGGTCAGTGAGTTCCAAGCCTACACGTTTGAAATAGTCTATGATAGCGTTTTTCACGATCACAGCTGTTTCGTCAAGCTTTGTGAACACTGTTAGCAGGTCGTAGTGTGAGAGTTCGTTGATGATTTTTTCGTTTAGGAAACCTCGGAGATAGTTGTTCACGCCTTCGGTGTTGTATGCCTGTTGCCCACCTACGACTTCGTTCACGAACAGTTGCGGTTCCTCGACTTTGAAAAAGAATGTGCCGTGTACTTGCAGTGGCGCAAGTTCGGTGGTTTGGGCCTGTGCGCCGTATTTCCCGGCGAAGACTTTGGTTGAGATAAAAATGACTGCTGCCTTGAACGGCTTGTCCTTGAATCCTACGATGCGAGTGAACAGTCTTGTCAAGAGCGGAAGGTTCAACGTTGTCAGCGTGTGTCTTCCCGCATTGAAAACATCGTATGCTTTGCCGTCTCTGAAAAACACTGCAACCTCGTATTCGTGGACGACCAGTTGAGAACCCCATGTTATGTCTTCACTGGGGTATTTCCACAGGATGTCATCTGGTCCTGCGTTTGTCCATTCTATAACCTCTGGCATTTCAGCTCACTCCCATTATTACCTCTTCCCTCTTGTCAAGAGTTTCATCAAAAGTTTCCAACGAGCCCGTAAGGTTCTGCACGCGATCTTTTGCGTTGTCGAACTTCTGCTGGGAAACTTCGCCTTTCCAAGCGTCTACCTCGGCGACTATGCTATTTACTTGATCTACAAGCTGATTATCAAAGTCAGCCATCCTGTCAAGAGCGTCCTCTTGCACCTTGACAACATCAAAGAAACCGGAGTACCCGTAGGAAGCATGATTCACCCTCGAAGTCACACGGTCAAATTTAGCTGAAATCCTATCCATGTCTGCGAAAGCATCCAATTGCCGATTATCGGACACCTTCTGAAAAATGGTTTTGAAGTTGGCTCTGGCCTGAGCAAGTTTCAACGACAAATGGTTTCGAATGAGCTTGTCGGATTCTCTGCGAAGCTCTTTCTCTTTGTAACCGCGAAATCCCGGAATTTCTGCAAGGATCCGCTCAGAGATGCGCATCTGCTTCTTCGCTGTTGAGTAAACATCCTTTTTCTCACTCAAAGTTTAATTCCTCACAAATTTCATGTTGTTTCTATAGATGAATAAGTGTCGCTTTTAAAGTTTCTTTACCGCAGATGTTAGTCAATCGATGCTCTCAGGTCGTCTAGTAGATCGATACAGTTCATATAGCAGATAGATGCCAAGCAACATGAACATTAGGCTGAACATCGCCGTAAGCAGAGGCAATACCCAAATCAAGGCCTCGCCGACATTTTGCAGTGTAGAATTAAAAGGATATTCGTTCTTCCAAATCCTAAATATCACAAACAGAAGCCATGCTAGACCAAATCCCACAGTACTAAGACTTATCAGGACAACAGCCAATGTAGCCTTGCCGTATTCCATTTCATTCACCTAGAATAATCTGGAAATAGTTATGGACAAGTGGCTAATTTGCCTAGTGGCTCTCTAACACTACCACAACTGAATTAGCAGTATCTTTACCGCCCCAAGGTTGTCAGAATCTTCCAGAAGGAATATCGCCTTTTATCTCGGTCCCTGTAGCTCCGTCAATCAGCAGGTGATAGTCTTTTCCCTTGTACCCATACTTGACGAACCATATCGGCGAGTGCAAGTACACGACTTGGCGAACGTCCATGCTGGTTGTTATTTCTATGATTTTGTCAACGTCCTGCTGGATTAGGTAACGGTGGTTCTCTTCTATCTGTTGTTTTGCAATGGCAACAGCATCGTCCTTGTCGATTTCGCTGTTCAATACTTTGGCGAACGCTTCCACCCTCCTGAAGTCAAACGGGATTTTTCCTGCCATTGGAACCTCGTACTCTCTTGTGGGAAACTCGGTTGCTTTTCGTGCGAGGACAAGCCAATCGTATTCTTTCTCCATCTTGCCCTCTTTGGTGACCGCGGGCGAAATGCGCTCGAAAATGCCCTTGTAAGCGCTTTCGGCTTTGGCAGACACTACCCAAAAGGGCAGGTAGATTAGGTTCTTTTCTTCAATCTTTGACTTTTTCGCGAGGTCTGACGGTTTCAGAAAGCCTTCACGCATCCAGTCTATGATTGGCTCCTCTATCTGTGCAGGGTCATACTTGTTTAGAAGCATTGAATGTTCAAAAGTGAAAACCTGGCCAGTTTCAATGGTTACCGTGTAGCCACAGTACTTGCATGTGGCTATTATTTCCCCAGGCTGGAAGGATATCGGCGCGCCGCAGTGGGAGCATTTAATCTCGTCTACAACGCTCACTTCGCTACGCCTTCTCCCTCTTCAGGATTTCTTTTGACACGATTACGCCTGAGGCTGAGGCTTGGATGAGTCCTCTTGTTACGCCTGCGCCGTCGCCGATGGTGAACATGTTGTGTATCTTGGTTTCCAGGCAGTGGCTCAGATGTAGCCGTGAAGAGTAGAATTTCACTTCAATGCCGTAAAGCAGTGTGTCTCTAGAGTGTAGGCCGGGAACCATTTTGTCTAGGGCTTGAAGCATCTCGCGGATGTCCGCAAGGTAGCGATAGGGCAGAACGAAGCTAAGATCCCCAGGTGTGGCGTTCTTCAAGGTTGGTGTCACGACGCTGCGCGCGATCCTTTCAGGTGTAGATCTTCTTCCAGATTCCAGGTCACCGAGGCGTTGTACGATCACGCCTCCGCTGAGAAGATTGCCGAGTCTCGCAACATATTTCCCATAGGCTATGGGTTCCTTGAAGGGCTCCGTGAATGATGTGCTGACAAGTATGGCAAAGTTTGTGTTTTCAGTCTTTCTTTCAGCGTAGCTTTGGCCATTAACCGTCAAGACGCCGTCGTAAGATTCTGTTATTACCTCGCCGTAAGGCGCGACACAAAAGGTGCGGACTTGATCGTCGAAGGACTTTGAGTAGTAGATGAGTTTCGGCTCGTAGAGAACGCTCGTCAGCTCCTCCATGACGGAGGCTAGGGTTTCGACTCTTATTCCCACGTCAACGGGGTTGCTGAACGTTTTTAGGCCCAAAGCCTGAGCTTCAGTTTGAAGCCATTCAGCACCTATTCTTCCAGGTGCCACGATGACATATTTGCCGAGGTATTTTTCGCCGTCTACTGTTTCGACGCCTTCAACTGTTCCGTTCTTCACGATTAACCCTTTCACGTCGCTTCTAGACTTGAAATCAACTTTTCCGTTCAGTTCCTGTCGCATTTTTCGAAGAGTCTCAGCACATCTTTCGGTGCCCATGTGACGAATCTTTTGACGAATAAGCTTCAATCCTGCCAATGATGCTTTGCGTTCAGCCTCCTCAACTTTTTCATCCTCTCCTCCGTACACATGTTCAGTGGCTCCGAACTTCAGGTAGACAGAGTCTACGTAGTTCACGAGTTCGTCAAGCTCTTTAGACGAAACATACTGGTTGAGCCATCCGCCTACTTCAGAAGACAAAGTGAGTTTCCCATCGCTGAAAGCTCCTGCGCCGCCCCAACCCGACAGAACTGCGCACGGGTCACAGTTAACGCATTCGAAACCGCGGCTTGCAGGGCATTTACGCTGGTTTATGTCTTGTCCTCTATCAAGCATCATGACGCGCATCTCGCTCTTCTCGGCGAGTTCAAGAGCTGAGAATATGCCTGCAGGGCCAGCTCCAACAATTATAACATCATACTTCAACGGGCTTATCCCCTAGAACCCAAACCTACATGTAGCAACTAGGATATATTTCTAGCGAGCGCGCTGTCTTGTCCTGATATTGTGTGTTTGAAGCAGGTTAGTTGGACGACTTCGCCTTTTCACGAAGCTCCAGCTGCTTCTCTTTTCAGAGCGAGGCAGTGGTAGCCTGCGAGACGCGCTTTCTTGCAAAAGTCGACCCCCCTACTCTACACTTGTGAGGTTGGTTATAATGTTGTTTTGTGACAAACGATGTTGAAAACAGGCTGAACAGATGCTTCACAGTTGACGCGTTTCCTTTTTTGTGTTACCTGTTACAATGTTGTTTTGTGACAAACTCCTCAAACGCCCCTCCATGTTTGCAAGGCCAGATGTAACGTTGCACTGCAACACAACGAGAGTCGGACGTATCTATTGCCCAACAGCCTCTAATGCGCCGAGACACTTCCCCAAGTGCCCCAATATTCGATTAGGGACATGCCAGCGCCCGAATACAGACGCAAAGTCGTTTTGCAGGAAGACCAAAAAACATTTAGACTTTCGGTTCTGTTCTGATAAACAATTCATACGCAGAGGGAAGCGCGTGCATGTCCAAGATTAAGTTGCAGTCTCAGCTAACGCTCTTTGACGTTACTAACCTCGTAGTCGGTGCAATCATAGGAGCCGATATCTACGTGGCGTCAACTTACGGAGCGCAGTATCTGGGGCCGTTCTCACTTGTCATCTGGGTCGTTGCCGGGCTTATGGCCATCGTGATTGCTTTGAGCTTTGCCCAATGTGCATCGATGCTTCCCAAAGTCGGCGGACCTTACGCCTACGCAAGAGAAGCTTGGGGGCCATTTGCAGGTTTCGTCGTCGGTTGGTCACTTTGGCTCGCAGAATGGGTGTCACTAGCTGTTTTTCCAGTTGCTTTCGTTCGCTACCTAGCTTTCTTTATCCCAAACCTTGACCCGATATCTCAGATCATCCTCAAAGCACTCTTCGTACTATTTCTCATCGCGACGAATATTTTCGGGGTCAGAGCAGCAGGAAGAACGAACGATGTATTGACAATTGTGAAACTTGCTCCTCTAATATTCTTCGCAGTTGTAGGTTTCTCGTTCGTGTTCGTCAACCCTTCTGCTGCAGCTTCCAATTTCTCTCCTTTCCTGCCAACAGGCTTTGGGAATCTCGGGTTAGCTCTTGTCCTGATTTTCTGGGCTTATGCAGGTTTCGAGATTTCAACCATCCCGGCGGGAGAGATAAGAGATGCGAAGAAAACTATTCCAAGAGCGATTGTTGTCGGAATCGGAATAGTGATAGTTTTCTATCTAGTAACAAACATCTTGCTCTTCGCCGTCGTGCCTTCAGCAACTCTAGCTTCTGATCCTGCTGCTGCAAATGCTCCAATTGCCTTTGCAACGGCCAGCGTTCTGGGCTGGAGCTTTGCGTTGGCCCTTGTGGGAAAAGCAATTGTGGGAGGAGGTGCACTCATTTCTGTGGCAGGCTCCGACGAATCAGGGATGATAGGAACCTCAAGGCTGGGATACGCGCTTGCCGCCGACGGCCTGTTTCCACGTATTTTCGCCAAAATTCACCCAAAATATAAGACGCCTTATATGGCAATCATAATCCAAGGCGTTACAGCATTTATAGCGGCACTTGTAGGTCAACTCCAGATATTGATGGCAACCTCTGTTTTTCTTTTGGCAGTGGCATATGTGGCTACGGGCTTGTCGGTGTTTTGGCTGCGGAGAAAGTTTCCATCGCCTCAGTCTCGCTGGGAGGCCAGTTCCCTGATCCCAGTTTTGGCAATAATCTTCTCGGTCTTCCTAATCTCCCAGTGCGGAGTTATCCAGATCGCAGCGGGGATTTTGATGCTTCTCGTTGCGGTTCCAATCTACATCAGGTATTCCCCGAAGAAGGAACTAGCCGATCTCAAAAAGGCATTGATCTCCAGAGAAGCGGTTCTGGAAAAAGCTTACAGGCAGGAAAGCAGATTTCTCGCTCATCCGCTACGTCACGTCAAGAGATGGTACAGGAAAGCCAGAGGCAAAGAACAGACGTGGCAAACCACAGAGAACGATTGAATCGATGCAGGCTCTACTGGCTCTTCAAACGAAAGAACGATATAGGACAGGCGTTGATATGGATGCTGAGAAGGCGTTGCAGCATGAAGGTGTTTCCATATACGGATGTAAAGGCAGAGGATGCTGATTCAGGTGCGAAGAACGTGAAGGTGCGTTGGCTTATCACGGAGGAAAAGGGAGCTCCCAACTTTGCGATGAGGTTGTTTGAAGTTGGAAAGGGGGGGTGCAGCCCATTCCACGCTCACGATTGGGAACACGAGGTTTTCATTCTTGAGGGTGAAGGCACGGTGGAGAGCGAAAAGGGACCGAGGAAATTCAAACAAGGTGACGTCGTGTTCGTACCACCGAACGAAAAGCACCAATTCAAGAATGACGGCAAAGGCGTGCTAAAGTTTCTGTGCATTGTACCCATCCAGAAAAAGACACGCTAAACAGGTCGGAAATAACCCGTCTATGAAGCTAGCAAAGGCCTGTCCTTTCTGTTCCTAGCTTTACGCAGAGATGCAAAAGGTCAGCACGCGCTTTGAGATTTCAAATCTGAAGCTTTTGTCTTGCAACTTGCGGTACTAACAGGATCTGGGGCGCTCGTTCCTTTGAGCTTCCACTTGTTGGTATAATATGATCTTATGTGTTGGAGTTCAGTAGTTTTTTCACTCTTTTTTCGATTTCGTCTCTGATTTCTCTTACTTTCTCTATTGATTTTCCTTTTGGATCTTCTAGTTTCCAGTCTTCCGTGGGTTTGAAGAAGGGGCCTGGGCAGATTCCTTGATCGTTGCATCCCATTGTGACGATTAGGTCTGCGTCTTGTGTCATCTGAGGGGTTATCAGCTTTGGTGTGTTCGCTGAGATGTCGATGCCCTTTTCCTTCATTGCTTCAACGACTACAGGATTTATTTTGTCACTTGGCTTGTTTCCCGCGCTTGAAGCAATCAACTTGCCTTTTCCATAAGAGTTCGCGAAGGCTTCAGCCATTTGGCTTCTGCCGGCGTTTTCAACACACACAAAGAGAATCTTTTTCATGGTTTTTCCTCTGCATAGTATCTTTTTTTGGCCCATAGGGCAACGTTCACTAAGCCTATCATGACGGGAACTTCTATTAGTGGTCCTATTACGGTGGCGAAAGCTTCTTGGGAGGCTATCCCGAAGACTGCAACTGCAACTGCGATGGCTAGTTCGAAATTGTTGCTTGCCGCCGTGAAAGAGAGTGAGGTGGTTCTCTTGTAGCCGAGTTTTGAGTAGTAACCCAACGCAAAGGCTCCGGAGAACATTATGACAAAGTATGTTAGCAGAGGAAGGGCTATCCGGAGAACATCAAGCGGCAGGTTCACGATGTACTGGCCTTTGAGCGAAAACATTACGACTATTGTGAAGAGGAGCGCAATCAGAGACGTATGGCCCAGTTTTGGCATGAGTTTCTGTTCATACCATTCTCTTCCTTTCGTTTTCAAAAAGTAGAAGCGGGTAATGACGCCGGCTGAGAAGGGAATGCCCAAGTAGATAGCCACTGACTGTGCGACTTGTACCAGAGAAATGTTAACGGCCATTGATGTCCCTGACAACCATGAGCTGGCCACGGTGACATAGAAGAACGCTAGGAACGAGTACATGAATATCTGAAATATAGAGTTGACGGCGACGAGTATCGCCGCCCATTCGTTGTCCCCTCCGGCTAGATTGTTCCAAACTATGACCATGGCGATGCAACGAGCCAAACCTACGATTATTATGCCGTTTCTGAATTCAGGGTAATTTCCGAGAAACAACCATGCCAACGCAAACATTAGCGCTGGTCCAACTACCCAGTTGAGCAACAGTGATTCGGAGAGCATCGTTTTTGAGCCCTTAGTCGTCATGACTTTTCTTAAATCCTCATAGCGGGCTCTTGCAAGCGGAGGAAACATCATCCATATCAAACCAACAGCTATCGGGATTGATGTCGTGCCAACGCTGAAGGAACCTATTGCGGAGGAAACTTGTGGGTAAAGATATCCAATTGCGACGCCGAGAATCATTGCCAACAGAATCCACAGGGTCAGCAACTTGCTTAGCCATGAAAGACGAGGCTTTGGTTTCTTCACAGACTAATCATCTTTCTAATGTCAGCTGGTCAGAATCAGATATTTAAGCAGAATGGCCTGATTATTCTCAAATTGATGTCACAGCAGTGTAAGTAGCTTGTTCAGAATATTCTGACAATTCAGAAACGCTTAAGTATCGACTTCGTCTTGCATTAGTTCAAGGTGAACAGTATGAGTACGTGTGAGGGTGACGTCTGCAGGATTGATTCTATTGTGAGCATTGATGCTAAAGGTCAGATAGTGCTTCCTAAAGACCTGAGGGAAAAGGCAAAGTTCCGCCCAAACGACAAGATAGCTGTTGTTGCTTGCGAAAAACAAGGTGAACTGTGCTGCGTAATGATGATAAAGGCTGAGAGATTGGGAGATGCATTGAACAAAACATTAGGCCCACTGCTGAAAGGCGTGATCCACCAAGAGAAGTAGATGCAGACCTCCTCAGGCACATTCGGCATTAGCAGCAAGCGAACGCTGTTAAGCCAGATGTACACTGCAATTGATAGATTCGAAGCCGCAGGACACCTGAATTTAGCACGCTAGCCCTGTTCAAATTTCGTTGTTCTCGTCTGTTCTCATGTAGATTATGAGAGTTCCAATCAGTGGGGCCATGAATAGTGGTAGAAAATAATAGGTTATAGCCTGCCACAAAAGTGCCTGAGGCTGGATCAACGAGACTATGAAAACACCTGCGCCTGAAACGGTGCAAGCTATTCCAGACGCTACAACTGCCGAACAGTTTTTCTTGGAGGCCAAAAACGAAGTTGCGAAAGCTCCGAACACCATTCCCAAGAAGGAAAAAACCGTGAAAGACTCATCGTAAATGAACCATTGCTGAGCGACGAATGAAGGATACCATCCATAGATGCCAATCAAGGCTACTGCTGAGAGAATGAAGACAACTAGTGAACCTACCGTCGCCACCACAATCATCACTCCCGCAATTGTTACCCACGCAATGTTTCTTTCAGAATAAAGCCTGTCTCCACGAGATCCGCTGTTGGCTATCCTGTACGGCATAGGTTTGCTGCGTCTCAGACGCCGCGAAAGCATGGAAACAAGTCAGTCCCAGTTGAAGTTAAGACTTGCGGGTCAAGGCAAAATAACCAAGCTTTTTAAGAAAAATGAATAATCATTTAATGTATGGAAGACATGGAAAAAGAGAAGAAAGCGAGAGTGGCTCTTTTTAGTCACAAGACAATCATCGCTTTAACAGTGACAATATTGGTTCTTGCTTCTTTGGAGATTTATGCTCAGATGTATGTGCAGATACACAATCTTCCAATTGTGTCTGAAGCAAATGCTCAAAACTTCGTATGGCAAGAGATCGAGGGTCCAACTTCTTTTTTCAAACTGGACAATTTCACTTTTTCAAGTAACGGTTGCCGATGGCTCCTAATTCTGGCAACACTGAAAAACGGGACAGCTCCCACTTATTGGACTTTTATTTACATCTTCAAGATTGAACAGAATGGAAGTTTTCTTGTCTATGGCACAGACCTTCAGATTCTTGGCGTGACAGTTCAGTACACAAATGCCCCCGAGCAAGGAGGGATTTTTCCAACAGTGAATACATTTGATAACAATAACTATACTGTAGTGAGAGTTATCCACGATTGGTTTAAGCTAGGAACATCTGGTGCGCTTTTCAACCTTACTGTTGGAGTCTACCAACGAACACTGATAGGGATAATTCCTAAAGAGCAGGTTACAATTCCATTGAACACAACCCTAACTCTTGCTCCAGGCTACCCCCCTTAACTAGCAACTAAAGAGCCTTTATACTAATCATTCTAGGTAACTTAACAGTATCAGACTTGCGCAAGTCTTATAGAAAGCGATTCTGAATTCTCTGTGTTAGGGGTCACGTTGCTGAAACTGTGCGGCTTCGCTCTGCCCTTCTTGCTTCTCATTTCATGCGCGTTTCCTATTTCCGCTGCTGAAGGCTCTAATTCGTTCCAAATAACGCCTACTGCCGAACATCACGTAGCCGCGCTTAATTCCAATCTGCCTTACGTTGCAGGTTTTGATGTGATAGCTGATGACCTGAGTCTTAGAGAAAACGTTAATGCCACCGAGGTAACCGTCAGCTTCCCGTCAACCCAGCCAGAGCTTTTCCCACTTGCCTGTTGGCTCGGCGGCGGAATGTTCGTTCAAGGTCAAGATCATGTGTTTCGAAATGTCGATTATGGTTTTTACATGATGTTCGTGATTGACGCGTCAGGCAGGCTTTTCGTAGATTTGGGGCTTCATCAAACAGAGGAAGCTACGCTTCCACTTCAAAACTCAATGTCCTCTATCGTTTACAGCTACACTTGGCAAATCTCAGGAATCGACGCATCAACGCCGATCAGTCTGCTCCAGAGCTGGAGCAGCAACGGCCTTGTGGACTATTCCCTCTCTTTTTCTGGAAGAACTGAGGCGCTCATCGCGGTGAATGTGACCAACATGCCCAACTGTCAGAACATAATAACCAACTTTTACGCGGGAAACGTTGTCACTGATCCGTTTCCATTCAGCCGAGGCGTCAACTATTTTCAGTTCGGCATCATGGGCAATCAGCCAATAACCGATTCTCATTGGCATGTCGACTTGAAAGAGCCCAAGATGCTCGGACAAACAGGCTGGACGCTAGTGGATAAAGCCTGGTCACTTCAAGGCGACCACTCCTACCTTGACCACGACTTAATGTGGGGAGGTGCAACTTGTCCCGGCGTAGATGCACAATATTATGACCATCCTCTGCAAAACCCCTGCGAACTCATCTTTTCCTACGGCAACAATACGTTGGCTTCTGGAAAAGTGTTATGGGATTTCTCAAGCATCGATACGAGCACTGTCGGACCGTTCGCATTCGAAAGCCAAGACTTTACAATACTCGCCCGACGCTTTCTGCCAATAATACTAACAGCGCTGGGGGTCACCCTGGTTCTTCCTCTTTGGCTAGCGAAACGAATGAAACACGAAACCAAAGTTCAAAAAATCCATTCCTAGTTCGCCCGAGCAATCACTTTAGCCAAACCGCAGGGCACAATCTCCAAGGATTGAATGAACTGTTTTCTTTGTTCAGATCTTATTTCAAACACGCTCGTCAAGAAAGAAATGAATGAAGCGATTATGCACTTTTATCATGGAAAGGCAGGACTTTTTCAACAAGCCTTCGATACGCGCTCTAGTCTGCATATCAGTCTTTTATTGCTTCTAGTATATCAAAGTGGCGACGTCTCCCGCAAATCCCTTTTCTTCTTTCGTGATGTGACTTTTCACGTGTTATTGGTAGCTCACACAATCTAGCGATGGGAAGCTGTTCTTCACTTTTCTTTTCCTATAGCTAGCCAGCTAGCTTACTGCCTCTTCTTCCTTTGTAAACATAATCTTCCTTTTTCTCTGACATTCCATTCGCACGCTCAAGGAGAAATAAGCATAATGTGAAAGTTCAAGCTAATCTTCATTTCGTAGAATGCAGTATTCCGTCATTTCTGCAAAAGCGTTTATTGCTTTTATAAGTAACCCTTTAATGAGAGAAACACTCTTAACGTGTTAGTTGGAGGAGGAAGGATGATTAGAACTAAAGGTATAGTTGCATCAATTGTAATAGTACTTCTCGCCAGCATGTTTTCTGTACCTTTAAAATCATGTTTACAAAAGGCGCAGGGCGCAGAGAATACCAATACTTATGGAGGACAAGTTACAAGATCAAACAGCGTTTTTCAGTCAATTACGAGTATTATGAAGGGAAACGCGGCAAATCCATCCTCGAATTGGCAGGGCATGACAAGTTTGGATACTGCGGAGCAGCCGTTGATTAATCCGGTTGCAGGCCAATATGCAATTTACGCCGAAGATATAGAAGAATATGATCTTTCAGCACAAGGCACATGGGAAGACAATTACACACAGTACGTCTCGCCATACCACATGAGCATCACGACGACTGAAAATATGTTCGGCTTCGCCAACATGGGTTGGGCAGTTGTCAACACTCTCACTAGAATGGTCGAGGACGGCGATAATGGGATGACAGGAATTTATTATCATGGATGGATAGAGACTAATGTCACCTTAGGTTCAACTATAAACTTGCTACATACCAATGCCACCATCACTGGAGACGAGATTCTTGCGGTGAACCATCGTCTGATAGACTGCTGGGAAGTGCAAGTCAGCGATGGCGATGATAGATACACGTTATTTTATGACAAGGTTTCTGGTCTGTGTATATCAGAGACAATTAGTTGGAGTTACTATGGGACCAACACAATAAGTTGTGTGCTGCAAGGCACGAATGTGCCCATAGGTCGTTCCGATGCACATGAACTGGTTGCGTTGCTCACTGCACCTGCTATGTTTAGTCTCGGGCAGAACGTATCGCTTGATGCGACAGTTTATAATCTAGGGTCGAACAACGAAATGAATATTGCATTGTATGTAATCGTGAACGACACGACCGTTGCCTCTACAGTCCTCAGCACATTGCTTGTAAATGAAAATTACACATTAAGCTACGTCTGGACACCGTCTGAATCTTCACTTTATAACGTGACAGCATATGTTCCTCCCGTGACAGATGAAAACTACACTGAAGACAATGTTGCCAGCGCCACAGTTGTTTGCATCTACAATTCGTACACTCGCACTTATGTCGCTCCTCAATGGATCGATGGCGGCATCGGAATGGGTTGGCATGGATACTATAAATCTTGGGAATACACCCTGCCCTTTGCTTTTCCATTCTATGGCAAGAATTACACTACAATTTATGTATCAAGCAATGGTTTGATAACGTTCAATGGTCCGGACACGAGTCCGATCAATAGTGTATACGGATTAGCTCAAATGCTAGCAATTGCTCCTGCATGGCATGTCTGGAGAACAGACGGAGACGCTTCTGATGACATTTACGTTTGGCAAGCTGATTTGACCCATGTTATTATTCGTTGGTCAGCCAATGATTCTTATGATTCAAGCATTCAGGTAAACTTTGAAGTTATTCTTGGTTCAGACGGAGTAATCCAGTTCAACTACGGATACAGTAATGGCGCCGTGACGGCAACTGTAGGTATATCAAATGGTGCAGGACAAGTGTTCGCGGAAGACTTGGGTGTGTACAATATCGAGGCATTAATTTTTAGACCTCCCTCGTCAGAACATGACGTTGCAGTTGACCTCGACGTTCCTAGCACGGTTATGCTTGGACAGTCAGCCACTGTTAACGCAACAGTCTATAACGATGGTTTGTACAATGAGACCGAAGTAAACCTGCAACTGATTATCAACGCATCAATAGTTGATTCCATCACAATCCAAGAACTGGCGATAGGAGATTCATTTACCGTGAATTACTCTTGGACCCCCGCTGCTGTAGGATCCTTTAATATTACGGTTTATGCGCCTCCAGTAGCAGGCGAAACCACAACGTGGAACAACGTCTTAACCGAGATGGCAAGTGTGTTTAACGCTCCTGGCCTGTTGTGCTACACTGTTGAACCAACTGCAATCGCTCCATTGACAGACAATAATGCCAGCGCATACGGTCTTGAAACGCCTTCTTTGCCAAATCCAGTAGGTCAGTACTTCACCGTTGAAATAGATCTGAGAAACGCAAATACTGAAAATGCCCCCGCAGGAGTTAACGGCATTGAAGTTGACTTCGACTTCAGCAGCATTCTGAACTACTGCCGACCAGTTGGATTCGCTAACATGGTAGGACAGTCAAACGGTGTATTTGGTCCAGGTCAGTCTATATTCTACGGAGACTCTCCAGGCTTCTATGATGCCAAACACAACTTCATTTCAGAGGCGCCTTATGCGAATGCTACAGATTACCGCGTTGCAGCAGCGATTGGTCCGCCTAGTTGGAACGGTGAGGATGGTCAAGTCGCAAACATAACGTTCCAAATCATTGGACAGCCCTCAACTGGTCAACAGGATTTCTACAATCAATTATCAATTACCTTTGGAGAGGTTTGTGATGTCAATAGTAACCTTTTGGACGTCTCCATTAACCAGGGAACTCTGCGTGTTGATGCAGCCGGAGAGGTTTCGTCTTTCACAGCAAACATTAATGTCGAGCCTTTAAACACCAAAAGCAACTGCACTTGGGCTACAGGCTACATCAGCCTTCCCGAAGGTTTTAACGTAAGCGATATTGACCTTTCTTCGATTCAACTCAACAACACAGTCATGATTGATTCAACAGCGCATGCAGTTACAGGATATTTTGGCAATGGCTCCGCGCCTGAAATAATAGTCGAGCTCGATCGTACGCAACTCGTAAACCTCGTGAATTCGGAGAACATCATATTTGGTAACGCAACCATCATACTGACGGGTCAACTCTTGGACGGAACGAAATTCGAAGGAAGCTGCCTAATGACAGTTTCAGCCCTGATCGGCGACGTAGACTGCAACGGCAAAGTCAGCCTTCAAGACCTGATACTGCTGGCCAAAACCTACGGGTCACATCCCACAGACGCAAACTGGAACGGCAACGCAGACTTTGGCGAACCCTACAACAGAATAGGCCTCACAGACTTAGTAACACTCGCAATGCACTATGGTCAAGGCTATCCGTGAGCTAGCTAGCTGATGTGAAACAAAAGAGATTTCTGAAATTCAATACCTTCAGCGGAAAGGACATCGTAGACTCTGGCTCACTTATGCATTATCAATCTGTACCTACACGGCATCGGCGGAGGCGAGAGCCCAATAGAAGGTGGCGAATCTCTAATCAACGACCCTGGGCATTAGATACCACATGGTTATGACTAATCCTCCATTTGACAAGAATAGCAGCATCACCCTAACGAATGGTGACAATAACGGAGACAGTGCATCATTAACATACGAACGTCAAGGCTTTTGGGTGACAACAAGTAACAAGGAGCTCAATTTCTTTCAACATGCTAAGATATTGCTGAAAATCAATGGGAAGGCTGCGATAGTCGTACCAGACAACGTACTTTTCGAGGGAGTGCGGAGAAACAGTGCGCGCATGCTAAAACAAATCGGTCTGCACACTTTTCGCCATTGGAAAGCAACCACAGAATACCATAAGACGCAAAGTATACTACACGTGCAGCAACTGCTCGGCCACCGAGACTTGAGAAACACTTTGATCTACATCAACTTGGAAAAGGCCCTATTCCAAAATGCAGATGACGAATTCCACGTGAAAGTTGCTCAGAGCTTGGAGGAAGCGTGCAAACTGCTTGAAGGCGGCTTTGAATACGTGAAGACATGGATGGATCAAAGCTGTTCAGAAAAGGAAAGTGAAGCAAAAAGTAGTCTTTTATGCCCTAGGCTAGTCTTTTATTGCTTCAAGTAGGCTCATTACGTTCCAGAGTTTGACTCGAGTGTAGGGGGGCATGTTTGGATCCTGCAGGATCTCATCCATGAGTGAGATGGCGTTTGATGCTCTAACGGCAGGTGTGAACTCTTTGGTTTGAAGAGCGTCCATAGAATCTTTGGCGGCTCTTCTAATGTTTCTTGGCGTAGTATTGTCCTCGGAAACTGCGCCTAGCACGGCTAACGCCTGTTTTATGCGGTCTTCATATTCCTCCATCTGCTTCTTTCTAACCATCATTGCCACCTTATGCAGTTTAGGATAACTTTGTTATATAAGCTGAGATACCTATTTACTTTGGGGTTTTAAAGCTTGTCACAGAAACCGCGTGAAGAGACACACATCAAACGAATGGCTGATCTGCTGCGCCAAGGCCAAACGTTGACGGAGTTGGCGTGCCCGGCGTGTGGTTGTCCGCTGTTCAGACTGAAGAATGGAGACTTGTGGTGCGCAAAGGACGAGAAAAAAGTCATAGTCGTCAAGGAGGGGGAAGAAGCAAAGGCAACGAGTTCAATGGCCATGCAAAGCTTGGAAGCTACTCTTATGGCCAAGGTTCAAACGATACAGAAGAAGATAGAAAGCGAGGAAAACCCTGAAGAACTGCAGAAGCTAAACGCGGTGCTTTCTGCACTCTTGGAAAACCTAGACAAAATAAAGAAGACAAGAAAGGCATAGGCGTCGCCCAACGATGCTTGGGTTCTACACGAATTTTCCGCAGAACATTCATAGGGCAGAAACTTTTTCCAGTTCAATCTCAAACAAGAAGCTGCAGCAGGCGCTTGTTGAAACGCTGCACAGACTCAACAATGAAAAGCTCAGTTTAGAAGAGGTTGCGGCGCCGTCAATACCGGGCTGCAAGGTTATTTTTGAGTTTGGAGTGGCTGAAGGCAACGACTTCAACTTTCTGGATGGTGAAGAAAAAGAAAAGCTGCTGAAAGCCTTGAGCAAGAAAACCTTTCAAGTCATGGATTTTCTCTGCATCATACGCTACCAGCAGGATGCAGGAGAAAAAAAGATCGCATATGAAATTCGACTATTACATGCTGCGCCTGCTGTTCGGTGAGAACCTCGTGGAAATACAGGTGTCCCATGAAAAAGGGATAAGACACATTTCACCTGATGACATGGTCAAACTCGTCGTCAACAGGATTAATGCATCCTTCTCAAAGAAAGTGTTAAGACCTTTTGAAGCAGCTGAAGCTTTTTTCAGAAAGCCTCTCGACGACAGGCGGCGATGTCTCCGGCAACCTCATTCTTGGACTTGTTTCCGTCCACTCGGACCAGTTCGCCCTTTTCAACGAATTCAGCGTAGACCTCGCGCACTTTTCTCTGTGTCTCAAGGTTCTCCATGACAGATTTTCTAGGCTTCAGCCTTTGAACCACGGTTTCAGGTTCCACGTCGATGAAGATGGCCAAGTCTGGACGTATGGCATGAGTGTTTATTCTTTCAATCCATTTTTTGTCAAGCCCGGTTGCGCCTTGATAGGCCAGGGAGGAGTAGACGTAGCGGTCGGAAACAACTATCTGCCCGTTCTTGAGGGCGGGCAGAACGGTGTTTTCAACGTGTTCAGAACGGTCTGCCGCGAACAGTAAAGCCTCAACTACGCCTGAAACGCGTTTGTCGCCGTGCAAACAGTGTTTCTTGATGAACCTGCCTATCTTCCCACCGCTAGGTTCAGCCGTGTAAATCGCATCGCAGCTTCTCTTCAACCTTCTCACAAGCAACTTCGCCTGCGTAGTCTTCCCACATCCGTCTAACCCCTCGACACAGATGAAAACTCCCTTGGAAACCACCTTTTCCACCCTAAACCTTGCACTGTAAGAAGAGGAATATTAAGTACTATTTTTGTACTTCTCAGCGAACCGTCAAAACAGCTACTTCGTGACGTGGCTGCTCAGATAGCGTGCATGCACAAACTAAATAGCGCAAGAACGCTGTGCAACCCTATTACACTTAGACATCGAATTCAGGAACACGCATGCGCCTCAAGACTATTGTGGCTTTTGCACATTGGCTTTTTCGTAATTGGCAAGCAGGTAGCCGCCGAACCCTGCTCCCCACAGGAGAATCGGGTAGACAATCATGCGTTCCATCCCGCCGACGCCCAAGCCCAGATATGTTTGAGCTCCGAAGAGGCCTAAGGCTCCAAGAGCCATCAAGCCCAGAATCACGGCGATGAATGAAAAGGGCCGTTTCAGCAACCTGTATGATGCTATAGAGGATAATCCGCCGAACAGGAACGCGATTAACGAAACGATACCGATGCAGCGTTTCCGCTGTTCTCCGTGAAAACGCCGACGCCCATGGCTCCTATCGCGGTCAGAATCAGCAACAGGGTCAGAAGCTTGAAGTTGAAAGCTCGCTGAACGAAGTAGGCTCCGATGAGTATCAACAAGCCCATGAGGAAGACTGAAGAGTTGAAAATCGTTGCGGATGGTCCCACGCCCAGGTCGCTTATGTAATTCGTTGATATGCTGTAGCCCGTGTAGCGTGCTTCGGCAACAACCAGTCCTATGACAAACTGTGAAGCTGCAACGAAAAAGAGTGCGCCAGCCACTTTCCCAGCAGCATACTTCATAGTATAAACTTGCATCTGTCTAGGTTCTTAAAACTTGCCGTCGGGCGCATTTTGCAAAGCTTGTGTTAGACATTATAAGAACGAAGATGCATGTAGTAGCTGTCCAAAAGCAGGAAGTTTGCAGATGCCTAAGAACTACTGGGGCGAGATAAAAGATCCCGTGCACGGTTACGTGTACATAACGGAAGAGGAGAAAGCCCTCATCGATTCTTATCCCGTCCAGAGACTGCATAGGCTGCGTCAGCTTGCGGGCGCAGAGTACGTTTATCCTGGAGCAAACCACACGCGTTTTGAACATTCAATCGGCGTGATGCACTTGGCCAGCAGAGTGGCTGAAAACCCCAACATTTCGCAGTACATCAACGAAGACGAAGCTGAAATGGTCAGGATTGCAGGCTTGCTTCATGACGTGGGGCACGGCCCGTTCTCACACGTTTTCGAACAGCTGCTTGAAAAAGAGCTGAATCAGACACATGAGGACATTACTCTGTGGCTGGTTAAGAACAGTGAACTGAAAGACAAGCTGAAGAAGATGGGCTTTAGGCCTGAGGATGTTGGAAAACTGGCCGTTGGCAGACTTCACAGTGTCCGGGAAGGCTTTCCTGGACCAGATAATAAGCAGCGCCGTCGACGTGGACAAGCTGGACTTCATAGTGCGCGACACGTACCACACGGGCGCGGAGTACGGTTTCATCGACGTTTCCAGGTTAATCCACACGTTGGACGTGTTGGAAGGCAACCTGGCGGTCGACCTGGGCGCTCTGTCAGCCTTGGAATCTATGATTATAGCTCGGATAGAGTCTTTCAGGAGCATATACTTTCACCGCGTTGGAAGAGCAGCGCAGATCATGCTCGCGATGGCGATGGAAAAAGCAAACGGCGAACTGGGATTGACGAGTTTCAAGACTCCGGAAGAGTACTTGGCGATGGATGATTACACCGTTTGGACGATGCTTAAGAACTGCAAAAAATCATGCACGATCATAAGGAACCTTGAGAGGCGAAAGATGCTGAAATGCGCTTATGAAAGAACATTCTACGAGAAGGACACGATGGTTTCGAACATTTTCAGCCGCGAAGCCAACAGAACGCAGCTGCAAGCCGACATTGCGAGAGAAGCAAAGGTTGAGACAGAAACAGTGTTCATTGATGTGCCCACCGTTCCATCCGTTCCGAATCATCACGCAGTCCTGATGGAAAGCATGGAAATCCCAGTGTTCTACAAGACGGCGAAAGGCGAAAAGATTCCGCAGCGGCTGAGCGAGATTTCAAAGATATTCGAAACCCTCAAGGGCTTCATAAACATACTGCGCGTCTACGCGGAAGAGGAAAACCGTGAAAAAGTCAGCGCAGCAGCCTCAAAGATTCTGGGCAGAATCCCCTCATCAGCCAAAATATCCTACTGAAGCGTGCCAAGAATGCAAGTTCTAACGTTGAAGGGACGAAGAATCGTGGAAGGAACCTGCACGGCAGAGGCCCTTGTGAGCACGAAGCCAATCAGCTTTTTGGGCGGAGTTGACCCGGCTGACGGAAAAATAATCGAAAAGAACCATGACCTCTGCGGCGCATGCATCAAAGACAAGGTTCTGGTCTTCCCACACGGTCACGGCTCCACAGTGGGCAGCTACGTAATGTATTCCTTAGCCAAGAAAGGCTTAGGCGCCCGCGGCAATCATCAACCAGACAGCCGATCCCGTCGTCGTGGTCGGCGCGATAATAGCTAACATTCCGATGATGGACCAGGTTGACATTAAAAAAATCAAGACGGGCGACACCGTTGAAGTTGACGGTTGCAAAGGCGTTGCGAGAATCTTGAAACGCAAGGAGAACTGAGACACTTGTACTTGACGCGAGAGGAAGAGCGCATCTACGATGGCGACTGCGGATGGGCAAACCAAACCTGCATCAGGATACTCGTGCGTCTGGGCGAGCTGTTCAACGCGGAAAAACTCATACCGATAGACTCGGCACACGTTTCAGGAGTTTCATACAAAACATTGGGCGACGCCCCAATCGAGTTTCTGAGAGCCTTGGCCGATGCTGGACGCGAGAGTGAAAGTCAGAACCACATTGAACCCGCAGAGTCTCGACTCACACTACCTTGGAAAGAAACTGCCAAAAGCATCTCCAGGAGCCCCAACTGGACATTCTGAAGCAGTTTGAAAGAATGGGTTTGACACAGTCTCTGACGTGCACACCGTATTATTTGCAGAGGCCAGAACGCGGGTTCGCATCACGCTTGGGCCGAATCCTCAGCCGTGGTTTATGCCAATTCAGTCTTGGGCGCATGGACAAACCGTGAAGGCGGACCCAGCGCCCTCGCAGCCGCGATAATTGGAAAAACACCAGATTACGGAATTCACAGAAGCGGAAAACCGACAACCAAACGTCACAGTGAAAGTTGAAACCAAACTGCGAGAACGAAACAGAACTCGGAGCACTAGGAATCTTTCTGGGCAAAACGCTAGGAGACAAAATACCCGCAATTAAAGGCTTGCCAACCACGTCAAAAGACAGGCTGAAACAGCTTTGCGCCGCCATCGCTACAACAGGAATGACGAACATGTTCCACTTCGACTGAGTCGAGAACGAAGGAAACCGAAAAAATAAGTGTGGACTCTCATCAGATCAAACAGACAATCGAAGAACTGTCCACAGCGTCGGCCAGTCAGCCTGATCTTGTGTTTCTGGGATGCCCACACTGTTCGCTGAACGAGATGAAACGAATCGCCCAGCTCGCTGAAGGAAGAGAGGTCAGGGCTGGAACAGAGTTTTGGGTTTGCACCTCCTGCCACATCAGACAAATGGCCGGCGACTACGTGAAGAAAATAGAAAAGGCTGGAGGACACGTGCTGGATGGCGTGTGCACAGTCGTCTCTTGGACTGAAAAACTTGGAATAAAAACGATAATGACGAACTCGGCAAAAACAGCCTATTACGCGCCTACACTGAACAAGGCTGAACCCTTGCTCGCGCCACTGCAGGACTGTTTGAAAACAGCACTCCAAGGATAAGGTTTATTCGAACGAAGACCTACTCAGCTTGATGCCTCCGGGCGGCAGGGCTCCGGTAGTATAGCCCGGTTAAGTATTCCGGCCTTTCGAGCCGGAGACCCGGGTCCGAATCCCGGCCGGAGCACCATCCAAATCAGGCTTACTTCTGTTCTATTTTAAAGAAAGAACCTTTTTTGAGCACTTCCAAGAACCTAGCCAAAAGGGGAACACGAACTTACCGGCAAAAACATTAGTAATGATAATAACTCAGGGCAGGTTCGAACTCGCTTCCAACTCCTCTCTCCTAGCACGAAGCATTACACCTGACATTGCAACTGAACATCAGAAAGTCAACCCTGCCTACAATCCCTGACTACTGCAATGAAAATTACGTCTGACATTACAAACAAAAGGGCTGAGTCCACTCTGAACAGCAGTCCAGACCGTTTTTCTTCATGGTTTATTACAATTACAGATTATGCACACCCGATATTCGTTTAAATGATTCAAGTTTAAATGTGTTTTGAATCGCTTATTTAACCAACTGATTAAAATTTCGTTATGGAAAGGGAAAACGGTTTAATCGAGTCTCAATCGTGTTTAGGTCAATTCTGTTTAAGTGCAAAAGTGAATCAAACAAAAAAAGAGAGAGATATTTTAGTATTTATTCAACTTTATCTTTAGGCAGAATAGCATCTTCGTGAGTCGCCAGAATTCCACAGATCTTCCAGAACACATAAAGGTCTGCTATTGGAATCAAGGCTAAGATGAACCATTTAGCTCTTGAACCTCTTTTTACATGTTTCGTAGTCTGTATCATTTCTCCCATATTAATCACAAAACACAAGTTATGTCCATTAAGAGTTTATAAGGTTTAAGATGTTAAGAATCAAGAAACCTTTCAATAAATTTGATAGAACGTGTCCTTATTGTGGAACTATTATCCACGGTGACTATGAACGACTCGCAGAACATAAACGAAATTGCCCTAAGAAGCCTAAGTCAAGCTGAAATAAGAAACCCGTTATAAAATAAAGAGGACAAGAGGAGATATTTTGTCAGAGCAGTTGCAGGCCGTGCCCCCGCCACCACCGTGGTCAGCAAAGCCCTTCATGAAAAAAACTATAGTAAAGTTTGGGATAATTTTCATCCTATTATCACTCCTGATAACTTATTTCTTTATCCAAATATTTCCAATACTAATCGTTTTCTGGGTCATCATAGCATTCCTATATTTCGGATATCATTACCTCAGCAAACGAGCCTTCACGTACCACATTACTGAAACGTCAGTCCGAATCGAAAAGTCTTGGGTTTTCGGTAATTTCGCAAGAGAACTAACCTTCGATCAGATAAGTGATATACATGTTAATCAAGGGATTCTGGCGAGAATGTTTGATTGCGGTTCAGTAGTGTTCGTAACAAAGACAGGCCTTGAAGTTGGCGCACGTGTTGGAGGAGCCGGAGCAATGCTACGCGGAGGTGTCTTCGGAGGAGGCGGAACGATGACACCAACGGTGGTTAAGGGCAGGGGTAACATGTTGTGGGACATTCCCAGTCCGGGAAAGGCAAGAGAATTGTTTATGAGCAAACTCACCGAATGGAGGACAGCATACCAGCAACAGAAGATGGCAGTATCGCTTGAGACAATGGCCGGAAGAGCGCAACAGACAGCGGCTTCAGGATCGATGGCGGAGGAGCTCAAGAAGCTAAAGGCTCTGTATGACAGTGGTGCAATAACAAAAGAAGAATACGAAAAAGCCAAGAAGAAATCACTTGGATAAATTTCGCCAAGATTCTTGTTGAGCCACCTATTCATTTCTCCTTAGGCAGTGCGTTAGCCTTTTGCTAAATCACCTCCTTCGCGCGCTGCCTTGTCCAGGAATTGGTGTAAAATGGTAATAATTCCTGTTTTCGGGTTTAGGGGCAATTTCGAGGCATATATGCGTTCTTAACCCTCCCGTGTGCCTTGACATCTCAGACGGACTAGATGTAGCTTTCGACAGCTTGTGGGAAAACTCTACTTTCATTCGGCTTTGATGGAACCCCGTATTTGCCATCTTTCAACGCGGCCAAGATTTACCTACGAAACAAGCTCAAATCAAGCTCCAATAGACAAAAGAAGAACAAAGACCATTTTTAACCATCTTAGGGACAAGCCAGCGCGCTGGCCAATTGCTTAAATTCTGACAGGAAGATATCAGTCAAAGAGAGAAGGCTGAAACACAATGTCATACGTTTTCAACATTCCGTTTCATGACAATCAAAAGCTGAAACATGTTATCGAAGAAGTGAAAAAGGACGTAAAACTTCAGACTCTTTGGAGGTGCGCGAACGTTATGGCTATCGACCGCATGGGCTACACTGACCACGGTCCCACGCACGTAAAAATAGTCTCTAACGTTGCGCTCAAAATCCTCAGAATCCTCGTTGACAAGAAAGTCGTGCCCAGCATCGTGAAAAACTATAGTATGAAAAACGACGACGCCGAAGTAGTCGTGGTCCTAGGCTCAATCTTCCACGATCTAGGCATGACCGTCATAAGAGAAGGACACGCACTTTACAGTGCGATCATAGCCTCAAGGCTCGTCGAAAACTACCTTCAAACGGTATACTCTGAAGAAGAACGCACAATCATCCTTTCAGAAGTCCTCCATTGCATAGTCTCTCATGAAGACCCCGTCAAACCCTTAACAGTAGAGGCAGGGATCGTCCGCATCGCTGACGCCTTAGACATGGAAGAAGGAAGGGCCCGCATCCCATTCCAAGCTGGAAAAGTCGACATCCACTCTGTCTCGGCACTGTCAATAGAGAAAGTGAGCATTCAGGAAGGAGAGCAAAAGCCTGTCGTCATAAGAATAACAATGTCCAACTCTGCCGGCGTCTTCCAAATAGACCAACTGCTCAAACCCAGAATCGAAAACTCTGGCCTTCAAGGCTACATCCACGTGGTCGCCGAAATAACCGGAGAAAAAGAAAGAAAGATAATAGACAAGTTTGAAATATGAGCGTCTCTTGGTTTCTAAAGTCGTTTCACCTGTTTGACAGCAAACGAGAAATAGACAACCTGCTCATTAACAAGCAGCAGAGGACGAAAGGTTGACAGACGTCGTTCTTGTTTTTGAAGTTCATCAGCCTTACAGACTAAAACGAAGCTTCTTCTGGGAAAGCAAGATGTTCAGGCGGGTCGACAAGAAAGATTTTTTTGACTATTATTTTGACACAACAGTGAACAGACAAGTCTTTGAAAGAACATGCAACAAATGCTACTTTCCATCCAACAGAATACTGCTTGAACTAATCGACAGGTACAAAGGAGAAAAGAAGAAGCCAAAATTCTCTTTCAGCCTCTCCGGCGTCTTCCTAGAACAGTGCGAAAGGTTCAACAATGACGTCCTGGAAACGTTCAAACAGCTCTCAGAAACGGGACAAGTTGAGTTTCTAAGCCAAACCTACTACCACTCATTGGCAAGCCTATATCCCGACAGGGAAGAGTTCATCGAACAAGTCAAAATGCATCAACAAATGATGAGGGACCTGCTAGGCTACACATCAACGGTTTTCGAGAACACAGAACTACTTTACAACAACGCTGTTGCGAGGGCCGTTGAAAAACTCGGGTACAAAGCCATCTACACTGAGGGCGTCGAGAAAATACTGCACGGAAAATCGCCTAATTTTCTCTACTCGCCCAAAGATCTGAAGAAAATCAAGATTCTTCTACGAAACTACAAGCTAACTGACGACATAGGATTCAGGTTCTCGGCAAGATGGTGGAACGAATGGCCCCTCACAGCAGACAAGTATGCGAGTTGGTTGGCAGCAACGCCGGGCGATTGCATCAGCATCTTCCCTGACTACGAAACCTTCGGAGAACACCACTGGCCCGAAACGGGCATCCACGACTTCCTCAGGCACTTACCCTCCGAGATTCTGAAGTGGTGGAACCTTCATATGAAAACGCCTTCCGAGGTTGCAGAGAAACACGTCTCTGTTGGAGAGATAGACGTTCCAGAGCTGGGAGGAACAGTTTCGTGGGCTGACTTAGAGAGGGACGCAAGCTGCTGGCTTGGAAACACGATGCAATGGGCCTACTACACGACTCTGAGACGCTTGGAACCACTTGTCAAAGAAACCCAAGATAAAGAATTCCTCAGAATATGGAGGTACTTCCAAACAAGCGATCATCTATATTACATGTTTACTGCAGGAGGCTCACCAGGCGAAGTCCACTCATACTTCAGCCCGTTCAACACTCCGATGGACGCTTTCGTGACTGCGCAAGCGGCAATATTGGACTTTGAAAACCGAGTGAGACTCGCGGCAATAGTTGCTGACGAACCGTTTCTCTTCTACACGGGCGTAGGAGAAAAACAATACACGGGAACGATGACCTGGAGTCTAAGAGGCTTCACAAAAGCCATCAAGAAGGTAAGTTTGAAATCAGTGGAATTTCACAACAGCCGGGGAGACTTTGAAAAGTGGGCTGAAAAATCGCTTCACGATATGGCCTTGTTCGAACAACTGAAGAAGGAAAGGCTTTCAAAAGTGAACGGTGAACCACTCAGAGAAGCAATAATCAAGCACATAAAGAAAGCAGCAGACAGACTGACGACTGACATGCGGTCTGCAACTAAGTACTTCTAGCTTGGACGCACATTCTTTTATAAGAAAACGCGTCAACACTATTGTTCAAGCAAACTATAGTCATAGGTGATGAAATGAGCGAAGGACTTCCACTCTCAGAGAAGATTTTGCAGACCCTACACAACCTGTGTGCAACAGCACCCGATTTGGCGAGAAGAAGCGAAGAGTTAGCTCAGGTCTTGCAAATCGACATAAACGAGCTCGAAAGAATCCTCGACGACTACAAGCGTCAAGGATTTGCAGAGAGCTTCATAGACAATGAAGGAAAGAAAAGGTACTATCTCACCGGAAGCGGAATAATAAAGATCTGCGCAATTTTCACTTAGTGAAGGCCGATGCAAGTCATAATTTTCTCTTGGGAATACCCCCCAAGAATCGTCGGGGAACTTGCAAACTACGTCAATGAACTTGCCTCAAAACTTGCTAGAAACGGCGAGAAAACATGGGTAGTCACCTACCATGACTTCTTATCCGGCGAACATGAAGAGCCCGACGGCGTCAAAACTTTCAGAGTCACGAACCCCGTTCGCACCCACATCGGCGTACTCACGTGGGTTCTTACCCTAAACCAGGAAGTTGAAAGGGTCGCCGCAGACATCTACTATGCTTCAGCCAAACATGTCGACCTGATTGACGTGCATGACTGGCACTTCATACCCGCCGCAGTGACTTTGAAAAAGGGGCTGGCGATCCCGTTCATCTATTCGGTTGAAAGCATAGAGGAACACCGCTCGCACGGCGCCAACTCTCCTTTCAACATGTCAATCAAGAGCCTTGAATGGCTAGGGACGTACGAAGCTGAAAAACTGCTCGTCAAGTCTGAGTGGATGCGCGATGAGATAATAAGGACATACAAGGTTCCTGCAAACAAGATCAAAGTGGTCTCAACGAAATCCGTGAATTGGATGAGCCAAATTCTTGAGACGTACAAGAACGCGCGGACGGAGGCAATAATGTGAGCGGGGATCTGACGGTTGTGATGCTCAGCTGGGAATTCCCCCCTAGAATCATAGGCGGCATTTCCCCGCACGTTTACAACCTCTCCAGAAGTCTGGCCAAAAAAGGGGTGAAAGTCCACGTAGTGACGTGCGATTTTCCAGGAGCACCTCCACAGGAAACAATTGACGGCGTTGAAGTTCATCGAATAGATTCGTACAAAAACCCCGCTCCGGACTTCGCAACGTGGGTTTACCTCATGAATGTGAACATGCAGAAAGAGACCGCTACAATCGTGCGCAACCTCGGCGGAAAAGTGGACATATTCCACGCTCATGATTGGCTCGTTGCAACGGCAGGAATCGGTTTAAAGCATGTTTTCAGAAAACCATTTTTCGTCACGATGCACTCAACAGAAATCGGCCGCAGAAACGGAATCCACACTGATTATGAGAGAATGATACACGAGACAGAAGCATGGCTTACTTACGAAGCTTGGAAGGTCATATGCTGCAGTGACTACATGATATCACACGTTCGATGGGCTTTTGGACTCCCACAGGACAAGCTGGTCATGATTCCAAACGGCGTCAACTTCGAGGCCTATGCAGGAAAAGAAAATGAGGATCTAAGCCAAGTCAGAAACCGGTTTGCTTTGCCCAATGAAAAAATCGTACTCTTCGTTGGAAGGCTAGTGCACGAGAAGGGAGCTCACATACTTGTGAACGCAGTTCCGAAAGTGTTGGACAAGACTAACGCGAAGTTCATCATCGTCGGAAATGGCTACATGAAGGACCAGCTCTCAGACCTGACCAAAGCAATGGGCATGGCTCATAAAGTGCTGTTCACAGGTTTCATCGATAATGATACACTGCGAAAACTGCAGAGATGCGCCGATGTTTGCGTTGTCCCCTCTCTTTTCGAACCTTTTGGAATAGTAGCGCTCGAAGCCATGGCTGCGGGAAGCCCAGTTGTAGTCTCAGACACTGGAGGTCTATCTGAAATAGTCAACCATGATGTTGACGGAGTCAAAGTGTACACCGGTGACCCCGATTCGCTGTCATGGGGAATAACAAGAATACTGACAGACGAACCCTTTGCAAAGCGCCTAAAGACAGCCGCCCTGAAAAAAGTCCAAGAGAAGTACAATTGGGACACGATAGCGCTACAAACGAAAGCCACGTACGATGCTATTCTGAGCGAATACTCGAAGAGTTTCTGGGCGCAGAAAACCTGAATCAAAGTCCGCTAAGGAAGACTACGGGTATTTCAACTTGATGGCTCCATGTTCGCAAGCGTCCACGCATTTCATGCAGTAAATGCACTCAGGATGGCTGAACTTCTCCCAGGGCAAGTCCAATATGGGAACACGCGTCGGACAAACCTGAACGCAACGGCCGCATCCGCCTTTTTCGCATTTGAAGGGTTCTCTTCTCAAGCCGATGAAACTGAAATGGTTCATAATCGCCATGATAGCTCCGTGGGGACAGAAGTACCTGCACCAGCTCCTAGGCACGTAGACCGCGAATGCCAAGACCAACACCATGATTACTAACTGTGCCCAGAAAAGCGCAGACAAACTCGCGATGTCAGCAAACACGTCTACACCGCTGGCAGAGACAACTGAAACAGAGAAACCATGCGCCATCGTCGGCAAAGTTGCGAATAACGTTTCAGACGGACTTAGCGAGGTGAAAGGCGCGTTGGCGAATACGCCAAGTGCACTCTGATATCCTCCGCTCGTCCCCGTGATTACCGCAGCCGAATATGTGACTGAAATGAACAGAGTGATTGCCAAGACAAAGTACTTCACGTAGATCATCGTCTCATGAGTTCTCACAGCCACGTCAGATTGTTTGCGTCTAAACAAACCGACAACATCTTGAACAAAACCAAAAGGACAAACCCAGCCGCACATCGACTTACCAATCAACACTCCAACTATCAGAAACGAAGCTAACCCGATCCATGGAAAAACAACGCTGGCACTCCACCCGCTGAACATCAACTGTATAGCCGTGAAAGCGTCACCCACACTGTTGGCTTTCAACCCCCATGTCCAAAGGACAGGAAACAACAGAGGCAGTGCACCGAGACTGAAGACTATCGAACTGAAAAAAATGAAAGACAGCAACTGGACGACCCTGCGCGGCGTGTTATACTTCACCAGTCTCTGTTTGAGGTTCCGTTCAACCAAATGTCTCGCCTTCTCCATGCACTAATGAGAGACAGAGTTATTTGTTTTCCTATAACTTAAGTTTTCCACCAGAACCTGCAAAACAACCAAATATCCGATTTCTTCCTTTCTCTCTCTAAACAATGATTTAAGAAAGACTCGTAAAGCTATTATCAAAGCCAACTTTCACTTATGAGCGCACTTGCAACGCTACCCACGAAGCATAGTGCGTTGAAAAATTATTCACGCCTAGGTTTTTCGCATGAACAATTTCATTTGAGTGACAAAACTAACGTCGTCATCGACGTTTTCAAGCTCGAATCTGCGGAGCAGGTTTGAGTCTGATTTCATGTCCTCGAGAATCTTTCTTTCGATGATTTGGGCACCAGATCTGAGAAAGTCTTCGAGTCCCCGCGTGAACAGTTCGATGTTTTCTCCGATTTCGTTGCGTTTCACGGAATAGTCGCGTTCCAGATGCCTATATATCAGAGTAGTTGCTTCCTCACCGAAAACTTGGGTAAGCACCTTGTCTATTACTCCCGCGACCGAGTCATTCTTTGATATTTGATGTGTCAACGTCTCCATCAGTCATCACGTCTATGCATCGTTCGTCGTACGACTTTATAAGCGTTGTCGTAGACTTGTACATCACCTATACAGCAAAAGCATGAAGGAAAGCCTAGAAACTGAAGTCGGTAAGATTCGACTGTTGTACTCTTCTGGGCAGGTTCTTGACCGCCATTTGCTCGCTAAGCACAAGTTGCCCGTAAACGCCATCATAACCCGGCACCACCCTGACATTTCCTTCCCGAACGCGAAGTATAGCTTCAGCAACCTGTGCATCTACTGTGGAGAGCAGCTCATCCCTAGAACTGTCAATCAGAACAGAGTATTCGTCCCCAAATCGTTCGACCAGAGGATTGTAAACGTCCCACACTTTCGCAGCATATGGAGATTCGATGCCCAGCACCGTGGCGATTATTTCCGAAAGCGGAAGCAGATGTATGAACCCTACGGCTTCTTCATTCTTGTAACCCTCAGGACGATCAGCCAATTCCTCAACACGTTGCTCCACGCCCTTCGTGAGTTTTCGACGGCAGACAGGGCAAATATCACCGAGTTTTGCTGCCTCCTTTGCAGAGAGTGACACTTTGCAGTTTCTGTGGCCTGTCCAATGGTACTTGCCGTAGGCCGGATCCGTTTCAATCGTAAACTTGAAACGTGTTTTGTCTTTTGAACGGATAGCGCCCACCACTTCATCGTAACTCGGCCTACTGAGTTCAAACACGTTTGCTTCTCTTCCAATGCGCCAGGGCCAAAAACTGTGGCTGTCGCTGTTTGAAACCAAAGCGAACTTGTCAAGCTTACTTAACCGCCAGTTCATAGGCGGATCTGATGAAAGGCCAGTTTCCAAAGCATAGATGTGTTTGGTCATGTCCTCATAGCATTCTTCAATACTGTCGAAGCCGCTGAAGGCGCCGAATACGCTGAACCATGGTGTCCACGCATGAGCGGGAAACACCATGTTCTTGTTTGAAACTTCCATGACCTCTTCAACCATGTGCGCTGCGTTGACGTTCAGCGTGGGTCTACCGTCTGAAAGCAGGTTGCCGTACTTCGACAATCGGTCGTTAATTTGCGCTGCGGTCTCTAAGCTTGGCGTCAGGATGACATGATGAACCTTCTTGACCTGGTTCTTAGAATCAAAAATCGTGCTAATCTCGGTCGTGACCATAAAACGCACGAGCTGAATCGGCTCCCGAGGCAGGCTTGTAAAGCCCTGTATCCTGCTCAGCAACCAATGTTTCATCAAGTTCCTTAAGCCACTTGGGATGCGTAAAATCCCCTGTGCCTATGATGCCTAAACCCTTGATCTTTGCAAAACGATTAATCTCCTCAATGCACATTTTTTCACTTGTGGCCCTGCTATATCGGCTGTGTATGTGCAAATCAGCTATGACTCGCAAGTGTTCCCGAGCTCCAGCATCTCTTGCATTGTTCGCAATTATTAGGTTATCGCGGCGGACCAAACTTTTCGCAGCAGTCTGGGCACAGTCTCAGGAATAATGTTACACTACCCTTAAATCAAAGCGTTCAGTTTAGGAAATCTACACGTTTTCAGAGGTCGAAGGTTTGCCAGCTAAGAAAAAACCAATATGGATAGCCAGAGACTTGGCCAAATGTAGCGGCTGCAGAAAATGTGAAATAGCATGCTCACTTTGGCATGAGAACCGTGTATGGCCAGATGCTTCTAGGATAAGAGTTTTCATGCTTGTCCCCGGGCTGGAATTTCCACACCTGTGCGCCCAATGTGAAGATTATCCCTGCGTAGCGTCGTGCCCAGTGAAAGCCCTATCAGTCAGCGACAAGACAGGCGCGGTGCTGGTTGACAACGAAGCTTGCATTGCCTGCGGACAGTGCATAAACGCCTGCCCCGGCAGAATACCCCATATGCATCCAAGAGAAAAACGTATCATAATCTGCGATTTGTGCAACGGAAACCCTCAATGTGTCAAGGTATGCCGGGAAGGAAGCTGGAACGTACTCCGAGAAGTAGAGAGAGGAGACGAACCGTACAAGCTCTATGCACGAAAACCTGAGGAAATAACTAGGGATCTGGCTACAAAGATTTACGGCGAAACAGGGGGAAAGTACTTATGATCCACGGTTACGCGGGAAAGTTCCTCGACATAGACCTTTCAACCCAATCCATCACGGAGACAAAGTTCAGTGACGAAGTCCTGAGGGACTATTTCGGTGGAAGGGGATTAGCCACGAAGATTCTTTGGGACCGGCTGGGGTTCAAATGGGAGACAGTTGATCCCTTAGGGCCTGAAAACCTGCTCTTGCTCTTGACAGGACCGCTGACGGGGTATTACCCTGGAGGAAGAACATGCGTCTCGGGCAAATCACCACAAAGCAACGGAGTAATAGGTTCAACACTATCCGGAGAATTCGGTGTTGAGCTGAGATGCGCAGGATATGACGGCATAATAGTGACAGGCGAATCAAAGAAACCTGTCTACCTGTTTGTCAAGGACTCCGACGTCGAATTGAGAAATGCCAGTGACGTATGGGGCAAAGATGGAAAAGAGACAGTTGCAGCGCTTACAAACGAGTGCAGAGGGCTCCTGAAAACGCGGTATCCTGAGTACGGTGAATGGAAGGAACCTGCAATGCTTTACATTGGTCCGGCAGGAGAAAACAAGGTGCGAACAGCAGTGGTCTGCTCAAAATGGGCTCACGCTGCAGGCTATGGCGGCTACGGCGCAGTCATGGGATCCAAGAGATTAAAAGCTGTTGTTGTGAAAGGAACAGGGCCGCTACCTGATGCAGCGGACATTGAAAAAGCTAAGAAACTCATGGAAAAAGTGTGCAACAGCGTGTACGAGGGCGAACTTTGGAGACGATGGGGAACTGGGGCCGGCGGGTATAACTTCGGAAACAAAACCAGTTCGGAACCAATACGCAACTGGCAGCAAGAATGGCACGACGAGAAAAGCTACGGCGTTGACCAGTTTGAGAACAGGCTGTGGATGAAACCATACTGGGGCGATTTCGGCTGTCCCACTACCTGTCTGAAACTTGCCGTCATTAGGAGCGGGAAATTCAAGGGAGCAATAACAGATAACCCTGACTATGAGATGCAAGCATACTTGGGCACTAATCTTGGAATATTCAATCCGGAAGAAAACGTGTTTCTTGCTTCTCTATTAGATGACCTAGGTCTGTGCGGCATACAAACAGGCAATGTCATGGGCTTCGCGGCTGAACTCTATCAGAGGAAGATATTAACGAAAGATGACTTGGAAGGCTTGGAACTAAAATGGGGTGATGTAGAAGCTTTCGCGACGTTAGCGAAAAGAATCGCTTACAGGGAAAGCATAGGAAGCACCCTTGCTGAAGGAACCTACCGTGCAGCATTGAAAATCGGAAGAACTAAGAAACTGGATCTGCTGCCCTATGCAGTGCAGACTAAAGGAGTAAGCATTGGAGCCCATGGGATTCGCAGCGGGCAAGACTTTCCCGAAATCATTTCTTACGCATGCTCAGTACAATGCGGAGATCACACATCGCTGGCAAGTCTTCCACTAGACGGGGGTGGGGAAGTGATGGGAATATTCAGCGATTCCGGCGTTTTCTGCAGTTTCAACAGTTTTGGTGTGCCAAGAAATGTTAGGTTCGATTTCTACAAGGCCGTCACAGGTCTAGATCTGACCCGAAAGGAATGGGCTTTCGAGAGAGGTCTGAGGATTCTTCAGCTGCAGAGGATTATGCTGCTTCTAGGCGGTCCCGACTTGAAATGGAATCCAAGAATGCACGACGACAACCCGCCGAGGTTCTACGAGCCCCTGCCCAATGGACCGTACAAGGGACAAGCGGCTGACAAGGTCGCTGTGGAAGAGTACAAACTAAGGTACTATAGGGCCGTTGGTTGGGACAAGAACGGCGTGCCCACAACTAGGATTCTGAGAAAACTGGGACTGGGTGATGCCGAAAAAGCGTTGGAAAGGATAAGTTACGACTAGATTATGTGCAGTTCTTTTCCTATCTTTTCAAATGTGCCGATAGCAAAGTCCAAGTCTTTTCGAGTCAAGGCAGCGTTCATTATGGTCCGTATTCTTGCTTTGTCCCGTGCAACCATCGGAAACACGATAGGCAAGGCAAAAACTTTCTCTTCGAAAAGCCGTGCGCTCAGCTTCTGGGCAACGCTGCTTTCACCAACTATGATGGGCGTGATGGGTGTCTCACTATTTCCCGTGTTGAACCCTAGATCCTTCATCGCCTTCTTGAAGTACCTAGTGTGATCCCACAGCGTCTTGACATGCTGCGGCTCGCTCTCCAGAACATCTATTGCTGCTATGCATGCAGCTGCTACTGCTGGAGGATGGGATCCGCTCAGCAACCAAGTTCTGGATTTGTTAAGGGCGAATTTGGCGAGGTCTTCTGAGCCTGAAACGTGGCCTCCTACCACTCCGAACGCCTTTGAGAAGGTGCCCATCTCCACATGAACCTTGTCGCGGCCAACGTTGAAATGTGAAACTATCCCTCTGCCTCCTTCGCCGAGAACGCCTTCGCCGTGGGCATCGTCAACGTACACCATCGCACCGTGCTCTGCGCCAAGCTTGGCAATTTCATCTAAGGGCGCAATGTCACCGTCCATCGAAAACACGCCATCCGTGATTATCAAAATTCGCCGGTAGGGCGGTGAATGCTTCTCAACCTCTTCAAGGACTCGCTGCAAATCCTGCATGTCAGAATGCTTGTAAACTGCTCTTTCAGCGTGGGCTAGTCTAACACCGTCTATGATGCTGCCGTGGTTGAGCTCGTCGCTTATGATCAAATCCTCCTTGCCGACCAACTGTGGAATCAAGCCGGCGTTTGCGGCAAAACCTGTTTGATATACAAGCGAAGCTTTGGCATGCTTGAACTTGGCAAGCCTCTTCTCCAGTTCAATGTGAATGTCCATCGTGCCGGCTATAGGACGAACTGAGCCTGAACCTGCCCCGTGAGTCTTGACCGCCTGCACCGCAGCTTCCTTTAGCCGCGGGTGATTGCTGAGGCCCAGGTAATTGTTGGAACAAAACATCAAGACTTTTTTACCGTCAACTTCACACCATGGAGAACTTGGACCTTGAAGAACTCTGATTTTCCAGTCTAACGCGTTCTTTACCAAGTCCTGATATTCTTCCCTCAAAAACCTCGTAGGATCCCGCATCTTACCATGCCTCTTTTCTCTAGTTTGACATTCTTTCTCTTAACTTTTTTCCTGCTCAACTAAACGTTTCTCATAGTCTTCCTTCAGCAAACCGTTTTGACAGTTTCTCTATCATATCCTTTGCCATCATGGCTAGACCATACTTTGGTTTCCAACCCCACTCTTGTCGAGCAACACTGTCGTCAATAGACATCGGCCATGAATCTGCGATTGCCTGTCTGAAATCAGGCTTATACTCGCACCTGAATTCCGGGATATACTTCTTTATTTCGGAAGCAAGTTCACCTGCGGAGAAACTGATTCCCGCTACGTTGTAGCCATCGTGACGCTTAATGTTGGATAAGTCAGTCTCCATCAAATCCACGGTCGCTTTGATACAATCGGGCATATACATCATGGGCAACACCGTGTCCTCTCTGACGAAGCAAGTGTAATGCTTCTGCTTTATGGCCTCGTAGAAAATTGCCACAGCATAGTCAGTCGTCCCACCGCCTGGAAGAACTTCGCTGCTTATTATCCCCGGGTACCTTATGCTTCGAACATCCACGTCGAACCGGCGAAAATAGTAATTGCATAAAAGCTCACCTGCAACCTTCGTAACCCCATACATTGTTCTAGGAAGCAAAACGGTCTCCTGCGGGGTGTTCACGCGAGGCGCGGGAGGACTGAACACCGCGATTGAACTTGGCCAAAACACCTTGGTTAACTGGTGTTCTCTTGCGATTTCCAAGACGTTGTAGAGACCGCCCATGTTGACGTTCCAAGCGACCTGCGGTTTCTGCTCACCAGTAGCTGAAAGAACTGCAGCCAAATGATATATTGTGTCAACATCATAGTTTTCAACAGCTCTCTCAAGCCCAGCCTTGTCATTTGAATCGATGAACTCGAAAGGACCTGAATTCAACAGCTCGTCAGTTGGCTTCTTGCTGTGTCCCACACCGACGACGTTGTCGCCGCCATGTTTCCTGCGCAACTCCAACGTCAACTCTGACCCAATCTGGCCAGTGGCCCCTGTAACCAAAATCCTCTTCAGCCTTTTTCCCGGCATTACAAGCTCTCCTGCCGTCATCAAGCATCCGAATCCTGAATATAAGAATTATCAGGCCTAGAAAACACCTTCAACATCACTCTGGCCGTGACTGGTCGTCTGCACACGCTCACGCTGCAAGGTTTTCCATGCACATGGCAACGTCGCAACGGTTGCATGTTAGGGAGAAAGGGAAACGCGAGGCATCGCAACTCAATATTGCGGCTAACATGGGAATAGAGACTGTGAAGACAATCAATTAGTGCGGGCAAGCCAAACGTGGCGGATAACAATTTAGCGTATAGGCAGAGACAAGGGTCAGTGTTGATTTTCAAACTTGCGTTTTCCGTCGAGACTTTGAAAATGGTTTATACCGCACGTGGCAAATTCATGGATGAGAAATGATGAGACTAGGCTTGATTGTCAACCCAATCGCGGGAATGGGAGGCCGAGTTGGACTCAAGGGAACAGACTACGTCTTGGAAGAAGCTTTGCAGAGGGGCGCACAGCAAGTAGCGCCAACTCGAACCATAGAATTTCTGAAGAAGCTAAAAGACAGACTGCCTGATTTGCCAATCGTGATTGTAACTTGCCCAGCCATAATGGGAAAGACAGAAGCAGAAACAGCAGGCTATTCCATTGAAGTGCTGCCTATGAAGCTAGGCAGGAAAACATCTGCTGAAGACACCAAGATTGCGATGCAGCTTTTGACTGAAGCAAACGTGGAGCTGATAGTTTTCGTTGGAGGAGACGGTACGGCAAAAGACATTTTCGACGCACAGAACGGCCGCAGAGATTTGCCAGTTTTAGGTGTCCCTTCTGGCGTCAAGATGTACAGCGGCATCTTCGCAATTAGCGCGGCAGACGCGGCAGATGTTGTCTCTGCCTACGCTCTGAAACAAGCGGAAATAGCAGAGTTTGAAATCATGGACGCCGACGAGAAAGCCATACGAAATGAGTCTTTTGCAATAAAACTTCACGGATACTTGAAAGGCCCATTTGTCCCTGCTCACAGTCAAGGAAGCAAACAATTGAGCCCGGAAACGGCAAATGAAGAAGAAAACCAGATGGCAATAGCAAAGTTTGCGATAGAAGAAAAGCCGCCGGAAGCAACGTGGATTCTCGGCCCCGGCACGACAGTCAAACGTGTCGCAGATGCTCTCGGTTTCGAAAAAACCCTTCTTGGCATTGACCTTTACAGAAATGGAGAAGTCATTCTTGACGTAAATGAAAGACAAATCTTGAAAGAAGTCAAAGAATGGAAAGACACATGGATAGTAGTCTCGCCTATTGGGCGCCAGGGAATAATACTGGGAAGAGGAAACCAGCAGATAAGCCCTGAAATCATAAAACGCACAGGAAAAGAAAGAATAATAGTGTTAGCCACCAAAAACAAAGTTCAAAGCATTGAAGGAAAAAGATTGAGAGTAGACACTGGAGATCCCGAGGTCGACGGCATGCTAAAAGGATACATCAGAGTCATCACAGACTACAGAGAATGGCGTCTCATGCCCATCCAGTAAGATCAGGATCCGAACTTTACAGTTTTTCCAAGCATGCCCATCATCGTCGGCATCAAATCCGCGCCCCTTATCCTGTTCAACCCACCTTTTGCGCATGATCTTTCACCAAACTCGACGACCCCATCACGGCGAACATATGGTCCTGTGATTGCCACTGGAACTGGGTCTCCCTCATGGTTTCCAGTGATGCATGAAGTAGTGTGGTCAGCCGTCACTGCCAGATAAGTCGAATCCAGACTCACATGATCTAGCACGTACTGAAGCATTCCGTCGATTTTCTGCACGATTTCTGTCTTCAATTTGAAATTCCCATCATGACTCGCAACGTCTGCAGCTTTCACGTGCAACAGCACGAAATCATTAGCCTTTAAAGCTTCAACTGCCGCTCTCCCCTTTGCCATGTAATCTGTCTTGACCGTTCCAGTCGCACCCTTAACATGGATAACATTCATCCCTGCGACTTCACAGACTCCTCGAATTAAGGGAACGGCTGCGACGCATGCAGCTTTGATCCCGAAAATCTTGCAGATAGGCGGAATCTTGGGTACTGTGCCTGCGCCTCTGCACAACACCATGTTTGCAACTGGCAGCTTGCGTTTTGCTCGCTCCCTGTTGACCGGATGTTCATCCAAAACCTTATGAAACTCTTGCATAAGCTCGTTGATGATGCTGGCTGTTCTTTTAGCCTCGGGGAGGTTGTTCAGAGGCTTCACTTCTAAGACTGGTTTCCCCGCGCTCTCAGGGTCTGAATCACTTATAGATGTTGACAGGCTAGATCCACGAATAACTAGAACGGCCCGATGTTGAACTGTGTTTCTGAAGAAGAACTCAACATTCAAGGATTTCTTAAGCTTGACATTCTGCAGACTTTCAGAGAGCTTCGCGGCATCTTCGTTGTCGATTCTGCCGGCTCTTCTGTCCAAAACAACTAGGTTCTTGTCCACTGTTGCAATATTGCATCGAAGGGCAACGTCGCCGGGAAGAACTTGGATGCCTGAGCCTAATGCTTCCAGGGCCCCTCTGCCCGAATAGACTTTCACAGAATCATACCCAAGGAGGGCAAGAGTAGATGTATCACTCCCAGCAGGGATTCCAGGAGCAATAGGATCAAGTATGCCGCTAACACCGTTCTCCGCTATACGATTCAACGCAGGTCGGTGGGCTGTCTCCAAAGGGGTTTTCCAGCCCAGCTCTCCAATAGGCCTGTCCGCCATCCCATCCGCAATAACCAAAACCGCCTTCAAATCAGATGTTCCTTTTCTCAAGACAGATCATACAGAATCTTGGCTTATTACAGTTAAAATATTTGCGCTTCACCAAACAGGAACTTGAGAAAAGTCAGGCAAAGCAATTCTGTTAGCTCAGGCGCTTTCATGGAATAGTTTCTGTTCATGTTAATCAACGGCGCCTTTCTCTCTTATGGAGTCTATTTACTTACTTTTGGGTCAGCTAGAATCGCAAATATCAGAGATAAATCAAACAATAACATGGTTGAAAGACTGCATGGCACAATTAGGCAGAGGAACAAGGTTATGCGAGGATTAGACGATATGAAAACAGCGCAAACTATGATGGACGGTATGAGAATCTACTACAACTTTCTGAGACCACATGCTGCCTTGCACGGTGAAACTCCTGCACAGAAAGCGAAAATCGAGAATGACAAGCCTGACTGGATAACTTTGATTAGAAAAACGACTAAACACCGAAGATTTGAAACAGATTATTAGGTTATTGCAGGGTGGTTAACTGATGTTCCGAACATTAACGTAAAAGGTAGTTGAGGCATACGTGGTGGCAGCTGCTCCCCAAAAGGTGTCCTTATAACTGACGAATACTGTGTAGTTGCCTACTTCATTAAACCTTAAATATTGTGAAAATTGGTAGAAGTTGTTAAGGAATCGTGACCCATCCAAAGAGCCAAAAGTCACGTTTTCTGACCCAGGAGTGCCCAAGTAAGGGCTCCAAAATTCGACTGTGTCGCTTTTCGGGTAAACCCAAAGTCCAAAAGTATTGTTGCTGAAGCCACCCCCATAAGCATAAGGGGATCCTAAAAACGCAGTTTGATCGATGTTAATCAGAACCATATCGAAGCTTAAAGTGTCACCTCTTGATACATTAAATGTCTCGCCTTCAGGAATAGTTTCTGTCACGTACGGTGGATATCCAAGAACGATATAGCCACCGTTCGAAACACCAAAAGTGAAATTCTTGCTTATGCGAGCTAACGAGATCTCTTGGCAATCGTATAGATAGTTCCCCAGAAAGTTCTCCTTGAAATTTGTCGATACGTTGTATATCTCTGCGGGATAATAACCACTTTTGGAGACTGTAACCGAAAGCGGTTGCGAAAAGTTCACATCACTGATCAGCCAAGTTCCTGAGACATCGGTAGTGCCTGTTACCTGATCTTCCGATTCAGTTGCATTCAAACTGGGAAAGTTCCATATACCCACTTTTGCGCCTTCAATGCTCCGATTGGTAAGTTTATCAACGATTGTGCCTGTGAGAGACCCATGAATATTCGCCGATAAGGGCGGATTGTTGTTTTTTTGTGGGCTATTAAGCCACCATGGAGAGTAAGCTGAAACCAATATGATGACACTGGCGACTATAACCAATGCATAGAGAATACTCTTCTTCATGTTGGTCAGGTAGTCTTAAGCGGAACCCCGACATAACGCTTACGTTTCAGAATTTAATGGAGGAAAAGCCCCTCTGGTTAACAGTGCCAGGTTAAGACCCGAAGAGTTAACAGAACCGGCAAAGCGAATCTTTAATAGGTTCTCTTTGCAATTTGATAAAAAGTGGTCAGAAATGGGCGATTGCCTTCCAAAAAGCTAGATTCTCACTAAGTGTAGCCCACGTTGTGACCTTTCTCGTAATAATAGTTTCGTTAAGCAAGAAGTGGGGGAATGTGTAGAAATGTCAGATATGGGAGTTACTGTAAAGAAGGACGAAGACTTTTCGGATTGGTACGTTCAGGTTGTTCTGAAATCCGGGTTGGCTGACTATGCTCCTGTGAAGGGATGCATGATTTTCCGTGAGCATTCTTATTCTATCTGGGAGAAAATTCAAGAGACTTTCAACAAAAAGATAAAGGCAACGGGCCACAAGAACGTCTACTTCCCACTTTTTATCCCTGAGAGTTTTCTGAAGAAGGAGACCGAGCATTTTGAGGGATTCATGCCTGAAGTGGCATGGGTCACAATGGGCGGCAATTCTCAGCTTGAGGAAAGACTTGCTGTACGACCAACTTCGGAAACGATAATTCATGCGACGTTTGGAAAATGGATTAGAAGTTGGAGAGACTTGCCAATCAAGTTGAATCAGTGGTGCAGTGTTGTCCGATGGGAAACGGAAGCCACTAAACTCTTCCTTCGAACAAGAGAATTTCTCTGGCAGGAAGGGCACACGGCGCACGCGACATGTGAAGAGGCTGACCAAGAAGTCATGGAAATCCTCGGAGCCTACAAGGAGATAATGGAGAACTATCTTGCTATTCCGGTTCTAGTCGGCAGGAAGACTGAGAGAGAAAAATTTGCGGGCGCCCTTTACACGATGACACTAGAAGCCATTATGCCAGATGGAAAAGCGTTGCAGATGGGAACGTCTCATAATCTGGGGCAGCATTTCTCCAAGGTCTTCGACATCAAGTTTCTGGATGAAAAGGAGAAAGAAAGCCACGTATGGCAAACTTCGTGGGGAATATCAACGCGAATGATAGGGGCCGTAGTGATGGTTCATGGTGACGACAAGGGACTTGTGTTGCCTCCAAAGATAGCACCAGTGCAAGTCGTGATAGTCCCAATTCCCTACAAAGACGCTGGCGCAGAGTCGATATTAAAGATGTCCCGACAAATCTTCGAGGGTTTACAGAAGATGAATGTAGAAGTTGTCTTGGACGACCGTCAGGAATACACGCCAGGCTGGAAATTCAATGAGTGGGAACTGAAAGGCGTGCCCGTGAGGATAGAGATAGGCCCCAGAGACGTAAAACAGAAACAAGTGACAATCGCAAGACGTGATACCCGACAAAAAATTGCGGTGAAGGAAGATGAAGCAGTGACCGCTGTGATGGGTTTGCTTGAGGAAATTCAGAATAGCCTCTTCAGAAAAGCCAAAGAAAATTTGGAACAGAACATCACCGCCGTGAGAGACTTCGATGAACTCAAAGAAGCTCTCAAGAACAAAGGCGGGTTCATCAAGGCATGCTGGTGTTCTGACAGCAAATGTGAAGAGAAAATAAAAGAAGAAACAGGTGCGACGATAAGATTGATTGCAGCAGACGAAACACCTTTCTCGAAATGCGTGCACTGCGGCAAGACAGCTAACGCAGTTGTCTACTTTGCAAGAGCGTACTGAGAAACATCCGCGTTTTCTCTGATTTACATAGCATGCCTAGCCGGACAGTTTTACTCGCCCTCGAAGCTGTTTTGCGGCGTCCTCCAACCCGAGTCTTTTCAGCGTCGATTTTCTGGGTATCCCCCGTTCGTCCCAACCTCTCCGTCTATAGTACATTTGCTGCATCCTCCCGTACTTGTCTCTGTCCAGCCTACAGCCCTTGAAGGCACCCTTGCTCAAAGGCTCCTCAAACCATCTTGCAGGAGGAACATCCATGTTGCTGTCCCACTTCTTGCCGTATTCGCGGATCCAGAAGGCACGTGTCAAATTGAACCCTCTGTCCGCGACAGTGTTGAGGTTGTCCCAAGACATTTCTAGGCCTGTTGCTGTGCGCAGAAACTTTTGGTACCAATCAAGCTCCAAGCCAACTTCAATCCAAGGAAACCTACAAACAGTAAGACATTCAAAAACTCCGCCCCGAATACGTTGCAGCTCAATGACCTTGTCAACCTTTTGCGCAGTGTAGCCTTGACGCCCCACTTTAGCTTCCCACGATATGACCCACGCGTCCTTATGGTGAGCACCAATTGATGATGTACCGTATGCCAGAGCCATGGCAGGCGTGCTGTGACAGTCATAAGCAGAAATCTCCAGTCCCTTCACCTGCATAGCCCAGCGATCTGAGCCTTGGCCGATAGCCACAGATGCAGATTGAACACCCTCAGCCAGCGCATCGCCAAGCTGGCTTTTCCTACAGGTAATGTCGCTTATCAAAGCCTTGGTCGTTTTGAAACTGCCCCAAGGAATGTCTTGATCAATCAGACCCTTTTCAGAAGCCTCCATGGCAAAGCCCAGAACGTTTCCAAGAGAAATCGTGTCTAAACCAAACTCGTCGGCAACTCTGTTGAGAGCTGCGACCTGCTTCAGGTCGCCCAAGCCAATGTTTGAACCTAACATTGCGACGTTTTCGTAGTCAAGCTCCGATTCCTTTCTATCCGAATCCTTAACGATGTTCCCACAGGTCATGTTGCAATTTGGGCAACCGCGATTCGAAACTTTGATTGCTTCCATAGCTGAGCCGCCGATAGCCTCTGCCTTGTCGAAAACACCTTCTCTATAGTTGTACGTTGGGAGAACCGAGTTTTCCTGGCTCCATTCAATTGTGCTCATTGTGCCTTGCCGCTTCCAGAAAGCATAGTTGGGCCTTGTCAAGACTTCACGGTAGGCCTCCGCACCTAATTCCTGCATTTCTTTAGGGAAAGCTGCCTTAAGATCGTGCGAGCCAATGAATACAACTGCCTTCAACACTTTTGAACCCATCACGGCGCCCATGCCTGGCCGTCCACCAGAGCGGCCTTCTTGTGAGACAATCGTTGCGTATTTCACAAGATTCTCGCCTGCTTGGCCGATGCATAGAATTCCTGCAGTGTTTCCGTAGATGCTGCTCAGTCTTTTCTCGGTTTCAAAAGAGTTCAGTTCCCAGAGGTCTGTTGCGTCGAGGAATTCGACAGTTTCGTCTCGAATGACCAGGATCATAGGCTTTTTCGCTCTGCCTTCAACGACCGTTGCGTCATAGCCTGCCTTGCGCATTTGGACCGCAGCTAGAGTTCCTATGTTGCCGTCCCCGTAGCCGCCTGTCAACGGGCTTTTGGATGCTACGACGAGTTTGCCGCTGCTTGGCAAAGAAAAGCCTGTTAATGGACCAGCTGCGAAGACAAGTTTGTTATCCGGCGAGAACGGTTCGATTCCGTTTTTGAGTTCGTCCCAAAGTATTTTGATTGCGAAGCCTCTGCCGCCGAGAAAATCGTGCGCCAAGTTTGCGTCATAGGCATCAGCAACCGCTTTGCCCTTGCTCAAGTTCACATGTAGAAACTTGCCTGTCCATCCGAACATGCCAATAACCTACTCTAGAACCAGAATACTGTTATCTCTATGTAAGAGTAAATAAATGTAGTCGTCGATGGGAGTTATATCACGAGTTTTTCGGGTTCAACGCTTCTCTTCTTGAGACCTAAGTCGCTTACTCGGAATTTTCTGTTTCCATACAGGAGCGCTTCGTCTTCTTCATTGTAAAGTGACGCTGCAATTCTTCCGATTGAATCAGCTTTCAATATGCCGCTGCCGCTTGCTCCTCCCACGACCATCATGCCGTTCTCTTCGAAGATTAGCGGTTGACCGTCGATGCTGTTTATTTCATATAATCCTGCAAATGCTGAGAACGGTTGATGCTCTGTAAACTGGGGGAAATATTTTACCATGACTTGGTACAGGCCATACCTGTAATAGTTTTCTTCAGGTTCAGGTTCTTCTTCAAGCTTGAACGCTCTTGGAAACTCGTCAGCGTATGCTAACCATAACGCGTCCTCTTCGGGTGCAGGGCGAATGTAAGCTGAAGGTTTAGGAAGAATCGTGAAAGGCAGACATCCTGCGGACGTGAATTCCTTCGAAAATAGCAGTTTCTTCAGTCCTTCAGTTTCTGCTCGCACCGAGAATACCTGTCGCTTCTTGGCTTTTATGAAGCATTCAACGCCCACAGAGTCTAGAAGCTGCGACATCCATGCTCCAGCGGCTATTATCGTCTTTTTGGCTTTTATCGGGCCTCTGTCGGTTTTCACTCCGGTAGTGGTTGCATCCTGCCAGAAGTATGGTTCACCGGGCATTCCTAGAGGTTGGCGCGGTTCTACGGAAAGTTCCTTTGCGTCCGTGTGGTATTGAATCTTGCCTCCAAGCTTGAGAAACTCTGATTCATAGTACTTGACCAAGGAGTCAACGTCGATTAGACCTGCTTTCGGAATCAGTATGCCCTTGTGCACGTTTCCAAGACCCATCATCTTGGCTTCTTCGTCATCCGCAAAGCTCGTGTGCATGTCAAGCTTCTTGGCCAATTCAGCCTCATCGTATTCTTTGTATTGGAAGCCTCTCGCGCTCAGCTCCTTCAAAACCGGGAGCATTTTACGGTAGCCGTCATCGTCAAAAAACCACAAGTAACCAGCCCAACGCAGTTTCAAATCAACATGCAGATCATCCTGAACATGCCTGTAGAATTCCGCAGAAGAGTCGGCCAACGCGAAGTTTGTGCGGGAAGCGAAAAGACATCGAAATGCAGCAGCGCTTTTCGCTGTGCTGCCTTGGCCAGCTGCACCTCTCTTGTCGACGACTATCAGGTTTAGCCCGGGATTTTTAGTTTTCAAATGATAGGCTGTTGACAAACCTATTATTCCTGCACCCACTATGACTGCATCATACTCTGCCACGGCACATCCCCAGAACTTGGGTGACTTATGAAAATAGAGAAGATTTAAACTTAGCTCTCAGGACCAACTGAAGCCCACATTGACGTTCATGAACGTTTCTAGAACGGGCAAAAATAGCCACACTTCCGTCTTGCACATTTCCGTCATATCAATACAGTCTATCTTTTCTGGAAATCCCGCTAAGCTCAGATTGGAGACGGCTCTGACAACCACGTTTTCGACAGACAAAATCTCCAATTTACCCTTGCGCTTCTGATCGTGTCTTTCTGCGCCGACCTTTTTCGTTGCTCCTGATTTTTTCTCGGATTTGATGAATCTTGTTCAACATTTCCTGCGCATGTTTAGGGTCCATGTCACGACCGACTATCTGTTCCTTGATATCACCAATTCTTTCCGAGACCGTGGTAGCCTGCGCTAGTCTTGCAGGCGATTCTTCTTTGGCGAACGGGTTTTTCCTTGTCTTCTTTCTCCCTTCTATCTTCTCCACTTGTTTGCGAGGCTCATTCATGAGAGCTTCTCGAATCTCCTTTCGCAGCTGCGGGTCCGCAATCTCTTTCAGAGCGTGCAACAGCATGTGATATACGGAAGCTTCGTTATCCCCGGTAACATAGATCCAATGTTGCCCTGTCCTATGCCAGTTGAGCAACACTTGAGCGTAGGCTTCAAAACCTCCAGACCTTGTCTTGGCCATGCTCTGCATCATGTTCAAAACGGTTAATGCAGAACCGTTCTGCAGGACAAGCTTAAGATATCCCTCTATCGGCTCGGATAACCGCAGCTTCTCACGGTCGCAAAGTTCGCGGTAGGCATCCCAGACCTGCGCATCTATCCAAACGCCCGTCTGTTTCTTCATGGATTGTTACCACACAACATTACCACGGTTGTTACCAATAAACGTAGAGGACGACTCTGAAAGAAGGAGATTTCACTGAATTTCTCCATGGATTGTTACCACACAACATTACCACGGTTGTTACCACACAAGGATAGGGGGTCGACTTTGCTTGCCTATGATGCAAACAGCGTGCCACGCCTATACGTTCCCACACCTATACTGCATCTGCACAAACGGTCAGAGTTTAAAAGCAAATAATGTCAAAGTAAGAGCATAGACAGGTGAGCGAGTATGGCGATGAAGGCGAAGATGTTCAACAGGCAAGCTGCCGATCCGAAAAGCAAACCTGACGATATCCTGAAGGCTTTGGCGGTTCAGAAAGGGCAAAAAGTTGCTGACATAGGCGCTGGCGGCGGGTATTTCGCGGTAAGGTTTGCAGATGCAGTGGGCGGGCAAGGACGCGTTTATGCGGTGGACATTGATTCTGGAAAACTAGAGTTCATTAAAAAAAGCGCTGCGGAAAAGGGTGCAGGTAACATTGAAACAGTTCTCGTTGGGAAGGAGGCTGTTCCTTTGCCAGAGAAAGTTGACCTGATTTTCCTACGTAACGTTTATCATCACATTCCAAACAGAGTGGAGTACTTTTCGAAACTGCAAGAATTGCTAAAACCCGGCGGGAGAATAGCAATAGTTGAACATAAAGGCGGCGGAGGGTTTCACAGCCTTTTCGAACATCGCGTTTCGGGGGAAACTATCGTGGAAGAAATGACTAGAGCAGGCTACAGCGTGACAGAAACCCTAGATATGCTCCCGAAGCAATCGTTCACCATTTTTTCCCTTGAAAAATAGCAGAAAACAAACAATAGCCTAACGCACGCAACGTGTGCGCACGCCCACATGAGATTGGGAAGGTCAGCGCGTGCGTTTTTGTTTCCTTACGGCCTGGCAAAGGTCTTGAATGGTTTTTTGAAAGATCTCTCTTTCCTTGGTGAAGATTTCGATGGAATCGGTGAGTCCTTGTCTTTGGATGCGAAGAGCGTTCGTCTCTTCCTGAAGTCGGCGGGTTTTTTCTTTGGAAGCCCACATGTCCCTTTTCAACTCTGCAACTTCTTTTCGAAGCTTTCCCACCTCGGCGGTCAGGACATTCATGTACGCTTTCAGCTCGTCTCTCTGCTTCTCCACTTCAACGTATTTGGACTTTCGCGTAAGACCGAAGACCATGGTGCGTTCCTCAAAATTAGACGGGCAGGGCACGATATAAAAATTACCGCGTCAGAAAAGCAAAGTCGGATTAAACAAGACATAAATGGCGCGCGCCGGGCAATGTATCATGATGATTGGAATGGAGCAGAAGAATCGTCAGTACGGAATCTGTGGAGTTTACTGTGGTCAGTGTCCAGGTGGGAATGGCAGAGTGAAAATGATGGCTGGAGAATTGAAGAGACTCGTTGATACGACCCGCTACGAATGGGTTTCCCAAGTAGTGAAATCATTCAGCTTTGACGAATTCCGAAAAGGCTTAGAATGGTTTTCTAGTTCGCAGTGTCCCATGTGCCTAAACGGCGGAGGAGCGCCATGTGAAAACAAAAAGTGCGCTCCCGCAAAAGGACTGCAAAGTTGTCTTCTATGCAACGACTATTTGACCTGTAAGAACACCGAGTATCAGAGAGACGTATATCCTTTTGTCAAAAAAGCACACAGCCGCGTCAAAGAAGTCGGGTTCGAGAAACACCTTGAAGAAGAACAAGAGAGAACCAAAGCAGGCGTAAACCTGATGGGTCACCTGGAACGGCGATTCTGTAAAACCATCAAACTAGAAGACAAGTGACGCACTAGCCGTTCTAGCTTGATTTCTGACACGACTCAGGATTCATCGTCCCGCTTTGCCTAGTTTTTCGACGATGGGTTACATTTGCTGACTGAGTAATCGGTGGTTTAGAGATTTCGTAGAATAGAAGGTGTCGTCCGTTTGAGTATGAAGTAAACGAATGGTTGTGACAGATCAAGCAAAGGCTAAGTACGACATGCTGTGAATAGGCAAGCCGGGAATGTGGCGGAATGGATTGGACAACCGCGCTTGGTTTGGCCGCAGCTGTGCTGACGGTGATTGCTTTTTTTCCTCAACTCCTGAAAGCATGGAGAACAAAATCTACCAAAGACATTTCCTTAGCAATGTTCTCAACATTCTGCGTCGGCGTTTTCTTGTGGTTCGTTTATGGAATACTGATCAACAATTTGCCCGTGATAATCGCGAATTTCTTGACCTTGATTCAAGCGTTTATTATCTTGATGCTTAAACTGAAGTACAAATGAAACAGTGACGCTGGCATCAATCTGTGACGCAGCCGATCAGTTCTCGCACTTCTTAGACGGCAAACCGCAAAACCTTAGAACCACTTCTTGATTTAATGAAAGCGTTCATCGAAGAAAGCGGGATAAATATGAACAAAACGGAGACCGCCACCAAAGTTCCGGTTGACATGGAGAAATGCTTAAGGATTTCAAAGAAAACTCTGGAGCTGCTGCAAAAGAAAACCAAAAACTCTGCTGAAGCCTATCTTACAGTTCGCCTGCTAGGCATTTTCCTCGAAGAGAAACTCGAGTTCAAGTTGACATCGGATCAGGAGGAAGAGCTCAGAAAACTGTGGAGGAAAGACCAGAATATGCCTGAAAAGAAGTGAAGAACTTGGCTAACAGTGAACGTTGGATAGGCATAGACTTGGGAGGGACATGGGTAAGAGTCGCCGTTTCGGACAGGAAAGGGCGTTTTCAAGCCAAGATAACTGAGAAAGTCGACAAGAAAAGTGCCGAATCAATCAGCGCCCAGATGATTAGACTTGCCCGCTTCATATCCGACAAGCAAGGCTTCAACATCAAATCCATAAGAGGTGTTGGCATAGCGGCCACAGGCCCTTTGTCTCAGGCTGAGGGTGCACTTATCCATCCGACGGCCATACGGTTTGACCGTGTGCCTCTAACTGAGCCAATATCTGAGCAATTGAGAGTACCATGCTGTCTCATCAATGATGCAGCCGGAGCAGCTCTTGGCGAAAGAATCTTCGGGGCTGCGAAAGAACTTGACAACTATGCATACATAACCATAAGCACAGGTATAGGGTGCGGGGCAATGGTTAACGGCACTCTTCTGCTGGGAAAAGACGGGAACGCTCATGAAGCTGGTCACTTCGTCATAGACTTGGAAGGAAGGCTTACGTGCGGATGCGGAAAACGGGGCCACTGGGAAGCCTACTGTTCTGGGAGTAACATTCCAAACTTCATCAGAATGAAACTTGAAAACATGCCCAGAAAAACAGTGGAAGAAAGCCTTCTTCTGAAGAGGGCGGATGGCGATTCGTCAAGATTAGCCGCGAGCGACTTGTTTGCAGCCGCAAAGGAGGGCGACGCCTTATCCCTGAGGCTGGTTGAGGAAATAGGGGTCTTAAACGCTATTGGCTTCGCGAACGTGATAAACGCTTATGATCCATCATTGATCACGGTTGGCGGAACCGTGACTTTGAAGAACAAAAGAATGATTCTGCACCCGATAATGAAGCACGTGGAAGACTACACGATAAACAGAGTTCCACGAATAATGCTCACGCCTCTGGGCGCCGACGTTGGCCTTTATGGAGCGGTCGCCGCCGCCTTGAACTATATATCCTGACACGCGTTAAGGTGGATGTGAGACATAATCATTTAACAGAAATGGTAGGTAAGGCAGGTCTATGCAGAAGCGTATTTTGGTTTTTGCAGCACATCCTGACGATGACATCATCGGGTGCGGCGGCAGCATGGCGAAGCAAGTGAAACTTGGAAACAAAGTCTCCGCCTGCTACATGACTTCGGGAGAAGCTGCTAGTCTAGAGCTCTCGAAAAAGGAATTGGCGAGAATAAGAGAAAAAGAAGCTAGGAACGCATGTCAGGTCATAGGTTTCCATGATGTGACCTTCCTACGAAACCCTGATGGCAACTTGGAATACAGTCAGAATAATTTGAAGAGGCTAGTTGAACTCATTAGGAAGAAAAGACCAAACGTGGTCTACGTTCACCATCAAGCAGATGGCCATCAGGACCACAAAACAACCTTCCAACTGGTGAACGAATCACTCGCAAGGGCACGCCTCCACATGTTCCAAGAATACGAGGGGCCACCGTGGTCAAGCGAAACAGTCTTGGCCTACGAAGTATGGACGCCCCTTTCAGACTTCGAGTACGTTGAAGACATCTCAGAATTTATGGATCAGAAAACAGATGCCCTAAAGAAGCATGAGTCACAAATCAAGAACGTACAGTTCGATGAAGCCTTTGAAGGCCTTGCCAGATACCGAGGAGCCATGACCGAAAAAGGAAAATACTGTGAAGTCTTCAAAGTCATAAAACTATCCAATCTGCCCTGAACAGTTTTCCCCAACCGTTCACAGAGAAACTGAATCAACCTGAATAACCTCTCGCGACTCAACTTGCCCCGAACCCATCATGCCTCTAGAATTGCCGTTTGGGCAGCAGTTAGTACAGACCCATTTAAGAAGCCAACCTCGCTCGCGTCAGAATAATCCTTCAGTTTTGCTGGTCAGGTTTTCTGATTATCGACGTTGCGTTTCTGGTTGACAACTCAAGCTGATCTCCGAATCCTCTTTTCACGTAACCACCACTTATTATTATACTGTCGCCGACTCTCAAGTCCTTCACAGAGTCCGCATGGCTTCGCCAAGCTGAAACCCATATTGAGCCCGTTTCATCCTTTAACTCGAAGGTAGCCAGCTTCAGCACTTCCTGTCTTGATGTATGCACTTCTCTGACCATCGGTTTCGACGTGACCTCTCCAGCAACGTTGACGCTTTCAAAACCTTCTTTTAGGCTGGCCAACTGCGAAAATTCTTGACCTTGTTGAACCCCTATGTAAGTTGTGCCGTCAACATGAATTTCGAATCCGTCCGCAGCCGCCTTTTTCACCCTTGCGTTAACCACCTGCAACCACGCATCCTCTTTGAGCAGGCCCACAAGCTCGTCGACTTTCTCGTTCCAGACCACAACCACAGCGTCTCCTGTACCGTCGGACAGAACGAAACGCTGAACCTTACCGGCACTCGCATCCTGCCGTTCAAACTCTGACGCCGAACCCACGCGTGCGACTGCGCCGACAAGATTTACTCTGCTGCCCTTCTGCACGTGGGGAAGCTCCTGTATCTTCACGGTGAACTTGCTGATGAAGGGAAAATCCTTCAGCCTCGCATCTGCAGGGTCAACTTCGAAGGTGCCTTTCTCGCCAACCTGCACCTCTACCCTTCCGCTGTAGTTCTCACGCGTGTAGCTATGACGGAAACGAACAACATCGCCAACCTTCACTTTTCCTGCCTCAGCTAACCCTGCTTTGTCGTTCCACAGCACAACTCGCAACACGCAGCTTTTATCCGCGAGGAGTAGGCTTGCAAGTCTACCCTTCCTGTTTCCGCTGAAAGCTTTCGGGGGAAACACGGCCACGACCCGTCCTGTGACGGTGACGCCGTTCAGTCCGGGAATAAGGTTCTGAAACAACGGTTCTGACGCCACAGCGCCGCTGCTTGGGACTTGACAGCCTAACTCGGCGGCGATCATCCTTAAGAGGGCTTCATCTGAAATCAGGCCCGCCGCCCTCGTCCTTTCAACGCTTAGCCTCTCAAGAATGGACTCTCTGGAAATTTGGGGGCAACATGAAAGAATGTGATTGACCATCTCTTCAAAAGTCATGGCGGCCTCAACAAACTGCAACATTGAAGCGGTTTACGCTATAAACCTTGTCTGAAGCTGCAGGCGACTCTAAATATTAGAAGGAGCCCTGCTAGATTAGACGTGCAGACACTCTACGCGCGCTCTCTCGCAGAGCGGTCAAGCAAGTTTTGGAGGCAAAATTCTTGTCGGTCCGTTCCCAGTAGTCTTCGGCGCTGGCTCAACCGCTCAGTGGCTCATCCTTGTGGCCGTAACCCTCGCGGTTCTTATGTTTATAATGTTGTTTGTTCTGCGCGGAAAACCGATGGAAAAGCGGGTTTAGTGTTCTTCTTTTTCTTCTTTGCCGAAGAACACGAACAGGAATATTAATACCAGCGCTATGAACGTTGCTGCCATCATTATGTATTGGAGTAGTACGAAGTATTCGCCTATTTGCATGGGAACAGACTCCTCGCTCAAATATTCAGAGTTTAAATATTTAAACAGTAGCTTTTTTCCACTCGTTCATGAGCGAGTCGAAGAGTTCATCATGCTCCTCGATGCCCTCAAACCAGCCCAACGCTTTGGCCAGCTTTTGAGCGATGAGGTGGTAGCACAGGTGGATCTTCTTGTCGACAACGCGAAAATAGAAGTCGTCACACATGCAGAACTCTGCCTCGGGCATAATCAAGTAGTCCCGCTCCTTCCCGACAACTATCCAAACTTTTCTGCCGCTGGGTTTGAAAACATATCGCTTGACCCTGTTCTCCTTCAAAGTTTCAAAAGCCCTTGTAAAACGTTGCCCAAAAACCTCGTACAGCCTCGTCAGATCCTTGCCTGTAAGTCTGTCTTCTGCCTTTGCCCCCTTGCACACCGAGACTAGCAGCTCATTCTCAGGTTCTTCGCTCATAACCCCAGACTACCCGACTGCGTTGGCAGCTAAGGAAACGGGGCTACTCCACGTTTATGGGCTCTCCCGTCGACGGTTTCCTATTCTTCGACTTTGGCAGAGCAACTTCCAGCACGCCGTTCTTGTACTGCGAACTCGCCTCTCTAACCTTGACTTTTCCAGGCAGCGCGACCTCTTTGAAGTATTTCCGCTGAGGGTTGTCCACAATAATCGTCAACGTGTCCTCAGTTCCGCTGAGTTTGATGTCTTTCTTCTCTACACCTGGCAGTTCAGCCACAACGTGGATTTCCCCGTTGGTTTCGACTACGTCAACGAGGGGTTCACGTTCTTCTTGCACGTGTGGAAGCCCATTTCTTCTTGGCTTCACGTTTCCGAACTCGCGGATTTCCGGCTTGCCGTCTGGGCCTACTTTCATGCTGTAACCGTAAACGAAGGGTCCGAACTCCTTGGTTGTGGATCCGTCTGGTAGCTTGCGCTCCCTCACGTAGTCTTTCGGAACCTTGGAGGCGAAATCCTTGAACTGTTCTTCCATCATTTTCTCCATCTCTTCGAAAATCTTGTCAACATCATTGAGGTTCCAGTCTCTGAAGAGTGGAGACCGTCTTCGTTTTAGCCATTCGCCTGAATCATCTTCTGAAGACAAAGCCCACGTCACCGTTGCCTAGAATCATGAATGCTTCAATCTATAAACGTTACGCGACGTCTAACTAAACGTTTTCAACTGCTCAACCGTCCCTAGCATTGTCCCATCAAGAAGGTAAGCCTCAGCGTTTCGCATGTCCACTGCTTCGGACCGCAGGATAGGTCCAGACGTCGAGCGGGCCAAGATGCTTCTGGCGGATCCTCGTTCGTTCAACGGTCTGCCTCCCAAGTAATCGTTGAAGGAGGGCATGATTAGGAGTTGTGAAGTCTTTGGCTTTGTGCCGTAATGGGCGCGGAAAGCGTTTTCCACGTTGCCTTCAATCTTTATCCCGTGTTTTCGCATCAGAACCTCGGCCAACTTGGGAGCGTCGCAACGTGCCTTCACCCATACCTGTCTCATCACCCTGAACCCGGCGGGGTCGCGAAAAACAACGACTGGATGAACGTGCCCCATCACCAATGTCCTACATTTGAGCAGGGCGGGTGAGGGCCAGCTGTGCCCATGGAAGAAGCCAACGCCGTCGAATGCTTCGCCTGTCGCCGGCAAAACTCTTGCTCCTTCAGGAAGAAGTGGTTCAAGGTTTCCGTCGTGGTTTCCGCGGATTATCGAGATTCGTGGCACACGTTTCCTTAAGGCTTCGAAGAAGTCGGGCACGTCGCGCCATTCAATCTTCTCTGCGGTTGCAACAGTGTGTTTCACGTCGCCCAGCACGAGGATTTCGTCTGGCTTGTACTCTGAAAGAAGATTCACGAGCTTGTTCAGAAGTTTGGGCGTCTGTGAAGGAACATGTATGCCCTCAGCTGACAGCGACAATTCCCAGCCTATGTGCAGGTCAGACACGACCAGCAAACTGGTCCCATGCGATTTCAACAGTGCGGCAGGGTGCGGCGGCAGTGGCGTTATCATTCTCTTTCTTTTCCAGGCTGAATCAGGCTGAGTATCTTTCTGTGAATTTCAGGGTTGCCGGCGGCTACGAACTCGACTTTCTGTTTGGGATCAAGTTTTGCGTCCAACTGCTTGTCATCAAGCGTTGTGAGCCGTGCGCCCGCTTCCTTCAAGATTAGTGAGGCCGCAGCTACGTCGGTGGTGCGCAGTTTTCCACGGATGTCCACAAACGCATCGGTTGTCCCGTCGGCTACGTAGCACAGTTCCAGTGCGTTGGCCCCGAAGTGACGTAAGTGTTTCGTCTTTTTGATCAGATCCGTCAATCTCGGGGCGATTTTGTCGATATTGTAGCTGTTCAAGTCCATGCCTATGACCGCTTCTTCGAGCGAAGTGTTTTTGGAGGGGGTTATCCTTCGACCGTTGCAGAACGCCCCTTTGCTCTTATATGCTGTGTAGGCTGTTCCATGGAACAGGTCGGTCACCAGAGCTGAATGCACGCAGCTCAGAAAGGGTCTGTCGGACACGGCGATGGAGGTCGCGTAGAATGGGATTCTCCTCATCAGATTTGTGGTTCCGTCTATCGGATCAACTGTTAAATAGCAGTTCTCAGGGTTTTTGCCCAGTTGTTGTACGCCGGATTCCTCGCTTATCAAGGTGAAAGAAACATGACGCTCCGTCAACGTTTCAATCACAGCTTTTTCGGCCGCGAGATCCGTTCTTCTCAAAGGGTCGCCGCCGGCTCCAATGCCTAGGTCGGGTTGAGGTTTGCTCAGAGTTTTTAGAAGTGGGGCTATTTGATGTTGCACTTTGTCGCTGCACTGTGCAAGTATTTCCGGCCAATCATTCTGTTTCATTGAGGATCTCCTCTTCTGCATATGACTGCTTTCGTTAAAGCCTTTGCTGAGCGCATTTGCCTTGCGAAGAGTTGAGCTAGGAAGCCCCTTGAGCCCTTAGTAGTTGGAATTAACATTCTAGAAAATACTTCTCTAACATAATATCAGAAAGTCTTTAAACACGATTACAGGAATAGGTTTTCGCTGGACTTGCCCATGGTTAGAATTTCCGGGGTGTTGGAGATGCTGAGCGACGGAGAGTGGCACAGGTTAGAGGAAATAGGAAAAGAGATGGGCCTCAGCACGAGCCAAGTTCAGCAGATCGTGGGGTTTCTGAAGCAATACGAGTTCGTCACGCTTGACGAGGCGAAGGAGAAGGTTAGAATCGGAGAGGCTGCCAGAGAATTCATGGGGCGAAAGACTCTTTCATGAGGGCCTTCAAACCCCTGTAAGCTCTTAGAAACTTTCTGCCTTTTTCCGTAGCCTCAAAAGTCACGTAGTCGGAACTGCCGGCGTGGGCACCGTTTAAATGTAGCATTCCATTGCCAAGGAGAAAACTGGAGTAAGACTTCAACTGTTTAAAACTCAGGTTACAACGATACATCAGATTAGTCTTTTTGGCGCCGCCGCATGAGGCATCCAGTATGTCTGCGATGATGTCGAAGTCTCCGCGATGGTTACCGCTGACTCTTCTTTCAGGCTCTATCACCAGATTCACCATTGCAAGCCGCGTGCGGAGTCTTGAGGACTCCTTTCTCCCACAGACTAATGCCGCGCACAGAAATTTAAACGTTCTGAAACTGGAAAAACGGACAGTCGCATGCGCCAATATGGCACATGCGTGAGTAAAGCGACAGTCACTTTAGCATTTGGGCCTTTGATTTCTAATATTCCAAGCGCGCGCTTTCTGTGTGCCAAGCCGTGAAGCCGGCCAAAAAGCCAAACACCTGTATAATACTTATTTCGAATTCATAAAAGCCTTAACGCCTCGCAACCCATTCGACCATTCCAGAAAATGGGCTTTGGGTGAAGGTCATGCGGAACCGTATAATCAAGTTGTTGTTTATCCTGCCAATAGCAGTGTTGATTTGGATGATGGGATGGGTAATGTCCTGGGTGGGAGCTGAGGGCCAGCAGGAAAACCGGCGGACTCGACCTGTTCGCAGCCCAGAGCATGAGTCAATCACGGTTTTACCTATCATGCCAAGAGAGCTGGAGCAAAGCGAAGTTTAGGAACCGCAGGATTACGATTTGCGGATTTGCTCATGCACGCTCAATTCTCAGTTTGCCCTCTTATGTTCGCAGTCTTGATGTCCTTTTCGTAGACGCGCTTAAGGTGACAGTGCACTGCTAAGCCTAGGGCTTCTGAAATTCAGCGCGCGCTGGAAATTGAGACGTCAATTTGGACTTGGTTTCAGTGTTTTGTAGATGCGGGTTCGATGGTTGGTGCCGTTCGCCCTGACGGAGGCTTGCTCCGCCAGTGGGGCGGGATTCGAGCCCGCGACTTCTGGACATCGGGCGCCCTTTTGCCCTGTTTGTTGTTCTCCAGATTATGAGTCTGGCGCCCTGGCCAGGCTAGGCTACCCCGGCTATGTGGTTCTTGGCTATTTTGTTTGAGAAGGGTTGATTTAAGGTTATTTATGCCGTTTTTGAGTGGCGTGCAGTGTCGTTTACTTCTAAGCTTCTTTTGTGGCTGAGTCTCTTCTCAGTTCTTTAGTGCCTGTGTGTTTTCCGACGTATGCCATGTGTGCCATCTGGATGAAGAGACCTGTCTCCACTATTCCCGGCGTGGTCTTTAATGTCTGTTCCAGACGGTTAGGGTTGTGGATCAGGCCGAAGTCTGCGTCTATGATCAGGTTTCCGTTGTCCGTTACAACTGGGCCCACCTTTCCTTTTCCTTCTCTCAGGACGGGTTTTCCGTGGATTTCCTTTATTCTGCGTGCAACAAGTGAAGCTGCGAAGGGCAGTATTTCCACGGGTACAGGGTGCTTTTTTTCTCCGAGGGTCTTGACTAGCTTGTTCTCGTCAGCTATTATTATCAGCTTCTTCGATGCAGAGGCCACGATTTTCTCGCGTGCGAGTGCTCCGCCCATGCCTTTGATCAGGTTTAGTTCCGGGTCCACTTGGTCTGCTCCGTCTATCGTTAAATCCAGCACTGGTTTTTCTTCAAGGGTCGTTGCGGGAATGCCATGTTGGACTGCGAGCATGAAGGCTTGATAGGATGTTGGAACGCCTTGGACGCAGATTTTCTCTCGTTTCATTCTTTTTCCGATTTCCTCGATGGCGTAGGCGGCTGTGCTTCCGCTGCCCAGCCCAACTGTGAAGCCGTCTCTGACATGTTTTACGGCTTCTAGGGCCGCGTTTTTCTTGGCTTTTTCAATCCAGTTTTGTTCAGGGTTCAATTTCCATCTGCCCCAGTTTGTCTAGGACTTTTTCCACTTCGGCCCTGATTTCTTCTATTCTTCTTTCTGCTTCTGTTCTTGGGCTTGGTTTGGCTGGTGCCTGTCTCTTCTTCCTTTTTGCTTTCTCTTCTTCTGCAGGTTTTTCCTGTTCGGATGCAGTTTCGGTCGTCAATGTTTTGGGGCCGATCGTTATTTCCTTTATCGGTTTGACTTCGGTTTTCGCGCGCAGTTCCTCAATTTTTGAACTCAAATCGTCAAATTTTTCGCTGAAGAGCTTCATCAAGTCTTGTTGCATACCTTCGAGTTCGTGCAGAGCCACGACGGATTCATCTTTAGAAATGGCATCCTTCACAGTCATCATTCTGGTCTTGTACGTTTGGGCAAGTCTTTCTCTCTCCTCTTCGGTTATCTTGCCTTCGGCATGAGCTTCGTAAAGCCGTCTGATAGCATCGCTTAGAATCTCCCTTTCCAAATCCAGAATGCGCAACTCTTCTTTGGCATTTGAAGCATCCTCTGCCGGGACGCTTTTGCTGACTTTAAACGGGTAACCCCTAAGATCAGCCTCTAGATCCTGTTCTGCCCTTTTTGCAGTTTTCTTCTCCTTCTTTCCCCGCCCCCGCATGGAAAAAACAACGATCAAAACAGCGATGACCACGCCTACCGTGACTATCGCAATGGTCAAAGTGTCATCGAAGGGCAATAACCGTGTCCCTCTTTATCCTCATTGCGCATAATCCATATATAAATTATCTAAGCCTTCTTTTTTTCCAGAAAATGTGGGTAACCGCGGCAAAAAGCTTTGCGAATTCCAAGAAAAGGCATGCGAAAAACGTTGTAAACGGTCTTCTGCGTGCAATCAAATCTTTGACTGCGGCAAGGTTCGAGTTGGCGCGTGCTAGGGGTGAAGGGAACAACTTGATCAAGTTAAGCTCTAGTTGGAACGAAATTGGGTCAAAGTGCGAAAAGAGATAGCACACGACATGATTTCATTCTGGTCTTTGGAGCCTCGGGCGGGATTCGAACCCGCGACCCCCGCCTTACCAAGGCGGAGCCCCACCGGGCTAGGCTACCGAGGCGCAGACTGACTCTTGAAGAGGATGCATGAAATTTAGACTTTTCTGTCGGGCGCCATTAAGAACCGTCCTCTTGTTCTGCGTCTCTTCTTCTTTAATGTTCTTAGGAGACCTTTGACAGTGCCGGCGAGGTCAAACACCAGCGCGCGTGATCTCTTCCACTATGAAGTTGCCACCAACAACTCGTAAACACAAGTGAGAATATTGCGCTTCAAGAAGTTAGAGACCAGCATATTCTATTCAAAAGACCAAACAAATATAGAAGAAAATGCTGATACAGCATTTGAACCTCTGAAACCGCGGGGGTGTCCGAGCTTGGCCAAAGGAGACAGGCTTAGGAAAACGTTGCCTAGAACAGAACACGCATTCCGTGTCTGATCAGGCAGCGTTTTTAAGAAACCTGTTGCCGCAGGGCTGCATGGGTTCAAACCCCATCCCCCGCACCATCAACATGCTTTTAGATGAACCCCCCCGCATTTCTGGTTGTACCGAGGGGTTACTTGCGTTTACGAAAGATTTTTGCGTTCGCACTGGGGCGATAACAGTAAGGGCGCGCTCACTGGAAGCGCTGAAATGTAGGATTTACTTAAGTTAATGAGCAAACTCAGCGTAGCCCGCGCGCTTTTTTCTTCTCTTCGAAATCATAACATAAAGTATTGTTGACATCATAAAGGCTGCAATGAAAAGATTTGATGGAAACTCCAGAACTACGATTGTCTGGTGTTCCATGATTATCTGGTGCTCTGAATGGGTGTAGTTGATGTATATGTAAGTATTTTGAGTGTCTGAGCTACTTGTGAAGGGCCAAGGTTCACCATTCATGAGCAGAGTGTAGTTGCCGTTCCAAAAACTCTCAACGATGATGTTCGGAACGGTAATTCTAGAGAATCCCGACGTTCCTGTCTCTCCGCTTACGTTGAAACCCAAGGTCTTGGCGCTTTCATCAATCTGAACATTCCCAACAGTTGAATTTGATATGAATTCGACATTGATTTGTCTCGTGCTCCCCGAAAGGTTGGCAACAAAACTGGACATGGCACAAGGAGCTATAAGAGGATAATGATCTACATTGATCGCGTCCATCGTGTAGGCCGTGTCGCCTATGCCATCACTGCCAGACTCATTCTGAAAAGGTCCGCTAAGCTGGTCATCTCCTCTGTAACCGCTCCAGTAGTTGCCACCAGAAGGATAACCATCATCCCAAACATTGATTGAGTCAGTGGAGGAAGAGGCTTGAATGGTGTTGTTTATGAAGTTGTTATGATAGATTGTGTTATTCGAGCCATCTAGAAGGATGCCACCTTGCACGTTGTTTGCTAGAGTGTTTCCGCTTACAGTGTTGTTGGAGGAAGAAAAGAGGTTAACGCCATACTCGCTGTTTGTTATGTTGTTGCCGGAAACGGTTGTGCTGTTCGTACTGCACAGCTCCGCACCTACGCTTGCATCGGACAGGTTCAGGTTTTCGACTCGAATGCGGTTGCAGTTGATGAGGATCACCTGCCCGGCATCCTCCACCACCATGTCCGAAACACCCTCAAGATAAACCAGAGGCCTGCCATTCACCGAATTATCTGCAACCGCATTGTCATAAGAGTCGCCAACATACAAGCCATCATCAACAAAGACGTTTCCAGACAGAGTATTGTTGGCAGAGGGGCCGAGATAGACGCCAAAAAGGTTGTTTGCTGTTATATTGTTGCCAGAAACGGTGGTGTTGGAAGAGGATTCGGACCAGACGCCAGAATCGCGGTTTGCCGTTATGTTGTTGCCAGAAACAGTGTTGAGGCTGGAATAGAAAGAGATAAGGACGCCATCATAATTGTTTGTTATGTTGTTGCCAGAAACGGTGTTATAGTTGGAATTGGATACGAGCCAGACACCGTGATTGTTGTTTGCTGTTATGTTGTTGCAAGAAACGGTGTTGCCGGAAGAAGAATCGGTGTAGACGCCAAAATCGTTGTTTGCTACGGTGGTATTGGAAATAGTGCAATTAGAACCAAGAGAGACACCGTAATAGAACTTTTCAATCTTCATATTCCTGACAGTGACGTTGTTTCTTCCAGAGAGATCTAAGCCTATCAAATATCCTGGGCCTTGGATGGTGTAGCCTGCCCCATCAACTGTAATGTTATCCCTCTCAATCGTAATCGAATCGTTAATGATGTCACCAGTAAAAGTGTAAGTGATGTTATCGACGGTTGAAATCGGTGCTGTCGGCGGGTCTATGCTTCCGTCAGCCCGAATGTAAATGGTTCCAGACTCTGCTTTTGCAGGTTGAATGATTAAGGCGAACGCAAACAGACTTGAGAATAATAACGCTACTATGAGGCTTGAACCTATTCTTCTCAACTCTGCCTGCCTTCTCCAGTATTAGCGCGCGCAGCTGACCTTGTAATCTTGTCTTCCGTCTGTTTTAGCCTTAGGTATGCTTATGGTGAATATTCCTCCAACGTGCATAAGGAGCAATATCACAAGAGGTTACTTCCTGATTAAACATTTATGAATATTCAATCAATACCCAAACAGCTCTTGAAGAGAACCATTCCGATTACCTAAGCAAATCTGCGTTCCGTCAAATGAGACAGAAAAAAGAGGGAATTGCGGGAGTCAGTGGCGACGTCGCCATCAAAAACAGGGTTCAAACCCCATCCCCCGCACCGGTCTCGAACCCGTTTGCAGTAACTAATCAACTGAAAAAGCTTGGAAGGAATCTACTCTATAGCTATCAGTCGAAAACTGTGATGCTTGGCCAAAAGCGCCCGAAATCTTTCAGGGTAGTTCGGTTGGCATGTACACAGATTCTTCCACAAGTCATAAGAACCGATACAAGAAGACACGGTAGATGGTGTTGGTAACTGCTTGAAGGCAAGAATGTAAATTTGAGAGTCGTGGAGAAAGAGGACTCGTCATTTTTTGCAGAATGGTTTAGCAAACCTGAGTTTTTTGGTATATACAATGGTTTAATGCAGTTGTCCAAATCAGAGGCAGAGAAAATGCTTGAGAATCCATATGAAACGAAGTATTTCGTCATAGAGAAAAAAAACGGCAGCAAAATAGGTCTGATATTCCATTTCTATGTCTTGCACCCAGCAGGTAGGCAACTAGAAATCGGCTATGCTCTTGTTCCAAGTGAGAGAGGGAAAGGCTACTGCACAGAAGCTCTCCGAACTATGGTGGATTACTTGTTTTTGTCGAGGGACACTGTGCGTGTTCAAGCCTGCACAGATACTGGAAATCTGGCTTCTCAGAAGGTTTTGGAAAAAGCAGGTTTCAAAAAGGAAGGAGTGTCTAGAAAGGATTTCTTCACTAGAGGAAGATGGACAGACGACTGCCTTTATAGCATTCTCAGAGAAGAATGGAAAGAACCGAAGATCCTGATAAGGACTGAGAAGAAAGATTCTGTCAGTTATTAGCATATAAGAGAAGAAATGAACTCCCTTCAAGGGAGGCCCCATAATGCACGCGCGCATATACGACACACCTACACGGCGTATGTGTGAGAGTGAAAGAAAGGCCCTGTAGATCAGCGCTAGGTTGGAATAGCAGTATGGGTCTGGGGGCAGAAACGAGGTCGTTTGAGTTTCATTTTAGTTAGACGAGTGGTTAGTACTCGTCGATGTGCTAACAGATTTGTATCGACCTGTGTATTCCAATACTGGTTTACAAAATACGAGCCACAAGGGATGGTCATTCCCGCAACGAGAACACTCAACTCTACCTCCTCTCAATAACGTAAAGGCTCAGCCCGAACGCTCAATTACATCAACACGTTTCTGGATGAAAACTCTAATCTTGTGTTCCTCTCCTCATTTACATTCACCATGTCTTAATGCGCTTGCTATTCAATAGTGTTTACAAAAGTTGATTATGTGTATTGAGTGCTGGTTCATAACTTATTCATTAAAGAAACCACTAACATGATTTATGGTAGATTTTCAGACGCTCACACTTTTTTCAATCACCCTCTTGACAGCGGCCATGTTCATTTTCTACTATTTACTGGTAATAAAAATCCGCCGCACTCCCCATGTCGCACGGAAAATTCCTCGAACTCCGATTGAACGCCCAACTTCCATTTCCCGAACCAAAACTGAAGATACAATACCAAACACGATTCATATCCCAAGTCAGGCACCAACTCAAAACAAGACCCCAATTGAAAAGCCTATTCAAAACCAAAGTCAAATCTTCTAGCCAGACGCCAGTTCAAGTTGTTTCTCAAGCTCATGCTCGGAGCTCCACCTGAAAATGGTCTCAACGTGCCTGCCAAAGCTCCGATGTTGCGAGGAGAAGCCGCAACCGAGGCTCTCAAAGAGTTTGCTGAAGAACTTGAAAAAGGGGAAGCCACAAGTGTAGAAAAAACGCGCGATGCCTCATTGATAAAACTAGCAAGAGTGTTGATAGATGTTATCCAAGCAGACAAGGCTCCAGAAAAAACGCCTAAGACACCTGACCAGAACAAGCCGGAAGCAGAAAACAAAAGGAAGATAGAAACAAAACCTCAGCGTAAGCAAGATAACTTGCATCAGCAGAGTCACTCTAGAAAGAAGAAGACCAGAATGCGTCAACCAAGCAGAACTAGAAAAGCAAATCGAGAAACAAAAAACAAAAAAAGAAAGGTCAAGAGCAGAGACCATGGTGTGCGCGTTCGCACGCGGTAATGATAATCACCCAGACCTACAGTGCAATTTCCATCATTCTCTTGCTGAGCAAGTTCTTGCCTTAGGCACCAACCGTTCTCGCGCGCTGGCTAATGCGCGCTTTCAGGGTTTAGATTTTCTCTTTTCCAATATATAAATAACCCAAGGCGCAATCCTTGTCTCATTGACCCACTTGCACGGTTCACTCTTTTTCGCCAACGGTTTGTAGGTCTTGATTAATTCTAATCCAGCTCTCCTGTAGGTTTCTCGGTAGGACTCATCTGTCCAGATTACATCCTCTACTGGCCTTTTGTCTTCGATGTCAGTTTGGATTATTCTTACTCTGTCTCCGCTTTTTGCATGTTTGTTCTCTGGAAAATCCTTGGTGGAAAACGACGCCCACTCATGTACGTATATTTCAGGCGAAGAAACCAAGCTAACTATCTTGCCATTATCCTTCAGTAGAATCCCAAGTCCTTTGAAGTTTCTAACCTTCTTTTTCATTGTGGGTACGTTATCAAAACTGAATACTGATAGTGCAAGGTCAAATGTATTGTTCGTGAACTGGCTGAAGTCGCCATCTTTAATGAGACGATAGTCCCCTTTAGGGTCCAATTCTCTTGCTTTCTTTATCATGTCTTCAGCTATGTCAACGCCGATGACGTTGAACCCAAGGTTCTCCAGAAAACGCGTGGAGCGCCCTGTGCCGCATCCGAAATCCATTGCATTTCTTCCCTTAACGTGTTGGGAAATGACTTTAGGTAGATCCCTGTACGCCAAATAGTACGTGCCTGGGAACTCTAGTGTTGAATAAGCTTCGGCACGTTTAGCATCCTCGTAAACATTGGAAAAGTCCATAGTTACCCTTGCTCCTGGACGTATATTTCCTTTGCCTACTTAGCGCGCGCAGTCAAAGTCTTTGGAACAAGAAAACTGCTCAAGAGCCTCTGCCTGAACATCTACGTCAACGCCAAGAAAATGACGAGCGAATGTGCGCGGGCGAAAAAGAGTATCTGAGGCAGATATCCCCAGTGAGCAGTTCTTCACAATCGACACGGCGGCGTTTTGGAACAAATCGCCTAGTTTTGGTGTGTGCGTGTTCGCTTGCAAAAAGAAAGAAAAAAAGGATGTGGTTACTGATGCATTGGCTGCATTAGGGCGAATTGGTTTCCTTCAGGGTCGACGGCTATTGCGGTCCAGCCTACCTGCGGAACTTCTTGTTTTGGGACGATGATCTTTCCGCCCTGCTTCTTGATTTTCTCGATGTACTCATCAACCGACTCAACTGAAATGTAGACGACGGGCTTCATCTCTTTTGTTTCTTTCGTCTTCTTGTATAAGCCTCCGTTGATGCCTGGTCGCTGGGGTCTCATTTGCTTGTCCACTGGTACGGTGCCGAGAAGCCAGTATTCCATGGGTCCACTCATTTCTTCGCTGCCCTTGTCGATTTTCCATCCGAAGACTCCAGAGTAGAACTTCTTGAGTTTCTCAGTGTCGTTTGCAGGGATTTCGAAATGAACGATTGTATGGTCCAATTCTTTCCACCTTCTTATGAACAGACAATCGCAATTATTTAAGAGATCGTTACTGCAGAAGCACAGCCACAACACACGACGAGTTATCTGATTTTCACACGGCAGATCAGCTTCAGCAAACCATGAACAGACAATCAACTTTTCGAATTCATAAGCTATTATAGTTATCATCAAGAAACTCCATTTTTGGTGGGAATGAAAAAAGCAAGGGCACACTCTCGAATTCTAAGGGTAATACCATTTCTAATCGCAGCCAGCATGCTAGCAATAACGCTCAACGTCCATCAGGTCAAAGCAGATACGGCAACCATAACATTCGCAGTGTCTGGCGTCGGCCCTGACTTCACCGGCACGGTGATCAACATAAACGGAGCAAACTACAATGCAGAGCGATATTCCACAACTATTCACAAATGACACAGCCCCTGTGGTGAGCTTCTCTTTTGTTTCACCGCTCGACACGGGTGGTGGCGTTCAGTATTTGTGGGACAACGCAACAGGCCTTTCGAACCTCCAGACTGACTCCTTGAATGTCACACAGGATGGCAGCGTGACAGGAAATTACAGGACGCGGTACTATTTGACTGTGACGTCCCCGCAAGATTCGCCGAATCCGTCGAGCGATTGGTACGACTCTGGATCAGGCATAACTGAATCTGTTACCTCTCCTGCCTCGGGTCCTGCAGGAACTCAGTATGTCTGCACGGGCTGGTCTGGTTCTGGCAGCGTGCCCGTTTCCGGAAGCGCCTCATCCGTGACGTTCACGATTAGCGCACCGTCAGCTATCACGTGGAACTGGAAAACTCAGTACTATTTGACCGTGACTTCTGCATATGATTCGCCAAGTCCTCTTGGTGGTTGGTTTGACTCTGGATATGGCATAACAGAGTCGGTGACATCTCCGGTGTCCGGTGGTTCTGGAGTTCAATACGTGTGCACGGGTTGGACGGGAACAGGAAGCGTCCCTGCATCAGGAAGCGGCTTATCTTCAAGTTTCACGATTAACTCTGCGTCTGCGATCACTTGGAACTGGAAAACTCAATACCAAGTAATCTTTGACCAAACTGGCGTCGGCGGAGACTTTTCGGGCACGATATTACAGGTAGACACCTTTGACTATGCTACGAGCAATCTCCCCGTCTCTTCATGGTGGGACAGTGGTTCCAGCCACAGCTTCTCTTTCGCCTCGCCATTGGCCGTAGGCAGCAAACAGTATGCTTGGAGCTCGACCTCCGGCTTGTCAACCCTGAAGACTGGCACCCTGACAGCAGCAACCTCAGGCAGCGTCATCGGAAACTATGTGATTCAAAACCAGGTCACCTTTGACCAAGTGGGGGTCAGTTCTGACTTCGCAGGCACAGTAGTCATCATTGACTCGGCCAGCTATTCCAAGACCCAACTCCCAGTTTCGTTTCCATGGACTATTGGCTCCATGCACAGCTTTGCCTTCCAATCGCCACTAAACATGGGCGTCAACTTCAAACAGTACTTATGGACAAGCACCACTGGCCTATCATCCCAGCAGAGCGACTCCATAATAGTGGCAACCTACGGAAACATCGTAGGCACCTACAAGACTCAGTACTACCTAACTGTTACTACACTCTACGATTCGCCTACTTATCGGAGCGGCTGGTATGATAGCGCTTCGCTCATAACAGAGTCAGTTACATCTCCAACGTCCTATGGCTCTGGCGTCCAGCGTATCTGCACTGGATGGACGGGCACTGGTGACGTTCCGTCCTCCGGAACTGGAACTTCAATAGTCTTCACGCTGAATGACGCTTCAACCATCACTTGGAATTGGAAGACTCAATACTATCTAACAGTCACATCTTCAAACGGTTCCCCCAGCCCGCTCAGCGGCTGGTTTGACAGCGGATCCTCTATCACAGAGTCGATTAACTCTCCGATCGCCGTGGGCACAGGAACGCAGTACGCCTGCACTGGCTGGTCAGGCACTGGAGACGCTCCCTCCTCAGGTTCAACGACATCCACGACATTCACAGTCAATTCACCTTCAGGCATAACTTGGAACTGGAAAACACAATATCAGCTGGTGTTGTCAACGAATTTCGGAACGACTTCCCCCTCTGGGACGAGCTGGTTTCCCGCGGGTTCGAACGTGATGATTTCTGCTTCGCCTCCGTCTACTGTCTCAGGTGAGAGGTACGTTTTAAACGGATGGACAGGCTCCGGAACTGGCAGCTTCACGGGTTCAACAGCTTCCCCGACGATTACGATGAACGGTCCCATAAACGAAATTGCCTCGTTGACCCACCAGTACAGTCTGACTGTATCTTCTTCACAGGGCACGCCTGCTCCAAACAGTGAGTGGGTCAACATTGGAACACAAATAAACGAAACACTGCTTGGATCGCCATCGGCCGGATCTACTGGCACCCAATACGTCTGCACAGGTTGGTCGGGCACCGGGAGTGTCCCGGCTTCAGGCTCCACCGTTTCCGTCAGCTTCACCATAAATGTGCCGTCATCTATCACATGGAACTGGAAAACTCAGTATCAGTTGACCGTGTCTTCCGCGCACAGTTCCGCGACTGGCGGAGGCTGGTATGACAGCGGCTCAACCGCCCATGCGACTCTCGGCGGTGCAGAAACCGTTTCAGACAGCCCAGGCATCCAATATGTCTTTGTTGATTGGACGGGTGATGCTTCAGGTTCGGACTTGAACAGCAGCTCAATAATAATGAACGCCCCCAAAACAGCCACTGCTGAATGGAAAACTCAGTATTACTTGACGGTCACCTCAGCTTATTCGACGCCTAGCGGTGCGGGTTGGTATGACAGCGGTTCTGTAACATACGCACATTTGGACAATGGAACGAATTCTGAAACAAGCGATATCCGACACGTTTTCATAGGTTGGTCTGGTGATGCTTCGGGAACGGTTTATTCTCAGAGCAATGGCATCACGATGAATGGCCCCAAAACAGCCACGGCAGATTGGACAGTCGCACGATATGCCCTGACTATCCTGTCTCCATATGGCTCTGTTGGCGGCTCCACTAATCCAAGCGCGGGCGTATACCCCAAAAACGAAAGCTCGCCAGTTGAAGTGACTGCAAACCCTGACGTGGGCTACACCTTTGAGTATTGGGTGCTTGACGACCAAAACGTCACAGGTAACCCCACAAGCGTTTCTATGAATACGGATCATACCCTGACACCGGTCTTCCAGCTTCTCAACTTCACACTGACCATCTTGCCTTCAAACAATGGAACAACCAACCCAGCAACAGGAACCTACTCTTACAGCTACGGAACCAACGTTACCATCACAGCATCTCCAAGCGCAGGCTACGAATTTGACCACTGGATATTTGACGGCGCAATAGTATCCACCAATCCGATTGACATTACAATAAAGGAAAATCACACGTTACAACCATTCTTCCAGGCCGCACCATCAGCTCCACTAATATCACCTCAATTAACAATGTATCTCACAATATTCGCCATCGCTGCGGCGGCCTTTCTAGTAGCCTTTGTGATATTTGTAATAATAGAAAGACGAAGATAGCCAAGCTCAAGAAACATTCAACTCCTTAAGCGCGTCCTATATTGGTGTAGTACATCCTTGACATACCCCGAAGTGGCTGACAGAAATACGCCCAAACCTAACCATAAGACGCCAATCCCTCCATATCCTACATAAATTATCTGAAGCGAACTATTGGCGCTCGTGACATTCCATTGATTAGCCAGACCAACTGCTGTGACATAGCTAGAATATGCGGCCAAGGAATAGTAGATCCCCCAAACGGTCGACAATATACCTGCAATGAGTAAACTTGGGCTTTGACTGCTTAAACGGGTTTTTCTATGCAATGCGAAAACAATTGTACACAAGACTAGACCTGCAGCGGTAGGCAAAAGGCCAAATTCAAGAACAGCCCACATCCACTGCGTGTAAGAATTAGGATTTGCTTCAAGTATACCGACAGTACGCCACTCCTCACCGATTGTGCCTACGGGGGCTAGCAAAGAACCTAAGAAGGCAAAGCCCAGAACAAAGACTGTGCAGAAAAGAATTATGCTTTTTGCAGACGCGCTTTTTATCTTCAAATTCATGACACCATATTTCGCTGATACCATAAAGACAAGAGTTCTTCTTGTTTTCGTTTCCAAATATCATTGTATCCTCATGAGTACGATGAACTTGAATCCAATTTCAATCAACTTGACTTCCTCGACGCTGCTTACGGTATCTGAACAGTATTCGTCTCCCTCAAACGCGCGCGCTGCCCAACCCTCTGATTTGAAAATCCAGATTTTCTTAGGGCGTTGAAACGGGTTTTAGTTTTTTTTCCTGTTTGTTTGGACAGTCGTGCAGCATGAAGGGCTGTCGTAGTAGTCTTTTGTGACTCTAATGAGGTTTTGGTCCTGTGTTAGTAGAGCTGCCTCATCCATCCAGTCTGACACTGTTAGGAGTGTTTTCATGTCAGAGATGAGCATTCCAAGTGTGTCTATCGAATGTTCGGGCGAGCAGCATAGCAACCTTATTTGGCCAAGATTTGATGCGTCTTCTTTTTCGAAAACCTCGCGGGTCATGGCAATGTTCAGCTTGACTTTGCGTTTTTCCTTTGCGTTTATCAACGATTCCTTGAGTGCCTTGAGAACTGTTGGATATGAAATGAATATTGTTATTTCTTTTCGCGTGTTTTCGATTATTGCTTTCATTCTGTTGATGATGTTTCTTTGTCCTCTGATGATGTAGGCTACTTCCAGTTCCTCTGATTTTTCTGCGCTGTCATAAATTGGCGTTAGCATGTCAACTAGGGCGTCTGCTTCTTTGATTTTCTCGTTTAGGGTTTCCGTGAGCTGGTTTTTTAGGATGGCGATGGCATCTTTTGGTGGGACAGCCAGGTAGATGTTTGGATTGCCCTTCTGAACGAGAATCATGCCCTTTTTTGAGAGCCCGTCGAGGGCATAGTAGATTTTTGAATCTGGAATGCCTGTTTCCTTGCACAGGACACCTGCGGTCATGTTGGGATGCATCAAAAGCGCAACGTAAACCAATGCCTCATGCGTTGGCAGTTCCAGCTCTTTTAGCCTCGGAACTATTCGGTCTCGCGTGACTGTTTCCTCGACACTCGTAATTGTTTCCTCCTTCTTCTAGTAAGTAGTTGTCAGAGAAGCTTTAAATAGTTTTCTACTACCTTCATGTAGTAGATGAAAACGAATGGGGAAGTCAGGCATGGAAACAAAAGAAAACGACCATGATAAGTATCTTGAGAATGAACAATCACACAAACTAGAAGGACGCGCCATAGACCAGCTGGCCATTGGAGCCATCATCCTCTTGTGGAGCAGCTTGTTGATACTAAAGCAGATTGGACTAATAGCAAGCAACGTTAGCACGTGGCCTTTTGCTTTAGCGGCCTTTGGCATACTGCTCGTAGCTGGTGGCATCTACAGACTAAGCACATCGAGAACTCGGTGAAAAACCGTCTTCCTCGGAACAGAAGGTAAAAATAACGTGACAAAAACGGGATATGGAAATATGAGAAAAGAAAACGATCTGGAAAACTGTGTGGGCGAGTCAGAAACGACATGGGGGTGATTTGTTATGGAAGATAAAATCAAGTTGCTGGTAGCCGTCGGGGCTTCTGTAACTGCAAATTGCCAACCTTGTCTCAAGACCGCCGTCATCGAAGCCAAAAGAGCAGGAGTAGATGAGAAAGAAATATTCGAAGCGATTGCTATAGGAAGAGTTGTTAGAAAAGGTGCATTTGGCAAGATGGACAAATTCGCCTCAACCCTAACAGGCAAGGACATGAGCAGCTCAGACGAATGTCCCTTTGGCTCAACGGAAGAGGAAGTCAAAGAATGGGTAGACCAAGATGACAAATGTGGCTGCACTTGACAAGACGTGAGGTATAGACATGAAAGACGAGAAAATAAAGAAAATAGTTCGGGAAAACTATGCAAAGGTCGCCAAGAAAGAGAAATCCTGTTGCTGCACACAGAATCCCTGCGGCGAAAACACTTCAGACATGAGCGATGACATCAGCAGAAGAATAGGCTACAGCGAAGAAGAAATCAGTTCAGTCCCAGAAGGTGCAAACATGGGTCTGGGATGCGGCAACCCAGTTGCCTTGGCCTCCTTGAGAAAGGGGCAAACTGTCCTGGATCTGGGATCCGGCGGAGGGTTTGACTGTTTTCTGGCAGCAAACAAGGTCGGCAAGAAAGGCAAAGTCATCGGCGTGGACATGACCCCCGAAATGATTGACAAGGCAAGAGAAAACGCAAGAAAAGGGAAACATGAAAACGTTGAATTCAGACTGGGAGAAATCGAAAACCTGCCAGTGGCAGACGGCACCGTTGACGTTGTAATATCAAATTGCGTAATCAATCTCTCGCCTAACAAGAAACGCGTGTTTGAAGAAGCCTTCAGAGTTCTTAGACCGAACGGCAGACTAATGGTTTCAGACATCGTTCTACTGAAAAAACTGCCAGAAATAATAAGAAAAAACGTTCAAGCATACACCGGATGCATCTCAGGCGCAGAAATGAAGGACAAATATCTACAAATGATAGAAGCCGCAGGCTTCCAAGAAGTAAAGCTAATAGAAGAGAAACACTTCCCAATCGAAAACATGGCCAACGACCCCACAGCACAGGCAATAGCCAAAACTTCAGAAATACCAGCTGAAGAAATCGGGAAAATAGCCAACGCCGTGGCAAGCGTAAAAGTCAGCGGCATCAAACCTAACCAACCTAAACAGCTGACAAAAAGCCTTCATTCACGTTGAGAATCGATAGAAGCCAGCGCGCTGACGAAGTCTACACCAAATCCGATGGGGAGTAGGACGCTCTCATTTCTCAGAAATGCCTCTTGATGCGCTTTTCTCTCCGGGACGTCTTTGGCGGCGTCCGTTGTCTCTCGTTTGCTGCATGCCATAGCGAATCCTATGATGGCTACCAACACGATGGAAATAAGAACAGATATCAGAGAGATATTTACCCGTCAGTGCCTGGTATGTTGTACACGACCATGTCTTTGAGTGCGAAGATGGGTACGGAAAGAATTGAAATCAAGTTGATTACTTTTATTAGTGGGCGCGCATGCAACTGTTACTTGCCCTGTTCGGAATTGGGAAGTGAAAGAGTTGAGCATGGTCAAAGAAGCATTTCGACAGCTGTTCCGTAAATCTGCCACGACGAAGTACCCGCTGGAAAAAGCGAGTGTACCAGCTGGTTTCAGGGGTCGTCCAGTTTGGGACATGAAGAAGTGCATAGGGTGCAGTCTTTGCCAGAACAATTGTCCCAGTGGGGCCATAGAATTAGTGGGAAAGGGAATGGAATGTGAAATCAAATACTTCCTTGATCGGTGTGTCTTCTGTTCTCAATGCACGGAAGTCTGTCCAAAAGCGGCCATTGCAATGAGCACCGAGTTCGAGCTAGCCGGTTTCGACCGCTCAAAAATGCTCTATTGGTACAAGCGGACCGGGGTAATTGTCTAGAAAGACCTTCTAGAATCGCCCCAAAGCGTTTGCAGCTTCTGATTCCCGGCAACTGAAGGACAGTGCGGGTTGATCATCGCAATCTCTCCATGATCAGAGTACAGTCCGAGGAAACAAGCACAGTAAACGTTTCAACATAGACTTTTTATTGACCGAATATATGAAGAAAGAAGGGGAAGAGAAGCTTTCATTCGTCAGGTTTAGTCTCTGATGCCGATGCTTTCTTGGTTTTGTCTTCGATGAGGTCTTTCACTTCGCGTTTGCTGTACAGTATTGCACCAGCGATGATGGCTGTCAGAACCAGCGATAGAAGCGCGGAGGCTAAAGGTATTTTGAAGTCAGTGTTGGGTATCTGGTATACGCCGATATCTGCGAGTTTTATTATTATTGGCGCAAAGAGCAGCGAAATCAGGTTGATAACTTTAATCATTGGGTTTAGTGCCGGTCCAGCAGTGTCTTTCAATGGGTCACCAACCGTGTCCCCTATGATTGCGGCCTTATGTTCCTCAGACCCTTTGCCTCCATAGAAGCCATCTTCTATCTTTTTCTTAGCATTGTCCCAAGAACCACCTGCGTTAGCCATGAAGACGGCCAATAGTTGGCCTACTAGGATTACGCCAGCGAGGAATCCTCCCCAAGCTGCAGAGCCAAGAAGCATTCCAACCGCCAATGGTGATAGTATGGCTATAATTGCTAAACTAGCGAGTTCCCGTTGTGCTGCTGCTGTGCATATTCTCACGACTCGCGCGTAGTCAGGCAGCTTTGTCCCTTCCATTATTCCCGGAATCCGGAACTGCGTTCTAACTTCTTCAATTATCTTTCCAGCTGCTCTGCTGACGGCCCTTATGTTGATGAAACTGAACAGGAACGGGAGTGAACCGCCCACAAGTATGCCTACGAAGACTAGTGGTTGACCGGCGATGTCAAGTTTCAGTCCGGGTATCGATTGCGTAAACGATGAGAACAGCGCAACAGCTGCCAGCACGGCTGAGGCTATGGCTATGGCTTTAGTGACTGCTTTTGTCGTGTTGCCTGAAGCGTCGAGGTCCGCTAATATCTGACGTGCGTCTTTCTCAAGGCCCGCCATTTCGCCTATGCCGTTTGCGTTGTCCACGATGGGTCCAAAAGTGTCCATTGCCACGTTGTTACCAGTATGGGTGAGCATGCCAATGCTTGCGAGCGCTACGCCGTACATTGCAAATATTATTCCAGCTCCCGTCCATACTATCACAGAGACGACGATAGTCATCGCTATCACTAGAATCGTCCACACGGAGCTTTCAAATCCTAATGCGAGGCCTTGCAGTATCACTGTTGCTGCTCCCGTCTTGCTGGCTGCAGCCACCTTGTCAGTGGGATTTCTATGGGGGCTAGTGAAGTAGTTCGCAAGCTTGTTGAAACTGATAGCGAGAATGATGCCCATCGTAGTTGCAAAGAATACTCTGATGTCATGTACGTAGACCAATGACAAGACGAGGAAGCTTGCTGACGAGATCACGCTTGAAACGTCATAGGAAAGATCCATCGCTTTGAAAGCGTCGCCTTTGGTCAGGCTGTCTGGCCACATTGACACGGCGTATGTTCCGACTATTGTGCTGACTACACCTATCCCTCTGGCCAGAAGTGGAAAAACGATCCATTTGAAGTCAAAAGGCGAAATTAGTAAACCAAGCAACAATGCAGATACCATCGTTACTTCGTAGGACTCAAAAATATCTGCGGCCATACCTGCACAGTCGCCCACGTTGTCCCCAACAAGATCCGCAACGACGGCTGCGTTTCTGGGATCGTCTTCAGGTATGCCTTTCTCAACTTTGCCGACCAAGTCGGCTCCGACGTCTGCTGCCTTAGTGTATATTCCACCGCCAACTCTCATGAATAGAGCCAAAAGCGTTCCGCCGAAGCCGAAACCGAGCAAGACTTCAGGAGCATTTTGCTGGTAAATTAGAAAGATCGTCGTACCTCCCAGAAGACCCAACCCGTCCGTGAGCATTCCAGTTATGGTTCCAGTGCGATATGCTATTCTGAGAGCTTTGCGGAAGCTAGTCCGTGAAGCCTCTGACACCCGTATGTTGCCTTGTACAGCCATGTTCATACCTATGAAACCCACCATGCCCGAGAAGAAAGCACCCATCAGAAACGCTCCAACTCTGCCGACTACGATGGCAAGTGAATAGTCTGCCAGCGCTGCAGACAAGTACAAGAAAACTCCAAGGATACCCACGAATATCACTACTGATCGCAACTGAGTTCTCAGATAGGCGTTGGCCCCTGCCCTTATGCCAGCCCAAACCTCTTTGACTTTGCCACTGCCCGTGTTTTCCTTGAAAATCTGCCGTGCAAGAAGGATCGCGTACAGCAATGCAGCGATCGCTATTCCAATCACGACATACAATGCCGTGCTTTCACCAGAAGATATTTCACGCGTGCGATCCACAAGCGTCGCATGGAAGGAATAGTCCGACTGGTTTATCTGAAGTTCATAGAGTTGACCGGTTGCTTTCGAGAAGTACATCGTCATGTTTTGATTCAAAACAGGAACATAGGAAGCAACGTTCATGTCAACAGAATCGCCAAAATATGTTCTTTGCACCGTTAAAATGGTTGCATTGACGAATTGCGGAGATGTGAACAAGGAATCTCCTATTGTGAGGTTTGAAGCAATGATTGGGATTCCAGGGATCACACCAGAGTTGGAAGTGTCTGAATCTCCACTGAATATGTCGACCCACTTGTCAAAGCTCTGCGTCGTTCCATTATTGAGACTGTAGAGCACCGTGTAAGACACGTTCGTGCCTGAAATGCTCTGAACTGTAAATTTGATGGTGACTGCATGGCTTAGCCTGTCAATCCACTCATTAGTGGAAGGTGCAGTGTAGCCTGTCAGGCTGAGATTGCCAATGGTCCACCAGTTACCAACACTCACACCGACGGTCCTAGGGCTAGCTAATGGTAGCGCAACAACGTTACGAGGACAGATAGTGACAGCCAGAATGGCCATCAAAAGCATTGTTATGAAAGTTATTTGGAAGAGTTTGCGCGCGGATGCTCTCGTTCCTAAAAGGGATAATCTTAAACCCATTTTGCTTTCTCCTCTCCTGAACAGGCCTATCAGCTTGAGATCGGATTTTAGAAGTTAACGCCACAATATTTAATCTTTTCCACAAAGTAGTGCAACATAAGCCCTCATGCTTGGTTTCACAGGCCCTGAAAGCACTGCAAAAGGAGACTGAAAAGCGGCGAGACACGCATACGAATTGACAAAAGCGCGCGATCGACTTTTCACACAGTCTCTGCTCTTATATGTACAACTAGTGTGTAAACCTACTAGGTGTTAGAAGTTGGCTGGGCTTCTTGATCCTCTGAGAGTTAAGGGGCTGACACTGAAGAATCGCATAGTTATGCCTCCTATGCAGACGGGTCGAGCCACGGTTAAGGGCGCCGTAACTGACAGGTTGATTGGCTTCTACATTAGGCGTTCAGCTGCACTAGGCTTGGTGATAGTGGAACACGCTTATGTTTCTCAACGTGCAAAGTTGAGTCCGAAGCAGCTAGGCATCTATGATGACACGTTAATTGACGGGCTAAAGAAGCTTGCAGGCAGCATTCACGCTGTAGACACTCCTGTTGTCGTACAGATTACTCATGCAGGAGGCCTTGCGAACAAGAAAGTAATAGAAGCGGAACCCGTTGGTCCCTCCGCAACAGGGAAAACTCGAGAGCTGACCAAAAACGAGATTGAGGCGTTGGTTGAAGAATTTGCCCTGGCTGCTCAACGCGCAATCAAAGCGGGCTTTGACGGCGTTGAGCTCCATGGAGCACATGGTTTCCTGCTTAACCAATTCTTCTCGCCCTTACTCAACAAGCGCACAGACGAGTATGGCGGATCTTTGGAGAACAGGATGCGTTTTCCCCTCATGCTTGTTAAGAAGATACGGGAGACGATCAGCGGTGGGCTTCTGCTCTATCGGTTGGGCGCGGACGACTTGGCCCCAAAGGGAACCCACATAGAGGATTCGGTCGTTTTTGCCAAGAAACTTGAGAAGTGCGGCGTCGATATAATTGATGTGTCAGGTGGCCTTTGTGGAAGCGAGCCCAAGCAACTTCGAAATGTCAAGGGTTACTTCGTCTCACAAGCTTATCAGATAAAGAAGGCCGTTAGAGTTCCCGTTATCGGCGTTGGGGGAATCATTGAGGCCGAATATGCTGACAGACTGATTGGAGACGGGAAAGTTGACCTAGTCGCTGTCGGGCGAGCGTTGTGGAAAGATCCAAGATGGGCTAAGAAAGCTGTTGAAACGTTGAAGGCTTGATGACCCTACAATATCCCCAGGCATCATATTCGTGCGCAAGCTGCAATCTCCTTTTTCGCTTGCAAAACCGAGCCCCCATACTATTGAAGGACGCATACTTCGTTGATTCGTCTGCCCTATTCCGTGACCAGCGAATATAAACACCTTTTTCTCCTTCATCTTTGCCAGATCCATTTGTCGAGCATATACCGCTATGTTGTAAGGGGACGACCTGCAATTTCACATGCATGAGCAACGACCTGATACTGTCTTCGATCCAACAAGTGGCTAACTTCTTGAGCGGTTAGAGCAAACAACTGAAGCGCCGCTTCGCATGTATATTCGAAGCTTTGTCCACCTTCTCCCAAAGCAGCGGTTTGAATCTGACTCCACTTCTTTCCCATCCTTTCGGAAACAAGAGCCCACAATCGATTTTCAGTATCATAGAGGATGCGACAATGCACTGCCAATATAGGCGCCATATGGATCGCCAACACTGACCGTTGAATTGCCCCAGCGCTTACACGTTTGAGTTGGAGGTTGCCGACCAATCTGTGAACCTCTTCCGACCATCCCGTGAGCTCTTCCGCTACCCATCTATCCACGCTCTTGCCCAGCAAGCTCCACCGCCACTCTGTGGCTTCTTGTTTGAGGGCTTCTGCGATTCCCTCAGGATCATGAATTACTATGGCGTTTCGCCAAGCGGGGATGATTCCACCGACTTTGCTGGGATCTTTGAAGATTCTCCGGATTTGCTTAGCAGTCGCCCATGATGCAGAGATTAAGAAGCCTTCGTACTGTTCGAGCCTATTATGTCGTCCTCTGCCTACGACGTTGATGTCGAGGTCTGACTCTGCGTAAGCATCACCACGCACTCTACTGCCACAAAGAACCACTGCTTCTGCTCCTTGTTCAACAAGCCTACGACAAAACACCCTGCTCACATCCGACACATCTCTGTCCATGCGACAACCCCTCGCATCGTGGTTCATAATCCAACTGTTCTCTTGCCTTACGGAAACGCCCCATAATGCGAACTAAGTATGTTTCTTTGGAAGATAAACAGCGCAAAGCAGTCCGAAATAAGTGGGCACCTGATAAGATAGGAGTTGCCCCACCATTTCAGTGTGCTCAAGAACGCCCTGCAACATAGCCAACTGCCAAAGGCTGTCAGGCTTCGCATCTTCGACAAACTGCGGCGACAATCTCAACAGCGAAGTCAAATCATTCTTCAAGATAGCGTTTCTGACTTCTTCGTCATATTTCGCAGATGCCACGTTAAAACCATACGGGCCGTTAGCGTCGTGAGCGTGACCTTGGTCCGCGCTTGCCACGAAGGCAATCTTTTTGCCTGAATACTCAGCGGCCTGAGCAACTACGCGCCCGAAACTCACGAGGCTCTGCATCGGGATTTCCCTTGAAGGCGTAACTATGACAACGCTCGCTCCTGCTTGATCATGTCCGATGAGAAACCACAGCGGTATCAGCGTGCCCCAGTCCATGGGCATACAAGAAGCTTCGCCTTCACTGGCGCCATAGTTGACACCAACTACAGGCACGTTCAGCTTCTTTGCACTTTCAAGAATCTGCCTTGCCAGTTGACGATCACATTTACAGCGAAGTCTAACTGTGTTGTTGTTGGCCTCCAACGTCCCCTCAGTAAACTCGGCAGTTATGACGCCTACAGTTGCTTCCAAACGAAGATTGTGCGGAGTGGCCACAACAATCGTGTCAGGTCTATCCCGTTTCATCTCCTCCGCCAATTGTTCCATGCCCCTACGGGTTTCAGCGTAAGCTTCAAGCATATTGCCAGCCAACTCCGGAATAGCTTCTGCTCCGTGTGGCGCAATGCATGCAAAAACAACACTCATCTTTGCCATCACCACTAGTTGATTTACGAACCTTGAAGTAATAAACTCGCTCACGCAGTCGTAGCGTCACGTTGGAGCGCGTCGAGGTTTATAAGAATCAGAACCAAGTGGAAACTTGGCAGGAGAGTATTGCATTGTCTAAGAAGGAGCTTTTGAACGCTGTTGCTTCAGAGGTCACCGTCTGCACGAAGTGTCCACTAGGGGCTTCTCGCAAGAATGCGGTTCCAGGGAGTGGAAGACCGACAAGCCGAATAATGCTAATAGGGGAGGCCTCAGGCGCGTCGGAAGACGCCAAGGGCGAACCGTTCGTAGGCACGGCTGGCAAATTCCTTGACACACTGTTGTTTCAAATCGGATGGTCAAGAAAACAGGTGTTCATTACAAACATTGTGAAGTGCAGACCCCCAAAAAACCGTCAACCCAATGCCCTCGAGATTGAAACGTGCACGCCGTACATGGACAGACAAATTCTAATCATTCGCCCAGACTTCATAGTCTCCCTGGGCAGCCACTCAACGTCCTATGTTTTCTCAAAAGCAACATTACCATTCAGTAGTATAACGCAAGTGCACGGAAAAACGTTCAAGACAACTATTCTGGGTTTGCAGACAACTTTGTTTCCAACTTTTCATCCAGCATCAGCTCTCTACAACCCAGCATCCAAGGAAATATTGGAGCGCGATTTTCAGCATCTAAGAAAAGAAGTGGCTAAACTGAACTAACAAGTTTTGAAGAATAATCCGCCGTGTCCACCGTTATGCACTTATTGGTGGTGGTGGTCGAACAGGTCTACCCAGTTTTCTGCGGAGCGCGATACGATACAATTTTCTCAGAGATTTCACTAGCCGTTCGACACTGGGAAGACTGGAATATATTATTGGGATTTGGTCATACTCCGCCAGTCGCACAGAATATTCATCTGGCTGAACGCTGTGGAAGACGACCACGCGCGGCTTCAGATTGCTGATGCGAACGATAAGCATGGGAGACACACAGGGTTCTATGTTCGTGAATATCAACGCTCGCTCCGTTGTTGCCCCGAAAACCTGCGAAAACTCGAAGCCTGAGAGCGTTTCTACAGCCCTTTTGCTGTCCACAACGGTGTAGCCGTTCACCTCTTTGACATAGGTGTCTAAGCATGCCACGGCTTTGCCTTCTATAGCCTTGCACAGGTACTCTACTCTCACTGGAATCGGAAACTCGCGAAGGTCTACTATTGCATTGCTTGGCGAGCTTGTGAGTCTTGCGAATTCGTGGATGAAACGACCGCCCCTTTCTTCGTCAATTTTGAGTAAGGCCCACACGAATCTGCGCACAAACTTTGTGCCTGGACTGGGTCGTCTGCCGCTTTCGTAGTCGCTTATGACCGACGAAGAAACAACCATTTTGTCGGAGAGTCTGATCTGTGAAACAGCAAACAGTTCTCGCCATTTCCTCATAGTTGCGCCTGGCTTGCTTGAGAGAATTATTTCGCCAGCGATTCTTCGTGCTAAGCCAGAATCACGAAGACTAGAAGACACAGCCATGGACGCCCGCCCTTTTGGATTTGGCAAGCCTTAAAACATGATGCACTATAAAAACCTATACTGCCTCCGTACGCACTGCCAAGCCGAAGCAATTCGTGCGGACACTGAAGCGCGCTGGCTTGTTCCTAAATCGAGTGTTGAAGCATGTTAGGAGAAGTGTATCGGCGCATACGAGGCTGTTAGGCAATAGATTCCCTCGACCTCCGCTGTGTTAGAGTGCAGCGTTACATCTGGCCTTGCAAACATAGAGGGGGCGCTTGAGGATTGTCACAAAACAACATTACAACTAACCTCACAAACGCAGAGTAGGGGGGTCAACTCTGCAAGACAACGCGCTTCACAGCCAACTGCGCCTCGCCCTGAAAAGGGAAACAGCAGAAACCCCGCGAAAAGACGAAGCCGTCCAACCAACACGCTTCAACACACAATACCGGAACAAGGCAGCACGCGAAGGTTTGCGGGACTAGTATGATTTCGGCAAACCCAATACGTGCTCGCCTATGAACGCCAGAGCCATTTGATGGGTAACTGGCGCCAGTCTGATTAAGTTCACTTCTCTCCACCAACGTTCTACGTCGTACTCTACGGCGTAGCCGTAACCGCCGAAAGTCTGCATGGCGTGGTAAACAGCTTGGGTGCCTGCTTCCACTGCGGAAACTTTCGCCATGTTAGCTTCGGCGCCACAGGGTTGTCCTTTGTCGTAGAGCCATGCAGCTTTATAGTTGAGCAGTTTGGCAGCTTCAATCTTGGCTTTTGTTTCTGCAAGTGGAAATTGGAGGGCTTGGTAAGAGCCTATGGGAGGCCCGAAAACATGTCTTTGCTTGGCATGTTCAACTGCCTTTTTGATGGCTAGCAACCCTATTCCTCCTGCTGCGGAGGAGAAAGACATCCTTTCAGGGTTCAGAGTGTCCAGTATGAGGTACCAGCCTTTATCCTTCTCACCTAGCAGGTTTTCTTGCGGTATCCTAAGATCGGTGATGTAGACGTCGCAGGTTTTTGAGTAGTTGATTCCGTGTTTGTCTATGGGAACAACTTCCACCGCCGGGTTGGGTAGATCTACGAGGAAAATGGTTAGACCTGATGTTCTTTTCGGTGCTTTATCCAACGGAGTCGTCCTTGTTATGAGCACCATTCCTTTTGCTCTGTCCACTCCTGAAATAAGAGTTTTCCTTCCGTTCACGACGTACTGATCTCCTTCAGCCACAGCTGTTGTTTGTATGTTCAGAGTGTTGGTTCCTGCATCTGGTTCAGTCAGACCTAGACAGAACTCCATGCCACCAACTATCTTTGCGAGGTACTTTTCTTTCTGATACTCGTTTCCATGTTTCAAAATAGACAAACCGCCGAAAACAGAGGTCAAGCAAAGAAACCATGTTCCCGCTAATCCGCAACTCTCGGAGGTCAGACTCTCCATAGCCAAAATCATCTCAAACAGTCCCATTCCGCCTCCTCCGTATTTTTCGGGTAGGGGAATACCGACGAACCCAGCGCCGACTAATGCTTTCCAAAAGTCTTCAGGGAATTCGTGATTCTTATCCTTGTTCCTCCAGTATTCAGGATCAAAGTCTTTGGCTATGTCAGAGGCTGCGTTGACGATCATCTTCTGCTCAGGAGTCAACTCGAAGTTCAAGAGTTTCACCGAGCAAATGATCGAGGAAACACGTATAAAAAATGTTCCTTGCATAAACGCAGAAAAACGGGGTTAACGTTGGACATCGCAGGTCATTACACTGGATCTGTGCATGCTTAAGAACTAGACAAGGAAGATTATGAAGATTCCTGCAACGATGATTACTGAACCTATGACGTTCTTGGCGCTGATTTTTTCGTGGAGGAGCAGGATCCCTGCGAGGGTTGAGAAAAGGGGTGTTGTAGACGATATTGGGACAGCTCGTGCTGCTGAGGTGTCTATGAAACTATAGGTCAGAAGAAACCAGCCGAATCCAAGTGCTACAATCCCGCCGACAATCAAAGTGGCCACTGTATTTTTTCGCATTCTCAGAAAACCTCGGCCTCTGTCCACGAAAGGAGCAACGACTGCAAGAGAAACGGCGATTGTGAAGACCCTTACGGTGTTGATAGCGAAAGCGTCTGCCAGATTCGGTGTTTTCTCAACGGCCAAGTCCATCATCGCTATGCTCACGGACCACAGCAAAGCTGTTACGAGAGCCACTATCAAACCCTTAACCAACACGCCTCTTTTGGAGCCCAAAGTGTCTTTTTCTTCTTCCGCACTTAGAAGCCATATCCCCACCAATATGATAACTGCTCCCAGTACAACGGACAACGTAACAGATTGGCCTGTGACAAGAGCAACCCACGCGAGATTGAAGAGAGGATAGGTGCATGTCACTGGAACTGCCCGCGCAACGCCGATCATTTTCAGGCTCACCATGTAAAGGGTGTCGCCGAAGCCTAGACCGATTATGCCACTGATTCCTGCAAGAAGAACAACAGTTGGGGAGAGACTGCTCAGTACTCTAAGCATGCCAGCGGCAACTAAGAAAATCATTAGAACGACGCTGGTCAAAGCTAGGCGAATGATGTTTGCGGAAATAGGCTTAGTCTTCAACAACGCTTTTCTGTATAGTAGAGCTGACACTGTCCAGCTTATTGCAGCTCCTAACGCCGCGAACTCGCCCATCATTTTCCTATGCCTTTCGAAAAGGTTCTGCTTGAGCTGTTAAATAGCTAACGCTCAAAATAATATTGAACGGTGTTGGGTCTATGCAGATAGATGTTAGCTGGGGCGATGATGTGGTTGAGAAGTTTCCAGAACTGGCGATATGCATCGGAACGATCAGAGGAATCTGCAATCAAAAAGAAAACGAGTTTCTGAGTCAACTCAAGAGGGTGGCGTACAGAGAAGCTAGGGCAAAGCATAGGGTTGAAACGTTGAAAGACAACCTGATGGTAAGGGCCTACAGAGACTTCTATTGGAAGCTTGACATAGATCCCACAAAAACGAGACCTTCGGGTGAGGCTTTGCTGCGAAGGGTTCTAAACGGAAACAAGTTGCCAAGCATATCAGCGGTCGTCGACGCTTATAATTTGGCTTCAATGGAGACCATAGTTCCGATAAGCGGGTTTGACTTGGACCGTCTGAACATGCCGTTCCACATTCGCTTTGCGAAGAACGAGTCTTTCAGTGGAATTGGCATGAACAAACCCATGCCTCTAACCAAGAAAATGCTTGTTCTAACCGATGAGAAGCAGGTCCTATGCATCTATCCCTACAGGGACTCTGACTGCGCAAAGATTACTCTTCAAACGCAGAACGCTGCAATGGTTGGGTATGGAGTCCCAGGCGTAAGACGAGATTATTTGAAGGGAGCCATAGAGAAAACACTGGTATACGTCAGGAATGTTTCTGGTGGACAAGTTGAATGTGTGAAGGTTTGCGGGAAATCCAACGAAAACTAAACGTTACGTCGCTGCGGAATAGTACAGGAACGGCAACGCGAGAAGAATTGTGTTGCGTCCGCGTGTTGTCAGGGAGTACTTCACTCTCAGGGGAGGACCCGGTTCCACGGATCTTATGATGTACCCATACTGGTCTAGACCCTTCAGCTTGTCAGACAGAGTCCGTGAGTTCACGCCGAGAATCTTCTTCATCTCTCCGAAACCCGCCGCTTCTCTCAGAAACAGAATATACAGTATTTGGAGACTCCATTTTTGAGAAAGCAGACTGAAGCTTTCTTCAAGGCTCTTTATTGTTTCTCTCAGGTCCTCCAACCCAAGTTTTTGATTCTGGAATATTTCGTTGAGAGTCTCTTCTATGCCCTTAAGGTTGATTTTCATGCGCGATTCTACTAGTCTGCGAAGCTCGTCGCTCAGCACAGCTCGTGAGTTCATGCCTGCACACCCAGTGTAACATTTGTCAATTCATGGTTTATAAGGTTTAAGTTTTAAATCTAGTGTGCAAAACACACCCAGCTAGAGGGCAAAAGTTGGAATCACTGGTTAGATGCCTTAAAAAGCATCGTCAGAGAAAAAATGTCTGTGCTCGACGGAACCGCACATTCCTACGCACACGTTGACCGCGTCGTAAAGATCGCTGCAATTATCGCTGAAAAAGAGGGAGCAGATAGAGAACTTGTACAAAGAACTGCTCTTCTACACGACAGTGGACACACAGTTGGTGAACCGCGCAACGAAACAGGCCGAAAACTCGCAGAAGATATACTGAAGCAGACAACAAGCTATCCGCAAGGAAAAATCGAGAAAATCGCTAAGATAGTGTTGCGTCACCCGATTGCCTTCAGGGACAAATTGGAAACTTTGGAGGAAAAAGTGGTGTGGAACGCGGACAAAATGGATTTGCTAGGCATGATAGGTTTCGCAAGAGTGTTCCACTGGCTTGGCAAGAAACCCTTTGAGACCGCAGCTGATACGTGTTTCGAAGAGCTGAAACCTATATACGATTTGTTGAACACGTCTTCCGCCCGAAAACTCGCGAGAGCAAGATACGGAAGAACCATCGCGGCTATTTCAGCCTTAAAAGAGGAGCTCTCAACAGAAGATATGGGAACCAGCTGAAACATCAACAGAGTAGCGAAATTGTTCTATCTAAAAAATGGGTGACACTCTCTATATCGGAGGAGAGTGTGACTGTATGGAGAGGGATTGGGACAAGCTTAGGAAGTGGATTATTAGACGGCGATTGGAAGGCATGGCTGTTACCGCGATATGTGCTCAGGCAAAGGTAAGCAGGAAAGTATTCTATTATTGGTGGAGTCGTTATCAGGTTGAGGGTTGGAGCGGTCTTGAGGAAAAGCAGCGGGGCCGTCACGAAGGGCCAGAACTTGACGATGCCTTGAGGAGAAAAGTTGTCAAGTTAAGGGAAAGGTACGGTTGGGGTCCAAACAAGATAGCCGGCCACCTCAAGCACAAAGGTTTCATCATCGACCACAACGTAGCCTACCGGATCATACGTGAAGCCGGCTTGAATCACCCCATAACCGAGCCTTGGAAAACATGGGGAACAAAACGTTTTCAAAGAGAACATTGCAACAGTCTCTGGCAGGCGGACTTCAAGCTCTGCAGCGACGATTACTGGATGATCAGTTACCAGGATGACCATTCACGCTTCATAACGGGCTCGGTTAAGATTTGGAGTCCAAAAGGAGAAAACGCTATTCTGCTGCTTGAGAAGGCCGTTAAACGTTACGGTATTCCTGAACAGGTGATTACTGATCAGGGAACGCAGTTTAAGCCTGCCAGAGGGGGAACATCAGAGTTTGCCATGCACTGCCAAGAATTGGGAATTGAACACATCACCGCCAGCGTGCGCAGGCCCACAACCATCGGCAAAATAGAAGCGTTCCACAAAGCGTACCAAACAGAATCTCACCTGTTCAATCAACACTGGAGCTTCATCCGTTACTACAACTACACCAGACCTCATGAAGGAATAAACTATTTTACTCCGGCTGAAATATACCTCAAAGACGAAGAGTGTAACCCTATTTCTAGATAGAACAACAGAGTAGCGAAATCAAAAGAGTTTTTAGCGCTACACGCTATTAAAAAGAGGTGTTTGAACTTGTCATTCCGCGCCAGAATGGCTCAGACAGGAAAGAAGAAAGAATCCAACATCGTCTTAGCCCTAGACTTTCCGTTCGAGAGACCCGAAGACCGTAAGAAACTCCTGTCCAGGGCAGAGCAGGTTTTGGAAGCGGCTCATCCCTACATCTGTGCTGTGAAATTCAACCACCACCTCGTTCTGCCACTGGGCACATTTGACGGCGTCAACAAGCTCGTGGAAAAAGCTCACGACGAAGGGCTAATGGCAATCATGGACTGCAAAGCAAACGACATCGGTGCAACAAACAACGTCATCGCAGAATACTACTATGCTGCGGGGTTTGACGCATTGATAGCCAACCCCTTCATAGGATGGGAAGAAGGGTTAAAACCGATTTTCGACGTGGCAGGCAGACTTGGCAGGGGCGTTATCTTGCTCGTTTATATGAGCCACAAAGCAGCACCAGAAGGGTATGGGCAGACAATTCTCGACTCCGCAACTGGAACACGGACCCTCCAATACGTTTCGTTTGCGAGGAAAGCGCTGAAGTTTGGTGCAGATGGTGCTATCGTCGGCGCCACATACCCTGAAAAAATAAGGGAAGTACACGACATACTAGGCCAAGAAATCCCGATATATTCACCAGGGATAGGAGCTCAGAGCGGAACAGCCCATACCGCCCTAATGGCTGGCGCAACCTACCTCATCATTGGCCGTGAGATAACGCTCGCCGAAAACCCTGGCGAACAAGCAAAGAAAAACAGGGACATCGCTAGATCTGCTAAGTGGAGCACGCCCAGACGTTCCTCATAGCCATCTCCTCGCTGGACGCGCGCGCGAATATTGTAGTGTTTCATTCCGCAACATGCAGTCATCTTCCGCGTCTTTCCCAGAGCTCTTTCTTCAGCAGATCCCGCACCGAAGACCTGATTGCCGAGCTTCTGCTCGGGTACATGTTCGCTCTAACGAGTTCATCCAGCCCTTCTAAATAAGCTTCAGGCAACAACACTGTTACAAGTTTCAAGTCTTTTCACCCTAAACATGGTACATGTATTGCACATGAATCACCTTGAAGACAGGATTTCTCAGGCAGCCTCATCGTTTCCACGTACAGTCTGCTCTCCCAATCCTGCACTGCAAGCGCTTATGTTATGTGCATATACTGTCTTATAATATTTTCACGACAAAAAAACCCAAGTCACCACTCTAAATCTCTAGTCCCCTAACTTCATTTAAATCAACATTAAGAATGAGCTTTCGCTCTGCCTTCCCTTTTTCGCGTGTCTCATTCTCCGGCACTGTTCTCTTCTGAAACTGTGGTGAGATACTTGAAAGTTAGGTTTCTTAGTATGATGTCGCTCTGCAGGCTGACAATGAATGAAGTAACCAATTCGTAATAGCTACCGAATTCAGTTCTAAAGTCTTGTATTACCCTCGTGTAATCGCTGTAGTCTCTGTGAACTGAAATACCAACCTTGTCCCAACCTGATCCCGTGCCTGTTGAAACGAATATTACATTCGGGTGTTTCTGGATGAATTTCTTCATTTCTTCAACATATGCTTCAGCAGACTTTCTAGAATTCCACTTCCAAAAAGTGAACGTCAATATCTCAAAGCCCAGCTTCTTAAGGTTTGGAATCGCGGTGTAGTCAAGCAACCCCTCTTTTTCCAGTTCTGTTCTTCTTCTCGTGACGGTAGGTTGAGAAGTGCCAAGTTTCTTAGCTACCTGTCGGTCACTCAACCTAGAATTCTTGATCAGCTCTGAAATGATCTTGTAGTCAATGGGCTTCATCTTTGTCATAAGCCTTCCATCCCAGATTGCACAGGATAATGCGGCGGACCTTTAAGTCTTTTTGAGTGAAAATGACAACATGAAACATTGGATTGACAACAACGCGAAATCGGCAAACGCTATCAGACGCTAAACGCGCATGGCCTCATATCGACGAAGTCCACCATGCCTGTTGCAGCTACTGAAACAGAACGATTTCTCCTAGAAAGGTATAAAACCTATTTAACGTTCTAGAATGATGAAATGCTATGTTCCATGTGAGAGTCAACAAGATAGAATCGATTCGAGACATCGACGGCAACCTTGGAAAACGCATAGAGCTCATTGAAGACAGACAGATATCGAAATTTGTTGTCAGACCGCAGACAGAAGAAGCAAAAATGGTGCAGGACGTGATGCAGGCCCTCCAACAGCAATTGCCGATGTTCCCTGTGAGAACGGACGTCACTATTCCAAAACTCATCCTATTCCTTACTGAGCAAGAGTACGAAAGTCTGGGCATCGAATTCGACGTTAATCAAATCTACGACATTGCGCTTGAAAACCAAACACTGAAATTCACGAAAATTGCATAATCTCTTTCCTTACCTGTCTCAACGCTTCATGTTTCGGATGGAAAGACAGGACAAACATCATGTTTCTCAAAACCATGTAAACCTCCTCCATGCTGGATTGACTGTTGTTGCAGTAAATCGGAATAGGTACGTCATTGCCGATCTCATAGTAGACATAGATAGGCGTGAAACACTTTCTCAAAGTCTTAATCTCAAAGTTCAGTTTAAGCAAACCCGCCACCTTTTGAGCAGCTACACTCACGGGCTTCAACCTCTTCTGATTGAAGGAAGACGCATAGACAAACAGTTTTCCACCCGCAGAATCTATCATGTTAAGCACCCACAAGCCAACGTGGTCCAAGCAACACTTAAGACAGGTGATGAAGCAACTTCATCACGCAGTGGAGAGAGATAGGTGAAAGTAAATCCTTGAATGGTGAGAACCATTGAAAACAAGAGCGCATGTCTTCGTAAACGGCAGAGTCCAAGGAGTGTTTTTCAGGTCTGGAACCATGCGTGAGGCAAAAGAAAAAGGTGTGCGCGGTTGGATTCGTAACTTGCCGGATGACAGAGTCGAAGCAGTCTTTGAAGGTGAAGAAGAGAACGTAAAGAAGCTCATCGAATTCTGCAGACGTGGACCGCCCAGGGCCATAATCACGAGTACAGATGTCGCTTGGGAAAACTATTCTGGAGAGTTCAAAGACTTCGAACTAAGATGCTAAATGAACCACACCTTAATCCTTCTGATTGTGCTTTAGAGATTGCAAGAACGAAATTCCCGTCTGATCCTAGACACCTTGCATGAGTTAAGAAGCGCGAAAATATCACAAAGCCACAAGTAGCTCATTTTCCAGAAACATCGCGCAGATAGATCTTGAATCGCACGCGCACCTGAGAAGAACCCTCAAACACTGACGATAGTCTCATGCGTAGCAGGACTCATACTGATTTCCGGACGCATGCACTCTAGGATGCCTTAGGCATTTGATCTAGGAGCGCACGCTTTTCTTTGGGATCCTGAAATGTGAGGCTTTCCCCGCGCTCACGTACTCTCCTCCAGCACTGCGAACGACGGAAGCTATTTTGGAGAAGTTGTCTGACCCTAGAAACTGTCGTGGCTTTATCATGATGTAATCGTCTTTTTCCTCAAAGCCCAGCAGCGTATCCAAATCCTCAGGAAACAGCATCTTTGCATCCTCAATCACCTTCGACTTTCCTCGTGTCTCAGGCGCCCCGTCCACAGGCTGGGACAATGCCGGCGTCGGATGAACAGCTATCGGCTGAGTGATCTGTGATACGGCAAGAGACTTCAAAGATGATGAAACCTGCCTCAAATCCTCCATCAAGCCGTTCATGATCAGAACAAGTTCATCAACTCTCCTAGTTAATACCTCAATTTTCTCTTTGTCCAAACTCATACGCCCACTTCCTCATAACTCTCTATTGCTCCACGCATTTATTAATGGTTTTTGACTCTTCTAACAATCTAAAAACTGGAGCGGAGATATTCATTGATTGAAATTGACGGAAGCGAAAAAAGCGGAAGCGGAACGATTCTCAGGATGGCAATCGCATTTTCCGCGATAACTGAGCAGCCATTACACATCTACAAAATCAGGCAGAACCGTCCGCAACCAGGCTTGAAGCCTCAGCATTTAGAGGCTGTTCGAACGGCCGCAAAGCTTTGTGACGCTGAAGTGGAAGGTGCCAGGACCGATTCACGTGAACTATGGTTCAAGCCCAAAAAAGTGAGAGGTGGCAAGATTGAGGCTGAAATCGGCACTGCAGGAAGCATCTCGATGCTACTGATGACAGTGTTACCCATGTGCGCCTACGCGGAAAACCCTGTGCATCTCCGCATTTCTAGAGGAGGAACCGACGTCCCTCACTCGCCGACAATCAATTACCTGCGCTTCGTCCTCCTGCCGACACTTCAACGCATGGGACTGAACACTGTTCTAGCTGTCCGCAAGTATGGCTACTATCCAAAAGGAAACGGTGAAGTGACGGTAGCCGTAACACCCAGAAATCCCTTGAAACCGTTGAAACTGGAAGACCCAGGCAACATTAGATCGATAAAAGGCGTCTCAGTCTGCACTTTCCTAGCAGACAGAAAAGTTGCAGAACGCCAAGCAAAAGCGGCAAACGACTACTTAGGCCACAGAGGCCAGAAGGCCGATATCGAGATACTAAACGACGCGTCGAACCCACTTCAAAAAGGGAGTTCGCTCGTCTTATATGCTGAGTCAAACACAAATGCGATTCTAGGCGCAGACGCAATAGGCGAACTGAGGAAAGCAAGCGAAACAGTCGGAACAGAAGCCGCGGAGAAACTTTACCAAGAAATCTCTGCCAAATCCACGGTTGACGTACACCTCGCCGATCTGCTTGTTCCATACGTGGCTCTCGCCAACGGCAAGTCAACCTATCTAACGCGGACGATCACGGACCATTTGCAAACAAATATCTGGCTGGCCCAAAAAATACTAAACGTAAAATTCCTCTGCACCAAAGCAGATGGGCTCTACAAGATTGAGAAAACCTCTTGAACCCAACCTGCACATGAACTGAATGGGACTCGACCAACATTAGAACTGACGATGTCCCAACTTCCAGGCAAACTCTCCCTTGACGACAATGAAAGCATCTATCTCGTTCACCATTTCTGAGCAACGATCTGAAGATGATAAAAGCAGACACGTATGTCTTGTATAGAAAGTAGCCAGCAGAACCTGAAGACGCTCAGCTTAAAGCGACCATTCTCATGACAAAATGCTGCAGAAAGCATCCCTCAAGGCCGAACAGGCTGACCGCCGTGCTGAGTCTGCGGGGACCGAGCGCGCGATTTCCCTGAAGATGTATCAACAAATAAATAGTGCAGAAGCAAGAAAGCCAAAGACCCAAACCCAAGAATAGGCAACAGCGCAACCATCGGGTCACCGACTATTATCAAGAGTTGGCCTCCGCTCCAAACCATGAGGAAGCAGTTCACAGCAATGATTTCAATTGCACCAACTGTTCTAAGCAACAAACTTGGAAGTCGTCGCAGTTGCTGCCTCGTTATGCGCACGCGCGCTAAATGAAGTAAAATGATCCGTAAACGTTCCCAGACCAACCGCAGAAACGCGTTTAGCCAGGAGGGCAACAGACTCTTGATCTTCCGCACGTACAGGTTTGCTGTTTTCACTTTCCGTCATGACATCTGACAGTCAGCCCATATTTCTCGTTTTCTATTCAGCCTCTGGATCGTGAACTAGCAAGAAACAGATGTTCCCACACGTGCAAATGCAGTCTTCACACATCAGATTTGTTGGTACAACTGCATCCTTTTGCAGCATCCAGAACCACTGGTCCTATGCAAACGCACCTTGACCACCTAAGAACAGTTAACTTTAATTGCGATAGTTGAACCTTCGCTAGTAGATTGTGCAAGACATAAATGTTCATTCTCCCGTCAACGGTAACGATTCCTGGTCAAGTGGAAAAAAGGGAAAAGTTGACCGCAAAAAACTCGTCAAGCATTATTATTCAAGAAGAGCCAACGATTATGATCGCCAGAAAAGCAGAACATGGAAGTCAAGTCAAGGCTTCGGAAACGAGGTGTTTGAAGAACTGCTATCCCCCTTAACAGGACTAAGAGACAGACTCGTACTCGAAGTAGGTTTCGGAACAGGCAGAAACGCGTCTCCTCTGCTCGAAAAGGTACAACCGCAACTTGTAGGAATGGACTTGTCAAAGGAAATGCTGAGACAAACAAAAGCGAAAATGGCACCCTTCAAAGACCATCTTGACTTGGTAAACGCTGACGGCGAACACCTACCGTTCGTCAGTCGTGCCTTCCATGCGATAGTTTGCATGAGCACGATGCACTATTTCGATTCTCCAAAGAGAATTCTTCGAGGGTTCAGAAATGCATTGAAAGATGGCGGGACGCTCGTTTATGGGGATTTGACGGTTCATGAATCAGACAATCAACGATTCTTTGAGCGACTGGAAAGAATGCTTTCCAAAGCTCATGCAAGATACTACAAACCATCACAAATGAAGGATTTCATGGAGAAACAAGGATTCCGCCTAGCAAAGACAAGAACATTTGCTTACAGAAAAACCTACGTGGCCTTGATGGAAGACAAAGGCCAATACTTCGGCGCTTCACCAGAAACCCTACGCAAGCATCTAGACCGAGCTACTGAAGAAGCAAAGGAACAATATGCCTTAGCCAGCACTGAAATGACTTTGTTCTACACTGTAATAACCGCCAAGAAGGCTGAAATTGCGTGATTTCATGAAAAAAGCAGAATGCCTAAGAACACGGAAAGTACTTGGCGAGAAAACCTTAACCCTGGCAAGCAAACTCGGAATCCTCGACAGACAGCTGGAAATTCAACGAGACGAACAGTTCATCTACATACCGCTAACAAATCAGCCATCAATAGAACAGCTGAAAACTCTGGAGAAGCAGGTCTCTGAGAGTACAATCATGATTCATTCCTTTCCAGAAAGAAAGAAACCTGCAGCATCGCTTGTTCAGCTTCTCGAAGGCAAACTCCCACCGCATTTGCTGGCGAGTTTGTCGCGCGCCTTCGACTTAGTTGGCGACCTAGCCATAGTTGAAGTGCCTTCGGAACTTGACCCATACAGACAGACGATTGGTGAAACAATACTGAAAGGGAATAAAAAAATACGCGCCGTGCTTGCCAAGGCGGGCCCTGTTGGCGGGACGTACCGTTTGAGAGAGCTCACAGTCATTGCGGGTGAAAATAGAACTGAAACCGTCCACAAAGAATATGGATGTCAATACCACATTGACGTGGCTAAAGCCTACTTCTCTCCTCGGCTTTCATTTGAACACCACAGAGTCGCATCACTAGTGAAGGATGGGGAGACCGTCACAGACCTGTTCGCAGGCGTTGGGCCCTTCTCGATACAGACAGCTAGAAACCATCAAAACGTAACGGTCTACGCCGTGGATATGAACCCAAACGCGATCAAATATTTGGAGAAGAACATAAGAGTCAACAAAGTAACAGGCAAAGTTCGCCCTATCCTTGGAGACGCCAGACAAGTAGTTAACGTCAAGCTCTCCGGAATCGCGGAACGCGCAATAATGAACTTGCCTGAAAAAGCCATTGAATTCGTCGACGTGGCCTGTAAAACCATCAAACCCCAAGGAGGAACTATTCATTTCTACGGCTTCATAAGAAAATCTGACCCGCTGAAAAACCTGAGAGCAAACTTCACCGAGGCTGTCGACAAATCTGGAAGAAACGTTGAAGAAATTTTGTTTTCAAGACTTGTCCGCGAAACAGCCCCGCACGAATGGCAAGCAGTTTTGGATGCTAGAATAAGTTAACCTCCAATCACTGTGACAAGGTCACACGTTTCGGGTCAACTCGCAATTGCCTTACATCGTTTGAAAGCAGGCTGTGACCTGTCATGCCTCTATTGTGAGTGTAACCTTCACTTTCTGGGCGGGATTCCCGAGTTTCTCGACGAGGTCCCTTGATAAGTCTGCCGCAGCCTTATCTGCTTTGACTGCTAATGTTCTGCCACATGCATAATCGCTTTTCCGTACAACCATTTCAACAGGGTCTTCCAAAGTCAGATGAGCACTTCCACAGGCACACACTTTCTCGGCTATTCCCCCCGCTTCTATTAAAATGATGAGCTTGATGTTGTCTCTGCACAGTTTCTCTTTGAATTCTGCGTTTAAATCTGGCAGGGCTTTATCCGCCGATACTGCAACAACGCAGTCGCCTCTTCGCGACAAGTCTTCTTGTCTTGTGAACTCCAAGGTCGTGGGGTGACTTGCCAAAATGTTCCTGTGTCCCTTGGCAAATATGATTTCTCTTGACTCGGAAAAATACAAACTATTCCAGAACCTCTATCGAGTCTACTTTTCCGTCGCCATTCAAGTCAAAGCCCTGAATGACTCTTGCGTAAGGTTCCTCTCCCTTGTAGCCTTTCAGGGTTTTTTGCCAGTAATCCGTCAAGGCTAGAACGCAGGCTTTTGTGCCCACAGCTTTGTTGCCTGCTAGGACTATGATCCGCTTGTTTTTGTCCCATGGATTAACGACTTTTGCCAGGATCCCAACTGCGTCTGCAGTGTAAACGTGACCCGTCTTCTTGGAGACGAGGCCGCCGAAAAGGAAACCTTCTTCTGAAGCCTGCATGTTGAACTTTATGGGTAGACACGCGTTCACTTCTTCTGCGAGCAGGTTTGTCCCTGGTCCGCCTACGAGGATAAGGTTGTTTTTTTCTTCCTTCTCGGCTTTAACGTCCACGTCGAGCTTTATGGCAAAGTCTTCAGGTGGCTTAACAAACTGTCCGAGAAAGAAGGTCAAATGTGAAGCGTAATGGCCGTCTCTTGCACTGGTCTTGAAAGGTCCGTGCGGCGTCGGACTTCCCACGACTATTTTTCCGTCGAACGTCCCGTCTTTTCTCATGAACTCTCTGAAGAATTCGTGAATTTGTTCTTCCACGCCCAGAAGCGACAGCTTCTTGATAGTTCGATACTCTTGCGGAAGCTCGATTCCAAAGGCAGGTGCAGCTGTTCTGTAGTATTTGGCTGTCGCTCCTTTCTTTTCTTCTTCTCTCACTACGGTTATGGCTCCTGCCCTGCAGAGCTTCCTGATGTGATAGTAGACTTTCTGCTCATGTACTCCTAGTTTCCGAGCGATCTCCAAGGGATACATTTCCTTTTCGGAAAGCATCGTCAAAATTTTCCAGCTCAAAGGGTTCAATACGAGTTTGAGTCTCTGAGGATCATTTATCAAAGCTATTTCTTTGACTTTCTGGGTCTTGTTGTCCTCGCGAAGTAACAACCTTTTTTCCATGATTATTCCAGACCATAAACAATCATCCGTTATTAAAAATCTTGTTATGGTCCCCCGACTTTTCAATCACTGGAGATAATCAAAAAGAGGGAAAAACCGTTACAAAATGTTTTTTAGTAGTCTGGCAGAAATGGAGGCGGAATCTCGGATTTCCCATGGAAAGCCTCGGAAACCGTTTTTAGAACTAAGAATTGATTCTTAAGAATGCTTATTACGGTTGGCAGTCTTTGAATGTCTTCACCAGTAAACATTGAGGCTCAAGAAATGTGCGGTATATTCGGATGCGTCTCAAAGAAAGAGAGTGTTGCGCCTTTGATTCACGCAGCCTTGAAGAGGCTTGAATATCGAGGCTATGATTCAGTCGGCGTGGTTACTGTTGATGGCGGTAATCTCCATGTGAAGAAAGACCAAGGAAAAATAGACGACGTTGACAAGATACACAATTTAGATGACATGCCTGGAAGGACGGGCATTGGACATACGAGATGGGCTACGCATGGAGCACCTCTCCAGGTGAACGCGCATCCGCACAGCGATTGCAGCGGACGTATAGCCGTCGTCCACAACGGGATCATAGAGAATTTTACAGATCTGAAGACGGAACTTGAAAATAAGGGCCACGTTTTCAAATCCAGGACAGACACCGAAGTCATACCTCACCTCATTGAAGAAAACCTCAAGAACAATCCTAACCAAAGTCTTGAAAACGCTGTGCTCGAGGTAGTGAAAAGGCTTGAAGGCTCGTATGCAATCGCGGTCGTCTCTGCGAATGAACCTAACAAGATAGTGTGCGCCCGAAACGAAAGCCCACTTGTAGTAGGCGTTGATCACGATGCGGTTTATTTTGGCTCTGACATCCCAGCATTCCTGCCTCTGACGAACAAAGCCATCGTCGTGGACGACGGTGAACTTGTCACGCTTTCCACAGACGGAGTGGAAATCAGGAAAATCGCCGATTCGAGAATTATTAAACGCGAGCCGAAAATCATCGACTGGAACCCTGAAATGGCAGAGAAACAAGGGTATCCACATTTTATGATAAAAGAGATTCATGAACAGGCCGAATGCTTGAGAAACACTTTAAGGGCCCAAGAGCACTACGCCGATTTGATGGCAACGTTCCTCGACCGGGCAAAGGAAGTTTACCTCGTCGCCTGCGGAACATCATATCATGCATGCTGGGCAGCCTCTTACATGTTTTCCAAACTGGCTTTTCTGCCGACCTACCCGGTAATAGCTTCTGAATTCATAGAACAACACGGCAAATCCGTAAACATTGACAGCACGATTCTAGCCGTCAGCCAGTCAGGAGAAACAGCCGACACTCTCTCCGCAGTAAATGCGGCTAGACAGAGAGCTGCAACGATTCTGGGACTGACCAATACTATAGGTTCAACCTTAACACGGGTTTCACGGGTCTACATCGGTCAACAGTCGGGCCCAGAAATCGGGGTAGCAGCCACAAAAACATTCACTTCGCAACTCTCAGTTATGGCCCAACTCGCGTTGAGGCTTGCCAAAAAAAGAGGGAAAGTCTCACAAGACGAAATGGACTATCTCGCCGAAATGCTCTGCAAGCTACCTGACACTGTGCAGACCATAGTTGACTCGCAAGAAGAAAAGGCTAAGCAAATTGCACAAAAGTACAAGGAGAAAAAAACCTTCTTCTTCCTCGGACGGGGAATCAGCACCGCGACAGCCTATGAAGGAAGACTAAAACTCATGGAAATAGCCTACGCACCAGCCATAGCCTTCCCGGCAGGGGAAAGCAAACACGGCCCAATAAGTCTCATTGAACCAGGGTTTCCAGTCGTCTTCGTCTGCCCAAAAGATGAGACACATAAGACCTTGATAGGCAACATCATGGAAATGAAGGCTCGAGGAGCCTCAATAATAGCGGTAATAGAGCAAGAAGATGATGAAGTTAAGAGCCTGGTCGACGACTACATGGAAGTACCAAAAGGGATTCCTGAAGTATTGTCCCCTGTAGCTTTCATCGTTCCCCTGCAACTGCTTGCGTATTACATGGCTGTAGAAAGAAACTATAACCCCGATATGCCGCGAAACCTGGCAAAATCAGTCACAGTAAAATAAGTAGTCCAGCTTCAGCGGACATTGAATCTTCCTGCGAAGCCTTGTCGAAGCGCGGTTGTCAAACTGTTCTTAAGTTCGTTGAAACACTCGCTCAGCCGTCGGGCATCCTCTCTAGACATTCCTTGGGAAACAAGTTCTTTTTCGAAGGCCCTTCTGGTTTTACGTACTCTCCATCCGAGAGTGGAGTACATCCAGAAAAGACTCATGCTCATCAGTGCCAAGCTGGGAGTTGACTTTACCAGAGCCTTAACATCTGAAGCGGCACTCATACTATTCAAATCCTATTGTGAAGAAAGACAAACGAGAGGTTATTCTTTTTCCTCTTCTTCGTTTTCTCCTGTTCTCTTTCCAAGCTTTTCTCGGATTCTCTTCTCTATCTCGTCGCCCAAGGCTTCTTGTGCTCTTTCGCTATGCCTTCCTGTGCCAGCCGATCTTAGCATGTCCCCTATGCTTGTGAAGGTCCGCATGTAATCTTCGGTCAGCTTCACCGCCACTGGTTCGGGTAGTCCACCGTTCTTCAGTTCTTTGTAGTATGCCGCAGCAGCTTTTCCCATGTTCTTTCCCGCGTCTTCCGAGAATACGGATGCCAACAAACTCTTTATCAGCGCCGGAATTTCGGTGGAAACGACTCCGAGTATCTCCTTGACCTCTTGAGCTTCTCTCTTGCCCTTTCTTTCGTCTTCATCAACCATTTCTTTCACCTCCAGCCACATTCATCCCAAATTCAAATGCAACTTCTGCGAAACCGCCCCTACAACGACAGCTTCTGATCCACTCATTCTGTTCTTTGCGCTCCGTTTAGTCTCAATCGCGCATGGCAAACTTGAACCTTTCTGCATGAAGAAGGCTGTCGGGCTGTATTTCTTTTCCACATTGTTTGCATATCTAAGTTTCATCCGAACCACCTCAAACACTAATATGGTGGTCACCAGAGTTAGATGTTCTGTGCAATAGTGACCAGTCAATGATCACCCTCCTCAACCAACGAATACACTGGAACTCGACCTTCCGATTTTGAAAGCACACCCTGCTGAACGAGGATCTTCACTCGTTCGCGAACGATACGCCTGCTAGATTTGCCCCGCATCGTCGCCACCTGCCGAGTAATGGCTGAAATGTTCAAAGAACCTTTGACAGCCAAAGCCTGAACGATACACCTCGAAATATCGTCCTGGGCAATCGCCTTCTGGCGCATGTATTTCTCCGCACTTTTCAAGCGAGAAGCAATTTTCAACGGTTCCCCATACATACCTATCCCCATCCTCGTCAACCTCAAAGAAGCAGCTAACCCCTCGTACTCTGGTTTCTCAAGAATCAACTCCTCAAGAAAGTCAAGCCTGCGAATTATCTGATCAAGCTTCTTGCCCAGTTCCTCCGCGTTGGACACAGCCTTGTCTTCCGTATTCAAACTCAACCCGCTTGCAGATGCGAATCAAGCAACAATGCTATTTCAGCGCTTAAATGGTTGACTACAAGAAATCTCAGAGACAAACAACACTTCACATTTTGCGCGCCAACGTGTTGCTAAATTCGCGGGATTCACACAAACTTATTCTGTCCTTCTCCGGCTTGGACAGACACCATGACTTGGCACGTAAGAGTGCCAAGAAAACACCATCATGCCTAAACGCTATTCGAAAATTGACACGAACAATTCGATTTAGCAACAGCCTAGCGCGCGCGACTTTGACTCTGGTTGGATCGGCACTATATGCAATTTCGTACTACAGTTATCAATCGATAGCTGTTCAATAGCGTGAGTGCGGGCTTGTGCATTTAAGACTTGAAGGTGAAAAAAGAATGAAAAATCTAGAAGGCAATTCCACTGCAATTATCCTTTCAGTCATCCTAGCGTTATCTGTCGGCATCATCAAACAACACAGGCTTCAGAGAGTCGAGAAAGCTGAGCGCGAATTGGCCGAGGAAAAATTGTCGCTTCCGGTCGGTGGTGGCCAATTTCCCGTCTCCGAGCCCCGTGGCGTGCTTGAAGAAGAGAAAAGAGAGGCAGAAGAACGAGAAAAATGAATACGGACACTCGCTTTTAGCGTGCCGACTTAAAGCTCGCGCTGTGTGGCGAAAAATCCGAACATAATCAAGCGCGCTCTACTCTTCATTCTCGCGCTCAAGTCTCGTCGCAGGGTTATTGAGATGGACTCGATCCCGTTTCAGAGTGTGTGAAAACTCGGCTACTCGCTTTGGAATGGCAAGTTTTACATTTATAAAGATCGTGGCAGTGGCCATGGGAACCAAAGCGGACGAAGAAGCAGCACTCCAAGAAGCCAGTAATAGAATAAACGAGCACGTGTCTGGCCTCCACAGAAACCAAACCATACTCTTCCCAGACAAACTCGACAAATACGTTGGCGAGGATAACCCGGTCAGGTTCATCGACGCCTTCATAGATAGCCTAGACCTGGAGAAACTCGGCTTCAAACACTCCATTCCCTGCGAAACGGGAAGGCCTTCTTACGATCCTTCCGATCTGCTCAAACTGTACGTGTACGGCTATCTGAATCATGTCCGGTCAAGCAGAAAGCTAGAGCGAGAATGCCACCGAAACCTCGAAGTCATTTGGCTGATGAAAAAGCTATCTCCAGACTTCAAAACCATCGCTGATTTTCGCAAAGACAACGTAGGCTGCATCAAATCAGTCTTCAAAGAATTCGTTTACCTCTGCAAAAGCCTAGACTTGTACGGCGCTCAGCTCGTTGCGATAGACGGCACCAAGTTCAAGGCCGTAAACTCGAAAAGCAACAACCTGAACGAAAAAACAGTCGCGTTAAGGCTCAAGAGAACCGAGGAAAAGATAGCCGAGTACCTCAGGGAAATGGATGAGAACGACAAAGCCGACTCAGGCAAAGACGATAGCGTCAAAGTTGATGAGCTCAAGGAAAAGATAAGCAAGCTTGAGGAGAAGAAGCAACAATACGAACAGGCCCAGAACCAGATGAAAGAGACTGGGCAAAGGGAGGTCTCGCTTACGGATCCGGACAGCCGTTTGATGAGGGTTGACAGCCAGAGGCTTGACGTCTGCTACAACATTCAAACCAGTGTGGATGCAAAGCAGCACCTGATCGTTGATTATGACGTTACGAACAACTCGACGGATCATCATCAGCTTGCGAGTGATGCTAAAGCGGCAAAACAGACGCTGGGCGTTGAGAGGCTGGAGGTGTTGAGTGATAAGGGATTCTACGTTTTAAACGATTTGAGAGACTGCGAAGAGGCAGGGATCAGGGTGTTTATGCCGATTCCATCGTTCAACCCGACTAAGAATGTGGGCGTGCCCGAGCCTGAATTCGCAACTGAACGGTTTGCCTACGATTCGGTTAAAGATGTTTATGTCTGTCCAGCAGGGAAGGAGCTTGGTTTTTGGAAGTGTAATGTCAAGGGCAAGCCTGAGCTGGGTAGGCGTTATAGAACTGCTTCTTGTGTTGGCTGCGTTTTCAGGAGTAGGTGCACTCGTAACAGGTTGGGTCGGGTGATGTTTCGTTCGGAGTATCAGGAGATTGTTGATCGGCTCAGGGCGAGGTTAGAGAGTTCTGATGGAAAGGAAAAGTTGAGTTTGAGGAGAGAATTGGCTGAGCATCCGTTTGGGACGATGAAGAGGGCTTTCAATCAAGGTTATCTTCTTTTGAAGGGGCTTGGGAAGGTTAAAGGAGAGGTTGGTTTCACTATGCTTGCTTACAACATGAGGCGAGCCATCAACATTCTTGGTACGAGAGCTCTAATCGCATCCATTAGGCCATAAAAAGGCTAAGAAAACAGAAAGAGGGAGCTAAGAAAGAACCTCCAAATGCAAAACCGCCTTGCCAAATGATAACAAAATTCTAACGTTTTTACACGGTCTGGTTTGGGTTCTAATCCCAGCGGATCCAAGCCGGAAAAGACTTTTCAAAGGCGGAGGTATCTAGCACACGTTTTTCCAAGAGTCAACGTAGCGTCGTTTCTTATTCTGCATCCTATTTCCAGATGCAAACGAGTTAATAACTTACATCGTGAATCTCTATTATGGTGTTCCAAGTGGAAGGTAGTGAGTGGGAGAGACTCATTCAAGACCTTATCAAAGACGGTATCCTGCACTCTCCGAACGTGATTAACGCCATACGCTCCGTTCCGAGGGAAAAGTTTCTCCCCGAAAACATGCGGTCCTACAGTGCCCAGGACACACCTCTTCCAATAGGTTTCAGGCAGACGGCTTCGGCGCCACATAGCCTCGACAAAATCTGAGACTAGGCGAAACATGGTTTCTATCATGAATGAAGCCCTGCAGTTGGAAGTCGGCAGCAAAGTATGCGAGGTCGGAGCAGGTTCAGGCTGGCACGCCGCCACCATAGCGGAGCTCGTAGCACCCAGTGGAACCCCCAGAAGCGAATACGGCCACATTTACACCATAGAAATCGTGCAAGGCCTCGCTGATTTCGCCCGAAAAAACATAATGAAAGCAGGATACGGCGACCGCGTCACAATAATCAACGGAGACGGTTCATTGGGCTTTCCAGAAAAAGCGCCTTACGACAGAATCCTTGTAACCGCAGCCGCACCAGACATCCCCAAACCGCTGATTGACCAGCTCAAATCAGGCGGCATCTTGCTGATCCCCGTGGGAAGGGCATCCCTCTTCCAGAACCTGCTAAAAGTAACGAAGACAGACGGAAAAACTAAACAAGAAAACCTAGGCGGAGTAGCCTTCGTACCCCTCACTGGAAAATACGGCCACAAATCCTGAACATGAAAACGCAAGCCCGTTTCCATCAACCGTGGAAACTGCTGTTGCCAATTGCAGACGAAATGGGAGGTTGTTGGTTACTGAATTCCCAGCTTTTCTCTGTAAGCCTCCAAATCTAGCCATCCGTGTCCGCTGATGTTCATACAGATCGTTTTTTCCTCGCCCGCCTTCTCAGCCTTGTGTGCTTCATCTATTCCTGCACGGATAGCATAGCTTGATTCTGGTGCAGGCAGCCATCCCTCTGTCTGAACGAAGAACCTTGCGGCTTCGAAAATGGATTTTTCGTCTATTGGGTAACTGACAGCTTTGATGAGGCCGCGGTTTTTCAGGAGACTTATGATGGGACCTGCTGCGTGATACCGTAAGCCATCGGCCTTGATAGGCACCATGTCAGATTTGTGACCCAACGTGAACATCTTCAGCAGTGGAGTGTGTTCTGCGACGTCGCCGAAATCATACTTGTATTCTCCCTTCACCAAGTTTGGTGCAGCGGCCGATTGTGCAGCCAGAAAGGCACATTCCCTTTTGCCCTTCAAAACCTCACCGATGAATGGAAGAGCTATTCCACCGAAGTTGGAACCCCCACCCAAGCAGCCGACGATAAGATCAGGCTTTTCCTCAATCATATCAAACTGCTTAATCGTCTCCAACCCTATGACTGATTGTTGAATCATGACGTGGTTCAAGACTGAACCCAAACAATACACCGTGTTCTCATGACTCTCCGTGTATTCTAGTCCTTCCGAAATCGCTATGCCTAATGAACCGGGGCTCTTCGGGTTTTTGGACAGAATCTCCCTGCCTGTCTCGGTTTCGCGGCTGGGCGAAGGATAAACCTTGGCGTCCAGAAGCTGCATCAACGTTTTCCTATCGGTCTTCCAATCATAGACGGATCTCACCCAGAACACCACGCATTCAAGATTGAGAAGCTTGGCGGCATAAGCAAGCGCCGTTCCCCATTGCCCTGCTCCTGTTTCGGTGCTTAACGTCGTTTTTCCTTCTTTCATCGCATAATAAGCCTGAGCAATCGCAGTGTTGGTCTTGTGCGAACCCGTCGGAGAAAGGTCCTCGCGTTTGTAGAACAGCTTGACCTTCTTCAACCCCAAATGTTTCTCCAGCCGCTTAGCACGGTAAAGCGGTCTGGGCCGACCCATATGAATGTACAACTCCCTAATCTCTTCAGGCATAGAAATCCAGCTCTGAGTCGACATCTCCTGTCCCAAGCATTCCTTAATCATGTTTCTCCCCAAGTATTCCATCCTTGAAGGACCATTCTCAGGTTCCTTTGGAGGAGGCAAAGGCTCAGGCAAATCTGGCATGATATTGTACCATTTAGTTGGAAACTCTTCTATAGACAAGGCGATTTGATCAGGTTTCATCGATATTCACCGGTTTAAGGAAGCCTATAGTATGACCAGATGCGAATTAAAGATTTCCGTCGGTACGCGCGCCGCAGGTTGGACACTAGGGAGGCAATGCAGTTGCCGGGACATCGGATGGACAAACAAAGTAGACTGCACGCGCCAACAAAACCACAACCCAACAACAAAACATTTCAACACACATTACATTTAACGTTACAATTTAACAGCACGAGTCAACTCTGAAGAGCAGCTCCGTTTTCTCCACGGCTTGTTACAATACACATTACATCTGACATTACAAGAAAAGGGCCGAGTCAACTCTGAACAGTAGTCCAGCTTGTCTTTCAACATGATTTGTTACAATATACATTACTTCTGACATTACAAGTGAAAAAGAGCGGGGCAACAACGCAACATGCAATTTTACAATTCAACATTACAAAAAACGTAAATAAGAAAAGGCGGGGGCCGACAAGACAGCATTACACAACGACAGCGTGCGCGGTTGGCTAGCCAAACCATTTCTCCAATGTCGTTTTCCCCTTCTCCTTCATGATGCCGCTTTGCATTCTTTCCACCGCCTTCCGCACGCGATCTTCAGAGAAGTCTCTTCCCCTACACATGAAATCTACAACCGCCTCAACCTCAGGTTCCCGCCATTCCAGCTTATAATTATCCGTCACGTTAGGACGGAGAAAAATCTCCCTGATTCTTTGAGGTTCAACAGGAAACTCCGCGTTTTCAACATGAATAGCGGCTTTCTCCAAGCTTCCATACTGTTTAATCAGTTTTAAGGCAGTTTTCGGCCCCAAACCCTTGATCCCGTCAGGGTTAAAGTCCGTTCCAATCAGTATGCCCACATCAACCAGTTGCTCATAGGTTATCCCACAGTCGTGCAAAACCTGCTGAAGCTCAACAACTTCCGGAACGACGTCAACGTAGATGTTCTTACTCGGAAGCTTTCTCCTCCCTGAAATAGTGACGTTCCTAACAAAATTAGGCGCCCCAAACAACAGACTGTCATAGTCCTGGCTTCCACAGAAATCAGCGTCTCCACGCTTAGTCAGGTGAGCCGCCTGAGCTTCTCCCTCACTTGGCGCCTGAATCCACGGAACGCCCATCAAATCCAACAGCCTCTTGCTGTCCTCTGCCATGTAATCCTTCAAGTGTGATGTCGCCTGAGCATATACCCTGGCCTCCTCAGGCTTGCCCTCCCTCAACGCCCGCTCGTACCTTACCGCTGCCTCCTCCTTAACCATCATACGCCGTTTTATCTCTACCTCCTTAAGAGCGGGAGGCGCCCCGTCAAAAACGTAGACCGGCTTGATGGCCAACTCAACCAAGTTGCTGGTCCGATAAAGCAGTCCGCTTAGATGACTCGTAACTCTTCCACTGCTATCCTTCAACGGCGTGCCATCAGGCTGACGAATAATGGCTAAAAATTGGTACAAAGCGTTGTAAGCATCTATGGCAATGGATTTGCCGGCGAAATCCTCAAGTTTGACAACGGTTTTCGGAATGATATCCCTGAGGTTTACTCCCAAAAAAGTCCCTTTGCAATATTGGTAAAGAACTGAGATAATAAAGTTTTGAAACCCGAAACATAGAGGATATAAGCGAGTCTTACAATTACAGAACCGTTACCGAGGATGCTTACCATGACTGAAAAAGCAGCCACAATAACGTTGGTCACATGTACGAGCTGCAACAAGCCTGTACCTCCGGGCGGGGAAGCGACCAAGTTCATGTGCCCAAGCTGCGGAGAAATTCAAATAAAACGCTGCGCGAAATGCCGCAAATTCGGTCGGCCCTACAAATGTCCGAAATGCGGTTTCATCGGTCCATGAAAAAGGAGAACGTGCTAAGGAATGGGCTCAGTAATTGTTACATACAAGGTTTTTCCAACAGACATAATAAATGATTTTACCTCTATGAAAAAGAATTTAGAAGACAGTCTGCCAGCGTCCGCGTCTGTCTACGGGTACGGCGAGGAACTTGTGGCCTACGGCCTCAAAGCCCTTTTGGTTCAGGTGAAGTTCCCAGAAGACCAAACGGGCTTGGTCGACGAGTTTGAAAAGAAACTTGAGACCGTGGAAGGTGTAAGCCAAGTGCAAACGCTCATGGTGCGCAGAGTAAGCAGGTAGCTACTAGTCAAGACATTTATATAGGAACATGCTCTTGTTTCGAAACGTACAATTATCAGGGAGGATTCTGGTTGAGCGAAGTGCAGTTACGCGTCGGAGACGCAAGGCAAAGAGATGTTGGAAGAGGCATAGCTCGCATAGACCAGAAGACGATGCAGAAACTGGGAATATCAGCCGGCGACGTCATAGAAATATGTGGAAAAAGAACAACATCAGCAATAGCTTGGCCGGCCTACAGCGAGGATCAGAACCGAGAGTTGCTCCGGATAGACGGTTTCTCACGCAAGAACGCCGGAGTCGCGATAAACGAGTACGTTGTCGTTCGGGCCGCCAAGGTCAAAACGGCTCTGAGCCTCACACTGGCGCCAGTTGACATGAGGCTGAACGTGGACGATGATTTCACTAACTTCGTTAGAAACCGTCTTATGGAAAGAACGCTGGTCGAGGGTGACACGACACTCGTTATGATGCTCGGACATGCTATACCTTTCACGGTGACTAAAACACGGCCACATGGCATAGTGAAAATCACCGCGGAAACAAAACTCACCATATTGAACGAGCCTGCTCCTGAAGGAAAAGGCCTCCCCAGAACCAACTACGAAGACGTCGGGGGGCTCCATGAAGAGATTCAAAGAGTACGAGAGATGGTGGAGCTTCCACTAAGACACCCCGAACTATTCCAGCGGCTTGGAATAGAGCCCCCGAAAGGTGTACTGTTACACGGCCCGCCAGGATGCGGCAAAACATTGTTAGCTAGAGCTGTCGCAAACGAGTCGGAAGCCAATTTCTTCTCGATAAACGGTCCTGAAATAATGAGCAAGTTCTACGGTGAATCGGAGGCTAGGCTCCGGGAAATATTCCAACAAGCACAGCAGAACGCGCCCAGCATAATATTCATAGATGAACTTGACGCCATCGCGCCGAAAAGAGAAGAAGTCACAGGCGAAGTGGAAAGACGCGTTGTCGCACAACTCCTTGCGCTCATGGACGGGCTTTCAGGCCGAGGAAATGTCATAGTCATAGGCGCAACAAACCGGCCTGGCGCCCTCGACCCGGCTCTTCGCAGACCAGGCAGGTTCGACCGTGAAATAGAGAATCGGCGTACCCGACAAGCAGGGACGATACGAAATTATGCAGATACACACGCGAGGCATGCCGCTGGCAGAGGATGTTGACCTCAAGAAACTGTCGGATATGACCCATGGCTACACTGGTGCGGATCTCTCCGCGCTAGGAAGAGAAACTGCGATGAAAAGTCTTCGCCGGTACCTCCCTCAGATAAACCTTGAAGAAGAACGTATACCGCCAAGTGTACTGGAAAAAATGGAAGTGACGATGGAAGACTTCAGCAACGCGTATAAAGAAATAACGCCGACCGCAATGCGCGAAGTGTTCATAGAAATCCCCACTGTACACTGGGAAGATATAGGCGGACTGGAGGAAGTAAAACAGGATTTGAAAGAAGCAGTAGAGTGGCCTCTGAAAACCCCGGAGATTTTCACGCGCTTAGGCATAAGACCGCCTAAAGGCATACTGCTCTTTGGTCCACCAGGCTGCGGGAAAACTTTGCTGGGCAAGGCAATTGCAACAGAAAGCGAGGCCAATTTCATCACCATCAAAGGCCCAGAAATCTTTTCAAAGTGGGTAGGCGAATCCGAGAAAGCTATAAGAGAGGTATTCAGAAAAGCTCGGATGGCCGCGCCAGCTGTAATATTTTTCGATGAAATTGACTCACTTCTCCCCCGCAGAGGCTTAGGGTTCTCAGACAGCGGTGTCAGCGAAAGAGTAATCAGCCAACTCCTAACAGAAATGGATGGCATAGTCACACTCGAAGACGTGGTCGTTATAGCCGCTACAAACAGGCCGGACATAGTCGACCCAGCAGTTCTCAGGCCCGGAAGGTTCGACCGACTAATCTACGTTCCTGAACCGGACGAACAAAGCAGAATACTGATATTCAAAATTTACACGAAAGACATGCCGCTAGCAAAAAATGTGAGTATGGAACAGCTTGCTACGATGGCCAAGAATTATTCTGGAGCTGACATATCGTCGCTCTGCCGCGAAGCAGCCATGTACGCGTTGAGAAAGGACGTGAACACGAAGGAAATCACGACGGAAAACTTCGAGGAAGCGAAGAAAAGAATTGCACCGTCAGTCACGCCTGACATGGAAAAATGGTACAAGAGCTTCATGCAACAGGCCAGACAAGTGCAGAAACCCGCCACACCTGTCGCATAGGTGAACAGACATGCCCATGCCAATAAAGACTTGGAAAACACTTCCCGCCTACTTCACTCTAATAGCAACCCTGCAGAAGAAAGGTGCCGTGGCGGATATGGAACTCTACGAAGCTCTGACGGAAGAATTCGAGGACTTAGGCTACAAGGATTTCAGCGACTTGCTGATGCGACTGGAAGTCAGCGGCAAAATACGCGTCACCTCCATGTCCCGCGGGAAAAGACGAGTTGAACTTATAACGTGAAAAGCAGCAGGCCCATAAAGGCTCAAGCGTGCAACAGATGAAGACCACTTCAGACGTGATAATTGTTGGAGCAGGGCCAAGCGGTTCCTTCACAGCCCTAAAACTTGGCAGGCTCGGCATACCTGTAACGGTTCTTGAAGAACACAGCCAGATAGGCATTCCTACGCATTGTGCAGGGCACGTGAGCATCAAAGGTTTGAGAAACATAGGACTATACCCGCTTCCATCGGGAATAGTTGAAAACACCTTCCGCGGCGCGAACTTTTACTCTTCGAAAGGAAACGAATTCTCAGTACACCTCACTCAACCAGTAACATGTACAGTCGACCGTGCAGAGTTCGACAGATATATAGCAGAAAAAGCCAAAGAAGCAGGCGCAAGCTATCTTCTAAACTCACGAGCTGAAAAATTGATCTTAGAAAATTCCTATGTAAGAGGCGTAATCACAAAGCGAGAAGAAATGGCAGAGCACATTCGGGCAAGCTTAGTCGTGGACGCAGAAGGAATATCCTCAAGGATAATGAGGCAAGCAGGCCTACCCGCCCCACACAAACTCGTAAAAGCCGTAGAAGCAGAGGTCGAAAATCTCAAAGACACAGAGCAGGACACCGTTGATGTATACCTAGGGAACAGTTATGCCCCAGGATTCTACGCTTGGCTGATACCCAAAAAAAACGGAAAAGCTAAAGTTGGATTAGCAACAAACATGGGGAACCCAAGAGAACTCCTCCAAAAACTAATGCGCAAACATCCTGCAGCCTCAAGAAAACTGCAATCTGCAAGAACCACCAGAACCACCTTCCACCTAATAACGCTTGGAGGCATGACAGCGCAGACCTACTCCAACGGATTCTTGGCCGTAGGCGACGCAGCTTCGCAAGTGAAACCCACTACAGGAGGCGGAGTCATCCTCGGCATGACCTGCGCTCAAGCAGCTGCTGAAGTAGCCTCTGAAGCCTTACGCAAAAGCGACTTCTCGAAGGAGTTCCTGGCCACATATCAACGCCGGTGTACAAAACTCTTGGGTTTCGACATGAAAATCATGCTCAGAGTGAGAAATACGCTCGATAGGTTGTCCGACTTGAAAGTTGACCATGCAATCACCATGTGTTCAAGACTTGGCCTTGACAAAACTCTCCAAGACACCAAAGAAATAGATTTTCAGGGACAAACCCTTTTTCGGACCTTCCGCAGCCCGCGCTTGTTGATAGCTGTGCTCTACTTTTTATATGCACATCTATCTGCGAACCCTTAAAATCCTGCTGCACTAACAAGTACAGAAAGGACAGGCGAGACGATGTCCGAGCTCCGTTACAAACAGGTCATAATCTTTCGGATCAAACGTCAAGTTAAGCAAGGGCAAGGCAGTAGCCCAAGGTGGGCACGCCGCAGTCTCAGCTGCAGAACAAGCGCGCAAACACCACAGAGAATGGTTTGACAGTTGGTCCAGAGAAGGGCAATGCAAAATCGCTGTAAAAGTGAAAGACGAAGAAGAAATGTTGAAACTAGAAGAAAAAGCTAGAGAAATGGATTTGCCTTATGCACTGGTCATAGACAGGGGCCTCACGCAAGTCCCGCCAGGCACAGTGACCTGCCTCGGAATCGGCCCCGCTCCCACCGAAAAAGTTGACAAGATCACCCGCAATCTTCCGCTTTTGTAAGCAGGCGCCAACGTTGCAAGCCCCAAAACTCGAGAAGCAGATAGGCCTTGAAGTCTACGCCACCAAAACAGCAGGCATCAATGGAACCATCCGTGAAAGCATTGAAGACTTCGTGGTTGAAGAGATTTTAGTCGATGGCTCAAAAGCCCAATCAAAAGCTTCAGGAAGCTACGTCAATCGTCAAACCATAGGTTGCTCAACAAAAAAGACTCGTTACCTACTCTGCACCCTAGCCAAACGCAACTGGGACACACTCGTCGCCCTCAAGAACATCGCCAAACAACTCAACATCGGAATGCGACAAATCCAAATCGCAGGAATAAAAGACGCAAAAGCCCTCACCGCTCAGCACATCACAATCGAAAACACTTCACCTGAACAGATTCAGAAAATCAACATCAAAGACATGGAAATCTGTCCGTTGGGCTACTTACACAACAGGCTTTCGAGCTACTATCTTTACGGCAACAGTTTCCACATTCGCATCAAGGCTATAGACCGTTCAAAAACTCTGATTATGCGGAGAGTAACGGAAACCGTTGGAGAACTCCAAGCGATGTCCGGCATGCTGAACTTCTTTGGGCACCAACGTTTCGGAACGACCCGTCCAATAACGCATCTCGTCGGAGAATCCATCATAAAGGAAGACATGGAGAAAGCCGCAATGCTCTTCCTAGCCAAGCCAAGTCAATATGAACATCCCTCATCACGAATAGCTCGCGAAGAACTCTGGAAAACTCGAGACTTCGAAACAGCTTTGAAAACCTTCCCCCCGCAATTGCACTATGAAAGATCTATGCTGAGACATCTTGTTGAACACTCCGGCGATTTCCATGGAGCGTTCAGAAAACTGCCGTTCAAACTTCTAGAAATTTTCATCCAAGCCTATGAGTCATATTTGTTCAACAGGTTTCTAAGCGCAAGAGTAAAGAATGGGCTGCCTGTAAACAGGGCTGAAGTCGGAGACTACGTTGTAGCTGTGGAACGATCAGGGCTACTTATGCCAAGCATCCACAGATCCGTTGACTCTGCAACACGGATGGAAATTAACCATGCTATGCATGCGGGAAAACTGCGGCTAGCAATTCCGCTTATCGGATTCAAACAGTACACGTCAAAAGGAGCGCAGGGAGAAATCGAAAGAAAAGTCTTGGAAGAGGAGGATGTCTCTCCTAAGAACTTCCGCCTAGGCGCAATGCCTGAGATCAGCGCTGCGGGAAGGCTTCGAGCAGCAATAACACCTATCAACGATTTTTCAGTTGACAATATCACGCCCAACATAAGTAGACCTAGCAGGAATGACGTGGAAACGACATTTGTGCTCCATAGAGGCTCGTACGCAACGATTTTGTTACGGGAAATCATGAAGCCAAAGACCCTCATCAAAGAAGGCTTCTAGAGAGGCTTATGCGACACTTCAACATGTTCCAAGACCCCTCGTTTCAGGCAGCGTAGACCAAACCGCACGCTCAACGATATTTCGCTGATTCCAAGCTGCGTCACGACTCATAGACCAAGCAAAAATCAGAGCAATAAGATGCAAACCGGTTCAGGAATAGGTATGCTCGCCAGTTGTTTGCGCTACAAGAGCCATATTCGCGCGTTTCCTTTCACGCTCAAAAGAGAGAACGCCTTACGTTCTAAAGCTTTATCAGTTAGCAGCTCCTGAATATTCGACGAGATGAAGACTCTGTGGAAGCCGTTGAAGCCGCAAGAAACGCTCTAGAATGTGTTCTGGAGGCAAGGAAAGGCGAGAGCATAACCATTTTCTGTGATGATGAGAAAACTGACGTGTGTAATCCGTTTTCGCTGGGAGCTCTGCAGCTTGGCTTGGAAACCCATTTGGTCAAACTGAAAGCTGAATCAACAGTGCGAAAGGAAATCCCTCCAGAAATCAAAGACACACTCACAAACAGAGAACGGACATTTTCATCAATTTGCTGCGTGGAAACAGAGAAGAAACGACTTTCAGAATAAAACTCGCTGAAATGGAAACAAAAAATCGGAGAGCGCGGCTATCACACTGTCCAGACATAACTTTGGACATGCTCACGGATGGAGCCCTAGCCCTGACAACAGTAGACCATAGAAGAATGCAAGATTTCGCAAAAGACCTCATCCAACGGTTAAGACATGCACAACGCATAGAAATAACAAATCCAGCAGGCACGGATCTTGTGATGAACGTTGAAGGAAGACCCTTCTTCACGGACACGATAATCGATTGGATAAGGCTGGACTGGATAAACATGCCAACAGGTGAGGTTACAGTGGCACCCGTGGAAAACTCCCTTGAGGGTAAGCTGGTCTGCGACATGGCTATAGGTGGAATAGGCCAGGTAAAAGAGGCGGTGGAGTTCACGGCGAAGAATGGGAAAGTGCAGAAGACGGAATCTCAAGACAGCCTGATATTGAGAATCGTTGAAAAATCATTAAAAACTGATGGCAAAGCAAACACTCTAGGTGAGTTTGCTTTCGGAATAAACCCAAAAGCAAGATTTGTCGAAGAGTTTCTAGAAGCTGAAAAAATCCTCGGCACTGTTCACATAGCCTTTGGCAACAACGCGGACATGCCCTGTGGAAATAACCCGTCCATTAACCACATGGATCTCCTAATGTCAAAACCCACCGTCACGATCGTAAACAAAGATGGCTCCACCTTCGACGTACTCTCAGATAGAACGTTCGAACATCAGTAGATGCACGCGTTTGAAATGCTTAAATGCCAAAAACAAATTCTGTGAGTAAAAGGCTGAGATGCATGTCTGACAAGATGGAAGAAAAACTGCCCATATCCGAGTTCTACAAGGTAGTGGATTCCGTAACCATTTTCAAGAATCAGAAATGGTGGGAGGCTGTAGTTGTCTTTGAAGCATATGGAAAAAAGTCAATAGGCATGTACCTTTGGCAAAAGAGGAAAGACGAGTGGAAGAGAAAACACAAATTCAACATTAGAAATCTAGAAGAATGGGGAAAACTCAAGAATGCCATTGAACAACTCATTCCAAAACTCGAAACAAAGTAGTCTATCTTTAAAATTCGACAGTTCAATCCTTATTTTCAATCAATATCTAAAATTGAATAATTTTATTACCACAAGTTAAGCAACTGAAACGAGGCGAATGGCATGGATGCTCAGGAGCAGGAAACAGGGAAAACCCAACAGGATTGGGAAGACGAAACAGGTGATAAAAGCCTGCAAAAGAATGAGGAAAATGACTTTGAGGCCGAAAACGAAGAAAACAAGACGATAGAAATAATAGCTTGCCAAGAACAAAGAAAGAATAAACAAAAGCATGGGCTAGACATAACGAGGAACAGTAGCAGTTTTGTTCATGGGCTTTCCGCCGGCCTAGGCATTGGCTGCATAATGGCGTTTGTTTTGATGTGGATAGCAGTTTTTTTCACGCCAAGGATAGCATCACAAGTCACGTATGAGACCATGCTCGCAACCTTCATCTATCCGCTAATCTATCTGTTCGCAGTCGGTTTAGTCGGGTTAACGATAGGCATTGTCAGCGAACGCTACACAGTGACGAGACGTGTCTAACCAAAAACCTATCTGCAAATCAAGCGCGCGCCAAATCCCTGTGCTAGTGCGCACTTCGAGCAAGATATCAGAATTTAACCATTAAGTATACCTTTTCTTGCTATGAAGGGACTTCAGGTGGTTTGGGTTCTGATACCTCCAGGCGAGTATGTCTTGCCATCAAGAATGCAACTGCGCCAATGACGGCCAAAATTGCCGTCAAACTCAGTAACCCTATTAGAAACCACGGCAAAACTGTCATCGTCCTTGTCGGACTGTCTGCTGAGGCATAGTCTACATCTCCGGACCAGCTTGCTCGAAGATAACACATGCCTGTAACATCTGCGACCCAAACATAGGTGAAGCGACCGCTAGAGTCCGTATTGTCCATACTCAATACGGACCATGGCAGACCGTTTATCTTAACGTAAATGGTGACAGACATGTTCTCCACTGGTGGCGAGAGCAGTCCTGAAAGCGTGACCTTAGTTCCTTGAATCAAGAACGTGGACGAAACATCCAATGAAACTGCCGAAGGCTTCAGGATTCCGTAACTCGCTGAAATTTGTTCTGGAGCAGATTGCTCACAGTTTTCGAGAGTGATTACTTGAGGCGTTGCACCTTTCAGTTCGTCCGGACACTCGCCAACTCTCCACCCCTGCTGCCAATCGCCTCCCGTGCATTCGGCCATGTAGTACTTTGTGTTATTATAAAAAACGTAGTCGATAGCACCCCTGGCACTGTTAGGTTCATGTGGAAGGCTCACGCCGATGTTCATGTGGTCTTCACTCGCGTAGTAGAGGAGGACTACATTCACATTTCCAGCTTTCAAAATAGAGACCGCAATGTAGGAGAACAAGTCACAATCTCCTTTGTTTGCCACAATTGTTTCTACAGGGTATTTGGGAAGTCTAGTCGCTTCGTAGGTTATTTGGTGTACAACCATCAGCACGCCGTTAGCAAAATCCTCATCATCGTTATATATTCCTCTTAGACAGTCGGCAATCGGTTTCAAAGTGTACGGTGTGACAAATTTGCCAAAGTCGTTCTCGGAAATCAAAATGTGGCTTTTCTCAGAATAGTATTCCTGAAGCGACTCTGAGACTGCAACGTTCAGCCTGTAAGTGATAGATCCGTTCGGATGATCTTGAAGTTCATAAACGAAACAATAATCTGCAGAAACCATCCTGGGCAAATATGAAAACATGACAAGAACAATCAGCACAGCAAAAGCTGCTTCACACCTGATCCTCATCTTCATCTGGAAATGTTGTTACACGCCAAATTTATGGCACTTATGAAGCGTGAATCAACAGCAGAGAAATGGTTTAACCATTCATCTTAGGTGCTCGGCTAAGCCTCTCTACAACTTTACTATATTCTCACAAAGCATCTCTTGCGACTGTCAAAAGTGCACGCATTCGTATATCCAACTCTCTTTGCCAAGGCTGCTGCTTCACTGAAATCTCGCCCGACATCTCGTGGTGCATGGGCATCTGATCCGAAGGTTACTGGAACATTGTGTTTGTGCAATATTCTCAAGAATTGTTCGCTGGGATAGATGTCACGGCAGGGTCTTCTCAAACCTCTCGTGTTGATTTCTGCGCATATGCCTGATTGAGCTAGAGTCTTAGCAGTTTCCTCTAGAATCTGAGAGAAATCTGTTTTCGGTCTTGCTCCAAAGATCTTTATGATGTCTGGGTGCCCCAGAATGTCGAAAAGACGAGAGTTGGCTGCACTTCTAACGAGACTGAAATATTCGTCATATATCTGAAGAGTATCCCTCCGTGAAAACTCGTTTTTCTCCAAAGAATCGTCGAAAATCCAGTCTCCAATTACGTGAACAGACCCTATCACATAGTCAAAAGGGTACGTCTGAATGAACCTACTTATTTTGTCGATCTCATCTGGGAAAAAATCTACTTCTATTCCTAGTTTTAAAGTGATACCCGAGTTTTCTCTGGCATTGAAAAAATTTTGGACATAACAAGGCATTTTCGAGACGAAACTATCTGAGCGACGGCTCAGAGGACGTAACAGAGCATGTTCTGAAAATCCTATTTCATTGATTTCTCTCTCTTTCGCCGCTCTCACGTAATCTGACATTTTTCCCGTACCGTCGGGTGAAGCATGCGTGTGAAGGTGATAATCAGCAATCATCGCATCATCTACCCACAACCAAACAGGAAAGACCCTGAGAAATCATTAGGTTACGATTTTTCCGCCACTTTCTTGCACAAGCTTAGTAAGTTGTACTATCGCTTCTTGTAAATGGTTTTTGGCGATTTTGGCATCGTCTGCAGTCGTTGAGAAATGAAGTTCAATGCATGACTTCCCCTCAGTCTGTGCAGTAGACTTGGTGTAGACATGCGATTTTATGTAGACACAAGGATTATCATGCATAGCCTGTTCCGTCAAAGGTGCCAAGGTTGATTCCATGATGCCTTCCGCATAAATGCTCATTTCAAAGAACGCACGTCTCCCAGCTTCATTCTTTATGATTTTCGTCAGCGAGTCAACAAAAATAGCTTCCATTTCAGGAGGAACACCGGGCAACGCTACAATCATCGTTCCTTCTGCCTTGACCATCACACCTGGAGCAGTGCCAATGGGGTTAGGCAGTGGCCATGCGCCCCTCGGCAGAGTTGCCATTTTGACGCGGGGCCGAGTAAGCTCGATCTTTTCGCTTTTTCTCTGCTTGAGGTAAGCTTCATATTTGGTTCTTACCATCCTCAAAGCGTTTGCATTGACTTCGAGTCTACGACCTAGAGCCTTAGCTATTCCTTCGAGTGTTTTGTCGTCGAAAGTCGGGCCTAATCCTCCTGTCGTTATTATGAGCTTGGGTTTGCGTGCCAAAGCTTCCCGTATAGTTCCTGCAATTTCGTCCACATCATCTTCTACCACCGCGATTCTTGTTACGGGCAGTCCCAAGGATGTGACGCTTTTGGCCAGCCAAGTGGCGTTCGTGTTAGACGTTTTTCCGATAAGCAATTCGTTGCCTATACAGATGATTTCCAAAGTGTCCACCTTCGTCTCTAGATTACTGGCTAGTCCAATATAACTGTCGTCAAATACAAGCCAGCGTTCGCCAGCACAATTTTCGATTCTCCAAGAACCTGAAAACTGATTCGAAACATACAGTAACAAGGAGGGGATATGTCGTCTTAAGAAAGGCTGATTCCCCATCGATATGTATGAGGCATCCAAATTCACGACAGAAACAGGATAATGAATAGTTTCTAACGATTATAGTGTTTGCTGAATTTCGTTTCTCAAGCTGCAGAAGAGTTTCATTTCTTGCTCAGGTACCACTTAAGGTATTCCTTTTTCTTCCTTTCTCGTTCCTCTTCCTTCGACTCCAGGTTTGGTTTCAATTTGTCTCTCAATTCCATGAGTTCTTGCTGAGTCACAGACAGGCCGCAGCTCTTGCAAACGTAGTGTTTTGTGGCTATCATATACTGCATTTCGCCACCACATTCTGGGCAGTATGGCATTCTTGCTCACTTTCGTGCAATGAAGAAATAACCGTTTGAGAAATAGCTTTCGCCGGGGCTATCGCTTTTATGTTATGAAATTCGACAGATTTGCATCTCTTGCCAAGTGAATTATTCTCAGAATCTAACCCCGCGCGCGCTCCTACAAAGTTTCCATTTCTGCAGCCGCCAAAACGTAGGTGTTCGACTTCACGTGCCACTACCATGGGTTCGTAGTCCTTGCCGTTTTCAACGCTGGTGGAAATGGTCCCGTCCTGGCAGTGCTTGCACCTCATCGTGCGGCCTAAGGTGAAAATTGTTCCAGAAGGCACAAGTTCAGGCTCTTCGCCTAGATGTTCAAAAACACTTGAGACTGCTATTCGTGAACCACAGCCACAATAGCCGTGTTTCCTTTCAGCCTGTTGACACGACATTTACGTGCGTATAAGGGGGCAACAAGATAGAATTCGGTCCGCAATTTCGATTTTGAGATACGTGCAGAATTTCTCTGGTTTCTCTATTGTTTCAAATTTCTTTTGCTTATCGTCAACTTCTCTCTCTATCCTCCCAAACTCGTGCGAAAGTCTCGTGTGTTCTTGCCACAGTTGCCCAACAGTATCTTTCAGAAGTCAGCTTGGATATTCTTAGCTATCAATTCCCCGGGCCTTTGATTCTGCACGATAGCAAAGTATCGGGCCAAGCTTCTCTTAGCCAGCTTTTCTTCTAGAACGTTGAGAGGAACGGGTCGTTGAAGTCTCCACATTTTCGCTCAGTCTTGCTTGAGAGTAACGAAATGCTAGAACAGTGCATATGGGTAAGATTGTCTACCTGAGTGGAGTTTTCCTTTGATCGGGATTTCTTGCCCGCACACAGGGCAACGCATGTCCTTTGTTAGATTCCATCGTGTGATCATGAAATTGTAACGTTTAATCAGTGTTTCGCTGCAATTCGGGCAGTAGGTGTTTTCACATGGATGCCCAGGGACGTTTCCAACATAAACGTAGTTTAAACCTGCATCTTTTGCAGCCACGTAGGCTTTTTCCAGAGTTTCAATTGGGGTCGTTGGGATTGTTGTCACTTGATAGTCTGGATGGAAACGTAGCAGGTGAAAAGGAGTTTCTTTTCCAATTCCCTCTCTGATCCAGACTGCGAGTTCCTTTATTCTCTCAATCGAATCCCCTGATTTGGGGACGATGAGGTTTGTGATTTCTATGTGAATGTTGTTTCGCCTCATTTCTTTCAAGGCCTCAAAAATAGGTGCAACTGATGGAACAGCGGAAAAAGTCTTGTAGAATTCTGGATCTGCACCTCCTTTGAAGTCCACCGTCGCAGCGTCGAGGTATGGAGCTATGGTTTTGACCGCCTCTGGTGTCATGTAACCGTTAGTGACAAAAGTGTTGAAGAACCCAACTTGGTGAGCCAATTTTGCAGTGTCGTATGCATATTCGAAGAAAATCGTTGGCTCAGTATAGGTATAGCTTATTCCTTCGCAACCATTATCTCTGGCTGCCTTTATCACTTCTTCTGGCGGGAAGTTTTTGCCACTCACCTTTTTCTCTTGGCTTATCATCCAGTTGTCACAGAACTGACAGCGGAAGTTGCATCCCACCGTGGCAATTGACATCACAGAGGCACCTGGGTTGAAGTGGACAAGCGGTTTTTTCTCAAGAGGATCAACGGCTGCAGATATGGCCCTCGCGTAATTCAGCGAAAAAAGGACGCCGCCTTCGTTCTTTCTCACCAAACAGAATCCCGTGCCATCGTCACTTATGGCACATCTCCGCGCGCACAAATGGCAGGTAACCTTTCTGTCAGCCAGTTTTTCGTAAAGCATCGCTTCATGAAGCGACATTCAATCAATCTCCTCGGCTTCTAATGTGAATCCCAACATTTCACACATCACAACTTCTACTTGCTTTCTCCAGAGCGATCGCTTCCTTTGATCTCAAAAACCAACGGTGGAGACGTTGTCTTCACGTCCACGTCTACAGTAAGCAAACCTTCCAGAAACCCCGCCCAGATCTCGGGTTCACCTATGAAAGGAGTTTTTATGAGAAAATACTTGTCCTTCAGATAGAAGTCGCCGAATCCCTGCACCCTTAAACGCTTGAAAACATCTGACCATTTCTCACGGTTTATGGATTGTATTCCAATCGCTGTTTCGATAGATATTTTTGTAGCCTCGCCCATTTTCTTTCCAATCTCACGCCACTTCTCAGTCGGAACATTATCAATTAGGATTCCAAGCAATTCCGCATTCACGAAGGCTATCCTGCTTATTCCACAATAGTATTCACCGGGGAAACGCCAGTCATATATCATCATGCTTCTATATACATCAAGCATTTTCGAAATGAGAGGCTTAATTCCAGGCTCCTTTCCCTCTTTTATCAAGGAGTCCACAAACTCTCTTTCATTCTTCTCCAAGATTATTGTCGTTCTCTTAGCTGAGGTTCCGTTCTTCTTCATCAATTCTTGGAGTTTTTTCTTTTTTTCTTCCTGCATAATCAATATACTCTACAGCATATTTTATATAATTTATGTAATGCTTAAGCATATCAAAGCATATTTGCTGAGGGGAACATACCCTAGCAGCCACAGCAATCGTAAGAGGAACAGGTTAAACCATCCGCGAATAAAGGGATTTTCCAGCACATTTGCTGCAACCGAACGATTTTTAACGGTTGTGGCCATCTAAAGGATTGCCGATGACGATATGTTTTCGCCTGAAAAGATGATGAACTCTAGGGTATCTGAGGCAAAAAGAGTCTTGTGCAAATCACGAGACACGCGCATGTCAAGAAATAACCTTGCGCTTGACAAGATACCATACGAGCAGAAGGCCTATTGCGAAAGAGAGAAAACCTCCAGTGAAAGAGAAGAAGACCCCTCGCTTCAGAATGTAAGACGCTGCAAAAGCTACATAGGGCGCGCCAAACGTGAACAGTCCCGCCAAGATGACCAACAATAATTTTCGGTATTTAGAGTCTGTCACCCTCGTCCCACTGGCTTTGGTTCCTTCAGTCAAGCGTCCCACGGTCCAGTGTTTATTTAGTTTCAGTCTTCTCTTATAACCCTTCCTTCACTTCGTTTCCTAAGGCTTTCATCAGAAATTTGAAGACAGAGAAGCCTGCCCCACGATCCGCTTTGAAGCCTGACGTTGCGCCCAATAAGCATATGCCTTCCAAACCGCGTTCCTTTGCAAGAGCTAATGTCAGACCTGTTGCCCCAACGATTCTGCCCTTGCTGTAGATTACTGCACCTTTTTCCATGAACTCCAGGGCAAGACGTTGAGAAGTAGCTGCCACATACACTTGCGATTTTGCTTCTGTGATTGGCACGCCACCAATCGTTACAAGAAAGCTGCAACCTTGTTTTTCAACAAAATCCAATGTTTCACCGCATAACGCATAATGGGCTGCGACGTCGTCAAATGAGGGCTGCGTGTCTCCGGTCATTATTATGAAATCGTTTTTCTCCATGGACGCAGCATAGAACTCATAACGTGGCAGACGACATATTCCCTTTGGATTTACTGAAACACAATCAGGAAAACACGGTGAGTATAAGTGAGAAAAAGGCTTTGCACCACTGAACTTCAGCAGCAGGTAAGCCGCAATCTTCCCTACGTTTCCAAAGCCCGGCAGGCCCTGCACAAAAATCGGATTCTCAAGTTCAGGGTTAGCAATTCGACGGAGATAGGTCTTATCCAATCTGAATCGCACCAGCATCAATAGGTAAACGGTGTAGGTCTAAAACTTTTCCTTCTTGATTGACCACTCATTGAATGGTTGTTCCAAAGTGATATGGGCGTTCTTCAAGTCTGACGGTTTGCAAATCAGGATAATACAAAGGATCTAGGAAGCACAGAGAATTTCAGCACTGAACAAAGTGATGAGCTCTTGCCTTCTAACTGCTTCTTGTATGTTCCCCGTTTTACGCACAAATCGATAATTTGATTCGAAGCTAGCTGTTTGGCTGAAGCAGGGATATTTCGAGGAACAGCATTTACATGGGAAAACTGAGATATGAAATCCTATTGGGAATAGCTTTGCTGTGTGTTTCTGTGTCGTCGATAGTCTGGGTTTACAGTATGGTCTATGCCGCGTCAGAAGTTGGCACCATGGATCGGAAAGACATGAAGCAGTGGTCCCTGGTCCTCGTACTAATGAGCGTGACGACTCTGTTCATAGGAAGTGTCGGAGGTTACCTCATCGGAAAATACTTGAATGCTTCACAAAGCCAGAAGTCTCAATTATGACAAGAATTACGCATAAAACCTAGCCAGACTTTCAGAGCGTTATTGTGCCTGAAACAGTATGGCTAGACATTTCAACTTTCAACGCGTGAATCTCTGCGTGACATAAATGTGCGCTCCAAAGTTGCTCATGCGTCTTCAGCTTCAGCGCTCAGAAACCCTAATTCCGATTTGTAATTCATAATCATTTTATGGCAACCCCTTCCAAGGTTAACATATTCATCTTGCTTGGGGACATCTGCAAATGCCAGCCAAGGATTTCGAAAGGCTTCTGCTTGACTCTATCGATGATACACTATCATCAACAGAAGAGAAACTGAAGAAAGCAACTTATACTCAACTTGAAGCCCTCGGCATACCACGGTACGAAATCCCTCGACACATAGGGGTGTTGGCCAGAGTCATTGAAAAAGTCTATGAGACAAGCGCTGATGACGTTGAACTCTTAATGATAAAACTGATTTATGAAAAGAACGGGTGGCCTTACAGAAAGGTGGAGCTTAATGAGATGATGTTTTCAGAACAGATCGAACGTTTGTGCGGAAGAATGTATTCGGAAATAATCAGCAAAATGCAGAGTCCTGTAGCAGTCTTCCATCTCGAAGATGCAAGCCGCCTGAGCTCGCTTAGACTTATCGCCATAAACTCGAGCGCCACAAGAACCACAGGAGTGAGTCCCGACGCGATTGGAAGACCTTTTCTTGAAGTGTATCCTGAGCTTTCTCGAACTCTTGCCGAAAAGACAATCTTGGAAGTTCTTCGGTCAGGAAGAGCAAAAAGCTTGGGGAAACTTGAGTCTCGAACTGAACAGGATCATGTTGGCGCCCTTTCCGCCACAGCTTTCCCATTCTCAAGCAATTGTGTAGGTTTGACTTTCAAACAAGCTACCGAAAACAATGCCACCTCAGCAAAATGGCGCCAGGATGAGAAGCGCTTTGACGACGAGGAAGATGGTCTTGGTGACTGGAGATGGGAACTGGATACCCTAGGACGCCAAGTCTCTACGGATCGATCGCGAGCACGAGAGAGATGGGTCAGAAAGGAAATCACGCATGAACAACACCGCGCTGATTATTTTTCGATAAGAGGAAAAGAATACTTGGAGAACGGGGATTTACTCAGGGCCAGAGAATTTTTCCAAAAGGCTGAAGAAATGCACGAGAGATCCAACGAGATTGAAGACGCGTTTGAAAACGCATCACAACGCATTAGGACCTACATTTTCGAAGAAAATGTGCCTTTGAAAGAATACTTGCAGGTTGTGGAGGAGTATCTTCACAAATACGCAGATTTCTTCATGCGCGACAAGTTCATAGAAAACCTTGCGTATTATGCCCAATGGAAAGGTTTTAGGCGCGATGAAGAACACAGGTTCGAAGAAGCCAGAGCATCCTATGCAGAAGCAGAAGAGATGTTCCTGACGCTTAAACAAAAGAACAAAGCACTTTTCAACGCATCTCGACGCGCCTTGACATATAGAACCGAAAGCATGACGGAAGCATATGAAAAATCGGCTGAAGAGTTTTTTGACAAATACAGTGAATTCGTGGGGAACAAGTACTACAAAGAAGTACGCGCACATTACTACTCTTGCAAAGCTGAAAAGTCAGATGGTGCTTCCAAGGCCATCACGTTCCGAAGCGAAGCTGAAAGACTCTTTCTCGAAGTCAATCAAAGAAGCTTGGCATTCGAGAATGCGTGCAGACTCCTCGATCTTTACTGGGAAAACATCCCATCCAAAGACGGACAATTAATCCAGAAATGTCTCGAAACAACAGAAAGCTTTTTTGAAAAATATCAAGATTTCTCTGAGCATGAATACTACAGAAAAAGAATGGCTGAATATTACCTTTTGCAAGCACGCGCACTTGCTTCTCAGTTGAAAGAAGTTCTACATTAGATTGTTTTGAGTCTGATCACTTTCCGAGTTACTGAACCCTATGTGCCTGGTGCGAGTACTTGCTGAAGATTTCCGAAAGCACCTCCAAATGATACGTTCATCATGGTTTCAGCGCCAATCCAAGCAGCACCGCTTAGAATGAGTAGAAGCCCAACGTACAGGAAGCTGGTGCCCCAGAACCCTCCTCGAGCTTCCTTCAAGGTTAATGAATTGAGAATGGTTATGAGCAGGATCATGAAAACGTTTCCCATTTTTATCACATCAGTAGGTATAGCCCCAAACGTGAAATACGGTACTGAAGTTAGGGTTTGAGAGAAATACTTGGTCATGAACGTGAGGATGGTCAGGAGAGCAACAGTGATTGGTTGAAGAAGAAATGTCGTTGCTTCAATTGTCTTCGCTACTGCTTCCCTCTTCTTTCTAAACTCGAGATTCTTCACGCAGTTGTTGCCCAGTATTTTCCCAACCTCCAGTAAATCTGCACCATGGCTAAACGCGTCCAAAAACATCTTGTTCGTCATGTAAACGCTATGTGACGCTGCTTCTGAGGATAAAAGCGTCAAGGTTTTGGCGTTGTCTACACCGATCTTGACTCTTGCGTAAGCTCGCTTCAGCAGGTTTTTGAGACGACCAAGCTCCAGGTACAGAACGTAGGAAATGGCGTTCTGCAGACTTGAGGATGACGCCATGTTTTCGCCCAAGCCTTTTATGAGAGTCGGGTAGTTTTCGTTGACTCCTACGACAAACATTTCAAATCTGTACGCAAGGTACCCGGGAACCAGAAACGCTAAGCCGCACACGAAGAAACCGTACGGGTAACCGAATATGATGCTAACTAGTATAGCGGGAACTATGCAAGCGAAGGCTATGGGCATGGTTGCTTTGAAACGTGTGTAGAGTTTGGGCGGCAAATCCTTGTCAATGTGGATTAAAACGTCCTTGGGAACGACGGATCTTACGCCCAGATACATTACGATCAGAACTGCAGATGCCACTAGGTACCCGAAATATACAAGGTCGGGCTGGTTCGTGAAGACGACTATTATGTCAAGTATCATGATTATGAAGGTGGCGACGCTTGAGAAGGTGCTGTAGACGCCTCCGAGCATGTCAATGGACTTTATTGCCCTTTCATAATAACCCGAGTACTCTTCTATCATCGTCGACGATTCCAGTTCAAGATAACCTTTTGGACGTGTCGAAGAGAAAGCTTGCTGACATCTGATCAGAACATCTTTGAACGGTGGTTTGGTGGTGTTGGCCATTTCACTGGTGGCCTTGGTGACACCATAACCGTATTCTTTTGCCAGTTTCTGGATTCCTCGGAAGATTTCACTGTAGTAACCATAATCCTCTGTTTCAGCAATCGTCTTGACGAGGTCATCAGATGTGATTTCACCATGTGAAATCACATACATATGAATGAGTAAGGTTACGAGCTGCTCGTCTATCTTGTTGGGAATCTTCTTTCTGATGAAAAACAGCAGAAACACTATCGTGGCAGCTACCGAGTTCACGGCGATTAGACTGATTAAGTCACTTTTGATAGCAAGGTACGAAGAGACTAGAACGTTGAAGACGAGGATAATTGTTATCTGTCTTTTCAGTGAAATCAGTCTGATAGCCATGTGAATTGCCCCTCCTTGACTTTCTTGTAAACCTCTTCGACGCCTTCACTTCCAACTTCTATTACCGTGTTCCAAACATCTTTGAATCTTGGATGCTTGTCGGCAAGTGCTGAAAGAATAGCTGCACGCATCTGAAGCTCCTCATACAACTCCGGAAGCCTCTCCGAGGGCCAGCCTCTATAAGGAAGAATTTTCGCTTCCATCAGGAAACTTGAACCTGAAAAACGCATTACGTCCTCATCTGAATCAAACGTGAAAATTGGCAAGAAGTTGAGTTGCCCCTCTTCTGAATCGTAATTTATGATACTCGTTAACAGAGGTTATTCTTCTGACCAGTTTAAGTCCCCTTTTAATTCTGTTCTGAAAAATAGCAACATTCAAACCGTTCATGTGAGACTTTGGAACGTCTATGGGTGATGAAGTCAGCCTCTGAAAAAGCGTCTGTAGGTCTCCAGCATGTATAGTAGACACGACAGGATGGCCTGTTTCAATAGCTTGAAATGCAATCTGACCCTCCTCACCCCTAATCTCTCCCACGATGATCTGGTCAGGCCTCTGCCTCAGAGCAGCCTTCAAAAGATCAAACATTGTCACTTTGCTTCCAGTATGCAGCCGAGTGACCTCTCTTACCCAGTTCCTGTGAGCCAAGTTCACCTCAGGCGTTTCTTCAATGCTTACAATTTTAGCGTCAGGTTTTATGAGACCCACGAAAGCATTCAAGCTGGTTGTCTTTCCAGACGCAGTTTCTCCGCACATGAAAAATGAAATTCCCATCTCTAGAAGAATCCACATGTAAGCGGCACACTCTGCTGACATTGTTCTCCATTTTATGCAGTGCGCCACCAGAGATCGGTTCTTTGGGGAATTTCCTTATCGTGAAATTGCTTCCTCTGATGCTGATATCTTCGCCAAAAACAATGTTGAACCTTGACCCGTCGTCAAGGTGTACGTCCAGAATCGGATTAGTATAGCTGAGCACTTTGCCGTGTCTTTCAGCCAAACCTCTCAGCAGGTTTTCTCCATCTTCAAGAGATATTTCAGTGTTGCTTTCTAGCGCGCCGAAGAATTTGTGATAGACGTATACATGACCTGCTCCTGGAACACTTATGTCTTCAAGCCATGGATCGGCGAGAAAATCGTCGAGCACTCCGTGACCCACCTTTTCTCTCAGGAAATGATACAGAACACTTTTTTGTCTACCCGGCGGCAACTTCAATATTCTCTTCTTAACTGCCTCTTTGAAGAGTCTTTCAATGAGTCTTTCTTTTTCCTTTGAACCTGCAGCGACGGAAGTATTTTCCGTTATCGCTTTCGCAATCGCGTCCTCAACTTGGTCCAAGATTTTTCTCGGCGGTTTTTCAGGCTCAATGATGTTGTACTTGCCGTATTCTCCTCCGAATTTTATGTGGATGAACGCGCCGAGTCCGATTGGATACACTATGTCCAAGACAAATGCTGCGGACATCAAGTCTGCGTCGGTTCCGACATTGCTTGGATCAATAACATACTCTGGTGTGATGCCTGTAGCTTCAGTGTACACCTTCAAATACGGGTATTTTTCGTATGCTTCTTCGAGTGTCTTGGGCATTTCTAGATCGTATAGGCTGATGAATTTTCCTTTCTTCTTCTCGTCGTTTTTGTGAATTTGAGTTGTCTTTTGTTCCGTGCTTTGGCTTGCTTTTTGATCCGTTTTCTTGTCTTGAGTGGTTTTTGGCGTTGAGAAAGGGAGTTTCATTTAGACTTTTACACCGCCAAGTGGAAGTACTCTCAGGCCTAAATGCGGGTTGATTTCGAGACTTACTGATTCTTTCCTGTCGCCAGTCGTGCCCCACAGTTTGACTATTTTCAGAACCTTGACTTGTACTCCTGCGACTTTAGCATTCGAGATACGGAGGTAGACGTCTGATGAGGCTTTAAGTTTCATACTGGAATTTTCTGGCAGGAAATTCGGATGGAATGTGAGAATTATTGTTTTCCCAATTGAAACCAAGTTCTTCATTCTGGTGATGAAAGTCAAGAAAACATGCGGCGGAGTTTCTGCGGCTAGCATGCTGAGGCTGTCTATTACGATGAAATCGTACCTTTTCTTGTACATCTCAAGAAAATTCCTTGTGACCTTGAAAAACATTGAAGACAGAAACTGGCTCCATTTTCCCCCTTCAACGTGCAAGGCAAACACATCCAGCTTTGCACTCACGTAGTACGGGTAAGGATCTATCTTTATGGATTTCATCATTCCAAGATACTCTTTGGCCGTCGTCTCGCTGGTTATCGTGCAAACTCTGAAACCTGCTTTCAGTGCGGAATAAACTATTTGCTGAGTAAGTGCGGTCTTTCCAGAGCCAAAATCTCCTTCGATCGATGCAAGGCAGGGATAAGGAAATCCTCCTCCCATGCTCTTGTCAAGATCCTTTATACCTAATGACATCACATTCATGTCTAATTCCTTCAACACCTTCGAGTTCTTATCTGCGAATTTGAAGCCATGTTGTCGAACGACAAGCGTTCCAACCGAGGAAACATCATCATGTTGCCACCACGCACGCTTTTTTTCAATCGTATCAGATCCGTCTCATCCTCAGACTTCAACTTCAAATCCAGATTATCAGTTCACAAACTTCGAAACAGCTATTTGACCCTTCTGAACTGCAAATACTGATTGAGAATTCAGGTTGCCACTTCTCTTCAATCTTCCAGCATTTTGCGTAAAGATAAATGCAAAAACCACCGGACAATGGAAATGAGAAGAGGAATCGGCGTGCTCCTTGAACTGTCATGGGCCTCTTGTCAGCTTCTTGCATTTGGGTGCATGCTATGACTTTCGCACTGGAGGAGTTGGGATTGAGGGTGAGGAGACTCCTTGGATTCATTTGATCGTTTTCAGGAATCAAACTACTCCTAGTCATTACCAACAACGTATCGGCGGGATCATGAATCTTCTTGTTCAACCGAAGCGCGCGCGAACTCGGTCAAACCTGTGAGCCGTATGCTGACACTACTTTCTCTTGACTGACACTGATGCCGTAATGAGAAGCGAAAACGACGTTGACAACGCTACCTATCAGGACGGCTGGTGCATCTGACGGAAGATCTATTTCTATTAGCGCCTGTTCCCCAGGTTTGATACTCTGATGAGATGCGACGGAAAATGATTCATTGCTACTGCCAACGTTAATGGCCAAGACTGTGTAGTTCTCAATGATGTATGTTTGCCAATCTGTATTGTTGTACGTGACTATGACCGTATTCCAAGCAAATGTCTCATTCCTCAGGAAGATTTCTCGTGAGCCAGTGTTCAGCACGGAGAAATTGATTGATGTGTTCTCGACGCTTTCGATTCGGAGCCCCAGCTGGACGCCGAGTTTGATGTCGTCGCTTGATGTGGAGTTAACTAGGGTACCGATGTCGTTCATTGTGGTGAGCATCGTGGCTGAGATTGTTCCAACAAAGGCAATCCAACCCACCAGCACGATTGCTGAGGCGATTGATATTGAGAGCCCCAAAGACAATCACCATTCTAAGGAGGCGAAAACATGTAGCTACTGGGGATCCCCATGTAAGGGACGACTTTTGCTTCAAACAAGGTGCCAAGCACGTTTGTCGCATTCACATTGTAGACCTGTATGAAGGCGGCTTCTCCCACCTGCACAACACCGTTTCCATCCGCGTCTGTCATATTGAAATTTCCGCTTCCAGTTGTCGCATTCACATTGTATGTGTACAACGTGGCCTGACCGTAAGCACCGACGTAGACACTAATGAGCCCATAGTCAGAAACCGGAAGACTTCCACTGTTCTTCACATATATTGTAAATAGGGGACTCGGACTTGCTGTAACGTTTACAACCGCGTAGACTATGTCGAGACGCGTGTCCATGCTCCTCTTAGCGTTGTCGAGGTTTTGCATTATGTTGCTCTGCAAAGATGTCCCAGCGTATATTGCATATGAAGCGAAGCCGCTTGCCATGACTACAGATGCTATGACCATGATTGCTTCTGTTATTGTAAGAGAAAAACCCATTTACGGCTCTGCCGCCCTGTGTTTCTTCAAAACCTGCATTAGCAACCCGCTTAAATCATGCGAGTCAGTCTTGACCCCGGAGGCATGCGCTGCACCGTAGATGCTGAGAATCACTTCCTCAGCCGATATGTTCTGTGATCTTGCTTTGACGACGGCACCGACCAAGTTTGACACGTGTTCGCTATACCCTTTTGGCATGAAATCGGAGAACTCGCAATAGTCGCATATCCTATGTATGCTCTCTTCATCAAAACCCAGGTCCAACATCGTGTAGACCCACTGCACGATTGAGGTTCCTTTGCTTGTGCTGCTCATTCCCTCTAAAGGATTTTCAACCACTCTTTCTTTCCCTCCTTTCTTTCCAACTTCCTTCTCTGTGTTGAACATCTCCTCGGGTTTCCCGAGTTCAGGCACTGTTGGAGCGCCAACGGCCTCTTTTGTGTCAACGTAGCTTTCTATGGAAAACCCGGCTTCCTCAGTCTTCTTGGGATCGCATGTAGGAGGCATCTGCGTTTCTGTAGCACTCTTTGCCTCAAGTTTTCCTGCCGTTTGTTCCTTTGCCAAGAGCTTGCTCTCGATAATCGGCTTTGCTTGTACGACCTTGTTGAGGTCTTCCTCGCTTGTTATGAGCTGCAGAAGATTGAATGGATTCTGACTTTCGCTAAGAAGACTTCGAATGTCCACAATCGTATTTTTCAAGTCTTCCACCGTGTTCTTGAGCGCCATGAAAGTGTCAACATCAACCTTGAGCTTTTTGACATCCTTCTCCATCTCTCCAATCCTGCTACTCTCATTTACACCGACATTCGGATTCGCATTCGTTGCAACACTCGGATTCTCGCTCACACCATCACCTTCAACCATTCATTTGTCGTTCTGTATCGGATTTCTACCACAAATCCAGATTGACACTTCACAAGCTTCGAAGACCTATTTGACACTTCTGAACTGGAAATATGAATTGGTGATATAGGTTGCAGATTCGATAGAAACGGAAAACGTAGACTGATCTAGCCGCAGAAGAATATGGAGAAAAGCTAAACTGTGAAATTCTACAGAAAAATTAGACACGTGTTTCAAGAATGTTGTTCGATTCAACGGATTGTAAATTTTCACGGTTGATACTTACAGAATGTTCATAACGTTCATACCCAGCCCTGCGATCATGGTCAACATAGTACGCATCATGCCTCAACAGAGTCTCCAAAAAGGATCTGACGGAGTTTGATCGCAAAGATTACACCTGTTTTCGTTTCAATCGCAGTAATTGCGTGGTTAACAGTCGGCATGCTCGTTCCGCAGATAACAAATCCACCCCCGCCGTCGACCCTTCTAAACAAAACAGTCAGTCTCACTGACGAAAACTATGAAATTGGATATCCGTTGGCGCTCGCAAAAGACGAACAAATCGACGTAAAAGTGTCGGGCAACGGGCAACCAGTCGACTTCAGAATCGCTAACAACCAGTCCTCCGCGCTAATAGAAGAAAAGGGAGAAACATTCTACGACTTTCCTTGGACAACTCCAGCAGATGGAACATACATATTCTACGTCAGCGCCTATGCAGGTGACGTCAAAGCCACGCTAATAGTGGCCAAAGCATGACTATTCCAGTTCCATACGTCTTTTCACATTTTGTACACGAGGATCTTTAATACTTATCAGAGATTCATAAATCTCTTTAATAAAGTGGGCCAAAAAGAGAGACAAAATGTGAGCTGAAGGTGAAACAATGTCTGCGGAAGTCGTTGTCCCGCGTCCAGTTGAGACAAAAAAGAAAAGCGCAGGCGTGAATTGCCTGATATGGCGAATATGCCCCATTGCCAACTTTAAGGAAAGAAACTGCATTCACAAAGGCAGCTCCTCCTGCAAAGAGTTTATCAGATGGTTGAACAACTCAGAAGGACGATACACGGGAGACCTGCGTTAGGCAAGCAGTCTACAGCACGTGACCAGCGAGATGCTGGACCAGAACATCTGTGCTTTTTTTTACGCAAGAGACCAAGTTGAGCGCGCGCGAATGCAACTCTACGACATTTAGGCCTGTTTCTGGAAGACTGCTCTCCATGAACTACCAGAATGGAAAAATAGCGAATCCAGGTTCAAGAATGGAGAATTCTTATTGGAATCATTTGTGCATAGGAAACTTTGCTGCTTTTTGGAAATTGTCAAAAGTTGTTCATTTGAAATTCACTGTGAATGGACGCATGCGAGAGGTGTGGAGGTGAAAAGAATGAAAGCGCTTACACCTCTCGCACGGGCACCTGAGCTTATGGCTGTGGGCATGTGGACGAGACTGAGTCATGGTTCATCAGATTGGCAAGCCCGAAATATATCTTCAATATTAATACTTAATAAGGATTCTCTTTGGGTTGTCCGACACAAACACAGAATGTCAGAGATTCATGTGCCTGGCATCATACAGCAATCACCTGTTGCGAGGTAGGCAAGCAATGAATTTATGTTTGGCATGTTCTGCGTCGAAACATTTTCTTTCTCTGATTATGCTGGACGTGAATTGAAAATCAAGATTCCATATTCATAACTGATATCAATATAGAGCCGAAAAGTTGACTCCGTGATAGCTTTGGCGTCAGCCCTAGCGTTGAAAAGGAAGCTCTTGGTTCTAGTCATAGTAATAATGATGCTGTCGTTTTCCACTAGACTGGAACTCGATGTGAGAGCCCAGCCCGGCGCAGAATATCAAAGATATGTGCACAATTACGCGAACAGCACATACGTCGAAAAACCGATGTTCCCGGTAATGATTGGCGACTCCCAAATACTTGTAGGCCAAAACTGGACAATCTCCTGTCCGCTTCAGGCAGGTCATTCTTATCACGTTTACCTTTACGGTGCATGGGTGAACAATGGCTCACAGCCAAAAACAGACTACAACGTCTATGTTTATGACCCAAACAACACACTCGTGGGCAAGCATACGGAATCCGCGGGACTGCTGGAACACTTGGGAGACACTGCGGACTCGCCCTTCTTCACCCCACAACAAACAGGCAACTACACATTCATAATAACAAACAACGCAGGCACAAGCCAAGCAGCACAACAAGCAACCTTCATGATAATCGAAAACATCCAAACCAACACCTGGCACCAACAATACATCACCGGTCAAGAATCAAATCTACCCACGTTCAACACGAGTTGGGCCTACGACTTCGTAACAGACAGCCAACACGTGGAAGTACAGGTCAAGGTTCCAAACACGCTGGACATGTACGAAGCCAGACTCTACACAATGGCTGATCCGACACTCAAGAACGAAACGATGCTGAACGGCGCGCCCCTCGCTTGGGAACCAGGACTATACGGCAACACCACCAATTCAACAAGCCCTACTGGCATGATAACCACGATCGGCGGCTACAACCTTGACAGCGAAGGCTTCCGGGGGGCAGCGTATGCGAGCTGCGAATATCCAGGCCAAGACATGCTCATAAACTACACGTCACCACACACAGGACAAACACTGTACCACCTAGTGCTAATAGGCGAATACGGAACAGGAACAGTGAACTTCCTTGTCAAAACAATATTCGACGCTTCACTCCAACCATCAGTCGTGCCGGGAAAAGTGTACTTGGACACTAACGCAACCATAGCTTACGTTTCAAAGTCTACAGACCTGCTCAACGCAACCCTACAATACTCGACCGACAACTGGACAAGCACAACAACCATTCCAATGGCAATCCTGAGAGATAACAGAACATGCACTGTCGTCATCCCGGCACAACCTGCAAGCACTTTCGTCACCTATGCAGTTGAAGCCTACGATTCTCTGGAGGACCTACTTGTCGCGAGCGGGAACTACACAGTTAGGCAGCCCTCGATAGCTTACGTGGATAAGCCAATGTTTCCGGTATTCTTCAATGATTCACAGATTGACATAGGGCGAGACTGGAGCGTCGTTTCGCCTTTGCAGGCAGGTCATTCTTATCACGTTTACCTTTACGGTGCATGGGTGAACAATGGCTCACAGCCAAAAACAGACTACGACATCTACGTATACAACCCAGATAACACGCTGGCAGGTTACCACACGGAATCTGCGGGACTGCCGGAACACTTGGGAGACACTGCGGACTCGCCCTTCTTCACCCCACAACAAACAGGCAACTACACATTCATAATAACAAACAACGCAGGCACAAGCCAAGCAGCACAACAAGCAACCTTCATGATAATCGAAAACATCCAAACCAACACCTGGCACCAACAATACATCACCGGTCAAGAATCAAATCTACCCACGTTCAACACGAGTTGGGCCTACGACTTTGTAACAAACAGCCAACACCTGGAAGTGCAGATCAAGGTGCCAAACACGCTTGACATGTACGAAGCCAGACTCTACTTGATGAGTGATCCGACGGTTCCCAATGAAACAGTTTTAAACGGCGTACCACTCGCGTGGGAACCAGGACTATACGGCAATATGACAGGCACAAGTGGAACAGGAAACACTGGAACAAGCGTCACAATAGGCGGCTACAACCCTGAGATTGATGGCTATCGTGGAGTAGCGTATGCGAGCTGTGAATATTCAGGCCAGGACATGCTCATAAATTACACGTCACCACACACAGGACAAACACTGTACCACCTAGTGCTAATAGGCGAATACGGAACAGGAACAGTGAAGTTCCGAGTCAAGACAGTGTTCGATGCTTCACTTGTTGTTTCTATGGTTCCTGACAAAGTGTATCCCGACATGAACGTTACCATTGCCTATGTCTCGAAATCTACAGACCTGCTCAACGCAACTTTACGATACTCAACCGATAACTGGACAAGCACAACAAACATTCCAATGGCAATCTTTGGCAGAACCATCACAGCAGCAATCCCAATGCAAGCTGCGGCAACATTTGTAGTTTACGAAGTAGAGGCCTATGATTCTCTGGACAACAGGCTTACTGCGACCGGAAACTATACTGTGATATTGAGCTCCACATTCCTTGAGAAACCGATGTTCCCAGTGTCGTTCGCTAACTCTCAGATTGAGGTAGGCCGAGACTGGAACATCACGTGCCCTCTAGAGGCGAATCACACTTATCACGTCTACCTATACGGTAATTGGGTTAACAACGGCTCAAACCCGAAGACGAACTATGATGTCTACGTTTACGATCCATATGGCAATTCTCAAAGCAACCACACTGCATCTGCAGGGCTTCTTGAGCACCTGGGAGACACTTATGACGAACCCTTCTTCACTCCTAAATACAGCGGTAACTACACTTTCAGAATCGTAAACGGTGCTGGAAGCACTGCGGCTGAGCCGGCGACTTTTATGTTAATTGAAGACGTTGAATGCAACAATTGGCATCAAAGCTACATAGAAGGGTCAACAAACGGTGTTCAGACTCTCGACGCAAGTTGGAGCTATGAATTCGTAACCGACAGCCAAAATGTGCAGATTCTCGTCAACGTCCCAGCAACCTTAACGATGTATGAGGCTAGGCTTTACCTCATGGCCGATCCAACGGCTCCTAATGAAACAGTTTTAAACGGCGTACCACTCGCATGGGAACCAGGACTATACGGCAACACGACAAGCACAACCAGCAGAACAGGAAACACTGGAACAAGCGTCACAATAGGCGGCTACAACCCTGACCTCGAGGGATACCGAGGCACAGCGTTTGCCACCTCGGACCATGCTGGTCAAGATATGCTTATAAACTTCACTTCGTCCCATGCGGGAAGAGCCCTTTACCAGCTGGTACTCATAGGCGGAAAAGGCAGCGGAACAGTGGATTTTCTGGTCAGAACGATTTTCAACGCCAGTCTGCAGGCATCAACAGTTCCAAGCAAACCTTATCCGAACGACACTGCCACAATCGCATATGTTTCTACAGAGACGAATTTGGTGAATGCAACATTGCAGTACTCAGCTGACAATTGGGCGAGCACAACAACGATTCAGATGGAAATCTTGGGCGACAACAGAACGTGTAGAGCATCGATTCCAGGACAGATTGCCGGGACAAATGTTCTTTATGGAATCACTGCTACGGACACGATGATGGAGGTTCTTGCGGCGAACGGAAGCTACATCGTGAAGAACCCATCAGTGTTGAACATAACTCTGACTCATCAGACGACAACGTTAGGCGACAACATAACCGTAATAGGCTACATGACTCCCCAGACTGCGGGCGTGCCCATCACAGTGTATTTTGACTCAGGAAACGACAGCGAAAGCACTACATGCTTCACGCTTGCAGACGGCTCTTTCACAGCAAGCTTCACACCTAGCACCACAGGAATCTGGCAGGTTCAAGCAAGCGTCATAGAGACTTCAACAGCCTATGCAAGCATGAGCCAACGCTTATCAGCGGACGTTGAGCCACCGTCTTTTCTAGCACAATACGGTCTCTACATAGGCGTAGGAGTTGGAGCCGCAGCCGCAGGATCAGCAGTGTTCATGCTTTACCTCAAAAAGTGGCGAGGACACGCGCAAGCAGCAGAAGAAGAATGGTAAGGAAACTCTTTCAAACGACAATCGACTGTTTCTGAAACCTCAAAGAAAAACAGTGATTTGACAGTGAAAGAAGCCCTATTTTAACAGGCTTCGTCAAGCCTTCCACTATATCTGAAGATTGACTGAAACGTTGACATGCGAGACAAGAGGCGTTGTCTACATTCTGAACTCCTGAGAAAAGAGCAGCGCTCGCGAGGGGATCTTCAGATGACATCCCCAAACTCCTCCAAAAAGGAGGAGATACTTAAGGGATTATTATCAAGAATAATCGTACTTCCAGGAAGGATGGCCATATTACCTATCTTGATAGGTTCATTTGTGTATTTATCTAAGTATTTTTGCCCCTTCTTGTCCAGAACAAATATCCCATCTGAATCGTATCCCAATTCCTTAAGCAACATAATCTTGAAACGAGTAGGCATATCTCCAAGAGAGATTATTTCAGTCACATCTATTGCCTTCAAATATGAGTATGTTAGATGGACAACATAAAGGTTTATTCTGTCTTTCGCGTCGCGCGCGCCTTCAAGGAACATGCTTTTTTTAGCATATGCTGAAAAGTTGCCCCGATCATTTTTACTTGTAATGTCAAAAGTAATGTGTGTGGTAACAAACGATGTTGAAAAGCAGTCTGGACTAATGTTCAGAGGTGACTCGGCTCGTTTTTTGTAATGTCAGAAGTAATGTGTATTGTAACAAATCGAGAGCATGCGTAGTTGGCCTTGGTGTAAAGCGCACGCGATAATCACGCAAGATTTCGCCCCTTTCAAGTTCCCGTAGGAGGGTTAGGAACGCACATGCGCATGGGGTGACTACGTTTTTGATTTTTGTAGTCGCCTCTTGAGGCGCACGCGGCGTTTTTTGTTTTTAAGTATGCCCACAACTTCGGAAGCGGTTAGGGTGGAACCTTCAATGGCGTTTGCATCGTAAGCAAATGTCTCGCTGAACTTTGACCAGTCTTTTTCGTTTAAATGAATGACCTTTAGTTCTGCGTGTGTCTCTAGATTTTCAAGTTCTTCAAGCTCGCTTGGAGATAGTGTAGTGGAAAACGGATTGTTTATTACACTGTATTTTTTTATTTTTTCCTTCAGAACTTCTTCTGCATGTTTCTTTTTGGTTTCCAATTCTTTTTTGGATAAGCCAACTCCAAGATAGAGCCTTAACTTTCTAACTTTGTTTCCCTTTCTCATCGAATGAGCAAGGTAATACTTTTTCTTTTTGCCAGAAGTCCTGACTTCCAAGTGCACAAGAGAAATTAGGTGACTACAACATATAAATAATTCCGATGCGGGTGAGCAAGGGCTCAGTGAGCTACTTTATCAGTGTTTTCTTGCTCTGTCTTTTCTGTCACTCTTGAATTTTTCTCGGATTTGACGTATCTTCTTTAGCATTTCTTGCGCTTGTTCGGCGCCTATGTCGCGCCTGCAACCTGTTTCTTGATGTCTCCGATTCTTTCTGGGATATTGGCCTTTGCTGGCTCGGTCACGGGTTTTTCTGTCGATTTTTTCTTTCTGTCTATCCTGTCCGCTTGTCTGCGAGGCCTAAACACAAGAGTTTCCTCGATGTCTCTGCGCAGTTGTGGGTCCACAACGTCTTTTAAGACCTGCAGCAGCATCGGTTCTATGGCAGCCTCGCTCTCATCCGTCACATGTATCCAAGTTTTCCCGTTCTTGTACCAGTTGAGTAGCACGCGGGCATAGGCTTCGAAGCTTTCGGTTCTTTCCTTAACCATCAGCTGCATCATGTTCACAACAGCTAAAGGCGAACCGTTCCGCAGGACAAGTCCAAGAAACTCTGTTATCGCATCAGACGGGAGCAGCTTTTCACGCTTGCAAAGACTCCGGTAGGCGCTCCAGATTTGAGAATCAATCCACACGCCCGTCTGTTTTTTCATTTTCTTCGTTGTCCTCCAGAGGCTTGCCAGAAAAGATAGACTTTGGTCTGCAAAAGAAAACCGCAAATCTTGATGAGTCCTGCAAGCTTCAAGACGCTCGCAGCCCTAACCGCTTTCTTGTAATCTTCCTTGTGCCCGAATGGAAGATCAGGGCTGAAATACTTCAAGAAGCGCACGTGCCCGCCTCTTGCGAAGGCCTCCCTAACCCTCTCCAGATTCGCACTGCTGAGCTCTCGAAGGACATCACAAACATAACGTTCGCTTCCAAGCAGCTGAATTTTAAACCCGACCTCTTCAAGCACGTTTACAATTCTTAAGACGTCTTTCGACGGTTGCTGCTCAGCTATTTTCTGCATTCCAGCCCTTTCAGCGAAGGGATTGTACTTGGCCATGACCGCTGGCAACTCAACGTACTCCGTGCCGGCGAGAGGCAAAGTTTCGCGGACAAGCCGGCAGCCGAGGCCCATCGTTCTATACTTCGGGTGGACAACAACGCGACTGATAATGCTTAGCTTCAGGTTCAGTTCCTTCATCGTCATTTTTGGCAAGACCATTCTTCGCCCGTAGGCTTGAGGCGGCGGGTAACAGTAAACAATCACGCCGCACAACTCCTCACCGCGTTTGAGGCAGAAAATCTTGCGAACCGCACCCGCCTTGTGACTGCGATAATGAAAACTTGCCAGCTGCTTCCAATCTTGCGTTGTGCCTTCTTCAACGCGCATTTCGCTCATCAGGCTGCACTCTTCAGCAGGCTCATTCGAGTAGTACTTGATGGATATCTCCTTGCCGAAACGCTTGTGAACATGAACGCTGGGCTTCAAATCTTGGAACAGGTCCGTGTGAGTCGTGGCCACGACAACAGCTTTTCCCAGAGCCCTGGCAAGCTTCTGCACGTTAAACGCCACAATCTTCGCAGTATCCCTGTCCAAAGTGCTGCAAAACTCGTCCATCACCCACCATTGCCTGCCGCTTTCAACAAGCTTCGCAACCCGGTACCGGTAGCGCTGGCCATCCGAAAGCTGACTGTAACATCGCAGAAAAAGAAAAGCATCATTCAAGCCCACACGACTAAGTAGCTCCAGGCCCTCTTCAACCGTCTTGCCGATCGTCTCAATAAGTGGCCGAGCAGAATCTTTCGGAACAGCGTTCATGTCGATGGCTTCGTCTCCGAGGTCCTTGAGCAGAGCTCGCAGAAGAACACTCTTGCCGCTGCCACTGTCACCCGTAATGTACACGATGTCCGTAGGAGAAAGAGATCAATCTCAACATTATCGTATATCACAAACTTTTCCCATTTGTCCAAGCCCAGACCGAAGCCTTCAGCAACCGCAACAACTCTTTCCTAGGGCTAGGAGCTGCCGTTTCATAGGCGACGTTGACAGTAAACTTGCCGGACTCACGATCATAGCGTCTAGCAAAACTGTCGAATCCTGAAATACTCTTTTCGTCTTCTCACCATTCAACACCTAGTATCCACTGACGACGAGTTGAAATGACAAAAAAAACAGAGGAAAAAAAGGGAAACTTGATTGAAAGAGGTTTATCCTGCAGCCGTCACTGGCTGGGGCAGTTGGGGTTCTTGCGCTGGGTTTGGCGGATGCGCTTGTTGATAGTTGTACTGTGCGATCTGTTGGTCGATGAAGGTTTTGGCTATGCTCATGAAGTCGGTTGTCGGCGGGTATCCCTGGAAGCTTCCGAGCCCCATCATTCGCCCAAAAGTTGCAACCATGTTTGAAGGCGGATAAACCATAAGGTAGCTGTTCTTGATGTAAACGCCCCATCCCTCGTAGGTTCCTATCTGGCCTTCAGGAATTGTCTGTGGCGGGGTAGGTGAAACTGTGGGTGTTGCCGATTGCGTTGACGCTGAGTTCGAAGCTGGAGACGTTGCTTGCAGCTGCCCAAAAACGTTTTGAATCTCCTGTATTACTATGCGGAAGACAAGCACTATGAAAGCGCCGGCGCTTTGCATCCATCCGCCAGGCAGGAGCACGAAGATGGGTGATATTGTACCCATGAAGAAAGTCAAAGTCTCAATCAGTTTATGTGTATCAAACTTTTCGGCAACGTTTTGCATGGCAGCTAGCTGATGTTGACGCAGATAATTGAAAACATTGTAAATCCACGTGACTGCGATAACGAATGGCACGCTAACGAGGAAGCTCAAGAGAAGCTGCTTGTACGGGCCCAGAAAGCCCAAGTCAACCGTGCCGATGTATGTTGAAAGCTCCGTCATGACCCCGCCGACTACGGCAAGAATCATCGTGGCTAGGACTATTCCCTCAGTTGCATTCAATTTCAATTCTTTCACCTCCTCACAATTTCTTTCGGTTTGACAATACAGAAAAAAAACGGGAACAGCGCGCGCTTGGCTGTTGGGTGCAAAGGTTTTATCTAGTTGTTGCACCGTTAACGGAAAATGGTGTAGACAAACGCAGAATGATCACACTTCTAGTATGAAGAGTATCATACGTTACAGTGGCCTCGCTTTTGGAATTGGCTACCTCTTATTGTTCTTTGGTCTTGTCGCAATTTATTTAGAGACAGCAGCTAGAACGGGCGAAATCCCCGGACTTGGATCAACGTCGATAATGAGCATTCCCCCTGCGATGATTGCTGTGGCCATATTCTTGTTTCTTGCAGTAATTTGCGGAATCGCTTTTGGCGCTTCTGTGATCAGAGATTCAAATTGGCGAAACTCAAATGCAACTGTGGGGGGTATTTCAACCTCTGTTACAGCTTTCTCTCTGATTCTTCTCTTCACAGGATTAGCTCTGGCCATCTTGATGTCATTAATTCCCACTTATTCATCTTCATCCTTTCTCCCGTATGGCCTTTCTTCCTCTGCGTGGTTTTCTGCGTCAATCTGTCTGATAATTGGCTCCGTCTTTCTCCTAATCGGTTATCGCATGTTTGCAAAAGGACTCACTGAATCCCAGCTCACCGGAGGAATTTTGCTGATTATTGCAGTTGTTCTGATATACTTCGTTGCGTACTCACCACTTCGGAACACTTGGGAGTATCTAAGTTCTATTGTTAACCTGACTAGATCTTCGTTGCCAGTCCATCCAGGTCCCTTAGCTGCCGAGCTCAATATTGAAACGGCTTCTGCCCTATTGGTAGCTATCTGTGCGGTGCTTTACTCCTTTCCAACTCTGAGAACTGCAAAGGGAATGCACGGGTTAAGACTTATTCTTTCAGCAAGTGGTATTGCCTTCGGCGTGGGGCTGTTGTACTTCAACTTTTCAATGGTTTCACAGATGAGTAATTATGTCGGAGTTTTGAGTCAATATCTTGTTAGTGTTTGGATAGTCTTCTGTGGTCTTCTAATTCTTGGAATATCGGGAATAATGATATTGATTGCAGGGATCATGTCGCTGATTGTCTCTGTTGAAGCGCTCTCAACCTTAGCAGTCCTCCCACGACCCAGCGCGCGCGGTCCAATCATTGAACAACCCCCGCCACCACCTTCAATGCCGCAGAGATACTGCCGCTTCTGTGGCGCTGAAAATAAGAGCGACGCAATTTTCTGCGAAAGATGCGGCAAACAAATAATCTGAGTCCTAGCGCTCGCCACACATGCGTTAGGATGATGACCAAATAGAACGCGATTTATCAACGCGCGTGCTGCTATCGAAAAATGGCAAGCTTCAAACATGCTGCCCGACTAGAACGCCGCTAACCGTTCCGATGAAACCCGTGATTACTGCGAAAACCTCGCTGTTCCAACTGTGCAGAAAAGCGATGTTAGCGGTTTCTAGGCCTGAGAGCAGGGCAATCGTGCCCAGACTGAAGTAAACGGTGTACAGCAGCCTTTGACTCGGCGGAATACTTTTCCCCTCGCCTTTCTGGTCAAAACTTTCAGGACGAAGTTTTGGATGGAAGAACGCCTCTCTTGAAGAAGAATTTGACAAGCTTGAACCGTTTGAGCGGTTTCAGAAGCCTCTCGCGCACGGGGTCGATTTGCAACTGCAGCATCTTCATCACGTCTAAACCCAAGAGCGGCTGCGCATCCTTCATAATCAAAGCCATAGTTGGCAAGCCGTCTCCGTCTACGTTTATGTACAGCCACGCCATCTGGCACTCGGCTCTCGTCCCATCTGCAAGTATGCCCTCTCCACCACCGACAGACTTGAGCTTCAGCTTCTTAGCCAATTTCAATGGGATAACGATGCAGCTAGCCCCAGTGTCAACCACAAACGGCACTTGCTCACCAAGACTATGATCCAAAGGGTTTGCTACGTAACACTTCTGAATCAACTGCCCCTCAGGATCCAACTCGGTTTTTCTAGCATGCCTACTCAATTCAGAGATTCCCTCCGCGCGCGTTTCTTGCTGCGCAGTATCATTTCCATTGTAGCCACACGATTCTCAATCGTGGTGTTCACGTCTTCAAGAATAATGGCCTGCATCCACTTGGGAAAACGCAGGATCCGACCTCCCAGCAACTGCCATTTCCTCATCCATTTCTTGCGCAGCTCAGCCTCTCGCCCAAAATTCTCCAGAACATCAACTTCCACCATACTCTAAACCTCCATAACCTGATACTTGTGAAAATCACTGTGCTTCTTGAAGTGTGAGCGTGAATTTTCTTATGTTCTGTCCGCCAATGTTTTCCAAGGTCCAGGATACTTTCAAAACGTAGACGCTTACGCTGCTAACGGGCCGGACCGCTTGATCACTGAAAAACACGACTGTCGTACCGTTTGCGGCGGTTGTTTCAAAACGGTTCACAATGCTGCTTGCCCATGCAACAGCTTGTTCGACGCAGTTGATAATGTAGGTGCGGACAATTCCGTAGACTTTGACTTTGCGCTTGTAACTCGAAACGCTCCAAGCATCCCATTGACTTGCTTGAACAGAGACGTCTTCGCCCCACTTTGTCACTGTTAAGCTTTGTCCGTCAAGAGTTGTGCCCATTTCACTCACCCAAAACGGTTATGATTCCAATTCTGTGTTTATGTAAGGCGTGAAGTCAAAGTTCTGTGGAATGCCCGCTTGATTCATACGAGCTTCATTAATGATTTCAACCAAAATCTGCTGCGCATCCGTAAATGTTACATTGCGACCTAACAGAATTGCGACTTGTACAAGCCGATTTACGAGCGCCTGATAACTCAGTTGAAAAGTGCTTAGTAAACCGCTGCCTTTTGGGTTGTCATACGTAACTGTCAGCATTATTTGCCCCGATGATGTTGAGACCTGCGTGAGTTTTATTGTCATCTAGCGTCTACTCCTATGATGCCAATGCAGCCGCCAAGGCCGTACACGATTAGACTGTTGTTAGTAATGTCTTCGATGTCCATTATGAAAGTAAAATTGATGATATCCGCTCCGGAACTGCTGCTGTAATAGTTGTCCGCAGTGCTGAAGTTTATCCCTCGTATTGCTCCGACTCCTGCAAACTTTGTAGGATTCAGAAACAACGGTTCAAGAAGACAATACAGCGTGCTTCCCTGACTGAAGGTAAGGTTCACGGGTATGTGGACAACGTTTGGAAGAATCCATGGACACGCAATAATGCTTATGGTAACGACAGTATTTGAGTTACGCTTTGTTATCGTGACGGTGTGACTTGAACCAACAACAAGGCTTTGTGCTGTTTTCGCACTTGCATAACCTTGACTTAGCGCATCTTGGTTGCGTTCATCCCAAGAAACCTGCACGGCATCCAGTGCGACGCTTACGCCGTTCGTAAGGTTGTCGCCGACGTTCTCAAAGTTGGTGACGGCGCTTGGTGTTTGAGCAAAACATTGAACTAGGTAAACTGCGTTTTGAAGCGCGCCAACAGGCGTCGTACGGCTTGCAACTGTAAGCGCTATTCCTGAACTGTATGTGGCAACGTTAGAGCCCTGCTGATCGTTAAAAGCAACTAAACCTGCTTGGAAATTTTGAATGGAAACTGTGTAGCTGGCGGATGGTACATAGCCTTCAACCTTCACGTCATACGTGCCGGCTGTTAGCCAAACGGCAAGCCCGTACGTTACATAACTTGTGGTTGGAGCGAGACCGTAAACGTAGTTGCCCCCGACCTTTACTCTAACAGCTCCAGCAGAGCCATTGAGAACAGCATCAAACTTGATAAGCAGAATTCCATTCGCGCTCAAGGTTACGTTGCCATAATCATGAAGCGTACCCCAGCCTATGGTGAGCCAATTGTATACTGTTGCGAGGTTTATCAGGTTTTTTTCCTGCGCTGCGAGTCTTTCCTGTTCAGCTAGAATCGGCATTAGCCAAACACGCTCCCAGACCTGATTCTCTTCTGCGTAGCTGCCGCAGCGCTGCTCGTGGGCTCGACCATTATCGTCTTCAACGCTAGAAGCACCTGTTTCGAGGCCAGGTCAGCTGTTGCCTTGTCTGCGCTGCCCTCAATATTCACAAGATTTCCAATCGAAATAGTCACTGGAACCTGATTTGCGCTGCTCCCGCCTACTCTGCCTATTCCACCAACAGCACCGATGGATCCTGAAGGTATCGCGCCTTGAACCTTGCCTGTCATCTGCGCGAATCGTTCTTCAACCTTGCTGAGGCCCTCGCCTGTTTGCTTGGCCATCAAGTCCAACATGTCAGGCCAAATGCTACGGGCAACGAGAGAGTTTGCGAGGCGGGTTGAATGCTTAATTCCAACATCAGCAAGGTCTGAGAATGATTGGTTAGTCTGAGTTACCATCTCGTTCAAAAGTGTTTCTTGCCAGTCTTTCAAGTTTTGCATTTTAGCTTGATACGCGTTTGTCATGTCTGAGATTTGCTTGAGGACGCCGTCTTTCTCTTGCCCTGTGAGTGTGTCCGCGTACTGTTGCATTGCGAGCACATCCGCGTTATGTTGGGTAGCCAAAGTTTTCATGTCCGACTCTATTTTTTGCGTCATAGTCGAAAACTTGTTCGTATTGCAGTTCACATAATTCTGCATCTCAGTTTGAGCTTCGCCAACAAGACCGTTCTTGATTAGGTCGGTAATATTGCCTGCCATTCCTGCTATGTTGCCTTGAACGTCCGTGCTCAACGATAAGGCTTTGCCTGAGATGCACTTTTGAAACTCTGCAAACTTTGCCTGCGCTTCACCAACAAGCTGTTCATCAATAGACTTAACCGTCGCAGCCGTGAAACTCGTTAATGCTTTCTCTGCCTCATCCCACGTGACCCCCCATTGAGATGCAAAGTTCTGCACGGCCGCCATGCTCATGGAAAGCTTTAGACCCATGCTCATGTTCTGCGCGTCCATTATGCCATTAATCTTGTCAGCAGCAGTGGCGAGGCAGTTTTGATATTCTTGAGTTGGCTTTACAAACTTATCCGCGTAATACGTGTTAAGTGCATCAGCGTGTTTCTGCATATCCGCCTCTTGTGTCGCTAAGAGTTTCGCTTGAGCATCCGTGGCTTTCTGCTGCTCAGAGATTAAGTTATCAACGCCCGTCTTCAAAGTTTTTTCTGCATCATCATACGTAACGCCCCATTGGTCTGCGAAATTCTGAATTATCACTCGCGTTGCATCTGCTTGAGCCTGCAAGTTCCCCGCGTCCGCCTTGAACGCATCCTGAATTGCAGTTGAGCTTGAAACAACAGAATCCTTAAACGCTGCGCTGCTGGAAATTTCACTGTCAAACAAGAGCTGAGCAGCCTTCTGATTCAACTCCATTATCGCAGTGTTTTCCTGAAGCTTATCGTTCGCATCTTGTAACGCTTGAGTCTCGTTAAGAACAGACTCATAATAAGCCTGAGCCGCGTCACATTGAGCCTGAAGATTCGCAGGAACCTTCTCGCCTTTCAACAGATATTCGGAAACTTGGTTATGCAGCTTCAGCCAACCATCGTTAGCGACACTCAAGGTATCATTAAGTTCTTTCAGACTATCATTGTTCGCTTTAATCTGGTCTTTCATAGAGTTAATTGCGGTTGTGAAGTCGCCGATAAGGCCAATGTGAACGTTCATAGCCTTCTCCGTGTCCTCAAGACTTCCATTCACGTCAACAAGAGCCGTGTTGAGGTTGTTTACGCTTTGAGTAGCTGCTCCATGCGCAACGGCCATGAAGTATATGACAGACGCCGCAGCGACAGCTACTCCTATGCCCAAGGTTAAAAGCGCCACTTGAGAAGCAGTTGCATCAACTAAAAGCCAAGTGGCAGCTGTTTCTATTCCTTCAGCAACAGCGTGAGCAGCGCTTGCAGCGGCAGCCGCAATCTTTGAAGCAACCGTCAACCCCGTCGCAGCGTCCTCTGTGAACAGCGCAGCGGAGAGTCCTTCAATAACTTTTATTGCCGTTGCAACGCCCGTGACGACCGTCATCCCCAACGTCAAAGCGAACATATCCGTTGCTCGATTAGCTCTTTCAACTGCAACGCTATGCCTATCCACCGCAAGGGCAAGCGCGTCAGCAGCCATCTTGGCCTGCTCGCTGTTCAGGCCATACTTGGCAACTGCGTCATTATATTTCGTTTGAGCCTTCTCAACAGCTATTGCGCTGGACTCAACCATCATGTTAGAACGGTCAAGCATAATCTGCGAACTGTACAATGCCATACTGCTGCCTGCCAATCCAAGCCCAACGCCTGTTAAGCCGGTCCACTCGCTGCTAAGTGAAGCTGAACTGTCAGACACTTGATTCATGTCCGCTGTGATATGGCTCGTAGCAGTGTCCGTCGTGTCAGCTAGGCTCTGCGTTTTTCCTTCAATATCTGTCATGGTAATGCTGATGTTGTTGCCTGCGCTCTGGAAAACGCTTGAAGCCTCATCGTACGCTTTCAAGTGAACTTCAACGTCTGAACTGCTCAATTTTGGTTTAACCTCTCGTATTCCACCATTTTACCCAGGCTTTGAGAAACTCTACTTGAAACGGCGTAAGACCATGAATATAGTCAAACGTGTAGCCGTACTCGTGCGCTATGAGACCAATGGATTGTGCTGCTGGGTTAAGGTCAATCCATTCGGCAAGGGCCTCTTGTGTGGGAAAAAACTGCCGTCAGTCTGCAACAGCGTTATCAGCCTCACTACTGCTTCGTAAGGCATTCTGCGGACGTCTTCAATCTTCAGCTCCGGATTTGCCGGTTCAAGCTGCTTGAAAAGTATCTGCATACTGCGGTCCCTGTTGTCCTTGTACTTGTCGAAGATTTCGATAACGTCATCGTACGTTAATAGCACGAAGCGAATCGTCCCTAAATCTTCATCATGAACTTCTCTGATTTCCTTTGCCTTGCGGCTGATCTCGATAGGATTGAAGATTTTGGTGCGCTCACGTTTCTCAGCTTCAAACGCGTCAAGACTCTGCTGCATCTCCGCAACTTTCTCCCAGTCAATCTCATCTTTCTTCACCAAGTTTTTCACCTCGCATTATCATGAGAAAACCTGAAATCTCCCCAGAAGAAAAAAGGGGAAACGTTTAGAACGTTGTTACTTGAATGTCGGTGGCTTCTCCAGTTATCTTCTCGCTTACGATGCCCTTCTGGTCTACCTTCATGCTCCAAGCTGTAAACACGCAGCTTTTGTACGTGTACTTTTCCTTTCCTGTCGAAGTGCCTGCAGGCGCGATTATTATGTCGACGTTCGTGCCGCCGTAAACGTACTGCTGATAAGTCTTGTCGATGTACATTTTGTCAATGCTGAACTTGAAATGCTTGTTTCCAGCTGCCAAGAGGGCTGCATGGTCACTGTTCAATTGGAACTCTTTGATCAAGATCAGCGGTCATCTCATCCGTGAATCCCTGAACGAAGCCTATTGTAACCGCGGATCCTGCGCTTGCCTGAATAACGCCGTTACGACCAATCAATGGAGTACTCATTTGTTCTCATCACCTCGCTCCGAGTTCATCGTGACTAGGTTATGTAGGTAGTTGCACAGAATCATCTCCTGCGCAAAGTCCCTACATCCTGGGAAAAACCGTTTCAGGATATCTTCACTGAGGCCGTAATTCCACTGGCCATTAATCTGCCTACAAGCCTCCTCAACGGTCAACACAGCTGCATGACCATCGACGACATCGTGCGTGACGAGAAGGAAAAGGCCCAGCCACTGACGATAATACCGGTCCGTGTCGCCAAGATACATCAGAACCTTCTGGCTGAGCTCCAGAACATTAAGAAAATGCCTATCCCTAAGCGTCTTCAACGTCTGATAGTGCACATCGTCAAACCGTCCGCAGTACACTTCAAGCTTGTAGGCCTGCAGCAGCCTCTCGTACACGTCCTCGAGCAGCATGGTCTGCGGATACTCAGGATCCCGACAGGGAATAAGCCGGTTCAGAACCCGCACGACAAGATTAATCAACTTCTTGCGCACATGAAGGGAGACCCACTTATCCAAGGGCGCTCACCCAAACGTGTTGGCAATACTTGTACTCACAGCAATGCCGATTTCAAAGGCAACCTCATCCTTGTGCAGCTCAAAAGCGCGCGTCATGAAAAGGCGAGGCGCCATACGCCTTGTGCCCCACTCGACAAAGGCAGCGTAGAGCGCGCGGGCATAGATAGCGAACTGCCAAAACCCTTGCTCCTCAAGACTTTCTGTACCTAGCAGATAACCGGTGCGCACAGGAGTGAACCGTCTCATATCATCGAGAATTCTGTTTCCAACAATCAACATTGCTTCCTTCACTGGATCCCCAAGGCCGAAGCTCAAACTCTGAAGGTCTGTTAAGGTTCCCTCAAAGCTTACGTTTGCCTCAAAACGGATGCTCATCTAAGATACCACGTGAAAGTTTACACAAGCAACCTGCAACGTAACACGCACTAGGTCAGGTCCCTCATTCTTTCCTGTCTCACGTTCCACGTAAGCGTCGACGATGCCCGGAATTTTCAGCTCCTGATTATGCAGAATAGTGTAGATTGCCTGCTTCATACTTTCCCTGACACCTGCAGCAGCAGCCGGAGTACCTGTTCCAACCTTGACATAGACGTCGACGAGAACACGTTCAACCTGCTGCCAAGCCTCGCGGCTAAGAGGAGTCACCTGAGTCGGACTCGCAGGATTATAGCAGCATACACCGTAGTTTTTGCCAGAGCCAAGAAAGGTTGCAGCATCAACCCTTGTCGTGGACCAAAGAACAGCACTTGCAGCTGGGCTGCTGAGCTGCCAATTCGCCTGCAAAACAGACGACAGAACCGAAGCATTATCAGGCGTAGACACTCAACGGATCTCCTCGAGCAGCTCGTCAATCAACCTTTTCACTTCGCAACCTTGGCAATCTTGATAGCTTGTTCTGGGGCAAGGTCTGCACACGATTCGTCTCAGACGCTCTAGTTTTTCAGCATTCAAGGTTTTTCCTGCCCCCAGAAAGATGACATGATTTGCAGGAGCAGAAGGGAAGAAGAAGGCTTTTTCAGAGGGCTTCAGGATCCTAAGTTGCTGTTACGACTTCGACGTCATAGCCATCGTTGATCAGCTGCTGCATCTCAGTACTCGTGAGTACCTTCTTGGTACCGTTGACCTTCGCCAGAATGTAATTGCTCTTCGTTAAAACTCTGCTCACGGATTCATCAACCCGCCTTGATATGTAGGAACATCGTCTTTCATCGAAGCCTCCGCAGCTATGACGGGCAAGGTCAAGTTGACAAGCTGCTTCTGCAAATCATCGCTTAAACCCTGAATCGTTCTTGCAAGGGCTGCAGCATACGGGGCTGTGCGCGCAACACGCAAGTCGCCCAGGAAATAATCGTAGGCTCCGACAAGCGAGCCGCCGCTGCTGATCACAAGAGCGCGCAGGCAAGCGAGATCCAATGCGGCAATCTTCGCATGTGGATACCGCTGATCAGTTGAGTTGAGGAGGCAGCCGTTAAGTGCTATGATGTACGTGTTGGCATAGTTCACGTGCGCCTGTAATGCCGTTTCACTCAACGTCAAACCGTAAACAGTGTAATTTCCTGTCTCAGAATCATACGTCATGTTCAGGTGAGTTTCCACGTCGCCCACCCCAACGTATCCTACGGAAGGCGTGGCCACGATTGCAGGAGACGTGAACTGGACGGCGAAATCTTCTGAAACAGGAAAAGTTTGATTTGTTCCATCTGGAAATGTAACCTCAAACTGTGCAGGACACGTTCCAAAATAGTTGGTGTCTCCTTGGACCCAGTCATAGCGCACAACGCCGCTTGATGGACTGACGATAGTACATGGTTTGTTGATAAGTTGTAGGCCGTTCTGGAGCATTTGAAAATTAACGGTTGAACCTGTCAGGTCTACCGCTGAACCGTCACTGTACTGAAGAGTTGCCAAGATACTGGGCCTCAAATCTCCCTTAACCATTGAGAAACCTGTCAAACTGTTTCGGCTCCCCTAATTTCCAGTCAATATGACAGCGCCTGTGACTCCTGTTAATGTAACCGTTCCTTTCTCTCCCTGCAGAGTCACTAGGCGCACATGAGCACGGCTCATCCAGAACATCCTCTTGACTACGGAAGGCATAGATGAACACCTGAATTCACAGAACGTCCGCTTCCGGCTCGTGAAGGGCCATTTCATACCAGCTTACTCCCCCACTCATGGCTCCATTATTGCCAAGCCCAGAGCAGTCATTCACAACCGTTCCTGCACCTTCTATCATGGGAAGAAAGAGCACGAGGCCGCTGCGCACGGGGTCCATCGGATTTTGAAGGTTCCAATCCCACTCTGCTAGAGTTAGCCTGCGATTATACACCTTAACCAAGGCAAGCTGCCCGTTAAAAGGAATATCAAAACCCGCTGTGCTCCTGCTTCTTATGCCAACCCAAAGGTTTTGTGTATCATACAGGATGTTTCCTGTTAACGCTAACGTCGAGATAGTTCTGTCAACCACTAACCCTTCAGTTGCGCCGTCATAAAAGCCGCCGAGCCTATGCCAGCAACCATCCGCGATTTTCGCACCCGTGATTATTTGATTCTTCACGCTCGTGTAAACGATAACATACCCAACTCCGTTAGAATCAAGACGGAGATGCCACGCGCCGGAATAAGTCGTTCCATCAGGGTTGAATATCGCGCAGGGAGTGTTCACGGTGTCGGTGCTTTTGACGAAGACTTCAGCTGAGAAGTTCGCAGGCTTCAATGAGGCGCCATATGGAATATTCACGTACTCGCTTGTCACACGGTGAAAAGTCAATCCATAGAGCGCTGCCCGTGACAGTACAGGCAAGGTTTTTGGAATTCTCAAGTAAGCCCTTTTTGGCTGCGGTAACATGGGAAGGCTCATTCTTCAAGGACCGCCCACGCGCTTACTGTTGCCGCCGCTGAGGGAACGAAGTTTATTGCCATAAGCCTAGCGCCATAAGTCGTCATGTACGGCGTTAGAGTGTTCGCAGCGACTGCCATGGAAGCCATGGTCTTGAAGTTGCCTGCAACCTCGTCATAAGCTTGAATGTTCAGGGTTCCAGTCTGGTTGCTGATGATGTAAAACGTTTTCTTGCCCACGTATGCCGTTAGAAAGCCTGGTGTTGTGCTTCCATTCGAAGTGTCTGTTATGCTTTGACTTACCCAAAGGGAGAGTGGGGATGGCGCGACAGACCTGCTTATGTTGGGAATGACCTTGTAGACTGTGTCGCTGCCATAATCGCTCACGAGAAGGTTCCCATCAGGGGTTTTATGACAATAACCTGTATCTTGAATAAGCGGTAGTGCTCGCCCCATCCCACCCCACGTGGCCGCTGACTTGTTTCCGAAAAGCAGCGCAAGCTTGTCCAACTTCTCAGCCTTAATGTATGCGACTATCGCTCCGATCCAAGAGCTTGTCAACAGGGCGATTCTGCTGCTCCACATGTCAACGCATTCCAAAGCACCCTTACCCGCTACACCAGCAGAGTTAAGCGGAGCATATCTAGGAGTTGAAAAGAGCAACGTACCATCCGAGTTAAAATTGTAAAAGTTGCCCGTGTTCCAGTCGACAACTAACATGTGGTGCCAGTTATAGAAATCCGTTACATCATTGACTTCTGCGCCTTGAATCTTATGAGCATAGGTCGGGAACGACAACGCAGGAACAGCGTTAGTTGACCAGTCCCGCACAAGAGTCTTAGCTGGATAAGCAACTTCAAGAACGTGTGGATAATTAGAGCTGTTTCCGAAGACTATCGTGTTTTCATCTGTGAATTGAACGCTCGTAGGCCAAATGGTTCCGACTCCAAGGTCTGTGCCAGTTAAGCTCCACACAATCGCGTTTTGCGGTGTAACTTCGATAATCCTGTTGTTTGAGCAGTCTGCGATTAAGGTGTCCCCGTTTGCGAGTCTGATGGCGCTATAGGGGTTATTAAGCTGGTTTGCGCCTGACCCTGGAACATCTGTCGTGCCATACTGCCACACTATCGCCTTCGTCTTGGGATTTACTTCGATGACTCTGTCATTCAGCATATCAGTTATGAGCCAGTTACCATTCGGAAGCTCAAACGCGTCTCTTGGCCCGTTTAACCCAGACATGCCAGTGCGGTCAGGAACGCCGATACCGTAGCTTGCAAGAAGAACTGCTCCATTCGGCAGAACAATCGTAGTGTTGAGTTTGGCAAGGATACTTGCCAGGTTCCCACCGGACTCTAACGCTAGGGCTGAAGTGCTAAGGTTTTGCCCCGCGTTAGCAGTTACTACGTCAGAACTTGTCAGAGGTCTTACCTGACGGGGATTGATGAGATTTCCGTTTCCATCATCCAAAGCTACAACGTCTTCATAGACAGTTTGACCGCCTAACGTAAGCTTTCGTTCTCTTTGGTTCTTGCCCGTGCTGTCAGGCGGTAACGTAATCTTGTCTTCAGTTCCGGACAAAACTTCTCACCTTTGTTTAGTGTGACTGTGAAAAAGAAGCTATGAGAAAACAACAAAAAATGGGAATGAGTGAAATTTTGATTCGACCGTTTAAGTAGTGTTCAATCCTGTGATTTTCACGATTGCTTCTCCGCATGTGACGACTGGCGAGTACCTGGTAGTTAAGGCTGACGTCGACTGCGTCGAACTCTTTTTTGACGTCCAGATCCGAGAGCAAGGGGCGTTTGATGACGAAGAATCCTATGGGGGCGTATGAGCCGCTTAGGTTTTGACCCGTGCTCAGCAGGTACGCTGTGCCTGCAGACACGACGTTGCTGACGAACAAGTCAAACCCGTACACTTTGCCGATTGTGCCTGACCGCACTACTGGCCTCGCCGTACTGTGCGCCAGGCTGAAAGTCGGCAGGTACTTCAAATCTCTAGCGTTAATCGGGTTCATAGCAGACTGTCCGGAACGAAGTTGTAGCTTCCGATGATGGCTTCAGCCTTCAAGATGTCTTTTGTGCCGGTTCCGCCTGAAACCGTGAACGTCGTGCCCGTTGCTCCCATCGTCGTCCCCGTTGCTGCGAAGCTGTTGGCAGCCGCACCGTCAATGCATGTTAGGCAGTCCTTGTCAATCTGGAAGGCAACACGCCTGGCCAGACGTCGGAGCTGCTGCTCAATCACTGGAATGTACAAGTCTTCAATCTGCTCGCGAGGTACACGTATCCGTTCGCCCTTCTTGTAAGGCGTAACGGTAACGTAGTCAAGCGGTGTAAAATCCATGGGAATTTCAGTGGCTTCGTTTATTGCGCTAATGCCAATGCTGCGGGACCCTTTCTCTTTGGCGAACGTTGCTGTTCGGCCTGCGACAAGCGGGAATTCGGGAACAAGCGTTTGACAACTAGGGCGGGCATGGTCAACTCGATGATGTGCGCATGTAACGTGGGATACGCTACTGCGGCAGAATCCACCCATGTTAAGGCATCACTGACAAAACTCATCTAGGACACCTTACCAGAGGGCTACGATTCCAACGCCGCCGCTTGGGATTGCCTGCAGTGCCTGGCCGAGGATCGTGGTGTTCTTGCTGGCGTTGTCACTGATTATGAGGCCTGCGCTGGTGCCGCCGCTTGCAGAACCAACCTGGTCGCCCGCGGCTATGCTTCCCCAGGCGGTTGCCCGGACAAGGCCACGGCATGCGATTGAGACTGGGCTACCGTTCTTTGCATTCGTCAACGTTATGCCCTTCACTTTTGTGCTGTTCTGAGTCTGGCATTTCTTGACTGTGAAGTCAGCTGTGATTTCAACAAGGTAGCCTGCAACTAGATCCTCGCCTGCAAGCATCGTGATGACGAAGGTGTCTGAAACGAGGCTTGCTCCAGCGCTTGCCTCAAGATTTGGAAAACCCGAGAAATAGTTCGGAGTACTCATCTAGAATCATCTATCCCTTGAATCCGCCGGCGCTCAGCTTTCGGGAAGCCTTGAGCAAGTCGTTGAACCATCTGAAATCGCCGAGAGGATCAGGATTGGACCCTTCAATCGCCCCGACGATGCCCTTGCCGCTGGCCCGCTTCGCTTCTTGACCTGAACCTGCACCGTCAGCATCTTCTTGACCCTGATGTGCAGCATCCCCGTTCGCACTCTCTTCAGCATCTTCCCCGGCGTCTTCTCCAGCCTCGCTAAGCTGTTTTTGCAATGCGCTGATTTTCTTTCCGAGCTCGGCCTTTTTGGCTCTCCTGGCGGCTTCGGCCTCGAGTTCAGCGATTTTGCTTTGCAAATCACTGAGTTCAGCGTCAGAAGCTCCCGGCTTCTGCATTATCTGCTGCTTAAGCTGCGTCAACTGGTCCACGTACTGCTGATACGTAAGCTCTTTCGGTGGACCTTCTCCTGGTGCGACGTTAACTATTCCTTGCGCTTGATGCGGAGAAGCCTTCTGCTGAGCATTTTGCTGTTCAGACATAGGCTTCACCTCTTTTGTTTCATTCTGTTTGTTTTCAGGTTCTTGCACCTCTCGGCTAGAACCCACATCTTTGTTACCGTTAAGTAACTGTGAACACGTACAATTTGCACACGAGTTAATGATTGCGTCATGCTGGCTTAGGTCCATGGCAGCCGCGAAGCCTACAGGCTTGAAGGTTGTGTTCTCGTAGGCCGGGCTTGCAACGATGCTGAGCTCGCGGACCTTGGGCTTGTGTACGATTTCCCAAGCATCGGGGCACAGGTGTACCAGCATGCCTTCTTTGCGAGTCTGTTTCCCGCATTTGCTGCATTCAACATCGTCACTGTCAACTTGAACGCTAACATGCGTGAGGTAGCTGCGCACTACTTTCTCGATTATTGGCAGCTCCCCTATTTCTCCTCGGAACCATACCTTGTCGCCTAGGTTCTTTGCTTCTGGAACCCTGCCTATAACGGCTAACGCGCTTTCCGCATGGTCTATCCGCATCTGCGCACCGATGAGGGTGGAGACGAAAAAGTCAAGGTCTTCTTTCGGCACCTGCCACTTGTTAGTGTTAACGCTTGTGTCGATCGCTTCGCCTTCAATGTTAAGAAGTCTTTCCTTCAATGCTAGCTGCGCGTCTTGATTACTAACAGCTTTGAACGGCACATAATATTTTAGTTCCATCCTACTCTACGCCACCACAAAAGCGCGTTTACCCTGAGACCTCAACCATTCTTCCTGGTAAGCCCTGAATGTGTCAACTTCAAGCATGCTCTTCTTCTTAGGACTGTAACCCTTGCAGCCGGGCACACTGCAAGGCGGATGCTCCAAGCCGACTCTCTTGTAAGCATTGAGTAAGATGTTGTGAGCTCTCTTCTGCAGTGTAGGGCTCAGCTTCGTATGCGTGCACCGTGCCATCCCGTTACGAAGATGTGGAAGATCGATTTTGCCGTTCTTATCCTTATAGGGAAGATGTCTCAAGCTTCTGGGAACAGTCTTGCCTTCACTATCCTTCTTGCCCCCAGACTCAACCAGAGCGAAGCTTGATCCGGAAGGTCATTTATGTATTCGTGCTCCATACTGCTGCTTCAAAACTCATTTTTCATCACTCAACATTCGAGATTTGAACGTAAGCGTTAACGACGCGGCGCCTGTACTCGTTCCACGCCCTAAAGTCCAGAAGAGTCTGAATCTCACCCTTCAAGTGCGTGTCAAGCCACTTGCGCACCTGCTCAGCGTCTTGAACAGGTCTTTCGCAAACATAGTAACTCTGAATTTCCCATCGTTCCGGAGCCCCGCACATTGCCGAGCGTGATTTTGACGCCTTTCCCAAGCTCCTTAACTTTTAGCCTTTCAAACCTGCCCTCGTCAGCGACTAGATACCGCCAACAGTCTTATCTTCTTCAAGCCGATGCATCCTTAACAATTAGTTGGCAAGCCATTCACAAAGCGTGAGCAGCCGTTTCAAAAGGGCTGCCTTTAGCTTCGCATGAGGCCTGTTCTTGTCAATGAACATGACATACGTCTGACAATCCTGAGGCATCACGACCCGCATCAACCTGTTATAACGAAAATCTTCCTGTCCAATTTACCATAGAAAAACCGTCTCACCCTGCAGAAGAGGCAAGTAAGATGAGGCCTCCGCATTTCGATTGTGTAGCCGCACAAGGGCTGCAGCCATCCGCGGCCACCACTTAGAAAGTTTTCCTTTCATACGGCCTTGCCCTCTTTAACCATCAGTGGCAGAGGACCCAGCAGACGCGTCACTAACATCCTGCTGCGGCATCTGCTCTGGATACCCGAGCTGAGGCCGTGCCTCTTGGGGCGCTACGATTCCCTCTTTAACCAGGTTCGTGATGTACGCGGCCTTTACGTCAAGCGTGGGTTCCCACACGGGTCGCCATTTCACATGCGGAATCTCTTGGCCTTCTCCCCACTTTTCCTGTACAAGCTGTTTGAACAGACCCGTTTCCAAAGTGTCGCCGATGAGTTCCTGGAACATCCGTTCCTCCGTGACATACTCTTGCATGACGATGTCGGCTGTTGCCCTGTTCGTTCTTTCGCTTTCGCCCATGAAGATTTTCGGAACCCCAAGGACGGCGATACGTTGAATAGCTAGATAGTTCAGCCACCACTGTATGTTCACTTCCTTTGTCATGCTTTGAACGACGGTGACTTCAACGTCGCCACGCACAAACACGTCCGTAGCAGGCTTCCTATCACGAAAAGCTTCCATGAGACTCTGCAACTGCGGATCTGAAAAGGGCCTCTCCGGCGTGCCGGCTTTAACGACGAGCATGGGCTTCGTGTAAATATGCATGATAAGCGACATGTCATCTTCAAGCTGGTCGATGAGCGCCTGAACCTTCAACAGCGGCCTCAACAGCGACGTGCCATAGCAAGACTCGAACCACCAGCTCTTCGCTCCATAACGGAAATGCACGATGTCATCCGCAACGAAGGCGACTGGAGGAAAGGTTAGCAGTTGAATGTAAGCCGAACACGTTGCCGTACGCGTCCCTGCGCACCCGCATGTGCACTGGATCCAACGGTTTAAGCCAGGCAACCTCTCCTGTCCGCTCGTCCCGGCAGACTTCGAGGTAAGCGTTGCCGAAAATAATCATGTCCGTTCCGATTATCCTCAACGTGCGCAAGAATATCCTGCTCATCAAGCCAATCCATAAGCCACTCGCGAACCTAGTCCTCGCCGCCTTCCAGTTCAAAACCCTGCGAAATGGCCATGTTAACCCTAACGTCTACGCTTGCTTTGATGTACGGCTTGAAAGTGTACAATTCCTTGTAAGTTGGGAGATCCTCAACGGGCGTTGCACCCCAAAGCCTTTCCCAGTAGGCCATGTAGGGCGGAGTGACGAAGCCCGCGCCAGAGCCCTTAAGCATATACTTGGTGACGTAGCCCCAGAGCATGTTGTCCTGTTTCCAACTGACAGGAACCTCCTCTTCCAACTGCTTCCGGGCCACGTCAGGAGGAACCTTGCGCTCGAGCAATAAGTCTCGCAGCGGCCTGCTTAACGCTGTTGAAGCCCTTACGAATTTTCTCAGCGACAAAACTCATTTACCTTCCCTCTTGCTAATGTGGAAGCATAACTGCGCCTCTTCCAGGCAACGGGCTCTGAACAGAAGCGTAAATGGCCAAGGCCGCGCTCCAGAAAACGTCGTCGTGGCCGCCCTCCGGATGACTGAACCGAAGGTGCCCTGTCTTCATCAACTCATATTTTTCAATGTTAAGCTCAGCCGTCAAGTCGACGTCTTCAAGCTTTCTCGCGGGCACGTATGGAATCTTCACTTCGCCCCCGCGCATCTTCTCCCGCAGAATCGTGGCCATCTCCTCCTTCGACTGCACTGTGAACGTCACGCCGGTCACGCCTTGGATTCCGCTGCGAACCATGTCCTCAACAATGTAGTTTCCGACACCTGTCACGTCAGCATAAACAGCGCGCACTGATGGCCAGCGGTCCTGAAGACTCTTCACGTAGCCGATTACCGAGGCATACTCGGTTTTCAACGGAAACCTGTGCACATGCACGACGCGCAGGGCCCCGCCGCTCTTATCCGCAACCAGAACGACGCTGAAATCTTGTTCCTTGCCAAAGTCGACGCCAACGTAAAACTCGCCCTTGGGCACTTCTTGAAAATCGTAGGGCTGCAAGTTACTCTCAATGCAGCTGACAATCAAACTCTGTGTCAACCAAGCGTCCACGTCTTCAACGAACTCTGACATGAACTCGCGTTGAAAACGTTCGAAAGGCAGTTGACTTTTCATTTCATCAATGAAACTCTGCTTTACGAGGCCACTGTGCACAACGTCCTCGCATGTGACGACGTGCCTGCTGAAGTCGCTGCTCTGGCACATCCGGTAAAACACGCTGTCCCTGTTCCAGGGAGTGCTTGACGCGATGAGCGCACCATCAGTGGTGCTGAGCATCGGATACAATACGTTGTAAAACACTAAGCCATCATCTTTGAAAAAGTTAGCCTCATCAGCAAGAACCTGGTGTGCAGTGTACCCTCTGAGGAGCTGAGGACTGTTAGGCAACGCCACTATGCGACTGCCGTTCTTGAAGCGGACAGTGGCTCTCTGCAACTTTTCAATCATCTGCACATGTTGCTCTTTGGGCAAGCTTGCAAGAAAATCCTGAATCCTGTCGCTCATTATCATCGATTGCCGCAGCGACGGTGCCACAATCAACGTCAGAGTTTTCGGGTGGACAATCGCAAACCAAATTGCCCTCAAAGCGATGCAAGTGGTCTTGCCAGACTGTCGGCTCCACCTGACAACAATACGTTTGGAAGCATCCCGCAAAAGCTTTGTCTGATACTCATTACATTTGAACCCGAAGAGAGAAAGTGCAAACGTTACTGGATCCAGAGGGAGTTCGGTCATTTCACTTTTTCGCTGTGCTTCCAACTGCTCCTTCAACCGGTTCAGCTTGGCCTTTCTTGTTTGCTTCATTCACAAGTCTCTCCAGTTCAGCCAAGTCTTCATCAACCTGCTTCTCGTCGAACCCATTGGTAATGTTCTGCAGGATTTGGGCGATGTACGCGGCAACCTTGGTCCAACCCTGCCTCTCCTTCAACGTAATAGGATGCATTTTCCCCTCAATACGTTGATATTGAACCTGGCCACGAGCAATTGCAGAAGCAAAATCGAAAAGCTGCTCCAACTGCCTAATCATCTTCGCGCGCAGCTGTTGCGTGTCAAGCTTAACCTGGCATCTCAACTGAAAAATACGGCCGGCCAACCCATCGTTGCAAGATCCACGAACCCGCAACGGCAGCCTCTCACCTGCTTTTCTCAACGCTGAAAACTCCCGAGGCCACGACTATCAACCAAGATTTCGCCCTTTTCAAGTTCCGGTACAAGACTAATCTGAACGGGCTCCTTCAACTGTGCGAGCACGTCTGGGCGAGTCATTCTGCAGACCCTTTCGCACCGAATGCTATCGTGAAAACTGTTGGAAAGAATGATTCTACGAACCTGTCTGAGTTGTTCTTTTTCTCTGCTTCTTCTATGCGTCAAGGTTCCCACTCACACCACTCAAAGGCGGCGAACTTCGAATTCTATACGCAGAGAATACATCGGGAATTGAAATAGGACACGGTACCGTGTGCCGCGCCTTACGCAGTACCTTGCGAAGGCCCTTGCCACACAAAAAGCAGCGGCGCACGTGCGAACTCGAAAATCATTGTGTAAGTTCCCATTTCCACCCTGTGGTGGAAAAATCTCCCGCACAATCCCCATTTTTTCTTAGCGCGCGCGACATGCATAGCTAGCAGGGGTTTGGTTGGCCTCTTGACGGCCCTGGCTTGCTTACTAAGAGATACAACTTGTTTGTTTGCTTATCCAACGTAACTGCTGCACATGCGCCTGTCTTGCCATCGCCTGCCGCAACTAGAGACATTGCTTTGTCGCTGAAGCACATCACTATAATGTTCTTGAGCACAATGATGTTGGGATCGTATTTGACTCCGAAGTTTTTGTTGGGGGCAGTAAATTGGAACAATTTATACTGCGTACAGATCTGCAGCACAGTTCCTCTACCATAGGAATCAGTGAAAACGTAAGTCCAAGAGAAAAGCGTGATATATGTTGAGTGTTGGGCCTCATTGTTGCCTAGGTTGTCTATACTGTAATAGGAAATCGTATAGTTACCGTTTGCAATTGTTGTAATGCAGAAAGGCGTAGAATAGGTCAGCCAGCCGCTGTTGTATGTGCTGTTCGAGACTCGATACAAGATCGATGTAACTCCAGAACCTGAACCGTCGCTAGCGGAAAGTGTGAAAGGTGTGTTAGGAGTTACAAAGGTCGATTTTGTAGTCGAGTATTGCGGGTTGCCGATTGTGATGTTTGTTGATGGAGGCGTGTTGTCGACTATGAAAGTTGCCGCGTGTGATGCTTCAACATTGCCTGCATTGTCGGTGCTGTTGTAACAAAATGTGTAGATGCCATCACCTAGTGAAGTCAGCTTAAACGGCGAATTATAGATCATCCACCCTGAATCATACGTGCTGTTTACGACTCGATAGGCGGTATACGCCACTCCTGAACCAGCGCCGTCATCAGCAAATAATGCGTAGGTTGTGCCAGTCGTTACATAGGTGCCTGCTTGCCCAACATAGTTTGGGCTGCCAATTGTTAGTGTTGTTGAAGGAGGTGTATCGTCGACGACTGGTATTTCTGAGGCATTCACGAATACTTTGCATTCAAATAATTGATTGCTCGAAATTGTCCCATTGATCCATTGATCACTCGTGATACTCTCACCCTGAAAGCTTACGACCTTGACGTGATAATCACCGTCCGCAAGACCAAAAATGTTGAAAGTGTACCGTCCTTCAAGCAGCATTGGTATGTTTATCACACCTGGTTCAGCGCTCGGTCCGGTGTACGTAGCTCCATATACCTCATCAACGAAGCCGTTGTTCGGATCAAAACCTATGTTGTTTCCTGCAGGATCCGTTACTTTCAGGCTTATGGGAGAATGAGAGTACAGCATCATTGTAGGAGCTGGAGTTTGTTCAAAGCGCACAATCTTTATTTCTACCTTTCCTTGAGCTATGCTTGGACCTGCAGAGCCTTCTAATGTTATTCCGTCGGAACCAATGCACAACAGACCTTCGCCTTCTATTCCGAAAGGCAATCCACCGCCTACGCCAGCACATAGTCCAAAAACGGTGTCAGACAGTTTTGCGTATCCTCCAAGTCTCCACACCTCTCCTCCTTCCACTGACATAATCCCTTCATTATCTATACACATTTGAAGCCCTCCGCCAGGTACCGGACAGTAGTCGAAACCAGGAACGATTTCTGGTTTGAACTCATTTACTTTGATTAACTCGCTTGTCTCTGAAGGGTTAACAATTATTCGACCTTGTTCAGTGCCATCCACAGATAATATTGCTTCAACAGGAACGGTTCCGACGTCTCGTATTTTCAATTCTGGAAACCTCGAAAAAGTGGCTTGAAGCCCGACATCTACGATTGCTGTTTTGGTTGCAGAATCATGATAAAATGCAAACAGAAAAGCTCCGAATCTGGTCGCGGTCATAGTGTAACTGAAAGATCCATGGGAATCTGTCGTAGTTGAAGCACATAAAGAGGCGATCGGATCATCAACGCTGACTAGTGCATTAGTCACAGGATTTCCGTTTCCATCCTGAACGGTGCCAGTGAATGTCAGTTGTTGATTTAGACTGACTGTAGCATAGTCTGGCGTTATCGAAATTGTGAAGCTGGGTTGCGAAAGAGAGGCATAATCATTCTGTATTTCTTCTGCAGTTCTTGCGTAGTTGTAGATTTTGACTTCATCTACAGCCCCATTGAAGAACCATGGTCTCCAACCTGCTGCCATGTCGTAAGCTCCTATTGCGAGTGAGTAAGAATCAGAAGTCAAGTAAGTTCCTGTTAGAGCGACACTATTTTCCAGATTGCCGTTCACATATATTTTCAGTGAACTTCCGTCATACGTTCCCACTATATGGTACCAAGTGCCCGCAAGCCATTGATTTGTCGTTGATTCGATCCAATGGCCGTTATAGTACGGTGAGTCTGTGCTCACTATGAATCCTATTTTTCCGTTTGGCGTTGGCTGTTGTGGAGGCATGTTGATCCAAAAAGCGTACGAATTGCCTTTGTCGATAAACAACGTGGCAGGAGTGTTACTGTCAAGCGTGACAGTTGGTTTAAACCAGAGCTCAACCGAAACTTCATCCCCAGAAGGTCTCAGACTCTGTGAATCGGGAACGTTGACGTAGCTGCTTTGACCGTCAAAACCTAGAGCACTCCCAGACACACCCATCACCCACTGAGGGTTGTTGATTAAATACCCGCTATTCCCATTTCCCGAAGAATCGTAAGCGGTATTGCCAGAACCTTCATCAAACTTCCAGTAACCGACAAGGCCAGAATCAGTAACGATCCTAGCACGCCAGACATCTGCGTTCCCAGATTTCAATGAGCCGAAGGCAATATATTGGCCGTCTGGGGACCAGTCAAATGGATACCCTATTTTGGCGTCATTTGTAAGCTGCGCTACAAAGTTGCCGTTGGAGTCTATCAAGTACAAGTCTTGAAGCTGTCCTAAGACCCCTGAAGAATACAGGATGTATTTTCCGTCAGGACTGAAGGCAACTTGGTTTGCAGGTAAGCTTGTTCGATACAAGTGTGTCTTGTCGTAGGGAGGAAACGTGTTCACGAGCCATATGCCGTCATCCATTGTATAAACAAGTTTTCTATCATCTAGCGACCAGGAGGCGCTCATGCCAGAGTAAGAACTTGAAACAACCGTCACTTCATTCGTTCCATCAGCATTCATTATGTGGATTTCGTTTGTGTTTGTTCCAGCACCGCCGTAGTAAAAGGCCAGCTTTTGTCCGTCGTGGGACCATCTGGGAAGTCCATGATGAAGTCCTGTTGAGGTGAGTCGTTGGAGGTTGCTTCCATCAGAGTTCATCGTCCATAAATCAAAACCGTCTATCCCTCTGTCAATTGCATATCGTATGAACACTATTTCTTTTCCGTCTGGTGAAAAATCACCACTTTCATCAAGCACATTTCCGAAAGTTAGCTGCATCTTGCCTGTTCCATCAGCGTTCATAATCCAAATGTGTCTATCCCAATCGTTGTCGTAGGCGAAATAAACTATCTTCGAACCATCCTTGGACCAAATGGGCTGCCAGTCTCGGTAAGGGTTTGTAGTGAGTTGGACGATGTCTGTCAAATATGCCGCGGGCGCTGAGACTACGATTTTGATGTGTGCTGGAAGTCCGTTCATTGAGGCAGTTCTCTGGTTGACTGCGTCTTGCATGCTGTACTGGGCCTCAAAACAGAGCCACAGGTAATAAGTGCCGCTCACGGTTGGAACAGTGAAGGATATGGTGTTGGTTTGTGTTACGCCTGGACTGAGACCATGTATGCCGTTGTAGAGGGGTATCGTGTAGCCTTGAGGAGGCCAACTAGTCGTCCAAGATTCTACAAAGAAAAGCTGATCTATTTCACTAGGGTTGTTAGGAGGCATCTGCGCAAAAACTTGGTAAGTAACGCTGATAGAAACAGTCTGACCAGGAGAAGCGCTGATACTCTGCCCCGACACTGAGATAAGATGACCCGCCAAAGGATTCTCCATTAACGCATTATGAGAACTATCACTATATTGCCAACCATACGGTTCAGTGGGAAGCGACAACAAATCAGAAGACGGGTCTTGGGCTTTCACTGAGGCTGGATTGAATCTAAGAACAGAAAACATCGAAACTGACAGAAGCACTATTATGATAGCTGCTAATTCTCTTCCCATTTCCCTTTCCCCTTTAGAGAAGAATTACGTTCTTGATAGTTTGTACTTAAGGCTTGTGATGCGAGATTATAGAAGAAAGTTCTGTCTTATGCTGTTGTCTCGTGTGCGTGCACTAATCCTCAAGGCGCGCGCAAGCGGCCATCCGACGTGAAAGACAATTTAATGAACAGGTTGGTTTGAATGAAACTTTACCCCGACCAACCAGATAAAAGACGGACGACGACAACCACGACGACGACCACGCGCGCGCAGAGCGGAGGTCTGCTAGATGTTGGGGAGTTTCCAGCCTTCTTTTTTCCTTTCTCGGATGAGTTTTTGGGTTTTGGGGTTTGCTGTGGCGAATTTGATGTGGCGGCAACTGCTTTGTTTGCATTCTGCGCATTCGAGTCCTTTGGGGGTGATGAGGGATCTGCACGGTTTTCTTGAGGTTCTTGTCATAGAGTAGTGGGCCCAGCTCGTTTGCGTTGATGTCTAGCAATGATATGTTTCCAGGGTAGATTCCGAGCTGTTCAAAGCGTATGCGGACGGCATCCGCTACAAAGTCTGCGATGCTCTTGTAGCTCGCTTGTGGGTTTTCTTTGATCAAATCTTCGATTGTCTCGATGAGCTCTTTTGAGAGGCTTATGCTGCGGTATTTTCCTTCAGGCATACCTTACCCATGCTGTATTGTTTGCACAAGAATATATAAAAATTGCCAGACACCGACTTTGAAGGTGACGTGTTGAATGTACTTCACGGATGCGGTAAGCCTTAAATGTTTGATACTGCATGGGTGCTGGATGAGTGCGGTATAAGATGGCGCGGAAAGTCGTCAGAGTCTATCTATCAATTGAACAGAAGAAGCTTCTTGAAAGAATGTGCAAAACCTTGGGAATGGACGAAAGTGAAGCCCTCCGCGAAGCCTTCATGGACTATGCAAAATCAATAAGCCTAATAACAGAGAAAGTCCACGGAAAAATCTAGACGTTGCATCATATGCAAAGCTCTATTCGCGTGTGCCCGGGCGATGAGGGCCCTTCTGTCTATCTGCACTTTCGGTTTCTCTATGAAGTATGCTGTCAGTATCAGATTCAGAGTCAAGGTTGATCCTCTCACTATTGTTAGCGTGCGCTGACTTGCTTTACTGCAAAGCGTACAACTGCTTTGCGCCTCCTGTCTTAGGAATGACTTTTTTGACTTTTCCCTCTTCGATCAACCGATGCATCATACGTCGAACGAACCTTTTTCCCACCTCAGGATTTTTGATTCCCAAAGCATCGCTAACCTCCCCGGTTGTTGCTGGGTGACTAATGGTTTTCAAGACTGCGATAAACTGCTCTTCTGAAAACATAGGCTTCCTTCGGACAACGCGCACTTTGGCGTAATTAGGTTGTCTTAACCAGTGAGTTGAGTGTGGATCACCATAAGCTCCATAAACTAGATGAAAGAGATTAAGCGGCAAACATCGCCTCAAATATAGTGTCGTACTATGTTTCTCATCGTGTGACATGTCTGGAGACAGGTCAAGTTTTTTTATAATAAGATCAGCAGCTCTCCTCTCATCTACATAATAATGTCGATTCATAGCAAATCCGTCAAACAATTCTTCTGCAGAAAAAGGTGAATTAGAATTCCCACCCTTTTTTAAAGAGAATGTGAATATCCTTCCATTACGAACAAGCTCTCGCAATATCGAGTCCTTATGCGAGCCATACTTGTGCACAACGTCAGAGCGTTCCACCAAACCTTTTTCTTGGATGTAAGCCAAGATTTCTTTGTCGCTTTTTCTGGAACCACGTACCTTCTTCGATTCCAATATTTTCACTGGCACACGCAAAATGGCGCATATTAGAACGGATAGAAACATAGATTTAGCTTTTTTCTTGCGATATTTTGTGGGTTCATACGATGTCACTGTCAAACACGAAGAATGTGTGCTCGTTGCAGCTATGCAAATGGAATATCGGTTTGGCCAGAGCGCGCTACATTTCAGGGGGATGCCCTGCCCAGTTTTGCATTAACCCCACTAAAAGCGGCTAAGTTAAAGAGCTTACGCTGGGTATCGAACAGCCGCCGCGCCGGAGGACGGCAGAAAAGCTGTCGATAATGGTGAACCAGGTGATCCTGAAGCAGAAATCTGTCCAAATTGAGTTCTGACAAAATCCTTCTGGAATTGTTGTCACGTTAAAAAATCAGGCGTATCGCGCGAGTTTTCTCTGACTGATAAGAGAACTTGTTTTCCCATCATATGCTGACATTAGTTGCGCTGTTATGAGCAGAATTATGCCAGTTGCTACGCGCGCTAAACCGGAAAGGACAACTATGAAGTGATTATCGTCTGATAGATTTGTATGGCGACAGTTGTTAGGAAGAGGAGGCCCAGGATAATGGCTGCTTGTTTTAGTTTTTTTGTGTTTAGAAGCAGGGTTGCAGGTCCATCGTACGAAGAAGCTAACTGGGCGGTGATGAGGAGGATTATGGCTGTTACGGCGAGCCAGAGGCTGATGCTCCAAAACGTGAATGGTGGCAGCTGCATTGATTATTTCTCCAGTATTAGGTATTGGATGGTGGTTGTTTCGTTGTTTGGGTTCTGTTCTTCTTTTTCTATGGTTATGGGTTTTCCTGAGGCTTTTGCGAGTGCGCAGGCGATGGCGCTTGAGAACGGGCAGCCTACGGTTTCATGTGTTCTTTGAAACTTTTGGGTTTCCAGACAAAGGTCTTTGAAGATGTAGTTTCCTGTTTCAAAGGTTACTTTTCCGTCTTCAACGTTGATGAGGGCGGTTTTTGTTATGCCCAGTTCGTCGAGCAGTCGTGGAAGTTCTGTTGCTAGTTGGTTGAGGTTTATTTCTGTGAAGGATTTTCCCAGTTTTTCCTCGAAGAGTCTGGATAAAGCCTGACCTGGAGGTGTTAAGAAGAGCCCCTGCGGAGTTCTTAGTGTTTTTTCCTCGGGGATTTCTTTTTGTTTTGGCAAGGCTTCATCGTCGGTGGCCGGGACGAATATGAGGCTTGAAAGGTAATCTTGTAGCAGTCTGGGCGGGAGGTACACTCCTTTATGGCTTGTCTTGGAGAGATTCAACGTTTTTTCGGTGTTGGCAGCCTGTGAAGAAGCTGCTGTTAACAGCTCGAGCTTCACGTATTTTGTAGGTGCGGTTACCATAAATAGAGCTCCCCAAAAAGCCAATCCGAGCCCTACAAACGCTGCGACGTACGAGTCATAGATGGCAGACGCCAACAAAGAAATTAATCCTAGAATTAGCATACCCAGCGAGACGACTCTTAGGGTTCCGGCGCTGGAAAGCTTAGGCCATCCAAACTCAATAACCCAATACTTGCCTTCCTTCTGAACGGGCACCAAACATCATCTTTGACTATTTTTCAGACAGATTGGAAATGTCATTTCTAAGATAAATACCCACTCACAATTCTGAAACATCGGATCAACGTATATCCTGGAAGAATGGCCCTTTCCGGCTCGCACTATTAGAATCCTGGTGGAACGATTGATACGGGCAGCCCATTGCTGAAACGCTTTCTCATCCCAGAATTTGCGTTCAGATAATATCCTTCAAAGAATCTGTGAATCATATGATTCACATTGTAGTTTTTCCGCAAGAAAATCTAGAGCATTCTTATAGAGGTATCTTTCAGATACATTTATTATCGGTAAACCTGTTTTGGATTGCTGGTGACGGAGAATAGAGGAGGATTTTAGGACGCGTTAACCACTGTTCTTTTCTGCTCCCGCTAGGGAGGGATGTGGCAGTGGAACTTGGAGTCCTGAAATCCGTAGAGAATCGTGGGGATTTAGCTTTGGATGAGAAGGAAGAAAGAGGATATTCACGGGTTTTAGTGATAGTTGCTGCACTAAACGAGGAAGCGGGTATAGGTCCCGTGATCGACGAGCTCAGACAGTTTCTCGAAAGGCCCCGAATTCTTGTTGTGGACGGAAAGAGCTGCGACGCAACCGTTCAAATTGCGGCAGCAAAGGGCGTAGAGGTGATACCCCAAGACGGTGAAGGCAAAGGCGATGCAATAGCATCTGCGATTAAGTATACTAATGTCGATGCTGATTACGTGGTTTTCACCGACGCAGATTATACGTACCCCGCATCTTGCTTGCCAAGAATGATTAACTTGCTTGAGAGAAACCCCAAGGTTGGCATGGTTTGTGGAAACAGATTCAATGAGCACTTGGATGCAAATGCCCTCCACAACTTGTTTTCGTTTGGAAACCGTCTCTTGGCTTTTTCTCAGAACCTGTTTGACGGAGTAAAATTGAACGATCCACTCACAGGCTTGAGAACTGTACGTGCCCAACTGCTCAAGAATTGGAAACCAAAGTCAAGAGGTTTCGATATTGAAGTTGAATTGAATTATCACATTGAAAGAAATGGATATGACATTGCTGAAATGCCAATAGTCTATAGGAAACGGTTAGGCGAAAAGAAACTGAAAATTAAACATGGGGCTACCATCTTTAGAAGAATAGTGTTAGAAGCACTTCATCATGGTTCGGGGAATATGAATGGATAGAAACGCTTCAGCGTCCACGCAGAAATCAAATGCACGCGTTATTTCACTTCTCCACGATGTCGCGCGCGCTCATGAGCCTGCGGTGTTGCCTTGATAATATCAGCCCTAGGAGATAGAAAATGAAAATAGCTTTGATAACGGGTATAACAGGGCAAGATGGTTCATACCTGGCAGAGTTCTTACTCTCTCAAGATTATGAAGTGCATGGAATCATTCGAAGGGCAAGCACTTTCAATACCGGGAGAATAGACCACATATATGCAGATCCGCATGAACCGAATGCAAGACTTTTTCTACACTATGGAGACCTTTCGGATAGTGAGCAGATATCAAACATCGTCTATAACATTAAGCCGAACGAAATCTACCACTTGGGCGCCCAAACTCATGTCAAGGTGAGCTTCGAAATCCCCGAATACACTGGGAACGTTACCGCGCTGAGTACCACAAGAATTCTGGAAGCAGTAAAAAGGAGTGGAAACGGCATAAGATTCTATCAAGCATCAAGCAGTGAAATGTTCGGCAACTCGCCGTCTCCTCAAGGTGAGACAACGCCTTTTATGCCAAGAAGCCCATACGCAGCTGCAAAAGTGTATGCATATTGGTTAACCGTAAACTACAGAGAAGGTTACGGATTGTTCGCATCAAATGGTATTCTCTTCAATCATGAATCACCTCGAAGAGGCGAAACTTTCCTCACGAGAAAAGTAACGATAGGAATCGCAAGCATCTTACGGGGAAAACAAAAGTTTCTTTATCTTGGAAACCTCTCGGCAAAGCGTGACTGGGGATACGCTCCTGAATATGTCGAGGGAATGTGGAGGATCCTGCAAGCTGAAAAAGCAGCGGATTACGTGATTGGCACTGGTAAAACTCATTCAGTAAGAGAGTTTGTTGAAAAATCCTTCTCCTATGTTGGCCTAGACTTAGAAAAATATGTTAAGATTGATCCAAGATACTACAGACCAACCGAATCAGACGAACTGACTGCTGATTCAACAAAGGCCCAAACTGAAATAGGCTGGAATCCGAAAGTCAGTTTTGACGATCTGGTGAAAATAATGATAGATGCTGACATGCATAAGGCCGGACTTGAACCTCCCGGAGAAGGAGATAGGATCTTACAGAAAAAGTTTCCAAGTAAATGGTGGAGTGTTGGTTGACGTGGGATTCTGGGAGGACAAGAGACTCTTGGTCACAGGTGGGGCAGGGTTTCTAGGTTCGTTTCTTGTAGAGAAACTGGCAAAGGAAAAAGGAGTGGCCTCAGAAAACGTACATGTTCCCAGAAGTAACGACTGTGACTTGAGATTGATGAGTAACTGCAAAAATGCCGTGAAGAATGTCGATATCATTATTCATTTAGCAGCAAGAGTTGGCGGCATAGGGTTCAACAGAAAATATCCAGCAACCCTCTTCTATGACAACGCGCTTATGGGAATTCAACTATTGGAAGCAGCCAGACAAGAGGGAGTGCAGAAATTCGTCGCCCTCGGAACGGTCTGTGCATATCCAAAGTATACTCCCGTCCCTTTTAGAGAAGAAAACTTGTGGAATGGATATCCAGAAGAAACCAACGCTCCTTACGGCATCGCAAAGAAGATTCTGCTAGTTCAGGCTCAAGCTTACAGGCAGCAATATGATTTGAACGCCATATATCTATTGCCCGTCAACCTGTATGGTCCCAGAGACAATTTTGACCCCGAAAGTTCACACGTAATTCCTGCGCTCGTGAAGAAAATGGTTGATGCAAAACGCAACGGCGAGAACGAAGTTACAGTATGGGGCTCCGGGAAAGCATCCAGAGAATTCCTATATGTCGAAGATGCAGCCGAGGGAATTTTGCTTGCAACCGAAAAATACGACAAACCCAACCCAGTGAATCTTGGCTCGGGTCAAGAAATCAGAATAGCGGAACTCGTAAGCCTAATCTCAGAACTCACGGGATACCAAGGCAGAATAGTCTGGGACTCTTCGAAACCTGATGGACAACCAAGAAGAAGTCTAGATACGAGCAAGGCTGAAAAGGAATTTGGCTTCACAGCAAACACGGACTTCAAGGAAGGACTTACGAGGACTATCGATTGGTACGAGCAGGCCCAGATAAAACCCTGACCTGACCAATAGGTCCACTTATGATAGGCGGCATCTGTTTGAAGAGAGAAAGACCAATTAACAGGAAAGGTTGGATCGATGAAAGCCTCTTCAGAAAAATCGAACGATCAATGCCAATTGCAGCTGTTGACATACTGGCTCTTCATCAAGGCAAACTGTTGCTGATGCTGAGAAATAATGAGCCAGCCAAGAACGAATGGTTCACTCCTGGAGGAAGAATCCTTTATGGCGAAATCTTGAAAGATGCAGTGGTTCGAAAACTTCAGGAAGAAACCTGTCTGAAAGCCACCGAGATCGGCAAGAGCGCCACCATGAGCCATATTTACTCTAACGCTCATTACATTACAACCTTTTTCCGCGTAGATGTGGCAGACGACAAAGTTAGGTTGAATAAAGAGCACAGAGACTTCAAGTGGATCTCAAGTCTGAAGACTGACTTGCATCCCTACGTTAGACAGATGATTGAAGAGCTGGGGATATTCTCTGGAAGAAAAGGAGAGAAATAGTTGCTGACCATGGTGCGTTCCGTTTATTTTGTTCTCATCTGGATTCATCAAGCTGACAAGTATCAGCGTGAAATGCTATTCCGAAAAAGTCTCCTAGTAGCATTTGCCAATTATCCAAGGTGTTAATTCATGTTATTAGCTAATCTTTTCACAATCCTCGTATGGATTTTGTTTCTCGTAATAATCTTGTTTTACGTTGGATATTTCATTGTCCTGTTCTACTTCAACAGGAGTAACCGTTCAAATAAGCAAAAATCGGAGTATATCTATCCAACCATTTCTCTCATAGTGCCAGTCTATAATGAAGAGAAAATAATCGCCAACAATATCCAGAATGTCGAAGAATTGATTTACCCCAGCGACAAATTGGAGATTATCTTCATTGACGGATGTTCGACTGACAGAACTCCCGAAATTGTTTTGAACCAGGCCCAAAAGAGTCAGAAGCCTATTAGATTATTCAGGCAAAAGGAAAGAGAAGGCTACAACAGTGCGATAATTGAAGGAGTCTCGGGGTCAAATGGCGAAATAATTGTCCTCACAGATGCGGCATCATACTACTATCCTGATGCATTAACACAACTTGTTAAACACTTTGCAGATCCTGAAATTGGTGCAGCGACCGGAAAAGAAGTGGTCTTAGGCAACGACAAAGAACTTGGTCCTCAACTAGAAAAATCCTATCGATTCTTTTATGACTTCATGAGAAAGGCTGAGACAGAAATGGATTCTACCCCTGATTCAAAAGGAGAGATTTTGGCTGTAAGAAGAGAAATATGCAACGGTCTCCTCCCAGTTCTTAAATCTTCACTGAATACATCGTTTGACTCTTGTGTGCCTTATCAAGCAAAGTTGATGGGGTTCAGAACGATATATGATGAGCAAGCAAAATATTATGAGTGGGCTCCAGCTTCTTTCAAAGACAGAATGACTCAACAGATACGTAGAGGGGCTCTTCTCATTGGAGCCATACTCTTGTTCAAGAAAATGTTTCTGAAAAAGAGATTTGGCAAGTTTGGCCTGCTAATACTACCCGTGCATTTTATTCTGGATTGCATTTTGCCGAGCATATTTGTGGTCGGGGTTGCTGTGCTCGCTATTTCAACTGTGTTGAACCCAATAGGTGTTCTGCCGTTGTGGGTCACAGTAGCTATTATGGTAATCGCAAGCAGCAAAAGCCGCTCCATTCTTGTTTCTTTCATTCAATCACAATTCGCTCTTTTCCTGGCCCTCATCAGACTAAATAGGCAAAAGAACAGCTTATTTATCGAAAGCATTCCATCTACACGAATGGCAACACAACGAGCTCAAGGAGCCGTTAAATGAAAATCAAGGCTGATGATGTAGAAAGCGGTTTAGCGCGCGCGAAATTGCAGAACAATCGCTTCATCAGCCTAAAAAAACATGCCGATGTGTGCAACCTCGATTGTCAATTCAAGTTCGCTTCAATCTCAAGCGCCCAATTGACTGCAACTATGTTCTAGGAGGGAGAGCTTGAAAATCGCCTTTTTGACACATGAGTATCCACCGATCATATTTGGCGGCATAGGTGGTTCGGTTAAGAATCTGGCAGCAGGCCTTTCGAGATTGGGTGTGAAGGTAACGGTTCTTTCTGGTTTCCCAGTTTCGCATTCAGGCAAAGGAATAATTCGTGAAGTTGATTCGGGAGTTACTGTATTGAGGTTTCCTTACCCGAATGTACCGCCTCACCACGTAGTTTTTCAGTTAGCAAACCTGAAAAAGATACAGCACGTCATCGAAGAAGAAGCCCCTGACGTAATTCACGGTCAAAGTGGGTCCTCGTTTCCTGCGCTTCTAAGCCTCAAAGGTTACGCTCCTTTCATTGTAACTTTCCATGCGAGCCCTCTGATGGAGAAGATTACGAGTACTCAATCTATCCTTCGAGGCGGAACTTTGACGGATCTGAGAACGTACGTAATTGGTTATCCTTCCGAGTCTTTCGTGTATAAGAAAGAGTTTCAACGCTCGAATCTATCAATAGCCGTTTCAGACACATTAAAGTCGGAGTTGCTGACGGAAATGGGCCAAAAGTATCATCACAAAACATGCTTCGTTTACAATGGTGTGAATCTTGAAAAACTCGACAAGGAATACGAAGAATCTAAGAACCGGGTTGATGAAGAAGGGGACATCATACTTTTTGCAGGTCGACTGTATTGGCGAAAAGGTGCCTTGAACATCGTTAGAATGGCATATTTACTGCAAAAACAAGGTTCCAAATGCAAGATACTCGTCCATGGAACCGGACCTCTTTTCAAGAAAATGCAATCAGAAATTAGGTTTTTTGGATTGCGGAATATTGAGCTCAAAGGATTCACGTCAAGAGAACAACTGATGACAAGCATGCGCCTTTGCAAATTCGTTGCTGTTCCAAGCATGTACGAAGCCTGTCCCATGACACTTCTCGATGGAATGTGTTTGGGCAAGATTCCCTTAATGTTTAACCTACCCTTTGCAGCTGAACTCACTGAAGGCGGAAAGTTCGGTGTATTGGCAGACGGTGTAAAGAGTTTGACCCAAAAAATAGTAGAGTTAGGAGATGAAGGCGACCTAGACGATTTTAGCACTCATATTCGGGAATTCGCAAGAGGAAAATACGATGTAAATGAAACCGCCAGACGCTACCTCGAGATTTATCACGAACTTTGTCAATGATTTTTTGGAATACGAAAACAACACTCTGATGACACGCAGTTGAAAATACTCATTGTTTGAACTCCAAAATGAAGCCGCCACTTGAGATTATTTTAATTCAATCATATGTGCAAAAATCGCAATTCTGGATGGCTGAAGTTAGGCTTAGACGCGCAGTGGTGCCCTTGAAACAGGCGCTGTTTGAGCATTTATCCTATGCAGATAAAGCGGTCGCGAGCTATTGCGAACCCGTAAATGTTATGTCACAGCTAAAGCTCGTAAGGCTGCCAACGGTTGACGCAACCGTTAGCGTCAATATTGCTCGAACCGACTGGCCGGCACTCAAGACTGAGTTTTGCTGATCCCACGATAGAGATAGCAAGGAATTTGCGGTCGTTGGATTCCAATCACTCACAGTCATAGATAGTGTTTCCGAAACAGTGCCTATGTTCTTGATGTAAATGGTTTGGGTGGCTGTACCGCCAGGACTGACGGTTCCAACGCTTAATGACGTGCAGTTTTGTGTGCAACTGCTGTCTGAATACACACCTACGTTTACGGCTGATATCGTTCCACTTAAGGGGACGGTTCTGAATGCGCTGAGCAATCCGTAGGATGTCGCTGTTAAGAGAATTACTGCAACTACGAGTCCAATTATTGCAAATCTGGGAAACTTTTGAAATGCCATATTTGTTCCTTATCCGAAATTCAAGTATCTGAAGTATTAATAAACATTATTGTCCAGAAGAACAACACAAATACAGTGCCCGCTCGACCGCAGGAATATCTGCGTGCGCTCTTCTCATAAGATATTGAACATTTTCTAAACTGGTTGGCATTAGCCAACTGGAAATCAAAGTGCGGTTTCAGCAATACGAACTAATTCACTTGAATTGAGAAGTGGGCGTTTCGAGATACTGTCTAATCACGAATCAGTCAACAAAAGTTAGACAGATGAAAGCCACATCACAAAAAGTGCATTTCTGCCAAAAGAAATAGGTCTTAACCGAAGTTTGCTTTTATCACATCACAGCCCGGATAAGCTTGTCCGGCTGGTCCAGTGAAATGTATACCGTCTGGAACGGGGGTAATCATTCCATATCTGCAGAATTCGGGGTTTCCATACTGCGAGTTTTCCTCGATTGAATAGTGGAAGCAAATGTTCTTGAAACCCACTGCATTCACAGCTTGGAAATAGCTAGCGTAATAATCGACACGGTTTTGGTCTGCAAACGTGTAATTCGTTAATCCCATATCTGAACCTGAGCCCCGCCATATTCCGAATTCTCCAAGGATCACATGGTTTAAATCAAAAGATCCGATGTCAGCTATTGATGTTGCCAAATCGCTCTGGAGCCAAGATTCCCATTCTGTCCAGTTATATTGACTATTTCCGAGGGAGAATTGAATTGACAATTGCCAGATCCCGTATTGGTGCATCTCAAGGTAGTCAACATGCCCGGCTAACAATGATTCCCCCGTACAATATTGCCCATCAACTATTGGAGAAGGGACATCAACTACGCCGCCTTTGCTTCTGATATAGTCGCACATTTGTATAACCCAATAATAGTTGCTGTTTGGAGAAGATGAAGATCCAAAGTTCGCTTCATTTCCAACACTCCAAAGCGCAATGCGAGGATCAGTTATGAAGTCATGATTCAAGGAGTTATTTCCAGCAAGTTCATCAATTAGTGATTCTGCCGAGGCTATGCCTATAGTTGAGGATATGTTAGCTGCTTGATCATTAATTCCTAATTCTCCCCCCCATGGATCACCTAAACTGTAAAAGTAACATCTCAGACTTGCATTACCAACTTCATTCAACAGACTCTCCAAGTTGGCTGCCCAAGTTGTAGGATATTGTTTCATGTTAATGTGCCAAACATCACCTTCTCCTCCCATTTGAAAACGCAACGTATTAAGTCCTAACGTGTTCTTTACAATAGTTGCCCAATTAGATTGATAACTGGCTGTGCCGGGCCTGATGACGTTTAGAGGTGTATTCGCGGCCTTTATTAAGAAACTGTGCGCGGGACTACTTTCCACACTCCCGCTGAGAGTAACCATGACCGGTGAACTGGTTAGACTTGCCGGAGAAGCGGGCAGCAAGGCAAGGGAACTAGTGATTAGAAGAATAAGCACATAAATGCTAATCCTGTTCATATTTGGCACTTCAGATAGGTTTAAAGCGTCAACTGCCTAAAGTGTAGTGCATATTAATACTTAATAAGCATAATGGGATTGGAGTACAACAGGTATACGAGTTGACTACTTAGAAGGATACCCTGTCGAAGGTATATGCAAACAGACTCCACACAACGCGCACGTGTAACCAAGAGCATTTGCCGTACATTACGGACTGTCGATAGCGGATTGATAAGGAGGGGGAGCCTAACATGAGAAAAATCATGCTGGCTATTCCAATCGTAACTATCGTGATGCGCGAGTCAGAGAATACCCAAGTTTATCATGAGCTCTGACTATGATCCCTCCATTTTGGGCGCGTTGGCTTGTCCCTGAATCGAGTGTTGAAGCACTTGGGGGAAGTGTATCGGCGCATACAATGCTGTTTAGCAACAGACCGCCATAACCCCTGCTGTGTTGCAGTGTAGCGTTACATCTGGCCTTGCAAACGTAGAGGAGGTGTTTGAGAAGATTGTCACAAAACAACATTACAACTGGCAACACAAAAAACGAAACGCGTCAACCGTGAAGCAGCATCCAGCCTGTTTTCAACATCATTTGTCACAAAACAATATCACAACTAACCTCACAAACGCAGAGTAGGGGGTCGACTCTGCAAGGCAGCGACCCTCAGCGCGCTTCGCAGCCAACTGCGCCTTGCCCTGAAAAGGGAAAAAGCAAAAAACCCTGTGAAACGACGAAGTCGTCCCACTCACACGATTCAACACACAATACCGGGACAAAGCAACGCGCCAATGAGGCTTGAACGAAAGAATTGGAAAGCGCTCGCTTTCTGACTGCCCAATCATCAGGCTTTTATACGGCACTCAGGTAATGTTTACTCAGCAGTCATAGATGATGTCAGATACTGCGACAGGCGCGCGCTATCCATATTCTTATTCATGGAGGTCAAATAGCTCAATGAGAATACTTTTCGTGTCATCCTCAAAATCAGGTGCTTCGAGTCGTTTGCGTGAATATGCTTATGTTCATCGCACCCTCCAACTTGAGCAACATTGCAGAGAGCTGGGAGCTGCCACCAGTCTCATGTTTTTGGGAGATCTTATTTTCAGCTCTCCCGTATTGATTCAACCACTGAACATCCCATTCGTTCTTCGATATTTGAAGAGATTTGACGTTATAAATGCTGAGGGAAATGGTGCGGCCTACTTTTTAGCTTGGGCAAAACCGCTAATTGGGCGAAATGTATTGGCGGTGTACGACGTGCACAGTGATGTTATCTCTGAAAGTCGTTTGATTAGAAAAGGACGACTGCATCTTGCAGGATACTTTATCGCGTTTGAGTTGCGTTTTACTCAATATGTGGCAGTCAAAGGCATAGACTACTTCGTAACAGCAGCCAACAGACTGAAACGTCGTCTTCTCAATCAGAACCCCCACATCAAGGAGGAGAATGTTGAAGTTATTCTAAATGGTGCAGATATAAAGTCGTTTGGACCACGGAGGAGGAACAATTGCAATATTCAGCATAACGATTTCACAGTGACATATGCCGGTTCGTTTCCTTCGTATCAAGGAATTGAAAATCTGATACGTGCGGCAGAATTGCTGGACAATGAAAGTATCCATTTCAAGTTTATTGGTTTCGGTAAAGAAGTATCTGAATGTTAAGATGGAAATTCGAAAAAGCCTAGGCGAAAAAGCAATACTACTGGATTGGATGCCAAAGACCGAGCTTCTTGCCGAATTACGAAGATCGGACGTTCTAATAATTCCCGCCGATGCAAGCACTTGCGAACTATTGGAAAACAGAGTGCTCGCCTTTCCAACAAAGTTTGCTGAGTTTCTGGCCTTAGCAAAACCTGTTATTGTAACAAGTATCGATGAGACATCGAAGATAGTTGAACGATTCGACTGCGGTTTCGTTTGCGAACCTACAGCTAGATCTATAGCCGAGACTATTTTGAGAGCAAAACAAACACCAAATGATGTTCTTCTCCGGAAGGGACTGAACGGAAGGCAATTTGCTGAAGATGAACTTGACATGAAATCAATTTGCAGGAAATACCTTCTGTTTCTGAATAGAATCTTAATAAAGCGCGCGGATCAGTACTTGGTCTTCTATCGGAAGGGGGGATAAAGAGAAATGAAAAGCGCTTCTGAAATGGTTTTGAATCTTCTGTTCAACAATCCGCTATACAACAGTGAGAAGAAAAGTCTACAAAATGTGCATGCTGTGGATATATGGCTTACTAATAGATGCAACCTCAATTGCTACTTTTGTCCAATAGTCACAAATTCTGCAGTATCCCAAGACCGAATTGACAATTAACTTTCTCGAAGACTTCCTGGATAAATCTTCCAAATTCTTTCCTGAACTGAAAGTTGTCCGCCTCTCAGGTGGAGAGCCACTCCTGCACAGCAAATTCCTAAAAGTCCTAGAAGCTGTTAAACTACGAGGATATGAAATTGAGCTTTTCACAAACGGAGTTTTGCTCCAAGATCTAGAAAAAGTCGGCGTGATTGGAGAGTTCACTAGACTTTACATTTCTTTGCACTCAATAGATTCCTATGAAGAGATATTCGGCACATCCAACAAAGATATCAAAGAGCAAGTATTAGCTTGCCTCCGTTCACTTGACAATGATGTCAGGAAGCGCACAACTCTATCTATCGTATTGACAAGGTTGAGCAGGGTAGATGACGTGATCGGATTTGCTAGGAGTTATGGCTTCAAAGTCAACCTTTATCTGGTTCGCAATTTCACGCATGCCTTCGAGCTCACACGGGAGATATGTGAAGAAGTTTTTGATCCTGAGATTGAGCAAACCATTAAGTATAATCGGGACGTTATCGTTAGTCCATGCCAACATACGATGCACAAACTGAGGAAAGCACAGGCGAAAAATTTCAGTTGGTCACTACCTTGTTCAGTGCCATTCGAGAATTTGATTCTGGACCATTCAGGAAATATAAGATTGTGCTGCGGCGATCATCCGCCGATTGGGAAGGCGACAGATATTCCTGAGATATTTGCGAGTCAGACTTGCAGAAAGCATTTGCATGAAGCTAATCAGAGACTAGGAGTATGCAGGAACTGTTTAATAGGACATGACCCATGCCTCAAATGCCTCACGCCAAATCAGATTGCAGGCTTCGCAAAGAAAAGAATTGTCGATCTGTGCACGCCGAATCATTCAGCGTGACGATAGGCCACAAGAACGTATTAAGTGTGGATCTCTGAGTGTTCTGTGGCGATGAAATATGACGGTACTGACGTGCAACTTACGTGAATCAAAAGCCCCAGAATTGAAATGGAAAATCCCACAGACATTCGAATTAGATATCGCACTTACCACGCCATTTTGATTAACTGCCCATCTACCAGTCGGAAAGAATAAAAAGGAACTGACAACAGACTTGGGAAAAAACCTATTAGTTATACCAATCATGACTTTCTTGTTATATCTAGGAATTTGGTCTAACATTCCAGCCTTTAGGGACGCAATCGTTTTCACTTACCTATCTTTCATCCCGGGATTTGCCCTTCTCAGAATCGTGAGATTGAATGAATTGGACGCTGTAGACACCATCCTGTTTTCCGTAGGTCTAAGCATGGCATTTTCAATGTTCATGGGCTTGCTAATTAGCGAGCTACATTTCGTCGGCATTCCACAACCCTTGTCAACCACTCCGTTAACAATGGCTCTGAGTCTTCCGATATTGGTCATTTTTTTCGTGGACTACAAACAGAACTCATCGGAGAATCTTAGCTCAATAGCAGCTCATTGGAACGAAACGAAGAAACTGATCCCTATGTCGGCAGTTCTAGTTTTGCTGCCTATCCTAGGTGTATTAGGGGCATTGTTCATCAGTATTCCTGTCCTTCTCATCCTGATAATCGCAATAGCAATTTTGTATGCTCTAAGCCTACTCTCAACTAGGTTCGTTCCATCCACGTTGTACCCGTTACTGATTTTTGCAATTTCTTTGGCCCTGCTGTTCCATGTTGTTTTTACATCAAAGTTCATCATAGGCTTCGATGCCAACCTTGAATATCACGTTTTCAGGTTGACCCAGATCAATGGATATTGGAGTTTCCTTAATACTAGTTCCAATACATTGTCAACAGTCAACTACAATTCTATGCTGTCTATTACTGTGTTGCCCGCGGTCTATTCCGCGATGCTGAATATTAATGGAGATATAGTATTCAAGGTTCTTTATCCCTTTGTATTTTCTTTGGTACCTGTTGTTTTATACAGAATCTACGAGAGACAGACTGGAAAATCTGATGCACTCTCTTCAGCGCTTTTCTTTATATCTGGCTTGCTTGTTTTTTATGGAGTAACACCGATAAGCCTTAATAGACAAATTGTTGCAGAGTTTTTCTTTGTCTTATCAATTTTCATTTTGCTAGACAGAGAAATATCAATCAGAAAGAGAAGGCTGCTCTTGACTTTCTTTGGCGCTGCCTTAATAGTGTCACATTATTCTTTAACCTATATCTATTTGGCTTTTGTTTTGCTAATCTATGCAGTACCAAGAATTAAGGGTAACTTGGTGCCTGCGGACGATGAAGTACTGAATGCGAATACAGTCATTCTGCTTTTTGCCTTGGCCTTTTTGTGGTACAGTTTAGCCATCTCACCACTTACTTCTTTGGCCCAATTCTTTTCTGTCTTCTCTTCAAATTTCCTCACTGACCTACTTAATCCATCAGCTCGGTCAACTCAGACATTTCTGTCTCAGCCCACGCCAAGTATATCCAACAGCATTTCCTTGGGCGTATTCTTCATAGCAAATCTTGTTCTTGCCGTAGGAATATTTAGTTTAATAATCAAACCTCAGAAAACAGGATTTAGTCCGAAATATCGCTTGATGTCAATTCTAAGTGCTATAATACTGTTCTTTTGCTTTGCATTGCCAAATTTTGCGCCTTCTCTTGACTTGGATCGCTTTTACGGAATAACCCTTCTGATTTTGGCGCCCTGTTTTGTTCTGGGTTTCAACACCCTTTCGGATTTAGGTAAGAATATTCGAAGGAAAGCAATTAGTCAACATTTTTCCGAAAATAGATACTCCAGAAGGATAACATTGCTGCTCTGCACTATTCTGATTTGTTTTCTTCTCACGCAATCAGGTTTCGTTAATCGGATCACAGGGAGCAGTCCTCTACTACGCTCGATAGATTCTCGACAGGCTACAGTCATCGAACGATCGTCAGATTGAGACAAACTTTCTCAGTGCATATATCCCAGAGACAGACGTATTCTCTGCGGTCTGGTTATCCAGATACAAAGACGGGTCATCAACTATATACGTTGATTATGCCTCTGGAACTAATGTATTGACCAGCTATGGTTTGATACCACTACCACTAATGCTTCCTCCAACTGCCACGACCATTCCTAGGCAAGGTAGCTTCATCTATTTCAGTCGATTAAACATCATCAATAGTGTAATAACCACTTCTGCAGAACCATTGAATTCTTCACAACTCCAGTTCCTCGTCAAAAATAGTAATCTGATATATTCAAACGGCGAGGGAGAAATATGGCAAGTCACTCCCCTAGGTTGACTTGTTGTCAAGACCAAAATTTAAGTCGTGAAGAAATGACTTGTTCGAAGAACAAATGCTAGCAGACCTGTGTCGTCAGGGGACAAGCTTAGCGCACGCGATAATATCTATTGTGCGAGGTTGACAGATGTCGAGGCTCGAGGTACCTACTATAATGTTCGGAGGTTTTCCAGTGTCTGTTCTGGGGTTCGCTCGAAGTCTGGCAAAGAACGGAGTTCCTGTATACTATGTCACAAGTACAAGCACGATACGAGAAGCCACGTTTCATTGTTCTAGGTACTTAAGGCAGTGTTCTATTATTTCAGATGTAGAGACAGACGTAGGAAAAGCGGCTGAATTTCTTGTGAGATTTCAAAAAAAGCACGATTTTGCAGTGATATTTCCATGGTCAGACAGTTCGTGCCTCAATTTGACCTCTGTGAAGGCCTGACTGAACGAAAGTATACGCAAAAGATTTTGTTTCTTGTTGCCTCAGAAGGAAATCGTAGAGACATTGATAAACAAGAGAAAATTCTATCGTTCTATATGTAATCAAGAAATACCACAACACCTCCCTTACTTATTTTCCTAGGAGTCTTGATGATGTTGCGAAGATAAGTGGTGATGTGAACTATCCTGTATACCTGAAACCGTCCTTGTCTTCAGCATTTAGTAACCTTTTCAAGATGAAACGTTTCGTTGCAAAATCAAAGGATGAACTTATAGAGTACTATAACCTCGTCATGAAATATGTCTTGGATGTTTTGATTCAAGATATTGTTCCTGGTTCGGATAATCAGATTTTCGGAATAAACTCGTACTTCGACAAGAAAAGTAATCCATGAGGGTTGTTTGCATATCGGAGGATCAGGGGATACCCGCGCAATTTCGGTGTCGGAACAATGATTGAAAGCATCGGTCTTTCATCTATACCTGAACTGAAGATCTTTGTGAACTATCTCCATGGGTTAGGCTACTACGGATTGGCAGATGCAGAATTCAAGAGGGGTCCCAGAGACGGAATTTTTAAATTTCTCGAAGTCAATCCAAGAGTCTGTTGCAAAACTCGTTTCCCGCGATATGTGGAATGAATATTAACCTAATAGCCTATCTTGACGCTATCAACAAGCCAATGGTCCCTGGTAGCTACAGAATTGGATTCAAATGGATGAATCTCTTTGGTGGTGACCTTATTCGCGTTATCGATATGCTTCACTGTGGTGAAATGTCTGCATCTGAATGGGTCTCTTCTTTGTTCAGTATCAATGATGGGGCATACATACACCTTTCGACGATTTTTTTCCATGGGTTCTGAATTCCCTTTTCACTCTTCGGGAATTCCTGCTAACACATGTTAGCTCGGGCGCTCTGCAAGAACGACAAAAATCAATAGTGGATCTGCATTTCTGAATCAACTGCCAGCAACTGGCATAGTGTCAAAATCACTGGTTCGTCGGTCCAAAAGGATACAGATCTTGCTGTCACTTCCAGATTGCGGCACTATTCAGCCACCTAGCACTAGTATCCTGCAAGTCAACAGAATCGCATTCTACGAAGTGAAAATCAATTTAAGTTCTCTCTTAGCGCGCGCCAGCACCTATTGAACTGTACTTTACACTCGGTGACTGATATCTCCAGTTCAGGTGCAAAGAAATTCGCAGAATGCGATTTGCCCCCAATAATACGAGATTCTTAAACTACTTGAGTATGACCAGCCCACGAGCTGAACTATCGTTCCCGGAATGCAATTTCTACCAAAAATCCTTTTTTTGTTCTAGATTGCGGGGTCGCTGGGACTTGCGCGAACGGTTCTTTGACCCTACGTGACTGAGGTTTGATTCAGCCAAAGGCTTACGAACCGACTGTTGAAAGTGACGTTGTTGGAATCAGCAGTATAAGCCCAGAGCTCAGTGAAAAGTTGATAGAAATATCCTTTGCTTGCCATATCCCATGTGGTTGAACTGTTAACGTTGAAAGTGACGTTGTTCATCGTCAAGGCTTTAACAGTGCACGTGTCGTTGGAGAATGTTACTCCTGAAAAAGAGAAATTTAGGGGTGCCGTCCAGTTTTCGTTGTCTCGCAGAAACAGGCGATACTCGTACAGTGGGGGAAGCGGACTTGGCGCCGCAGCTGTATCATTGGGTAATGCGTCGGTTTCGTTTCCAAGCTTCACATAAACCACGTAGTACGTCGAGGAACCCATGTGGTTGTCAACTCCCAAGTAGAGCAAGTAGCTCTTGTCAGCCGTCACGTTGAACGGGTAACCTTCAGCCATAAGGTTCGGACCCAAAATCCAAACCCCGGAAAACTTTTCCCCGCTAGGCAGATGCACCACGAGACTCAAGGTGGGAGAGGCAAAAAGCAGGACACCTATCAACCCCGCAACTGTGAAAGCAACCCTGTAACTTTCAAGCTTCATTCGGATTTCACCTCAGGCTTCAAGCCGTACCGTTTCTTTGTGTACCGTTTCTTGAATCGACTCCAAACGAGAAACAGCCCTGCGAGGAAGACCAACGCTCCCAAAACAGAGAAAACAAGACTGTACAAGAAGGTGTTCGCTGCGTCTGCCTGACTCGCGCCCTCCAGGCTTGAAGCTTCAGCCATGGCAGTTTCAGCCTTCGCATATGCGTTGTTTGCGATGGTTGCGGCTCCGCTTGAATCGCCGTTTCGGTAGGCGATTTCAGCCTGCGCCAGCAAGCTTCCGGCCTCGTTCAAAGTCGTCAACAGTCCAGAAATGTTCGCACCTGCCTGTTCATCCTTTAAAACAGCCGTGAAAGCCTCGTGAACCGCACTGTCAGCTTCTTGTATCTTTACTGAAGCGTCATCGCTTCCTTTGACGCAACAAATGTTTTGAAACTGCAACCCCATCATGCAGAGAAGCAGAATCAACATCGCCTTTCCTAAGCAACGCCTAAACCACAGGGTCATGTCCAACTCCCCATACGCGCGCTAACCAGAGCATTCGACTTGAGCAAATTTCTCCCTCAATATTCTAACTATTTTCTCGCCTGCTTTTCCGTCTCCAAACGGGTTCTTCCATCTACAACCTTTTCTGAGCATAAGCTTTGTTTTCTTCACGATTTCGGTTGGATCCGTGCCTGCCAAAGTGTTGGCCCCAACATCTAGAGTCTCCGGCCTCTCCGTGTTGTATCGCAAAGTCACGCATGGGACACCTAGAACACAGGCTTCCTCTTGGACACCGCCAGAATCTGTCAAGACAAGCTTGGCTTCACTCTCAAGCTGCAGGAAACCCAGATAATCTAAAGGCTCAACAATTTTAACGCCGTCTATTCTAACATCGAACGCTTTAAGTTGTTTCTCAGCTCTCGGATGAATCGGATATATCACAGGAAAACCGAACTCGCTACAGACCATCTCTAATCCTTTCAGAATACCTCTAAATCTCTTCTCATCATCCACATTTTCTTGCCGATGAACAGTTACAAGAAAATAGCCGCCTTTCTCTACACCTAACTTGACGTGGACGTCCGTTTTCTTCTTTGCCATCTTCAAGTTCTGGTAAACCGCGTCTACAACCGTGTTTCCAGTCACAAAGACTTTGTCTTTAGAAATTCCCTCGCCGAGCAGTATCTGCCTAGATTTTTCAGTGGGTGCAAACAGCAAATGCGAACAGTGATCTGCCAAAACCCTGTTGATTTCCTCCGGCATTTCACCATCATAACTGCGCAAACCAGCCTCAACGTGCCCAACTTTCATGCCAATCTTGACCGCCGCCAAAGCCCCAGCGATGACCGTGTTTGTGTCTCCCTCAACCAAAACCACATCAGGCCTTTCCTTCAGAAGAACCTTTTCAATGCCCACAAGCATCTTTCCAGTCTGCTCCGCGTGACTACCCGAACCAACATCCAAATTGTACTTCGCCTCAGGCAGCCCAAGCTCCTCAAAGAAAACCCTGTCCATATTGTACGAGTAGTGTTGCCCAGTATGCAGAATAAAGTAGTTTAGTCCTAAACGCTCGCATTCTCGAACGATCGGCGAGAACTTGATAATCTCCGGCCGAGTTCCCAAAACTATTGAAATCTTCATCTTGAGCTTCACTTCTCTCCGCGCGCGCTTTGCAGGTTGGTCTGTCATGTTCCGAGGACGGTTCGTTGTAGGCCTTGATCAGGAGCCAAGTCAGAAGCACTCGTAATCAGTTCGCCTCCCGAAACGCTTTCATAAGTGGTGAGGATGTTCCATTTAATCACTTTGGTGCCTGCAAGCTCACTCACGGTTGCTGCTGCGGTCAAGCTGTTCTTGCAGTAGTCAACCTGGCAGGTTTGCACCGTTCCCGAGTCCACTTTCACGACGGAACCCTTCAGCTGAGTTGTCATGTTCACGCTTATCTCATAGGTCTTCAGAAAATCCGCGTCATTTTCCAAAATCAACGTTACGTTCCACTGGGCGTTTTCTCCATCCCCAAGAACAGAAACCGGATCCCGCCCGTTGACAGTCACGGTTAACGTTAGCACGCGCGGAACTGGCTAACGCGCACCGCGCGTTTTAATCTTTTTCCAGAATCTCATTGATTAAAAGTTTTACCTCTGGTATTCTTTTCTTAACTGTTTCCCAAACGAGTTCGTTGTCAACACCGAAATAGAAATGAATCAGTCTATCTCGCATTCCAGCCATTTCTTTCCATGGAACTTTGGGATGTCTCTTTCTCATCGTCTCAGGAATTTTCTTTGTCGCTTCCCCTATTATCTCAAATTTCCTTATGACTGCACTTGTAGTTTTATCATCTGCTCTAAATTCTTCAAAACTCATATTCCCAACAAACTTTTCAATGCTCTCCATCGCCTCTAGAATGTCTTTGAAGTAAATTCTGTAGTTTCTTCTCATAAAGAAACAACTTCTTTTAAGACTGATTCCTTAATCTCTTCTCTTAAGGTTCTTTTTGGAACGACATCCACCTTCTGTTTCAATCTTCTCTCTAAAAACAGAGAAAGCCCCACTAGGTCAAAAAGGTCTGCTCCCTCTTCAAAATCAACAAGAATGTCAATATCGCTTCTTCTCTTCCTTTCTCCTCTGACGGCAGAGCCGAAAATCCCTATTTCTTTAACTTTAAACCTTCCTCTGAGTTCTCCTTTGTGTTCTATTAATATCATTTTTAGTTCTTCAATAGTTTTCATATTTTCCCATAAGATTAAATGTGTTGACCTTCTTAAGGATGCTTTCCCTTGCCTATTGTTCTCTTCTAGATCCAAAGCGCGCGCTTATGCAGTAAGCGGAAGAATTAACGTCTTATTTTAAGCAAGACTATTATCAATTTTGCGGTTAATTTCAAGCGTGCGTCATGATCCGAGGACGGTTCGTTGAAGGCCTTCATCAGGAGCTATGTCAGAAGCACTCGTAATCAGTTCGCCTCCCGAAAAGCTTTCATAAGTGGTAAGGATGCCCCATTCAATCACTTTCGTGCCCCCAAGCTCACTCACGGATGCAACCGCAGTTAAGCTGTTCTTGTAATAGCTAACCTGACAGGTTTGCAGCGTTCCCAAATCCACATCAACAATAGAACCCGTCAGCTGAGTTGTCATGTTCACGCTTATCACGTAAGTCTTCAAAACGTCAGTATCGTTTTCCAAGATTAACGTCACATTCCACTGCGCGTATTCTCCGTTGCCAAGAGTGGAAACTGAATCCGCCACGTTGACAGTTACATCCAACATTGTTCCATTAACGTTCAACGTTGCACTGACCACGTCAATCATCCCCGGATAGTTTGTTCCTGCACTCACCACCACGTCGTTTGCAGGATCATTCAACTGAAACGTGGACGAAGTCCCCGCATACAAACGGTATAAAATGACAGAAGTAACGATGAGCGCAACAACTGCCACAACGATCAACATCAGAAGCTTCGACTTCTTCTTGCGCGGAGGCTCTCCCATATTTCACAAGCTGATTGAAGGGCAGGATATAATTATTGCGCACAAGGTTCCGCGCGCGCGTCAAGAATTGATGGGGAAATGACCTCGCTCGACCCGCTGCAAATACTTGTCAAGAACGGTTGGAGTACAGCGCGCGACTCTGATGGAAGCTAGTAGACGGGTGTTATTGTTCCCTTCAGATCTAGGTCGTCAAGTCTGGGATAGCCTTTCATTGGAAGTATAATGTGTCTTGCGTCCAGTGAAACCTGTAGTGTTTGGCCGGACAACTTTCCAGTTTTGCCGGACAGGCACCAGAGTGCAATTTTTCCTCCATACTTGGGAGTCAACCATATGTACAGTGCGATGTAATGACAGAATGCAACCAGTTCTCCACTACCATGTGAAACAGAGAAGGTTCCATACTTGTTTACGCTGACGTCTCCGCCTTTCACGTATAGATCTATTTCAGTCTTCAGTTTCCCATTGGCTGTGCCTGTTACGGACAGAGCGATATTGACGTGCACGTGGTTGTGCGGATCGTAAGCCGTACCTGTAAGTGTCAACGTGAAGCTATGAGTGGGGGCTGCAAGGACTGCCGTGAAGCCTACGTAAGAGGCTGCAAGCACACTTGCGATTAAAACAGAAATCACTATTGACTTAGTTAGCCTGGACTTCATTTTCTTCCTTTCTCCATGCTTATATGAAAGCATTAATTACTTAAACGTTGCCGAATCGTCAATGCCAAAACTAATCCACCAAGAAGGCTTGCTGCTAAACTTTTTTCTAGCCACTATGGCCACGGCGGTCACTGTTCTGTTCGGGCTCTTCAAACTCATAAACCTCTTAGACATCAGGTTCTACCTCCTTTATTCTCCCAAAACCGTCAACATCGTAGTCTTCTCGCCTACAGCGGATCTGTCAATATGGATTGTCTCACTGCTGCTGGCAGTTTTGGAAATGCTTCTGGTGAAAGCATTACGCGACTTCAGCTTTCCCCGCTGGACAATACTGCCCTTCCTCCTTCTGCTAGCCTCGCTTGCAGTTTTTCAAGTCAACGAAGGCATAGCTTACTTTCTCGCTATTTCCGCAGGACTCGCTATAGCCGTTCTATCAACTTACTATTGCAACGGCTACCTAGTGACTGGAAGGAAGGAAGCGGCTTCAATTATTTTGTCGTGCGTTGCAGGTCTGCTGATACTCTTTGAAATCGCCTCGGCGTCGTCGTGGATATTCAACCTTCTCGCCTATGAAGCCCCCTTCCGATCCAGTTGGCGTTGGATATTCCCCACAATCGACCTTCACCTTTTCAACGTGTTATACCCCTTAACGCCGTGGCTGTTTCTTCTCTTCCTGTACAGCTGGATATGGATTCCAGCCTTGAAGCGCATACTGCCGAAAATCACAACGCTGAAGCGCGCAAAACTGAAAATTGAAAAGATCTCGTCTATCTCGCATACCCGATGCAGATTCAACATTCAAGCTGAACCGCAAACACTTGACCTTCGCCTTGCTTCTCGCGTTGGCAACCGCCGCCTTCATCTCGTATTACCCCTACACACACCTTCCAAATTCAACCCTAGTCGGATCAGACTCCATAGAATACCACAATTGGCTAAACAATGCAAGCCAAAAAGGGCCGCAGACCGCTTTCAACACGGACAGGCCGCTTCCCATTCTGCTCATGTACGTCGTCCAAATCGCAACCGGATCGTCGCCTGAAACTGTCGTCAGGATGATGCCCACAATCCTTGCAGTATGCCTCTGTCTAGCTGTTTACTGGTTTGTTAAGGTTGGAACCAAGAACGAGCTCGCAGCATTGGTGTCCTCGCTTTTTTCATCCTTTTCCTTTCAGTTTACAGTGGGTGTGTTCGGGTATTTCATTGCAAATTGGGTGGCCATCATTGAGTCTCTTCTCCTGCTGGTTTTCTTGCTTAAAGGCTCCGAAAAACAATCTTGGAAATTCATGGCAGCGTCAGCGGTCATAGGCATGTCTGTGCTTCTGACTCATCCATACACTTGGGACGTTTTGATGGCGATTCTGCTCCTCTATTTCGCATGGACACTCATAAGAAAGACGTCGAAAAGGAAGAGAGAGATACTCCTATTGACTTTGCTTCTGACATCCAACTTCCTCTTCTACACGGCCTATGCTCTAGCACCGTTTGGAAAAAGCTTAAGCAGCGCGGAAGGAGGAAACCTGTTTGAAGTCGCCTCAGGCATCAGCGTTTCAAACTTTCTGAACCTTCAAAACAACCTTGCCACGATCGTTCAATCATACGTGGGAGGCCTGTTTGGGAACCCGCTTCTGGTACTGTTGGCGGTTGTAGGCGTCTTTTCCATGTTTGACTTTGCAGAAAGATTCAACAAGATAATGATTTTGTGGATAGCGGTTCCTTCCTTGGCATTATTGGCCGTTTCTCCCGACCCATACTACTACCGTTTCCTCTACCTCATCCCAATTCAAATTCAAGCCGCCGCAGGACTCGTCTGGATAATCAGCAAGCTTGAAATTGTGAGAAGCTGGTTCAAAACCGACAGGAACCTTCACAGATTCAAGACATTAATATTCGTGCTAGTTATTCTCTTTCTGTTCAACTATGCTTTGCGGTCCGTGGATGAAGCTTTGGTTCACGTACTCTAGCTTGAAACAAGCGACACAAAGAGTTGTCGCAGTTTCTGATCGCACAATAACCGTTATATCCTCCTTGCTCGGAAAAGAGAGAAAGACAGAAGGTGTACCGTAAGAGTGAGCAGGTTTTCTCGCATTCTCGTTGCAGGCGGGGCGGGCTTCATAGGAAGCCACATCGTGGACAAACTTCTGAATCAAGACACAGAAGTCATCGTGCTAGACAATCTCTACACAGGAAAACCAGAGAACATCGAACAATGCAAAGGTGACAGAAACTTTCGGTTCGTCCAAGGTGACGTGAGGAACCGCGACCTCGTCAACCGTTTGATCAAGGGCGTGGATGCCGTGTTCAATGAAGCCGCGGTGGTCAGCGTGTCCCGTTCCCTTGAAGATCCAATTTTGGCAAACGAGGTAAACGTGGGCGGAACATTAAACCTTCTCAAAGCGTCCCTCGACTCAGGAGTGAAACGCTTCGTTCAAGCTTCTTCAGCCTCAGTCTATGGCAACACAGAGACGCTACCTGTGCTGGAAACTCTAGCATCAAACCCCGTCTCTCCTTACGCCGTAGCCGAATTGGCGGCAGAAAACTATGCAAAAGTCTTTCATCTCAACTATGGCTTAGAAACAGTTTGCCTCCGATACTTCAACGTCTACGGCCCCAGACAAGCATTCAGCGTCTACAGCGGTGCAACCACAATATTCCTGAACAAACTTTTGAATAACCAACGCCCAACAATTCTCGGAGACGGAAATCAAACCCGAGACTTTGTCTACGTTGAAGACGTTGTCGAAGCCAACATGCTCGCCCTAAAAACCAAGAAAGCAGTAGGCGAAACATTCAACATTGCAAACGGCACACCCCACACAATAAACGAGCTCGTTCTGAGCCTCCAGAAAAAATTGGGCAAACAAAAACTGAAGCCCATCTACAAAAACCCCCGAAAAGGAGACATCAAACACAGCTATGCCTCCATCGAAAAGGCGAAGAGAATACTTCAATACAAACCAAAATCCACTCTGGAAAAAGGGATAACCAAACTGGTCAAATCATACCAGAAAGACCGCACGAAGTAAACGCGCACATTTTCAAGCACTTTGCATCCCGCGCCAAAGGTCGTTCACTTCTATTACCAAGATGTGTCCAGAGTGTCCCTATCTTGCCTTCACTATCTTCTTGCAGCAATCGCAGCACAATTCTCGCTCCAGCAACTGAACCGATTGCGACAGCTCCAACTCTCTTCCACATTCGTCACAAAATATTCTTCGTCCCATTTCTAGACAACTCTAGCAGCGCTTAGATGAGGATTATGCGTGCAATTATCCTTTGTGGATTATTCTTCTAGAAGAGACTCTTGTGGTTAGCGTGCGTGTCTTTTGCCTCTGAAAAGCGTAGTAGAGCTATGCTCTCTGGAGAAAACTGGAAGCCTTCTCCTAGGACAGGTGCTTCAAGGCTTCAGAGCCTTTCATTCCGTTTTTGACGCCCAAGTTTTTTGCCTTGGTCGTTGTGGCTTTGACCTGTGCGTTGAGTACGTCTTCGAAGATTTTCACCCCACTAACCATGGCCGCCGTGGCTCCCGATTTTTCAGCTGCTTCCATGCCCAGGAAGCCGCACATTACGAATCCCTTCTCTGCAACAATCATGAGTAGTGGTGGACTTTCGGACAAATCAACTTTTAAGCCCATGCAGACCTTGCCGTCAACCTTAACCGTGGTAACATTAATCATTCCAAACACCTTTTAACTCAACTTCTTTACATATCCCTGAATAAATAGGAATTGCTGGAGAAACAACCGCAAATGCTCACAAAACTAAAGCAGAAAGTCCAGCAGATGCTTGCAACCCAAGCAAAGGCCGCCCACAGGGTGGGCCTAACACCTAACAGGATAACAGGTGCAGGCCTAATCTTGGCTTTCCTCGCAGCCTTAGCCTATTACGAGTGGCAAAACCAGCCTCTTTATCTTGCACTCGCCACCGTTCTGCTGTTGCTCTCAGGTTTCTGCGATGCTCTAGACGGAGTGGTTGCGAGGCTTTATGGACAGGCAACGGTTTTCGGCGGCTTTTTCGATTCCGTACTAGACAGATACGCCGACGCCGCCGTCTACTTTGGCATAATCTTAGGCGGTCTATGCGACCTTCGCTGGGGCATCATCGCCATAGTCGGCTCACTACTCGTCAGCTACAGCCGAGCAAGGGCAGAAGCAGCTGGAATCAAAATGGAATCCATCGGACTAGCAGAAAGAGCTGAACGCATGATAATACTGCTCGCAGCAACATTGATAGCAGTGTTTTGGACACCTGCAACCGTGATGAACACTGCAGTCATTCTGCTGGCAATACTCTCAAACCTAACAGTTCTCCAAAGAAGCCTCTACGTTTACGGCAAGACAAAGAAAACAGAAACTTGAACCTAACGTCTTCCTGGTCGCGTGCGGAAACGACGCTCGCTCTCAGCCCTAACCTTCACGACGCCACGGTGTACGGCGCATGAAATGCAATAATATTTCGTGTCAGACGGGACCGCAATGTACGTGCCCTTCTGCCGCAGCTCCTTGGCCAACGCGTAATCCACGAAAGAAAGTCTCTTCGTAACCTTCTTGGCCTTGTCCCGAGGCACCAGTCCTCCGCAGCTGGCGCATTGAACAGTACCACTACTGCCCTTTCCGCCTTTGGCTCTGCCGCGACTCTTACGCTTAGACGGCAACCTAATTACACCTACGTTATCCTTGAGCAAACAATGAACATGCCGCATATATATCTATTTTTACGTCAAGGTTCTGGTAACTTGAAGGGTGATTCGTAAACGTGTTAACTGTCGGGTGATAGCTACATAAAAAGGCTTAACAGCATCTCTTGAACAAGAATATGTCATGTCTGAGGACAAGATTCTTGAACTCAGGGTTCAGTGCCTTCTGAAAGAATATGAGCAGAGCGCAGAGAGCTTCAGAAACACATACGCAACAATCTGGCAATCAGGGTTCTGTTTGCAACTTTCTCCGCAGCCTTGTTCGGATTCTTCTTTTCTTTTCAGAACGAATTAAAAATCTACCTACCCTAGCGCGCTCTCTCTCTCACTGGCTATCAAATCTTTCATAACTTCATAAGAGAACACGAAGGCTTAGATGGAAAGACCCCCGCAGAGGCTTGCGGAATCAAAGTGGAAGGAAAGAACAAGTGGTTAACCCTTACTCAAAATGCGAGCAGAAAAACAACGAAGTAAATCAAAAAAAGAAAGGGGAGCTATCCTTTTGATGGTGCCCAATGCTCCTTGGGAAGTGTTCTGCCACCTAAAGTGTGTCTGCGCTCGACGACAACTCTTTGCATTTCAATATTCTTGCATTTTGGGCATTGATAAAAGGCTGTTATGAAGTCTGGTTGCCTAGAGTCGTTGGCTAGCTGCCCTTTAGGCTCCATTTCAGTTTCGCATTTTGGACATTTCGTCATACGCATCACTGGCCAGAGTAGCGAAGAATAGGTTAGCAGTCTAGCATATTTAACTTGTATCAACTTAAGAATTTCGATTTGAATAACACAAAAACACGAGCTATCACCCGAGTGTTAACACGAAGAACAATCACCAATCAAGTTAACAGAGCCTTACGTCAACCCTGTTAAGTCTAAGAAGAACAGAGCTTGAACGCTCAAACACGAGGCTCTCTCAACACTCGCATCTGGCTTTTCGGCTTGGCACGTTTCAGCTTCAGCAGAGTCGCGATGTTGGCTTTCGCATCAATTTTGGGCACGATTTTTCCTGTGCGCGACGTGAACAATGTTGTTACCCCTGGCCCGTGGCCCGCCGATACGCAGTTAGTGTGCACGACAATGCCTACGGAAATTGCGCCTTGCCTGTAAATCCTTCCGAACGTGTGATCTGCGTCGGTGATGGCTACGATGTCGCCGAGCCTCAGGTTGTCAAGCTTGTATTGTTTTCTCGCCTTCTTGTCGAACAGTTGAATGTCATAGTCGCCTGAGTACGTGTGGTCTTGGCCTATGCCTGAACCCATGATCGCTGCGGGAATCACATGGGTGACTGGTACCTCCAGCTTATCACCTCTGGCCTCAGGGTTTAACGCTTCAAGAAAACGCGGATCCATATTCATGACCGTTATGTCTGGAAAGTCCAAGAGTCTCAACCCCACACCGAAAGCTTTGACTAGAAACTTGTCGCCTAGCATGAGCCTCTCCACGGCTTCGGGCTCAAGGTCTACGAGCACATGGTCGATGCCGCCATGTTTCCCTGTTACGACGCCGCTTGCGCCCTTCGCCTCGCCTGTCACAGCTACAGCGTCATTTCCAACGCAAGAGAGCACATTGAACGCGGCGTTCGCGCCCTGCCCAAACCGAGGATCATTCTCTTTGTTTTCAAGGCTGACGCCTGGCTCAACGTGGTCAGCTTCCCACCCGCAGGCAGGATCGCCCACTCGAATGTTATATGTGATGCCGCCCACGCCTGGCAAAACCATGGGGTCGCCCTGGGCTGAGACCCTGTAAACGCTTCTCCCGAAAACTGGGCTGGCAACCTCGCCTACCACCGAGAGTCTCACAAGCCTATCAACGTTAGTTCTCAACACGCATGAACTGCCTCTCAACGTGAACTGAATCTGCAAGCGAAGGCATATAAGATTTGGCGCAAGCCGCGCAGCACAGAAACCTGCTGTCCCTATTCTGATCGGAAGTTAGCAAGTCTTAAATTGATCCGCATCTTCTGAGTTGATTGAAGTCAAACCGTATCATTAAATGGCTATCTGCGTGGTTGAAATGTATGTCTGAACTTGGGTTGAGACCTAAAATGCTCGTCAAAGACGTGATGAGCAGCCCAGCCATCACCATAGAAGAAGGCGCGCCGGCAAACCGCGTCGCAGAACTCATGGATAAGCATCAGCTGGGCTGCATGATAGTCACTAACAAAGAGGGAAAACCCGTCGGCATCATAACCGAACGAGACCTTGTCATCCGTGTTCTGGCCAAAAACGTCAAACCTGACAATGTTAAGGCGGAGGAGGTTATGACGTCGCCGCTCATCACCATTGAACCTGACGCCACAGTAACCGACACTGCTCGAAGGATGAACCGGTTGAACATTAGACGACTCGGCGTCATCTACAAAGGGCAACTTGTGGGCATTATCTCAAGCAAGGACGTTCTCGGCGTGATGCCTGAGCTCTTAGAAATCATCCAGGAGAAAGCCCTCATTGAGGGCGAGAACATGGCTGAAGAAGAGCACCCAGAGTCAGCGCCGTTCACGGGGTACTGTGATCATTGTGGAATGTGGTCTGACAACCTCAACGAAGTGAATGGTGAATACCTTTGCGAAGACTGCAAAGGGGAACTCGCGGAACCCGAGGAGTGAGAAACGCCTTTTGCAGGTCAAGGAACTGATGGATGGGAAGCAACCGTCCATTTACATGGACGAGCCAGCTACGAAAGCCCGTGCATTGATTCGCGACTTCAACCTTAGAATCTTGCCCGTGACGAACGGAGACAAAAAGCTTCTCGGGAAGATAAGCAGGCGCGACGTGATGACCATATCCTCGTCCGTGAGCCCGATTCTTGCCAAGGGCATAATGACCCCTGCAAAGCATGTGGCATCTGTGAGCGACGAATTAGACTCAACCGTCAAAACCATGCTCAAGGTGGACGTGTGGTGCGCGCCTGTTGTCACCTCTAATGATGACAAGACTTGTCGTGGCGTTTTGGGGCTGGAGAGCTACATCGAAAAACAAGTTCAGACGAACCCGGAAAAATACGCCAAAGACGTCTCGACAATAATGACTAGGAAAGTCGTAACATGCTCGCCGGATGACGAAGTTGAACAGATCTGGCGGTTGATGCAGAAGACGCGCTTCGCTGGCCTTCCAGTCGTGAACAAAGATTGCCTAGTGGGCATCGTGACGCACAAGGATCTGCTGGAAAGCGGCGTCGTGTTGCCCACATTTGAATCCAAGAAGGGACGGTTTTCGCCGAAAATCTCTTCCGTGATGAAGACAAACGTGGTTGCTGTGGAACCTTCAGTGAAGGCCATCAGAGTGGCAAAGGTTATGGTTTCGAAGAATGTGGGGCGAGTTCCTGTTAAGGATAAAGAAGGCAGGCTTGTAGGCATAGTTGACCGTGAGGACATCGTAAGGTTGACAGTGAAGTGAGGAACAGGTTTTGAGCAAAGACGGCTACAGGAGGAGGATAAGAGGCAAAGGACCTGTCGACTTGAAAGCTCGCAGGGCGAAGAAGCGTGACGGCGAAATTCTCACGGTTGCCAAGAGCCCCGTTGCCATGGTGGCGCCGACCACACCGATTTACGATGCAATACAGTTGATGGCCAACAAAGGATTCCGACGCTTACCCATAACTAATCCTGGCACCAAACATCTGGAGGGAATCGTGACTGCCACAGACTTCGTGGACTATCTGGGCGGAGGCAAAAAGTTCGAGCTGGTTCAGCTCAAGTTCGGCGGCAACTTTTTCAAGGCCATCAACGAACCCGTGAAACTCGTTATGACGCGGGATGTCACGTCGGTGAAAACTTCTGCGAAGATAAGCCAAGCCATAGCCGCCATGAAGGAATCGAACCTAGGCGGGCTGCCAGTTGTGGACAATGAGGGAGCCGTGAAGGCCATAGTCACCGAACGAGACATCGTGAACCTTTTCGCAGACCGTACAAGCGGCATCCCCGTGGCTCAACTCATGTCCGAAAAAGTGGTTACTGCGCTGCCGAAGACAACGATTTTCGAAGCTGAAAAGACGATGGCTGGAGAAGGCTTCAGACGGTTGCCCATAGTGGTCGACGGCAGAGTTGCAGGAATCATCACGGCGATGGACATCGTGCGGTTCTTCGGCTGCGGAGAAGCCTTCGCATACCTACGGTCAGGCACAATCATTCAAGTGCTAAACAACCCAGCGCTCGAAATAGCTTCGAAAGCGGTGACAACGGTAGAACCAGACGTCGACGTGGGTCAGGCAGCGAAGATGATGCGAGAAAAGAACATCGGAGCCATGCCCGTCGTGAAGAACGAGAAGCTCGTCGGCATAATAACCGAGAGAGACTTCTTCAAGATAATCGAATGAACCGCCACTAATACATTTGTCGAAGCTCTGATGTTATCGTAAGATTTCGATTCTTCAATTTTAAGTACCCTCCCCACTATGGCAGCGCGCGCTTCAACCTTTGGCGAGCTAGGGAACAAAGCCAACGATGATCAAAAATCCTTCAGAGTCCGCAGTTGATCAGACAATTTGAGTTTAACACAGTTGGTACAAACCTTCACAAATACCTTCTCATGAGGAAAACCCAAGGCACACGGCGTTATTTTTGCTCCACACTTGGGGCACTTCGCTTGCGGCATTCTTCTACCTCAGCTATCCAACTTGATTAATCAAACTGAAACGGTGATTTAAGCGGTATTTCGAACAGCAGAATGTTACCGGAAAAAGCGCGCGTTAGGTTTGAAGTCTTCCTGCGCAACCACACAAAAATCGCGGGGCTGACTGAGCAAACTTTTAACGTATTGTTCGATGTTATTCAGGTGAGAGAAGTGGTGCAAGTTTGATCGTGGACACTGTTTTGGTTAATGCAAAGGCCTACATTAACAAGGCAATAGTGGATTGCAGCGTGGCAATTGACGATGGAAAACTTTTCAAGATAGGCAGAGAAACCAACATGCCTAAATCAGATTTAAGGGTCGACCTGAAGAATCTTCTCGTTTTGCCAGGCTTGTTCGATGTGCACGTCCATCTTCGAGATGAGGGCAAAGCGTACAAAGAAGAGTTTGGCAGTGGCACAGCGGCAGCGGCTGCGGGAGGGATGACAACGGTTTTTGACATGCCCAACAATAACCCTGTAACCATGAGTGTTGAAACTCTCAGAAACAGAATTAGGGTTGCTGAAAAGAATGTTTTGGTGAACGTAGGATTCTATTCTGAATTTCCAAGAGACAACTCTGAAATCTCGAGAATTGTGAACGAGGGTGCTATCGGCTTCAAGCTTTACATGGCTGAACAGGTCGGCGGGCTGGACATTCGCAGTGACCAAGCTATTGTAGAAGCATTCAAAACTGTTAGCAGCTTGGATACTCTGACTGCTGTCCACGCTGAGGACTCGCAGACTCTGAAGAGAAATGAAGATAAGCTCAAGAGCGCCGGCCGCAATGACGTCAACGCCTTCTTGAAGGCGCACTCTGAAGACGTGGAAGTGAAGGCTATCGAACATTTGTTGAAACTTGTAAAATCCGTCAATGTTCACCTGCATTTCTGTCACGTAAGCACTGAGGCAGGATTGAGAAAGATAATCGATGGCAAAAAGTCTGGGCTTTCATTAACGTGTGAAACAACGCCTCACAATCTACTGCTCTGCAATGAGGATTTGAAAAGAATCGGAACGTTGGGCGTGACTATGCCGCCCGTTCGTGAAAAACATGACATCACGGCGCTGTGGAACGCTGTTGCAAGCGGCGGGATAGACGTGATAAGTTCAGACCATGCGCCACACGCTCTCAAAGAAAAGGAAGCAGAGTCCATTTGGAAAGTGAAAGTTGGTATACCGGGCTTGGAGACGACGCTTCCGCTTCTTCTCACCGAGGTTCGGCGTGGCCGAATCTCAATTGGCGACGTGGTTAGATTGATGTGTGAAAACCCTGCGAAAATGTTCAAGCTAAAAACTAAGGGTTGTCTGAAAGAAGGATACGATGCTGATCTGACCGTCGTAGATCTTAACAGAAAATACAGGATCGACGCGTCAGAGTTCCATTCAAAAGCCAAGTTCTCACCGTTCGACGGCCGCGAGGTTACAGGAAGACCAGTCAAGACTTTCGTTGCAGGCCAGCTGATAATGGAAGATGACGAAATCGTGGCGAAACCTGCAAGCGGTCGAATAATTCGGAGAAACAATTCGGAGAGAGCAGCCTCTTGAAGTTTGTGGCTGATGGAATGCTCGGCAAACTGGCTCGGTGGTTAAGGATGATGGGACACGACGTGGAGTACTCGAACATCATGAGTGACTCTGAACTGTTAACAACCGCCAACCGAGAGCATAGGATCCTGCTCACGAGAGATTTTCAACTTTACCAGCATGCTGTCGCCAAAAAAGTCGACGCCTTCTACGTCCAAGGACAAACAAGGGAAGAAAAACTGGCAGAGCTCGCCCAGAGGTACAACATCAAGCTTGAGATAGACATGGCAACCTCCAGATGTCCCAAATGCAACACCACAGTTAATCCCATTCCCCAAAAGGATGTAGCCGGCAAAGTTGAGAAAAACACTCTTGAACATTACTCCGAGTTTTGGCAATGTCCAAACTGTAGCCAAGTTTACTGGCAAGGCGCACACTGGGCGAAAATTAGAGAAACACTAAAAACAGCAGAACAAAGACTGAAAAACAAAGAAAAGAAGAGCGTCTAACGCTCGGTAAGAAGCCATTTCAACGGAATGTCTTGGAACGTTCCATCGGGCAATGTCCGCCTAACAGTCATCGGCAATATGTCTGCTGCAAGCTCTTTTAATGCTATGTCTATGGGTCCTGAGAAGCCTTCTGAAACGTCGACGAGTATCGGTGCTCCCATGGATATTTGGAGGGCTCTAGCCCCCACTATTCTTGCCTTCTCGAACCGAGTAATTTTTGGCGGTCCAATCGTGATTTTTTCTGACGTGTCCTAATACTCCCCCATGCCCGGGTAACCACCGCCCGGTGGGCCTCCTCCTAGGGGTCCCGGAGGAGTCTTCATTTTTCCAGCCGCTATCACATCGTCGATCTTCAACAGCATCGTGGTTGCTTCTGTTGCCGATTTTATTATCTGCTTCTTGACGGATAAGGGTTCAATGACGTTGGCTTTGCTCATGTCCTGCACTTTTCCAGAGTTGACCTCTATCCCCGCCCATGTCTCACCCTTCTCGTGCCTTGACCTCAAATCAGAGAGTATGTCAATCGGGTCCAGACCAGCGTTTTCTGTCAACACTGTTGGAATAGCTTCAAGGGCTTCAGCGAAAGCAGCGACTGCCAACTGCTCCCTTCCCGGGAGCGTCTCAGCATACTTCCTCAGTCCGCGTGATACTTCAAGCTCAGGTGAACCTCCGCCAGCAACGACTTTGGGCTCTTGGACTATGTCTCTGACCACACAGAGTGCATCGTGCAGGGATCTTTCTGCCTCGTCCACTATGCGTTGTGTTCCACCTCTGATTAGAATCGTGACTGCTTTGGGGTGCTTGCAACCTTCTATGAACGTCATTTTGTCGTCGCCAATCTTGCGCTCTTCCACAAGTGCCGCGTAGCCCAGATCATCTGCCGTTATTGAGTCCAAGCTTGAAACCACTTTTCCTCCAGTTGCTTTTGCAAGCTTTTCCATGTCTGACTTCTTGTTACGTCTTACTGCGATTATTCCTTTCCTTGAAAGAAAGTGTTGGGCCATGTCATCGATGCCTTTTTCGCAGAGAACCACGTTTGCGCCTGTTTTGACGATTTTGTCAACCATGTCGCGGAGCATGTCTTCCTCTTGCTTTATGAACGCTTCCATCTGCTCAGGGCTTTCAATGTTAATTTTGGCATCGAACTCTGTCTTCTCAATCTCCAGAGCCGCATCCAACAATGCTATCTTTGCTTTTTCTATTCGCTTGGGCATTCCTGAGTGTGAAATCTCTTTGTCCAGGACGATGCCTTGGACTAGCTGCGTATCCTTTACAGACTCACCTGGTTTCTTCTCAACCTTGACGTCATCCACGTCCGCTTTGTACTTTTCTCCGTCTTTCTCCGCAACCGCAAGAATCGATTTGACGGCCAAGTCTGCCAAGTATTCCTTATGCTCTGCAACCAGCTTGCTGGCCATCGACGTCATTGCGGCCTTCTTTAGATACTCTTGAGAGCTCAAGTCCACTTTGATGGCGATTTTCTCCAAGATTTCCAGTGCTTTTTCTGAAGCTTTCTTGTACCCGTCGATTATGATTGTGGGGTGAACATTCTTCTCGATGAGTTCCTGCGCCTTGTTGAGCAATTCGCCAGATATGATTACCGCCGTTGTCGTTCCATCTCCAGCCTCGTTGTCCTGCGTCTTGGCAACTTCAACCATCATCTTTGCCGCTGGGTGCTGAATGTCCATTTCATCCAAGATGGTGCGCCCGTCACTCGTTATGGTAACATCGCCGAAACTGTCGACAAGCATCTTATCCATGCCCTTAGGTCCGAGAGAGCTTTTCACTGCTTCAGCGACTATTTTTGCAGCCTCGATGTTCGTGTTCTGCGCTTCTTTTCCTCTTGAACGGTTTGAACCTTCCTTCAGCACTAGAACTGGAACACCGCCAGCTGATTGTTGTGACAATTTCTATAACCTCCTCAATGCGTCACAAACAAAAACAGCTTCAACATATAAGTTTTTCTGAACGGATCAGTCCAAAACAAGATTTTTAAGCATAAGCTCACGGAGACCACTACGAAACCGGTTTGGTCATCGTTTTCAAACCGTTTCCCGTCAAAACTACTGCAGCCGTGTCTTCCGGTGCCACTTCGCCAGTCGCAAGCTGTTTCTTGTACCCTGCGTACGCAACTGCAGAGCTGGGTTCAACAAAAAAGCCCTTTCGGGCCAGCTCAGTGAAAGCTTGCATGATTTCGCTTTCTTCAACCATAACGGCGTCTCCTTCTGCTTCTTTCAGCTTTGAGAACATGAGTTCAAGCAGAGGCGGGTTCACACTGACGAGGGCGTCGGCGACAGACGTTATCTTTTCAGGCGGAGTGTATCGTAGACCTTTGAAACGGTGGTACAAAGGTGAGATTTGACGTGTTTGGCAAGCCACAACTTTCGGAACTGATTCGATGACGCTGGAGTCAATCAAATGTCCAAAGCCGCTCAACATACCCAGCAGAAGAGTTCCCGCGGACACCGGGATGTAAACTCGTTCAGGAGGCTGCCAATCAAACTGTTCCGCAATCTCGTAAGCTACGGTTCTGATACCGTCTCTGAACAAGGGGTGAAGAATGTGTCCCACGTAGGCTTTTCCCTTCTCAGGTTTCTGCGCTTCATCTGCAACTCTGCTTCGACTTCCCGATATCTTGGTGACTTCAACGCCATAAGCTTGGATTTGGCTGAACTTCGGCCCTGAAACAGTTTCAGGAACGTAAATCTTCGCTCTGAGCCCCGCTTTGGCTGCATAGGCCGCTATGGATGCACCAGCGTTTCCAGAAGAATCCTCAGAAATGTACAGTCCAGATTTTTCAACGATTCTGGCGATCGCTGAAATCATCATTGTAGACCCTCTATCCTTGAACGAGCCAGTTGGGTTGAGACTGTCCAGCTTGAAATACACGTTGCCTGAAGACTTCACCATCGGCGTCCAACCCTCCCCTAAACTGACAACCTCTGCTTCCTCTACGTAGGGGAAGAATCGTGTGTAGCGCCAAACCGAAAAGCATTTTCTTAGAATTCTCGCTTTCTCAAACTTGAGGCTAGCTCGCACGTCCAACGGTTGACCACACGAGGAACATCGATAGTCAAGCAAATCATCAGACGGACGACCGCAGACTGAACAGACTATTTCGTATTCCATGTCAATTCCATTTCATCTTCTACATGTGACTTGTGATAAACTTTTGCCAGCAAAGATGCCAGCGCGTGCGTTGTTAATGTCTTGCAGGTTCAGATCAATTGGATGTTCAAAAACCGCTTCCAACAAAGACCGCTATGTCTGACCCATTTCTAAACGCCTTGGCGTTTCAAAAATCACTTCAGATAGTCGAGAAGGACGCGCGCCTAAAGCTCTAGTCCTTTCATGAAGGCTTTGAGGTTCGTCTCCACTGTTTTAGCTGAAACGTTTGCTCTGATTGTTTCTTCCACGGACTTCGGATTGACAAGCTTTGTTATCTTTGTGAACACGCCCAGCATGATCATGTTCGCATACAAGGCTTCTCCAAACGTTTTCTTCGCCGTTTCGGTGATTGGCAGCTTGTGAGTGTTCGCTTTTGTTTCAGGAACCGTCGTGACGTTTGTGCTGTCCACGATGAGTGTTCCATTTTCCTTCAGATCCTTTAACAACACGTTAAGTGCATCTTGGCTCATGGCCACAAGTATATCCGGTTTCCTGACCGCAGGAAACCCTATCTTATCATCCGAGATTATGACTTCGCTCTTGGCCATGCTTCCTCTTGCTTCAGCCCCGTAAGCCTGTGTTTGCAGAACGTTCTTTCCATCTAAAACGGCGGCTTTTCCGAGTATCTGCGCGGCCAAGACGACGCCTTGTCCGCCGCTGCCGCCTATTCTTATTTCAGTCTTGTTTGGCATCTTTTCTTGCTTCCTTCATCATCGCGTTAACCGCTTCCACAAGTGTCGGGCGCTCTCTACCAACGTTTTCTCCGACAACAATTTTTCTCTCAAGGTCCTCTGGGCTCATTTTCTCAGCCTGCTCGATTGTCACCGCGTTCTCCTTGAAGTACTTCAACATTTCCGCGATGTCCTTGTACCCTGCCCTTCTACCATAAGCCGTTGGACAGTGCGTGACGACTTCGATGAACCTGAAGCCCTGCGTCTGAAGCGCTTTCTTAATCGCTTCCTTCAACTCGCCCAAGTGCGCCGTCGTCCAACGTGCAGCATATGCCGCTCCCGCAGCGATAGCCAGCTTAGTGGCGTCTAATGGATGCTCAAAACTTCCGTAAGGAGAAGTCGTGGTCCGCGTTTTGAAAGGTGTCGTGGGAGCTACCTGTCCTCCTGTCATTCCGTAAATCATGTTGTTCCCCATGATGACAAGTATGTCCGTGTTTCTTCTCGCAGCTTGGATGAAGTGGTTTAAGCCGATTCCCACGATGTCTCCGTCACCGCCGAAAACCACCACGTTCAAATCTGGACGGATGAGTTTGATGGCCGTGGCCGGCGGTATGCTTCTTCCGTGGAGAGTGTGAACCGAATCCGCCATGAAATACGGGGATGGAATCCAAGACGAACAGCCTATTCCGCTTGTGAAGCAGAACTTGCTCAGGTCCTCATGACCCAATTCGTGAACTGCCTTCAGGAACGTGTCTCCTAAAGAGAATAGTCCGCAACCCGGACAAAACGGCAACTTCAAGTCTCTCATGAACTTTCGAGATGAGAATGGCTCAGACATCTCAGTTTCCTCCCTCGGCAATTTTGGCTAATACTTCTTCAGGTGTGATCAGCTCTCCCCCGCCAATCTTGTTGAGGGGAACAACCTTCGAGCTGCAGGATACCCTCTGAACCTCTTGGCAGACCTGTCCCAAATTCATCTCGGGAACAATTATCCTCTTCGCGCTTTCAGACAACCGTTTTACTGCTTTGTCGGGAAATGGCCAAATCGTTTTCAAACGAACATGGCCGACGTTGAAACCCTGGGCTTCTGCATTTTCAATTGCTTCATAGACGGCACGCGACGTGCATCCGAAAGAAACTATGCCAGTATCACAATCATCAACCTTGTAATTCTCTACCTCAATGATGTCGTCTGCATGATTGTTTATCTTGGCGTTAAGAGCCTGCACCATTCTTCGATGGACTGCCGCATCCTGAGTGAAACGGACGCCGTACTCATCGTGAGTCGAAGCTGTCACTGCAACGTTGAATCCATCACCCACCGACGGCATCGGCGCAACCTCTTCCAAACCGAAGAACGCTTTGTCACCTGTTTTCGGCTTTTTCCGGTTCACGATTTCAATGCTTTCAAATGGCGGAACAAAAACCTGCTCCCTGACATGTGCAATCGTCTCATCTGCTAGCAGAATGACTGGTGTCCTGTACTTTTCGGACAGATTAAAGGCTCTGATCGTGAGTTCAAACATTTCCTGAGCCGAATTCGGTGAAAGAGCAATCGCCGCGTAGTCACCATGCGTTCCCCATCGAGCCTGCTGAACGTCTCCCTGCGCACACTTCGTAGCCTGTCCAGTGCCAGGTCCGACTCTTTGCACATCAACAACCACGCACGGAGTATCCGTCATGAATCCCCAGCCGATCGTTTCCTGCATGAGACTAAACCCCGGTCCAGAAGTAGCTGTCATCGCCTTCTTTCCAGCCCAGCTTGCACCCATCACCGCCCCTATTGAAGCAAGCTCATCCTCCATCTGAATAAAGATGCCATTTATCAACGGTAACCTTTCTGAGAGATGTTCAGGAATCTCGTTGGCCGGAGAAATCGGATAACCAGCGTAGAATCGACATCCAGCAACTATCGCAGCTTCAACACACGCCTCATTTCCAGACCAGAAACGCACTTGCGCTCGAGTTTTCTTCATGGCTGGTTCTCTACTAGATTTCTGCATGTAAGAAGCACCTATTTAAGTCCTCCTTGACGGATGGCAAATCTCGATATTAAACACTGTGATGCGTAGAACCGTTGAAGGTTGTGGACACAAGTGTTTCTATCTCAGATTGTTGAGGATATGAAAACCCCCCAGTTGAGCGCCTGCGTCGCGCGCGCTAGGCTCTAGCTTGCCCCGATCGTTGGAAGCACTTTTTCGCGGAGTATTCCATTCAAATTGAGATATCTTCAGCCTATTGTTCAAAGAAGCCGATGCCTTCTTCCGTCTCATTTCGTTTCGTACAGCGTACGATAATTCGGCGACCTTATATTGTACATGGTTAGACAAGCAACTTGAATTGAACCTGCTGGCTTTGTCGGTGTCTTCGCAGTTTTCTTGGTGATTCAAATAAACGTGGTATCAGCTCAGAATTTATGTGATTTCAAAAAAATAAAAGAAAAGTGGGCGGTTATGATCTCGGCTGGAAATTTTCTAACCGAGGTCGATAGTTGAGTTTGTGGGTAGTCCGCCTGGTATGTCTCTGTGTATCATCAAAGCTGCGCCTACGCTGGTTCTAATCTCAACTGTGACCGAACTGTACGAATTTAGCGCATATATCGGTCCCAACCAGACGATCATGAATGCCTTACCATTTTGCTGCAGAACCGTTTCATTCTGTACGGGAGCGTTGTATAGGAAGGCTGTCGCATTTGGCGTACTTCCGGTCCACGCATTGCTATTCGTTGTGTTTACGAGGGCCATGATGTCCACTTCAGTTGAAGTTGTTGAACCATTGTATACGTTGGCAAGTGAGAAGTTTGCACCTGACACCGCAACTACTACGGTATTGCCAGACATGTCAACTTGTGCCTGAGCTACCGCTAGTTTCAACGGGATAGCGAGAGCTGTCACGTTGGTGCTAGTGCCGTCGCTGCTTGTCCACCCCGTTATGTAGCCGTCAAGTTCCAAAGCGCTGGTTGCCTCGTTGATGCCTTTGTTTATCGTTGACTTCGCAGTCTGAGCCGAGTAGAAACCCATGTTGATGACGACATACGCCAAGGCTGCGGCTATCACTACGAAGGCAATCAGAACGATTGCAGCTTCAATGCCGACGATGCCTTGCTTATTCCTTCGACGGATGCAACGCATTAGGGTATTCATTGTAGCTCACCTAACTGCCTACGCTGCTCCATCCTGGAGCTAACTGGGCCGAAACAACGAAACTCACTGCGAGCGGTGCACCTTGCTCAGGTCTAATCTGTACGTAAACAGTTTGGCCGTGAATAGCGCAGTCCTGTGGTGCGAAGGCGATAACTAGAAATCCTTTTTCATTGCTGTCAAGCGAAGTGTTGTTGTTACTATTGCCTATGAACAGCACTGACGCTGTTTCCGCTGGAGTTCCTGTGAACAACGTTGTGCCCTGCACATTGCTGACTAAGTTGTCCAATGTGCTGTTATATGGGTCGACGACTGCTGTGATAGCGGCGTTGGCTCCCTCGTAGCAATTGGCGATTGCGCTTTGACCAGAGACTGTCACGGTAACTTCGGTTGAGCTGTTATCCATTGGAACGTATCTGACTCCAATAACTTGCAGCGGGATCATGACAGCGTCAACGTAGTAAGGAGCAGTAGTGTTGCCGTGTACCATGATGTCTCCGTCGACAACTAGAGGGCTACTTGCTTCTGACAAGCCCGTCTGGATTGTCTGTTTGCCGCTTTGTGTGGCGAAGAGACCCATGTTGACGACCATGAAGGCGAAGGCAGCAGCGACAATGACGAAAGCGATGAGCACAATTGCAGCTTCAATGCCTACCATACCGCGATTTTGTTTCAGTAGTTTTCTTAGCGTTTGCTTTATTCTCATTTTCTTTTTCACCTGTGCGTAAGAGTATTGACTATTGCGATATAATACTCTGTGCGTCGCAACGTCTACAAACAACATCCGCTGAAAAAAAGTTTATTCAATGTCGCTTGGTGAGCATACGTTCTGCTCAGCAAGCCTATCCAACATCTGACGATTTAGCAAAGTTTTCCTAGCAATAATAGATACACAAAGACGTGACGTGCCGTTCAGTTTTGTCAGCTTCCTACAGTAAGCCATCCATTTGTAAGTTCTGGGGACACGATGACTTCGACCGAGAGTGGAGCACCGTTCTGTGGCCGGATGTCAACGTAGATATGTTCTCCCTGCGCTGCTTGATCTGTCCCATTGAAATAGAATACCAAGAAACCTTTTTCAGTGTAGTCAAGCGCCGAACCACCGTTACCGTTGCCTATGAAAAGCTGTGCGCCTGTGCTGTTGCCCACACCCTGCACAAGGGTGTCAAACTGGACTGTGTAGGGATTAGTGCTGTTTATTCCCTCATAAACATCAGCTATCGCCGTGTGATTTTGCACTCTCAAAGTCACCTCAGTTGCGTTCTGCGTCATTGAAACATACTGTGTCCCAATCGTCTTAAGCGGGATCACCATTGCATCCACCTTGCTCGAGTTTGCCCGCAGATATATACTGCCATCAACCAGAAGCGGGCTGCTTACCTGTGATATACCCTGCTGAATAGTGTCTCTTCCCCTCTGCGTCGCGAACAGACCCATGTTGACGACCATGAAGGCGAAGGCAGCAGCGACAATGACGAAAGCGATGAGCACAATTGCAGCTTCAATACCTACCATACCGCGATTCTTTTTCAGAAACCTGCCTATCGTTTTCCTAATTTTCATTACAGCCTTCACCTTTAGTTGTGCTCAATATTCAGAATATTTACGTATAATCTTCTGTGCGTCGCAGACTTCACAGACAACCCTAAACGAAATAACTCCAACATTTTGCTTACCAAACCCTATAGGAAGCATCACACTAGGAATCGTTTGCAACAGCTCTATACCTGAAAAGGACGCTACGAACGTATTGCCCAGACTCCATCAAAAAGTGGCAGAAGTGCTTTCTGCCCACGAAGCCGAACAAGCCCCGCCGAAACGCGTGCAAACCATCCGATTTGCTTCAACAGCAAACTTGGCGCGCGCTTTCGCTTCTTGAACGACGTGGAAGAAAGAGTTTTGTTTTTGGAAAGGGTGTTTTAGGCTTCTTTTCAGTGGCAAGCTTTAGGTCATGGTTGACCCACGTCTGGATTCGGCGCGGAAAGGCATTGTTCGTACGGGAAAGGCGTGAATCGTATGGGAAAGGTGTGAATCGTTGCCTCTGAACTGAGTCTGTTGGCTTTGAAGCCGTGTTGCAGAGGGGAAGCCGCGTTCAGATTTCCAGGTTGTTTCGTTGGCAGCACGCGCGTTCATACAAACACTGATCAAATGAGGATCTCAATGTTTTAAGCAGATTTCTTCAATTGGTTTTGCGGCTTCATTCAGTTTGGAGAACAGCATTTCAAGTGTTTCGATAAAGGCGTTGTAATTCGTCCAGAGAGCAACTGTTCTTGATTTCTTCTTGTCCATGTCATCCTCTCCCTCTTCGTTCTGTTGAATAGCAATCAGCAGCTCATTCCTGTCGGATATTATGAAGCACGGTATGTTTTTGACGTCAACAACACGGTGCTTGTGACCTGCCCGGCCCATTTTCTCCAAGAAGAACCTTCCCTTCAAAGAGTTCTCCGTCAACAGTTCGACGTTCAGGTTCTTCGAACAAGCTTCCAGATTGTCCGTGAAATCACTATGGTAAAGTTGACCTAAATATTCGCCCGGAGCGAATATCTGAATTTCTCTTCTTGATCTTTCAAGAAGCTCATTGGCTTTGAGTAGGATCTGCTGGCCACCTTCAAGTATCTGGAATATCTCTTTCTTGCTGCTTTCAAGCTTCGGTTGCGGCATAGACGACCAAAGCTCGACCAGACCAGGCTTTTCCTTCTCCAAAAGCTTGATTTTCATCTTCTGAGCCTCTATCAACGTGTCCACGGCCTTCTCCAGAGACACTGCCGTGAACTTTAATGGTTTTTCGAAAACCGAAAAAACGATGCCCTTCTTCTCAAGATCGCGCAGAATCCTGTAGGTCTCTGTCCTATGAAGCGATATTGCTTCGGCAACTTCTGCAGCCTTCCTCTCACCTGCCCTCGCAAGATAGATGTACACCCTTATTTCGTTCTTCAGAAGCCCGAATCTTGAAAGAGTATCCTCAATCATTATAAGCTGCTTGTTAAGACCTTTGTCTCTTTTTACAAACTTCCATGATTCATTCTTCTCATCGTAAACCTTGATCAAATCGTCGATTTTTTCCATTGAGAGCTCCATAGCCATTCTCCTATTCCAATCGCGATCTGAGATTGACGCCAAATTCTGACGAAGCATATACTTTATACTTATGAAGTTAAAATCTGAATCAGAAATTCAGTATGTCCAAGGCCTAGGTAGAGAATGAAAACTTTTCACGAGCAATGGCCATCAACGTTTTCGACTATGAGCGTGCACAACACATGATTGCTTGGGCATAAGATAAGTCAAGGCTCGTCAGCGTGCGATGAACTTCATGATGGGCACACGCAACATCTCGTGTTCATGCGATTAGGTCCTGGCGGCAATGTGTTTTGAGCGTAAGCTCTCAGACACACTTAGCCAAATAAGTGCGCAGGCGGCAGACATGCGTTGTCGTAAATTACGTAGTGAATAGGCTGTTTCAATGTGCTCAACGGTTCCTATGCTAAAGGTGCGAAGGTGAAGAAATGTCTGTAGATGTCGATCAGTATAAGCAGTTGTTCATTGAAGAGGCGAAGGAACACGTTGAAGTCTTGACCAAATCCCTTCTGATTTTGGAGAAGGATCCCGAAAACACTGAGGTCTTGAATATGCTTTTCCGCTCAGCTCACACTCTCAAGGGGTCCTCAGCGATGATGGGTTACAAGGACTTTTCAGAGCTGACGCATGCGATGGAAGACATCTTTGACGGCATGCGAAAGGGTAGGCATCCCTCAAGCGACCTTGTCAGCATCCTTCTTGAATGTGTCGACGTGTTAACGTCACGACTGGACAGAATCCAAAACAATGAGGAGGGAGAAATTGATGTTTCAAAGTTTGTGCAAAGACTGCATCAAGCCTCAGACGGGGCAGAATCCAATATATCACACACTGAGAGCTGCCGTGATGAAGACCTTATGCCAAGCAGAGTCGGCAACGATTTGAACGAGAATGAAAAGAAGGATATCAGAGAAGCCGTCAGAAATGGCAGCCGATGCTTCCTTGTTGACATCAAATTTAGCGATGATTGCGTGTTCAAGTCGGTAAGAGCAAAGATGGTTTTGGACAGTCTGACTGATAAGGGCAGAGTCATTAAGACAGTTCCGAGCAGACAGGAAATTGATGAAGAGAAGATAGAATCGGGGCTCAGGATTGTATTCTTAAGCAACGTAAATGAGAAAGAAGTTGAAGCATGCGCAAAATCGGTTTGCGAAGTAGATCAAGCCAGAGCTGTTTGCGTCGAAGTTGACTCTCTTGAGAGTCAAGAGACTAAGACGAAAAATGAGGCCGCTAGAGAGGCGAAATCCGTTGTCGACACACGTTCAGCCCAAACAGTCCGAGTTCACTTCGATCAACTGGATAAGCTGATGAATCTGGTCGGAGAACTTGTCATTAACAAGATTGAACTCAACCAAATATCGACCGAAGTCCAGAATCAGGCTTTGAAGCGTGTGGTAGGTAGCATTAACATGCTTACCGCAGACCTTCACGATTTGGTGATGCAGATAAGAATGGTTCCTGTCAGCCAAGTTTTCGACCGTTTTCCAAGACTTGTAAGAGATTTGTCAATGAAGAAGGGAAAGAAAGCAGACATAGTGATGGAAGGAAGGGAAATCGAAGTGGACAGAACAGTGCTGGACGAAATCGGTCAGCCTCTAATTCACCTCATCAGGAACAGCATCGACCACGGAATTGAGCCCCCAGATGAAAGGAGAAAATGCGGCAAGAACCCGACCGGAATCGTGCGGTTAACGGCACAACGCAAAGGAGAACACGTTATCATTGAAATAGCAGATGATGGCGCCGGCATTGATCCAGAAAAAGTCAAAAAGGCTGCGGTGGAGAAAGGGTTCATTTCAAAGGCTGAAGCCGAAGGAATGACAAAAGAGCAGCTGATAAACCTGATTTTCCTCCCAGGATTGTCAACCGCCAAAGAAGTCACCGAAACCAGCGGAAGAGGGGTAGGGATGGACGTAGTTCAAAGCAAAATAACTGCTCTCGGAGGTACGGTGCACATCGAAACGCATATGGGCACAGGAACAAAAGTCACGCTTAGACTTCCATTAACATTGGCAATCATCAGAGCCCTTCTCGTAAAAGATTCAAACCAGACATTTGCCGTTCCTGCAAGCCAAGTTGCAGAGGTCATCAGGGTCAAACGAAAAGAAATCCAATCTCTTGGAACTATCGAGGCAATATTGCTGCGCGGACAGGTTCTGCCTATCCTTCATCTGCATGACTTGTTCAAGCTTGACAACGTTGGCGAAGCAGAATACTTCCAAGTCCTAGTGTCTCATGGAAGCAACGAGAACAAGAAAGTGGGACTGGCAATAGACTCAGTACTAGGTCACCAACAAATACTGGTGAAAGCGTTAGATGAGACCCTTGGGAAGAGCAAGGGACTCAGCGGGGCAACCATCTTAGGAAACGGACAAGTAGTTCCGGTCCTAGACATAAGCGAGTTCATCAACCGAAAAACCGACGGCAACGACTAGGGCCACACTCCAATCTCGATCCCAAACCTTTCAGCTGTGTTCGCTTTTCTTCTCATATCCACACATAAACATCAGAGAAACAACAGCCACAAATAGTTTCTTGGAACAGAGCCGAGTCGCTGTATACAACTCGATTTTGGGCATATTTCGACAGCAGAAGGATGGCTTAACTGCTTTGCAACAACTGTTTATTTAAAGACATCCTAAACGGGCTGACTAACTTGATGGAGAAAGCTGAAGCACGTTCAGAAAATGCGCGTCAAGTGATTCTGAGCTACAATGGAAAGATATTTTACGTATCCATGGTTCGCGTCAACTTCTGCAAGGAAACGAAAAGCACAGAGCGATATTCCATGCTCGAGAAACAAAAGGCAGCCCCGCAGAAGACCTGACAATGGAAATACCTCAAAGCCTGTACGAAACCCTGTTGAAGTATGCCAGCTTAAACAACCCGGACATCATACTCGTCCTGCAGGTTGAGGGCACCAATTTCAAATGGGGTTTCACAAGCGAAAACTGGCTCAAAAACATTCATGTAGAGACAATTCCCGAGAATATGTTGTCTAACTTGGTTATTAAGATATCAAGATGAAGTGAATGTAGTGTTTGTTCGAGGTTTCTTAATCGTGTGTCGTAAGACATAACATTTATATTGTGTCGGATGAAAATACATAAGCCAAAGAAAAAAATTCAGTGGAGAGGTAAGCATGGCGAACATTTTGATAGTTGATGATGCAGCATTCATGAGAGCCGTATTGAAGAAAATAGTTCCCCAGGCTGGACACCAAGTGATTGCCGAAGCCGGAAGTGGAGATGAAGCATTAGACCGATATCAACAGTTCAAGCCTGACCTTGTGTTGCTTGACATAGTTATGCCAGCAGGCCCTAGAACCAAGGACGGCATTGAGGCACTCAAACAATCATGACACAAGACCCTGCGGCGAAAGGTCGTCATGTGCAGCTCGATGGGACAGCAAGCCATGATAGCTGAAGCCCTAAACTCAGGAGCCAAGGATTTCGTCATGAAGCCATTCAGACCCGAGAAAGTGTTGGAAGCCCTGTCAAAGTTTTGCTGAGGCAAGGTGCCTTGTGGACTTCACTAGCTCTTCCAAGATTCTCGAACAATGAATTCGCTGCAGGCCAGTCAGTATTTAACCCCAAGTTGAAAGAACCTCCTGTCGGAGTCAAGCCACAATTTGGAAGTTCAATAAGGCCTTGTGAAGCAGTTCTAGTGGCCGAGACTCCGTCTCTAGAAGAAATAAGAGTGGATATGGCTGACGCTAGAGTTGAATTCAGACCTGTGTATTTAGTTACAAATGTCGGATCGTGTGTTGCAATATGCTTACATGATCCTGATCATCAAGTGCGGAGGACTAGCCCACATAATGTTGCCCGCATCTAGCAATCCCCATGAATCGCTTCCTTACAAATATGCCGAAACCGCGGTTCCAGCTTTGGCTAACTCCATACGAAGGGTGCACCCGTCTAATTCTCGTCTGATTGCCAAGATTTCTGGCGGCGCAAACATGTTCTCAAAGCTCAAGTGTGGTGCAGTGAACATAGGTGAGAAAAACGTTCAAGCTGTGAAAGAAGCCCTTTTGGCCAACAATATCAAATTGCTTGCAGAAGACGTCGGCGGAACTTGTGGCCGCAGAGTCGTTTTCAATGTTTCCACGGGATCGACATACGTTAGTACGCTAAATGGAGAAGTGAAGAAGTTATGAACAAAGAACTTGCAGAACCTTCTGGAACAAACCAAAAAAGAGAAACTGTGGTTAACGCTTTCACAGATGACGTACACCAAGACAAAGAAATACTTCAAGAACTGGGAAACATAGGGGCAGGACATGCAGCCACATCTCTTTCGGAGATTCTTCAGCAACAGATCAATATTGATCTTCCGAAAATTCACATGCTACCAACACACCTTGTTCCCAAGCTCTACGAAAAGCATGACACAGCAACGACAGGAGTCTATTTGCAACTAATCGGCAACTCAGAATGTGATATGCTGCTTCTTTTTGAAAGGGAAGAAGCAAAGAAAATTGCAGCCATGATGATGGTGACGACGTCGCTGGATGATATCAATCCGGAACTGGAAAAATCTGCAATAGAAGAACTAGCCAACATCGTGTTCGGTTCATTTCTGAGCGCAATATCTGACTTCACTGGCATACAGTTGATACCCACTCCTCCTCAACTATTCACTGATTGTTTCGATGCAATAATTGACAATTTACTCGTAAAACAATCATTGATTTCAGACGTAGCCATACTTTTCGACACCCAATTCAGGCGAACTGACGGAAACGCTGGGGGCACGCTCCTGCTTTTCCCGAGCAAAGAACTGCAAAACGTGCTTGTTGAAAAAGCAAAGCAGTGGATAGGTAGCGACGAGCCAAAAGCTGATGAGAAATCGGTAGAATGTACATCAGATAATGTTGTAGATATTTCGAATGCTGCACCCAAGAAAGAAATCGGAGGAAGAGAAGGCTAAGACTTGGATAGAAAAGCAGTATGTGCTAAGAAGCGCCATGATGTGGCCCGCAATCCTACTGGTGGATGCCCCATGGATCGAGAAATACTGTTGGAAATAGGAAACATGCGTTCTGGAGCGCGCGCTAAGAGGTAATGGCATTGGTCGAAATATCTCCTGAACGTGAAAATCTCCTTGAGAATATCATGTTTGAGAAACTCAAGAAGCAACTGCTCGAGGCTACTGGAATAGACTGCGATGGCTATCGGCAGGAATATCTAAAGAGAAGACTAAACATCAGATTGAGAGCCACAAACTGCAAAACATACGGTGATTATGGTCGCTATCTTAAGACTAACCTTAAGGAGCATGATCTTCTTCTCAATGATCTTACTATAAACTACAGTCTGTTTTTCAGAGACTTTGATGTTTTCCTTCTCTTAAAGGAGAAGATTTTTCCAGAGTTTCTTTCTTCAAAGACGGCCAGAATTTGGAGTGCTGGATGTGCAACTGGGGAAGAACCTTATTCTCTGGCCATTCTGGTGGAACAATGCAAGAGTCGTTTCATGAAAGATTTGCAGGTCACGATCTATGCTTCAGACGTAGATAAAGACGCGTTGGCAAAGGCCGCGAAGGGCGAATACGATTTGAAATCCCTGCAAGGTGTGGAACAATCGCTAGTTGACAAGTACTTCGTTCGCGAAGGCGAACTGTTCCAAGTAAGAGATTTCATCAAACAACCAGTGCGTTTTGAACAGCATGATTTGATGTCAATGCCTAGGCATCAAAACTTGGACTTGATTCTATGCAGAAATGTCATGATATACTTCTCGCGGGAAAGTCAACAAAAGATTCACATGCAATTCTACAACTCTTTGAAAGAAGGTGGCTATCTGGTGATAGGGAAGACAGAAATGCTGAGCGGAGAACCAAACAAGAAATTCGTCTGCGTCGATTCCAAGACTCGGGTTTACAAAAAAACCAAAGAAACTGTTGAGTTCGAAAAATCCACTGCAATACCAGTGGCCTTCGCAAAGTAGAATATGGCGCGTACGAGCTCTCACTGCGCAAAGCTCGTCGCCCAGCCGCAAGCTTCTGAATGTACCCTGTCCGTAGCGCTGGCCTATCAGCTGCTTTCTAAGTGCCTTGTGGTACCTTCGACTTTGAAAAGCCAAACCGTCATCAGCCGATTCCGATGTGTCCAGACATCACGTAGAGACGAATCGCCAGATGTTCAAGAAACCCAGATGAAGACTCTTCTCATGAAGTAATGATCCGAACAGTGAATTCATAATTGTTAAGTTACGTCCCGCATGAATTAGACGGTACTAAAAGGTGTTAGTGATAATGAGAAAACTTGGAGACATTAGCATAAAATGGCAATTGATGGCTATTTGCATAGCCTTGGTGGTCGTTCCAGTGGCCCTATTGGGCTACATCAGCTATGCCACCACACAGACTTCGACTTATCAGCAAATTGAAAACAGACTGCAACAGCAAGCTACAGAGCTAGAGTTATTCGTGAAAAGCATTTATGATGAAATTCAACTGAACAATCAATCTGCTCAAAACCAAGCACGGGCCATCGTTAGCTCAGAGGCTGAAGCGGTGTACAAGTTCATTAATTCGTGGCAAGGCGACAATGAAACTCTCAAGAATGCGATTGCCTCTATCAAAGTTGGACAGACTGGTTACGTCTATGTCTTGGATTATGCGGGGAACTACGTTGTTTCACTAAATCGTGCCAGAGACGGAGAAAACATTTATGGTGCCACAGACGCAAACGGTTTTCATTTCATTGAGGACATAATAGGCAAAGCTAGAATGCTAACGGGGAATCAGGTAGCCTATGAGATTTACCCGTGGAAGAACGCAGGTGATAACGCCACAAGGGATAAGATTGCAGCCATAGTGAATATTCCGGCAAGAGGATGGGTTGTTGGAGTAGGAGTCTACTTCGATGAACTAGTCGATACACATTTTGCAGACAGCAAGATCAGTTACCTCAAAAACACACTTTCGAAAATAGTCGTCGGAAAGACAGGCTACATTTACATCCTTGATTCCAATGGAACATATGTTTTGTCACTGAATGATCAAAGAGACGGCGAGAACATTTGGAATACAAAGGACTCTTCAGGAAACTACTTTGTCCAGACGATAGTCAACACGGGCCTGTCTTTATCGGAAGGAAGAACCGCGGTAATCTACTATCCTTGGCAGAACGAGGGAGAATCCGCTCCAAGAATGAAGATAGCTGCATACACTAACTTCCCCGAGTGGCATTGGGTCATCGCAGCAAGCGCTTACCAAGGAGACTTTTTAGATGGTCTGAACGCGCTTTATCTGACAACCATAACTATCGTGGTCGCGGCCTCAATAGGCGGTTCAATCATTGCATACACATTCGCACGGCCGCTTGCCAAAAACCTCAGCAGACTTGCTAAACAACTGGATGAAATTTCAAAAGGAGACCTCACTTCTTCAGTTGATAACCAGAAGACTGGAAAGAATGAAATGGGCAAAATGGCAGGAGCCCTTGGCACCATGGTTCAGAATCTGAGAGGACTGATTAAGAGTGTGCGAACCTCCTCTGAAACTGTTGCCTCAATGAGCCAAGAACTGAGCTCAACGGCACAGCAAGTGAATGCAGGCATGGAACAAGTTTCAACAGCAACGCAGCAAATATCTCAGGGAGCACAGAAGCTCGCCAAAGTGGCCGAGGAAACGGCAAAACACGTAAACACGCTCTCCACTGTTCTTCAAGAAACAGGCGCCTCCACCGAGAAAGGTGTTACAGTTGGAAAGGAATCCATGGAGGTCATGCAGAGGATCCAGCAAGATAGTAAGAGAGCAAGTGAGTCCATCGAGAATATTCAGAAGTCAATGCAAAACACGGCGGAGACTGTTGAAAGCATGCACACTTCACTTGAAAAGATTGGCGAGCTGGCAAGCATGGTCACTGATGTTGCGTCCCAAACTGAAATGCTAGCGTTAAACGCTGCAATTGAAGCAGCGAGAGCAGGAGAAGCTGGACGAGGATTCGCCGTCGTAGCAGATGCTGTCAAAGAACTGTCAGACCAGTCAAGCCAAGCTGCCAACGAAACCCTCCAATCCGTTTCTCAAGTGCAAGCAAAGGGAACAGAAGCACTCAATGTTGCAAACAAGTCAACCGCTCAAGCAAACGAAGGAGCACAGGTCGTAAGAGCCTCAATTGAAGGCAACAAAAGCGTTGCTGAGTCAATAGATAGAATAAACGCAATGCTGCAAGGCATTTACGCAGGAGTCAAGAAAGGCGCATTATCAGTCGATGCAGTTGTCAAAACCATAGACGAGGTCTCAAGTATATCGCAAGAATCGGCTTCAGCATGTGAAGAGAACTCGGCTGCAGTTGAGCAGCAAACAGCCAGCATGAATCAAGTCGCAACCAGCGCAGCCAAGCTCTCAGAGGTAGCTGTACAACTCCGGAAGGAAATGGAAAAGTTCAAGGTACAGTAAACCTGGGGATGACATTGATGACTTCGAAAGATGCGGAAAAGCAGCAAGTAATCGTCTTCAAACTCGACGACAAACTCTACGGCGTAAACATTGGCCAAGTACGTGAAATCACAAGAATAGGCGAAATCTCGCCTGTTCCAAATTCCCCCGAATACATCGAAGGCGTCACAAATCTGCGTGGACAGGTCACGACAGTCATTGACCTTCGGAAAAGGCTTGGCATGCGAGCGAAGCAGTTTGACAAGTATACCAGAATGATGGTCGTCGAGTCTCAAGGCAATTCGCAAGGCATGGTGGTCGATTCTGTAGCAGGAGTAACGATGATTCCGAATGCTGACATAGAAGAGACGCCGGAGATAGCCCGTTCCCAAAATCGGTCATCATACATAAAGGGAATAGGAAAGAAAGACAACAAACTCATAATCCTAGTGAACCTACACGAACTTCTGAAAGCGAAGGCCATTTCAGAAATACCGCCAGAGAAGCAGGTTGTAGAAACGGAGTATCTCAAGTCACCCTCTCGACTAAAAGGCGAAGCCTAGATTCACACTTTTTTTATATCTCTTTTTCCAAATCTCACTTAAACGACAGAGTGAGGAACAGCATTGCGCGTATTGGTTGTCGACGATTCTGCTTTCATGCGAAAAATAATAGCAGACATCATAGGTTCAGACCCAGAATTGAATGTCGTCGGCACTGCGTTTGACGGTATCGACGCTGTGAAAAAGGTCGAGATGCTTCACCCCGATGTGATGACTCTAGATGTTACTATGCCTCGCATGGATGGTTTGGCAACATTGAAGCGTATAATGGACAATCATCCTCTGCCCATAATAATGGTAAGCAGCACCACACGTGAAGGGACTGAAACAACTTTGAAGGCGCTTGAATATGGTGCACTTGATTATGTGGCAAAACCGTCAGGGGAAATATCGCTCAACATGAGTGAGGTGAAGGGTGAACTCATAACCAAGATCAAGAATGCCAGATACTCCAGAATAATTAGGCACGATCAAATGACTTACGGGAAGATTCAGCATGAACAAGAATTCAAGAGCAAAGTCATACTCATTGGGGCCTCGACCTGGCGGACCTCAAGCTCTGGAAGGCATTCTGACGAAGCTTACAGAGGATACTCCCCCAATCTTGATCGTTCAGCATATGCCAGCTGGTTTCACTAAATCCTTTGCACAAAGACTGGACCAGTTGTGCAAGTTCGAAGTCAAAGAGGCAGAAGAAAGGGATGAGATTGTCCCTCGACGAGCTCTGCTTGCGCCTGGCGGCTACCATATGACCGTGGGACAAGATGAGAAAGTACATCTGAACATGGGACCCCCTGTGCACGGAGTCAGACCAGCCGTAGATCCCATGATGGAAACTGCTGCGAAGATTTACCAATCCAAGACTATTGGAGTGATTTTGACAGGGATGGGAAGAGATGGTGCACTGGGAATGAAAACAGTGAAAGGTTATGGAGGGACAACCATAGCGCAAGATGAAGCCACCAGCACCATATTTGGCATGCCTAAAGCTGCAATAGAAGAAGGATGCGTAGACGAAACGCTTCCGATTTCCAAAATCCCACAAGAAATAGTCCGAAAATGTCAAACATGACACAGGAACAAGTATTCAGAAAACTCAGCTTGCATTCTAATCTTGAATTCACAACCTATTTATCCGCACAGAGACACCTTTTCAACGAAAAGAGGGAACTCGTTGCCAACAAGAAAACATGCGGAATTCTTCCAAATGGAAGACCTATTCTTTGGTGATACCCGTTGAGGATTGGATTTTTCGTCTGGGAATATCCCCCGGCGCTTGTCGGAGGTTTGGGCACATACGCAGAGTACATAACGCGTCAATTTGTCTCAATGGGAAACGATGTGACAGTCTTTACTCTTAACCCAGGAAACCTGAAAACCCGGGAAATCCTGAAGGGAGTGGAGGTTCACAGACCCCTGATTGCAGATGCAAGTAACGTTTTTCCGATGTTCGTCATAGACGACTTGAAGCAGTGGGGGACAAACATCCGAATGTTCAATGACATATTCATCTATAACATACTTAGCGCGTCGAAATTCATAAACAGCATGTTGAAGAAAGAGGGCTGCAACTACGATGTCGTCTGCGTGCACGACTGGCTGAGCAGCATTTCCGGCCTCATGGTCAAGAATGAGACAAAGACACCTGTGGTTTTTCACGTTCACAGCACTGAATGGGGCAGGGCAGGAGGGCAAGGATCAGAAGTCGTCTCACACCTTGAATGGGCAACGTCCCAGAAAGTGGACAAGATCATAACCGTCAGCCATGCAATGCAAGAAGACTTGGCCAGGCACGGATGGCCAAAATCCAAGATAAGCGTGGTCTGGAACGGCGTGGACCCTGAGTATTATAATCCACGAAACTGCAAATCCGCGGATGTGGAAGCAATCCGTAACAGATACAAAATAAAACCTGATGAGAAAATGGTTCTGTTCCTCGGAAGGCTCACATGGGTTAAGGGTGTTACGAACCTTGTTCAAGCAATGCCGACTGTGCTTGCAGAATATCCTAACACTAAGCTGGTAATTCTGGGAAAGGGCGAGCAACAGAATGACATAATTGAAGCTGCAAACAGGCTCGGAATAAGCGAAAAAGTTGCTTGCAGGTTTGAGTTCGTACCCGAAAAAGAACGCATCCTACATTACGCAGCAGCAGACATGTGCATTTTCCCATCTACCTACGAACCGTTCGGAATTGTAAGCTTGGAAGCCATGTCCATGGAAAAGCCCATAATTGTAGGAGCCCAGGGCACAGTGGGATTCAGAGAACAGGTAATTCCGGCTGGGCCAGACCAGAACGGAGTCCACGTGAACGGTGGTAACTCGTCTGATATTGCGTGGGGCATCAATGAAACGTTATCCGATCCTGACAGAGCCAAGAAATGGGGGATAAACGGCAGAAAAAGAGTGTTTCAGTACTTCACGTGGCGAGAAGCTGCAGAACAGACTCTTCGAATATATGATACGGTTGAGCATCCGCAAGGCCACGAGGAATTCAAACTGGTCGATTTGGAAGAGAAACTGGCAAGAAAATAGGAAACTTCGTAAGCGGATCTTTTCAGAGCCTCTGAAACAGAGACAGAGAACATTCGGATGAGAAGATGTGGGCTGGCGCGGACGCCGTCCTCGTCTTTGCATATGCAGAAGATTTATTACATCGTAATACTACATATATAGTAGTGAAGGGCTGCCGACCGGCTTGGACAAAACTTTCCAGATTTGAGTTCTGGCCTGCTTATGATCCTTGAATCCCGGTCTTGCGTGCATCGCGGCTCTTGACGCAGCTTGAGGCTCAGGGTTGGCAGTCCCCGGGCAACAGACATTGTAAGTTCTATCAGACATGTTTCATTTTTGGCTAGAAGAAACACTGCAACGGTGGAGACGCTTGCGATTACTCGCCTGCTTTGAGACGAGCTTCGAAGGTGAAGCTCCGTCAACGGTGAGTGTTAAATTGCGCGCATGTTGGAAAGCTTTTCGACTATGTCTATTATTTCTTGATCAATGCTGACCGTTCGGGCGATGTTGGTTAGTGTGATCAAACCGATCAGCTTTCCGTTCTCCACTATGGGAAGCTTCTTAATCTTTCTCTTGAACATTAGTCTGGCGGCTTCGTGGATTTCCATGTCTGGGTTTCCCACGACAAGCTTTTTTGTCATGATTTCTGAAACAGCCAGTTTTCGGGGATCCTTTGCCTTCTCCAGAACTTTTTCCAAGAGGTCTCGCTGAGTAACGATTCCTTTTGCTTGTCCATCGTCCTCAATGATCAAGCAGCCTATGTTGTTCTTGTTCATCATTTTCACTGCATTTTCGACAATGGTGCAGGAACCTACTTTCACTACGTCTCTGACCATTACATCTTTGGCCTTCAAAAAGCTCCCCCGTTAGGATGTGTTTCGGTTTTTCTTTTAAGAAGTTGTGCGTAACAGGGTGCACTGTCAATAGATCGGGCATATTCGAGCCGATTCTTGTTGTGTGTCTCATTCGGTATGCCCTTCTTCTTATTAGAACCATGCAGAGACAGTACAGTTGAGGGTGTTCATGCTTCTTCAAATTGAGCATGTTATGACGCGAGACGTGATAACGGTAGAATCAGGCAGCTCTCTAAGAGACGCGGTTGAACTTATGAACAAGTATGAAATCGGCTGCATAATAGTTCTCGAAAAAGGAAAACCCGCTGGAATCATTACCGAAAGAGATCTCTTGAAGAAAGTTCTGGTCAACATTAGCGATGTGAAGGCACTGAGAGTCGATGAGATAATGTCGAGACCTCTGACGTCTGCACGACCTGGAGATAACGTGGAAGACGCGGCCAGAACTATGTTGGCAAAGAGAATCAAGAAGCTACCCATCATCCATGATGGAAACCTAGTAGGCATAGTCACCCTGACAGATCTGTTTCGCTTCGAACCTGAACTAATCAAATCATACACTATTCTGATGCGCGCGAGAATAGAACCCAACGTGCTGGATCCCACCATTCTAAGACCAAATAGCCAATAACGTTCCACGGGAACACGCGCAAGCTGACACGCAAATTCTCCAGAGCTGCCCCTCCACCTTTTTTTCTATTTGTCGCAACTTTGGTAATGAGCGGAATGTGTTTTGTTTTTGCCCCCTACTCCCTCAGCTGCAAGGTCAGATGCAATGTTGCATCGCATGCTTCAGCGACTCTCTTCGTTTGCAAGGCCAGATAAGACCTATTTGCAATCTGCAGCAATGCTGCGTTGTGACCCCCTCTGCCCGTCGGCAACAACAGAGGTAATGTTGCGTGGTAACAAATCATGAAGCAAATGTACTGTGCTGACGGATGTTTGGGTCTGAGAGACACGCCGACGTGTCGGTACGCAGAAACCTTATGCCAGGAATTTGCCATATGCTGAATGCAAAATGCTCCAAAGCATACCAAAAGTGAACAGCCCCTTTTGGTCTTTCATGCAGATCATTCACGGCAACGAAAGCCTTAATTCAGTACGCTTAAATTAAAGTGTGCTGTTAGCTTCCGAAGACAATCGCAAGTCGTTGACTTGACGCAGCGGGGTGGGGTAGCCAGGATTAACCCGCTGGGCTCATAAAAGCATGGTTTGCTTCGAGAAACCCAGAGATCAGTAGTTCAAATCTACTCCCCGCTACCACACTTCTAACAACTCCTCCGCTCTACAAATTCATCTACCGTTTTCTAGCAGTCCGCGCTAGAGGCATTCCAAGCGTTTTCGAAGGAGCAAATTAAGGAGCGAGAAATCCTCTTGAGGCAGGCTTACACGAGAATCGTAACCATACTGCACCTGGATAACTTAAGCGAGCTTTAGAAGCTTGTCGAATTGTAAAAGGCGCGTGCTGGCTTAGGCTTTTCCTTTCTCTTCCTTGCCAAAATATGTGGTCCATTTCAGTTTGCGCGCATCTCTTTTCAAAAACAAAGAGCTCTTTCTGCACTTACTCGAACAGAACCATAGCACTGATCCGTCGTTCTTGATGTACATCATGCCAGTGCCCGCTGGAAAGTCGTTGCCGCAAAATGAACATTTTCTGGGCCTTGGCATCAGCGATCTCTCCGCATGGCATCGTCGCTAGCCTATCTGTTAATCTTCTTTGCTTCTCTTTCGGTTTCCCTGAGCATAAGGAGATCTTGAACCCGTACAGGCCCTTTCACATTACGCGTTATAATGCGACCCTTGTCTTTTCCTTCAAGAATTCGCACTCTGACCTGTGAGATTTCACCTGTAACGCCTGTCCGTGCAATTAACTGAATCACTTCTGCTGGCGTAAGATCTACCTGCTCAGCTTCTTTCTGCTCTTTACTCATCAAGTCGTTCCTCTTTTTAACTGCTCAACTCTTGTGATTATCTCTTTGACCAGCCCTGCGGCATCTCCTTCCTTAACGATACAAGCCGCTCCTGCAGGAACGTCAATGCCTATGGCACTGCCAATCTTTTCCTTGCTCGGAACAAATACGTATGGAACCTTTCTTTCTTCGCACAGCAAGGGTAAATGAGCGACGACTTCCGGCGGTTGTACGTCTTCTGCAATCACCACAAGCTTGGCCTGAGCTCTTTCAATAGCCTTCGTTGCTTCATTCGTGCCTTTCCTGACTGCACCTGTTTTAGCTACTATTTGCAGGGCTTCATAGGCAGCATCTGCCAGCTCCTTTGAAACTTCAAACTTAACATAAAATGGCTTGGACATAAGCCTCTCCCTTCAAATGCACAGTCTAATCAACAGTTCCTATTTATCAATGTTTCGACCCTAGCTGGAGAACATGCCGTGTGTGATTATAGGTTACCAAGTGTGGATACAATTCGTCTTCTGATGTACCCAAGAAACGCGAATATCTACTCGCAAATTAGCCTACGGAAACAAGCATTTGCTAGATTCTTCTTCACTTACCCGTTGATTCTTCCTAATCACTTTAGGCCGCTCCTAAACGGGCAATTTACCCTCCATTAACCCGAAAACTTGGTTGAACATCATGTGCACGAGTGTTCAATGCCAAATCATGCACGGATAACACAGTTGAAGGGGGTACGCCAAAACACACAAATTCGAAGACGCGAAACGTTTGGCCTTATTCAGACTTGGATGCAATTACGAAGCCGCCTGTTCTTCAGCTTCGCAGAACTACATTCAAGAAGAAACTCAAGCCCAAACTTGTAAGTAGACAATGTTTGTAGACCACAATGCCAAAGAAGACAGCCTACAGAATGCCTGTATGTGCAAGTACTATCTTCAAATTCTGCCCACTATTCCTCTGCCAATTTACACTGCAGGCAAACGTGTTTTGAGGCAAGATCAACCAGAAAACGGCTCGAAACTTCAAATCAAGCTATCCGCGGGTGTCAAACGCCGCGCAGGAAGTCCTGAACGTAGAAAGGTTTAAATATGCTGCATGCTTGAAGCATTTTGCTTTTCATGAGGGGATATTAAAAACTTGCAGAGACTAGGCGTAATCCTGCATGTAACTGCATCCCGCAACATCGTTGCAAAGATTGAAAACATGCCCAAGATTGGTGAAACCGTCGTTGATGAGAAGCTTCAACCCATCGGAAAGGTTTTCGACATACTTGGCCCAGTATCGTCGCCTTACGCAACGATAGCCCCCACGGTTCGAAACCGCGAAAAACTGGCTAACAAGACTGTGTATACAGTCCCCTCAAAGAGGAGAAAGGAGAAAAACACGTATGAATGATGGCGAAGAAGCGCGGGCAGATTCAGCTTCTGCACCGCCAACGCAAGCCTCTGAGCATGTGAAAATACAAAGTTGCCCAGAGTGCGGTAGCACAAGAATCATGCGAGACTACGAATGCGCTGAGCTTGTTTGCATGAACTGTGGCTTCGTGCTAGCCGCGAAAATAACCGATAGAGGACCAGAATGGAGGGCTTTCGACGACGAACAAAGGACCAAAAGGACGAGGGTCGGCGCGCCGTTGACGTACACAATCCATGACAAGGGATTGTCAACAATGATTGACTGGCACGACAAAGACATCTACGGGAAAAGCTTATCGCCGGGACAGAAAGCGCAGGTATATCGTCTCCGAAAATGGCAACGTCGAATAAGAGTGTCAGATGCTACGGAGCGTAACCTCGCGTTTGCGCTATCTGAAATTACAAAAATCGCCAACAATCTGAATCTTCCAAAAAGCATTCTTGAAACAGCATCAGTGATGTACCGAAAAGCCGTCAAGGAACGTTTGATACGAGGAAGATCAATTCAAGGCGTTACTGCTGCAGCCATCTACTTGGCCTGCAGACAGTGCGGGCTGGCAAGAACACTTGAAGAGATCGCGCAAGCGTCCAACGTCAACAAGAAAGAGGTTGGCCGCAGTTACCGTTTCCTGATAAAAGAACTCAACTACTCTATTCCACCGCTTAGACCAAGCCAGTACATAACGAAATTTTCAAATCAGCTGACAATGCAAGGGAAGGTCGAAGAAATCGCCCACAAGATATTGGCCGTCGCAAAAGAACTGAAGCTGACTTCAGGACGGGGCCCAACAGGCATAGCGGCTGCAGCAAGCTACATCGCCTCAGTCTTAACTGGAGAGAGAAAAACTCAAAGAGAGATAGCTGAGATAGCACAAGTGACTGAAGTCACAATTCGAAACCGTTACAAAGAACTTGTCGAACGATTGATGTTCCAGATGACACTTTAGCCCTCCTTCCCCTTTTTGTTGACAATGAAACTGAGCCGTCCTATCACCCTATCATGGACGATTCAGCTAAGAATAAAGAATAACCCCGTGATTCTTCACGATTCGTAGCTCACCTGTAACATTCTAGAATTAACTTGATGCTGGTTGCAAAACACATTTTTAGACCCACTGCGATGTTTATTGCGGGGAGCGAGGAGCTGTTTGGTTAATTGCCCAAAGTGTGGGAGCGATGCAGACGCTCCAGTTAAGACTTGGCCTCTTCTCTTAGAAAACTCGAGGAAGGGTGAAAAACCCCAGTGTGTAGGCATATTTGAATGTCCGAACTGCAAGGCCAGGTTTAGGTCTGTTGTAAAGACTGAAACTCGGTCCAAAGAGACAACAAGCATTAAGAATATGGTGGAAAGAATTAAGGGCATTCAAAGGGAGCTTATGCAGACGCTAGTGAATCTTCGAGAAAAAATACGTACTTTAGAAACTGAACGCGCAAGTTTGATGGTTGAAATTGTGAGGCTGAGAAAAGCCGCAGAATCAAAAGCCTCAGCTCTTGAAACCGAGATAAGCATGTTGCGGAGCGAGGCAAAATCCCTGCGTGACCTACTCGGATATAAAGAAGAAGAGAAACAGTTGGAATAATCTATGCGGTCTTGACTTACTGGTTTGCTTTACTTCAAGAATTCAGATATTGTCTGTAATATTCCTGCGCTTTGGCCACAGCTTTGTCAGGGGCATTCAAAATTTGATACTTCTGACCTGAAATTCTCTCTGCCTCACTGTAGTACTCAACCACTTTTTTCGTGTCACCTTTGTAAATTGCTAATCCACCAGCGACTGCATACCATGTCTTGGCACGCACGACATCTTTTTCTTTCTCTGCTTTTTCAGCATTCGCGAGAGCCTGTTCCAAGGAAACGTCGACTTTCCTCGGGTCAAGGAACATGTAAGACAAGGCTTCATATGCCTCTTTGTCACTCCCGCAGAGTTCTTCAAGCGCTGTCAAATTCCTCGCGGATCCGATGCCTGCTTTGCCTTTCTCTTTTCCTTTTTCAGGAATTTTCGCCGTTTGAAGCCCTCCTGCTACGTCAATACTCGAAACCTAGCGCTACAATAGCGATAGTTAATCTTAAAGGTTTGTTCTTCCACTAGACAGGTATGCCGTACAGATTTACGTTCGACCTTTCCAAGATTCCGCGTTTCTTTTTCACAGAAGTCACCACAGCTGCTTATCAAAGGGGCATGCACAGAAAGGTCGGCGAAACCGTCCAAGACATCATAAGGAAGTTCAAAGTTCAAGAGGCAACTGGCCTCAACCTGTCCGACGCCGTAACTCTTCTTGAAGATCTCATAGACGTGCAGGCAAGGAATCTCTTGGAAAGAGAAACGTTCATTCAAACAAAGAAAAGAGCGTTGCTCCTCCCTCATTGCTCAAGAAAGTATATGGATAACCGATGCAAGGCAAGATTCGACCCCAAGCTTCCATCATATATCTGTGCTCACTGCTCTCCAGACTGTCCGGTTGGAGAAGCTGAGCTTCTCGCAAGAAAAAGAGGGTACGACGTTTACATTCTCCCCGGCGGCTCATGCATTTCGAGAATCTTGGAAACAAACCATTATGAAGGCATCATCGGGGTTGCCTGCGGTTCAGAGATAAGGACAGGCGGGGAGACATTGAAAGCCATGAAGATAAGCGGTCAAACCGTCCCACTAATCAAGAATGGCTGTGCAAACACTGCTTTTAATATAGAAACCCTATCAAGAATTCTCTAGGGAAGGCATAGTGCAAACTACTTCACGATTTCCCGTTTCTTCCAACGTAGGCTCTTGCTGTGGCATTTTCTGCATTTCACAGCAGTGGCAGCGTTCCTCGCCCCACACTCTCGGCAGATTTTCATGTACAGTCTATGTTTCTGAGCAAGAGCTTTCTTCATTGGATCAAGTATCGGCATTTGTTCCATCTCTCTGCCGTGGCTAACCGTGAAACAGCCCAGTGTTAGATATACTTTTTGCCAGCCATTTCCCCGCGCAATCGCTGCATTTCATGCTTTGATGATCCCAGCTAGGAGTTCAGCAACATCGTTGGGCTTTTCGGCCACTTCAACACGAGCATTTCTGAGAGCTTCAATCTTGCTTTCAGCAGTTCCGGCTTTGCCCATCACTATTGCGCCTGCATGTCCCATACGCTTTCCAGGAGGGGCCGAACGCCCAGCTATGAAAGCAACGACTGGTTTGGGATAGTTCTCTTCCGAAATGTATTTCGCCGCCAACTCTTCAAGGTTGCCTCCGATCTCGCCTATTAGAACGACAGCCTTTGTTTGAGGGTCAGTCTTGAACATTCTTAATACATCTGTGAAATTCATTCCAGTCACGGGGTCTCCGCCCAGACCGAGACATGTAGACTGACCCAACTGTCGTCTCGTCAAACCCGCGGCTATTTCGTAGGTGAGCGTGCCGCTGCGAGAAATCATACCGATAGTGCCCGATTTGAAGATGTGTGAAGGCATGATTCCAAGTTTGCAAGCGCCAGGCGATATTATTCCTGGTGTGTTTGGACCGATTATCGCTGCTTTGACTTTGTTCGCATACGCCATCACGTTGATTGCATCTTTGATTGGAATATGTTCGGTTATCACCACAACTGTCTTCAACCCATTTTCAAGTGCCTCCAGAGTGGCGTCTGCCGCGAACGGCGCTGGCACAAACATGATTGCAGCGTTCGCATCATGCTTCTCTCGCGCCTCCAATCCCGTATCGTAGACTGGCACGCCTTCTACGATGCTTCCTCCTTTTCCAGGAGTGACTCCAGCGACTATTTTTGTTCCATACTCTAGCATCAGCTTGGTGTGAAAGCTCCCTTGAGCTCCAGTTATCCCCCATACGATTGCACGTGTGTCTTGGCCTATTATTATTCCCAATTCAATCGCCCTCTCGCTTAGAAATCTCAACAGCAAGCTGCGCTGCTTCTTCCATGCTTTCCAATACATGTATGCCGGCATCGGTTAGTACTCGTTTTCCTTCCTGCTCGTTCGTGCCTACAAGACGGATAATCATTGGTTTTGTTATTCCCAGTTTTTCTTTGGCCTGCAAGATTCCACGGGCAACCTCGTCGCAACGAGTGATCCCTCCCAAGATGTTTATGAAAACAACTTTGACTTTGATGTCTGAAAACACTATCCTAAGGGCCACTGCCGTTTTATCTGACGGAGCCCCTCCTCCGATGTCAAGGAAATTCGCTGGTTTCCCCCCGAAGTACTGGATGGTGTCCAGTGTTGCCATCACCAAGCCTGCACCATTGCCTATTATTCCTATGGTTCCGTCAAGCTTCACGTAAGCTAAGTCGTTCTTGGCAGCCTCAATCTCCTGTGAACTGAACTCACTCTCCCCCTCAAGAAGCCTCTTCTTGAATTGCGGATGGCGGAACAAAGCGTTATCATCTACTATCATGCGTGCATCTGCCGCCAGAAATTTACCGTCTGAATCCTCCACCAACGGATTCATCTCGACCAGTTCTGCATCGTAGTTCATGCCCACAAGGTATAGCTTCTCAAGAACTTTTCCAAGTTCTGTCAGCCTAGCGCCAGAATACCCCATTTCTTTGGCAATTTGCCGTGCTTGAAAAGGATGAAAACCAAAATCAGGGTCTATCGGGAGAGAAATCACTTTTTCAGGAGTCTTTGATGCTACTTCTTCGATGTCCACGCCTCCTGTCCCGGAAGCGATTGCAACGTACTGTTTTCTGAACCGGTCCGTTGTCAAGCCAAAGTACAATTCTCTTTTTACTTGGATTTTTTCTTCGATCCACACGCTCTTGACCGTGATACCTTTTATCTGCATGCTCAACAGTTTTTGCGCAGTTCGCTCAGTCTCCTCAACAGAGCCGGCGAAAAGAATGCCGCCTGCCTTTCCCCGGCCAGCAACCAGAACTTGAGCCTTGACCACAACTGGCATTTTCAGTCGGAGGGCAATTTCGTGCGCTTGACGAGCGTTTGAGGCCAGTCCGCCTTGTGGCACTGGAACACCGTGGCTTGCAAGTATGTTTTTCGCCTCATACTCAAACAGTTTCAATCACGTGTTCTCTCCTCATCTTATTGTTTCTATGGCAATGTAAGATTTGGTGTCCTGTACACCGTCAATAGAGGACAATCCTTTTAACACTTCGTCGAGCCGTTCCCTTTCAGTGATAACCAGAGCGTCAATGTCACCGGCAATTCTGAATGCTCTTTGAATCATGAGTTCCTTCATTTTACCGTAAACGTAGCTTCTCTTCAGTGGAGAAGCTTTGACCAATATGAAAGCAGGAGTCGACGAAATTCCAAGGGCACTCAGCCCCTCGTCAGTTACGTCTATGAAACCTCTTCCAGTCCGTACGTAATTCATCTCTCTAAGTTTCCTGAGGTGAACGTTCAAAGCCTGTCTGCTTATGTCCAACTGTCTTGCTAGCTCATCCTGTTTTACGTGCAACGTATACGTGTTTGTCGACCTTCCCTGTTCACAGAGTAATCGCAATAGCTGCCTTGAACGTTTTGTGAGTGTTTCCAAATCAGGTCGCCGAACGTTGTATTTTGTGAAGATTATTGTTTACAGTAGTGTGGTTCTCTTAAATGTTTGGCAAGAAAAGGAAATGAGCTAGCCGCCTCTCAAAATCGGATTTTTGTTAACTGAAGATTTAAACCGTAATCTATTTATCTGCCGGCAAAGAAGGTTATCGAGCCTAATAAATGGAAACTAGGAGTGTGACGGTGAAGAATGACAGAAAGCAATGCAGTGCTGATCGGAAATAAGCCGGTAATGAACTATGTGCTGGCATGCATAACCCTCTTTCACGGTGGAGCAAAAGAAGTTAACGTTAAAGCGCGTGGAAGATCCATAAGCACAGCTGTTGACGTTGTTGAAGTTGTCAGACACCGATTCCTGCCCGACGTAAAGATAAGAAGAATTGGCATTGGTACGCAGCAGATGACGCCCAGAGAAGAGGGTGGCTCGCCTTCAAACGTGAGCACCATAGAGATTTCACTTGAACGATGAGGCATTGTGCCTAAAGAGAGCGAAGCTTTGCCGTTCCCTCCTTTGTTTGTGGAGGGCCATTCTGTAGTTGAAGATGGGTCTTTGCAGTTTCTGCCTGAAAAGTGGCATTCTATGCCAAAAGTGTTTGGCTAAAGTGAAGTCTGGTGAAGTGAACGAGACAGACTTGAAAGTGGCCCGTCTGCTGCTATCTCTAGAAGAAAAGTTTCCCTCCCTTCAGAACGTTTACTTTCACAAAACAATTGATGTGGACAGAACTCTGGCGATTGTAGTGGGTCCGGGTGATGTGCCCCGTCTTTTGGGATATGGAGGAAGAATCGTCAAGACTCTCAGCGAAGAGACTGGCAAGAGCATTCGCATCTTGGAGAACGGCGTTGATAACAGAAAGTTTCTGGAAGACTTGTTTGCCCCGCTGAGCATCATGACCATAAACACTATATGGTTACCTGACGGAAGTACAGAAACGCGGGTCATTCTGGGAAGAAGACGCATGACGCACTCTTCACTTGACTTGAATGCCTTAAGAGAAATCGCCAGCAAGGTTCGCGACATAACGTTACGAGTAGAGTTCGCAGATTAAGCCAATTGGTGAAAAATCCAATGAAGTTAGACATTGTAGGTGACTGGAGCAGAACACACTATTCTGCAGACATCAAACCGGACATGGACGGTCAGCAAGTAACGCTTTTTGGATGGGTTCAGGAAATCAGAGACCTGGGAGGAATCCGGTTCATAATAATGCAGGATAGAGAAGGCACAATTCAAATCACGGTCTTCCGCAAGAAGACAGACAACGAAGTTCTCTCGAAAACAGACGTTTTGCAGAAGCGGTTCGCCATAGGTGTAAGGGGAACAGTGAAAAAGACCCAGATGACACCGAGAGGCGTCGAAGTGCTACCGAAGGATATCAGAATTTTCAACACTTCTGAACAGTTGCCTATAGACATATGTGGGAAAACGCCGGCAACCCTAGAAGTCTGTCTAGACGCGCGAGCCTTGGACCTTTGCCAAGAAAGAAACATCGCAATTTTCAAGATTCAACATACCGCAACGGAAGCTATTCGAAGCTTTCTCTTCAAAAAAGGCTTTCTGGAAGTACACACGCCACGCATAATTGCCTCAGCCACCGAGGGCGGTGCAACTCTTTTTTCCGTAGACTTCTTCGGCAGGAAAGCGTTTCTCGCCCAAAGCCCACAGTTGTACAAAGAGGAGCTTGTGATGAGCCTTGAAAAAGTTTTTGAGATCGGCCCATTTTTCAGGGCTGAAATGTCACACACACGCCGCCATTTGAGCGAATTTACGTCGATAGACATTGAGGAAGCTTTTGCAAATGCTGAAGACGTAATGCAGACACTTGAGCAGCTGATGCAGCACACCTGTAGGAAGGTCGTTGAAAAATGCCAGAAGGAGCTGGCGACACTCAAATATAACTTGAAGGTGCCCGAACTCCCGTTTAAGCGTATCACCTACTCAAAGATACTGGAAGAACTGAAACAAGAAGAAATAGACATCAAATGGGGGGAAGACATACCTACACCTGCTTTCCGAACCGTGGGGAAGCTTCACCCGAACTTTTATTTCATAGTTGACTGGCCGACAGAGGCGAAAGCCTTCTACATTAAACCGCGCGACGACAAGCCCGAAATCTCTGAAGGCTTCGACCTAATGTGGAAGTGGATAGAACTAGTTTCAGGCGGAACAAGAATATCTTCCAAAGAACTGCTGACACAACGGCTGAGAGAGAAAGGGCTGAATCCTGAATCGTTCAAGCATCATCTGCAAGCGTTTGATTATGGAATGCCGCCGCACGCCGGTTGGGCCATAGGTTTAGAAAGATTGACCATGGCGTTAACGGGTAAGAAGAACATAAGAGAAACCACACTCTACCCAAGAGACAAGTTCAGATTGACACCGTAGAAACAGCTTTCCGTCAGACATATCGAGGCCAATGAATGGGAGATCGAAAACATTTTTTCAAGTGCACGTCCGGCCTAGAGTTCATGGAGACATGAGGCGGGTTAGCTCTCAACGGCATGTATAGCGCTGTTCTTGTAAAAATCAACATGGTTTTTAGCTAAAAATGTCCTAAAAACTGATTAATCCCGCTTCTATCTACTGCACAGCATGCAAGATGAGCTTAAGATCGCGTGCGGAGTGTTCGCCGCAAAGAATCTTGAGAACCGGCCGGTGTTCCCTTACATTTACTGGGGGTTGAGAGCGCAGAACCATAGGGGTCATCAGTCGCATGGTTTTCTCACATACAGTGACGGGAAGTTTCATGTTCACAGAAACTTGGACCTTGTGCCCAAGATCAAGACGAGTGCGATTCAGGAATGGTTTGGGCGTTTGCCCGGGAGCATCGGTATTGGAAACGTGAGATACACGACTTCTGGAAAATGTGATGAAAAATCATTGATTAAGGGCACGCAACCGGTTACTGCTACGAAGAATGGTTCAAAGTTGGCCGTTTCGTTCAACGGTAATGTTGTAAACACGTTCCAGCTCAGGAAGGAGATAAACAGGAAGTTTCACGGTTTCACGTATGAGTGTGACTCAGACTTGATTTGTCACAAGCTTCTGATTGAGCTTGTGAAACGCAAGGATTTGGCTTCCGCAGTCAAGGCGTGCATGCTGGAGATTGAGGGAGCCTTCTCGGTGGCGGGTATAACGGAGAAGGGTGATTTCTTCGCTTTCAAAGATCCTCATGGTATAAGGCCGCTGTGCGCTGGTCACAGTCCAGACGGGTCAACGTATCGTGTTTTCTTCGGAGACCGTGAGCTTGGACATTAACGGTTTTGAAAGGGACTTTGAACTGGAACCCGGAGAGCTTGTTACGGTTTCAAAGGATGGTTTTGAAAGGCATAAGCTTGTTAGCGGTGATCGAAAGGCCTTCTGCGCTTTTGAATTTGCGTATTTTGCGAGGCCGGATTCACGGTTTGACGATAAATTTGTCTATGAGGTTCGAGAGGAGTTTGGAAGGAATCTTGTTAAAGAGAATCCTAACGTAGTAAAGGATGCGGATATCATTCTTTCTGTGCCTGAAACGGGTGATGACTCGGCTTTGGGTGTTCACGAGGCTTCTGGAATAAGGTGGGAGAGGGCTTCGCGTAGGCACCGCTACGTGACTGAAAGAGCTTTTCTGTTGCTGAGCAAGGACCGCACTTCAACGATAGACAGAAAAATCAACATTCTAGCGCCAAAAGTCAAAGGAAAAAGGATCATAGTCACCGAAGACAGCATCGTCAGAAGCGACACAACAAGAGTGATAGTTGAAAAACTACGCAAAATGGGCGCCAACAAAGTGTATCTGTTCGTGACTTTTCCACGCATAATCGGCCCATGCCTTTACGGAATCGACATGGCAACGTATGGCCAACTGATAGGTTCGAGGCACAGCACCGAAGAAATCGCCAAAATAATCGATGCAGACGCCGTTTGCTACCAGTCACTTGAAGGCCTTGTAAACGCGACAGGTTTCAAACAGGATCAACTGTGCATGGCCTGTTTGACGGGCAAGTATCCTACGCCGCTGGCTCAGAAGATAGCTGATGTGATGAAGAAACGGTTCTCAGAAGGCTACGAGGAAACGGGAAGACTGTACGAAATAGAAGAAGCCGCCCAAACGGCGTAGCGGCAAACCAAATTAGGCGTTTCAAAGCTATTCCATGATCTAAGAGGGCTTGCTTGTGGAGAAAGTAGGCGTACTCATTGTTTCTTACGGTTCAAGAGAAACAGCTATGGTTGACACTTTTGCGAGAAGCCGAAACCACAAAGTGGAGCTTTACATTGCAGACAAGCAACTGAACCCATTCAACCTTCAGAGAGCTGCCAAACACGTCCTAATACCGGATCTGGACATCCGTGAAATATGCAAATTCGCTGAGGCCAACAAAGACAGCATAGACTTCGGCATAATCGGCCCAGAGAAACCTATCATTGAGGGTGTACGCGACCTCGTGGAAAAGCAGACGGGCATACCCTTGATCTGTCCGACGAAGGAGTACGCCCTAGAGGAAAGCAAAGTGCGGCAGAGGCTTCTGTTTCAGGAAATCGTGCCAGAAGTGAACCCACGCTTCAAGGTTTTTGATCCAAAGGACTACAAGGACACAGCGGAAGTGAAGAAGGCTGTTGAAAGTTGGGTTGACGAACTGCAAAACCAAGCGGTCGTGAAACCCGACAAGCCTACAGCAGGGAAAGGAGTGGGCGTTTGGGGAGACCACTTCACCACACAAGAAGGGCTGTTTGAACACTTCTTTTCCAACTTTCAGTACGGCTCGGTAATAATTGAAGAAAAAGTTGAGGGAGAAGAATCTAGTTTTCAGGCTTTCTGCGACGGCAAACGGCTCATGCCCCTTCCCGACACCAGAGACCACAAACGCGCGTTCAACGACGACAAAGGGCCAAACACGGGAGGAATGGGATCCTACAAAGACAAAGGCGATGTGTTGCCGTTCCTGTCCAAGACGGATAGACAAAGAGAACTGGAGGTTGTGGAAAAGATTTTTGAAAGGTTAAAGTCAAAGGCGAAAGACGCTTCAGCCTTAAGAGGTATGCCGCTGTACGTTGCATTCATGCACACTGGTAAAGGATTGAAAATTCTTGAAAACAACAGCCGTCCAGGAGATCCAGAAATAATAAACATCCTGCCAATCTTGAAAGACGATTTTGTTGACACGTGTTTCAGGATTTTGGAGGCGAATTTGACCCGTATCGAGTTGGAAAAGTCAGCGACTGTTGCAACCTACAAGGTTCCACCCAGCTACGGCGGATACGCTGAAACTTTCCCCAATCTTGTGAGAAAAGACGAAGCTGGCAAGCCTGTTGACTTGTCAAGAGCATACGAGCTGAGCCGAAAACACGGTGACAACATTCGTATTTATCCAGCTTCGATGGAGCAACGCGACGGCCAAACCTATGCTCTAAAGTCTCGAGCGGTGTGCGTCGTGGGCGTCGGAGACGATTTAGAGACAGCAAGAAAAGTTTCCCTGGAAGGCATAAACGCCCTCAAGGGCGGAGCACTGTGGAACAGAACCGACATCGCTTCCAAGGGGCACATTGAAAAAAGCGTGAAACATATGGAGGAATTGAGGCGCAAAAACTGACGAAAGTCTTTGTCTCAGACTGTGAGGGCCCAATTTCAAAGAACGACAACGCCTTTGAATTAACGTCGCGCTTCGTTCCCCGCGGGGACAGATTGTTCACGATTATGACCAGGTATGACGATGTACTTGCAGAGGTTGTAAACAAACCAGGCTACGAAGCTGGCGACACACTCAAGCTGGTTCTGCCCTTTCTCAAGGCCTATGGCGTCACGGACCAGAAGATGCGCGAGTTCTCATCCGAACACCTAGCTTGCATTGCGGGCGCAAGGGACGCGCTCCAACACATTAGGGGTTTGGCTCCTTCGTTCATCGTGAGCGCGAGCTACGAGCACTATTTGAAAGCCTTATGTAAAGTTCTAGAATTTCCCTTCGAGAACACGTACTGCACGACAGTCTGCTTGGACAAGTACGGCATTCGAGACAAAGAGAAGGAGGAACTAAAGCAGACCGCAAAAGAGATTGCACAGATGCCAGCGTTTGATATCCCTTCAAACGCTGAGTCGCTAGATGATCTGCCAAGAGAGGACCAGAAAACGGTGAAACGACTTGACGAAATTTTCTGGAAGAAAATTGCAGAGATGGAGATTGGCAGAATCTACTGCGAAGTCAAGCCGGTGGGCGGGGGCGAAAAGGCTGAGGCGATAAAGGACATAGTTCACAGCCAAGGCGTTACAATAGCAGATGTCATGTACGTGGGCGACAGCATAACAGACGATGAAGCTTTCAAGCTAGTGGAGAGAAAAGGCGGCTTAACAGTGTCTTTCAACGGCAACCAATACGCCGTGAAAAACGCAGAAGTTGCAGTTCTCTCTGAAAACAGCATTGTAACAGCCGTCATCGCCGACGCATTTCTCAGGCTTGGAAAACCAGAAGCCATACAATTAGTGAAAAACTGGAATAGAAAAGCGCTGGAGAAAAGCTTGGTCAGCAAGAATTTGATCAGCCAGCTTTTCAAGTTGTATCCAGGCAGACTGCCTAAAGCTAAAATAATTACGGACCAGAATATGGAGACTCTGGCGCAAGAAAGCAGCAGGTTTAGAAACAAAGTCAGAGGAGAAGCCGTAGGCAGGTTGGGCTAGAATGGTCAAGAAGGATTTGGTTGAGGACACGTTTGCTGAAGCGTTTGAAGGTCTGTACGTACGAGTCATCGTCACTGCGGACGATGAGGAAACGTTGAAGAAGGCGGCGGAAGACGCCACTGCTACGCCGTCAGGAGTGATAGGCAGACTTGAGGGTGGAATTGAAAGATGGCTGAACACTAAGGAAACGCCGGACAAACGGAAAGGAGTTGTCCTGCAACTTTGGAAAGGCCTGGAGAAGGGAAAGCCTTTGGAAAGCGTCGTTGAACGGTTTGAGAAGGAGCTTTCTTACCGGATTCGACAGGATATTCTTGTCAAGCCCTTCACCGCGGTTTTTGAGGCCATGCATGGCCAGCCTGAAGGGAAAATGGATATGTTGGAAAGAGTCGGGCACTGCGGCGATGGCCACGAATGGGAAGAACGACTTCACGGCCGCAGCATGATTGTCGTTCCGCTCATGGTGCCAGACTTTCTCATAGAGCGGTACATCGGGTATGCAAAGGGAGTTTCGGGCGGCAATTTTTGGATAATGTGCGGGACCAAGGAGACTGTCACGGAAGCGGGAAAGACCGCGTTAGAAGCCATTGGCAGAGTTGAAGGGGTGATAACGCCTTTTGACGTCTGTTCAGCCGGGTCGAAGACTGAGACAAAGTTTCCGTTGATCGGACCGACGACGAATCATCCTTATTGCCCCTCGCTGAGGGAGAAGCTGGGCAGAGATTCGATGGTGCCTGAGGTGGTCAAGTACATTCCTGAAATAGTCATCAACGGCGTTTCGATGCATGCGGTGAAAGAGGCGATGAAAGTCGGGATTGAAGCAAGCTTGGCTGTCGACGGCGTTGTGAAGGTGTCGGCAGGTAACTACGGTGGGAATTTGGGTGAGTACAAGATTTACTTGCGGGAGCTGTTCCGATGAGCAAATTTGACGTTGTAGGATTCGGCGCGCTCAACGTAGACAAACTCTTCAAGGTAAGCAGGATAGCCGCAGCGGAAGAGGAGAGCTTCATAACAGATTTTGCAGAGACCTGCGGAGGATCAGCAGCAAACACAGTCGTCGGCTTGGCAAGACTCGGATGCAGAGTAGGGTTTGTTGGAAAAGTTGCGGGCGACAGAGAAGGAAAGATGCTGCTTGAAGAATTCCAGAGAGAAGGCGTCGACACAAAAAGCATAACAGTCGCAAAACAAGGCAGAAGCGGCTCGGTCATGGGCTTCGTGGACGAAAACGGCGACCGAGCGCTATACGTTGATCCTGGGGTAAACAATCAAGTGGAATTTAGTGAGAAAATCAAAGAGTATGCTTCTCAAACGAGTTTTCTTCACCTAACATCCTTTGCGGGAGGAAAATCTTTCCAGACACAGAGGAAAATCGTTGAAACCCTTCCCAAAAACGTGAAGATTAGTCTTGATCCTGGTGCGTTGTACGCAAGAAAAGGACTTGTTGCCCTGAAGTCTATCGTTGATAGGGCTTTTGTTTTGATGCCAAATTCTGGGGAGCTTCAGCTCATGACAGGTATAGCCGACTACAGAAGGGGCGCTGAATTCATCCTTAAGAAGGGTGTGAATGTTGTTGCAGTCAAGTTGGGCAGCAAGGGATGTTATGTGACTGATAGGAGACAAAGCCACAACATAGAAGCGTTTAAGGTGAATGCGGTTGACACAACCGGTGCTGGGGACGCTTTTTGTGCGGGGTTCCTTTACGGCTTGATAAACCATAAGGGTTTGGAGGAATGTGGAAGACTAGGGAATTTCGTGGCATCAAGATGCGCAACAAAAATGGGAGCTAGAATGGGACTTCCGACACTTGAGGATTTGGGAAAAAATCAACTGAAATGACATTTGCCGCGTGCGCGTGCCACTTGCTGAAAAAGGCAGAGTCCCGTTTGCCAAAAAAGTGAGACATCTCCCGAAGTCCTTATCAATAGTTATGATTTCGCCTGTCTTGATATACCAAGCAAGAGACAGGAAATCATGAATATGAGCCTTATGAAGAATGAGAGATCAGCGCGCTAGCTCTGAGAGAGATTTGTGTGCTTGTCTGGAATATGACCAAGAAGCTCAAGATGAAGCAATGGAGATCACTGAATAGTGGTTCGAACAATCAGGAAATAGCGCGCCAGCGTGTTGCTAAATTCGCGGGATTCACACAAACTTGTTCTGTCCTTCTCCGGCTTGGATAGACACCATGACTTGGCACGTAAGAGTGAAGAAAACACTATCATGCCTAAACGCCACTTGGAAATTGACACGAACAATTCGATTTAGCAACAGCCTAGCGCGCCAATACTAACAAGAACCAAATTAGCGGCAATGCTGTCAGTAGCGCACATATTATATATGGTGTGTAATTTTGTGCGCCACGTCTAGCTCATCGCGCCTATGTCAGACTTATGTCGTCTACGTAGAAGGCTCCCGGGGACAACTCCGAGAAGTGGTAGTAGATCCACATTGAATCGAGGTATTTGCCGCTGAAGCTTGTTCCGTTGAAGTAGGAGTAGATGTCTGCAGTCACGTTTCTTTGAAGTTCATTCCATTGTCCAGCGCTCCAGCTTGGCAAAGTGAACCAAATGAACGACGTGTCGTTTGCAACGTATGTGTATCCAACACCACGCATAAGTCACATTTAATGCTGATTGTCTAGTCATATTATCGTAAAACCTGAGGAGAAGGCCGGAACTTGGATATACCGCGTTTAACTCACCCACGGTATTTGGGTAGATCCATCCATCTAATGTCAAACCGTTGTCCACTGACAACTCCATTGGAGAGAACTTTTGGGTTATTGAACTGTCATATGTCTCGCTGGAAATATGAACAGCGTAATTGCCCCCATGAACTACTGCACTGTTAATGTTACAAATACCGTCAACAATCCATCCGGCAAAGCTTCCTGTTTCAAAATCACCGTTGACCACGCGATTTTCCAAATATCTGTCTGTCACTCTTAGTAGGGTAATCGTGATATTTAGATTCGCTGATGGGGCATCGGTACCAACATTCAGCCATGATGCAAGATTCTGTTGTCCTGGAACCACTGTGTAGTTAGTTTTTTCAAACGTGATATACTCTGCTTGATAGATCATGTCGTTGGAAGTAAAGTCAAAAATGACCGTGTAGTTCTGGGATGCGTGATTGTTGACAGTAACGTTGAACTGCATGGTTTCGCCAGGATAGAGACTCCATTGTGATGGATAGCTAACAATTTCAATTGGTTCATTGATATTTAGTGGTACGGTGAAATGGGAGTATAAGTAGTAGCCTAGAACACCCGAACTAATCATCAGAATCATTGGAACCGCGATAGCCCATAAGGGAACAGGGTATTTTCCAAGTCTGAAAACTCTCTTTCGAACGATGTGGTTTGCCTTGGGATTGAAGCGATTTCCGTGAATCCCCTCCATCATCAAACAAGCGGTTTTACCTTGATCAGACAACGCATATCTTCCATCTTCAGTTTTGCAAACCAAATTCCGAAGACCCTCAAGGTGATAATTCAAGTGAGAACTCTGTATCTTGAACTCTGTCAGCAAATCAGAGTAACTGGTAGGCCCCTTAGAAAGAATACGAAGTATCTCTCTACGGACAGGGTGTTTCAGAGACGCGAACATCTCAAAGTCTGCGTTATCTCTAGAATCGGGCATACACATCACATGGATCATGGTGAAACCCTTAAGATAAGCATTTTTGTAAAGGAAAATTTACACGTGCTATTCCATGCTTGAAATATTATTTGTGCCAGAATTTCAATCACCAATTTCTAATGCGAAAACGTTTTTAGATTCCAGAATAGCCATCTCCAAACTGTAAAGTGCGCGCAAAACTGGAGTTTTTGCGTTTGAATTCTTGGTTTTGTTGGCGACTATCTAAAAACATAATTAACCAGTTGAATTCTCAGATAATAGTTGTTCAATGATGGGTTGCTTAGGTGTCTTGTTGATGTTCAAGATTGAGTCTCTTAAAGAGAGGCAAGTTTCAGAATTGAAAGAGTTACAGCGGCTGTGTGACATAGAGTCCGGCTGGACGCCGCCCGAAGAATACTTGGAAGAGTGGTTTAAGGTTGTTCTTGGCGTATATAATCAGGTCGTTGCCTAGTGAGAGCGGCGTTAGTGGATGAAAAGATTGTGGGTTATTGTATATCTGTCAAAAAGCTTCACAACTATGATGGTGTTGTTATGGATGTTACATGGAAGTCTGCTTACATATGGGGTCTTTTCGTTCTCAAAGAATATAGAAACAAAGGAATAGGCACCGCTCTCATCAGTGACGCCATGGCTTACTTGAAATCTATAGGCTTTGAAAAGGTGGGGCTTCTCGTGAACTATTGGAACGAGAATGCAAGAAAGCTGTTTGAACAATTGGGGTTTAAACTCTGTAGTAACTTCGTTGTTAAGAAACTTTGAAAGAGATTTTGCGCGCGCCACCAGATTTTCAACCTAGGCTTTTTCTAAATGGTTAATCAAGTTTTCAAAGATGAGTTTTCCATCGCCGTGTTCCGGCATTTTCTGACGCCTTGTCCAGTCGGCTTGTTGCCACCAGTAGAATGCTCTTTCAGGGTGAGGCATCAGCCCGAACACTGTTCCTTCCTTGTTGCATATACCCGCTATGTCTTTGAAAGAACCGTTCGGGTTTGTCGGAAACCTGCCTTCAGCGTAGTCGCCGTTTCCGTTGCAGTACCGGAAGACCAGCTGATCATTCTCTCGAAGCTTCTCGAGATACTGCTTCTCTTTCTCTTTCGGGAATAGAAATCTCCCTTCGCTGTGCGCGACGGGCACATGCAGAACCTTTCCCTTTGGAATTTGTGAGGTGAACGCGCATTTGCCGTTGTTTTCGTGTTTCAGGCTTATCCAGCGGCAGTTGTATCCTGGCGGAAAGTTTGTTGCCAACCCTGCCTCGGGATACGGGCTCATTCCTTCAAAACCTGGCAGCAGACCCGTTTCAACGAGCACTTGAAAACCGTTGCAAATCCCCAGAATCAGACGGCCCTCATCAACGAAAGCCTTCAACTCTTTGCCCAGCTTCGCCAAGATCCACTTCGCCCATATAGCTCCAGCCCGAACATAATCCCCATAAGAAAAACCGCCAGGAAAAACGAGCAAATCATACTCCAAAAGACTCTTCCTCTTCACAACCTCATTCACATGTGCAACCTCAGCCTGCACACCCAAAGCCGCGAACGAAAGCCTCGTCTCCGCATCACAATTAGTTCCACCCACACGCAAAACACAAACCTTAATGTCCCCACGCTTCAAAACTCACACCCCACTGCTCAGCGTTCTCTTCCAACTCTTCAACAAATCACCCAACGAAGCATCCACAACCACGCCACCAGCCAACCCTCTAACGCGTAGCCGAGGAGATCTTGTGATCTTGCCAACTTCAGCATAGACCACGCCCTTCATCAAACCCTCAAACTCCTTCTGAGCCTTCGCCGAGACCTCCACAAGAAACCTGCTGTTCGACTCCGAAAACAAGACAAAGTCATCGCGTCCCAAACCTTTCGCCGGAACTTTGCGCAAATCCAACTCCAACCCATAACCTCCGGCAAAAGCCATCTCCGCTGCCGCCACAGCCAAACCACCCTCAGACAAGTCATGACACGCCCTAATCAGCCCACCATCAATCGCCCTAGTAACCGCCCTGAACCCCTTCCTAGCCTGATCACCACGCACGTTGGGAACAGACTTGCCTAGGCACCCTTTCAGCTTGTAATATTCTGACCCTCCCAGCTCAGGAAAAGTTTCGCCCACAACGTAGACAGAATCGCCCGAAGCCTTCACGTCCATCGAAACCGTTGAGCGAATGTCAGGCACGAACCCTAGAGCCGTAATCAGAAGCGTCGGCGTCACGGGTCCAAGCGGCGACTCGTTGTACAGGCTGTCTTTCCCAGATATGAATGGCGTCCCAAATGCAACTGCAAAGTCGTAGCATGCTTCACAAGCCCGTACCAAGCTGCCCAGCCGTTCAGGCCTTTCGGGATTCCCCCACGTGAAATTGTCCAGTAACGCGATTCTTCTTCCGCCAACGGCAACGTTGTTTCTTACGGCCTCATCAATCGCTGAAGCAGCCATCCAGTAAGCATCAATCCTCCCGTAACTCGGGTTCATCCCGCATGAGACCGCTATGCCCTTCCAAGAATCATCCAGCGGCTTCAAAACCGCCGCATCGTTAGGCCCGCCGAAATCGCCCTGCAATGGCTTAAGTACCGTGTGCCCCTTCACCTCATGGTCATAACTCCTCACAACACTCTCCCTGCTCGCAACATTGGGCGAAGCCAAAACCCGCAACAACACTTCGCTCAAGTCCTTAGGCTCTGGAAACATCGGCTCCGCATCGTCCGCAGGGCGGTACTCTGCCGTCCTCGTGATCCTAGGCGGCTTGAAAAGGAAGGAAATGCCCACTTCCCCAACCCTTTCGCCCATATAATCAAGTCTCAGCAAACCGCCGGAAATAAGTCTCCCAATCACCGTTGCCTCAACATCTTCTCCGCCGAAAACTCTGAGAACCTGCTCAACGTTGTCAGGCGGCACCATCAGCAGCATTCTCTCCTGTGACTCTGAAACGTAGATTTCCCAAGGCGCCAACCCCGCATACTTCAGGGGCACTTTGTCAAGATCAACCACCGCTCCGCAACCGTACTTGTTCGCCGTTTCTCCGACCGCAGATGATAGGCCCCCACCGCCGAGATCTGTTATGCCTGAAGCCAGACTCAAGTCTCTGACCTGAACGATCGCCCTCTTCAACTTCTCCTCCTCAACAGGGTTCGCAATCTGCACGGCGGGCCGAGAAACAGTCTCAGACTTCTCCGTCAGCTCCGCAGATGCAAAAGTCACACCGTGAACACCGTCCCGCCCTGTTTTGCCACCTGCAAGCACGATCGCGTCACCTGCCTTTGCGTCCTTCTTGAACTTGTCAAACGGAAGCAGCCCCACGCATCCGCAGTAGACGACAACGTTGCCAGTGTAGCTCTCATCGAAGTATATCGCACCGTTCACTGTTGGAATTCCCATGTTGTTGCCGTAGCTTCCTATCCCTGCCACGACACCCATGTACACGTACCTCGGATGTTTGACACCGCTGGGCAGTTTTTCATACTCAAAGTCCAAGGGCCCAAAACCCAGCACGTCTGTGCACGCTATGGGGTCCGCCCACACGCCCAAGATGTCTCGGATGACGCCTCCCGTCCCTGTTGCCGCGCCGCCGAAGGGCTCCACGGCCGACGGATGATTGTGCGTTTCAACCTTGACTGCCACACCGTACCCTTTGTCGAAGTTCACGATGCCCGCGTTATCCTCGAAAACAGAGAAGCACCAGTCCGGACTGATCTTCTTCGTTGCTCTTGCGATGTACGTTTTGAAAAGACCGTTAATCAGTTTTCCGTCAAACCTAATCCTGTCCTTAAAAGTCTTGTGGAAACAGTGCTCAGACCACGTTTGGGCGATGGTCTGAAGCTCCACATCTGTCGGGTTCCGTCCCCTCAGGCTAAAATGCTCTTTGACCACCTTCATCTCGTGCAGGCTCAGAGCCAAGCCAAGTTCACGGCTGATTGCCAGAAGCTGCTCGTCAGAGGCTCCGAGAACCCTCACATCAACAAGGGAAAAAGAGGTTTTCCTGCGGAGAAACAGGCTTCCCGTCATCTTGTCTCCTCGACGCTTATCGTGTAATCGTCCTTAGTCGGGTTTGCCAAAAGCCTCTTGCACATTTCTACAGCCCCAGCATGCGCTTCTTTTCTGGAGGAAGCATCAAGAATCACGCTGTAAACTTTGCCTACGTTGACAGTTTCAACCTTGTAGCCCAGCTTTTTCAACAAGTCCGCGGTAGTCTCACCTTCGGGGTCGCTGTGGCCAGGTTTTAGGCTGACTTCGATTTTGGCACGATACTTCATGGATTAAGTCTCTGTTCGAACGGATTTAAACACTTCCATCATCATTCAAGCAAATTTCCAGCTGACAGCAATTCCCTATTCTTGGTGCCCCCCGCATGCGCCGGCTAGGCAACCGATTTCTTGGACACCAGAATCATGGTTCATAATTCAGGTTTTGAAGCTGGCCTGTGGGGTCGGCTCTGTCTTCTTCAACAGAAGAATCCTATCATTTGCTCCAGTTCTGCTGGGTCTCGGAGTTCTGGGTTTGATGATGTATTCATGGCAAATAATATATGAAGTCCCTAGGGAATCTCAACAAGGCTACTACCTGATATTCCCTCAGTTGACTTGTTCATTTTTGCCTTCATATTAAGTGAAGATACGAAGGTACAACAAACATCGCGCGCAACAGCGTGGCAGACTACCGGACCAAGCCATTCCGTCTTTGTGCCACTGGCAACACTGTCTACCCGTCCCTGACTCATACATTGAAAATTACAACGGACATTACAACCAAAAAGGCTTAGTAAGCTTTGAACAGCAGTCCCGACTGCTTTTCTCCATAGTTTGTTACAAAACAACATTACATTTGACATTACAAGTAAAAAAGGCGGGTCACGAACACAACATCGCAATTTTACAATTCAACATTACAAAAAACGCAAAATAAAAAGGAGGGGGGATCAACTCTGAAGTGTATACGGGGCTAGCTTGAAATTTGCGCCTAGAAGATGCTCAGAGTTGTGCGCACTAGGCGTGAAAGCATCCGCGCAAGACATTCCTGGCAGCGCGCTCCATTTAGGGACAAGCCAGCGCCCTATCTCGGTTTGTTACAATCCACATTACTTTTGACGTTACAAAAAAAAGGGTCGAATCACCTGTGAGCAGGCGTTCAGTCTGTTTTTCAACATGGTTTGTTACATTACACATTACTTTTGACGTTACAAGTAAAAAGAGGGGGGCGCTTCGGAGGGCTATGATGCAAAAAGGTGTTTCAACATGCCAACGCATAAGCTTGGGGTGGCGCTAAGCACGCGTGCGCTAGCAGATTTTCCTGAAGAAATAACCAGTGAGCCCAGAGCGCGCCAGTATGTTGCTAAATTCGCGGGATTCACACAAACTTGTTCTGCAATTCTCAGGCTTGGACAGACACCATGATTTCTCACGTAAGAGCGCCGAGAAGACACCATCATGCCTAGAGACTATTGGGAAATTGACACGAACGATTCGATTTAGCAACAGCCTAGCGCGCTTCTATCAAATTCTGTTCCAACATCTGTGAACCTTTAAGCCATGGGTTCGTTTGCGGGTTTGGTTAGTTGTTTGACCTATGAAATGAGTGTGACCATGCTAAAGTTAGCTTTTGGCAGACAACATCTGACATGGTTTACGTCATGACTAAGAGCACGAGGATATCTTGCCATCGTGTAATGCTCATTTCTCGGTGAGTGGCATACGTCGCACTCGTGCTTCACACACGATGTTGGGAACATTGTTATATGGCGTGGGTGTGAGAAGCATTCCGAGCAAAACATAATATTCCCTTAGAAAGGCGAGCCCTTTTTGGGTGGCTTTGCAAAGCATTTTGCCTTCCGTGGGGTACATCTCTATGAAACCCATTTCAACCAGAGAACCGAGGAATCTCTCTAGCTGCGTGCAGTTGACACTTGCATGTCTCATAATAGCAAATCGGCCCTCACCGTCGTCTTTTGCAGCCTCTAATATCAGCGCGATAATCTCAAAATGACTCCTGTATTTCTTTCCGAAGGGCAACTTTGAAAGGCTATATTTCTTCCTCGAAACCAAGAAAGGAATAGTGCGGCCGACGGGATGGGTTGCCATCTTTCCACTCTCCCCTATGTTACTACCGTGTTTAAACACTTAGGGCTTGTTTCCGTAGACTCGATTGAAAGCGGCTTTGGCGCAATTGACAAAGTTGAAATCAATCGTGCATTGTGCAAAGAGTTTTATAGAGCCTTTCAATTGACACTATTGAATGAGGGCAAAGACTTGTCCTATCCCAAGCTGTCTCCCGATGAGATAGACTTCCTTGAGCAAACTCTGAGGTCCGACTGCAAAGGGGCAAGCATCCGCTTGCGGGAAGGCGAATATCAGTATGGCCTTGCTGAGGCAATTTCATCCTTTCATTTTGAACTACGTTTTCCCGACGTCAAAGACATAGTGAGGAGACTGTATGGAGAAGAAAAGGCAAATGATCTGCAGTTTGTGCGCAAGATTCAGACCGTATTAAAAAAGATGGAGAAAAGCGGCATCGTTAGGATTTTGCCCAAAAGCAAACCTTGGGAACTGCAGAGATACTCTCTTTCCAGCTTCAAGTTTCAGGATAGTGACAAGAATACTGTGAGTTTTGCGACAGATGAGCAAATAGCAGAGATGCAAAATCAGTTACGTTCTATGAGGAACAGGCAAGGGACCGTCAACGCAGGGATCGTTCGACTCACCGCGTTGATATTGTTGACAGCCACATCGTATGGGGCCATTCTGTGGACTCTGCTTAGACCTACTATCGATCCGATCATTTTCGTCCCTGCATTAGGCATTTCTGTCCTACTTTCCCTGTTACTGGGAGAAACATTAGGCAAAAGACCAACAAGAAAAATGCAAGTTTGAGGATTAGTGAATGTACATGCCAATGAAAAGGAGCGGGATAGCGTTGAAGAGTATTTTCATAGTGTTGTTCGCGATATCATGCTTGTTATTAATGCCATTCTTAGCTGGTTGGAGAACGTTCGGGTTGGCAAATTCTAGGGTGATCAACGTTCCAACTGATTTCCCAAGAATCCAGGACGCCATCAACAACGCGACAGCAGGAGACACTGTTCTTGTGGCCAGTGGAACGTACGATGAAGACATTTCGTTGAACAAGAGCGTTTCTCTTGTCGGAGAAAGCAGAGACTCAACGACGATATACAGCGTTAATGCTCAGTACGTAATCACAATACTGGCCAGTGACGCAAGCGTGTGCAACTTCACCGTTAAAAACAGTTTTCCCCAGGGTGACGGAATAATCATATTTTCAGGCCATAACATCACAATATCCAACAATACGATCGGAGATGGGCATGACGGTCTAATAGCATTCACTTCATTCGGCAATCACGTTTCAGGCAACGTTATTCTGAACAATAGTGACTACGGCGTAAACCTCTACTCTTCCAGTAACAACGTGTTTTGGGACAACACAATCTCAAACAACGATGCATCAGGGTTTGAGTTTGCTTCTTCAAGCAACAATTTGATATTGGGTAACACCATCTCAAACAACAGTTTGGGTGTGAATCTCATAGGTTCCAGTAACAATCTCTTTTACCATAACAACTTTGTTAACCCGGCCCAAGTTGCAAGCGATTCAAATAACACTTGGAACTTCAATGGCGAAGGGAATTATTGGTCAAATTACAACGGATCGAATTTGAACGGTGACGGCATAGGAAACACGCAGTACAGCATAGATACCAAGAACATCGACATGTATCCTCTTATGGGGACGTTTCACGATTTCAGCGTCTTTTCCAGGAATGTGACGTATCAAGTTTCCGTTGTAAGTAATTCAACTGTGGATGGCTTCACTTACGAAGTTGGACAGGAGACGGGAAACAGGATAATTCGTTTTGGAGCCACTGATGAAAATGGAACGGCAGGTTTCTGCAGGCTCATGATCCCCACTGAATTGATGAACCTTCCCTACATTGTACTTGACAACGAGGGAGAAATCGCATCAACTTTGCTCAACGCGTCAAATGAAACGAATGCCTACCTGTACTTCACGTATCAAGGAACTAATCAAATGATCACTGCAATTTCTTCAAAAACACTGCAGCTCTATCTCCAATCGTCCGCAAACCAAACCGCCTTATTGGGATACCTCGCATCTTTAAATTCAAGCTACTTCAGCCTTCTAAGCAACTACACTATCATCTCGAACCTTTTCAACCAGCTCCAAAGCAATTACCTAGCTTTGAACGCTTCCTATCAGCAACACCTGTCAGCTGATTCAGAAACCGTGCAGAACCTCCAAAATTTCATATACGCTTTTGCAGCGACAACGGTAATATTCCTGATGACCACAGTTTACTTCTCAAGACGTGCCCATGCAGAGTCTAGGCAGAAAAGAAGCAATGTCTGAGAGTTGGAATCTTTGAAGCACCAGAAGCAATTGCCCTCGCAACGCAAGATTTATGTTTTTTCCACATGATTGTTAGGCTAACAGATTGTTTGAGGGCGGTCGTAGTCCAGCCTGGCTAGGACATCGGCCTCCCACGCCGACGACCCGGGTTCAAATCCCGGCGACCGCATTTCCAATATCGCAGAGGGGAAACCGTGCTGTGGCACGTCTGATCATAGTGACATGAGCATGGCCTTGACTTGTTGAATGCCTCGCATGCCTCTGACTCTTCCGATTAGGTCCAAGATTCGCTCGTTTTTTCCTTGGGCGATAAAGATTTCCAAGCAGTACTTGTCGTCGATGTGTCTATGTACGTTTTCAACCACTACGTCGTCGAATTCGTGTCTTACCTCGGTCAGTCTCATGTCTACATCTCTTCTTGCGTAATCGCATGTAATCATTATCGTGGCCGCCACTTCACCAGTCTCCGTCTTGGCGATGTCCGATTCAACGATGAGATTCCTGATTGCGTCTCGAAAGGCTTCTGACCGGCTATAGTATCCACGGGTTTTCATGAAGTCATCGAATTTTGTGAGAAGCTCTTTGGGAAGGGTTATGCTTATCACCGTCATCCAAACCGCCCCTACTATTAACATAGTGTGTTGCAGCTATTAGCTTATTAGTACTTCGTACGAAGTCGTTAGCACTACTTTAATATGATGATCTGCATCTTTCGGATCATGAGTACGGATGAGCTACCTGGAAAAACCCGAATTGGAAGAGCGTGAGCAACGCGAAAACAGGAAAGTCTGGGTTTTTCTAGCTTTGGCCTTCGGTTTGACCATGGTCATTTCAGGTTTGCTGGATCTCCTGTTGAAAGGAGTCCCACTTGGTTTTGTAATACCGTTGGTGAACGAACCTGCAAGTGTATCGAGGACGATCTATTACGTTTCTGTCATCGCAGGAGGAGTGTACGTTGGCGTTCTGGGTTTGAAGGAGCTCATCATTGAGAGAAGGTTTTCAGTGGAGTTCCTCATGTCCTTTGCAGCCTTGGGTGCGGCCTATTTGGGTTTTTTCTTTGAAGCTACGACCGTGCTTTTTCTCTACTCGTTGGCGGAGTATTTCGAAGAATACATTCAAGATCAAGCGACCAGAACGGTTGAGGGGCTTTCGCGGTTCATGCCCGACAAGGCGTCGGTGATTTTCGATGGTTCTGAAAGAACGATCGATGTGAAAGCAGTCCGACCTGGCATGACGATGATGGTAAGACCGGGCGAAAGAATTGCAATGGACGGCACTGTGGTTGAAGGCTCTTCCTCTGTTGATCAGTCGCTTGTCACCGGCGAGTCCATTCCAGTCCTGAAGAAAACGGGAGACTGCGTCTACGCGGGCACTGTGAACTCAGGCGGCATCCTCAAAGTGGCAGTCAACAAAGGGGCTGAAGATACGTTGGTGTCTAGAATCGTGAAGCTTGTCATTGAATCTAAAAAGAAGAAGGCGCACATTGAAAAGTTGGTTGATAGGTTCGCTCGTTTCTATGTCCCGGTTGTTATAGGTCTGGCAGCTTTCACGGCATTCGGAATTCCAAGGTTGACCGGTGGAGCATTCAGCACGTGGTTGTACAGGTCGTTGATTCTCTTGGTGGTTTCTTGTCCCAGTGCCTTTGTCATTTCGGTTCCGGCAACCATCTTTGCAGCCGTGACTATTGCTGCCCGGAAAGGAGTCCTTGTTAAGGGTGGAATCTGCATTGAAAAGCTGGCAAGAGTTAGGGCTATCGTCTTCGACAAGACTGGCACGTTGACTTTGGGCACGCCGGTGGTGAATGATGTTGATTCTGTCGAAAAGTCTGATCAGCGAGCGTTGAAATATGCAGCCGCTTTGGAACAGTTCTCGAATCATCCGCTTGCTCAAACCATCGTCAGGAAGGCTAAGGAGCGCAATCTGGACTATAGTGACCTCAAAGTTGAGGATGTGGAAGAGGTTCCTGGCAAGGGAATGGCGGGCTATGTTGAAGGCGTTCACGTTGTGATTGGCAACATGGAGCTTATGAAACAGCACGAGTGCAACTGCGAACAGATAAGCGAGAATTATGAGAGGGAGAAGCACACTGCGGTCTGCGTTTCGATAGACAAGACTGCTGTGGCCTCTTTCTGTGTGATGGATGAGGTTAGGGGGGACGCGGCTGAAGCGGTGAAAGCCTTGAAGAAGTCGGGGATTCACACTGTGATGTTGACGGGGGACAAACGGGAGATAGCGGATGAGGTTGGGAGGATACTTGAGATTGATGAGGTGCATTCTGAGCTCTTTCCCGAAGACAAGCTGAGGATTCTCGGTCAAATCAAGGTGGAGTATGGGACTGTTTCGATGGTGGGCGACGGTGTTAATGATGCGCCGGCTCTAGCTGCATCGGACGTGGGAGTCGCGATGGGAGGCAGCAGGGTGGACGTTGCCTTGGAGTCGGCCGACATAGTGCTGGTCAAAAACGAATTGTCTCAGATTCCCTACCTAGTTAGGCTCAGCGGCGAGACCGTGAAAATTGCTAAACAAAACATAATGGCATCCTTAGCCGTCAAAATCGTTCTAGGCGCCCTCGGGCTGTTCGGGTTTATTCCGTTGTGGTTCACCGTGGCCTCAGGCGACGACGGTGTAACCATGCTTCTGCTACTGAACAATCTGCGGCTCGCACATGTGAAGGTTTAGCACATGTTATCGCGGTATGCGGTCCCGAAAGTGTAAATTGTAACGTTGTATTTTTGACCCCCTCTTTTTACTTGTAACGTCAAAAGTAATGTGGATTGTAACAAACCATGGAGAAAAACAGTCTGGACAGCTGTTCAGAGTTGACTGAGCCTTTTTATTTGTAACATCCGTTGTAATTTTCAATGTATGAGTCAGGGACTGCTGTGTCACTCGTGGCACAAAGCCAGCGTGCGCCGTTACTTAGCGCCCAGATGAACTTCACGGATAGGTTGCTCTGTGAGAATTGAGAGATGAGTTACATAGAAGACAGACCTCAGTGTCGAAATGTTGCTTGGAAATGCGAAAATTTATTTGACGGGGGGGCAGCAACTAGAATAGACAGAAGGCCAAAGTATTTTGGAGTGTAGCGGGGAGTGGTTGCAGAGTCTTCAGTGTACAGTATGGTAAGTGGGCGGGATGCAAAGTATATCGTCGGGCAAGACGGGAAGGTTACGGTTAGCATCAATAGCACTTTGCCGATGAAGTTTAGGGGTGTATATGTTGGTTCTGCGAGTGTACAGTTTAGATGGGTTTCAACAGGGAAAAGCACCACGTGGCAGTTCACGCCTACATTGCAGGATCCAAAGCCTGCCCAGTTCACAACGTCAACTGCTGATGATGGCGAAGGCCAAATTGTCAGCGTGGAGTTTGGAGATCGGATTTTTCCTGCGGCTGGACTTGTTAACCCCAGTGTCACGGGTGCGATAGCAGCACCGGGAATTCATTTTGACCTTCCCCATGCTTATGATCTGTGGGTGTTTCTATTGCGTTCGCCTTGGTTTCCGCTGAAGCTTGGCGTTGAAAAAACGTTGCTCACGGTGACACATGGATTCGCCCGTGGGACGGCGCATCTAAATAACTCCATCGATCAAGATGAAGGAGAATCGCTCAGAGCCGACTTAACCACAGTAGGTGAGGGCTTCAGCAGAGTCTGGCTTTCCTTAAGAAGAAGCCTTGCAGGGTTCTCAATAGATGAAACAATCGGCGAGAACAAAACAGGTATGGACCAGTTCACGTGGAAGCCCGCGCTACGAAGCTTAAATCTGCTTCTTGTAACACCCTCAAACGCTTCTCTTACGTCATTTTTGGGTTTCCTGCAGTTCTTGGGTGCTGACGCCAAGACTAGCAGCTTTTCCTTTTTGCGCAAGTGTTTGCTGAACGATTTCATCCTGTGCGATGGCCCAGCCATGGATTACACTCTTAGTCTCGTGGGCGAAAAACACATCATTGGACACGAGCGCGATGAAAGCAAAATATCTTTGAAAACCTAAACCAAGCAAATTCCTCGCTGAAAGTGTTGGCAACCAATCTCAAAGAAGATTCGTTTTTCGATCTGGAACTAATTTGCAGAGAAAAAAGATGAGTTGAATTAAATGTTCAGTGTGGCATGAATACTCCGGCGAACACTAGCCATGCGAGGAGTGTTTTTGCTACGAAGCTGAGGATTATGTAGGTTCTTTCACCGTACAAGTAGTCTTTCCAGCGTCCGACGCCCTTATACTGCAGAACCATGTTGACTGCGAAGACCATGAAGAGGACGAAGTAGGTGAAAAGTATGAAGTACACGAAAGTTGGCACGCGTGCACCTGCAACTGTGCTTGCGGAAGTGACAGCGCCTGTGAAATAGGCGAAAATCACGACCCATGGAAGGCCGCCGGAGATGCAGCCCAGGTTGAAGGCGGACCAGTTTGTTTTTTCGGTTTTTTGGTTCGTCAGCTCCATGAGGTACCCGAACATTATCATCGTCGCGTTCAATACGAAAATCATTCCGAGCGCCCAGAAATCCAAGATGCCGACGAACGTTGATATTAGAGCTATCATTATGGAGCTTGAGAAGGCATACTCGTACCAGCGGTAAGGATTCATGCCCTTCTTCAGGTTCTCATTGTAGCTTTTGTTCTTCGGATAAGCAATCGTGAAATGCGCTATCGCAGAAATCAGAGGAAAAGATGCGAGGATCACTCCCAGATTATTGAATGTGAAAAGAGGTTGGACGCCTGGCGACCATAATGATGGATCAGGGCCTGCTATGTTCAGATAGGACGTGTGCACATGTATTGGCCAAGTCAACATAAGACCCAAAGTCAACATTAGAATTCCTTGGATGAAATGTACAACACCTGCAGCAGCGTTGAAACGCTTCAGATATGCAAAAGAAATAGGTGAACGAGCGATTATTTCCTGTCTCTCTTTATAGTTCATGGATGAATCTATAGTTGAAAATCTTTTTTAAGATTTGCCGTGACATTCGACCTACCTCGAGCGATCGTGCACCACAAACGAGGGTTATCCGAAGAAGCAGGGTTAAGAAACGGTTCCGAAGCGCCAGTCGTCGGGAGTACTGCAGCATTCGTCGCATACGCCGCAGGTTAACTGCTCATACCGCCAGCACAATAGGCGCGCAGATTTGCTATATTTGCAGTTTCAATTTGCTCAGGTAGAGTTCCCGTAGCTTTGTGATTTTCGGCGCGATAACTAGACTGCAGTAAGCTTGTTCTGGGTGACGCTTGAAGTAGTCTTTGTGGTAGTCTTCAGCCTCGTAGAAGGCTTTGAAAGGTTCTACTTGTGTCACTATGGGCGCATCGAAGACTTTTTCTTCAGTAAGTTCTTTGATCACCTGTTCAGCGATTGCCTTCTGTTGATCATTGTGGTAGAATATTACTGAGCGGTATTGAGTGCCGACATCGGGACCTTGGCGGTTCAAGGTCGTTGGGTCGTGTGTTGAAAAGAAGATTTCAAGATTTCCTTGTAGGAGATCACGTCTGGATTGAAAGTGACTTGCACGCATTCTGCGTGTCCAGTTCTTCCGGTGGAAACCTGTTCATATGTTGGGTTTTCAAGATTGCCGCCGGAATAGCCAGGTTCGACTTTTTCGACTCCTTTCAATTGACTGAAAACCGTTTCGGTGCACCAGAAACAGCCTCCGCCAAGAGTGGCAAATTCCATTCGTTTAGAGATAGCCGACTTCAGTCTTTCCTGACTCACTAACATCAACTCACAAAAGCGCTGAATCAACCAGTTCAATTAACATGTGCCAGCGAGGTTCTCCAGCTGTCTTTCCTCTAATCCCGCTTGTGGCACGCCACCCATGCCCTTTTGAACCCGCCTCAAATAGAAGCGGCGGGGGCGCTATGTCCACGAAATACTGTTCAAAGGCCGTGCGCTGGCGTTTATTCACTTCGCGTATTCACCTGCCTCGTGCTTGCCATGCAGAGGATCAACTTGCACGAAATTCTTAAATAGTTTTTTGCACGGTAGCGTCAAAGGTTGAGTTCTTGCGAACCCGAAATGTGTTCTCATTAGCTTTGGCTCGATGGCGACGCAGGTTCTATCTTCCTGGAAACGCGTACGTACTCGCGTTGAGCGCTACCGTATGGAACATCGGGGGAGCAATGGTTAACCCTTACCAATCTGTCTATTTCTCTGCAGTCGGCGCTGACTCTGTTTTCATCGGTTATCTTCTGGCCATGAACTCGGCTGTCACAGCATTGATGCAGCTTGTAGGCGGATACGTTGCGGATGCTTGGGGTAGAAGGAAAGTGATAGCAGTCTTCAGTTTTCTCAGCGCTGGATCCGCCTTCGCCTTCATCTTCATCTCCCATGGACTGCTTCTGATACTCCCAATAATGCTAGGCGCAATCTCAGGTATTTACGGTCCAGCGTTCAATGCCACACTGACCGATTCGATGGAACCAGACTTCAGGGCAAGAGGCCTTGTCGCATTCACACTGGTCACTTCGATTCCGTCTGTCTTCTTCCCATACGCCTGGCGGAGCGTTGATGCAGATGTTCGGAGCACTTCAAGGATTGAGAATAGCGTTTTTCATGAGCGGCTTGTTCGGGATCATCGGCGTCTCATACCGCGCGTTCAGACTAAAAGAAACGTACATGGGAGCAGAAACAGGAAGAAGAAACATGTTCCTCAACTTATCTTAGACTTTCTCAGGGACAATTCCTTCGTCCTGCGAAACGCCAGCGACGGTGCGAAGAAGCTCTTGGTTTACTCGGTTTTGGCCAGTGCAGGAACAGGAATGACTGTACCGTACACGGCACTTTATCTAGTCAACGTCTTGAACTTATCGCCAACATTCTACGGCATCCTCACAAACGTCGCTGGACTGATAAGCGTGCTGCTTCTGCTGCCAGCCGCCCGAATCATCGAGACAGTCGGTCTGACAAGAAGCGCCATCTACGCCTCACTCTCGGTCCCAGTTAACCAGATAATATTCGTTAGAGCAAAAGGAAGAGACGACTTCGTAACTTGGACAGCTGTTGGCGGAGCAAGCGGTGCTCTACTCGGTCCATCCTTGACAGCACTTCAAGCAAACCTCACGCCTCAAGAAATGCGAGGCAGAATAATGGCACTCTTCAGCGTATTCTCCTTAATCACCTCGATTCCTGCCCAAATACTTGGCGGATACCTCTACGAGACTTTAGGCCCACTAACACCTTTCATCGCCTCGACACCAGCATTCATCCTTGCCACACTAGCACTTATTCGAATACGAGAACCAAAACCGCATTCTCTTCAGCAGAACCACCCGTCAGAAGGACAAAAATAGAGGCCCCCAGACAGGCGCGCTGCTGCAGACGATCATATGCAGCGCGCGTTGGAAGCGCCTAGAGCAATCCCAGCGCCTAGTGACTGGCAAGCTACTCGATAGGGCAAGCTGAAAGAGATAATTGGGATTAGGAGAAGGATCAGCATTAAATGAAATGCTTATCTCGTGCGCATCGATGTAGGGCAGCTCATGTCACTCTCAACACTCTAGGCAGATTCTTCTGAAAAAGCTCTTTGGCAGCCTCATAGGACTCTTTTGCGTAATCTTCTGTTGAGTTTAACAAGAGGAGCTTGCACGGTTTGCCTGACTTCAGGTTTATTGTGATATGCCCCTTAGAGAAAAAGCTCGGGTGCTTGAGTTCAACCTGAACGATTTGATCAAACGCAGCGTCAAGCTTCTTAGGGCATGTGTCAAGCTCCTCGACCTTTCTGGAGGTCGTATCAAAAAAAGGCTTGACTTTAGAGGCAAGTGTGCCGAAGATAGAGGCCCCGTTTACTTCCCAGCTTAATCCCATGTCACTTTTCTCCTTCGTGACGATTAACCTCCTATCAGTCAGATAGATTCCAAATGCTTGATCCAACGCTAACACTCTGCGAACTGCCAAAGCACTACTTGAAAACCCACCTTGACACAATTCCATCTAACGCCACCCTGCTCAACGGTGTTTCAACGCGCATTGGAGCTACCCTACTACTGATAGACAAATAAGATTTGAGACTTCAGAATACAGATTTGCAAAGCGCGCGCGTATCCCGCGTATCGCCGAGGATGAAAGGCTCACAGCAAAAGGACTTGCGCGCCACCATTCCACTACACGACATTCATTTCGCATTAGGTGAAGGTTATAATCCTTGCTTGTTGTTACTATTTGATTCTAGGAAGGAGATCTGTGTGAAAAGAGCTAGGAAAAAGCAGGCGAAAAGAGAACGCTTTTTGAAAAGAATGAGAAGTCAAGCAAAATGGAAACATGGAAAGAGTAGCGTTGACAAAGCAAGGAGACTAGAAAAAGCACGTGCTCTTCTAGCCACGCCTTCATAGGTTGAAAAATCCGTACCTTACAGAAGTGTACGTGTTTTCCACTGGTCCCTTTCTCTTCGCCTAACGCGCGCTTGACCACACCGCGAGGCATAACCGAATCAGCTCAAAGAACCCTCTTCAAATAGAGATCCGCCCCCGAATCCTGCGTGCTACCATCGACCTCTTCTCAGAACCTCTGGTCAAACCGAACGGATTTCTGTTCTACGACGCCATTGCCAACTCGTAGAAGCAGGATCCGATTGGTAGCGCGCGCTAAAAATGAGCTACAGCCCACGGCAAACACTCAACGTACGCTGATTTCTGCAAGCATGGTCATCTGAGTCACATTAAGCTGCATTTGACCGAACCTGCAAGTACCACACCTATTTGCCAATGGTTTAAGCGCGTTACCTTGGACGGGTCAGTAATGATCTTGGGGACAATTCAGAATTTGTTCGCATGGTCAGCTGTTCAATAGTAGTTCTTTAATACTGATCAAGACGAACATTATGCTCGTGGAAGCAAGAATGGTTGAAATAGAAAACCTCCTTGAATATAATGAGGTTGTAAGACACAGCTACTTTGAGAGACTCGCCAAACTTTCTTGGAAAGAATTCACCAAGAACCGAGAAGCAAGCTTCAACTCGTTTAGGAACATTTTCGTCCATACTCTGGAAGCAATAGACTACTGGTTGGATTTCCTGAAGAAAGAGGACTTCCACTCCAAAAAGAAATTCGATGAATACAAGACTTTTGAGGAAGTCGAATCCTACATGCAGTACGTTGAGAAACGAATGCACGAATATCTAGGCTCGCTATCAACCGGAGAATCTCAGGAAAACGTACACGGTCACTGGTGAAAAACACAAACCTACAAGAATAACAGCCGAGGATATACTCATTCACGTATTCGAGGAAGAAGTCCATCATAGAGGAGAAGTGAATGCACTTCTTTGGCAAATGGGCATTGACCCTCCGCCTATGGGAGGGAAAGGACTCTAAGAGAGCGTAGACGCGGTTTCTGTAAAAGCCTGAAAGCGGAGTTTGCAAGGTATACCGGGCGCGCATTTTGTTTCTTGTGGTCAGTGAATGGCGTGAGGGAATTTCCGAAGCCCATTGTTGTAGTCTCAAAATGCATTACGTTTGAACCTGTCAGATGGAACGGACGGATAATTGCTAGTGAGTTTGTCGAGAAGCTTAAGCCCTATGTGAGTTTTGTTCCTGTTTGCCCAGAAATTGAAATAGGATTAGGTGTTCCTCGTGATCCAATAAGGATAGTGCTGGTCAACGGGGAACAGAGACTCTTGGAGCCATCGACTGGACTGGACTTCACGGAGAAGATGAAGCGTTTTGCAGGGTCGTTCCTGAAATCTCTGAGCTACGTTGACGGTTTCATACTTAAGAGCGGTTCTCCTAGCAGCGGCTTCAAAAACGTGAAAATATATCCCAAAATCGAAAAATCCTCCTCAATAGCTAGAGGCCCAGGATTCTTTGGAAAGGCAGTTCTTGATAGGTTTCCACATCTTGCCATAGAGGATGAGCGTCGTCTGCTAAATCCGAGAATCAGAGAGCATTTCTTAACGAAACTGTTCGCTTTCGCCAGTTTCAGAAAAGTCAAGCAGTCCGGGGCAATGGGAGAACTTGTCAGGTTTCAATCCGAAAACAAGTATCTTCTCACCGCTTACAATCAGAAGAAGCTCAGAGTTCTGGGCAGAATCGTGGCCAATCCCGAGAAGAAAAAGCCCAGTGAACTAATCAATTCCTATGAAACACATCTCCACAATTCCTTCGCGCGTTCACCAAGTGTCAGTGCAAACGTGAACGTCATGATGAAAACGATGGGATATTTCTCGCATCAACTATCCAAGGATGAGAAATCCTTCTTCCTAAACTCCCTTGAGAAATACAAGACGGGAAGACCCCCCTCAAGCGCGAGCCTGAGCGTGTTGAAAGCTTGGATAATACGATTCAAAGAGGAGTATTTGATGAACCAAACGTTTCTTGAACCCTACCCGGAACAACTTGCTGAGGTGAACACAATTATGGCGGACAGCAAAGGAAAAAATTACTGGAAACAAAAAAGTCTCTTGAATTGAAGTTGCGATGCATAAGTTGGCTGTTTGGCATCAAACTTGCTCTGGGAACGTCGTAAAGATATCGTGATGCTCTTCTTCTTTCAAGATTTCCATGAAAATGAAAGCCGTGGTTTCATCCGTTAGCGTGCACTCTCTCCAAGGCGCGTGCTCGGTGGGAAGATTTATAGGTATTGTTGATAGTATGTACTACAGTGATAAGGTTGGAAAGTGAGGTCGTAGTAACTCGGAAAGGTCAGACAACAATTCCCGTGCGGCTCCGCCGGAAGTACAAGATTGAAGAAGGAACAAGACTGCAGGTCATCGAAACTGAAGAGGGGATACTCTTCAAACCCAAGAAATCTACGTTGGACCTTGCTGGTTCTGGGTCCCAGTATGCAACTCCCAAAGAAATGAAGAAACTTCTGGATAAGCTCAGGGAAGAAGATGTCTCGAACGGTTTACGACACTAGATTCTTCATCGAACACTACTACTCCAAGGATCAGAGGATACTTCAAAGAACTAAAGAAGAAATGAGAGGCAGGGAAAAATACGCCTCAGCCATCGTGATCCACGAAATATATCAGCTTACACTCGCAAGCGAGGGACGCGAATCAGCAGTGTTGAGAACGACATTGCTGGAGAAGGACTTCAAGATAGTGAAGGTGGATGCAGAAATCGCAAAAGGCTCGGCCGAATTCAGGCACAAGTACAAACTCTCCATGGCCGACAGCATGATAGCGGCCACAGCATCATATTTGAAGGCAACATGCCTCTCAGATGACCCTCATTTTCAAGCCGTCAAAGAAATCAAAACAAGATGGATCTAGAAGACCACAGAACCAACCAAACATTTCTGCAGCATCATTTTCCCCGATGTCTTACGCATTCCAACTTCTCTACTCACATCTATGGCAACGTAATGGGCGCTATCACAAAAGGGCCCCGGATACCCCTATAGCGGGCGGGGTGGGATTTGAACCCACGACCCCCAACTTAGGAGGCTGGTGCTCTATCCGTACTGAGCTACTCGCCCAAGCCTTTACACATCCAGAACATTAGACGCTTTTGAATTTTAACTTAATGCCGTCCCTCTGAAAAACTTTAACTACGAAGGAACATCAACCTAAATGGCTAGCGCGGGGGTACCCGAGCCAGGTCTAAATAGGCAAGGGCCAGATTAAGCCTAAGACAAGGGGGAGGACTTAAGATCCTCTGGCGAAGGCCTCCGTGGGTTCGAATCCCACCCCCCGCACCTACTATGGATGGAAAAGGCGAGAGTCTTGGCAATGATTTTGCAAGCATTCGAGTACTTCATTGTTGAAACTTGAAATGCCCTCAAACTTCTTGTGCGGGGTCTGTCGGATCCCCAAGATTCTGGGAAAAATGCAGCCAAGCACTTCGTATTCAAAGATTGGACGCTTTCTGTCCATGGTTATCAGACTGGCGAGGGCGCTTCGACATACGTCTGTATGCTTTTTGGAACCTTCGAGAAGAGCAAAGAAATGACCAGCACGAATGCAAGCACAGCCATGGAGAGCCAAGCCGATGAATATCCATACTGCACAACTAAGTAAGAGAAAAGAAGTGGCGGAGCAAAATCGCCGAACAATGAGATGCTGTTCACCCAGCTGACAGCCAAAGTCTCGTATTCCCGATCAAGCTTGTTTGCTTCTCTAGCTGAAGAGAAACCGAAGGTGAACCCGGCTCCAGCAGCTAAGCCCACTAGAACGCCTGCCAAGATTGCTGAGTAAACCGTGCCTATGAAAGCCACGCCCACACCTACAGCCATGACGACGCCTGAAGCCAAGAGCAACTGTTTCGCATGGCCATACTTGTCAAACAGTCTCCCAGCAAAAGGAGCTGACGCCAACGCAAAGACCGAAATCAACGATGCAATTGTCCCGGCCTCTCCAACCCCGACGTGAACCACGCTCTCGAGATAATAGGCCATGAAATTGCTGTAAACCGTCGAACCTATCTGAAGACCCAGCATTCCAACTGACAATGCTATCAACCATTTATCCAGCAACACAAGCCTCAAATGTTGCAATTCCACATTGAAATCTGAACGCCGAACATCCTCAGGCACCAGAAACCACAACAACCCCGCCGTCAGCAAACCAAGAACCCCACCCGTGACCAGACTAACCCTCCACCCGAACCCAGAAGCCAGCACAGCCCACCCAGAAAGCCCAACCACACCCCCGAGACTGAAAGCCGAATTATAAAGTCCCACGCCCAAACCCTCCGATCCCTTCCGCAAAAACCGCGTCATCAAAATAACACCAGGCGAAAACACAAAAGCCATGCCCATCCCAACAAAAAAACGAAGAACCACAATTTCCGCCAGATTAGCGGAAAAACCGGTTAACAACGCAGCCAACGAAGCAATAGTCGTTCCATATATCGCTGTCAAACGTGGACCAATCTTCGCAGCAAGCACACCGCCCGGCACCTGAAAAATGCCAATACCCACAAAAAAAGCTGCGGTCACCAAACCGAGCCCAGAAACATCCTGATTCAACTCCCGCGCAGTAAGAACAAACACAGTCGCCATTGAATACCAGTTCACAGCATAGACAATTCTGCCCAATATCAAAGAAGCAACTGCCCCACGGTTGACCACACCAAGATGCCTATCCATGAACCCAAACTGCCTCCGAACCATGACAAACTGATACCCATTAGACAATTGCCTTCTAACAACAAAACAGACACATCTAAATCTTTACGCGCAATTGACTACAACACGTGTGCCAAACGAAAACCTTACACTCACGCCTTAATTGTATACACCTCTAGACGCAGCTATCCAATCTGCCCGCCCGGAACAAGCCAGCATACTGGCCACAAAACAGCCGGAGAAATCGCAGAATTAAGGTCAAACTATTCTAAACAAAAAAAGGAGGAACGGGCGACTATCCAGACTCTAAGACGTAGCCGTAACGTTGAAAGTCTGGTAACCCTCACCTGTCAGTCTCACGGTGTAGTTACCGCCAACCATCGGAGTCAGAACCATCGCCGGACCTTTCATACTGCCCATATCCGTTTGAAGCGAGATGACGCCGCTGAAACTCAACGTAGCATTCTGTCCAGGCTCCAAGGTCAGGGAAGATATCTCATCGCTTTCATGGTCAATGCCGAAAAGCGGAACAAGCGTTGAACCGTTCACCTTGAAAGGTATTGTGTCAGGATGAATCCTCTCAACGATCACTTCATTCATCATGTGATCCATTCTGTCCCTGCTCTCCCAAGTCCGTGTTGCGTTGAATTCACCGTGCAGCGTCAGCCCGAAAATCTTGAAAGCGACGCTACCATCGTTCATCAGCGTCACATTAAGACTCGTAACGTTGCCGTTCACCGAAAGTGAAGCCGACGCGATTGTCACGTTGTTTGAGAAACCTTGGACCACGCGCACGAGTTTTTCTCTGTTGTTCTGTCCCAGTTCGACAATGGTCCCAACCTTGACTTGCTCCTGGCTCAAGCTAGTCACGACCATTGCAGTTGCGCTTGGAACTAGCACGTAATAGTCCACCAAGGTCCCGTTGGAGTCTGTTGCTTGTATCTGTAGTAGCGTCGGATTAAAGTCCACTAGCACACCTGAAAGCGTCTGATTAACTTGGCTGTTGGCAACCGACATCACAAGCGTGCTTGACAAAGCAGTCACAGAGTACACTGTACCGTTAACTTCAGCGTTAACACCAGCGATTGTGAACTGAATCTTGTCCACCGCTGAACCATTCTGAATTGTTGTGGAGGCAATTGTCTGACTCATGTTCACCAACGAAAACAGATTAACCGTTCCCGAAGCGTTAACGACAAGCCAATCAGCCGTTCCGTTCGGATAAACAACGTGGAGCGAAACATCAGAGTACGTCAAATTAAGCACTGTAGTCCCAGCAGGCACAGTCGGAGGATCAGTCAACATCACCAGAAAAGACCCAGCAACCGAAGACTGACTAGTTGTCAACGAAGACATCGGATTGGCATACAAAACGACAGCAATGACGACAGTCGCCATGAGCACCGCGGCCAAACCATACTTCAAAGTCCACTTGCTTGACATTGTCAGTTTTCCTCTCTGTCAGTGTATGCACGAAAAAATAAAAGCCTACACTTTTGAAAGTTCTTTCAAGACTGTTGAACAATGTTTTCAACAGTTTTTGACCATACCCCTAATCGACAGCCACGCTATGTCAGACGGCCAGCCTGCGCCAGAGCCTCACAGTCTCATACCAGAACACTAGAACCATAGCGACACAAATAGCCACCAAGTACACCGTGAAACCTGACGCGTAGAAAGCCTCAAACGAAAAGAACGCCACGAGAATAGTAAAGAGTAACGCAAAGAAGAACATCGGCGGCACGATCGCAGACCCCACCCTTGAATAACCCTCAAGAACCTTGTCTGACGCCTCCTTCACCGCGGAATACCTCCCGTGCTCATCCTGCACGACGAAACCCGCCTCGGAAAGCTTCCCCAGATGGTAAGAAGCAAGAGAAGCTGAAGACAAACCGACTCCACGCTGAACATCCCTAAGCTCGGACGGCCCGTGCCTGAGCAAGTACAAATAAACCTTCAGCGAATTACCCCTGACTTCTTGACTGACTGACATCTAGAACACAGATGAACAAACATAACCCTTTTAACATTTATGATGACTAAGCAGACACTAACGAAACCATCTCAAATTAACGAGCTACTACCGACTTCTAGCGCGCGAAGTAGGGATATGAATGTCACGCCGCATTGCGTATGCGCATGTGAATCATGATTCTTTTGTCTTTGCCCGCTAGTAGATGAAACGCGCTGAAATCAAGGTCACAGAGTTTACGGGTTGACCATCAGTGGCGTTTGAGGGAGTTATCGGTACCTGACTGATGGCGTCCGCTATGTTCATGCCACTAGTCACCGTGCCAAAAACGGAGTAGTTGCTGTCCAACGAAGCTGCATTCGTGTCATTCAAATTTATGAAAAACTGGCTTGTAGCAGAGTTAGGGTTCGCTTGTTTTTGCCATTGCAACTGCACCCCGAATGTTGCTGTGCTTGTTAGGAAGTTCGTCAGTTATGTTGGGCCAGGTTATTCCTTTTGGCGTGAAGATATCTCCTCCCTGAATCACGTAAATCACAGGACCCCTAACAACGCGATGGAAAATAGTTGCATCGTAATCTCCTGTTCGTACAATGTCCTTGAAGTTTCCGGTTGTAATCGGCATGTCGTCAAACAAATGGATGGTTATGTTTCCAGTTATTATGTTTCCCGGCGGGTTTTCCCAACTTACCGTTAGCAGAACGTTGTCTGACTCGACAAAAAGGTTCTGTGATGCAACGCTGGTCCAACGGTTCTTAGTGTCGTTGCACCAAAAAGCCCAGACAACAGTGTTGCCGATTGTGTCGTTCAATGTTCTTATTGCCCTTGAGTAAGCAGCAGTTTGGTTAACCAAGTCGGTGAAAGACGTCCAAGTGTCGTTGACGAACGTGCCAGTATTGTTTGAACCAAAAATGTAGCCGCTAAGATTAGCATCGCCTGACCACAAAGCACTGAAAGTACATGCAGAGCCATAGTTCGACGAAGTGGTTGAGATGCTTGAATACTTTGGAGGCCCTGAAGGCGGGTTCATTTGGTACGCAATAACAATCACGCTGACTATGATCAGCAGCATTACCACGCCTATCAATGTGTTCCTAAGCGTATGGGAGTTTCTGTGTTTGTGTGACATGGTAGAATCTTGCACATGAAAACATATAAACATTAAACGTCAAAGGGACGCGAAATGTTGTCGCGCGCACACGCCAGCATTGGCCTAGGGTAAAGATCCAACCGCCACAGGAAAACAGAAACTAATATTGGCAAAAGCAATCAGCGCAGGAAAAGTTTACATTGGAAGAAGGATCACGATAGAAACAACTAGTACTATCAATGGAGTATGAGGGCCAGTTGCATGACGACGTAGGAAGCATAGCTAAGCAACGTGTTCAAACGCTATTCAGCTTGGCACAAGAAACTTTTGACAAGGATCCATTGTTGGCCCAGCGATACGTAGACATTGCTAGAAGAGTAGCGATGGCGGCAAAGATTCGCCTGCCAAGACAGTATAGAAGTCAAATCTGCAGGCACTGCAAAGGCTTCATCTTGCCCGGCGGCAACTGTCGCGTTCGAGTGAGACAACGAAGAGAACCACATATGACGATTACTTGTCTAAAATGCGGAAAACAAACACGAATACCTCTCTCGAAGAGAGAAGACTAGAGCGAGGATAAAAACCGCCGCTTGAAAGAAACAGGGGGGGCAAGTCTGCGCCTGCATGAAGAAAGCCCACAATCCAAGTTGGGAGAAAATGGTGTTTTAGAAGAGCTGTTGAAGGAAACTGAGAGACAGCTGAAGAAAGAATATCGAAATCGGGATTTTGAGAAGCGCTTCTGTCTAAGACATGGCAAAATAGATCACTATGACGAATGGAGAACAGAAAGGACATCATTGGTTGAAGCAGGGAATAACATGTTCACGCTGTACAAACCTAACATCAAGTGAAAGCCTTTATATGAGGCTTCACGATTTTACTGAGAAACGCCAAGAGGATAAAGAGTCTTGATGACCCCTAACGATGTTCCAGCATCCAAACTCATAGAAAAAGTAGCCAAGTATTTGAAAGAAAACGTGGATGCTATAACTCCACCTCCATGGTCGAGCATGGCGAAAACAGGTATTCAAGCAGAAAAACAGCCGCAGGACCCGGACTGGTGGTATGTACGATGTGCTTCCTTGCTTAGAAAAATCTACACCCACGGCCCGATAGGCATTGAAAAACTAAGAGCCGACTACGGCGGACGGAAGAACAAGGGAGTTAAACCGGAACACGCGGCCAAAGCGGGCGGTTCAAGTGTGAGAAAAGCAATTCAGCAACTGGAAACTGCGGGTTACGTTGAAACTGTCAAGACCCGCGGGAGGAGACTCTCCCGTCAGGGAAGAAAGCTTCTGCAAGAAGTGACTGAGGAACTGAGCAAAGAACTTGTGAAGGAGTTTCCTGAAATGGAGAAGTATCAGAAGAGTGAGTGAAATGTCAGATGTGGAACTGGATGAACTCCGCAGGAAAAAACTCTCAGCACTTCAGCGGCAAATATCTGACGAGCAAAAAAGCGGGCAGATGGAACAACAGCTGGAGCAGCAGAAGCAGGTACTTCTGAGAAACATATTGACAACTGAGGCAAGACAAAGATTGACAAACTTGAAAATGGTCAAACCTGAATTCACAGATCAACTGGAACTGCAGCTCATACAGCTGGCGCAACAGGGAAAAATACCAATTCCACTCGCGGATGACCAGCTCAAGAAAATACTGGTTCAACTTCAATCTCGCAAGCGCGAGACAACGATAAGAAGGAGATAAAAATGACTCGAAACAAGCCAACAGCCAAGAAACGCAGGCTTGCAAGAGCAGGAAAACAGAAAAAGCCAGTGCCAACATGGGTTATGGCTAAGACAGGCGGTAAATTTAGGGTGCACCCCAAGAGAAGGCAATGGCGAACGAGGAAAATAAGGGCTTAGGAGGGGAAGGCTTGACCGAAGAAAAGAGTAAAAATGAAGAACAGAAAGTCGAAGAACCAGAAGAGGAAACGATTGAAACTACTGAAGAAACACTAGAAACGAAGACAGAAGAAGAAACCCCTGCAGAAGCTGAATTAAAAGAGGAACAGATCGAGGCACCTGTTGAGGTAGAAAAAGAAGTCGAGAAGCCAAAAAGGGGAAAAAAGGCTGAAGAAGAAGAGATAGTTGAGGAAAGAATTTACACGGTTCCCTTGGGCAAAGCATGGATTATGCCGCCGAGGAAAAGAACACCTAGAGCCATGCGGATGCTTAGAGCGTTTGTAACCAAACACATGAAACTTGGGGCAAAAAAAGAGGAAGAAGAGGAAGAAGAGGAGCCTGCAACTCTCGTTATCACTAACGAAGTAAACGAAAAACTTTGGGAAAGAGGTGTAGAGAAGCCTCCGAGAAAAATCAGGATCCGAGCTACAAAAGACAAGGAAGGCAACATTACAGTCTATCTGGCCGAAGGAGATTAGTCCTTGGCCACCTACTTGTCAAGCCTTATGGGAAGCGCAAGCATTGGCGTCTACTCGCTGGCAACAGACAAGATACTTATAGTTCCAAAATCAGTTCCTGCTGTGAAGGCACACAGACTCAGCCGTTGGTTGAGAGTCGATCTTATACAGACGTCAATCGGAGGCACAGTACTTGCCGGAGTACTTGCATGTGCAAATTCAAACGGAATTCTGCTTCCCAGTTTTGTTCGAGAAGAAGAAGTTGAAAACATAAGACGCTGTTACACGGGAAACATAATGATAATGGAAACAAAGAAAACCGCGTATGGAAACCTTGTTCTAACAAATGATCACGGAGCAATAGTGGACCCGCGGTTAAAGAGCTCCGAAATGCAATGCATATCTGACACGTTGGGCGTTGAAACCGTTCCCAGTGAAATAGCAGGATTGCCATATGTGGGTTCGCTTTCTACTGCCACGAACAAGGGTGTTTTGGCACATCCTTTGCTGACGGACTCTGAAAGAAAGACGTTGGAAAACGTATTGAAAGTCCCGGTTGACGTTGGAACCATAAACTGTGGAATACCATACGTTGGCACAGGCCTCATTGCAAACAGTCACGCTGCAGTTGCCGGTCTGTTAACAACTGGACCCGAGATGTTTATAATTGGGAATGCTTTGGATGTTGTAAAAGAGGATGAAGAGATTGAAAGTTTTCAAAGTAACAGGTGAAATATTCAAGCCAAACCTGAAAACGTCTTTCGGAAGGGAGATTTTGGCGGATAAGGCTGAACACGCCGTGGAAAAAGTCTATGCCGAGTTAGGGAGCAAACACCGCGTTAAGCGTCACCACATAAAGATTACGGGCGTTGAAGAAATCCCTCCTGACCAAATAGAAAATCCTATGTTGAAGAAGCTTGTCACCGGTGAGGAAGAGATTGGCCAGTCAGAATGAGGAAGAAATCAGAAAAATAAGTGTTGAACTGCGCCTTCTCGAGCAAACGGCAGAAACATTGCAGTCCAGACTCAGCATGTTAAACGCTGTTGCTACAGACTTGACGTACGCGAACATGGCGCTTGACAGTTTGGAAAAGGAGAAAGAAAACTCGGAGCTTCTTGTTCCAATCGGCGGCACCTCATATATCAAAGCGAAACTTGAAAGCCCAGACAAGATAGTTGTTGGAATAGGCGCTGGAGTCTCAGTTGAAAAAACGCGCCAAGAAACAAGAGACATCATCAAGAAACGTCTTGAGGATTTGGAGAAAGCAAGAACGGCAACGCAGCAACAGTTCAGCCAAATAGCTGACACGATAGGCAGAGACCGAGAAAAATTCGAGGCGTTGGCTGCCCAACTGAGAGGAGAGAAAACTCCTTAAAATGTTCGAGAAACTGAAATCCGGGTTAAAAGGGCTCGTAGCTAAAGTCACCACAACAGAACTCAAACCTGAAAACCTTCGCCCGCTACTTACCGACTTCAAAATGAATCTCATCGAAAATGATGTTGCATTCCCAGTTGCAGAACTCGTTTGCTCCGAAATGGAAAAGCGTCTGGACAGAGTTCAAGTCAAACGGCTTGAAGATCGCAGAAAAATCATTGAGAATAACCTGCGGGAAGTACTTTTGGAAACCATGCAAACGAACGAAAAAGTAGATTTTATGGGAGCACTTCAAGAGAAACGAAAAACAGGCGAACCCTACGTCATAGTTTTTGTCGGAATAAACGGCACTGGAAAGACTACAACAATCGCCAAGCTGTGTCGGTTCCTGAACAAGAAAGGATACTCAGCGGTGATATCATGCAGCGACACGTACCGAGCCGGCTCCATCGAACAGCTTGAAGAACACGCTAAGAGACTCGGAACTAAAATGATAAAACATGCCTACGGTGCTGACCCAGCCGCGGTGGCGTATGATACCAAAACCCACGCCAAAGCCCACGGAATAAATGTTGTTCTAATAGACACTGCCGGACGGATGCAGACAAACCAGAATCTAATGAACGAACTGGCAAAAATCAAACGCGTCGTAAAACCCGACCTGACCATTTTGACTTTAGATTCGCTTATTGGAAACGATGCTGTAACGCAAGCTGAAGAATTCAGCAAGTGCGTGGGGATCGACGCTACAATACTAACCAAAGTTGATGCTGACGCGAAAGGCGGCTCAGCCCTAAGCGTTACCCACGTGACCCATAAACCGATTCTGTTTATCGGAACAGGGCAAGGATACGATGATCTTGAAGAGTTTAATCCTGAAAGATTTGTCCAAATGATCCTCAAATGAGCAACGCAGAACAGTGTCCCGATTGAGCGTCTAATATTTCTTGAGCAGTTTTAGAAGTATGGTTTTTGCGGAGTAAAGTCTGTTCTCGCTCTGCTCGTAAATCACTGATTTTGGGCTTCCAATCACTTCCGCCGTTATTTCGTATCCTCGGTGGATCGGCATGTCATGCATCACGTAAGCACTGCTGTTCTTCAGAAGCTTCTTGTTCAACTGATAGGGCATCATCAGCTTCATGCGTTTCTCCTTTTCCTCAGCAAATTTCGAGTCAGTGAAGAATTCCATGTCAACCCATGTGTCAGTGTAAACGAAGTCTGCATCTTTGACAGCCGCTTCTGCGTCCAATGTGGCTTCCCAAAGCCCAGTCCTCTGCGCTTCTGCTAGAAGCTTGTCGTCGCGTGCAGGTTCATTAAATATTGGTGTCACGGTTACTATCTTAACCCCCACCTTAGTGCATCCTTCTATGAGCGAGTTGCAGACATTGTTGTGGACACCTATGTATGCAAGTTTGGCACCTTTCAATTTTCCCTTCTTCTCTTTTATTGTTATCAAATCGGCGATTGCTTGGCTCGGATGATATTTCTCGTCGCAGCCGTTGATAACGGGCACGCGTGAATTTTCGGCCATAGTCTGCAAATCAGTGTTTTTCAAAAGCCTAGCCATTATGCAGTCAACGTTGCGGCTTAGGTACTGAGTCTCATCGCCCACGTCCGCAAGAGCAAAGTTTGTGGATCTCCAGTCGATGAAGAGCCCGTGACCGCCAAGCTGAGTCATGGCAACTTCGAAAGAAACTCTTGTTCTGGTCGAAGTCTTCTGGAAAATCAAGGCCAGAGATTCGCCTTCCAATGCTTTTCGGTATTTTCCACAGTCATTTTTGATTTCTATACCCTTGTCTACCATCTCAGTGAGCTGTTGTCCAGTCAATTCCTTGAAGTTGATAAGATGCGTTTTTCCACCTCCAGCTGAACTCAACGCTTCAACCACCTCCAGCAATAATAAGCTTTATGCAACCTCCACGCCACAATATTTCACCACTCCGCATGCAGGAGATCGAGCTAATGATTCTCATTGTGGCTTCAAACAAGGATATGGCAAGCCTAAACATCAAAAAACAAATTCTGCACCACTACCATTTCATCGAAACATCAAAACTCCAAGAAAACGCAACCTACACCGCCCACATCAACGGCAAGAACGCTCAACTCATAACCCTAAACCAAGAGTCGATATACGCGCAAAACTTGACTGCGCTCTTCAGAGAAGCGGAGCTTGTAATCTTTATATCGAAACACAGCAGCGCCAGCGGTAGGCCGACGCTATCAGTTCACACGCCAGGCAACTTGGGTCAAGCAGAACTAGGAGGCAATTCGAATGAAGTGTCAGTTTCTCCAGCTAACGCCATGCGAGACGCCCTGAAAACAATGGCAAAACTCAGAGAAGAAATGCAGCTCAAGTACGAGGTTTCCTATGAAGGCACTCATCACGGTCCATCATTAAACGTGCCAACTATGTTCGCCGAACTAGGAAGCTCACCAGCACAGTGGAACGATTCGGCCGCAGCTGAAGTCGTTGCACGTGCTGCAATGGAAGCAGCCTCGAAATTCGGCAATCTCCAAGCGCAAGCAGTGCTAGGCATAGGTGGACCTCACTACAACCTCAAATTCACCAGAATGGCACTGGAAAATCAGATTGCCTTCGGACATATGATCCCCAAACATTCGATACCAGAAATAACCCAGGAAATAATCCAACAATGCGTTGAAAAAACATCAGAAAAAGTAGACCGTGCAGTCTTGGATTGGAAGGGAACAAAAGGAAATGACAAACCAAGATTAATCGGAATGCTTGACAAAATAGGCCTTCCCATCCAAAAAGTTTAACCTTGCCTTTGACACTTTCCGTGTGAAAGAGAAGACTCGGATGAAAACTGTTCAAACAAGCACCATGATTCTTGCATTGATTTTTGCCCTTTCACTTTCAGCAGTTTCGGCCTCGACAAGCCCAAGTTTCGGAGGAAAGACTGGAGACTGGGTGCAATATGATTTGCAGAACTCGTTCGTTTCAAGCGGAGAAATGTTAAGGATGGATTTTCTCAACGTTACAGGCACAAACCTCACGGTCAACGTGACAGTTTACACCGCAGCTTTCACCGAAATGAACGAAACTAGAAGTATCAACCTGTCGTCTCAAGACGCACAGGACGATTTTCCCTTGGAACCATGGCTCAACGCTCGCGTGTATCTAATTTCAGCTGGGTTGAACGTGAATGATTCTGTTTACCTAGGCCAAGGGTTCGGCTTCAGAAACATTACGGGTGACACAACGATGTCCTATGCAGGCGCAAACAGGGAAGTAATCTATGCGAACTTCTCACAGCAGGAATACAACTATACGTTTTATTGGGATAAACAGACGGGCATTCTGACAGAGGGAATTTGGACCCTTGGCGGTGCCGCGGTTACAGACGTTCTCATAAGCGAGACAAGCATGTGGGGGTGGATAGCAATATGGTGGATATGGATTGCAGTGGCAATTGCGATTGCACTTGGAATTCTAACCTCAAGAAAAAGCGTCATGAAAAAACTTCGCAGAAAACCCGACGTACCGACCACAAAAGCAAAGCCTACTTCTTCCTTCCACTTCTTAGAAGGGAAAAGTTAATAGAAACGCTCTGCCTTATGTAGCAGAAATCAATACGATATCGACATCAGATTAGAATATTGAGAGCGACTAACCATGGGATTGATGGAAAGATTGAGAGATTTCTTGGTTCAATGTGGAAGAACGCTAAGACTTGCGGTTAAACCTGGAAGAAGTGAGCTTTGGATCTCGATAAAAATATGCTTCCTAGGCATTGCTGCAGTCGGGTTAATAGGGTTCGTCATCAAAGTGATAGCAGCCTTTCTGAACCCTGGCGTTGGCGGTACCACTGGGGCTTAAAAGGAAGAAGCTTTCATGGAAAGGCACGAGGAAATCCCAACTAAAATCTTCGCCGTGAAAACAACAACAGGCCAAGAGAGGAACGTTGCAAGACTCGTTGCCGCGAAAGCCGAAATGAGCAAGATAGCCGTAAAAGCCATTCTTGTTCCTGAAGCGGTGAGGGGATACGTCTTCATAGAAGCTCAAGGCCCGCATCTAGTGGAAGAAGCGATAACGGGTGTGAAGCACGTGCGATCAAGGATACCTGGCACCGTCAGCTTCGCAGAGATTGAGAGATACATAGTCAAGAAACCAATTATCGAGGAATTGAACGAGAACGACATAGTCGAAGTGACAGGTGGACCATTCAAGGGAATGCGAGCGAAAATAACTCGAATTGACAAGACCAAGGCAGAAGTCACTCTCGAACTGCTCGAAGCAACCTTCACGTTGCCAATAACCGTTAACTCCGACTATGTGAAATTAGTCGAAAAATCAAAAACAACAAGCAGTAGTGAAACATAAAATGGCTGATAAGAAGACTGTAGAACTCCTCGTAAACGGGGGACAAGCGAACGCTGGGCCTCCGCTGGGCCCTGCACTCGGCCCGCTGGGCGTAAACGTCATGGCGATTGTAAACAGAATAAACGAGTTAACAAAAGACTATGCAGGAATGAAGGTCCCAGTGAAAGTAATCGTGGATCCTGAGACCAAACAGTTTGATGTTACCATTGGAACACCTACCGCGTCGGCCCTGATCGTCAGTGAGCTTAAGATCGAGAAGGGTTCAGGCACTCCAAGCACGGTGAAAGTGGGCAACCTCACGATCGACCAGGTTGTACGGATAGCAAAGATGAAACGGCCGGAGCTTTTGGCAAGAAATCTCAAGACAGCGGCAAAGGAGATCCTCGGAGTCTGCGTAAGCATGGGAGTAACCGCTGAAGGCAAAGATCCCCGTGAAGTGCAACGAGAAATTGACGAGGGCAAGTACGACGAGATATTGAGCAAGAGTTAGAGTCAAGCGAATATTTTTATAACCCCGTCCCATTCCCTCATTGGCACGAGGACCAAAAAATGCCCTTAGACCAAAAAACGATACTGAATGCAGTCAAAGAAGCAAAAGGCAAGTCTGAAAAACGCAAGTTTAACCAGTCAATAGAGCTGATACTTAAACTGCAAGATATCGACATGAAGTCGCCAGAAGCAAAGATTCAAGAGGTCGTCGAACTACCACACGCTCTTGAAAAAGCCAACAAGATCTGCGTCATCGCACAAGGAGAACTTGCAATGAAAGCAAAGAAAGCAAACGCTGACCATGTTATTGAAAGATCAGAGCTTGAAGGCTTAGCCGGCAAAAAACAGGAAATGCGCAAGATAGCCAACAAATATGACTTCTTCATAGCTGAAGCACCGTTGATGCCTTTAATCGGCAAGACGTTGGGCTCCGTTCTGGGTCCGAGAGGGAAAATGCCAGTGCCTGTACCACCTTCAGCCGACATAGTAAGCTTGTTAGCGAAACATAGAAAAACGGTCACCATAAGACTACGGAACCAGCCGACCCTGCAGTCCCGTATTGGAATGGAAAACATGAAAGACGAAGAAATAACTGACAACATCATGGTGATCTTGAGGGTTTTGGAAGGAAAACTCAAGAGAGGAATGAAAAACATCAAGTTTGCCTATATCAAGACAGCCATGGGCGCTCCCGTCAAGATTAAACCGTAAAAGAGGAAAGACAGGATGCCATCTCAGCAGGTTCTTGAACAAAAGATGCAAGAAGTCAATCAAATAACCGACCTGATAAAGAAGTACAAGGTTGTCGGCATCGCCAGCCTGCAGAAGGTTAGAGCAGCTCAGTTGCAGGAATTCAAGAAGAACTTGGCGGACAAGGTTTACATGCGAGTCATGAAGAACAGGCTGATGAAACTTGCCATAGAAAACTGCAAGGAAAAACCAGACCTGAAGAAACTTGGGGAGCACCTCGAAGGCTCGAACGTGTACATATTCACAGATGAAAACCCGTTCAAACTGGCCCTAATTCTTGAAAGAGGAAAAGTCAAAACAACTGCGAAATCAGGTGACATAGCAGCCTTCGACGTCATAGTCCCAGCTGGAAACACAGGCCAAGCTCCAGGACCGATAATCAGCCAACTGAACGCCGTGGGTTTACCTACAAGAATCGAGTCTGGAAGCGTTTGGATAACTAAAGACACGTTGGTGGTGAAACAGGGCGAAGCAATCAACGAAAGGCTCGCCAGCATGCTGTCAAAACTCGGAATAAAACCCGTCGAATCCGGCCTTGCAATGACCTACGTGTTCGAAGAAGGCCTAATAATCAACCAAGAACAGCTTAGAATAGACTTGAAAGCAATAAGGAAGGATATTGAACAAGCTTATGCTGATTCCTTTGCACTCTCTCTAAGCGCTGCTTATCCGACAAAAGAAAACATGACCGCGCTGCTGCAGATAGCCCACAGAGAAGCATACGCACTCTCAGTGAACGCTGCAATACCTACAAAGGAGACGATAGAAGACCTGATCAGAAAGGCCCATTCAGAAATGTCAAGTTTAAGTAGTAGGTTGTCCACCTTAGAGCAAAAGGTTGCGCCAACCGAAAAAAGTTAAAATCGCTGAGTTGAGAGGTGAAAAGATATGGAATACATTTACGCTGCAATGCTCCTTCATAAAGCAGGAAAAGACATAAGCGAAGCAAACCTGACGCAGGTCCTGACGGCAGCAGGCATAAACGCAGACGTAGTGCGTGTCAAAGCACTTGTAGCCTCCCTAGTAGAAGTTAAGATTGACGAAGCAATCAAGTCAGCTCCAACGATGATGGCCGCGCCAGCAGCAGCTCCAGCAGCCGCACCGGCAGCAGAAGCCAAACCGAAAGAAGATAAGAAAGACAAGAAGGAAGACGAAAAACAGAAAGAAGAAGCAGCACTTGAAGGCCTGGGCGCATTATTCGGTTAGCATCCTTCGACAAACACCATTTTTCACTTGATTAACGATAAAAGTCAGTAGACAGTATTCCACTGTTCAAGGGCGATGATTGTTGAAGGCCACTGCAGTGGCATATCCAATTCAAGGACTGATTAAATATCACGGCCTGAAAGATCAGAACAAAGAATTCCATACCATGACAGCATATCTGTGTGCGTTCAAGCTCTATCCACCGTAACCACAGTAGAAGCTTCAGACAACTCGAGAAGAAGCGAGATGTTGATAAACGGAAGAAAGCCATCCTCTTTTGAGAGAAAGAGGATTGAAACAGTCATTGACAAACTGAAGGAATTGGCGGGCTTCTCAGGCGGATTTAGGATAGTTTCTGAAAACAGTCTCAACACAGGAAAGGGCCTAGGTTTTTCAGCTTCAGCATTCGCAGCTTTAGGCTTGGCCGTTTCTGAGACGCTTGGACTGCATATTCCAGAGAAAATGCTTTCAGAGGTCGTTAGGCTAGGAGCCGGCTCCGCAACAAGAAGCCTTGCAGGCGGCTTTTCAGTTTGGTACGCAAGCAAGGAGGGAAGATCATATGCTGAACAGCTCAGTGCGCCCGAGAACACGGATTTCTCCATGGTAATAGTGCCTATTCAGTCCAACGTGAAAACTGACGAAGCCCACGTTGAAGTACTCAGCTCCTGCCTATTCCAAGCGAGGTTGAAAAACATCCGCAGTCTCCTAAACAAAATGAAAAAAGCCATTCGGAAAGGAGACACAGAGGCTGTAGGCGTTCTTGCAGAGGAAGACACACTGAACCTCCACGCTATAACCATGACGGGCAAGTCTCACATGGTGCTGTGGGAACCAGACACTATACGCATAGTAAAAGAAGTCATCCGAATGAGGGAAGAAGGAACCCCAGCGTGGTATTCAATGGACACGGGCCCATCAGTCTTCATCAACACATACAAAAGAAACGCTTCAAAAATAGCTGCGCGATTCCAAGAAATGGGCTTCAAGAACGTAATTGAAAGCACAGTAGGCCAGAAGCCGTTCCTAACTGGAAAGCACCTTTTCTGACTTTGCGCCTCTCGTATTTCTCCAGTCCCTTGCAGTTTGGAAAAGTACGAAGGGTATCCATCCGCAGATAATCATCAACGTACCCGGAAAAGCTCCTATCCGGTAGGTCAGAATGAACGCTTCAAAAATGGAAAACGACACTGTCATCCCTATCACCGAAACGATTGCCAAACGCCTTCCATACTTTTTGTACGTCTGAACAGCCAGCAAACCCGCGAAGAAAAAGTCTCCCAAGGCCCAAGCTTAGCATTAACACGCCAGTCCCCGTTGTAATTAACGGGAAGAGCGGTAGGGAAACTAGCACTGGAAGACTTAGACTTGCTGCAGCGTTTGCCGCCTGCACCATTGTCTTCGTCACTAATACAAGGACTATGTCCATGCCCGTCAATAGACCGCCGAAAACTGCTGTCGTCTTCCAGTTGAACAAACCTGCCAAGTAAAGGGTTATCATAACGGCGAAAACAAGGCCATAGAGGTTGGACAGGTAATTCGTCCACACAAACGAGTCCCTCAGAAATACATACAGCAGAATGAAAACCGCGGGCGCTAGAACGCCAATGTACCAGCGATTCTTCGAAACCAGATACCCAAAAGTGAACAATAGCAGCGAGTAAGAGAACAGAAAGAGCACCATCAAAATCGTGCTCAGTTGCCTAACAACCACCACGATGGTGATCATTACCACCATCAAACCCACAAGCATAACGGCGTCGCGAACACGAAACTCCCGTTCCTCCAGCACTCCCTTCAGCCTCTTCTCAAGTTTTGGATTCAAAAACATGGAAGCAAAAGTGACCGCAAGAAGAGTCAAGGGCATCGTGATGTCGAAGTTAAATTTGTTGTTGAAATACCCGTCATAAGCCGTGTATTGCAAGCCCGTTCCTGAAGAATCATACAGAAAAACATCGTAAATGTGAAGGGCCGTCTCACCTGTGCCCTTCACCTGAAACGTCAACGCGACCAAAGTTCCATTACTGTCAACTGGTGAAGTGAAATTCCACGAAACGTAGACGTTGCCTCCAGTGTTGTTCAGGTCAGGATGTACTGTCGCATTGGGTGGTTGGAACAGATCACCACCGGAAACATTAGTACACTGAACCAATGCTGGATTGTAGCTCAGCTTCATTGTGAACCCGTGAAGGTTCACCGTCCCCAACATTGTGGCATTGACGTTGACAGTGAAATTCTCTCCAGGGGCAGCTGAGATATTCATGATAACCAACGGCCTCACAAACACTACAATTTCGTTGGTGTCAGCGCTTGTTTCATCTGCAGCAAGAGACGGTTTAGTAGTCAGCACCAAAAAAAACAAAGCAGCCACAATAAGAACTAACGCGAAAACTGCAAGTTTCCTATCCTTCAACATTTAAGTTGCACTCTACCATTGCGAAAGCTTGCTGTATCATAGGTAACATCAGATGTCAAATGCATATGAGCACATTCATACAACGCAGATTTATCTCTTTATCTGCAAAAGCGCTTTTCTCTACCTTAGACAACATGAAGCAGAAAACTAGAAGCCTCGCCTGTTACGTTGCATGACTATTGCCTCAGCCCGTGAACGCCTGCGAACGCATATTATTTCCTTGCCGAAAAAAGGTTCAAATCTGTGAAGCATAGAAGATGTTGAAAACTGCGAGAGAAGCAATAACCGCCTCTTCAGTTCTAACGGTCTCGGTTCCCTGCATCGGAAACATGTTGACAGTGAAGTCCACAAGCTCGCTTAACTGGCATCCCTCGCGGCTGGCGATCTCTCGTAGCCCTTGACCCGGAGCACCAAAAGCCACTAGAACATTGCTTGCTCTCCTTCCATTTTTCAACGATTTCTCTATCCACGTCAGCAATAGGCAAACCGTATTTGGAAGTAGCAATGGTCAGATCAAAATCTCTGGTTTTCACGAACCTTCCGAAGGGGTGCCTTTCCACAGTAACAGTGTAACCCCAGTAGGAAGGCGCCTCATCCCTGCCTGTCAGTTCCACTTCCACAGGCTTCATAACCTTGATGACCTTCACAGTGACCCGTTGGCCCACCGCCACACCTCCGCCTCGCATCAGCGCCGACCGCTCTACGCCGATGTCCACAAGAGCCTGCCCGGCTGATACAGACAGCACCACGGCCTCGCGAAATTCACCACGCCTCAATTCCTTAGCTCGACGGTTCAAAGGATGGTGTTGCGTCCGCAGAGGCGGAAGAATGCCCGCGTATTGCAAGTCAGGGTCCAGCTTGAAAAGACTCTTCCGCAGGTACTGAGGCGTTTCCAAGTACCGCAAAAGAGTGGAAACCAGATTCGTTTCACTCTTCTGAACATTGTGAGGGTTATCAGGGAAAATCACGATTTCATCAACTCCGAAAATGGCAGCGGCTCTGCCAATGAGACCCAATTTGGAAGTTTTTTCGCGCAGATGTGGTACGTCGGAAACGACAGAGGCAGGTATTGCAATGCAGAATTTTTTTTTCAGCAACTTGTTGTTTGCCTCCCTCAGCCACGATTACTATTGCTGCAATCTGTTTAAAAACTCAGAGCTACACATTGAGTTCAGAACAAAAGAGAAGGAGAGGAGCTGACATTGAAAATTGTTGATGGCCCTGAAGAGATTAGAAAAATCGACAAGAGCGACATGCTTTCCTTTTGCGTTGAAGCCCCTGAACACTATAAAAAAGCCGGAAGGCTCGCCAAGAAGCTAACAGTCAACTTTCCGAAGCCCCGCCAGATTGTTGTTGCAGGCATGGGCGGCTCAGGCATTGGCGGTGAACTCCTGAAAGACTGGGCAAGAGACAGCGTCAGGGTTCCCATCGACGTTTGCAAGGAATATTCGCTTCCTTCCTATGCACAGAAGAACACACTTGTTTTTGTTGTCAGTTATTCGGGGGAGACAGAGGAAACTCTAAGCGTTCTCCGTGATGCTGTTAGAAGAAACTGCATGATCGCCTGCATAAGTTCAGGCGGAAAACTCCACGAATTTTCTGAGAAATTTGGCTTCCCCCACCTGCTCGTTCCCTCAGGAATGGCGCCTCGAGCAACCCTTCCCTACCTTTTCTTGCCCTTGATAACCTCGATGGAGAAACTCGGACTGGTCTCAGGCGTCGACAAAGAGATTTCAGAAACAATCAAGGTCCTGAAACAAGTCAGCACAGACAACTCTCCAGGAAAACCATCAAATAGCAACTTCTCAAAGAGACTAGCCGAGAACATCAAGGGGACTGTCCCCGCGGTTTATGGTTTCGGATACTACCGGACTGCAGCTCAACGACTGAAGACCCAGTTCAATGAGAACAGCAAGAACCCCGCAAAGTGGGAAACCTTCCCCGAACTCGACCACAACGAGATCGTAGGGTGGGAAGAAGCAGGAGAATTCGCTGCATATTTCTCTGCGATATTTGTCCGCGACGCTGACGAGCCGACTGAAATACGCCAGAGAATCGAAGTGACAAAGGAACTAATGAACCGCCATATCAAGAAAACCTTTGAAATCCACAGCCTCGGAATGAGTCGTCTTGCGAGGATGTCATCAGTCATCTGCACAGGAGACTTCACAAGCGTATACTTGGCTATCCTTCGCCGCGTGGATCCAACACCTGTGAAGACAATAGCACTGTTGAAGAGTAAACTGGAAAAGACAGGTCTGAAGGAAAAGGTCCTGCGTGAACTACAAAGGCTAACTGTGAAGTAGAAAAGGCAGGTCAGTTTTCTTCGGCGACAAATTGAGAAAAGATTTTCTCAGCCATCTCAAGTGTCACCAAAGTGGGCGGATGTTTGAAGCCGTAAGCGCAGACTGGTGTTATGGGACCTTTCAGTTCTCTATCCAAGGCCATCTTCACGGCTCGCAGCACATCAAGCAGAACAGATCCAGCATTGGGCGCGTCAACCGTGGAGAGCTTCATATCTATCTGCATCGGAACGTTGCAGAAGTGCACTCCCCTAATCCAGAAGTAGCTGTCGCGCCTGTTTTGTAGAAAGTCGACATAGTCCGTGGAGCCCGCGACAACCGCGGCTTCGTATGGCAGAGACGCTTCGACAGATTCGGTCTTGATGGCCCGTTTGAGGTCCTTCGTTCGATCCAGCGTTTCCAGCGACTCCGTGCCCCCACCGACATCCAGTTGATAAGTTTCCGCAATGTGAACACCGTTCATTGATAGGAGCTGCAGCAACGTCTTGTGCAATGTGGTTGCACCAACCTGGTCAATCAAGTCGTCGCCCACAACCGGCAACTCGGCCGTTTCGAACCTTTGAGCCCACGATGCGTCGCTTGCAATGAAACTGGGAGTCGCGTTCACGAAGGCGCAACCTGAAATCAAAGCTTGCTCAGCATACCACTGTGAAGCCTTCACTGCTCCGCTTGGAAGCAAATCAACGACGATCTCTGCGTTGCTCTCTTTCAGAACCATCGCAACATTCGCTTCGGGGTGAGTGCTTGTCCGTACAACATGCTTAGTGTATTCGCCAAGACCATCTAACACAGGCCCCTTGTGCACAACAACGTCCGACGATGGCACGTCAGTCATCCTTGCAACGTTGTTGGGCTCAGCGAAGATAGCTTCAGATAAGTCTTTGCCCACTTTTCGGTTGTCTACGTCGAACGCCGCGACGACTTCGATGTCCTTCGGTTGGAACCCTCCTAGCACGGGGTTCCGCAGACCTATGGAATCTCGTTCGTTTCGATTGCTGTAGTATCTTAAGCCTTGAACAAGGGCAGACGCACAGTTTCCGACCCCCACCAGCGCAACCTTGATTTTCGACAAGTCGTAACACCCTGTTTTGCAGTTCATATTTAGCGAGTGACTTAAAAAATGCTGCGCTGTCACATATGCGGATTAGAAGCTGCGAGCGGCCGGCGCCCTGAAGCTGAAAGAGAGCAACGTGTGTTCTAGTAAGCTTAAAGTCTTCGAGACATCTAGGTAGAAGAGGCTGAGCGAAAATGACGGATGAAAACATCGTTGCAGACAAGTTTACGGCCATAAACGAGCTGGCACGAAGAAGAGGCTTTTTCTGGCAATCCTATGAGATCTACGGTGGCGCAAGCGGTTTCGCAACCTACGGTTATCTGGGCACAAGAGTCAAACAGAATATTGAGAGAAAACTCAGAGAACTATTCGTTTACAAGCTCGGAATCATGGAGATAGAGTCTCCCATAATCACTCCAGAAAAGGTTTTCGAAGCTTCAGGCCACATTGAACATTTCAAGGAACCAATGGTTGAATGCTTAAACTGCAAGAAGAGGTTTCGAGCCGACCATTTGCTCCGTGACTCCGCAGGAATAAAGGAGGCAGAAGCTGAAAAACTCAGCCTGGCCGAACTGAAAGAGACAATTGAAAAGCTGGACATTCAATGCCCAGAGTGCGGCGGAGGCTTGGGAGAACCCAAACTCTTTCTTACCATGTTCAAGACAATCATAGGACCCTACTCCGATGCGGTAGGCTACGGAAGACCCGAAGCTGCCCAAGGCATATTCGTAGAATTTAAGCGGCTCTATGAAATGGCCCGCGAAAAACTTCCTTTCGGCGCCATACAGATAGGAAGAGCCTTGAGGAACGAGATTTCCCCACGCCAAGGCCTAGTGAGACTAAGAGAATTCACCATCGGCGACCTGGAATTCTTTTTTGACCCAGAAGAGCCCGACTGCTACCTGCTCAAAGACGTTGAGGATGAACGATTGCGATTGCTCTTGGCAAAAGACAGGACGGAAGGCTCTGACCAAGTCACCGAGGTGACCGTGAAAGAAGCATTGGAAAAAAAGTGCATTAAATCTGAATGGCAGGCAACCTTCATGGCACTCCAAAAAAGATTCCTTGTCGACATAGGTGTTCCAGCTGAAAAACAGCGCTTTATCGAAAAGCACCCGTGGGAAAGAGCTCACTACTCATCAGAAACCTTCGACCAAGAAGTTCTCGTTGAAAGATGGGGTTGGCTCGAAGTCAATGCTTGCGCGTCTCGAACAGACTACGATTTGAAAAGGCATACGGAATTCAGTGGCCAAGATATGTTCGTCTTCAAAGAATATGAAAAACCCGTTGAAAGAGAGCAAACAACCATCAAACTGGTCATGGCCAAGCTGGGACCCGCCTTCAAGAAAGAAGCTGCAAGAGTTGCTGAAATGCTTTCCAAGGTGAACCCGGAAGAAGTGGAAACGAGTCTGAAGAAGAACGGGTACTTTTCAGTCGACCAGTACAAGATTCTCCCTGAACATGTGGACATCAAGCGTGAGAAAACCCTTGAGCGTGGAAGACGCTTCGTGCCATATGTTGTCGAACCAACCTTCGGGTCAGACAGGCTTTTCTACGTTGCGTTTGAAGGTGCATACCGCGTCAAAGATGATAGAGTGTTGCTCAGTTTCCCAAGAGATGTTGCTCCTGTGCAAATCGGGTTATACCCTTTGATGAGCAAGGACGGTCTGCCCGAAAAAGCGTTAGAACTGAACAGGATGCTGCTCAACGAAGGTTTCATAGTGGAGTATGATGATGCCGGTATCTATTGGCAGACGATATGCACGCGCAGACGAAGCAGGCATTCCGCTGGGAATAACGGTCGATTATGACACTTTCAAGAATGGGACGGTAACAATCCGCGATAGAGACACGTGGAGACAGGTTAGAAGTCGAATCGAGGAGTTGCCTGATTCTTCTGCGCGAATATTTCAGGTACAAAATCAACTTCGAACAGCTAGGAACCCTGATTTGAAAGTTTGGGCTTTCGTTACCTTTTTTAACAATCAAGCATACTTAGGACAGGTGAAAAACAGCCCTTTTCGCGGGCGGGGAAACCTTTGGTACTTCCAGCAGAAACTGAAGAACGCGTGAAACGGCGGGCCTTGAACGTCTGCCAAGACCATCTACGGAAGGTCTTAGACCTGACTAGAAAAATCCCTCAGGTGATAGATTGCTTCATGAAGAATGACAAAGACAGAGCAACACAGCTCTTTAACGAAGTCACGGGCAGCGAGGCTGAAGTTGACCAAGCCAGACGACTGGTTTCACAGGAACTGGCCGAAATAGGGGCAATATTGCTGAGCAGGGAGGATTTCTTAAGGTTCACTAACTTGACGAGTGAAATCGCCGATTTTTCCGAAGGCATTGCTTTCAGAATTGTTGAAATGATGCAGCACAACTGGAATGTACCTATGGACACAAAGAAAGATCTGTTGAAACTCTCTGAGGCTGTTTTCGAAACAGTCCTGAAGCTCAGAGAGATGGTTATGGCCCTCAACTACGGCTCGACCAAAGTCATGGAAAAGGCCAAAGAAGTTGAGATTGCTGAACACAATGTGGACAGCATATATCGTGATCTCGAGATAAAAATACTCGGCAGCAAGATTGACTTTCCCGCTATGATACTGCTAAAAGATGTGCTTCAACTGTTGGAGGATTCAGCCGACAAGGCTGAGGACGCCTCTGATGCAGCGCGAATCCTTTCGTTTATGATGTAAAAGGCGAAAAGAAACGTGCACAAGAAAATCGGCGTGGAACTAATCGAAAACTTCTTGGTAGTCTGGAACGCGGAAGAAGGCTCTGAACTCTATAAGAAAGGTTTCTACGGGAAACCTCTCGGAATCGCCAAACCCAAGGTCCCAGAGTTCAACGTTCCACTCGTACTGGACCTCATGGAAGGTCTGTTTCTTGCTGAAAAAGAAAACATAACTGTCTACGAAGGCCCCGAGAAAAAGAAGGTGAGTCTAAGAAGACTCCGCCAAATGACAAAACAACTTTACGAGGAGTTTGAGGAAAAATACTCGGTTTATCGTGACCTACGCAACAACGAACTTGTTGTAACCCCCGGAATCAAGTTCGGATGCGACTTTGCGGTTTACAGACACGGACCAGGAATGGAACACGCCCCGTACATGGTCTCCGTGAAACTGGCCACTTCTGAAATGACGGCAACAGAAATCGTCAAGGCGGGAAGACTGGCCACCACCGTCAGAAAAAGGTTCATCATCGCCGTACCCAACCCAGAGAAGAGCAGTGTAAAATACCTTATCTTCAAATGGTTCAAGGCATAGACAGACAATCGCTTCAAAAGATCAACAGCCCCCAGGCAGACGGATCTAGAACAGCTTCAAAAATCGGAAACTGTTCATTTGAAGTAGGACGAAGAGCTTTGACTAGGGGGCAGTCGTTGTTCAGGCTTGATCATCTCGCAGAGTTCTTGTTCTAGAGTCGGATGATGCGCCGGCTTTTCAACTATCCTGCCTCTTTCTCTGCCTTCTTTGTCGACTACCATGATTAGTGGGGTTTTGTCGACATTAAACGTCTCGACTTCCGGCGGAGATGGCGGTATTCGCCATTTGTGTTCTTGACCCAACAAATCTTTTTTTAACCCTCCGAAAACCCTGACCTCAAGTCCTGAAGCTTCATTTATAATCGCCAAAACGGGAATGTTCACTGCGCAGTCTTTGCACCATGCTGCTGAAAAGGCGATGATCATATATTCGCCCGCGAAGACTCGAAACTTGTTAATTGCTTCCTGTCTGGGCTGATATGTTTGTTTGCGGCGAAAGAATCCCTCTTTGAAAGGTTCTTCTAAACTGTTCATGTACTCAGCTATTGAAACTGAGTTCATCCTGATTTCTGACCAGTCAAACACCATCTCGGGATCACTCACGCGAGCCCCATCCGCGCATGAAATGCTGTTACTCTGCTTAACGTCGCCGCTGCGCGTTCGCCAAGCTCAGGCAGGCATGAGCGTTTGCTTCGTGAATTCTCCTCTCACGTATTGATGAGGATAGACTTTTGTCCGTTCGAGTACGCAGCCCTCAGCCACTACCACGTCATCAGCTATTACTGAGGTATTGCCTATTTTTGTACGCTTCTTCCCAGTTGAGTGGACTGTTACATGTCTTCCTACTATGCTATCTTTCACCTCGGCCTTTTCGCCGATTATGACCCTGTCCATAACTGCAGAATTTTCTATTTCAGCGTCCTCACTGACTTCTGTGTAGTTGTCTATACACGAGTCAATTATTCTCGTCCCATCTCCGATTTTGCAGTGCCTTCCGATGAGGACAGAACCTTCAATCACGAATCTTTTTCTGCTCGATTTTCCGAAGGATCTCTTTTCTCCTCTTCATCGACTCTGTGCTTTCTCCCTGGACCCATATCCTTTTTTTCTCATCTATTCTTCCACCGAAATCAGTCAGTGAAGAGAAACGTCCATTGAGCATGTCATGCATGGCCTCTAAATAACGCTGAGGAGTACCCACGTCGTACCAGCTCCCTTCCAAAACGAAGCCGAACACGGGTCTGCCAGTGCTTATCAGGTAAGGGATAAAGTCGAAGCCGAAGTCAAGACGATGTCTCTCTTTGATTATCTGTTTGACCCCCTTTTCCCTGAACACTTTCCTTATTTCTGGAGAGAACATGTAAAGACCGGTGTTGGCAAGATCTGACGGTGCCTCTTTGGGCGTAGGTTTTTCAACAAACCTGGAAATCCGCATTTCCTTGTTTATGTCGGCTATGCCGTAACCTTCGACATTGTCGACTCTCCTCAAGGCTATCGTCATCATAGCCCCTTTCTGTTCATGAAACTTCACGAGTTCCTTCACGTCCACGTCAAAGATGTTGTCGCCCTGAACTGCAAAAACTGGGTCCCTCACGTCGTAGTAATCCATGTTTATCATCGCAGAACTTGCACTGCCAAGATCTTCCACGTTAGGCTGGTACTTTATATGAACCCGTGGCGTTATGCCATATCTAGCAGAAAACCCGTAACCTGACTCAAAATAATCATGCAAATCCCTGTAGTTCGTGTAGCCCTTAACACCGAAAATGAAGTTCCTGATACCTTGACGCGCAAGAGGCAACAACGAGAAATCTATCATAGGTCTGTTCAGCAAACGCAAGCAAGCCTTACTCGTCTCCGCCGTAAGCGGCAACAGCCGAGTGGCTTTCCCGCCAACCGGAATTATGACTCTCAACCTGTCCAATGCGTAATTGTTTCGCAAGACACAGTCACCAGCGAGGTTCAATGGATAATTAGCATGAAACGTATTAAACTTTCGAATGTAGACACCAGTTTTATAACTCGCGATGCTGAAGACCTTAAGAATCAAGGCAAGGTCTAGAGTCATGAGCAAACTCGGCGGCTATGCGCGCCTGATTCGCCCCGTGAACTGCGCGATGATGGGCATTGCTGTTATTGTGGGCACAGTCCTAGCCAACCCTGAAAACTGGTATGCTGTTTGGCAGAACCTTGTTGAAGGCTTCATCACGGGCTTCACGTTGACAGCCGCCTCGATGGTCATAAACGATTACTACGACAGGCAGATCGATGCTACAAATGAGCCAAATCGGCCGATCCCAAGTGGTCTAGTCAAACCCAGACATGCTTTGATTTTTGCTGCAATCCTCTCAGTTGTCGGTTTTGCTGTTTCGTACCTGACGAACGTATATTGTCTCGTGACAGCTATTGTAGCTTGGGTAGTCTTCGTCACTTACACAACCGTGGGTAAAAAAAGTGGGCTGCCCGGGAACTTGCTTGTCAGCATATGCGTGTCCATACCGTTTGTTTATGGAATGGCAATCGTCAAACAAGTCGAATTCAACGTTGCGCTCTTCGCCTCCATGGCTTTCCTTTCCAACACTGGAAGAGAGATAACCAAAGGCATCGTGGACGTGAAGGGAGATGCAGAAGCAAACGTAAAGACTGTAGCCGTACGCTTTGGGGAAAAGAAGGCGGCAATAGCGGCCGCAGGTTTCTACATTTCCGCGATCCTACTGAGTCCAATACCTTGGTTCTTGAACTTGGTATCTTTCTGGTTCATTCCCCTAGTAATCGTAACCGATATGGGACTTGCAGCATCATCGTTGATGCTCATCAGGGACTATTCAAGAGAAAACGCCAGAAAGATTAAGAAAAACGTGCTACTATGGTTCGTCATCGGGCTGCTGGCCTTTGTCATTGGCAAAAGATGAAGCATTGCCTTCAGAAAGGTTCTTCTCGAACGTTTTTCCAATAGTTCCGTTACGATAGGCGGATGGAGGGTGACAAATCGACCAAGGACATCGAAAAGAAAATCGCGCACATATTTCAACTACCGTTCTAATAATTGGAATTATAAGCGTCTCTTGCCAAGTATTACATTGGAGAGGTATGTCCTTCCTTGAACTCTGGAGATGAGGCTGTTTTTGAATATGCTCTTCGCGGCAAGGATTGGAATGTGTATTGGCTTCTCCTGAAAAATGGCCGTTCAATGAGCGTTCGCGAAGTTCAGAAGACACTGCGGTTTAGTAGCCCAAGTGTGGCGCAACATCATCTTGAGCAACTACGACAGTTGGGATTGGTCAAGAAGGAAGAGGTTGGAGGCAACTATTCATTAACGAGTGAAGTTAAGATCGGCGTACTGCGGCATTTTGTCAAGTTGGGGAGACTGTTGTTTCCGAGGTACTTCTTCTATGCACTTTTCTCAACCACCTTCTACTTGTTTTATGTATTTGTGTTGATGCAGGGATTCACGCGAGAGAACCTGTTCATCCTCATGTTCGGAGGCATCGTTTCAGCAATATTCTGGTTTGAGGCTGTTCGAATATGGTTGCTAAAACCGTACTAGCTTCTGGAACAGCATGTACCAAAGCTTAGGATAAAATTCAACAAAGACATAGCATAACAGCGGCGACTTAAAGTGCAGAATGAAATCAAAAGCAAGATAAGAACTTACACGATCGTTGCTATTCTTCTATCTGTGATCCTTGGAGTATTCTGTTACAGCTTTGGAGTCGTACCGCAGACATCAATACTGCAGAATACGTCAATTCTGAAGCCATTCTCTTCAGAAACGGAACTCAAAAGCTTCTTGACAACAAGATCCCAAAACCAAGGAAGCAGCTCTCTGTACAAAATGGTACCAGGCATCTTTGATACCCTAGGTGAAACCCCTAGCTTTTCAACCACGAACATTCAGGTCTCTGGTGTCGACGAGGCAGACACGGTTAAGACTGATGGTGAATACCTTTATACGGTAACCGGAAGCAACATTTCCATTCTGAAAGCTTACCCACCTCAAGAGGTTCAACTGATTTCAACCCTTGCCTTGGGCGACATCTATCCTTCGGGAATCTTTGCGACAGGCGACCGACTAGTCGTGTTAGGCAATAACTACAGCAGCATAATTGCAGGCTCAGCCCCCTTGATTGTGCCTTACTATTTCAGCTACTACTACGGCGATTCGAAGGCGTACGCACAGGTTTATGATACATCAAACAAGTCTGACCTGCGGCTGCTTAGGACATTCGCGATGACGGGCAACTACGTCAACTCAAGGATGATAGGCAAATACGTATATTTTGTAATAAGTCAACCCGCCTACGTGGTCAACGACACCGTGTTCCTTCCAAGCATTTACTCGGGAGGCAAAGCCACAGAGCTGCGGCCCACAGAAGTTTACTACTCTAACTTCTCTGACAGCTACCTCTACTACACCACGTTCATTGCAATGAACATCCAAGACACTGCAGAAGAACCCACTTCCATGACAGTCACAACGGGTGTTACAAGCAACATGTACGTCTCATTAAACAACATTTACGTCACCTTCCCTGAAAGGTCGGGAGAAACATCAATCTATCGCATACGCATGGAAAACAACAATCTCACATGTGAAGCGGAGGGCACTGTCCCCGGCCACGAACTCGACCAATTCTCAATGGACGAATACGGTGACTACTTCCGAATCGTAACCACAGACTCGACAACCGGACCCATAAGGACAGGACTTGTAACGACTAACATAACGATCGGGCCTCAGCATACAAACCTCTATGTCTTGAACATGAACATGAGTGTAGTTGGAAAACTGGAGAACATCTCAGCTGGAGAAAACATGCATTCCTCAAGATTCCTAGACGACAGATGTTACCTCGTTACCTTCCAGAAGACTGACCCTCTGTTTGTGATAGACCTACGTGACCCCACAAACCCGGCTATTCTTGGCGAGCTAAGAATACCAGGATACTCGGATTACCTACATCCATATGACGACACCCACATAATCGGCGTCGGCAAAGAGACAACCGAGGCCGAAGCAGGAACCTTCTCCTGGTACCAAGGGATAAAAATATCCGTCTTCGACGTCAGCAACGTCAGCAACCCCATACAACTCTCCAAGTACGTGATTGGCGACAGAGGATCAGACTCTCCTGTCTTGACAGATCACAAGGCTTTCCTCTTCGACAAGACAAAGAACCTTCTTGTAATACCCGTCACAGTTGCAGAAATAGACGCAAGCCAATATCCTGAAGGAGTCCCGTCGTATGCGTATGGGACTGCGGTTTGGCAAGGGGCATACGTGTTCAATATCACCTTGACTGACGGGCTTGTCCTCCGCGGAAACATCACTCATGCCGAAGGGTCTGCCATGCCTTCAAGCGACTACTATGTTACGAGAGCCCTGTACATTGACAACGTTCTCTACACTGTCTCAGCTGCAAAGGTCAAGCTCAACAACTTGGACGATTTGACATTCATCAAAGAAATCAAGCTCAACTAACCCCTTCTTTCCCTCTTTTTTGAACAGCAACTTTTCACAAGTGTTTGCTATAAGTCAGCTTGATTCGATGTTGACCGTGATAGATGTTTCCACAAAGTGCTCCTTCAGCTTCTCTTCAATCTGAGATGCTACTCTGTGCGCTTCATCGACCGAGATTTGATTGGTGAAGCTGCAGTCGATGTTAATGTAACGTTTCTTTCTGGCAACGTAAGTCACTATTCCTTTGACATGGAAGCTCTGCCGATAATTCTCGGCTACACTATGAACTACGTTTCTGATTTCTTCTTCGTTGACCATTGAACCTTTTCTTCTTTTTGGACTGAAGGGTTCTATGTGGACTGTCACGTCTTCAGTTTCAGGTATTCTTTCTTCAATTCTGTTCTCAATCGTCTGAGCTATCTTGTGGGCGGTTTCAACTGAAGCCTCCGGATCCACGTTAGCATGTAAAGTGATGTATAACCTTCCATCTGAGTGCACTGCGCTGATTTCATGTACTTCTTTTACGCCTTGAACGTCAAAGGCAAGTCTTTCCACAAGCTTCTCGGTCGGCATTTCCGGCTTGCATGGTTCAGTGTGTATTGCCACATCGCAATTGCCCAACACATTCCTGATGTTTGATTCTATCTTGGAAGCCAGTTCATGGGCTTCTTCAATATTCAAATAGTCTGGCACCTGGACAGTGGCTCTGACAAAAGCCTTTTCTCCCGCTTTCCTAACTTTCAAAGCCTCAAGCTTGCGCACTCCTTCTATGCCAACTATTTCATGGCGAACCCTGTCTGCCACATCTTTTGATATAGTGTCGGTTAGCTCCATTCCGCTACTCCAAATCAGCCTGACGCTGAGGTAAGTCAGCATGCAACCTAGAACCATTGACGCCAAAGAGTCGCCGTACGGGAAATTCAAGGTTGCCAGTCCAAACCCAAGGAAAGCTATTATTGTTGAACTCATGTCTGCAATCGCGTGGTAGAACCCTGCCCTCATCGTAGTACTTTCGCTTTTACGAGCCCTCAGAAATGATCGAACTCTGAAAATATCTATGCAGAACGTGTACCCCACTGCTATGAAACCGACATATTCTAACCCAAAATTGATGCTGTGGTTACTCAATATGTTCAGGATAGCCTCGTACAATATCAGCAGGCCTGTGCCTACCAGCGCAATTCCTCCCGCCAATCCGCCGACTGATTCAAACTTTTCATGGCCATACATGTGTTCTTCGTCTGGAGGTTTAATTGACTCGCGAGTCACGATGAAAAGCATTAGCGTTGTAAACACATCAAGCAATGCGTGCAAACCATCACTTACAATGGCCAAGCTGTTAACTGTCAAACCTATGATTACTTCCACGAAAACAACACTCGCTATAGCAACTGTTGAACGTCTAAGCGTCGTTAGCTTGTAGCCACTTTCCAATATACTTGACACTGCTCGCCTTATACTTCCCGATAATCGGGATTTAAGAATTATGGGATGCATAAGATGCAATCGGCATAACAAGTGCATATTGCTCTTTTCATTTGCACAAACTTCGAAAACAGACGAAAGAAGGCCGGAAACAAGATAGATATTTAGGTCTGTGAGCAGTATTGGAAGGAACGGCTGACCACAATGAGTTCTGTCCCGATTCAGGAGATCCTCACAGGAAAACTGGAAGACACGAAAGTGGCGATCAGAGGGTGGATCTATCGCAAAAGAGAAGGAAAGCAAACAATTTTCTTACTCATACGAGACGCAACAGGAATCATCCAGTGCCCAGTCAGAAAGGAAAGCCTAGCGTGGAACGAAGCTGAAAGAGTCACGATCGAATCTTCGCTCAGGCTTGAAGGCACATTGAAGAAAGACCCGCGCGCCCCTGGCGGATTTGAGGTCGTAGCAGAGAAAATATTGATAATAGGATTGGCCGAGCTTTTTCCGATAGCAAAAGACAAAAGTGAAGAATTTCTGCGAGATGTTCGCCACCTGTGGCTTCGAAGTCGAAAAATGAATCTAGTCATGAAAGTGCGGAGCGAAGTGCAAAGATTCACACATGAATTTTTTAAGGAGCAGAAATTCACAGAAGTCTCCCCACCAATGTTTATAACGAGTGCCTGCGAGGGGGGCTCAACGCTTTTCGGGTTAAAGTATTTCGACCAGAACATGTACCTGACGCAGAGCGCTCAGCTCTACCTTGAGATTCTCATATACTCGCTGGAGAGAGTCTATTGTATAGCTCCGTCTTTCAGAGCTGAAAAAAGCCGAACAATACGACATTTGACGGAATACTGGCACATTGAAGCTGAACAAGCATTTGCTGACATGAACGACCTGATGCGACTGGAAGAGGAACTACTAACCTATGTTTGTCGCCGAACATCCGAGTCCTGTAAACCAGAGTTCGAAGAGCTAAATGCAGACCTTTCAAAGATCGTTTCAGTGAAGACCCCCTTCCCCAGAATCACATACAATGAAGCAATTGAAAAGTTGAACAAGAAAGACTTCAAGACGAAATGGGGGGACGACCTCGGCTACGAGGAAGAAAAAGCGTTGGCTGACGACTTCAGCAAGCCATTCTTCGTATACGATTATCCCAAGCATATCAAGGCTTTTTACTGCAAAACCTACAGCGACAAGCAAGATTTGGCAATGTCGACCGATATGCTTGTTCCAAGAATCGGAGAAGTATCTACCGGCGGCGCAAGAGTGGACGACAAGGAAAAGCTTGTCTCAAGGCTGAAGGAACTTGGGTTGAAGGAAGAAGACTATGAGTGGTATATCGACCTTCGACGTTATGGAACTGTCCCACATGTTGGCTTTGGAATGGGCCTAGAAAGACTACTCATGTGGATGCTTGACCTAGACAACATAATAGACACTATACCGTTCCCAAGAACAACTAGAAGATTCTACCCATAAAAAAGAAAACGATTCCAACCGACGGGACGTCGGTCGGACATTCTTCAGCTCCTTTTTGCGAAAAAAGAGGTTAGGTGGTCTGCTTCTTTTCGAGCTGTCTTTTCAGTTCATCGTAGGTTGCTTTGATCTCGTCGAGTGAACCCTCGTCTTCCAGCGTGGAAACGTCACCCAGCGTTTGACCTGCCAGCACTGCTTTCAATAGTCTTCTCATTATTTTTCCACTGCGTGTCTTGGGCAGTTTGTTTACTATTACGATTGCGTCCGGCGTTGCGATCGGGCCGATCGTGTTTCTTATGTGTTTCACAAGGTCTGCGCGAAGTTCATCTGATGGTGAGAAGCCGCTTCTTAATGTGACAAAGGCCACTGGAACTTCACCTTTGAGGGCATCTTCTTTGCCCATGACAGCGGCCTCTGACACGGCGGGGTGAGAGACAAGCGCGCTTTCAAGCTCTATCGTGCCTATTCTGTGTCCGGCCACCTTCAACACTTCATCTGCTCTTCCCAGCAACCAGAAGTATCCGTCCGGATCCTTGACTGCATAATCGCCTGTGTAATAGATGTTCGGCCATCTCCCAAAATAGGTTTGCTTGTATCGTTCAGGGTCTTTCCATATTGTTTCCAGCATTCCCGGCCACGGCGTTCTTATCACCAAGAAACCTTTAACTCCTGAGGATGCCGATTGACCCTTGTCATCATACACGTCTGCGTAGATGCTTGGCAACGGGTTCGTAGCGGATCCTGGCTTTAACGGGACGAGTTCTATTCCTGGAAGTGGGGCAATCATGAAACCGCCTGTCTCGGTCTGCCACCAAGTGTCGATGATGGGCAGCTTTTCTTTGCCTACCACACGGTAGTACCATCTCCAAGCTTCAGGGTTAATGGCTTCTCCGACCGTTCCCAACAGTCTAAGCGTGCTCAGGTCGTGTTTTATCACGAGTTGTTCACCAAATTTCATGAACATCCTGATCGCTGTCGGCGTCGTGTAGAGGATTGTAACTCCGTGTTTTTCGATCATGCTCCACCATCTATCTTGAGCTGGATAGTCGGGCGTGCCTTCGAATATCAGGGAAGTTATGCCGAGGGATAGAGGGGCGTAAACTTGGTAGGTGTGACCGGTTATCCATCCTATGTCTGCTGTGCACCACCAGATGTCTTCGTCGTTCGGGTTGAAACCCCACTTGAGCGTCCAATATCCCCAGACCAAGTAGCCACCTGTTCCGTGCTGGATGCCTTTGGGTTTGCCAGTAGTTCCTGAAGTGTAGAGTGTGAACAGAGGTTCGGTCGACTCCATCGGCTCAGGAGCGACGTAAGCGTTCTGCTCGACTTTGTCCATTGCTTCGTTGTACCAGATGTCGCGTCCCTCTTTCATTGGAACGTTTTGTCCGGTTCTCTTGACGACTATGACCTTCTCAACACTTGGCGTGACCTGCAATGCACGGTCAGCGGTGTCTTTCAGGGTCACAGTTTTTCCACGCCGGTAAGCGCCGTCGGCGGTTACGAGGATCCTTGCTCCAGAGTCGTTAACCCTGTCGGCCAAGGCCTCAGCGCTGAAACCTGAAAAGACCACGGTGTGAACGGCACCTAGTCGTGCGCACGCGAGCAGAGTAATCGGGAGTTCGGGAATCATGGGCAGGTAAACAGATACTCGGTCTCCTTTCTTGAGCCCGAGGTCTTTGAGAATTTTTGCGAATCTGTTCACTTCTCGGTAAAGCTGATAATAGGTGAAGGTCCTGACCTCTCCATTGTCGCCCTCCCAGATGTACGCCAGCATATTCTTCTTAGGGGTCTTCAAATGTCTATCCAAAGCGTTGTAGCTTATGTTCAGAACGCCGCCTGAAAACCATTTATAAAAGGGACGATTTGAATCATCAAGAACCTTGTCCCATGTCTTGAACCAGTCGATGGCTTTGGCTTTTTCCGCCCAAAACTCCTCAGGATTTGCGATTGATCTTTCCCATTCAGCCTTGAGCCTTTTTCCAGGATATACTCTCTCTTCAAACGGTAAGCTTGTTTCAGACATGTTATTACCTTCCGTAAGTTTGTGGAACAACCTTCTTCCAAAAATATAAACGTTTTTAGGTGGAAAACAAAAAAAGAGTGAAGGCCTCTATTTGGTGACGGGGCCTATGGGGAGGACGGATCTTCCGTTGGCTTCGTTTAGCACTTCAGCCAGACCGAGATAAGCCGCACTCATACCGCAAATGATTCCTTCATAGCCGGCTATTGTCAACAAATCTGCATTTCCCGTCTGCCAATGGGCAGTCAACAGGAAGAAGAGTATCGCCAAGCTCATGAATACAAACTGTAACGCTCGGTTTGCTTTCAGCGTCCCAAAGAACATCATGAAAGTGAACACGCCCCACATGAAGAGGTATGCTGCCATAGCTTGTGGCTCAGGAAAAGTGGAAAGGCCTAGATTTGGTAGCAATATTAAAGCTGCGAAAGACCACCAGAAGAAACCGTAGGATGAGAATGCGACTAGACCGAAGGTGTTTCCTTTCTTGAACTCCATTGCGCCCACTATGATCTGAGCGAGCCCTCCGTATGCCAAGCCCATTGCCAGGATCATGCTGTCCAGTTTGTAGAAGCCAGCGTTGGATATATTTAGCAGAACGGTTGTCAGTCCGAAGGCGATCAGTCCGAGAGGTGCAGGATTTGCCAATTTTTCACTCATATCTTCAATCTCCATTTGTAGACGCTTTTTTTCGTTTCGTTTCAAATTTAAGCCTTTCTAAGGTTTTCCTTTCTTCTCTTACTTGCAATCCATTTTGTGGTTTCCAATGACCCGAATGTTATGGCAGTGAAGAGCAATGCAAGAATCCAGTCGAGTAATTCAGGTGCCGACACGTCGAAAGCAGAGTTTAGGCCTGGTGTGTAGAGCACGATGAGTTGGAGGAAGAAGGATGAAAGCACAGCGTACCATAAGAATTTGTTTTTGAAGACGCCTACTTTCCAGACTGGGTACCTCAGCGATCGGGCAGATATTGCATTTGCCAACTCCATGAGTATCATAGCGGTTAAGAGTTGAGTTCGAGCCTCCTTCAGTTGAGCTAAGCCCTCCCATGGATGATATGAGAAATATCCAAACAATAGCAAGGCAGTCATCAACACTGGCACGAGTGACAAGTAGAGTTTAACGTCGCGGGTGAAGACGCTTTCTTTGGGATCCCTCGGTTTTCTCTCCATAATGTCTGGTTCGCCAGGGTCAATCCCAAGCGCGAGTGCGGGCAGACCATCAGTAGTCAGATTGACCCAGAGCAACTGCGCTGCAGTCAAAGCAATCGTTGCGCTACCTATCGCGTCCGCAGTGGCGCCCGGCGCGTATATTCTTGCTAGGTATGGAACGGAAACCACAGCTGTAAACATCACCAAGATTTCCATTATGTTGCAGCGCATTAGATACGTTAGATACTTCTTGATGTTATCGTATATTTCTCGACCTTCCCTAACAGCCTTTACAATTGAGGCAAAGTTGTCGTCCGTCAGCACCATGTCTGAGGCTTCTTTAGTAACCTCCGTCCCTGTTATGCCCATTGAGACGCCTATGTCGGACGATTTTAGAGCAGGAGCATCATTGACACCGTCTCCCGTCATAGCTACAACTTTGCCCTTGGCCTTCCAAGCCTTGATGATCCTTATCTTGTGCGCGGGCGAAACGCGCGCGTAGATGACAACTTTTTCGACTATCTCGGCCAACTGTTCGTCGTCTAGCTTTTCCAACTCTGCCCCCGTTAACACTTGGTCTCTCTCTTGGTTTTCCCCAAGCAGGTTGAGCTCCTTAGCAACTGCAACTGCAGTAAGCTTATGATCACCTGTAACCATTACAACAGTTATGCCTGCTTTTCTACAAGTGCACAATGCTTCTTTGACCTCTTCACGTGGAGGGTCAATCATGCCTGCAATACCGACGAATGTAAAATCCTTCTCAATCCTGTCGTCGTATGCTCCGACTGTTTCAGGTAGTTCTCTTATGGCAAAGCCCAAGTTCCTCAAAGCTTTTTTCGCCATGGCTTCATTTGCCTTCAAAATATTGGCTCTCACATCATCTGTCAGCTCGGAGGTTTCACCGTTCGCCCAGAATCTTGTGCACTTGCTAAGAACTACTTCAGAAGCACCTTTCATGTAGGCCATCTTCCGGCCTGAATCCATGTGAACTGTGGTCATACGTTTTGTTTCTGAAGAGAAGGGGAGTTCGCCTAAGCGGGGTTGCTGCTGTTCCAATTCTGTTTTCCAAATGTTTGCCTTTGCCGCCGCAACTATCAGTGCTCCTTCAGTAGGGTCTCCCTTGATTATCCATCTGTCTGACGCAGGGTCTTTTTCCATCTTAGCATCATTGCACAAGATTGCAGCAGTCAAGAGCGCGCGGAGCCCTTCGTCGGGTTCTGTTTTCCGGTTTTCAAACAGGAATTCCCCCTTGGGCTCGTAGCCTGTCCCTGAAACTCGGACTACTCGATCAAAGACGTAGATTCTCTGCACCGTCATCTCGCCTTTGGTCATCGTTCCAGTCTTATCAGAACAGATGACGCTGGTGCAGCCCAGAGTCTCGACAGCAGGCAGTTTCTTCACTATCGTATTCACCTTTGCCATCCGGTACATACCGACGGCCAACGCACCAGTCACTATAGCTGGCAAAGATTCAGGAACAGCCGCCACGGCCAAGCTGACACCCCATAGTAGCATGTCAATTGTTCTGCGGCCTTCTATGACCCCTATCGCGCCCACGCCGAGACATGTCATTACGCACAGAATACCGATCCACTTGCCGATAGATTTCGTTCTCTTTTCAAGAGGTGTCTCTTCTTTCCCGCTAACCTGCACCAATTTGGCGATTTTTCCAAATTCTGTGTTCATGCCTGTGGAAGTTACAATTGCTCTGCCTCGGCCGTACACGACAGCGGTTCCAGTAAAAGCCATATTGTTTCGGTCGTTAATCGGAGTATTCTCAGCACATACATCAACGTTCTTCTTCGCCGGCGACGATTCTCCAGTTAACGATGCCTCATCTGTCTTCAAATTCACAGACTCAATTAGTCTAGCGTCGGCTGGGACTTTGTCCCCCGTGTAGAGAAGCAGAATGTCACCCGGAACAATTTCGCCCGCGGGAACCTTCGCCTCTTTTCCATCGCGCATCACCGTTGCAGTTGGGGCAACCATCTTCTTGAGAGCTTCAACAGCCTTTTCAGAACGAAACTCCTGCACAAACCCCAATATGGCAGTGGCTAAAACTATGGCGATTATCACCACAGCGTCCAACAATTCGCCAACCGCTATCGAAACCGAAGTTGCTATCAGCAGTATGATAATAAGTACATCTGCAAACTGTTCTGCAAACATTCTTGATGGAGAATGCCCTCTTTCTTTGCGCAATCGGTTCAAGCCATACTTGCTCAAGCGGTTTTGCACTTCTGCTTGGCTCAACCCGCTTTCAGTAGAAGCCAATTCCCGCAGTGCTTCTTCTGAGCTCATTGCATGCCAAGATCTAGACTCCAATCAAATTCTTCCCCCGGTCTGACCTGAAAACTTTGGTCGATCAACCCCACAGGCACCAACAAGGACTATTTTCTCAAAGAACGGAAGATCCTGCTCGGCAATAACCCTCGCATCCAACCCCTCCTCCTTGAAGCCCTGCAAGGTCTTCTCAACATCAGAGAGTGTTGATTGCATCAACAGAACTTCTCCGGTTGGTCTTAGATACTTTGGGACCTCAGAAATGAATTTGTCGATAAAATTTCTTCCTGATAGACCGCCTTCCCAAGCCCATTGGGCCCAACATTCCTTCTCACTGTCTTCTGAAGGGAGGTAGGGAGCGTTGCAAATAATCAAGTCGAACTGTTTTCTAAGCCTGAGCGGGCAGAACATGTCTCCTCGAAGAACGAGTACGCGGTTAACAACACCATTAGTTTCCGCATTCTTTCTTGCACATCGAACGGCGCCAGGATTAATGTCAGTCGCAACCACGTTGGCTCCCTTTTTGGCCGCAATTACTCCTAGGATACCGCAGCCAGTGCCTATGTCAAGAGCCCAACAACTCTCTTTGACTTCCAAGTTTTCTGCAAGTAGGAAAGAATCCTCGGCTGGCTCGTAAACGTTCTCTGGAACATTGAAGACAAAATCTGCAAAGAATATTTTCTTAACGGATGATGTCATCGACTAGTTCTCCTATCTCTTCGGGCGAGAGTTCTCTAACCCGTCTATTGCCAAAAGGAAGCGAATTGGCCACTGTATGTGCGTTTTCTTTTGTTGCATTTCGCACAGTTCTGAGATATGTCAGAGCCGCGTTTCTAACGGTTCTGTTGCGGTGGGTGAAAAACGTTTGAAGAAGCTGTTTCACTGTGGCCAGATTATCTGATGTGAATGCTCGTGGCGTCTTTGGCCTTAAGCAAGTTATGACTGAATCCACTTTTGGCTGCGGATAAAACATGGACTTATGGATCATGTCTAGAAGCTCGATTTCTACATTGTAGTAAGTGAACACCGTCAACCATCCGTAGTCTTCACTTCCAGGAGTAGCCACGAGCCGATTGGCAAATTCCCTCTGAAACACTAGGACCGCACAGTCGAACGCCCTGTTGAAAAGCCAGACAAGCAGACGGGAAGAGATTTGATATGGTGGAATCGAGACGCTTTTATTGAACGAAGGGATGCTGGCCTTAAGAATGTCACCATCGATTATTGTCACGTTGGCTGCTTCTCCCAGCTGATCACGCAAAACACTAACGAGTTTCCTGTCAGACTCGACGGCAAGAACGCTCTTACATTGTTCCTTCAGGAAACTGGTGAGAAAGCCTGTTCCAGCACCGATCTCCAACACAGTGTCCTCACTGTTCAACGCGGCATAGCGAACCATTTTCTGAAAATATCGTGAGTCAACCAAGAAGTTTTGGCCCCAAGCCTTCTTCGGTTCAATTCGATATCTTCGAAGTAAGAACTTCGTTTCTTCAAGGAGACTCATATTACCGCTTTTCGCAGTTGACTGGACTATTGAGCTCGTGTGAACAGGCGGTACTTGCTGTCACCGCTCAATTCTTCCATCACTCTCTTCGTAATCAACTTGACTGGGTTGGGCAGTTCTGTACGTTTCTGCAGATCTTCAAAATTCACGAAAGGTTTCTTCTCTCTCTCATTTATGACCTGCCACATGTATTTTTTGCCTATTCCTGGAACTAGCTCTAACGCGTGCATTCTTGGCGTGACAGCTCGGGCAGTGTTGAAGAAGTCGACGAACCATTTTTCACGGTTAAACACAATCTTGTTGATGACCGTTGGAAGTTCCGTTTTTGCGGCAGCTGTCAACTCGTCATAGTTTATTCGGCCGATAATGTAGGTTATCTGGTCGCGGTTCTCTTTTCCAACGAAAACACGATCATAAGGTTTCAGTATCATGCCTTCCTTGGCCAACGCTTCCAGCAAGGTGAAAAAGCCTTCACCCACCAATTGGACTAGAGCTCCCGCTCGGTAGCCAGCTCGCCCTGACACATGAACTCCAGGACGACCGTGTGGCAGAAAATCCAAGATGAAAGCGTACTCTTCGTATCGCTTCTCCATCATTGCCATAATCTCCTCTCTCTAGTCTTTTGATGCTTAAAATAGTTGGCATTTGAAGGCCTATTTCAGTTTCCGATGTTCATCCAGTAGGCCAACTATGGCTTCCAATTTTGATGCTTCAATGATTTTCCGTCCGCCTGCCAGAAACACCCTTAATTCTTCAACGCTTCTGGGCATGCAATTGACTATCTGCACGGCCTCCACCTCGTCCAGTCCATAGTCCGCTACGAGTTTTGCGACGATTCTTTCAGCTGACTCAACATCAGTCTTTGAGAACTTGGACACATAGTCAAAAGTTCGCCGTTGCAGTTGATCAAGGTTCTCTTCACCTGCCGACTCTAACAGTTTCTTGACCTGCGGCAGAGTCAGTTTCTTTTCAGTAGCGCTTTTTTCTGGCATCTTAACCACTCTTCCAAGGTTCCAAATGTTCAGGCCTGACGATTATTTCTCTAATAGCGTCCCCTTGTGAAACACTCACCATGTAGCTCCGTCCACGTTTGTTCAGTACCGTGCCGATTTTGCCGTGGTAACGCCTGTGGGGCATTCCCTTGTGAACACTTGAGTCTATCTTGATTACCACGCTCGACCCCGGCTGATATTCATAGAGAAGCTTGCTGAGTCGTAGTTTGCCATGCTCTCTAGGTGCTTTGGTCAAAAGACGACGCGCACTTGAACGGTAACCCTTTGATTTCCTCATTCTAACAACTTCTTAGTCATCCATAACGATGTTCAAAACATCGAGTTCGAAAGGCTTCGCTCTGTTCTTGAGAAGTTCTGAAACGCTGGGCATTGTCCTTCCCTCATCCCCAGTGACAAGTTCTTTAACGTAGAGCCCTCCTTGACACCTTAATGTCATTTCAGCCTTTTGAAGTGACAGTTTCTTAAGGCCCACCTCGTATATGTACTTTTCCCGCGTTTTATCAGCGCGTCTGTGCAAGACACGGACGGGAGTCTTCTGCTTAATCATGACATTTGTCAGGTTCTTCTCCAAAAAACGCATGTCTTCCTTTGTGATTTTCCTTTCAAACTCGATGAGCACCCGATATTCCTTCTGTCTGGATTCGCCGCCCTTCAACTTCCTAACGCCGCCTCTGTCGGCAAATTCTAAGCCTAGAACTACAACTCTTTTCGCCCCGAAAGCGTTCACTTCGTCCTTGATCTTCGTGAGATTTAGAAAACGTTTCTTGGGAGATGCGATTTCAATCACAAAAGGTCTTCCTGAGCCTAACATCCGAGCATCTATATCTTCTCTCCCAGACGCATGAAAAGAGGCACTTGCACCGTTTGTGGCTTCCAATATAGGTTTTTCAACTATCTCCTGCACAGACTCAGAATACATTTTTCCCGTCCAGCTACATTTGACGCAACCCTTTCCTCGGCATTCCGAACAGAACCATTTCGACTGTGGAATGCTTCGGACGAGCTTCTTGTACCTGCCAGCTATGAAAAGGGGGTTTGCTTGGAGTTTCACATTGAATGTGAAAGGTTCAACGAGCACGACTACTTCTGGCCTCCTGAAATCTACACTTTTTCCGTTTTTCTCTGCGATTCTCTTGCCGACCGCTCTCCCGAACTCTTTCCGAAGGCTCTCACCGTGACTCACCCCAAACTCCGCCCTAAACTCATCTTCTCGTTCAGCGATGTTCAGCGGTATGTCTATGCCGACCAAGAAACTATTGTACTCGTACTCCTGAAGAATACCAAGAGCTTTCTCTGCCAAGTCATCGCAAAGGCGAAGTTTGTTCTCGCAAAGAAAACATTCTTTTGGAACATCCTCAGCATCGATGCACTCGCCCAATCTGCTGGCTATTTCTTTTGAGATATCTGAAAAACCGTTTGTCGCCAAAACCCTGAGAACAGCTATGCCTTGCTTGCTCTTCGCAAGCGCCAATGCATGAGCTTCGAACGCCAAAGATAGTTTTATCGTCCTTCCCCTATCCTCGTTCTGAATGCCGTGTCCTAGGAGAGCAAACTGTCGTCCTAAACAACTGTCGCATAACGGATACTTCTCAAGCATTTTCTGAACTGCTTGCAAAATACTCATTCAACTTGCCCTCAGGAATCCTTGTAACATCTACTTGAGATCCACTGGCAACCCCTTTCCAAAGAAAGGAAATCTCTTTTGCCTCCGCATTGTCTTCAGCATGCGCCGCATCATCACGTACTGTTTGAGAAGCTCTTTCACTTCTCTCTCGGTCGTACCTGAACCTCGGGCGACGCGCCGCATTCTTGAGGAGTTGAAGATCTTCGGATTTTCCTTCTCACCCTTCGTCATTGACTGAATCATTACCCGCCACTTTTCCAAACGTCCTTCGGCAGTGTTCAGCATTTCATCAGGGATTTTGTAGGACATCCCAGGAATGAGGTTCATGAGTTTCTTGAAGGTTCCCATTCCCTTCATAGCCTCAAACTGTTCGTACATGTCTGTCAACGTAAACTTCCCGCTTAAGATAGCCTTGGCCTTCTTCTCTGGAACTGACACCTCTGCCTCGCGCACTTTGTCAAGCAGGGTTTCTAAGTCACCCATTCCAAGCAGACGTCCCACAAAACGTGAAGGCACGAAGGCCTCAACATCCTCTGTTTTTTCTCCCGTGCCAATGAACTTAATGGGCGCGCCTGTAGCAGCCACTGCGGAGAGAGCGCCGCCTCCTCTTGCCGACCCATCGAGCTTTGTGACGAGTATTGAGCCGATCGGTGTTGCCTCGTTAAAAGCCTTGGCTTGAACCAACGCTTGCTGACCTATAGTTCCGTCGATGACAAGCATAACTTCATCTGGCTTGATACTTCTCTCAAGCATCTTCATCTCCTTGATGAGCTCATGCTCTTCTTTGTGACGACCTGAAGTGTCGACGATAACAATATCTTTCTCACTGAATTGCTTCAAGCCTTGAACGACTACTTTGACAGTATCCTTCGCCTTGGGATCGCCGTAAAGAGGAACATTGATTCTCGCTGCGAGCTGCTGAAGCTGAGCATAAGCGCCCGGACGAAAAGTGTCTGCGCATATCACAGCGGGCTTCAAGCCCCTCTTCTGAAAGTATCTTGCCAGCTTGGCTGTAGCGGTTGTTTTTCCAGAGCCTTGGATTCCGACGAGCATCATTATTTTTCTCTTTCCCGCTTCCATTTTAATCGGGACTGGTTTGTCTCCGAGGAACCGTGTCAACTCTTCGTAGACTACTTTTATGACATGCTCACGCCTGGAGATGCCTGGAGGAGGCTTTTCTTGCAGAGCCCTCTCCTCTATCCTCTTAGAAATTTCAAACACGAGCTTAACATTAACATCTGCTTGAAGCAGAGCCTTTTGAACATCATGCACGAGTTCCTTGACAGCAGCCTCGTCTACGACGGAAGCTCTGAAAACCTTTCTGATTGCTTCATAAAGTGACGAGCCTAGATGGTCAAGAGACATGCTTTTTTTTCTCCCGGTTTACAACGCTTCAGGCCATTAATAGCTATTACGTTGCGTGCGCATGTTTCCGCAAACTTTTTACATTTCAGAGTATTCTAGCAGGGTTTGAGGGTTAAATTCTGGATCAGCGCGCGCCAGCGTGTTGCTAAATTCGCGGGATTCACACAAACTTGTTCTGCCATTCTCAGGCTTGGACAAACACCATGACTTGGCACGTAAGAGTGCCAAGAAAACACCATCATGCCTAAACGCTATTCGGAAATTGACACGAACAATTCGATTTAGCAACAGCCTAGCGCGCTAAGGCCTGCCACATTCTTCCATAAGGATCTTCGCTGGTCAAAGCATTCTTTTGGCGGTTTCAGAAGTACCGATACCTTCGGATGTCATATATCCGATAATGGATGCTTTGATCAACTGGGGCAGAAGCAAGAACGTCAAAATGATGATATCGCTCAGCGGCATACCTATTCAGGACAGACAGGACACAACTGAGTTGAAATCATTCGCTGCAGCCTCAAACGCCGAAGCCTTGAAAACAGCTCAGGAAAAAGGGTTGGAGATATTGACTGAAGGATACATGGTTGGTCCTCAAGCAGTTGTGCTTCAACGCGCCGCAGAATCGGGGTCACTTGCTCTAACATTGCTTGCGCAGTGTTTCTACAATTATCCAGACCCAGAGGCAGCTGCAGAAGTGCTCAAGGAGTTAGCCAAGATAACGGGGTTGAAGGTGAACGTTGCAAAACTGTTGAAGAAAGGCGAGGAGATCCGATTGAGAGCAAGAGACGTGATGAAACGGACTCAGCAGGAGATGTCGAAGATGAAGAAGGGCCAAGAATACGATATCCCAATGTACGTATCATAAGGAGTGAAGAGAAGTGTCCATGAGAAAGAGACGGTCCATCTCGGGTGTCATTGACGAGTATTTTGAGAACATTGAAAAATGGGCTGAGCAGGCCATGGAGACTCTGAATGAAAAGCCGTGCTGGGACCTAAAAACCTGTGCAATAGAGCCCCTGCGCGATGTAACGGTCACGCCTGCAGAAGTCATAGTCACAGTTGACTTGCCATACGCAAAGAAAGAGACCGTTCAAATCAAAGCTGTTGACGAATCTTCTCTTGAAGTATTCGCTGAAATGAGGAAAAAAATACGTCTAAATGAACTCGGCGTAACGCACAGAGAGGGTGTCATTCAGAGATTCCACGGCTGGGTTCACATTCCAGTAAAAGTGGACATGGACAAGATGAAGAGTCAACATAAGAAGGGAATCCTAGAAATCAAGATACCTCGCAAACGCTAACGCGTAACTTCCTGCAAAGACGGAGAAGCCTCAGCACCTAAAGTATCGTCACAAATCAGACGGCTCTTCACGCATCATCGGCCCCATAACCATCCTAAGCCACGCCGTAAAATAAACTTTGACGAAAGTCTTTTAACAACGAAACACGATACGACTTGAAACAGTTGGCAGGTGCAATAGTGACCGGTGAAAGAGCAATTCACGTCGCGATTTTCCTTCTTTTCCTGGTAGGTTTATGCGGAATAAGCGGATACATAATCGGAGCATACTCAGGAAACAACAGCCTGTTGATAATTGCAGGAATCGCTTTGAGTTGGGGACTGATCCTGTTAGCCCTATATGCAACATTCAACGCACTTGATTGGAAATGGTGGGATTAAGCTCCTTCATAAAGAAACAGAACGAACACCCGTAATTCAGGAAATTTCTCCCGCGTTTATTTCGTTCTCATAATCTTCATTTTTCCGAGAATGCGCCAATACTCAATTTCTACGCCAGCCGCAAGCTTAGCCTTCAACTCCTCATCTTGCGGATAAGGAGCATCAAAGTACTCGTAAGTCTCCAAGTCCATGATTTGAACGCCCGCAGGGTTAATTGCAAACACCTGGCCCATACGCTTGTCAATGATGGGAACTTCTGCACCAAGATCAACAGGCTTCACAAAACTTCTCTTAACCCCATCAAAAACACCAACAGCCGTTATTCTAGCCTTGGCTGAACCGTGCTTTCCCGGCTTCGACTTGTCTATATCAACTATATGACACGGTTCGCCTTCGATTACCATGTATCCGCCGACTCTCAACTCGCCAACGTGAACTGGTTTGGTCATGTACAAACCAACCTGCAACTGATTACTTACAGAGCCATTTTTGAGCTACACACATATATAGATTAAGGTGTCGGTAGTAGCTGAAGGTGAACTAACGTGCTCAAAAGCGCAGGCTTAGTCGTGCGTTTCGACAAGAAGAACGCCCTGAAGCTTGCTGACGATCTTGCCGAGCATCTAAAAGCGAGGGGACTGGCAGTTTGTGTGGAAAACACTCTGAAAGGAAAAATGAAAACAAGGCAAGAAACTGTCTTGATAGAAAACATGAAGACAGATTTCATTATCACCATTGGCGGCGATGGTACTATCTTAAGAACGTGCCTTTCGATTCCGAAACCCGAGCCGCCTATTCTTGCAATAAACATGGGAGTTCGAGGTTTTCTAACAGAAGTGGATCCAAAGCATGCTCTTGAGGCTGTGGACAAATGCATTGCAGGCGAGTTCAAGATTGAGAAATGTATGAAACTCGCCGTAAGCGCAGACGATGTAAGGTTTCCTGAAGCGCTGAATGAAGTTGTTATTTCGGCGGATGAACCAGCAAAACTTCTCTATGCAAACATATTCAGAAACAGGGAGCCAATCATAAGCTGTCAGTCAGACGGGTTAATGGTGGCGACACAGACTGGGTCTACAGGCTATTCTCTTTCAGCAGGAGGACCTGTCTTGGATCCAGGCATGAATGCTTTCGTCCTTACTCCCATTTGCCCATTGAGCGTTTTCCGCCCAATTGTTTTTCCAGCAGACTTAGCCCTCACAATCGAAGTCAACAAGCCCGGAAAAACCCATATGTTGGTTGACGGGCACAGCCGACAGCTCATAAGCTGCAAGCATCCAGGTTTGACTGTCACACGTTCTAGGAACGAAACATCATTCATACGCTTTGGAGAGAGCTTCTACCATCGGTTAAGAAGCAGATTACTCTTCAGAGGGATGATTTGAAAGGTTCATCAAACAAAACGGGCGAAAGAGTAATAGTGATAGACACGTCAGCTCTTATCGCTGGTTTTGACCCGTTCTTCATCAATGAAGAACAGTTCACTGTCCCTATGGTCAGAGACGAAATAACTGAGAACACGATGTCGTCTTTTAGATTCAAGGCAGCTGTGGAAAGTGGAAAAGTCAAAATCAAGAGGCCTGAACAAAGCTTTCTAGAGAATATCAAGGTCTCCGCTTCCGCTGTCGGGGACTCCTTTTTTCTATCGGAAACAGACTTGGAAGTCTTGGCATTGGCTTTGGAACTCAAGACAAATGGCTACTCACCTCTGATTGCCACAGATGATTATTCAATACAGAATGTTGCAAGCGAGATTGGTGTCGAGTTTGCTCCCCTAACCACTTTTGGAATTCGCAGGCGACTACAATGGATACGATACTGCCCAGCCTGCCACAAAAGATACCCTGCAAACTACAAATCACTAGGGTGCAACATCTGCGGAACAAGATTAAAGAGAAAACCACTAAGAGGAGACAAGTTGAAACAGTAGGAGATACCAAACTGTGATCAGAAGCCGAAATCGTATCGGTGCACACAAGTCCAACTTGTTGGTTCTTTTGAGAAGAAGACGCTTTGAAAGAGTTGGCGAGCAAAACGCTGATACCTTGTTAGGATATGCAAAAGAGTACGTGGAAAAGGAGAACATGAGAGAAATCGTTGTTGCGCCTGCTATATATCCTGAAACGCTGCAACATTCTTCAACATAAGAATAAGAGAAATCACAGCGAAGCCTGTCGACTTCTAATCGAAGCATGAAAAACTGAAAACGTTATTCTGGAAGGAAAAGTCAAATTGTGTCGCTGTCGCGCTTCCTGAAATATGAAATATCCTTGTCCTCAGTGTACCCGCACTCCTTGAATAACGTTTTTGAAGCTTTGTTAGAGGCGTCGATTAGACTGCAGAAGACTCTGAGTCCATGACTTCTGAGGATTTTCTCCGACTCTTCAACCAGGCACTTTGCAACGCCGCGACGCCTATAGTCGGGATCTACTGCCAGCCTGTTTATCCAGCCTTTTCGCAGGTCACTGCTGAGAACCGCTGTCCCAACAAGATGAAAACCTTCAAATGCTCCAACAAAGAAGTCGGGATTTGCGCTCATCTGAACTGCAATTTCTGAAAGGCTGTCTCTTCCATCTTGTTTGAATGGCAGGCCTGCTCGAGACCAGAGGCCCGTGATTTCCGTGTAGTCAGCTATTGTAAGCCTTCGAATCTCCATTCAGACACTTAGCTTACTTTTCTTTCCCAACTTCCCTAACGGAGTCTTCAATTATGTCAAGTGCAGCGCCTACTAGTTCTCTCGTTATGATTAATGGAGGAGCAACTCTGATGGTTGAGGCCCCGCACGAGATTACGTTGATACCCCGCTTCCATGAACGCATCATTATATCGGTTGCCTTCTGAGGGGCTGGTTTCTTGCTCTCTTTGTCTTCCACGATTTCCATGCCTATCATCAAACCTTTGCCCCTCACGTCGCCAACGATTTCGCTCCGCTCTTTCAGTTCCCCGAGTCTTTTCATGATGTAAGCACCCTGCTTGACCGCGTTGTCAAGAAGCTTCTCCTCCTTCACAACGTCTATGACTGCATTGGCAGCTACGCATGACAGAGGGTTGCCACCGAACGTGCTTGCGTGTGAACCTGGCACCCAGTCCATGATTTTTGCCTTGGCAACTGCCGCTCCCAGCGGCAGGCCTGAAGCTAAAGCTTTTGCTGTGCACAGGATGTCGGGCTCGACTCCCCAGTGTTCGATAGCAAACCATTTTCCGGTTCTACCCATCCCAGATTGTACTTCATCGTCGATTAGCAACAGGTCATACTTGTCGGCCAGCTTCTTTATCCGCTGGAAGTATTCTGGTGGCGGCACAACGTACCCGCCTTCTCCTTGAATTGACTCGAAGAGTATGGCAGCAGTGTCTTCTGGGGGAACATACTTCTGAAGGACATATTCATCTATGAAGTCAACGCACCAGTAGTGGCATTCCGGATACGTTAGTTTGTACGGGCATCTGTAACAATACGCGTATGGCACGTGAGTTACGCCAGGCATAAGCGGGAAGAAGTAGCGTTTCTGAGTTGGTTTGCTCGCGGTGAAGGAAAGAGCTCCAACCGTCCGCCCGTGAAAAGCGCCTGTGAACGCTATGAACAGTTGTCGTCGGGTGTGCCACTTCGCAAGTTTAACTGCTGCCTCAATCGCTTCAGCCCCGCTGTTTCCAAAGTAGGTTTTTTTCTCTGGACTTCCAGGCGTAATCTGAGCGAGTTTTTCTGCCAAATCAACGACTTCTCGATAGAAGAAGTCCGTGTTAGAGTAGTGCAGGAAACGGTCGCACTGGTTCTTTATGGCCGCAACAACTTTGGGATGATTGTGGCCAACGCCCATGCACACGAGACCTGAGTTGAAGTCTATGTACTCATTCCCGTCCACATCCTTTACAATGCAACCTTTGCCGGATTCAACGACAAGAGGATAGAACCGACCGTACGAAGGAGAAATGAACTTTTCGTCTTTCTTGACAAGTTCCCTCGCCTTGGGGCCAGGAGGAGTAACAATTATCTTGGGGTATTCGACCATAATGAGACACCACTTGGAGCTTAAAGGTTTGAAAAAAGGTTTTATATAGCTATCGATGCTTCTGCCCTGAAAAGAAACGTGAAGCGCTAGTAGTCAACACTGACGGCTCAGACGGGACATCTGCATCTGCCAGGCAGGGGAAGCGGCTGCCGTTTGGTCACCGATATCTCAATGGCTGCGACCCTTGGTTTCTGACCTCTCGCCGACATGAAAACTGCTCGCTTGAATAGTTTGTGTAGCCTCTTTGTTTTTGCTCTTCTGTCCGTCTTCTTATGCTTCTGTTCCGTAATGCTAATCGCTCTTTCAATTCAATGTCGCTGGTTCGCTTTGTAAGGCAGTCAATGTCGTGAGCTTAACCTTATGTTTCTCCGTGCATGACCAAATCAGATGCACAGTTTGACGCAAGTTTACGGTAATTCTCCCAGTCCTGGTCAATCCACTCCTGAACCTTGACAGCATCCGCCTCAGATAAGCGTCGAAAACGGCCCTGCAAGGCAAAGTATTCCCTTACAGGCTTGCGCTTAGACTTGTCGACTAAGCGGTCGCTTGGAGAACAGAGCCTGAACTTCCCGTTTTCAATCTCGAAAAGGGCCCACATGCCAGTCTGCACTGCAAGGCGACCTATTTCTATTGTTTTGCTTGAGTCGTACCGCCATCCTGTTGGGCACGGGGACAAGAGGTGTATGTATTTTGTACCCTTGATTTCTCTTGCCTTTCTCAGCTTGGCCACGAAATCCATTGGGTAAGATGTGCATGCTGTGGCAACGTAGGGTATTCTGTGAGCAGCCATGATAAATGGCATGTCCTTCTTGCGTTCAGTCTTGCCGGAAGGTGTTGTGGTCGTCCAAGCACCATAGGGTGTTGCGCCGCTACGCTGCATTCCAGTGTTGCCGTAGGCTTCATTGTCGTAGCACACATATATGAAGTTGGTTTCTCTTTCAGCTGCCCCAGACAAAGCTTGAATTCCAATGTCAGCTGTGCCGCCGTCTCCAGCCCAACCGACGACGGTTATGTCTTCGAGTTTTCTTTGTTTGAGCGCCGCAGATATCCCAGAAGCAGCTGCGCCCGTGGATTCGAAGAGGATGTTCTGGAGTGGAACGGCTGAAGACGTGCTGGGATATGGTCCCTGAATTACGGTGGTGCAACAGGCGGGAACAACTAGAATTACTTTTTTCCCTAATGCTTTGAGTAGCAGTCGAAGGGAAGTAGCTGGACCGCATCCTGGGCAGGCGGCATGTCCCTTAAGCAAGTATTCTTCTCTTGGAAGATCCTTCACCGTCATCATCTTGTTCATTCTTTCAGGTCGACCCATTCAGTTTCTTTTTCGACTTTGCCATCTTTCATGCATTTCAGTGATTTCTTCGCTATCTTTTCAATGGTTCCAGAGGTTACGTCTCTTCCTCCTAGCCCTGCTATGAAACCTGCGAGGGGAGGGTGATCTTTCCTGTTGAACAGTGAGGCCTTGGTTTCTGCCGCTAGAAAGCCTTCCATGCCGAATGAGATGTGGCGATCTATGGTTGCAAGCATACGCGTGTTTTCTGCGAGTTTCACTATCTCTTCAGTTGGGAACGGGCGGTAAACCCGGATCCTTGCAGATCCGATTCTGTGCCCTTCTTTTCGCAACTTGTCTACTGCAAGCTTGGCTTCGCTTCCGATTGTTCCCATCGTGAGCATTATCAATTCTGCGTCTTCGCATTTGTACTTCTCAACCAATCCTCCATATTCGGTGCCGAAGCGTTTTCCGTACTCTTTGTCGATTTGAGGGATGAGTTTCTTAGCGTTTTCCATTGCTTCCTGAATCATGTAGCGGAACTCCATGTACCATTCGGGCGAGACCAAGTTTGCGTGTGAGTAAGGATGGTCAACGTCTAGGATCCACCCCGCCTTGTAGGATGGTAGGTAGGCATCGATTCTTTCCTGATCAGGAATGCTTGCCGGGCTGTAGGTGTGTGACAAGATGAAGCCTTCGAGACACACCATGGCTGGGAGGAACACTCGCTCATCCTCACAGAGTTTGTAGGCTTGAATTATCGTGTCGAAAACCTCTTGGCTTCCGGCGCAGTAGAACTGAATCCACCCGGTGTCCCGTTGTGAGAGGGAATCACTCAGGTCTGGCCATATGCTCCATGGTGCTCCCATGGCGCGGTTGACGACGGCCATGACGATGGGCAGTCGTGAGCCTGATGCCCAGTGGAGAGCTTCATGCATGAGAGCGAGACCGTGGGCAGAAGTCGCTGTGAATGCTCTAACGCCAGTGGCGGCGGCGCCTATACATGCCACCATCGCGCTGTGTTCTGATTCGACGCGGATATATTCGGCGTCCATCTCTTTTTTTTCAACGAAATCTGCGATTTTTTCGACTATGGTTGTCTGGGGGGTAATAGGGTAGGCTGCGACGACTTTGACCCGCGCTGCTCTTGCAGCGTAACCGGCAATGTGGTTGGCCGTGTCGATAATAGTCTGAGCCATCTACTCTTCCTCTCTTTTCATCTTTATCGCCTTGGTCGGACACTCGTTGGCGCACACTCCACAACCCTTGCAGTAGTCATAGTCTATCTTCGGAGAGTCGTCCTCTTGCCTCGTTATGGCTGCGTCTGGGCAATAGATCCAGCAAAGAGTGCAACGTGTACACTTGGAATAATCAATCTCAGGCCTGAATGTTCGCCAAGACCCTGTCTTTCCCATGCTTCCAACTGCGGGGCAAGACAGCGGCGTGACCGGAAGCTGCTTGCGACTCTTTGGCTCCACAGCCATTAGGTCCCACCGTCCCACCATTTGGTCAACCTTTCATACGCTAGTTCGGTTGCCCGTGAGTTCCTTTCTCCAGCGGCACCCTCCCACGTTTCTCTCACAGCTTTGAGAACACTCTCAAGCTTCACTTCGCCTGTTGCTTTGGCGAAAGCTCCTAGTATCGACGTGTTCACGACCGGGAGGCCGGCTACAACCAGGTTTAGATCCAAAGCTATCCCAGTTGCGTCCACCGTTGCAACGCGCCAGTCTTTCAAACCGATTTCTTCAGGCTTCTTAGTGGTGTTAATGACGACTACGCCATCTTTCTTCATACCTTCTGTAATGTCCACGACTTTGTAAATGTAAGGGTCGAGTACTATGACATAGTCGGGAGTGTACACTTGACTGTGAACCAGCATAGGCTCATCACTTATACGAGCGAAGGCTTTCACCGGTGCTCCACGCCGCTCTGCCCCGAAATATGGAAAAGCTTGAACACACTTACCTTCAAAAAAAGCAGCATGCGCCAAAACCTCAGCTGCAGTGACGCTTCCCTGTCCACCGCGCCCGTGGATCCTTATCTCCTTAATCACTGCTTCAACCCTTCCAGTTAGAAATTAAGCATGGGCGAGTTCAAACTTATTAGTGTTTATCCCTAACAAGTGTTGAGGTAACGCATTGAAATTATATTCGAACTGATGCGGTGTTTCTGTCTTCTGGCCAAATTTTTCCACTTGGATCATTTGAACCATACCTCTGTTTTGATAAACGAACGATCCTTTTTGAAGATTCGCAAGCTCTTTAAGGTTTTCTTTGCCGATGAAGCTTTTAATGTACTGAGTGTCATTCTTTTCAAGTGTCCATCCAAAATATCTTTGCATTGCGATTCTTGACGGGTGCTTTGTCAACCATTGAAGCAAATTGTGTTATCAGTCCGAACCGCACGCCGTAGTTAGCGCCCACCGTCACGATGTCAAGAACGTGTTCGAATATCGGATTGCGTCTTATGCTTAACCTAAAAGAACCATTCGGCAAATAGCTCTGGCATTCTTCAAAAACGATAAATTCTTTTTTCGGATAACCGTCAACATGAGCGCGGTAAACGTGCTTACAAGTTTCGTTAACGAACATCACTTTATCACGCAATGCTAAAGCGCTAAGATCAAAAACAGTCGATTCGCCGAACGCATATTCTTTTTTGCTTCTTGAAACTTCAACGATGTTTCTTATCGGGCCGCTGTTCCACGCTTGGCTAGTGTCCATCACATAAACCGTTATTCCGTTATCTAGCAGAGTTTTTACCAAGATTTTCGCAAGATTGCTTTTTCCGCACTGGCTAGTTCCACTTATGAAAAATCCAGTGTCCAAAGCTTCAGCAACGTCGAAAAAGTTTTCCTTCAGTGTTTCGATTTTTGGCAAATTCCGTTCTGGCTTTTCAGGCTTCAGCATCCATTGAGCGTTTTTCTTTTCAATGGAAAACATCAATTCACTCTTAGCGGCGCTCAAAAAACCGCCTTCCGCTAACTCTGATTCTTCTGGGTCTATCGTGCTACCGCTACCATGTCTAACGGAATCTTCAATAAACATTTCCTTGGCACGTTCAAGAACCATTTCTTTTGTGGGTGTCATGTTATTCACCATGCACACCTATATATCAGTTGAATGACTTAACACTTTTTTCACTTCATTCAATAGTGAAACCCGCCAAAACACTGAAAAAAGTGAATCGTTTAAAAATCGCACCTTCCAGAAAAAAGAAAAGACAGGAAAAAAGTGTGAACGCGGTTCACAATGTGACATCGCAAGAAATAACAGTGTACGCTTAGCGTACAATCTCATATCATGCGACGCAACACTGTTGCCGCCGGCAACAATCGCAAATCTCAAGACATCCAAAATGCAAAAGGCCGCCCACGGGGTATATGTTCGCAAGAAAAAGACCATGTGTAAGCGATCCTCACATATCTGAAACTGTTAAGACATCAGATAATATCGAACATAGACAGCCACAATACCATCCTCCGTCATTTTAGCAAGAGTTACCGTGGGAACGCTTGATTTCCGAAGATGAAAACCGCCAAGTTTACACCACCTCGTTCCACGGAACGAGGATATGTCCGCTAAAAAACCCATCTAACCAAAAGGTTTAGAGTTATAAACCTTATCTCATTTAACAATAATAACAACAACGAGTATCATCATCATCACTATCACCACTTTTATGATGTATATATAACAACCTTTAAATCCAACGCTGGAGATAAGTACAGCATTGAAATTGGTGTAGAAAAATGACCGAACAAAAACCGCGCCTCTATTACCGCGCGGAACTAGACCGAAGTTTCAAAAAGAAATTAAAGGCGGAGTCAGCCGAGTTAGAGATGGACTCAAGAGATGTCCTGAGCAAAATAGTTGAACGCTATTTCGCAAATGGACACAACAAGTTATAGGAGATTTGAAAAATGACAACCACAAGACACTCTAAACTATTGATGCTGAAAACTTACGACGGCAACAACGAAAGCGATCCCATTGGCACCCTAGCACGCGGAGTCTATGACACAATAGCAACCGCAACAATTATTTCCATTTCTATATGCCGATATGGATTGTATATTGCGGCACTCGTTGTGTACGACACCACCACCTAGGCGATTGAACATGACCGAACGCAAAGATTGCCGCCGTTTCCGAATAGTCACCGCCAAGAACGACGCAGAAACAACCGCAAAGTTTCTGTCCACATTCAACAGCCAATATCAAAACGGCGAAATCTCTAGACCCGAATTTGACTTATACACTGTCGCCGTCCTAGAAGATACTGAACTGAATGGCTTTTCAAAATGCGACGGCAATTGTGCAGAATGCAACCAAAAGCCGATCAGTCTAATTGATGCAGCCACAATCGCCGAACACGCCGAACTGCAATATGTCGAAGGACACATTTCAAAGGAACAGTTCAAAACCATCAAAGATTTTATCGGCAAAAGCCTAGACCGCGCTCCTGTCAAGGCATATATTCACAACATCACACAAGGACGCGAGTGAAATGGTGTTAAAACAAAAGCCAACGGATTATGAAGACAATATCTGTATAAGCGTTTTCGACCCAGAAATCAAAGTTAAGGATGCTTCAAAAACAGATGCAGAACACATGATCGAACTCTTGGAACTTCAAGAGCGTTTCGGCGATTCTTTCGATTCAAGAGTTGCAGAAAACAAAAAGAAACTTTTCGCCAGAGATGCAAGAATCGCGGAACAACAAAAAATAGCTAATGCCCGCCTTGAAGAAATTCGTAAAAACCAATCCACGCCAGATTTTCAATTTCCAAAACTGTTCGCCAGTGACCGTTATGCGTGCTTAAACTATATCCGAACCTTAGATACGAAAACCATCAATGAAGACTTGCTAACACCAATAAAAACACGACCTCAACACTATGAATCCATCTTAAACTACAAAGTCGGCGAAGCCTTAGAAATGCTTGAAAACGAAATCGCACGCAGAAACAAGCCCGTCACCCTTCTATCAAAACTCACAAACTACTTTCATTCTGACCAAAGAAGAAAACCAACATGAATGCGACATCCAACATGGGTGAAAGCGGTGGCCCGATTTTCTTTTCCGTCGGGCTACCGCCACCCCTATGAAACAGAAAAAGGAATTGAAAAAATGCAAGAAAAATACAGAAATTCAGTGAAAAAACACGGCGACGGATTCGAACTCGTGCATGTCGAACTACCACGAGAATTATGGTATCAAATTCTTGACAGCTTGCCAGCATCCGAAGACCTTACGCCGTACATAAACCGGCTAATCCGTCAAGGAATGCAAGCTGAAGGCAAACTCTGAGAGGTAAAGCAAAAATGGTGAATTGTTTTACGCTGAAAGCATCAGTTGTCAACGTCGTCAATTCCGATACCGCCATATTGACAACAATATTATGCGGCACGCCATGCATGCACGGCGACGGCGCTCACTCCGAATTTTTCGTAACGCATAAATTTCTCTTAACTGTGAGAATCATCTTCCCCTTTGACGCGAACGGAAAACCAATCATAAGCCCTATTCATTATTACTTGAAGGATGTGACGACGGGAATCACTATTTCGAGTGGTACCCTCTCAGAACCGCCCAGAATGCTAGAAATCGATTATGATGTTTTTGTTCCGTTGCACAACCTAGAATTTTGCGTATGGCTCAACGTATACAATCTGTTCACAGAATGCGAATTACAACTCTTCGAATATACCGAGTTTAGCCACTTGATAGGCCCTGACGCAAATAGCATCAACGGAGGATGCTGGCAGATAACTTAGGTGAAAAAGCAATGGCAAGAGGAAACATTAAGCCAAAACCGCAACCCGAATCCAACAAAGTTCCAGAAGAAAAACCCGTCGAAAACCAATTAGGAGAGCCTTAATGCCGATTCACAACCCAACCAAAGAAGGCACCCCAATACAACCCAAAAAAGAAACCAAAGTCTACGCCACTAGAATCCTAAGAATTCATCCAAAGCTAGTAACCATCGCAACCTTCCGAGAGATAACAATTAATTTGCCAATAACACACGAATTGTATCTGATTCTCCTTCGAAACGCCACTATCCTTAACACCACAAAAAACATGCCTCTCGTCTTCTTTACGAATCAGAAAGGTATAGCGTTCAAAGCAAAACCCTTACGTCAGATTCAGGAAGAAGCCGCTAAAGAAAAGATAAATGCTACTGAAAACACGGTAAAATAGGCGCTAACAATTTGAGCTATTTGTTAACACCTCAATACCCTCAATTTCAACCCGAAACACCAAAAGAACCACAAAACCCGCCCCATTCGCCACTTTTCTGTAAGGGTGTATTATAGAAGAGGCTTTCCATCGGGCGTGCGGCAATGCTGAAAAACGAAACATCAATGGCAACCCGCCTTCTAAGCGGCGACCCACTAGCCAACCTTCTTTTCCTAGCACAGCGACAACGCACATTTTGGGGTTTCGACAGCGAATTTCTAGCGTCAGGCCGAGTTAACCATCCAGAGGATGTGCATACAATTCAGTTTTCAGATGGAACAAACTCTGTCGTTCTCGAAAGCGCCGACGCACTCAAAACGTGGCTTTACAACCACAACCGAATTCAAACCGTCTATGGTTTCGTAATTCTTCCCGACTTAGGCAGCGTCGAAGAATGGCTAGGCGAAGGCCACGTTAAAATTTGGACGCGCGGATCACAGACCGTAGGCAGAATATGCTATCGTAGTTTTAAAGCTACCGTCTACGATTGCCGCCCTCTTTTGCAAAGTTTCGGCGTGCGGCGACTCGCAGATGCAGGCGAAATAATCGGTTATCCCAAATTGCCAAAACCCGACTGGCTAGGATTGCGAAAATATGAAACGCAAGAAGAACGGCAAGCCTTCATAAAATACGCGGAAGCCGACGCGGTTATCACTTCCCGAATCGTTCAATGGCTATATCACTCTTTTCAAGCCGATCCACAAACACACGCCAGCGCTGGAACTTTAGCCAGAGATATTTTCAACTTGCCCGCACGCTTGCCGCGCCGCAAGAAAACCGTTCAGCTTTCGCCGTTAGAAACGCTTGTGCGTCGCTCTTGTTTTGCGGGTCGTAGCGAAGGGTTTAGAACGGGATATATGCGAAACGTTTTCTACAACGATGTAAGCTCGCTCTATCCACTCTCAATATGTGCAAGCCACGTCCTAGAAATCATAGGCGCGGAACCGTGCAACCCCTCAAACCTAAACGCGGAAAACCCTCTTGAAAGCCTCAATTATGGATGGTTAGAAGGAACATTTCAAACTGAAAACGATCTGTGGGGTGTTCCACTAAGAGGAAAAAACAACTTCTATGCGACAGGCACCATAACAGGATTCTATCACACCCTCGATTTAGTAGCAGCAAAAGCGAAAACACTTCACGTCGCACACGCTTACAAACCCATCTTCAAGAAAACACCAATACACGACAAATTCGTGAAACTCACACTTGACCGCATAGAAGGACGATTAAAAGGCACAGAAAAAATGTTCGCAAAAGCTGTTCTAAATTCGTTGAGTGGTAAGTTAGGCCAGTCTCACCCGATCTCACGAACGAGTAACTTCTACGCTTACGCCTCTCTCTTAGCGCACAGCCACGCGGTTATGTCTCGTTTATTTGATAAGTGCGATAGTGTTCTAGCGATGGACACAGACAGCGTTTTCAGTTTCAGCAACATGAGCAAAAAATGGTTCGAACTAAACGAAGGTGAAAACTCAATGCCCGTTATCATGGACGTAAAAGGCGAAGGCGATCTTTCCTTTTTCCGTTCCAAGAACTACATCCTCAAAACCAAAGAAGACAGCTATGTTTTCGGAAGGCACGGTTGGGTCTACTGGTTAGAAGATTTTTTAAAATTGAACGACGGCAGAATCACAGAACTTCAAACTAGGCAAGACATCAAAGCCACTCTTCTAACAAGAGTAAAAGAAGCTCAGGAATTAGCCAAAGGCAGATGGCGAACGAAACCTGTAACGCTTTCACTCGAAAAACTCAAAGATTTACTTAAAGCAGACACAAAACGAAAACGCACGGAATACGACAGTTACGGTTTGGTAATGGCGAAACATTCAGAACCTAGTCGCGCGTGGAACTATGACGAATTGATGTTAGAAACCGAAAACACGATAGGCTACCCAAAACGAGAATAAAAAAAATACGGGCAAGTTCTCTTTTTAGATTTAGTTTCGGCTTTTTCTTAGAACAAAGGTCGGGTCTTGTCCTTTACTTCTGCGTCAGAAGCGTTTTCCTTAATCAGATTTATAGCATGCAGACAGTCTTCTTTGTGAGTGTAACCTTCTCCACCATTAGCAATGTTTCTGTTATTGGCCGCCAACAGTTTCCATCTGTATTGTTTATCTTCACCGATATAGACATCGAATACAAGTTTCTCTTTCTTCTGCATTTTCTCACCGCATGGCTATTGTTCGGAAGGCGCTTTTATGTTTTGTTGAATCCAACAGCCAACCCTTAAACAAAATCGTGGATGTTGGGTAGACCCTACTACTAACACTAACACTACATGCTTAAATCGTAGCAACAAATCAAAAACAAGAGAGGTGATAGAATGAGCAAAGAAATAAAAATGCACAAGAAAACGTTTACGTCCGCCAACATCTTAAGCGTCGAAGTTGGAACCAACACGCCTATGGGTGGCGATGCTAGCCACAACGGAAAAACAGTTTTCAAGTTAACGGACGAGTGCGGAACAGCTTGGAAAATCAAATCCGGCAATTACGAAAAAGATGAGCCTAAAGAAATCACTATAGAATTGTACGGTGACTGTGAAGCGGAAACGTTTATTGACGCATTGGAATTTAGCGTTTCCGCCTTGAAAGCACAACAATTCGCAAAGGAATCTTAGACTAGATTCGAGACTTCAAAAAAGAAGTAAGCGCGGTTAATAGTAGTAATAATACTCCTTAAATCGCACAGTCAACTTGAAATTGATAGAGGCGAAGGAACGATAAGAATCTCAAAAGAAAAAGCATGACTAAACGATATGCGATGCACAAGAGGCAACCAGCCCGTAAAAATCGCATGTGGCATAGTATATCTCCCTTGTAACGGAAAACTAACCACTCCAAATAAGGAAACCTTCATTTGCACGGATGAAAACGGCAAGGAACTAAAAGATGTAAAACTTTACCAATGCCTTGAATGCGGAAAATGCTACCTCTACAACGCATCTAAAAGAGAGCTTATCCCGTTTCTTCTAGGAAAAGGCGAAGACATAGGCCAATATAGATACCAGCACCCGCCACCCGCCTAGGGATGTTACCGCACAAGCAACTTGAGATTTTTAGATTGATGGGGTACCCCTAGCAACTAGGGCGACGGAGGCCCCGATGTTCCAGCATCGAACCAGCAATCAACAACGACGGAATCACGACGGCACCGCCTCAGAATCAAAGTTTTCTAGCGACGCATTAAGCCTAATGTGGTATAGGTAAATGCGTTGAAATTTGAGATTCTTTGGGTACGGGGGGTCTGTTTTGGGCTTGTTCGGACTGTTCGAAGACGGTACGTGCTTACTTTTCTGTTGCGATTCAAGCCAGCCTTCTGTTAACCTAACACTAGAGCTAAGGTAATATCCATTAACGCAACGCTTAATACTGTTCAATACGCTCTTATGCGCGTACGCGCTTAACATTTAACCAGAAAATAATAGAGAGATAAGCCAAATGAATAGTGTGATACATCAAGCATTGAACAAATAGAAAAAGGGGAATGTCGCTGTTGCATCGGTGTTCAATGCATCAACATTTCGGTTCTTTGTGTCCATACGCTTATGGTTTCAATGGTTCTGTCGGTTTCCTGTTGCATCAACGTTTCAACGTCTAGCCCTAGAGCGTGTGCGGATCTTGGCCAATATCTCATATTCAACTTGGGGTATTTCAACTTCAATCTTTACCATTCTAAACCCTAAAGCCTAAATGCAACTCAGAAATAAAAGCGTTACCCAATAGGAACTCGTAATAAATCGCTTCGCTAGTAATAACCGTAATAATAGTAATAAACAAAAAAGAAAGGGGAATTAAGGGCTATTCATTCGACACTAGAATCTTGCCAGATGGCAGCGTGCTTACGAAATGCCATCCTTTAGCCAGATATTCCGTAAGCTCTGTTTCTGAAACGATCCTCTGGCAATCTTCGGTTTCCTTCTTTTTCTTTATCAATGCTGTAGGGTTTTCGATACCTTTAGGTTCTTCCGTGTCCAAAGCTCTTTTACGGTTCTGTAATCTGTTCACAAGTTCGTCCACTGTTAAACCATGTTTCTGTGCTAACGGTTCAAAAAACTCTCGTGGCAAAGCATTTAACACCTCTTTTTGAAGTTGTTCACGAGGTATCAAGCTAGGTGTTTCCGTTACGCTCAAGTGCGGAATAGCTAGCCTGTACTGTTCGAAATGTTCTTTATCGGTTGCTTTTAGGTAAACATCATCTAAGCCTTCACCACTATGACCCATCCAAGATTCTATAAACTCTCTTCGGCAGCCCGCATTAGTACACGCTGTTTTGAAGAATTTTCGCAAGGTATGAAAGTGTAGCACATGGTATTTTTCTGATTTTTCAGCTAGGCCAGCAGTTTTTAGCAATCGTGTCCAAAACATTTGACTTGAAGATGTGCTTAACCGATCTCCTACGTACAATTCGTTAGCAAAAACAAAGTTTTCATTTTCCGTTTTCTTTCCTTTCCTCTGAAGAAATTCCTTGTAAGCGATTAAAGTTTTCCGTGCCTCTGGTGTTATGAACGTTCTGAACGGCCGTGTTGATTTTCTTCCTTGTTCGGGTTCGACTTTGATCATAGCATATTCTTGTTCGAAATTCATATCCTTCCATTTCAAGCCTAACAGCGTGTTAACTCTTAGACCGCTTGAAATTGCCGTTTCAACTAAAGCCCTTCCTCTAATGTCCGTGAATGCTAAGAGTTTTTGAAGTTCTTCCCTTGTGGGCGACCGATCGAACGTTTTTGTTATCGTGCTTTTTGGAAGGTTGATTCTTTCAAGCGGCGAAATGTCCACGCCGTTAGCTTCTAGCCATTTGGCCACGCCGTAAAACATTGTTCTGGCGCTTTTTGAGGTAAACTCTCTTTTTTCCATTAGATAAGTTATGAAATCATCGACCGTTTTGAAAAGGTCAACCTTAGTTTTTTCCAGCGCCTCTTCTGGCGTGTTGACGTTCATATAGTATTTTGTGTAAATCATAACAGCGTGACTGTAGAGCGTTATCGTAGTGTAGCTTTTCGGATTGCGTTTACTGTTCATGCGGTCTATCATTGCCATCGTGGAAGGATATTTTCTAGCCCATGCAACTTGATATTTTACGTCTTTGCGTTTTGCCATGTCAATCACTACCTTATGGTGATGTCGTAGACGCTCTTAAAGATTGTGTTAACCCAACGTCTATTAGGGATAAGTTAGTGTTAGCTCAAACAAACATTAAAAGCAACATTAGAAGCAGACCGCTGACCCCGAAGACGGGAACAAATGCTTTTTTGGACCTTTGAATTGCCCCTTCTATCAGAGCTGATAATGCTTCGAGTTTTTTTGCCCCGATGACTTTGACGTTGGGCACCGTTATGTTGCAGCATGAGAAGCCAGTTTTCTCCAGCGTGGCCAACGCATTAATTGTTGCTTCTTTGACGTATGCTATTAGTTTTTCGTTTTCCATGGCCTCGCCGACTGGATGGTAACCCCCTTTGGTCAATGTCAGAGCGGTCACCGCGTGTGTGTCAGTTGTGAAGATTTCCCCATCGCTTATGCCTATCGACCGCAATGATGAAAGGATACGTTCACGGAGGCCTGAGACCATATTATTGCCGTCGATGACCACGTAGGCAGCCTTCTGCTGACCAACTTTTATCACTAGTGTCGTGATGCCGCCGGACCCCATTCCATCTTCAAGGCCGAATTCCTTCGGGAACACAGAGGCAACTCCAACCTCATACGAAGACTGTCTAAGCGACAAGGCCCTGTCCAAACATTTGGCTGCAACATCCCTTAGAGAAGCCAGTGACTCCTTCATCTCTGCTGTTCCGTCAATGCTGTTGTGCGCATTAACCACTGCACACAGATGTAAAGCACGTTTCTCTGCTTCTTCGCGAACAAACTCACCCAGTTCCTGGGGCAGATCCTCAATCGTTTTCGGCGCAAGCGTGAAAGAGATGAATGCGAATCTCCCGAAGATTTGGCAACAAGCTGTCGCCAGACCATTCGTGAGTGTGACGAATGGAGATGCATTCTCCTCGTGAACTTCCATGTTTTTGAGGTGGGAAACAACGTCGGCAATGACCTTCCTGTTCTGAATCTGAGAGGCCAAATCGTACTCGTGGCCGAGCATACCGTGAGGAACGCATGCCACGCAGTTTAGCTCCTTCTCAAGGTCAGCCTTGAGCAGCGCGGGCAAAATGCTGCTCCCAATGTTCTTGAAAGGCCCAGGATGAACTGAAGGAACAACGACAACTCCCTTTGCTGCAGCATTGCCGAACTTCAGCAAAGAAACCTCAACATCCTGCTGTTCACCCAGCTTCTCAAGAAGCTCTTCAAAAGGAACATTCAAATTCGACGCCCAGTTAAGCATGAAGGCTCTGAAAAGCTGGAGAGAGTCAATTCCAACAGTCTTCTTGCCAACTTGATTCACGAGATAGAGGAAAATTAGGCTTGCAGCAAAGCAGATTATGACAGCGGAAAAAAAGAACCCAAGTGTGCTAAAGGTTACGTCGGGGGCATCTATCGTCATCCAGAAAGCCAGAAAAGGAAGGACACTTAGAACAGGTTGAAGAAGAGAGGCTGCAAACAGGTTCTTCTGACTCCTTGAAGATGCTGCATAGAAAACTATGAAACGAAGAATCAGCGTCGCTGAGAACCCCAGAAGACTGAGTCTTATCCACCACATCAAATCCGAAGTCGCCGCGCTCACGATTGCCCCTGTGAGGATGAAGAACAGCCATACTACCCAGCAGAAAATCGAAAGTGCCACAGTTCTTCTCACATCAAAGATTGCGTCGTTCCTCAGGACGAGCGTGCTTATGATATAATCAGCAGTTAGGCTTGCTAAGAAAAGGCTGAAACCCAGAAGCAGCCCCCTCTCTAGGCCCTCAAAAGTGGGGGAACGAATAAATGTTGAGAGCGCACCACCTCCTACGCAGAAGAGCAGAAGCAATAGTGGTACTTTACGTGCGGAGGGTAACCTGAATAATGACGAATAATGTTTCACTGCAACGTCCATCGACTGTTTGAGCGAGTCTTCTTCAGATGCCACGCAGTTTCCCCTAATGAGACTTTCCTATGAGAAGAACCCAACCATATTAAACTGTTGCGAACCAGATTTACTATTGACATAGGGAAGCCCTCCAGAAATTCTACCCAGACAATATTCACGGTTCAATACTAATTCGCGGGTAGAAATGTAAAGTGCAGAGGGAATACGCAGTTGTATTTGAACGGCGCGTATTTATAGAGGAACGGTTTAATGGTTGAGTATCTACTGTAGGGTTTTGCGAAAACAATGCCAGAGCAAGGCTTGCCCCTCACGATATTTCACATGCTTGAGAAGAACGTGGGAAACCAGATACGCGTCATACTGGATCCTTCTTATGGTTTTGAGGGAACCTTGGCCGCTGTCACCCGTGAACCCGCAGGCATATGGCTTTCAGACGCGGAAGCCATCATCCTCCGAGCGACTATCGCTCAGCCTATCCCACAGGTTGCAAGTCGAGAAGAAAGAAGCGAGATATTCGTGCACCTTAACTCTGTGCAGCGGATTGAAGTTGTACATGCACCTTCTCATCGCTGAACGGATCTAAGCTAATGCATGAGCCAAGGCTACTATCACTATTAACGCGATTGCCCCAATGACAAGGATTTCCGGTCTAACCTTCACACCCTCGGTTTCCTCTTCAAAAAATCTGAGCAGCCCCGCACTGGCAGCGGGCATCGGCGATTTCTTGTCTTTTTTCTTCTTACTCATAAGCAATCTTTCCCTGCGACGTAGCAAACCTATGTAGTTTCTCCATTATTAATGTTGTGTCAGTTCAAAGAGCTTTTATTTCTGAAAATGAGATAAGGCTGTCAATGAAAGGTGTTAACATGCCATCTCCGAGAGATGAATACAATCACGTTTTTGATCTTCTACAGCAGCATCACAAGTGGTTTCAAGAGAGCATTCCGCTGATAGCAAGCGAGAATGTCCCAAGCCCAGCCGTGCGCGAGGCCATAATAACGGATTTCGGGAATCGCTACGCAGAAGGCTGGCCTGGAGAAAGGGTATACGCTGGTTGCCGCTTCATCGATCAGGTAGAGTTCAAGTGCATCGAGCTTATGAAGAAGCTTTACGATACCGAGTTTGTCGACGTTAGGCCTATTTCAGGGGTTGTGGCAAACTTGGCTGTCTATACAGCCTTTACAGAGCCAGGGGACACACTGCTTGCCCTATCCATCCCAAGCGGCGGCCACATAACGTCCGGAAAGAAAGAACTGGGAGGCACAGCAGGGGCCGTTAAAGGTCTTGCCGTCGAGTACCTACCTCTAGATTACAAGGAGCTTAACATAGATGTAGACAAGGCCAAAGAGAAGATTAAGGAGCTTTCTTCAAAAGGCAAGCCGCCGAAGTTCGTCATGTTTGGAGCGAGCGTCTTTCCATTCCCGCACCCTGTCAAGGAGCTGGTCGAAACGATTCACTCAGTCGGGGCAACTGTCGGCTACGACGCAGCCCATGTGGCAGGGCTCATTGCAGCCGGCAGATTTCAAGATCCTCTAAGAGAAGGTGCAGATGTCGTAAGTCTAAGCACGCACAAGACTTTCTTCGGCCCTCAGCACGGGGGAATTCTGTCCTGGGAGAAAAACGCTGAGAAGATAAAGAAGGCAACGTTTCCAGGAATGGTCAGCAACCACCATCTTCACGAGGTCGCAGGGTTGACCATCGCGTGTGCAGAGATGCTTGAGTTTGGAAAAGAGTACGTCGCACAGGTGGTCAAGAACGCCAAAGCCTTGGCACAGGCACTTTACGAAAGAGGTTTCAACGTTCTGGCCGAGCATAAAGGGTTCACAGAGTCCCATGTTATTTTGATAGACATAGTGAAACACGGAGACGGGGGAACGATTGAAGAGACCCTTGAGAAGGCTAACATCATCATAAACAGAAACCTGTTGCCATGGGACATCAAAGAAGGAAGACACTTTATGCATCCTGGCGGCATCAGAATGGGGGTTTCAGAGGTCACAAGGCTGGGAATGAAAGAGAATGAAATGAAGGAAATAGCAGAATTCGTCAAACGTGTAGTAATTGACAAGCAGCCCTTGGACAAAGTGCGCGCTGACGTTACCGGCTTCAGAAAGGCTTACCAGAAAGTACACTACTGCTTCGAGAACACTACGGAAGCCTACAAATACGTGAAAGTTCGCTAGACACATGCCGTCTTGAAAGAAATAACGCAGTCACTTGGCTTCTATGAGAGATTCGACTAATCCTTATCTCTGTCCGCCACTTTATTGGTCATTCTTGGAAGGGAGGTCGAACTCTGCACATCAGAGAGTTTCAGGAAATGATGAGGCGCCTGTATTTTCACAGAGACTCAGTCCGCGGCGTGAAAGGAACGTACAATTGGCTTGTAGATGAGGTTGCGGAGCTCGGGGACGCGTTGAACGTGGAGAACAAAGAGGAGTTGGAGAAAGAGTTTGCAGATGTTACCGCTTGGTTGGCTTCTTTGGCAAACATAATGGACGTCGATCTTGAAAGAGCTGCTTTCGCAAAATACAATAATAAATGCCCCAAATGTAGGCGGATGCCATGCGAGTGCAATTTTTAGGATGCGCTTACAAGGCGTTTTTGTCCCGCACCGGTAATCGTCCAAAGGGAGGGTTTCCCATGTGCACGTCGAACAATTCCTTCAGCCTGTAAGAGCTTCAGATGATGCATGACGACGCCATAATGCGCGCCTGCTTCCTCCGCAATCGTTTTTGCATCCTTCGAACCCATTTCTAGAGCATTCAGTATCCTCGTTCGCGATATGAGCCCCAAGCGCACATTTCTCAGATGGGCCAAATAAGCATTCGGATGGTAGGTTTCCTTCAGCATGCCTTCTCACAAACTATGTGCCTTTCTGCGTAGAAAAGTCTTGTCAGGCGAAGTCCATTAGACAAACCTGTTTTACTTTCTTGCTTTCAAACAACGTTGTAATCTCCTCTTTCACTAGAGCAATTCTTTGTGTGTAGTATCTAGGCAGATGATACCTATCGACGAGACTTTGGGCTGCGTCCAAGTACTTCTCAATTCCGCCTCGGTAAACTGTCAAAGTCAGCCGTCCTCCGCAAGAAGGACAACTGCCTCGCAGGGGTAAACGACGAAAACGCCTGTTACACACTTTACACCTGAAACTCTGAGTTGAAAAAGCACGCAGGTTCCCAGCTATGTCTCGCATGAAGTGTTTCGTGAGGACTTTCAAGGCAACTCTCCTAGCGTCCACTGCCTCGATTTTGTCAGCTAGCTCGAGTTGGCTGTTCATCTTTTCAACCATCGTTTTGAACTGTTTGTAAGCGCTTGTGGAATTCCCCATGTTAATGTCTGAAACGGGAGTCGTGTAATTGAACCCTTCAAACTGTGCTTCCGTGCCGAGGCGATGACCCACAACATCTACAATAGAGCTTACCTGCTTAGCTTCAACTCTCTCCCATGTTTTCTCATAAAACTCCAGTGGGTAAGCGCCTGCAACGTCAAAGTCATGCGCCTGTCTCTGCACTTCTTTCGTGTTGACGACAGGTATCAACAGCAACGGAGCATCCATTATACCGCCTATCTGGGCAGGAAGGTATTCGCGTGAAAAGTTTAGCAAAGTGTCCAATGCAAGCATCACTGTGTCTTCGTCACCGTCGCAGTCTCGGCGTTTGGCAGAATGCCAAATTGGGTGGGCGTAGCAGACGCTCAAGTTCGTGAATCCCACGATGCGTCCTAGAATGCCAACGCACGTGTGAGGGGCCAAGCCGACGATCATGTGCCCCGCAAGATCCTCTTCACGTTTGACGTTGTAACAAGCTGCAAGTCCGTAAACCTTTGTCAACAGTTCGTCTGCGAAGTTTGCCACTTGAACGAAGTATTCTGCACATTTTGTCGGAATGACCACGTCTTGGAGCTTCAACTCACAAACCTGTTTCTCATCCACTAAGCTTGCGCCAAGCATGTCGTGTTCATAACCCAACTGTCTAAGCTTCTCGACTGGAACACCGATTTCGCATGGCTTGAAATGCGTCAGCGGTGCGTTAGTAGCGTCGAATCTGATGGTGCCGTCCTTGTAAACAGACAGACCGTGTCTCACACGCAGAATTCCCTTCTCGAATATTTCCGGCGTCTTAGTTTCATTCATCAGGCCTTTGACTCCCTTCAGCACTTTCGGCATGGAAACGCCGAGAGAGTTACAGGTGCTTTCAAGCATTTCCTTGAAGTTGACAACCTGTCTCTGAAACTGTCTTGCAGGCACCTTGCACGTTTGGCATTCATTTCCTTTGAGACTCTTTCCACACCTTGGACATGTTTTTTCGACAACCGTTTCGCAACCGCAGGCGGGACACTTGACCCGAAACGTGAACAGCTTGCAGTTCGGGCACTTACGCCTGACCACCTCAACGAAAATGGGCTCTCGTTTCGCGGCATCGACGATGTCTCTCTGCGAACCTCCAGCCAAGCCAACTGGAAAGAGAACGTGGACAAGCGGTCTCATCTCTCGTCTCTTCGCCTTCTCCGGTCTTCCCATCCTTGCTCCCACGAAAGTCGGAGCCTTATCTCTTACTCTAACATTTGAAAGCATACAAACCGCTTCCAAAACGGATTCGGAGGAGGAGATGTCCACGTTACATGAAGACGCGTAACCTAAAGAAAACGCAAACGCCCGCGCATCGTCATCCGCAATCATTATCTGCCCATCAAGCATTTTGTGAGGCAGACACATCAGTTCCAAGGCACGTTTTACAAGCGGATCTCTTTCTCCTACTATGCCATTAACAAAGCCTGCTTCAACCTCAACTACGGCATTGAGAAGCCACTTTCTCAGTAGCGTGATTTCTTCAACTGATCGAAGGTTCGGCCAGAAAAAAGTGAAAACTGGATGCAAGGGTACACCAAGCGATTCTGCGAGCGTAACGGCTTCTGCAAAACTAGGCTTAATCACAAACGGGTTCTCTAGAAGAAGTTCAAGTCTTTCCCGAGAGATTTTCGTAAGTTTAGCTATTTCTTCTATTTTCCCGCCGTGCCTTCCAACAATCGCTTTCTGTACATCTTCGACCCACCATTCTTCCACGTAACCGGAGGGCTCCAGCAGCTTATTACTGTACAAAAAATCTCCGACACTGATGAGAATGTCGCCCAGAAACAGTATCTTCTCAATACTGTCTTTGAGCGCATTGAAGTTTTCGCTCGTGACGCGCCAGGACGGATCCGTCTTTCAGCCGAACCACTGGACCCTCCACAACATCGACTGGGATGCTGATGCCGCCTTTTCCAGGAAGCTCCATCCGCAACTGCGTTCCTGCAGCTAGGAACCCTTGAAGCACAAGCATCGTAACGGGGTGAATGCCGACGGCGGTGAGCCCCGTGTTACGCGCTCTTCCGTATCTCAATCGAAAACCACCCCGCCTAGAAGGAAAGGAAAAGACCGGTCGGCCGGCGATAACATCATCCATGAAACCTGCAGATTTCTTCTCGGACTTCACGTGAAGTTCCTTGAGCCAATCCCATCCTTGGAACCCGAGTTTCTCAATGATGTTAAGAACCTTCGTCGCCCTCCCAACTACGCCGTCGTTCACAACTCTAAGGGCTCCACCTCTGACGCGGTTAGTTTCTATCCTCGGAAGATTTCTGAACGAAGAAACCTCTACGGAATCAGACTCAGTGCCTGTCACCTCCACTGGAATCCACTGCAATGCCTTCCGAAGCTCATCGTCAGGAATGTGATACTGGAAACCTGTAACCGAACGCTCGTATACTCGCAGCTCCTCTATGAACCTAGAAATCTCCTCAGAGGTCGGCTTGTAACGGTCAACCCCCAGCAGCTTTCGAACGAAGTCTCCCACGACCAACGTTAGGGCTTGATCAGTTCCTCCAGCTGAGCGTATAGGCCCTGCGAAGTATATGGCAAGGTAACGCGTGTGATCGCTATTCATTTTTATGCTTACTTTTGCCACTCCTTGAATTGGAGCGGCTGTCAATCCTTCTGTAAATATTGCCAGAGCCGTTCGTATGGCTTGTTCAGCCCCAGCTTCAGGTTCAAGGTGCCCGAACTTGCCATAAATGATCTCTTCTGTAACCTTGAAAGCCAGCTCTTCGCGGGGAAGCTTAGAGCTCAACTCTCGAATGCTCTGAGCGACGCCTCTTGGTCCAACAAGCCCTTCTACAAGGTCGGCCAAATCGTTGGCGACCGCGCACTCGGTCTTCAAAGAAGGGTCAAGTCCTTTCTTTCTTGCTTCTTCACTGATTGCATACAATTCTCCAAGCATCTTCTGCAGAGACTCAACGTACTGCTTGTAAGCTTCGCTCATCTGACCGTCCAATCTCGCCCCTCGACGACCATCTTGCCTAAGTGAAGCTTATTTCTGTTTTCTGACAAAAAAAAGTCAAAAAGCAGCTGCTAACAAGAGTCTAATCCGTGTGAATTCTACATAAAGACACGCTGAACCACTACTTCCGTAGATTCACCATGCGCGCGCGCACAGCTTACGCAGAGTATTGAAACGGTCTCTAGAGGCAGTCAACGGGTCTCTCAGGGTCTGCGGTGTCTTATGCCCTCAATGATCTCAGAAACTCGGCGCTTCATGCCAGATTCTTCTATGACGTTTCCTGTAACGATTATGTCTGCGCCTGCTGACGCAGCAGCCAGTGCCTGTTCTCTTGATCTGATGCCGCCGCCCACAATCAGCGGAGCATCGACGTAGTGTCTAACGGCGCGAATCATTTCAGGCGGAACCGGGTTCTTAACCCCTGACCCAGCCTCAAGGTAAACAAAGCGCATCCCAAGGTACTGGCCTGCCAAAGCGTGTGCCGCCGCGAGTTCAGGTTTGTTGTAAGGTATTGAAATTGCCTTTCCCACGACGCCTGCAGTACCGCCCTCGCCCACGATAAGGTAACCCATCGGGATTGGTTCAATACCATATTTCTTGACAAGTGGTGCACCGAGAATTTGGGCTCCCATCAAAAAATACGGATCAACAGAGTTCAAGAGTGACATGAACCAGATGGCATCGGCATAGCGGCTTATGCCCGTAACGTTATTAGGAAAGAGAATAACCGGTATCTTCACCGTGCGTTTTACGGCCTTCACAACGTCATCCAAATGCGCTGCGGAAACAAACGTGGAGCCACCAATCATTATCGCTGAAGTTTCGCTTAGTTTCGCCTTGTTCACAATCCTGGAAGCCTGAGGAGGAGTGACCTCTTCAGGGTCAATAAGGGTTAAGTGAATTGAACCGTCCGACCTGATTTTGTCAAGAAGGTACTTCTCAACATTTCCAACCATTCGTAACGACCTCCCTAAGCACCCTTGACAGGCAGTGCAGAAGGTGTTCTGGAACCACCATAAACCTTGTCAGTGAACATGCAGTAAACGTCAATCTCGCCCTGCGCAGGCTTGACTGGGAACTCATCCTTGAGACCACAGCTGCCACATGCTACGAGTGCACGTCCTTGACCCCGGACTACCTCGACTCTTATTGAATCTTTTCCGCACCTTGGGCAGGAAAAGAGCTTTGGCAGATGCTTCTTAGGAATGCGGACAACTTTCTTTCTTCTTCTTCCCATCACTACGTCCTTCTAATCTGACAAATGTTGGTGTTTCATATCTGTGTTTGTCCTTAAATAGTTGCCTACGACCATAGACCTGAAGGCGTATCATGTTGAACTTGACTCCTGATGCTTTGAACATGGATTGGGCGGAGGTGGACAAGAGGGTATGCCACTTCATCAAAGACTATGTTGAGCGATCGAATGCCACGGGCATCGTGCTGGGACTGTCAGGAGGTATTGACAGTTGTACTGCAGCAGCCCTTTCGGCACGTGCCCTAGGCGGCCACAATGTTCTCGGGTTGATGTTGTTCGAAAAGGATACACTTAGAAACGAGGACGTTGCACACGCGAAACTCGTGGCAAAGCAGTTCAGATTGAAAACGAAGACTGTTGACATAACACCCACTTTGGAAGCGTTTCATTGTTCAACACCCATCTCTAACAAAGCAGACAGGATAAGCAACGGCAACGTGAAAGCAAGAATGCGTATGGTTTACGTTTACTACCACGCTAACAGACTGCATTTGATTGTCTGCGGAAGCTCTGACAAGTCGGAAACGATGATGGGTTACTTCACCAAATGGGGTGATGTCGCGGCAGACATATCGCCCATAATGGATTTGTACAAAACGCAAATCCGAGGATTGGCACGCTATATCGGAATACCAGAGGGGATAGTTGAGAAGGCCTCTACACCAGCCTTGTGGCCGAATCAGTTTGCAGAGGACGAACTCGGCATAAAATACGAGCAGCTCGACCTCATTCTTTTCGGTCTTGAGCGTTTCATGAAGCCCGAAGAGATTGCCGCCCAGTTGCATGTCCAGAAACAACTAGTAGACGAGATTAGGTACAGATGGCTATCTTCTGAGCATAAGAGGCGAATGCTATTGACTACGAAGCTTGAATACCGGACAGTGGGGGTCGATTTCAGACTTCAACGAAACCCACTATGAGCGAGGAGTTGCATTATGGAGAAACCATTCAAGATAGCGCTAGCACAACTAAGCTGTAGACAAGGAGATAAAGCAGAAAACTTGCGAAGTATTAAGAAGGCCGTTGCAAAAGCGAAGAAGCAAAGAGCAGGACTCATAATCTTCCCGGAGCTTTCACTGACGGGCTATGTTGTTAGAGATGAGATTTACGAGCTGGCAGAGAGAATACCAGGACCTTCAACAAGAATCATAGAAGACCTCGCCAAGAAGAATGACATTCACATTGTCTTCGGCATGCCGGAAATAAGCCAGAACACAGAAGCCACTCTTCACAATAGTGCAGTTCTCATCGGCCCGGCAGGTTTCATCGGGAAATATCACAAGATGTACTTACCGACCCATAGCATCTTCGAAGAGAAAAGATATTTCAGGCCGGGTTACCATGCCGAAGTGTTTGACACTGAGCTTGGAAAACTAGGGTTCATAGTATGCTACGATATCTTCTTTCCAGAGGTTGCACGCCTTGTCCGTGTCAAGGGAGCGCAGTTGATTGTTTGCATTTCCGCTTCGCCTAGTGTTAGGCGGTCCTTCTTTGAAGTGCTTGTAGCTGCAAGAGCCATTGAAAACACGGTTTTCCTAGCCTTTGTGAACTTGGCCGGGATTGAGGACGGATTGCAGTTTTGGGGAGGAAGCAGACTTGTTGGACCTAGCGGCAGAGTCATCGTTCAAGCCAAATACGACGAGGACGACTTCGTGACGGGTGAGGTCAATTATGCTGACATGAGATCCACCGAAGCTTTCGTCCCCACCCTGAGAGACCTTAGACCTGAGCTGTTTGACCAGTTAAAGCGAGGCGCAGAACAGCTCTGAGGAAGAACTAAGGGAGCCTCGTAACGACTTTTTCAATCCTGTCCGCTGCTTCTTCCAAATCGCGGTAAGCAGCTGCGTAGGACAACCTGAGATAACCCTCGCCGTAGACGCCGAAAGAACGCCCTGGCACTGTAAGCACCTCCGCCTCTTTGAGGAGCAATTCTGCAAGCTGCTCCGAGGAAAGCCCAGAACTCTTCACGTTTGGGAAAGTGTAAAAAGCGCCTTTAGGAAGTTGGCACGTAAACCCTTCCATTTCATTTAGCCTCTTGTGAATAAAATGTCGCCGTCTATCAAATTCCCTCACCATTTCCCTGACACACGACTGAGACCCTTTCAAGGCAGCCAGAGCTACGTACTGCGAGAAAGTGTCCACGCAGGCTACCGTGTACTGATGTATCAACCAGAGGGGTGCGATGAGGTCTTCAGGACCATAAGCACATCCGACTCTGAGACCAGTCATAGCATATGTTTTGGAAAAGGAGTCAACGACCAAAGTGCGTTCCCGCATTCCCGGAAATGTTGCAAGGCAGTAGTGCTTAGCGCCGTCGTACACTATTTTTTCATAGACCTCGTCTGATATCACAGTGAGGTCACGCTCAACAGCGATGCTCGACAGTTCAGCGGCTTCATCATAAGACAGTACTGAGCCCATAGGGTTGCTCGGGTAATTCAGTATCATCACACGTGACTTGTCTGTGATAAGTGATGTCACGTCAGCAATCGAAGGTCTGAAATCGTTGTCTTCTCGCAATGGAACATGAACAGGAACGCCTCCTGCCAACAACACGCAGGGTTCATAGGCGACAAACCCGGGGTCAGGAATTAGCACTTCATCGCCCTCGTTCACTAACCCCATCAAAGCCATAGAGAATCGCCTGTGTTCCTCCGACTGTGACCAGAATCTCGTCATCGGGGGCATAATGGAGCCCATAATCCCGGTACGCTTTCTGGGCCAAAGCCTCGCGCAGTTCAGAAACCCCATTTGTGGGAGCATAATGTGTCTTTCCCTCCTTAACAGCTTCCCAACCTCCTCTTAGAGCATGCAAAGGGGCACAAAAATCAGGTTCCCCAACGCTCAAATTGACACAGCTCGGCATTTCCTGCGCCAAAGCGAAAAAACGCCGTATGCCAGACGGCTTCACCGATTTCAGACGTTCTGCGGGCTCATGGCGAGATACCAACTTATGTCCCTCACCCTCGATTGGTCTGGGTTAAATAAATACCTTATATCTATGAAAACCGCATCGAAACGAACCAAATCGACAGTCTTAAAAGCGCAGCCAGTATACAAAACCGTATCCATTCAGCAAGACTCTCGGGGACACACCTTGAAACTAAAAGACAGCGTTCAAGCTTGGCTGACAAGCTCCAAAAATGACCCTATTGTAACAATTATCTCCAAAAACAGCCATTTGACCACAACTCAACTCGAAACGCTCCTAATAGACATTCTATCTGAAAATATTGCTGGGAAACCGCTTAAATACGATGAAAAGGCCAGTTTTAGGCTAACAAAGGCCAAAATAAGCCGCGGCGCCTTCAACAGGACCTTAAGACAGGCGAAAGAGAATGTCATAAAGTCTATCTACACAGTGCTACTTCTAGGGTACTTGGGAGTCTTTGAGAGCACAACTCTTGACCCCTATCTTGAAATCGCAAACAAACTGCACGAGTACCTCGAGGCCTACAAAGACATTCCAAACAGAGGAACAGACCTAAACGACCATCTAAGAGTCATAGAAATGATAAGGGAACAGCTAGAAACAAGCCTAAAACAGCTTTCAAGTCCATCAGAAAGCCCCATGTGACGTCACAAATCACACCAATATGCAGAGCTGCGAGAGTCACCCGATACCTGGTCAGATAAGGCTGCCGTTCAAAGCCGCAAAACATGAAAGGCCCGAGAATTGGGGTTCTAGCACGAGGGTAGAATGCGGCCCAACACAATTTCTTTTGTCGGCAATAAGTGTGATGTGTGACGTCATGGGCGTTGGAACTGAGGGTAATTACCATAAGTCTTAAATGTTTCACGGTAATCTTGTGATATGTGATGCAACGTGACACAATCGCAATCAATCACGGCCAAATCACGGAGGCAGTTGAATTGCCAGATTTGTTGTTCGTCCTCTTGAGTATACTGCTCAGTGTGACAGTTGTAGCCGCTGTTGAGTATTACAGGCAGCTTCGCAGGACACAAAGAGAGTATGAGAAGGCAAAAGGTGCGGTCGACGATATAGTGTTGAGTTTTAGCAGGCAGTTCAAGAATGAAGCATCCAAGCTGGAAGATCTCGGATATAAAGTTGCGGCAACAACGTCGAGAACTGACGGGGCTTTGAAAAAGGCGCATGAGCTAGACGCAATGATAAGAGCCCTTGAAGGAAAGATTGCTGAGGAGTTAGACAACAACAAGAGCATTTCCGCCCGATTGGTTGATTTTGACAAGAAGACGGCCGACTTTGTTGCATCACAAGAAACAGTCATGGCAAAGATTGCTAGTCTCGAAGAGCAGGCCAGCCGGTTGAAACCCACGCCTGAAACACGTTTTGAGGGAGTAATACCGTTAAGGAGGGAGAAAGCAATGGCTCAGCTAACCGATACTGAAGTCGCTGTGTTAGAGCTCCTTGTATCTGAGGGTGGAAAAACCGCGCCTGAAATAAAAGAGCTGGTGAAGCTCAGCCGAGAACACACTGCAAGGCTCATGAAGAAACTGTACGAAGGCGGATACTTGGAAAGAGAAACATCCAAGATTCCGTTCAAATATAGTGTTAAGAAGGAAATGGAGAACCTCCTCAAGAAGACCGAAGGCCAAACAGCGTGACTTAATACCGTCGATTCATGCACGAAGCAGGTAACGATTTCCTTTTGTCATGCAATCTTTTGTTTTATGGTTGCTTGCTGAGCAATCTGCGTTGCCTTATACCTTAGGTTATTGGAAGGCCCCATTCTTAGGACGATTCCTTTCGTCGCCATTCTGGAAAGATAAGTGGCAACTGTGCTCAAGTTTATGGGTTCTTTGAGCTCCTGTTCGTATACAGACTGAACTTCTCGCGAGGAGAACCAAACTACTGGGAAGTGTTTTTGGACAACATAACGAACCTTATCAACCTTAGAAAGCTCGTCTCCTATGGTCCCGGATCCAGGTCCAGCATTGTTGTTGCCACTTGGCATTCCACCCAAGAGCTCTACGAGATCCAAGAGACGCAGAGCCTTATCTCTAGTCACTTGCCCCTCGAAACTTATCGAGTAGCGATTTCCTTCAGTGTCAAACAGGTCTACACGAACCTTTCTCGCCGGCATGAACAGTCTACACTCTAGAGTGGTGTTCACAAGTTTACAGTTCACACGTTATAGGTGTTGCGGTGAAAGCCCACCTGGAGAAGAATGGATAAGATAGCCATAAAACACGAATAGAGCGAGCTTTGCAGTCCTTTTTGCCTCACAGGCATCACAATACTTCACAGGGCGCGAAAGCGGCTAGGCCTACAGTGGATATGTTTCTCCAGTAGAAAGCAAGGGGTGCCCTCTTCACAAGAATAAGCCTCAAATAAGTCAACAAACAGTGCAAAAGGGCTGAAGAAAGAACATCACCAGTACAAATTCACAAGGTCTTCACAAAAAGTAGAGTCGTCACAGGTTGACGGAGTCCTTGTTTGTCAATATATATCAGAAAGTGCAGCTATAACTATGAAATTTGTTGTAAGAATATGTGGTGAGTTCTCAAGTGCGAGCTTCTTTGTCTTGAACAGCACAGACTGCCACCCCTAGGTTTCCATTGGAGCTCATTTTGAACTATTACAGCGTCTCTGTAGAGTTTTCTCAGTGTGCATCTAAAATCTTTAACAGGAATCGTTATAATCAATTTATAGTGTTTACCATTCAGAGTATATTATCAGTGAATAAGGAATCAGCATCATTTTAATAATTAAATAAGAGTTCCAGCAGAAACGCTGGGGCGTGTGCGATTGAAAAAGCAGATTGGATAGAAGAGTTTCCTTCTTCTTGGGATTATAATGTTGGCAATTTAGTTTTCTATACGACACAGCTTATTCCTCTACAATGGAAACAGGAGTGTTGCTTTAGGAATTTGGAGGGGTTGGAACGGACAATATCGACGGTTTGGATGATGTGTTTCAAAGGTTTGTTAGTAACGCGAAGATATTTATGGACCGCGAAGTGATGCGTCACGACTATGTTCCTGACAGACTACCGCATCGAGAGGAGCAGATAAAAAGACTTGGTGAAACAGTGGCCCCAGTGCTAAAGGGTGCGAGGAGTTCTAATCTTTTCGTTTACGGAAAGACGGGAACGGGGAAAACAGCTGTAACAAGGTATGTTCTCAGCCGCCTTGAGTTCAGGGCGAAAGAGTATAATGCGCCGGTCAAATTCTGCTATGTCAACTGTTACATGGCTGGATCGGACTACCGAGTGCTTGCAAGTCTATGCCAGAGCATGGGCGTTTCCGTGCCTTTTACGGGGTTGTCAGTAGGTGAGGTGTTTGACAGGTTCAGAGCAGGTGTTGACGCGGCGAAAGTGATTTTTATCGCCGTGTTGGACGAGGCTGATGCGCTCGTCAAGACTCATGGTGATGGGCTCCTCTATGAGCTGACGAGAATTAATGAAACGTTATGTCAGAGTAAGGTTAGCATTATCGGCATTTCGAACGACCTCCGTTTTAAGGAGTTTCTTGACCCGCGGGTCATCAGCTCACTTAGCGAGGAGGAAATGATGTTTAGACCATACGACGCTGGCGAGTTGAGGAATATCCTTTTGGAGCGTGCCAGAACAGCTTTTTGCGACAGCGCGCTGTCTGATGCTGCTGTCGGGCTTTGTGCTGCATTGGCTGCGGCTGAACATGGGGATGCAAGGCGAGCCCTAGACCTGCTCAGAGTGGCTGGCGAGGTTGCTGAACGGAAGGGAGCTAACGTTGTGGTTGAAGAACACGTTCGTGACGCTGAGAAGCACATTGAACACAACAGAGTGTTCGAGGGGTTACAAAATCTGACTCTTCATTCCAAACTCGTGGTATTGAGCATTTACAATTTGAGCAAGACACACGTTGGCGGGGTCATCACAGGTGAAATCTCTGAAATCTACAATGAACTCTGTGCTGAGCTCGGTATCACGTCGCTCACGCAACGTCGGTTGAGCACATTGATCAATGAGCTTGACGCCATGGGCCTTGCAAACGCGAAGGTTGTAAGCATGGGAAGATATGGCCGCACAAAAAAGATAAGGCTCGAAATACAGCGCAGTACAATCAGAGACGTGTTTGCAGGCGATAGTAGACTCGGACGCCTAACGGACTATCCCTCTAAGAGTCTCTCGAAGCAAGCCAAGTGATGTGGGAAACCTTGCTTGAGGCAAAGAGTGGCAGGAGCGAACGCTACAGGGCTTCACTTTCTCCCTCTTTCATTATTAGGGTTGGAGAGAGTTTAGAATGCTCATACTGATGTTGCGAGGTGAGCGCAATGAACCCGTTGAGATCCGTGTTTATGGCGTCGGAAAAGATTTTCATATGGGTGCTACTTGCAGGTCCTCCTATATGGGTTCTGTCTTGCGCGCGCTCACACTAGTCTGCAATGAGAGCTTTGGTACATTATTCCCTCCCGACTTCTTATTGTTCGAGAAAATAGGCGTATAGAGTCAACAGTTTAGAAGCGGGCGTCTGGGTTCTGGCGAACACGTCGCAACCTATTTAAGAATCACGGTTGCATGTCGTCGATGGTTTGGTGCGCAAACTATGAAAAGTGGGATACGATTGGTTTTAGGCGTTGTTCTTGTCGTCGTTTTCATTTCGGCGTTATGCACGTCGTTCGCCGCTGCCGCGACAGGCTGGAGCCAGACGTACGGAGGTTCTGGAGACGATGAGGCGTATTCTCTAGTCCAGACAAGGGATGGAGGCTACGCGTTGGCGGGGTACACGAACTCTTTCGGCGCGGGTAGCTACGATTTCTGGTTAATCAAGACCAACTCTTCTGGAAACATGCAGTGGAGCCAAACTTATGGTGGAACAGGTGACGATGAAGCCTATTCAGTCGTCCAAAGCAACGACACGGGATACGCAGTGGCTGGGTCCACGGATTCTTATGGTGCAGGTGAGACCGACGCTTGGTTGGTCAAAACAGACTCTTCTGGAAACATGCAGTGGAATCATACCTACGGAGGAAGAGCGCAGGATGGCGCATACTCTGTGGTTCAAACCATCGATGGAGGCTATGCGTTGGCGGGGTACACGAACTCTTTCGGCGCGGGTAGCTACGATTTCTGGTTGGTTAAGACAGACTCTTCTGGAAATATGATGTGGAACAAGACTTACGGAGGTTCAGGCGACGATGAAGCTGGATGCGTGATTCAAACTAGCGACGGAGGCTTCGCGTTGGCGGGGTACACGAACTCTTTCGGCGCGGGTAGCTACGATTTCTGGTTGGTTAAGACAGACTCATTTGGAGGTATCACAGTGGAACAAGACTTATGGAGGTTCATGTGACGAGATAGCTGGACGCGTTAGTTCAAACTAGCGACGGAGGCTATGCTCTAGCCGGGTACACAAACTCTACTGGAGCAGGCAGCTTCGATTTCTGGTTGGTTAAGACAGACTCATTTGGGGGTTCACAGTGGAACCAAACGTATGGAGGGTCATATGACGAAATAGCAAGCGCGTTAATTCAAACTAGCGACGGAGGCTATGCACTAGCAGGCTTAACAGGTTCCTACGGCGTTGGCAACATTGATTTCTGGTTGGTTAAGACAGACTCTTCTGGAAACATGCAGTGGAGCCAGACGTACGGAGGCTCAGATGACGATGAAGCATATTCTCTAGTTCAGACCAGTGATGGAGGCTACGTGTTAGCCGGATTCACGGCTTCCTACGGGGCTGGCAGCTATGATGCCTTTCTGGTTAAGACTGATTCTTTAGGAAACAGTGTGATGCCACAGTCGTCACCATTCTCCATCCCATATCTCACCATAGTGGTAGTGTTGATCATAGTGGTCACAGTAATAGCGGTGGTTGCCATAGCCCGCAGCAGGCGTTCCAGATCCGACATAAGCAGTGGTCAGCAGTATCCACCTCCAAGTCCCGAAGTGAAACCGCCGTAAGAGACGTGGTTGACGCAAACCAAGTTGACAGCAAGTTCTCTAACCGGATAGAAGCGCGCATGCGTGTTCCTAAAATGGCCAAAAAATGGTCTTGATTCCGTTTTGCGCATTTCCTTCAGTGCTCAAGACAGTTGCTCGAAGAAATCAAGGACAGATACGGAGCGCAAGACCTTCCTTGAATCATGGAAGGTGAATAAAAACTTTTTTAAGCCAATTTCGGAATAGGCATGCGCTCTGCTAATTCAAGTATGCCGAAACCCCTTCTTGTATCATAGCCCTTCAAATTCGACCCCTCTTTTTCACTTGTAATGTCAGAGCTAATGTGTATTGTAACAAACCATGAAGAAAAACAGGTTGGACTACTGTTCAGAGTTGGCTCAGTCGTTTCGTTTGTAATGTCAGATGTAATTTTCATTGTAATAGTCAGGGATTGATAGGTAGTGTTGCCCGTGGCACAAAGACAGAATGGCTTGGTCCCGCAGCCATCTGCGTCGTTGCCGTCTACGTTGCGCGCTAGCGTGTTTCTAAATTCCTTTTTTTGGGTCGAGTAGAATTGAGTTGCGGATGTTTCTTCAAGAGGTTGTGTCGTGAAGAAAGAAGTGTAATGCTTTGCAAACGAATTTAGGAACAGACATGCGCGCCACAAGAAAATCGAAAACACCACCTTCTATGATCAACTCTAAACTTGAGCGCGACGAATGGCACGTTGCGCGCGCATCAGAATAATCCAAGATCGAGTCGTGAAATGTGCCGTTTTATGCGAAGGGAACAACAGTGACTTCTAAGGTTTGGAGGTTCACCACAGGGACTTTTGCAGGCGTTGGCATGAAACCGTTTCTTCGCATGTAGTCTGTTTGTTCCTGCCAGCATCCTGAGTTCACGATTAGAACGCCTCTGTAGTTGGCATGTTCCAATGCGTGCACGTGTCCGGCGTGGAAGATGTCAGGGACTCTTTGAATGACTAGTGGGTCTCTGTTCTCGGGAGATAAGGGTGTTTTTCCTCCATACAATGGCGCCAGATGGCGGGTCTGCAAAAGCAGTCTCATTGCCTTCTCAGGGTGGTTGATGGTCATGTCTGGAACAGTTGAAATCACATCGTCCAAGCTTCGCCCATGGAAAATCAGTATCTCCACCCCATGTAGACTGACAGTGCATGGGTCACCTAGCGAATGGACTTTTCTAGAATCCTGCAAGGTCTTAAGGAAAGCATCTGCGATAGCTGGTTGTGGCAAAGCCTTTCTTGGAACATCGTGGTTTCCAGGGGTCACTATTACTTCAATGTAGTCTGGGATTTGCTCCAGGTATCTTGATGCAAGCTCATACTGCTTATACACGTCCTTGACGGCCAGCTCTTTCACCTGGTTAGGATAGATTCCTATTCCGTCGACTATGTCTCCGGCTATCAAGATGTATTTGACATGGCCAGCAATTTCCCGCATCTTTTCGTCCCCATATTTGCCATTGAGCCACAAGATGAAACGGTCGAAGGCTTCTCTAGTGAATTTCCTGCTGCCGACATGCATGTCTGAAGTGAGCACTGCGTAGACTGGTTCCTGAGCTTTGTGCGGTGTCCTTTGGGCAACGTCTGGCAAGATTATGTCTTCGGCGATTAACAGATTAGTTCTCGTTTTCACTACGCTTAGGCAGATGGTCTGGTCGAGCAGAATGTTTCGTGCCTTCTTCTGGAGGTCTGAAGAAGCGTTCTGAGGAACGAGTACCGTCATGTTCGCAGATAGATCCTCGACAGTTAGGACTATCTTCTGTTTTGACTCTCTTTTGTCAGTTATCATGCCAATTACCTTAAGACGTGTGCCTGACTGGGACCTCAACGCTTCTAGCACTGATGTTGCGCTTTTTACATCCATCCTTTGTCTGAGCAGTTTCTCTGTTTGCTTGAACCTGTCTTGAAAATAAGTCAAGTAGTCTTCAATAGTCCCGCTTGAACTGAGTTTAGCGCTTGGGTCATCGATTATGTTAATGTTTGCTTCAACATCTTTTGCGTAGGGATAAAAAGACACTTTCCCACCTGTTATCTGCGGAGTTTGCACCTTTGCAAGTAGCTGACTTTCCTTCTGTAGAAGGTCGCTGGTTATTTCAGTGGCAGGCTTGTCTGCTTCGATAACCTTTTCCAAAAGGCTCCTTTCGATGAAGAAGGGTCTTTCGCTCAGTGCTTCCATTTGTTTTATTGCTTTGCTCATGACTTCGGCTGGGTCCTCCGTTGCTATAATCATGTTTAGGAATTCGAAAGCTTCTCTGTTTAGTTGGTACCCTGCCGCAAGGGTTAATTCTACGGCCTTATGCAGTTTTTCTGTTTCACTCATTACCTGACAGCTCATTTTTGCTTCTGGAGATCAGCTAAGCGGTTTTGGCGTCTGCATCCCCCCTCAGACCGGCAAGCCCAGAAACTCGCCAATCGGGAATCTACGTTGCTCCAGTTGGAGAAAGCGCCGTTGGCGGTTCAAGATTGTGTTAGGATTTATCTCTTTTCTTCTATTAACGTGTTTGCTTGAAGCAAAACATTGCGCCCTTTGCCATTGCAGATGACCTCAAACTGTGAACGGGAGATTGACTGCGAGTTTCTTCTCCTATTGCTTTTTGCTAGTGGACAGTTTTCGCAAGCGTTGCTGACTGGCCTATGGTTCGTCGGTCGGAACCTCAATACATTAATTTATGTGGGGAATTCTTGTTAAAACATTCAAATGTTGCTTCAGAAAATACTGCAAGATGGTGTGATCTAATGAGTGAGCTGCGTAAGGTTCAACAGACTCCAGGCGGCACCTTTTTTGTGTGTTTGCCCAAGGTTTGGGCTGAACAGAACGGTTTGGAGAAAGGAGCGATTCTTGCTCTAAGTGAGACAGGCGATGGCAAGCTGGTTGTGGACACGAAATATGGTGCTGAGCCTTCACCTCGGGTTGCCACCCTAAGGCCAGGGTCTTATTTGGGCCGTGAAATCATTGGAACTTACTTGTTGGGCTTTGACGTTATCAAGGTTGAGGGCAAGGAGCGTATTAGCTTTGACGTGCGGGAAGTAGTTAAGAACACGGTTAGCCATTTGGTCGGCTTGGAAATAGTGGAGGAAGACTATGCGGGCATTGTTCTTCAGTGCCTTTTGGAGCCTTCAAGCTTCCCTCCTGAGAAGATTCTGCGCCGTGGCTACACGATTGCTGCTAGTATGCATCGAGACGTTGCCAAAGCTTTCGTGGATGGTGACATACCTTTGGCGAAGAGTGTGATGGCAAGGGACTACGAAGGCAATAGGCTCTACTTCCTTCTTGTCAGAATTCTCAGGACCATAGTCCAGAACCCTCGTTTGAGCGAGAAACTTGGTGTCAGCCCTATCGAGTGCCTTGATTACCGCTTGGCTGCAAGCCTTGTCGAAGCAATAGGCGACGAATGTGTCCGCGTTTCCATGAAAACGGTTGAGCTTGGAGGTGGAAAACTGGATGAAAGCCTGAGAAAACAGTTCTTGGTTTTCCATTCACTTTGTTTTGGGGCTCATGAAGACGCTTTGACGGCTTTCTTGGCAGGTTCCAGTAGATCTTGCAGAGAAGGTTCGAGCAATGCGAGACAAGATTGAAGTGGAATTTGCCAAGATTGAGGAAGTTGCTCGGGCACAATCACTTGATGTTATGACTCAAACGCTGTCAACAATCTCGTTCCTGAGACAAATCTATGAACACAGCGTGGACATTGCTGACTTGGCCGTCCCGAAGGAACCTTGAAGGCTATCTTCTTAGAAAGGAAGCTTTTCCACTTTCTGCGGCTGCTTCGAAAGCGAAACATGTTCGTTTAGCCTTAACTCATCAGTGTAAAGGACTTCGCCATGCACTTCGCAATCAGATTCAATTGTGATTTCTTGCCCGTAAATGCTATTTGCGGTGGCGCGAGTTCGCAGGAGGATTTCTCTTCCGTACAAGTTCTCTGCGTCTGCGTCTTTGCCTATTATTATGTCGTCTGCTCTTATGAGACCATGCACTTGTCCTCCTCTGCCTATTTCGACAGTTCGCGCAGTCACGCCTTCCACCGTGTCAATTGAGCCACCTACTTCTACCTGTTCTTCTGCGACGATTTTGCATGCGCGGACCTCTCCGCCAACGCTTATTTCTCTGGCTGCGATTTCTCCGCTGACATTCACTGTTCCACCAACATCTAGACCTCCTGAAAGCTTCAAGGAACCGTCAACGTTAACTCTGCCTCCAACATCCATACGCCGACCCTGCGTCAAACCTGTTACATCAACGGTGCCGCCCACATCTATCTCTTCAAACTCCAAGTCTCCTTCGACTCTGAAAGTGCCGCCGACATCTATCCTTTTTCCCATATTCTTCCCGGCGAGCCTAACTGTGCCTCCTACGTCGATTTCTCCAAATTCCAGAGGGCCAGCTGACTCGAAGGATCCGCCCACGTCTATTCGATGGATTTTTCCTCCTGCAACGCTTGCGGTGCCGCCTACCTCCAAGTTCCTGATGTCCACCTTAGATCTTATCGTAAGACTTCCTCCGACATCGATGTCTCCTGCAGTAACCTCGCTTTTTGCTTCAAAAGTGCCGCCGACATCCACGTTGTTAGCCTTCACAGGACCATCAGCCTTCAAGCTTCCTCCCACCTCAACTTCGTCGGTGGAAAGACTCTTGCCAATGTACAAGGTGCGGTCAACGTCAATATCCTTTGCGGCCATGTTTCCGTAGACTTCCAAGTTGCCATCCTCAACCTCAACGTCATCGCCTATCTCAAGGTCTCCCCGAATCGTCACCCTGCCCTCAGCCTCGAGGTTCTCTGCTCGTAGACTGCACTCAAACGTGTCGTCACCCTCACAATGAACGGTGCCAAAGACCGTCAGCCGAGATTGCGGTGTAGAGCATTTTACGATTGCATGTCGACTGACCTCTAAATCTCCGTCGACATTATCAACTGTCAGCGTGCTTCCTGAAGGAACCGACACTCTACTGCCCATTTCGTTTCACCCTCCATTCTGAATCCTTGCTTCCTTAAAAGGGGCACTCACATTTGGTGACTAGTATCATTTTGCTAAAGCATCCTTGCTTTTCTCAGCAACGCTTCTGCTGTGCTAACTGCATTTAGGCCTTCGAAAAGCTGAAAATCTTTGCCACATGGTCTGACCAAAAATGTCGGTGCCTCTGCTCTGTGACCTTTCTCTCGGATGCTTCTGACGAAGTCTGCCAGTCTTGTTCTGTAACCCACCTCGTCTTTCCTGCAATTCTTCTTCCGTAAACCTATTGTGCTAACCATTTCTTACCACCTCTTTCCATGGAAAATGAATAACCCAAAAGAACCCTTAAAAGCCGACGCACGTGAGGAGAACACGTTCGGTAGTCACAAATCGTACCTACCCTTGAATATGTGCGCTACTTTTCTAGTGCTGCAAAGAACTTGCGCATGCGTTTGAACGTTTCCAGATATTCCAATCCCCATTTTGTCACTCTGTACTTTTTTGAGTTCTCGATGTTTACTTCGTTTATGAAGCCATGCGCTACTAAGAAGTTAAGTTCTTTCTTTGTGCGGTCCACGGGCATGTTGGCGCCGTAAGAAACTCTTGTCAGGGAGCAGAGTCCTTTTCTAGCAATCATTTCTATTATGTCTGCATAGATGTCGTATTTTGTTCTTCTCAGCTCGCTGGACAAGAAGCGCTCTCCGAATTCCGCTATTATTAAATGCTCAGCGTTTAAATCTTAGTTTCGGTGAAACGAAGTGCATTCAACAGGTTCAAGTAACAAGCAGTACCACATCGCATGCAAACCGGGAGACTTAGCTGAATACCTACTTGTACCGGGTGACCCTGAACGCGTTGCAAAAATAGCGAAATTATGGGATTCAGCTAGGGAAGTTTCCTGTCGTCGCGAGTTCCGCAGTTTCAGGGGAAAGTACAAAGGTGTTCCAATCTCAGCGTTGTCTACAGGCATCGGCCCAGCCTGTATGGCTATCGCCGTCAATGAAGCCTCCAACATAGGAGTGAACACCTTCATCCGCGTCGGGAGTACAGGGGCAATTCAGAAAGGCATCCCCTGCGGGGACCTCATTATTTCCAGTTCTGCCGTACGTCTTGACGGGACAAGCAATTGCTATGTTATGCCTGAATATCCCGCTGTAGCCAACTTTGAAGTTTTGCTGGCCTTGATTGAAGCGGCTGAAGGCTTAGGAATCTACAACTATCATGTTGGCGTAACAGCAACGACTGCAGACTTCTATGCAGGACAAAATAGGCCGACGTTCCATGGTCATTCACGGGGGATGGAGAATCTGCTTCCGACACTGCAAGCGGCGGGGGTTCTCAATTTTGACATGGAGACAGCAACACTTTACACTTTGACAACATTGTACGGGCTGAGATCAGGGTCAATCTGCGCTGCGTATGCCAACCGCTACACAAACGAGTTCGCACCCCACAAAGGAGAAGAAGAGGCAATAAAAGTCGCGAATGAGGCTGCAAAGATACTGAGCCAATGGGACGCGCTGAAACTTCAGAAGAAGAAACGCTGGCTGTTCCCGTCCCTCATAAACACTTCAAAATCCAGGTAACACGACCCTTTGTTGGTACACCCGCCAAGATGTCAAGGGCAAACCTTCACACAGTGCCAAACCTCGCATCATATTTTATGTTGGATAAAGCTAAAAGCCACTCTTCAGAATCTCTAGACAGTGCCGGGGTGGCGGAGTGGTTATCGCGCTGGCCTCGAGATCACGCTCCACTAAAGAGGGCCCAGATTCAAAGACAAGCAAGCCAGTGGGCTTTGGCTCGCAGGGGTTCGAATCCCTTCCCCGGCGCCATTTTACCAATTGAGGCTAGTCTTTGAGCGTTTTCAAAGGGAAGACCTTGATTTTTCACGTGCAAGCTTGCTCCTAGATTCCGTTCAAGAGACAGGCATGACGTTTTCCGATTGCTACTGCTACGGTTCGAGTAGGCGTTTGCGTTCGCACACCCTTCGAATAGTTCACTGTGTGACCCAAAAATGATTGAAGGGCAAAACGAGCAGCACAAACTGGTGTTCTGGGCTTCTTTCTTCTAATGCAATGAGTTGACCGGCTGACAAAAGAGAACTGCTCCGCTGCGCGTCCGGGCGCGCGTGTAAAACCTCAGATTGGGTTTCCATGCTAATGGGTCAGCTTTCCACTTAATGCGGCTATGGCAATCTTGCGTGCGTTCTTCAAATGCGGCGGCACGCAAGCTGGCTTATGGATATTGACAGATAGCATCCACGCGCACGATCTGCTACGCCTCTTTTTTAGGTCAAGCTATTATGAAGGAAATCCAACACGTATTCGTGTGTGTCGGCCCTTGCAAAACCCAAGTTCTCATGGAATCTTTGAGCCTCTTCGTTCTTTCTGTTTACTCGGGATTTGACTGCTTTGCATCTTTGCCTTTGTGCTAAAGTGATAAAACGGTTGGCAAGCTGTTTTCCTATTCCCGTTCTTCTGTTTTTCTCACTCACGACTATTGCATCAATTCTAGCAGTCTTTCCTTCCCAATCAATGTCCATCTGACAGCTTCCAATCAGGATTCCAACAACTCCGTGTCGAGACTGCGCAAGCAGAACCATACTATTATCGGCTGTGATGAAGCTTTCAAAAGTCTTCTTGAAGTCTGTTCCAATGTCCCCGTGATATAACAAAGTGAGCAGAGGGAGACACTGAGAATAATCGCCAACCTTTGCTTTGCGAATTACAGTTTTGCTTGTAGCCATTAAGGCGTCACTGTTCCGAATTCTTTTCTCGTAAGTGGAAACTCGTCACATTCTCTTTTCACGGAAAATCCATTCCTGAGATAGAATTCCAGAGGTCCTGTAGGGTTGCTTTCCGAACCCTTGCGAGCGTAGGTTTCTATCGCATTATATCCTCTTTTCTGCAAGTTAGAGAGCACAAAATCAAGCAGAGACCTGCCGATACCCATCCCTCTCAGCTCTCTCTTCGGAATATAAAGGCATGCGAGAAATACAGAATCATTGCTGGGCGGACCAGATGCATACTGCTGAACCCTTGGAAAAAACTTGGGCAACGCATATTGCGCATATCCAACAGATTCATCGTTCAGATATGCAATGACACCGCAATCCCCAAACTCCTTCAAGACATTCCTGAACCAATCACTTTTCAACTGTTGCGCCTTTTCCTTGCTTACCTTCTCGTCAAAATCATCAGTTGACTCCCAATATACGCAATATTGGCAACTAAAAGGAAACAAACGAAATACTGGAAGGTCTTTCAAACTATCCCGTGACACAATCACATGTCTTAAATTCATCAATTCTTCCAGCAAAGAAGACAAGCTGCTCGGTTCAGCTATAACTTTTCCGCAGATTCAGCATAGTGCGCCCTAAGTTAAGTGGTGAACATGGAAGCTGTGAAAGCTGAAGGGTTGAGCAAGACTTACCGGGGTAAAGAGCCTGTTGAGGCTTTGAAAGGAGTGGCTCTCTCAATCAATAAGGGTGAGCTCTTCACGTTGCTTGGCCTGGACGGTGCAGGCAAGACTACGTTCTTGAAGATTCTTTCCACTCAGCTTTCTCCCACGAAAGGAACTGCCCGCGTCATGGGTTACGATGTCATGGCTCAGGCTGGTGAAGTGAAAGGACACATTGCTATAGTTCCGCAGGACGTGCAGACTTGCAGCAATTTCACACCGTGGGAATACTGCTACTATTTCTCATTGTTGCGAGGCATGTCAAAGCGTGAGACAGAAAATGCTTCCGAAAAGGCTTTGAATGCTGTTGAGCTCTGGGATCTAAGGAATCGAACATGCGTCCGGCTTTCAGGCGGCGAAAAGAAACGTGCGATCATTGCGACCGTGCTGGCTTCCCACGCTGATGTTCTGCTCCTCGATGAACCGACAAGCGGATTGGACGCTGTTGCGAGGAGGAAGGTTTGGGCTGTTTTGAGAGATATGGTGGAACAGGGTACGACGATACTGTTGACCACGCATATAATGGAAGAAGCTGAAATGCTGTCTGACAGACTTGCGCTTATTGACAAGGGAAAAGTAATTGCGGAAGGAACGCTTGAGGAAATCAAGAGTCTGGCAAAGGAGAAGTTCAGGGTCATCGTAGAAGGCAATATTCAGGGTCTGAACTTGAAGGCGAACAACCACGCTAAGCTCGGCAACAAACAGATTGTCTACGTTGCAGACGAGGACACGGCATTGGAGCTGGTTGGAACCGCGCTGAAGAAAGGGTTGAGGGCAGAGGCAGCGCGGATCACGCTTGAAGATGTTTTCGTCAAGCTCGTCGGCAGAGGTGAAGAAGCTTGAACCTCAAACCGATGAAGGATGCGTTGATAATAGCCGAGCTGAAATCTATCCCCGACCTGAAGAGGAATCCGTCGATGGTACTTCTCTTAGGGGTCGTCAGCTCTTTTCCGCTGTTTTACATTCTTGCTTTCGGTGGGAACCTCGGTTATGGGCTCGCGGGCGCCATGGTTGCAACGACAAGTTTTATCGGGTTGGTGGCGTCGATTCAGGACATCTCGTTCGACCGTTATGTGAAAATAAGAGAAATGATAGTTGCCATGCCCGTGCATCCTGTCTCGTATGCTATCGGAGTGGCTCTTGGCCCGCTCTTGATATCGGCTCCAGGATTAATCTTCTTCATGGGACTCGCTGTCCTGCTGGGCGCTTTGCCCCTTCTGTCAGTCGGGTGGGCCTTAGCATCGTTGACACTTTGTTGGGCGGCAGGCAGCAGCATCGGGTTCATCATATCCACTTATCTTCGGAATGCAAGCGTCTACACTCTGGGCAACATGTCCAACATACTTGGGCTAGGCCTGGTGTTCATGCCCCCGGTGTATTATCCGGAAGAACTCTTAGGCGGGATGAGATGGTTGTCACTGATATTTCCAACGTCAAACGCAGCTGGCCTAATTAGGTACTATGCTGGAACGATGTCGCTGACAGTTGATGCTGTTGTCGTCCGTTGGCTGATCCTCGTTGCAACAGTAGTCGTATCCATAGCTATCGTGTCTTTCAAGGCACGGTGGCGAGAAACCTAAATCGTACAGGATCGCAAAGTTCACTGATGCGTTCGACTCTTCTTCCATCACGTCTTGAACCACACGCGCCACAAAGAGCCAGCGCTCTCAAACATTCTCATTCTTCAGTTTCAAGAGCACGCGCTATTTGAACTCTTGCCACGTACAGGCGCGGCTTAACTTGTTCTAATCTTGACTCTGATTGAGTTAAACCGGGGACCTGCACCTAGGTTTTGTGGGCTGCCTGGTGCCAAACTGTTTAATGGGATACCGTTTTTCCCTGTCAAAGGTCTAGGTGACCACAAGACTCCAGTGGAGATGTTTTCAGTTACAATCGCTTCAACAGTTAGCTCTCCTAGCTGATTGAAGAGAGTAACATCGTCTCCGCTCTTTACCCCAAGGCAATCTGCATCCGCAAGGTTCATCCACACAATCTTGGGAATCGGACCATAAACGTCTCTGAACTGGCTGTGAGTCCAACATGGGAGAGAGCTGTTCAATAGGGTAAACCAATGTTCGTCTTCGTTGAGTGGTAGCTGAGCTGGCAGGGGGCTTGCAGATATTTCAAGGGCCTTTGAAGAGTAAAGCTCTATTTTTCCAGAAGGTGTCTGGTACTCGTTAATGGGCCGCTGCCTCAGTTTCAAAACTACCCCGTCGAGTATGTCATTTAAGCATCCATTTTCAAATGCATTCTTCGTGGCCTTTTCGAGGGCTTGCCAAGGGTCCTCCAACACCCATGGCTCTGCATGGCCCATTTTCTTTGCCAGCTGCTGCATTACCCACGTTTCTTCTTTGCACTCTTCAAGAGGCTCAATCGCTTTCGCAGACAATCGAACGTACGGGTGATGATCAGAGAAATTCAGGTCGCACTTTTCCAGATAGGTGGCCGCCGGCAACACGACATCAGCAAGTTTCGCAGTCTCGGTCCAATGTGTTTCATGAACAACCACAAACACGTCTTCCCTGGAAAGCCCAGCTCTAACAGCGTTCTGGTCTGGAAGCGTCAACGCAGGGTTGGAACCTTTAATGAAAACGAACCTGAACTGACCAGCATTCAATCTTGAACCCATAGAAACCTGTTCAACAACCGTTGACTTCTCCCCGCTTATCTTGCTTCCATTCATGTAATCCCAGTCAACAAATCGGCCCTTAGAGTCACTGTAACGGAAGCCACGGTGTTGCCCAAGCAACGCCGGCAGTAAACTCACTGCTCTTGCGGCCTCTGCACCCTGACTGGATTTGTTTAACCCCAAACCTATCATGAAGCCTACGGGAACCTTCTCAACTAACAACCCGCCTAGCTTCTCAATCTTCCCCCAGGGCAGGTTTGTTACTCTTTCAACGCGCTTCGGGTTCCATTTCTCCACCTCTTCCCTGAATTCTTTGTATCCAGTAGTCCATTCTTCAATGAATCTCTCAGCGGGCCTATCCTGCTCAATGAGGCATCGCGCTATTCCGTAAAACAGCGCTACATCGCTGCCTGGACGAGGATTAACCCAGAAGTCGCAGCTTTCGGAAGTCTCACTCTTTCTAGGATCAATAGAAATCAATGTTGCATCATTCTCTCGTTTTGCCCTCAGCGAAAAGGCCCACAGATGGGGAGAACTCACTCTTGCATTGTTTCCCCAGAACACGATGGCCTTGCAGTTTAAAACGTCCTCCAAGCCCAAGCCGTAGGTAAGTCCATAGTGAAGCCCAATCCCCACGTGTCCCGATGTGCTGCACAGAGCGCCGTCCGTCACTGTCACGCCCAGCGAACGCCACAATCTTTGAGAGTACTGCCAGCTAAAACACCCTTGGTTGCCGGGGTAATCGTACAGCAAGACGGATTTGTTGCCGTGCTTCTTCAGGACGCTGTTCAGTTTGTTAGCAACCAAATCCATGGCTTCGAGCCAAGAAACTCTTCTAAACTCGGTTCCACTGTTAACGTTGGGGTAAAGGACGCGTTCTTCACTGTATACTCTTTTGGGGTCTCCTGCTCCTCGCGGACACAGAAATCCTTGGGTTATCGGATTCTCGGTACTGCCTCTGGTGGATACTATTCGACCATTTTCAACGATGGCATCAACAAAACACGTATCTGGACAATCTCGATGGCATACAGTTTTCACAACACTGGTTGTCTTTTTGGACTTGTTTGACAATCCGTGCTCCATCCTGAGTGGTTGTGTCTTCGTAGGCAGTTAATGGAGATTCATATTAAGCCTTGGGGCCGTGGGCGTTGAGGTATATTCTCCGCTATCAGGTAAATTAGGCTGAAGCTCGCCTTACTGTGACAGAGACAAATGGGCAGTTCAGAAAAACCCCAAAACGTACTATTCGACCGTTCGACAGCCGACGCATGCCTAGATTATCTGAAAAACCGGACAGACATGAATCTCAAGCTTCTCACTTCCACAGTTGGTGGAAAACTTGCATACAATCACCACGTATGGTCCTCCATGAGTTCAGAATTCACAATGGAGCAGTTCTGGAAGCAAACTCTGGAACAGATCACGTGGACCAGACAGCTTGAAGATTCGATAACGTCGATAATGGAGTACTTGAGTTGCAGAAAGCAAGATCAGTGGCTTGGGCCAGTCCTCGAATATCTGCCTGAAAGGCACGTCTTCAAAACGACCGCGTACTTCATCATCGGTTACGATAACATCGTGTACAATGAAAACGTCGCATTAAACTTGAACTCCAAACAGTTTCACATTGAAACGCGCGAAGCCATTTACTACTTGATTCACGAGCTGGCGCACGCAGGCTATTTCAGGTATCGACAAATGCCCAACCTAGCCGGGATGAAGACAATCAGTGATCTCTTGGAAGTGATCAAGTTACTGACGCATCTCGAGGGCATGGGCGTCATAAGTTCTATGAAGCTGAGACTCAAAGAAGACGGATTGCTGGACAATGACTACAAAGTTCTCTTAAACGAAGTGGAGAGGAACAAGAGAGTTCATGATTACTTCAGTATCTTGTCCAAGCTTGAGAAGAGTCGAAGCCAAGAGTTGCACGAAGAGGATTTCCAGATTTTGGAACAAATGAGCGGAACCGGGACGCGACTGTGGTATGTCGCAGGGTGTCATATGGCACAAGAAATCGAGAAAGAACGTGGATTGCAGACTCTGCGACAACTTGTGAAAAGAGGCCCCCAAGAATTCTTTGAGACATACTGGGACATAAGAGATTCGTCGGCACCTTGACTGAACGAGTTTTCAGATTTCCAAGCGTTTCGAACTCGAAGTCACATGTAGAAAAGGCTAATTGCAAACCATTGCGCCGCACAGAAGAAGCCTTTTGGAACCCTAAGAGGGCGGATTAGACACTGTGTAGAAACTTGCTTTAGCTTGGTCAGACTTGGGTTTATTGTTTAAGCCTTCGTTTTTTGTCGCTTGTGCAGAAGCCTGTCAAGCATTTCTGTGGCTGCTCCGTAGCTGAAATTCCATGCTCCCTCTTTGAACATCTGGTATATTTCCACGTTGTCCCATGTTCCGTGAGCCAGATCTCCTAGGTGCATGTTGGCATTTTTGATATGCCCTTTTTCTGCCAATTCTCTGATGGATTTTCGCATTCCTGTGTACTCAAACGCTGGAACTACAAGGCGGAGAAACAGGGAGTTCCGGTCAAGAATCTTTTCGTAACTCGTGTTGTACGGAAGATGTTTCAATGCTTCCGTGAATTTCCTAAGGCTTATGCTGCTCGAGAAGTCGAAGTAGAGCAAGAAAAGTAGCGATGTTTGTTCTTGGTTGGGAAACAAGTACACTCTGTAGCCGCTGATGAGCCTCTGTGGGTTGAGGTTATTCTTGATTCGGCGAGATACCAGCGGGATGTATTTTTTGCTGTTCTTTTCTCCAAGTGCTTGCGCTATTTTTGCAACAATTCCTCGCTGAGTCGTTCGTGCATTCAGCTCTAAACATCTAATGATGATGAGGTCGATCAAATCAAACTCTGCTCTTTCGTAATTCTCAAGTTCATAATTCTCTTCTGGTACATATGAGTCAAAGGCTGCTACCCATTTCCTCCAGTCGAACATCGGAACGTCATGTTTTCCAGCGTAGAAGTCCATACTCAACAATGGATATTTGGGGCTTGCAGTTGCATGAATTTCATAGTCAGAGATCAATTCCCTCTTTGAAAGTTCATTGAGAAAAGCTTCCAGATCTCTCTCCTTGTCTGGAGGGATAACGTAGCGGACATAGTTACCAAGTCTCCATCCGTCCACAACAGCAAGGTATCTCCACAAGGGGAAACTTGTGAGGGCGCAACCAGAATCATCTTCCTTTCCGACTTGCGTGGAGGCCCAAACCGAGTAGCTCTTCAATCCCAGCCTAGGTTCATTAACAAGTGCTCTGAAACGGACAATGTCTGCCCTGTCGAACCTTCTGATGCGGTAACTAACAGTCTGCTCTGGCGCCTCAACGGTTTCAGCCAGCCTTCGGACATTGTAAGTGCCATGTGAGAGTATTGCCTTGATGATCTTGAAGTCTAGAGAGTCGAGTCGTTTGAACTTCTCAGAATACTCGGTTATTGAAGGAATTAAACGCTGGTAACTCATAAACCCGCACCGGCGCGCGCTGTCGAAACTATGCATGCAACCATTCTTAAACATTGCGCAACAGGATGAGTCTTTTGTATCGTCAACGCGATTTTGACTAAAGACTTATATGCTTTGTTAGCAGAAGTATCATGGGGGGGAAAATGAAGCCCATAGCCTTTGCTGCGATACTGGTGTTGTCCCTTCTCCTTGTGCCGACGGTGTTTGTTTTAGGACAGTCGATTCAGACTGTGAAGACGACGTCATCCAAATTGAGCGTCCACTCTACTTGCGTGTCAAGTGGAGCAGTAATTGTGCCTAACGATCCTGGAAGTGGCGGTGGAGGGCAGGGTGTCATCTGTAATGTACGGCAGCAAAAGTGACTTTTTCTGTCTATGGTGGGTCATATGGTAATGATTGAGGCGGTCGGAAGCTCCTCTCCTTTCTCCCTATGAAGCTTTTAACCCTCATGAACCCTAGAATCCCCTCATGTCACCAGTTGACTGAAAACAAATTATCGCAATTCTTGCGCTTACACTAACACATACTGGAATGGCTTGGTATTACGCTTGCGTGGATTGATAATGAGCCTTGACTCGCAGGCCACGGGGCTTGCCATTTTTCTTTGAAAATGATTTCTGAAAGCCCTTTCCTTGGTCTAGGAGCTGGCGTCTCCTTGGGTATGCCGATTGGTAACAAGGCGACAACACGCATTTTCTCAGGAATGTTCAAGAGGCGCTTCACGGCTTCCTCGTCAAAGGCGCCAATCCAGCAGGTGCCGTATCCTAGTGCCGTGGCTGCTAGGGTCATATGTTCAAGGGCTATCATAGTGTCTTTTTCGTGCCACTTTGCAGATACTTCAGGATCACTTACAGCAGCTACGATTGCAGCAGCATCACTCAGGAATGTCTGTTTGTTTGCAGCCCCTGCCAAAGCCTTCTTTCCCTCTGCATCTTGGACGACTATGAAATTCCAAGGCTGGCGGTTGGCTGCTGAAGGCGCACAGCGAGCAGCCTCAAAAATCAACTCAAGCTTCTCGTGAGGAATTGGTTCTGGAAGGTATTTCCTTATGCTTCTCCGAACTCTAATAGCTTCGAAAACATCCATTCTTGTAGATCTCCTCAAGTGGAATTGCTTCCCTTCAGAACTTGATAGCGTTCATGAGCCATGCTTATATGGATTTCTAAGACAACTGCAAGTTTTGGCGTTCACCTTCTAGCCGGATTACATCCTCCCGGCCGGCTTGAAGTCTGCCAAGACGGAAACATAGATTCGAGCGATTGGAACAGCTATGAATCTTTGGTTGTGCTTGCCCAGATTGATCTGGAAACTTATTTAAGGAGTGCTGCCTCACCTCTTAGGTTTAAGAAAGGGCAAAGGAAGGAAGGCTAGCAATTACAATATGAATTTGCTCAGTTGAAGCGGTGCCTATGGATGGATGGGGGAAAGGAACGCGAAAATGTTCAGAGAGGGGAAAAGAATGGGCAGTTTGCACGGTTGCGCCGGCAGTGCTTTCCCGCCAACTGGGTTTCGTCGGGAGAATTGTGAACCTACTGATTCCTTCATTAACGTCTGCCTTCGCTACTCTGTTTTTGCTAGAGAGGTAGGGGTCTGATGTCGCAGACGGGTCACAGAGAGTTTCTCGTGGCTTTCAAGGAAACGTTAAGTGGGCATTTCGCCGGCATCGGAGGGATAATTGCAGGTCTCGTCGTCGCTTGGCAGATCGGCGTTTTTCAAGCAAACGCTCCTTGGACTCTAGCTGTTTACCCGACCGTGCTGACAGCCATTACTGTAATGAATGGCATATTCAGTGGACGATTGAACACTGCGTTGCACGTGGGAACGATATCGCCCAGATTTGCCGGAAACATGAAGACGCTGCGTCGATTGCTTCAACGTATGCTGACCCTTACACTGGCTACGAGTGTCGTGATGAGCATCGTTTCAACGGCACTTGGAGTTCTAATCTGGGGGTTGAACTTTGGAACCTTTACGGACATTTTGGTTGTGGTTGTGGCGACGATGAGTATGGGGTTGGCTCATTACCTTCTAACGTTGCCAGTCACTTTTGCTATCTTCAGGAAAGGCTTGGACTTGGACAGTGTTGCATATCCATTTGCTGCTGCAGTTGCAGACGTTTTCATAACGGTGTGCTACGCCTTAGCGCTCAATCTTCGCTTCAACTTGGGCTACTTGGGAGGCTACGCAGTTGTTTTGATAGCCATTGTTCCCGCAGTTTTGCTCCTTCTTTCCTTGCCTTGGAGCGGTGGTGTAGACGGATTCTCTAAGACTGCCAAGACATCTATCGTGAGTTTGATGTCTGTGGCAGTGATTGCCAGTGTCACGGGAACAATACTGCAGGAGATAAGTGTTGGCGCAAGAGTTTGGGACAAGATGGGAACTATCTATCCTGCTGGTCTTTTTGTAGCCTACCCCGCCATCATCGAGTTCGTAACCGATGCCACCCTCGTTATCGGATCCACTGCTACTACGAGGCTTGTGCTCGGCCTGCTGGAACCCCGCTTTGCCGCTATGAAAAATCATGCGTTACAGATACTAGGCGCATGGGTAGCTTCAACAATGGCTTTCATTCCACTCTCGGCGGTGTCGCTGTTCTTGACAGGCAAATTCGCGTTGCCAGCCTTCTACCTTCTGACTTCAGTGCTGCTCGTGACTAACGCGTTCGCCCTCATTGCAATGGTCCTGATATCCTATGCTTTTGCCATTCTGACTTTCAAGAACGGCCTGGATCCTGATCACTTCGTAATCCCCTTGGAGAGTTCACTTGCTGGCACCATAACTTCAACCGCTCTGCTCGTAGCCCTGTTTCTGATTCTCAACGTGAGGGGATAGGATTAAAATAATCCTTACGCCTTAGATTCACCGTCGGAGCGACTCCAAGCAAATGCCATCCCTGGAAAAGGTGAAGTACAAACCCGTACCTGTCCGTGATCTCTTCTTAGAAATGAAGAATCTTTCTGAGCTGATGATAGATCTAGCCTATTCAGCGGCCTTGTTCAACGATATGGAACTCGCCAAAGAAATCCTTGAACTCGAAAATCGTGTTGACACGTTGGACTACCTGCTTGAGATGACGATAATGATCGCTGCAAGAGACGCGCATGATGCAGAGGCGTTAACAAGCGTATCTGCAGCGGCAGCGGCTGCCGACAAGATTTCGGACGCTGCGGGAGATATAGCCGCTATAGTCACCCAGAACATAGGCGTGCACCCATTAGTTACTGAGGTATTCGAGAAAGTCGAGGAGCGACTCATGCAGGCGAAAGTTGCCTCTGACTCGTCGCTGGCAGGCAAACAAGTGGGAGACCTCAACTTGGCTGCACAGATGGGTGTTGACATAATAGCCATTCGACGGGAAAAAGATTTGATAATAAACCCAGATAAGGGTGAATACGTCAGAGGCGGCGATGTCCTGATAGTCCGTGGCGTTCACTCAGGCATCAAGGAGTTTAAAGAGCTTGCAGAACAGAAATCCCAGAGGAGCTGATGCTGAAGTGTCGCAGCAGAACCGAGCGGTTTTCGAGGAAATCGTCGAGCGTCTAGTCGAGCTTAAGGATACTTCTGAACTGATGATAGATTTGGCTTACTCTTCCTTGCTTCTGAACAACATGGAGCTGGCTGAAGAAGTTCAGAGGCTTGAGGAACACGTGGACAAGCTGCACACAGATTTTGAGCTGCTCGTGCTGCAGAGCGGGTTCAAGAAAGAAGAGGCAAAAGGCTTCCTGGGCCTCATACGGCTTGGTGTGGCAACGGAGAAGATAGCTGATGCCGCGGCTCAAATATCGGAGGTTGTGCTGAGGGGCATTGAACCGCACCCCGTGCTACAGCTTATCATAAAACAGGCTGAGGAAACCGTGGCCTACGTACCAGTCACGCGAGACTCTCAACTTGTGGGCAAGACTCTGGTGGAAGCACACATACCTGAGGAAACTGGCATGTGGATACTTGCCATAAAAAGAAGCCAAAAGTCAATCAGACCCAAACCAGACATGCGAATTGAGGCAGGCGATATTCTGATTGCTTCAGGTTACGCCGAAGGAGTCGAGGACCTCAGAAACATGGCAACCTGCTGACCAACGTTCAACGTTTTCCGTGGAAGCATAGCTGGACTACTTATTCCGAATGCACTAACACTTTAAACGCTGTCAACCCACATGTTTAACGAGGGATTCACCATCATGAAGAAGAAAGAAACGACACTTGCTCGCCTAGGCTACAAATGTCCAAATCCGTCATGCGGCAGAACCTTCTCAAAACCGTTGAGAACCATAGACCTTTCGCAACAGGATCCTGAACCATACGAGGCATGTCCACATTGCCTTACCGAAATATCCAATCAAGAAAACAACCCCGCCACTCAAACGAGCAAAGAAGTTCCCGAAGCCTCTGAAATCGCCGAAACTCCACCTGTGGTCGCAACAGAAAAGTCCGCCTCGACAGCAACGCGTTGCAACCGACATTTCGGCTTCTTAAGCGAACGTTCGTCCAAAGAAAAAATACCCGAAGAATGTGTCACCTGCACAGAAATAGTCAACTGTATGCTCAAAGAGATAAAGAAACAGACGGATTAGCACTGCGCACGGCAACTGCGGTTTGGGTTCAAAAGTGCGGATTTGTACCAATGAGCAGAGGCTTCAAAACTACGATGGATGCATAAACTGCAGAACTGAAGAACCCATGATAGGGGAAAGAGAAACAATTTCCATTGGAAAACCGCTAACCAAAACACTAGGTTGCGGCTTTCACACGTTTTCTTGGAAAAACGGAAAGGTTGAGAAGCAGCTCTAGGTTCTGCGTTTCCTGTCGGTTTTCTTCTCTTCTTCCATCTTCGGCGGCTCTGGAGGCTTCTCTTCGGCAGCAGGCTCCTCTTCAACGGCAGGTTTCTCTTCAACTGTCGTCTTTTTTTCTGTCTCCATCTCACTCGTAATTTCTTCGATCGGCTTCGGAGGCGGTGTTGTGGCCATTGTCCAGCCTATCCACGCGCCTATAGCCAATATGGCAACGAAGGCTATGAACACAGGTAGCGCGATGAGCCAAGTTTCGATGTGCCAAGCTCCGGAGTCCAATGCATATCCCCAGTAGAACAGTCCGAGCGTGTAAAGGATGCCTACGATGACGCAGACGAGGCAGATTAATCCGCCGATGGCTTGATCTTTGCTGACCATGCTATTTCACCACAATATTAGCCCTCTCTATGAGGTTAGACCTTTTAAAGTTTACCGTGCCTGTCAGTCTCTGCTAGGTGGTTCCAGCTTCCCAAGCTGCTAGGTACCGTCTCTGCTCGGCTGTTAATTGGTCTATCTTGATTCCCATGGCTTCAAGCTTCAGTTTGGCCACGTTCTCGTCGATTTCACTGGGCACAGAGTAAACGCGTGGCTGCATGCGTTCCGTCTTTGCAAGGTATTCGGTGCAGAGGGCTTGGTCAGCAAAGGACATGTCCATGACCTCAGATGGGTGGCCTTCTGCCGCGGCGAGGTTTACGAGTCGGCCTTCCGCTAGAAGGTAAAGTTTTCGTCCGTTCTTCAACGTGTACTCTTCAAGGTTGGGTCTAATGGTGCGCTTGGACGTTGCGAGGCTTTCAAGGTGGCTAGGACTGACTTCGACGTTGAAATGTCCGCTGTTGGCAAGCAGGGCGCCGTCCTTCATGCGTTGCATGTGTTCAGGCATTATGACGTCGGTGTCGCCGGTAGCGGTGACGAAAATGTCGCCTATTGCGGCCGCTTCTTCTATGGGCATGACGCGGTAGCCGTCCATGGCCGCCTCCAGCGCCCGCGTGGGGTTGACTTCGGTGACGGTGACGTTTGCGCCCATTCCGCGGGCCCTTGTGGCTATGCCTCTTCCGCACCAGCCGTAGCCGCAGACAACGAAGTTTTTGCTAGCGAACAAGATGTTCGTGGCTCGGAGTATGCCGTCCAATGTGCTCTGACCTGTGCCATAGCGGTTGTCAAACAAGTGTTTTGTGTAGGCGTCGTTCACGGCGATTATAGGGTATTTGAGGGCTCCGTCTTTTTCCATGGCTCTTAATCGTATGACGCCCGTTGTGGTTTCTTCTGTACCGCCCTTCACAGTTTTTAAGAGTTCGGGGCGTTTGCTGTGGAGTGTGCCGACGAGGTCGGCGCCGTCGTCCAGGGTGATGTTGGGTTCATGGTCGAGGGTTTTTTGGACGCACCAATAATATTCCTCCGTGGTTTGTTGGTGCCAAGCGTAGACATTGGCTCCTTGCTGGGCAAGAGCGGCGGCGACGTTGTCCTGGGTTGAGAGGGGATTGGAACCGCAGACGGCGACGTCTGCGCCTGCTGCAAGGAAAGTCTCAATGAGAAACCCTGTTTCTTTCGTGACGTGAAGGCAGGCGGCTAGAGTGAGGTCTTTGAGAGGTTTTTCGTTGATGAATCTGCGTTTGATTTGGGCGAGGACAGGCATGTGCTTTGATGCCCATTCCATCTGCAAGAGGCCTTCCGGGGCGAGGCTTGCGTCTTTAATCTTCGAGTCTTGCATAACCGTTTCTTTCTCCTCTTTTTGGATGGGTCGTTTGCTATATAAAACCATTCATCCGCCCATTGGGAGCTTGCGTTGATTGCGCTTGGTTTCTGACATGCGTGTTTGTGTATTCAATGCGTGATTAGTTTGAAGCTCAAAGACTCTTGTTCGGTTTGAAGGTTTGCTTTCAGACTGCCGAGTCTTCAGTTGGTAATTGGAGAAAAATGCTTTTCCTTGTCCTCCTCGTTGCTGTGCGCCATTTTTTAGGGCGTCTTTTGCCTTCAGGAAGTTGTTGACTGGTGGCTATTCCATCGCAGCAGGTGCTGATGGTCGTTACGTTTTTAACCGGTGTTCGACACACTTCTGTTCTGGTGGGGTTTCTTGGAGTTGAAGGTCTCGCGAGTGCAGCAGTATCTTTCGGAAGTCTTCAAAACACCCATTGAGGTTTTGAGTCTTGCGCCTCTGGGTGGAATGAAAGGCACGGTGGATTTGAAGGGTTTCGGTTACGGAGTTCCATACCTCATTGAGTTCAAGATGAAGGGCAAGAGTCAGCGCGTGGTCTTAGAGACTTTGCGGCCTGGAGGTTTTGGGCATGATTACTTCGCTGACCGAGCGGCGGTTCTGCTGATGCAGCATTCTACGTTCAACCGTTTGCCTCGGCACGTGCATTCAGTTGACGTGGGCTCTTTTACAGGTGGTAGTGATGTTTTGAAGTCGCTGGGCGACTGTTCTGAATTCTTCATCGTGACCGATTTTGTTGACGGGGTGTTGTACCATTCTGACTTGGACAGGATCCGCGCAGTTCGGACAGTTGGCAGGTTGGATGAGGAGCGCTGTGTGGCATTGTCCGATTACCTTGTGGCAGTTCATTCAGTGAAGAACAAAGATGAGCCTACGTTCTACATCAGGTATGTGCGTGACCTGCTAGGGCACGGTGAAGAGATTTTCGGGCTGACGGACAGCTATCCCAGCGGGCTGGCATATGCCGATGAAAAGTTCTTTGTAGATTTTGAGAAGATGTGCGTGGAATGGCGGTGGCGACTGAAGCAAAAGGCGCATAGACTGTCGCGTGTGCACGGCGACTTTCACCCTTGGAACCTGTTATTCAGGGAGGGTTGCGACTTCACGGTGTTGGATCGCAGCAGGAGCGAATGGGGTGAACCCGCCGATGACGTGAGCACGATGACAATAAACTACCTTTTCTATTCATTGCAGACGTATGGCGAGTTGACCGGACCGTTCGAGAAGCTTTTCCTGCTGTTCTGGCAGAACTATCTAGACAAGACACGCGATGAAGAAATCCTAAGCGTAGTTCAACCCTTCTACGCTTGGCGTAGTCTCGTTCTGGCGTCGCCCATATGGTACCCGCATTTGCCGATAGAAGTGCGTAAGCAGATCCTGCGGTTCGCAACCAATGTTCTCAGCGTCGAACGTTTTGACTTTGAACACGCGGGCTCCTACCTAACGTAGGTTAACATGCAATCCCATGTCTGTCCGCGGGGATATATCGACGAGCGTATTAAAGTATAAATAGCTTCTAGCGTCTAGCGTTTTGTGGGATGATGCCAGGTTGAAGGTTGAAACTCCTGATGATCTTAAAAGAAGGCTGAGAGAAATTGGTTATTCAGACAGTGCTGTCAAAGAAATCCTGAAATGGTACGACCAGAATAGCACTGATAGAGTAACATGAAAGGAATCTACGTCCTGCTGGTTTCTGTTTCTAGGAACATCAGTGTAAGCGTCGGCTCGTTGGGTGTTAAGAATTTTCCGAAAGGCCTCTATGCTTACGTCGGTTCAGCTCAGGACAACTTGCAAAAAAGAGTCGGACGGCATCTTAGAAGGGCGAAGCCGAAGTTTTGGCATATTGACTACTTGCTGAGCAATCCTGACGTGAAGATTCTGAGAGTATTCTACAAGCAAGCTGGAAGGGCTGAAGAATGCAGAGTTGCAGGGAAACTAACGAAAACGGCGACCGTGGTCAATGGTTTCGGTTCTTCCGATTGTTCTTGCAAAGGTCATCTTTTTAGAGTTGAAGCCTATGATTATTTAAGCAGATTTATGGGTGAATTGGGGTTGAAGCCCCTCAGCGAGATGGTATCACTGGTGAAGGCCGGTTGGTGTGTCTGGATTACCGGGTTACCCGGCAGTGGCAAATCCACTGTAGCAAAGGTCCTGCTTGAGGTTCTGGGGAAGAAAGGCTTCGAAGCTCAGCTATTGTCCTCCGACGCTCTTCGCAGAGTTTTAACTCCTGACCCGTCGTATTCGCTTGAGGAACGCAACGTTGTCTATGAAACACTAGTCTACATTGCGGAGCTATTGACGCGGAACGGTGTGAATGTGGTTGTCGACGCAACAGGCAATCTACAACGTTATCGTGACAACGCAAGGCAGAAAATCTCGACATTCATCGAAGTTTATTTGAAGTGTCCGCTGGAGGTCTGTAGACAACGCGAAGCCGAGAGGACTGAAAGGTATCACGCGCCGAAGCAGATCTACACAAGGGCGCAAAGAGGCGAGGCACCCACCGTGCCTGGAATAGGACAACCGTATGAGGTGCCATCAGATCCTGAAGTAACTCTGGATGCTAGGAAGTGTTCGCCCGCCGATTGTGCACAGAAAGTGCTCGAAAGAGTATTGCGCGTCAAGGAAACGGAAAGGTGAGGTCTGATTAGGTTTTCTTGACGTAGTCTATTATGGTCTCTGCTTGTTTCTTAGAAATACGTTTGTTCTGAAGGAGGGCTTGAACGATGTCAGATACTTTTGCGAGGGCGTGGACTTTGTAGCCTGCATTCTCGAGGTTTTCCGTGCCGCCCTGTTCTCTGTCAACAACGACCATTATGTCTTCAACCTTGGCCCCCATTCGTTCGAGAGGCTTAATGTCTTCCAGTTTGGACAGTCCTTCGCTGACAACATCATCGAAGAACAGTATTCTCTCTCCTCTTTTGACGTTTGCACCTGCAATCCTCCCAGTTGTGCCGTATGTTTTGTCCTCTTTCCTGACCACGGTGCATGGCAGGCCTGTGCTGTAGCCGATGCTGGCCAATAATAGGGCGCCTTTCAGCTCGATTGACGCCAGTTTGTCTATTTTCGCTGAAGCTGCAATTCGCTTTATGTCGTAAGCGGCGATGTTTATGACGGTGCATAGATCTTTTGGGGAAGAAAGTAGGCATGCTATGTCAATGTAGTATGGGCTGAGAGCGCCGGATTTGATGCGAAAACTGCCAAACTTTAGGCATCCAGAATTGTAAAGAGCGTTTCCAACTTTAAACGCAACGTCATTCATTGTTAGATCCGAAGAAGTTTTGGGAGGCTGAAATTTAACACTTGCTCACATCACCGTTAGTGACAGTGATACGGCATTAATGACGCCAGCGCGCGCGGCACATGTGAACCGGCGTATGGCGCAAAGTCGGTGAGGGAGGCGCGAAAACCGAAAAAGACATAAATACTTTCCTGTCTTCTGTGTTAGAGCGCATAAAAAAGGATGGAACATCAAGTTGAATGCTGCCTCTTAAGGTGGCGTCAATGGCTTGTTGTTCTAATCGCAGAAGATGTGAAGCGGGAAAACAATGGGTCACAGGAAAACGCATGCTCCTAGACATGGTTCGCTTGCTTATTTACCTAGGAAACGTGCTGAACATCTGTTGGCTAGAACAAATTTCTGGCCTACAATTGAGGCGGATGCGCCGCGGCTTCTGGGTTTTGTTGGTTACAAGGCTGGGATGACTCATGTTTTTACTGTGGAAGATAGGAAGCATTCACTTGAGTTTGGGAAGGAAGTCATGCGTGCTGCCACGGTTTTAGAAACACCGCCGATCGTCATATGTGCTGTAAGAGCATACATGCGTAACATTGATGGCTTGCGTACTCTTACTGAGGCTTGGGTTAAGGATCCGCCTGAAGAACTTGAGCGGGTGTTCACGTTGCCGGAGAGCTTCAAGGCTGAGGAAGGGTTGAGGAGGATTGAACAGGATTTGGCCAAAGTGGTGAAGCTGCGCGTTGTGGCGGTTACTCAGCCCAAGGAGACTGGCCTTTCAAGGAAAAAGCCTGATGTGGCAGAGATAGAGTTGGGTGGAGGAACGGTTCAGCAGCAGTTTGAGTTTGCGAAGAGTTTAATGGGCAAGACTGTCACTCCAGCAGAGATTTTCAGGGAAGGCCAGTTCGTGGATGCATCTTCGGTGTCCACTGGAAAGGGTTGGCAGGGTCCGGTGAAGCGTTGGGGTGTGACGATACTTCAGGCGAAGGGAAGAAAAACCAAGAGAGGCGTTGCAACCTTGGGGCCATGGAACCCACACCACGTGATGTACAGCGTTGCAAGAGCCGGGCAGATGGGTTATCACCAGAGAACAGAATACAATAAGCGTATTCTTAAAATTGGCAAGGATGGGAACGAAGTAACGCCGAAGGGCGGCTTTCTCAGGTACGGTGTCGTGCGTGGATCGTACATGATACTTGCCGGAAGCATAGCGGGTACTGAGAAACGGGCGATACGACTGCGTTTTCCAGCTCGTCCGCCGAGAAACATACCTGAAGAACCGCCGCAAATAACTCACGTTTCACTAGAGTCGCCACAAGGAAGATGAGGGAAGAGATCAGATGGTCAAAAAAGTGGCGAAGGTTTTTAACCTTAAAGGAAAACCTGCGGGAAAGGTGGATCTTCCGCCGGTTTTTGCAACTCCGTTGAGAGTTGATGTCATAAAGCGGGCGGTTCTGGCGATGCAGTCGAACAGGTTCCAGCCGCAGGGCAGAGACCCAATGGCTGGGAAGAGAACCTCAGCAGAATCACGTGGCACGGGCGGAGGTATTGCCCGTCTTCCGAGGCGTAAAAGCGGGGACGCGAGGGCAGCCTTTGCTCCGGGAACAGTAAGTGGCAGACAAGCTCATCCGCCAGTCTCAGAAAAGAACATAGTTAGAAAGATACCGAGAAAAGAAAGACGGTTGGCCCTGTTTTCGGCAGTGGCCGCCACCGCGTCGAAGGAGGTTGTAGCTTCGAGGGGTCACCACATCGAGGATGTCTTGGAGATTCCGCTGGTGGTGACTGATGACTTTGAAGGCCTTACAAAAACAAAGGAAGCAGAGGAAGCTCTGATCCGCTTGGGGCTTCTGGCTGACATTTATAGGGCTCGTGAAGGCGTGAAGGTTCGTGCTGGAAGGGGCAAGAGCAGAGGAAGGAAGATGAAGCGGACTGCAGGGCCTCTCATAGTGGTGGCTGAGAACAAGGGGATAGTTGAGGCGGCAAGAAACGTGCCTGGAGTGGATGTTGTAATGGTAGCTGATCTTAACGTTGAAATGCTTGCTCCCGGCGCTCATCCTGGAAGGTTGACCGTGTGGACGAGCAGTGCGATTGAGAGGTTGGGAGAAATTTATGGTAAAGGAGTGCATGAATGATGGATCCGTATGAAGTTGTGCTTTACCCTTTAATGACCGAGTCGGCGAGTCTGATGGTTGAAAAGGAGAACAAGCTTGTTTTCGCGGTCAGCTTGAAGGCGAACAAAATCGATGTTAAACGGGCGGTTGAGCAACTTTACGAAGTGAAGGTTGAAAGTGTCAACACTGAAGTGACGTCGAAGGGAGGAAAGAAGGCGTTCGTGAAGCTTCATCCAGACTTTCGAGCGTCTGACTTGGCAATAAAGCTTGGGCTTCTGTAGTTTTGCTTGGTGGGTTGAGTTATGGGAAAGAGAATTCGTGTTCAGAGACGCGGGCGCGGCGGTTCCACGTTTCGCGCTTCAACACATAAGCGAGTGGCTCCTGCTAGGTATCCTTCAACAATTGGGCCGAAGGAAAACTTTGAGACAGCAATCAAGGGTGTGATTGAAGAGCTCGTGCATGATCCAGGACGGGGCGCGCCTCTTGCTCTGATTCGGTTTGAGAACGGGGACACATGTTACACCGTGGTCCCTGAGGGGGTTTACACTGGCCTGCAAATCCAGATTGGCGGGAAAGCCCCTGTCGACGTGGGTAACATCCTTCCTGTTGGAAAAGTGCCTGAGGGTACCATGGTATGCAACATAGAGCTGCGTCCGGGAGATGGCGGTAAACTGTCAAAATCATCAGGATCATACGCAACTGTTGTGTCGCATACTCCGCAGGGGACGATGGTGAAGCTTCCGTCGGGAAGAGCAAAATACATAGCTGACCACTGCAGAGCGACAATCGGCATAGTTTCAGCGTCTGGAAGAACAGATAAACCCTTTCTGAAGGCTGGTGCAAAATTCCATTTAATGAGGGCAAGAGGACGCAAGTATCCGAGGACGAGCGGGCGAAAAATGGTGGCAGCCGTGCATCCGTATGGCAGTAGTAAAAGAAGCGCGCGGAAGGTAACGACCACTTCTCATGGTGCTCCGCCGGGACAGAAGGTTGGGCTGATTGCGGCTAGAGGAACAGGAAGGAAAGCAAAGAGTGCGCGTGACAAAGAAAAGATCAGTAGACCAATAGAAGGTTCATGACACTAGGAATTACGGATTAGGTGAAGAAGAATGCCGAAAGAATTCATGTACCGCGGATTGAACCTAAATCAGTTGCAGAGCATGTCCATGGATGAGTTCATCAACTTGCTTCCTTCAAGGCAGAGAAGAAGCCTGCACCGTGGCCTGCAGCCCGAACAGAGGATACTTCTTGAGAAAGTGAGAAGATCGATGGAAGCACTCAGAAAGGGTGGCAGCCCGACTGTGAAGACGCATGTGCGGAACATGATAATCATCCCTGAAATGGTGGGCATAGCAGTGCATGTGCACAACGGCAAAGAATTCGTTAAGGTGGAGATAAAACCCGAGATGATTGGGCACTATTTGGGGGAGTTCGCGGTAACGAACAAGCCGGTTAGACATGGAACCCCTGGCATCGGAGCCTCGCGTTCTTCAATGTACGTGCCGCTCAAATAGGCTGCTTCTCTTATCTTTCCTTTTTGTCTAGGCGCTGTAGTCTCTTCCAGACGGCTTTTCAGGTGGCTTAGTTTCAGGTATCTGTGGCAGTGGAATAGGAGGCGGAATGTTGAGGGTTCTGGAGATCAACACGGATTCTATGAACGCAACGTTCGAGACTGACTGCACTATCACCGGTGGAGGCGGTTTCTTTTCCTCGTATTCCTTGTAAATTTTGTCAACTTCGCCTTTGTCGCCTATCACGTAGGCTTTTCCTTTCAGGCTTATTTGGGCCACTGAAGGATTATAAGTGATTGTTAGGATGAAAGGGACTTCAACCGAGTTGTCTGGTTTCTTCTCCATGCTTGTCAGGTTGAGGTTCGTGTTTATCTGCACGGCAGGCATGGGGGTTCTAAAATCCAGAAATCTTTCGGCAGAAACGTTGGATACGGAGACGTTAACGCGGATCATCGTAATCATCGAAGAATATTCAAGCCGTCGGTTGATTTAAGGATGTTTATTCCTTTGCGGGCTTGTACTTTGTGAATCCGCAGTGTCCGCACGTGTATCTGTTGCCGTGGTCAGCCATGAAGTAGCCGGGGCCGCAGCGTTCACAAGTGGGACGCAGTCTCGTGACTTTGTCACTTTCAACCTTGTACAGTTTGAAAACGCCTTTTTCTTTCTTTTTCTTTTTCTCTGGCTTTGCCGCCTTTTCAACTTTTGCTGGCTTTGCTTCTTCTTTCGGTGCTTCCGCGGGCGCTTCTGGCGCGGCCTTCTTCAAGTCCTTCTTGGGTGTCTCTCCCTTCTTAGGTTCTTCTCCCTTCTTGGGCTCCTCTTTCTTCGGTGCTTCTTTCTTGTCAGCTTTCTTGGACATTTCTACTTCTGCTCCTTTGTTTCTCCTTCCTTAGGCTTTTCGGGTGGCACGTTTCTCTTCACGATGTATTCAGGTTCAATACGTCTGGCTTGTTCGATTGAATCGTAGAGGTTTGCGGTTCCCACGGCCGTGTGGGTTCCTGTTTTGGTTTCGAACTTCTTTATGAAAACCAGTATCCACGTTTGATTTCAGGGCAGCAGCCACTCCTCTTCTCACTTCTTGTCTGGGCGTGGTGCTTCCAGTTTCGTGTTCCACGTTGAACTGAACTTCTTTCCTTTTCAGCAGAGGGTTTTCCTTCTGTGAGATTATCTTGATTTCCATGATGTTTCCCCGTGCGGTGTTGACTTGATGGCATGCCTTCCTATTTAGTTTTTCGAACCGTTTCCCATCGCTTTGAGAATTTCGGAAACCTGTGCCTTTTTGTCTGGCGTTACTTTGACGACGACTATTCCCTCGCGCGGTTGTCCGTACAGGACCAGCGAGTTGGGCGGTGCTTGTATGATGGCGATAAGAGTCAATAGGTCTTCTTCACCTTCTACAATTATTTTCGCGCTCTGGCTGCTTTGCAGTGCTTCTTGGATAGCAGTGACCGCTTCTTCCGTGATTGTTCCCTGTGGGTTCTTGACGTAAAAGGTCTTTTCAGCAGCAAGCAAGACTGGCTGTACGTTCTTTCGCATGCATTTGTTGTCGATTATCGCTAATTTTGTTGCAATGTGGCTTTTGGCTAGGTTTCTCGAAACAGTGTCTCCGACGGAAATTACGCTCGGTGGTCTTTCCTTATACACCATTTTGCTGAACCTTTTTGTCGTTTCAATGAATGAACCTCGAATGAGTGTGCCCAACGGCTGCTTCAGAACAATGCGAAGCTCCGGCGTCAGGTTGTATTTAACGGACATCTTATCTGACCTTTAGCGCGTAACGTCCTTTCTCCTTTATGCCCATAGCTTTAGCGATTGCCGAGTTTTCAGGGTCGAAAATTATGACGAGCCCACCGAAATCGTCGCTTAGGGAGGATGTTTTACATTTTGGACACACGTTACTTTTCGTGAGGGAGTGGCAGGTGGCACAGGCCTTTTCGCTCATTTGATCTCACCTTTCTTCTGGGGGGCTTCCTGCTTCTGCGCGGGCTTCTTCTCAGCATCTTCCTTGATTTTATGCGTATCGTATTCTATCCAGTCCAGTTTTCCAAGGAAGGGCTGTCTGGCCGTTACGCCTATTTTCCCGCTGCTACCCGCTTTGCCGAGTGAGACGGCTGTTATTCGAACTCGAACCTGGTCGCCGCTGGCGAGTTTTCGCCGTGTCTCTTTGCCCATAAGGACGCCTTGTTTTTCGTCGTATGATATGAAATCGTCCATGAGTTGGGAGACATGAAGTAAAGCGTCGATTGGTCCGATCCTGACGAAAGCGCCGAAATCTGCAATTTCCACGATTTCGCCTTCCACTACTTCTTGAATTTTGGGGTAAAATGTTAGCAACGAAAAGTTGACTTTGTGGTAAGTGGCGCCGTCTCCTGGAATTATTTTACCTATGGGGCTGACTTCAACCTGCACTACGGCTATGACATAGCCCAAATCTTCGTCAACGATTCCCTCGTACTTCGCTTTGACTTGCTGATGTCCAACGGCCTCTAGAGGGTTGCCGAATGTTTCAGGTGGGATTCGAATAGTATCTTCTAATGTTACAAGTTTAAACAGGGTTATAGCCTCCCGTCAATTTCCAGACGTGACTTTTGCCTCACATAAATGACTGGCACATTTATATTTCTTAGCTTCTTCCTGAGTTCTCTGTCGTTTGTGAAAACCGGCCAGTTCCATCTGGCCGCTGCTTGCAGGACTGCCTCATCAGGCGGAGACTCATCTTCTTCGACGTTGACCATCCGACATTGTTCAGCCAGTTTCAAAGCATAAGACGCTCTTTTCCTCATTTGTGGAGAACCATCCTTTGCAAGTCTCTCAAGCTCTCGCTGAACAGGCTTCAGAAGCACAAGCTCAAAACTCCTGTTAAGCAGTATCTTCAACTCTTGGAAAATGTCAATCTTGAGCTGAATTGGAACGAAAAGGGCGTTCGCGTCCAAAATTACGCTAACGGTTTTCTTAATGGGTTTAGACTTTGCTGCCATAATCGAATATCCTTCCCTCGTTTGCATCGTAGCATATTTCATCTCCAGGCTTCAATTTTCGGTAATGCATGTGGACATCATTAGGCGGTTTGTTAATTCACAATGTGGGTAAGACTCCAAGAACATCTTGGTTCATGGCTTCTGGTAGGCTGTTTATTTTATCGTTCCGTAGCCTATGAGTCGCCATCTGCCCGCGAGTTTTCTGCTTAGGGCAACTCTTGAGGCGGTTTGCGCGCAGACTGGGCGGGCTAGTTTGATTAGAACGCTGCCCTTTCTTATGGAGGTTACTTTTCCTACAGTTATAGCTGCACCTACGTGCAGGAGCAGGCTTTCGTTCATGGTTACCTCGTCTATTTTCATGAGTTCTTTTGTTCCGACGGCGCGTTCGAGTATGTGTGTTTCTAGGGTCAGCTCAGTGAGTGTGGGTGGGAGAGCGTCTGTTTTTCCTGCGATGTTTCCTGTCAGGCCATCTGCTTTTGTGTATGAGGGGTCTAAGAGTGTGCCAATGCCCACGAGGCCTCCACATTGTGCTTCTTCCACTTTTTTGCTTCCTGCTTGTAGGCTGACGATTTCGCTGTGGAGTGGCGTGTAAGCGCTTTTTCCCTCAACTGGTATGCCTGGGCGTATCTCCAGCTCGTCTCCGACGTTTAACTTGCCTTCTAGTATCGTTCCTCCAATGATTCCGCCCTCGAGCTTGTCGATTGCAGTGCCTGGCTTGTTGGTGTCGAATGATCGGACCACGTACATGAAGGGCGGTTTTGTCTCGTCCCTTTTTGGAGTGGGCATCAGTTCTTCCATGGCTTGTAGGAGAATGTCAATGTTTATTCCTCTTTGCGCAGAGATTGGTATTATTGGGGCGTCTTCGGCAACTGTTCCTTTCACGAAGTTTTTGATTTCAACATAGCTCTGGCGTGCTCTTTTCTCGTCAACGATGTCAATTTTGTTTTGGACAACAATTATGTTCTTTATTCCGATGACATTTGCTGCGGCCAAATGCTCTCTTGTTTGCGGTTGGGGACACAGTTCATCCGCTGCTATGACGAGTATGGCCCCATCCATTATGGCTGCGCCTGAAAGCATCGTGGCCATTAATGCTTCGTGTCCGGGGGCGTCGACGAAGCTGACTGCTCTGACGAAAACTGCCTTGGAACCGCAGATTGGGCAGACTGGTTTTGTCGTGTAGTTCTTAGGGGGTTCACATGCTGGGCACTTGTACACTGGCATGTCAGCGTAGCCCAACTTGATTGTTATGCCTCTCTTGAGTTCTTCACTGTGTCTTGAAGCCCAAACGCCCGCTAAAGCTTGCACGAGCGTTGTCTTGCCGTGGTCAACATGGCCCATGGTTCCTATGTTTATCTCAGGTTGACGTTGTAAGGTCGTGGGTTTTTCGCTGCTCATCGTTTGTTTTTCCTATAAATGCTTACGAATTATTGAAGGAATAAAATGTGCGAGTTAATAAATGTTGGCTGGAGAAAAAAGGCGTGTGCGAAACACTCTAAGCTCCAAAGAAACGCGTGCGCGTGCGTTACTAGCTAGCATAAGAGGGAAGGATGTCTTGAAACCTCATAGAGACTATCGGTTAGCCACTCATTTCTGAAGGCAAGTGGTGGCAAGGTTCTGAGCTGCAGTAAATAATCGACAAACGTCAGAAATTGAAATGCACACCAGTTCAAACAATTTCTCTGTCAAGAGTTGAGGAACATACTATTCTTCACGAGAATGAGACCAAGGGCGTGAAGGAGAAAGGAAAATGTATAGGAAAGCTCCACGCCCTTGGAACCATTCTGCAGGTTATTTGTAAATGCAAACTTGCTTTTTAATCTTGACGTTAAACTCTCTTTCTCTTTGTATCAGAAATACGGGAAGATGGGAGAAGTTTTTTGCGGATGATACTTGTTGTCGGGCGCAACGAGATTAACTTTTTCTAGGTATCCCTAATGGGCATTTGTGGGTGAAATTATGAGGATGGGTTCTCCCCAAAGTTGCTGCTTACAGCGTCCGCGCTAACTTGCAATACGTTAGCTTTTAGGTTTGACTTCGGGTTCCTGCTGAGTGCTTGCTGGTTTTGCTGGTTGGGCTTCTTTTTGCGGTGCAGGTTTTTCCTCTTTCTTTTCTTTCGTTTTCTTGGCTTCTTTAGCTTGTTTTGGTTTTTCCGTGATTTTCATGTTTATTTGGACGATTTCATCCGTTATGACGTTGCCGCGAACCGTCTTGCGCTTTCTTGCACCTTCGTTATGCGGGGTGAATCCGACTCCTCCACTCAGAACGATTCTTCGGCGGACGCCACCGTGCACGCTTGGTCTCATCGGAAAACCGTCTTTGTCCGAGCCTCCCATGATTTGGACTTTATTGCCGGGTTGATCAATTATTGAACCGTCAATAACCTCGCCTATTCTCCTTCCCAGGAGCGGCGCCGCACGTGCCTCTTCAAGCTCCACCGCTTTTGAGGTTCCATTTTCAGGGTCTGAAACGATTACTTTGAACTTTGCCATTGTTAATGAACTCTCCGGCAGTGTGATGAAAGTTGGGCATCTCTCTATTAAGAATTGCTGGTCTTGGTGCTGGTAACTTCTCATCGGCTGGTTTGGCTGTTAACTTTCGTCGGATGGCACTCGTAGAACGAGCCCTAATGCGGTTTTTCTTCTGTGAGTCTGTTTGAGTTATCATAGACGCGGTTCAGCAACCTATGTTCTTGTCAGAAGAAAAGGCAATAGTTCTATTCGCGTTGTTGGTGGAGGACGTTTCAGGACAAAGAAGAAAGCTGCGAAAGAAGCTAGAGAATGGAACAAAACGTACAAAGGTTCTGGTATCAAATTCGTGGTTCGTGAGGAAGGCTGGAGAAGAAAACGCTGGCAGTCATGAACATGCTCTTTTTCTCTTGAGTCAACCAGAATGGTTTTTTGTCGGCTATATGAGTTTTGTTTCAATTGTTCGATCTGCTTTTCTGACTTTGTCGGCTTCTTGGAACAAGCTAACAGTCGGGGGAGTTTTTGGTCGTTCACCTTTCAGTAGTTGCTCAATAGTCAATATCTGCATCTTGGGATACTCATGTTTCCAGAGAGGAGACATGTAAGGGTCAGTTGCCTTAACCTCTCTGATCATCTCGCTTGTGGGTTCTTCAAGAGTTAAGAAGATGCCAATAGCCGCTTTCTGCCTTGTTGTCACATCACGCAATTCTCTAATATCCTTGACTCCAACATGACCGCTTTTTACTTGAACAACAATCTTCTCATAATGTCCTTCTGACTTGTCTGAAAACCTTAACCACCCATCAACACCTTCATCAGCACCTTTCTTGCCTTCTCTCGGTCTAGCTTCGGTAGAACCCACTGGTCTAGCGTCAACAAGGAAGAGTGCCCACCATTGAAACTGATAAGGATTTTGAGCCAATGCTCTCGCCGCACCTAAATCTCTAGGCTCGCCTTCAACCGAATAAGTAGCTGTCGGAAAACTATCTCTCAATCTACCTTTCACCAAGTTTATAGCAAGAAAGGTTATGTCAATTCCAATCCAATGCCTATGTGACTTTTCAGCGGCAATTACAGCTGTTCCACAGCCACAGAAAGGATCAAGAACCCAATCCCCTTCATCAGATGCGGCATTAATTATTCGCTCCAATAGTTCTATCGGTTTTTGTGTTGGATAGCCTAATCTTTCGCCGCCTTTAACATAGTCTATGTCATCCCAAAAGTCATCTATTGGGATGCCTTCTTGTTCGTCAAGATAACGTTTGTACCGAGGAACACCTTTTCCATCACGCGGTACAACGATTCTCCCTTGTGCGTCTTCTTCAAGCATTCGCTCTTTTGTCCATCTCCAGACTCTAGTAATTCCTTTGAACTCGTAAGTTAGGTTAGGTCTATTCATATTTGGGTTTAGAAGGTTGTCAAGTGTGTATGCCCTTCCATTTTCATCCTTCAATCTGTAGGTATGCCCAATTGTTTTTAGGTCATAATCCTTGTATGTTATTTTGTATTTTGCGGTTTTCGAGTCTTTAGCATAAACAAGAATCGAATCATGGTCACTAGCAAATCGAGTAAAAGCGTGTCCTTTTGGGTGTGATCTCTTCCAAGCTATTTCGTTGCGAAAATTCGTAGCATCGAAAATAGCATCCATCAAGACTCTAAGGTAATGACTAGCTGTTGGATCGCAATGCAGAAAAATTGAACCTGTCGGTTTCAAGACTCTGTTCAATTCCAAAAGTCTCTCGCCCATCATTACAAGATAAGCGAGCATGTCGTTTTTCCCCAAGAAACCGTACAGGGAAGTTACTAGGTCACTTACATGCGAAGGCGTTTGTGTAGCTAGGTAATCATAAGCTTTTCTTGTTTCATTATCCCAATGCCAAAAATCACTAAAAGCTTGAATTTGCGCTGTTGACTGTTCGCTTGTTTGCTCTTTGAAAAGTACATTATAATCAGCTTTGCTGTTGAAGGGCGGGTCAAGATAAATTAGGTCAACACATTCATTCGGAAAATACTTGCGAAGTACCTCTAGGTTGTCTCCATAAAATAAGGTATTCGACTCAAAGGGTTTAGAGGTCATAAGTGAATAGAGGCTGATTGACTTCTTAAGAATTTGTCTCAGTTTTCTCTAGACGCGTTTTGGATTAGGGTTAGCCACTTGCTTTTTCCTTCAATTTTGATTCCGCAAGCTTCACTAGACGCACGCGAAACTGAGTGCGCCCGCAGCGTGTGTTCATCGTCTCGCTCTTGCAGTGGCTTTGTAGAAATGTATCGCAAGAAGAAGGTCGGGTATGTTGACGGTGCGTGTTTGGAGGAATGAGAGAATGGTTTTTTAGTTCTAGGCGGCTTCTTGTTTTGGAGATTACTTGAAACTTCAAGTTGACATGAATTGTGATTTAGGTGAAGGGTACGGGGGCTTTCGAGTTGGAAATGACGCGGAAATAATGCCGCACATAACCTCTGCAAACGTGGCCTGCGGTTTTCATGCTGGCGACCCTATGATAATGGCGCAAACAGTCAGCCTTGCGAAGAAATTCAGAGTCGCCGTCGGTGTCCATCCGGGTTACTCTGATCTTCTGGGTTTCGGCAGACGAGAAATGCAGCTGGCCTCAGAAGAAGTCAAGAACTACACCATTTATCAGATAGGTTCTCTTCAAGCATTTGCAAAGGCAGCCGGCATCAATCTGCAACACGTGAAGCCTCATGGTGCACTCTATAACTTGGCCGCGAAGGATAAAGAAACTTCTGAAGGGATTGTCGGAGCTGTTCGAGCATTTGATGACAGGCTGATAATTCTTGCTTCACCCGGGTCTGTGTTGGCCAGAGTTGCGGTTGCAGCTGGGTTGCGTGTTGCACTTGAATTCTTTGCGGACAGAGCCTACAACGCGGATGGCAGTCTCGTGTCGAGAAAGCAGCCGAACTCGATTATCAAAGAACCACAGAAGCTCGTTGAAAGAGCTGTTAGGGCACTGAAAGAAGAATCAGTCTTGGCGGTTGATGGCAAAGTTGTCACCTTGGGTGAATTGCACACGATTTGCGTTCACGGCGATACACCGGCTGCCGTAGGGCTCGTGGAAGCGTTGAAAAAGGGGCTGATTAAAGCAGGCGTTGAAGTCAAGCCTGTGGGTAGCTTCATCTAGCTAGGTTAGGGCAATCAACCATGGAAATCGAATACGTACCTGCCCGATTCTTGCCTTTCGGCGACACAGCTCTGCTCGTGGAATTCGGCGAAACCATAAGCTTGGAGGCAAATCGAAAAGTTGTTGCATTAAGCGCGGCCATTCTGAAGACTGGACTACACGAAGTCAAGGAGCTTGTTCCGACGTATCGATCACTGCTCGTGCGCTACAACCCGTTGAAAACAACTTATGAACAACTCGTTTTTTGCGTCAGAGAAATCGAGAAACAGCTGAAAGACTCAACGGAGGAAGTGAACGGTCGAAACGTGACAGTTCCCGTTGTCTACGGGGGCGAATACGGGCCTGACATCGACCTCGTTGCGCAAAGTCATGGCCTAACCGAAGAGCAGGTTGTAAAACTGCACTCAGGAAGAGACTACAGGATCTACATGCTTGGATTTGTGTCTGGTTTCCCCTACCTAGGAGAAGTCTCTGATGAAATTGCCACGCCACGACTTGAGACGCCGCGCCTCAGGGTGCCCGCTGGCTCAGTGGGAATAGCAGAAAAACAAACTGGCATATACCCCGTCGAGGTACCTGGCGGATGGCGAATAATAGGCAGAACACCCCTCAGACTGTTCGATCCGCTGCAGCAACCACCAGCACTTCTAGCGTCAGGAGACATCGTCAGGTTCAAGCCGATCTCAGAAGCAGAATTCAAGACACTCAAAAAACCCACGCCTGAAAAACGCACCCATACCCGTGTCGCAGGAGTAGTAAAGAAATTGGAAGTTTTTCGCGTGCTAAAACCTGGAATATTCACCACAGTTCAAGACTTGGGAAGACATGGATATCTCAAGTATGGGGTTCCAATTTCCGGAGCCATGGACGCATTCTCTCTGGTCGCGGCCAACCGCCTCGTGGGAAACAACGCTGAAGACGCGTGCCTTGAGGCCACACTCATAGGCCCAGAACTGCAGGCCCTATCAAGAACACAAATCGCGATCACAGGAGGAGAAGCTTCCACCAAAATCAACGACAACATCGTTCCCACGTGGCAGACCCAGGAGATACGAGAAGGCGACGTCATCTCTTTTGGAAAAATGGAAAGCGGATGCAGATCTTACTTTTCCGTAAGAGGAGGAATAAACCTTCCCACAGTCCTTGGGAGCAGATCCACGTTTGTGCGAGGCGGGTTCGGAGGAATGGACGGCAGACAGCTGAAAACAAGCGATGTTGTCAACGGCTTCGCAGTGCCGCCACTCGAAGCTGAATGGTCAACGCCCAAAGAATTGAGGCCACAGTACACAGGACGCTACAGGGTGAATGTGGTGCTGGGACCCCAGGCGGACATGTTCACGGAGAAGGGAATCACCACTTTTCTGTCAAATCCGTACAAGGTTACCTCAGAATCCGACCGCATGGGATACAGGCTTGAAGGACCCGCCATAGAGCACAAAGGAAAAGCGGATATAGTTTCAGATGCACTACTACCCGGCAGTGTTCAAGTTCCAAAGAATGGAAAGCCCATAGTAATAATGCGGGACGCTCAGACAACAGGCGGCTACCCCAAGATTGCCGTGGCAACCACATCTGACATCTCTCTGCTTGGACAAGCCAAACCAAACGACACGATAGAATTCTCAAAGATTACCCTTCAACAAGCTCAAGAGAAAACACGCGAATACTGCCGGTTACTCAACAACCCAAATACGTTGCTGAGAAGACCATGATTTGGATCTGATCGGCCCGCTTTTTCGCATGCGCGACAATACCTCTTCTGTCCTGTTTATCTCCGCGTCAGGATCCTCCACTGTTCAGCTCGACAATCACGTCCTGTTCTCAGAATTTCCTATCAACCTGTCGCGAAGCGACGAAAAGGGTCCAGTTCTTATTTCTCCAAAAACCGTTCTTCTCGGACAATGATGCAACACGTCAAATTTGGCGCCGCAGTTTTCAGGGGGAAATGGCTTTGAAGGAGTAAAAGTTTTAATCTTGCTTTGAAGACGTTTTCTGGCTATGTGGCGGCTGGGGTTCTTCTTCCACGAAATGGCCTTTGCATTACTGTCCATTTTCCTGCCGCTGTACTTAATCATAATCGACGCTGCGAACGGATTATTCTATGTCGGAGTCATCACAGCGATCGCTCTTTTCGCCGCTATCCCCGCCTCGTTTCTCTGGGGTTACTTGTGCGACAAGACACGGCACTACAAACGTTACATTCTTCTTGCACTCCTCGGATCAACTGTCATGATATATCTTTTCACGTTCACAACGGACATGGCTTTGCTGATTGTACTCTACGCGGTAATGTCGATTTTTCATGTCGCTCATGAAGCTCCGAAGAATGTTCTCATCTCTGAGCTGTATTCACATCAGGATTGGGAAAGGAACTTCGCCTTCTACGAAGGGCTCACAGAAGTCGGGTCGTTGATCGGTCTAGTGTTAGGCTTCTTCGCCTCATACTACTTGCTCAGTCCGACGAACACGCTTTATCTCGTTGCAGGCTTGAACTTCATAGCATTCGTTCTTTCCGCCATATTCGTCGTGGATCCGCCCCTGATTCTCGAAAGAAGCCTGGTGAGCATCGAGAAGACCGTGGACTTCGCGTCTCACGGTGTTTTCGTAGCTTCCAAAATGATGGACGGCTTAAGCTTGGATGAAAAGTTGAAAAGAGAAAATGTCACTGCTTTCTGTTGCGGTCTCGTCCTCTTTTCGTTAGCCACGAGCATATTGTTCACGCCCTTGCCCGTGTTTGTTAGAAGCATCGCACCAGCAGGCGTTGTCTTCGCAATTTTCGTGCTGAATTCAGGAGGAGCCCTTGTGGGTTATGCATTAGCTGGCAGAGCGTCCCAAGAGTCAACCGGAAAAGCCCGTGTAGCCTTAGCAGTGTTGGCTCGAAGCCTGCTCGCGTTCATACTGCTCGCCGCGTTGAATCTTTCATCAGTTAACGTACTGTTGACCACGGCGGTTCTAATAGCCATGGGATTTCTCTTTGCAGTTTTCATGGTACGCATTCTTTCGCTGTCCATGGAGCTTATACCTCCAGGCAAAGCGGGTCTGATTAACGTTCTGATAGGCATAGGAGGCGCAGTCGGCTCGTTTATTGGTCCTTTCATCGCTCAGGCTGGTTTTCTCAATGTGTTTGTCAGTGCCGGCGCAATATTCTTCGCTGCTTTCGTTTTCTTCAAGATCTTCGCCTAGGAAAGAAAAGAAGAATATGGCAGGCATTTATTCGACGTGGACTCTGAATAGGTCGATGTCTTCTCGCATTTCAGGTGTTGCTTCGAGGAAGTCTCTGACTGCGCGTTCAACGTCTCTTGACTGCGTTATGTACCTTCCCACGATGATTATGTCTGCTCCTTTCTGCAAGGCTTCTTTTGCCGTTTCCGGCACTATTCCGCCTGCTACGGCGATGAGGAATTTCTTATCTTTGAAGGTTTGGCGTATTTCGGGGATGATTTCTAATCCGTGGGTTCTGCCCGTTTCCTGGTCGATTCCTCTGTGCAGGATTACGATGTCCGGGAATTCTTTGATCGACTTGAGCTTTTTAAGAGGGTCTTCAACGTTCATCATGTCCACTGCTCCGTACACTGCCAGTCTTTTTGCTTCGTGAATGAAGGCGTCAAGCGTTTCAGTAGGTGCGAGTCCAGCGGCTACCACTGCGTCCGCGGTCTCGTCGTAGGCAAGGTCAACTTCGACTTTTCCAACGTCCAACGTTTTCAAATCAGCAATGAAGAATATTCCTTTGGCAACTTCTCTGAGGTCGTTAATCACTTTCGTTCCATATCTCTTGATGAGCGGCGTGCCTACCTCGATTATTATCCTGTCGCTTCCAGGCAGTTCTGATATGATCTTCTTTGCCTTGTCCAAATCAGGGTTGTCAAGTGAAATCTGCAGGTACGGCGGTCTCCACAGACGCGGTACCTTGAACCCCATAATCGGGTGCTTGGCCCTGTCCTTGTCGTAAAGGATTTTCTCCAGCGACGGATACTTTGTCATCGCTCTCTTCAAAGCCATCTTTGTGGCTCCATAATTATAATGGTATATCTTTCGAAAGTCGCTCGCTGCCGGATGTACAAAAACGCTGCACACGATAACCCAATCGTCAAGCTTGTCCTTTGGAATTACTCCGTCCTCAACCGAATCTGCAACCGCCTTCGCAACTGCAGCCTGAGCAGGACCGAAAATCTTGTTAACATCCTCCATGTTCTTCGTCGTGACCTTGGGTACGAGAAGCGTGTGAGGTTTCGGCGGAAGGTTAGGCCGTATTACCGCCAGAAGCGGCGTGTGTCCTGCTGAAAGGTTGCACATGCCTTGGGCAAACGCATTTCCAACAGGGCCGTTCTTGTCGCCTATCAGAAGATCAATATGCGCAACCTCATTGCCCTCTCCGAGGAGAGCTTCTCCAATCAAATAGGTCTTTTCAGTTTCACCGCCACATGCCGACACGTTGTCTGTCGGAAGATTGTCTGATATCTCTTTGAAGTCGACATTAAACTCTTTGAGCCATGCGTAAAGAGTGTCTCTATGTATGTTCAAAGCCTCAGCCGTTCCAAGAACTGTAGGTTTTGTCGGTTTAACCTTCGGAACGCCTCTGTCTCCGACAGCTCTCTTCGCGGCTTCAGTAAGCATATCGATGAACTGTTCCCTTGTCTCCGGTTTCTTGACGTTGTGTTCCGACATTTATCTTATCACACTTCTGTCTGTGTACATTGCTTGTATATAAAACTGTCGGACGGAATCAGCGAGAAGAGTGGAGCGGAAAGGCAAGCATGCAGGTTGATGTCGGTACTGGTGTCGTGGAGGGTTTTTCGCCGAGTTTGGGGAGGCGTCTGCAGGCTTTTTTGTAAGCCGAAAGCGGGCTGGCCGCAAACTTTTTTGAATGAACATGTGCTGTTTTCAGTTTTGGCTTCGAGTTCAGATGTTGTTCCGTTAATCGTTAAGTCTATATACTTTGGCTTATTGTTAGACGGTTAAAACCTGTTTTAGGAGCTGGTATTGTGGACTGGAGAGGGCTTGCGTGTCTGTTCGTCGTAATTCTAGGAGTAGTCTTTTTCTTGTATGGGGCTAACTATTATGATAATATCGTTGGATGGACTGGGGTGTACTTGTTTGTCGGAGGGATTCTCGTGTACGCGATTCTGTGGATATTCCGGCAGGTGAAGAAACGTGAGGTCGATCAGAAGCCGTAGAGTGCTGCGTACTTCTTGTTCAAGTAGCCCATATACGGTTTGACGTCTATTCCTGTTCCAGCGATTCTTTTTATGAGGTCAGCCGGGTCGTAGAGGTTTCCTTGGCTGTGAATGTTCTTGACAAGCCATTGTTTTATGTCGCCGAAGTTGCCTTTTGTCAGTCGTTGGCGCCAGTCAGGCATAGTTTTCTCCATCGCCATCAGTATTTGTCCGCTGTAAATGTTGCCCAGCGCATAACTTGGGAAGTAACCGTAGTAACCGCTGGCCCAGTGAGTGTCCTGCATCACGCCTTCAGAGTCATTCTCAATTTTCAAGCCCAGATAATCTTTGTAGCTTTGGTTCCATATTTCAGGCAGCTCTTTGACTGTTATTTTGTCGGCGAAGAGGTCGCGTTCAATGTTGAACCTTATGATAATGTGAAGTCCATAAGTAACTTCGTCGGCTTCCACCCGAATCTTTGAAGGTGCCACATGGTTTATTGTGTGGACAAACTTGTCCAGTTCCAAGTCTGACAGCGTTTTGCCGCCGATATCCTTCAGCTTCGGCAGAAAATATGTCCAGAACGCGTGGGATCGTCCGACAATGTTTTCGATCATGCGGGATTGAGACTCATGGAAACCGCTTGAAGCGCCTGTGCCGACAGGCTGGTACATCCACTCCTGTTTGAGGTCCTGCTCGTACATTGCGTGTCCAGCTTCGTGAAGAACTGAGAAGACTGATGATTCGAAACTGTCCTCGTAGTAGTGCGTGGTTATCCTCACGTCGTCATAGTAACCAGTCGTGAAGGGATGTTCCGTGGTGTCAATTCTGCCTCCCGCCTGTTTCGAAGTCACATCGTATCCGACGGCCTCGGCAAGCGCCACTGCGATTTTATGTTGCATGTCTAACGGCACTTTGCGTTTCAGGATGTTCAAGTCAGGTTTTTTCGGGCCAGACTCGCATTTCTTAAGCAGTTTAACCAGTCCTTCTCTGAGCTCATCGAAGACTCTTGTGATTTCTTTGGCGGTCATTTTGGGTTCAAAAATGTCTATCATCGCGTCGTAGGGCGTTGAAGTTTCTTTCACCTTCATCAAGATGTCTGCAGCTTTCTTCTGAAGGTCAATCATCTTCTGCAGTTCAGGTTTGAACATGGCGTAGTTCTTCGCTGCCTTAGCCTTCTTCCACATGTCTATTGACAATGCTTGCTGTTTCGCGATCGCGGCGACAAGTTCCTCTGGAAGCTTCGTCTGCTCGTCGTAGCGTTTCTGCATGAGGTAAACGTTTCTCTTTTGTGCCTCGTCAAGCTTGCCATAGTCTGGGCTTCGCTGGATATTCTGCAGGAGGGTCCCAATTTCTGGATCTGTGCTCATTTTATGTTCAATCACACTGAGCAGGGCAAGCTGTTGACTGCGGAGGTTGATGCCCTTCGGCGGCATCATCGTCTCCATGTCCCAGCTAATCATGGCCTCCGTTGACATCAAGATTGCGAGCTGCTTAATTTTTTCCATCAGCCCATTGTAGTCTGAAACAACATTTCCAACCATTAATCTCCACCCTTAGTCTTGAGACTATTCGATAGGTTGAGCCTGTATTTTAGCGTTGAGTTTTACAAAACGCAGCCACAGGGCCATTCTGGTTACTCACAGCCTAGCTTTGTTCAAAAGCCATTGACGAGCGCGGGCCGAAAACGATTTCGCAGGTGTCGCTATTTCTCTTTTCAATGCGAATTCCAGAATATACTTCAGAATGGTCAACCTGCGAGACCATTGGAGAGAGAACGTGGGCCTAGCGTTCGCTCGCGCGTTGATTGAATTCAACGTTTTTCGCGTGAGAGCTAGGTATCATCCCTTATTCACCTAATAACCAATGGTTCTACCATGGCAGCTGCAGCCAACCCAATTGCCAAGATGTTTGTCGCATGAGTACACCGTGAAGCCATCAATGGTTCTAACCTTGTGTAGTCCCTCCATTCTGCAATCAAAGCAGAAAATCTTGGTATGCCTCTGCTGCCAGCCCTGAACGTCCCTGAGAGACTCTTCAAAGCGTCTCATCCTCAACTCTGAATCCATATCTTTCATTCTATACGCCTCCTGGACAGATTTCGTGTATTAACAGAAGAACGAGGAAAATGATGGCCACCAAGCGTTCTTTTTTCCACATTGTTCCTAGGCTCCAGAAGAGACTATACTTTCCGTCGGACTTAATCCTACGCAGTAGAACAACCTGTTCCAAAAACAGAACAAGCGTTGCTTACCGAGTGGTTCTTTTCGGATAGGTTCACAGCAAAGCTGGAGAACAAATTCTGGCTGTGACCGCACCTTGGATAGCCTCAGCATTGCAATGCTCAAATTAGATTGCTTCCTCAGAAATGTTGACGCGGGGGATTTCCAAGGATTCCGTTGCCAATGTCAGGGTAGTGAAAGGAAAGACACATATGTTCTTGCATTGAAATCTAGCAGGTCAGGAGAGACGAATATTTGAAACACAACATCATCGGCATTATCGGTGGAATAATTGCCCTCGTCAGCTTGTTCTTGCCTTGGTGGACGATAGCAGTTTCAATGACTGAATTCGGATTCAATTTTTCCGTGAACGTGTCAGTATACCTGTATCAGGCGACGGAAAGCTCGACTGGAACTTCCACATTAGCCGTGAACATCTGGTACGGGTGGGTAGCTCTCGTCCTGGTTGTGATATGCGGGTTGCTAGGAATAGCCGGCGGTGCCCTACGAAAGACAAGACTGGTGTTCGCCGCGGGCGGAATACTCGCACTACTCGCAATCATAATCTTTGCAGCAGGCCTGCAGGACGACATCTCAGGCCTGAAATTAGTACAAGAAACTCCTACTGTCGGCCTGTTCATCGCGCTGGCCGCGGCAATCGTAATGCTTGCCGCCTCATTCATTAAGCCTGAAACAGACAGGCCAGTCGCTCCATCGCCCACTCCAACAACGCCTCCTTCGAACAATCCTTGACACCGCAACGTAAAACAGCAGTTTATGCTGCGTTCCATCAACAGCAAGCCTTTCCACAAGTGAAGGGCAGCACGTAAAAACACGTGGTTGAAGTGTTATGTTTTGCCTGTCTGCTTGTCTGTTCTCTGCGTCGGTTGAGGTATTGGGATGATTGTCGCTTTTGATAGGTTCTGTTGTTCGTTGAGGATTAAGGATATCATTTTGCCTTCGGGTACTATTATCTTGGCGTTGTTCTGGAGAGACGCTTGAACCGTTTCTAGCTGTTTGAAAGTTACAGCGTTGTCTTTGAAGTATGTGATTAGGGCTTCATTCCTCAGTTTGGTGGCTTGGGCGTCCCCTTCCGCTATTGTGATGGTTGCCTGTTTCTGTCCCTCAGCTTCAAGTATTGCGGCTTGTTTCTGGCCTTCTGCCCTCTGTATCGCCGCGTTTTTCTCCCCACTGGCGAGAGTTGCTTGAGCTATGGCGGTCTTTTCTGCAGCTTGTCTGTCGTTGTCGGCTTTCAAGACTGACTCCATAGATGTGATGAGTTCAGCAGGAGGTTGGAGATTTTTGATCTCTGCCCTGACAATTTCGATGCCCCACTTTTCCGTCTGCTGATCAAGGGCTTCCTTCAAGCCAGCGTTGATTATGGGTCTGGAAGTGTTAGCAGTGGTCATGTCCATGCCGCCAATTATGTCTCTAAGAACCGTGCGAGCAAGCGTGTCTATCTGCGTTGTGTAGATGGCGACGTTGTACTGTGAGGCCTTTACCGAGGCTTCATCTGTTTTCACTTTGTAGAACACCACGGCGTCTACGCCCATGAAAACCTTATCCCTCGTGATTACATCTTGGCGTTCTACCGGTGTCATGCGCTCTGTAATATTGACCTTGATGATTCTGTCCATAAGTGGGAATAGAAGGGTTATGCCACCCTCAACGAACCTGTGGTACTTGCCAAACCTCTCCACAAGCCCTTTTTCTGTCGGTCTGACTATTCGGATCGACATGATGATTACATATACAATGAATGCCACAGGAACCAGGATTGCCACGACTTCTATTGCATCTACCATGTCTCCCTTCCTCATTTCTGAGATTTGTTCTGAGAGTATTTAATATTTGCTAATAATGCGAATCTGATGAGCTTTTCGAAGAATCGTTCCATGACAATTTTGCATAAACATCATTTGCTTCCAAGATTCATGGAAAAATCCCGAACAGAGGGAATTGAGAGGCATAGCCAACTGTTACTTCTACCCATGTCACAAGAAAGACCGTCTCTTCGAAGATATTCGAAGACAAGCCGCAGTTGCAGGACAAGAGAAACTCAATGTTGCGCACGTTGGAAATTTGAGAATGCTACAGGGAGACTAAGCCTCTCATGGGCTTGTAATGAAAACTTTCAGAAAGCCCATCCAAAACCGTTGCTTGTTAATCAGCGCCCTAGCAACGCGTGTTGCAGGTTCTCAGGGTTTTATTGAAGTAGTCGTTTGCTCTTGAACCATGTTTTGGCGAGTTCTTCATAGTTTGGGAAAGCTTTCTTCAAGATTGGAATGTACATTTGTATTTCGTCTTCCGACAGGTATTGGAACTGAAATTCTCCCATGTATGGGGATGGTTCTCCTTCTCTTGTCATAAATTCTATGTGCATGAATGGATCTCCTCTCTTGATGGTTATTGGGCGGCGGTCGTTGCTCAGGTTGACAAGTTCCAGAGCGAGTCTTCCAACGAAACCGCTGTGAACTTTGGCGGCGTTTAGGAACGACAGCCCCATTCTTCCATACTTGCTTTTGGCCGTCAAGTGGGCAACGTTGTTGGGCAAAGTGAAGATAACCTCGTGAGAAATCAGGTTCTTATGCTCCAAGTAGTGAAGAGTTGTCTCTTCCATAACCGTCATGATGTATCCGTCTCCATCAAGCAGATTGTAATCGTGTGGGTATACGCACTTGTACTTGTCAATCAGCTCTTTCAGCTTGTCTTTTCCGAGGACGCACATGTACCAAAAACCTCGACCTTTTCTAGCAGTACTAATATTCTGAAGTTATATAGTTTTTCACGTGCTCGTTGAAGCTTAACAGAATGTGGCTCAGATTCTGTCAATGTGAATTTTCCTCAGCGAAAATCAGTCCCACCAATTCCTGCGTGGCACTCCTTAATATCGTCAAGCATCACATGCTTCTTAAGTCGGAAACAGAGGGTTGAAACATGCATTGCAACCATTGCGAAAAAACTGCAATTTACAAGTGCAGAATTTGTGGTAGCCTACTTTGCACGGAACATACAAAGCTGGGAACGATATGCACTTCTCACGCGCAGAAGCTGCATCTTTCATACACTATTCGCAAAGTTGCAAGTGAGAGAGACAGGGCCGTCATTCGTGGGCTGGTCAAGAAATTTTGGGGAGAAGAAGAACAGTTGACTTTTGGCGAAAAATACGTTGTCGCGAAACTCCCCGCCTACGCTGCCAAAACCAACAACAGGCTAATCGGGTTTGTCTCATTTGCAGACATGATCCATACCCTCATAATTGTGGCTCTAGGCGTGTTACCACAGTATCAATGTTCTAACGTCGGCAGCAAATTGGTGAAAAAAGTTGAATGTGAAGCCAGAAAGCTGGGAAAAAGGGAAATACTTGTTTCAACCTCAAATGATGATTTGCCAGCGCTTGCCTTTTACCAGTCGCTTGACTTTCGGATCCTCGAAGTTAAGCCCAACGTCATAGCCGAAAAACATGGAACCGTCTTGCAAGGCATCGGCGGACTACCAGTCAGAGACGAGATAAGATTACAGAAGAAAACCATCTAACAACTTACAAAAGCAACTGTAGGATACTTCCGTTTTTGCCGTCGTCCAAACGCACAGTCAATGACGGCCCTGTTGCATTTGAACGAAGGCAAGCGATTGCCTCCTGAACCTTTCCTAATTCTCTCGGCTTTCAGGTTCTGCTCGAACGCCAATCAAGGCTGTAGTGTGTCTGCGACTGGCAACTGCAGAAAACAGTTTTCAAAGGTGCACGTTGGCTTTCAAAATGCTTATTAGCTTTTGCATGCTTGATCAAAGATTGGTGTTGATCATGCCTGAGCCACAAGCTCTGCTCATTATCGAGAGGCCCCAATTGACAGTCAGAGTCTACGAAAGAATGCTTAAGATAGACCTCAAGGGAAGTTTTCGAAACGAATTGGAGGAAGCGCTCGAAAACACACAGATTTTGAAGCAGACGTTGGGGAACATTCTGGCAATCTTTGCTCCGCTGCACGTTCGACTGTGTGATGTAGATTCCGTCCAAATGGACAAGAAAGGAAATGTGACGATAAAGCAACCTCTACATAGAGACGTAGTAATTCCACTCGAACCGAAGGACGCAAAAAGGCTTCTCGACAAACTTAATCAATTAATCCCAGCAGAAAAGGAAAGAGAGTTGAACCGCATAATCAATGAACGCAAGCTTGCATCGCGCGAACGCGAACTCGAAAAAGAGGATGTTCCAATGTCGACCAGTGAATCGCCACTCCGAATCCCTCCCGCTCCAGGCGTTGTTGAGGAAGAGATGGAACACTCGAAAGAGAAAGAAACGTGACTTCTCGCGAACGCCAAACGAGCCTTGAACTGCACGTGGAATCTTGATAGTGACAAAGCCAAACTGAACCGAAAAATTGCTGATCGATGCAAGGGAACTGGTTTCGGTCAAGCCTAGCTTGAGCATGATTTGCCGATTCTCGTTATTATCAAACAGAAAAAGAATCAAATGCAAAGAACAGCATGCTGATAGAAGAGAGTTCCATAACGTTTAAATGCTTACAACCTGAGATACTTATATCGAGAGGGAGAGGAGACTGTGAAGAAGCAGACAGTATCGCGCATTCTCATCGTAGTTGTTTTATCATTATTCCTAACACTATCAATCTTGTCTTTACAAGTCAAGCGAGCGAGCGCTGATCAAGCTCCTGTGGCCTCGTTTACATATTCTCCGAACATTCCAACTCCCAGAGAAACCATTCTTTTCGATGCTTCATCGAGTTATGACAACTCTGGCACCATCGTGACATATGCGTGGGACTTCGGCGACGGGTCAGCTGTAGTTATGACTACTCCAACGATAACCCACTCATATGCGCTTGACGGAACTTACACAGTTCAGTTAATCATCGTCGACGACAACGGAGCGACAGGCACGGCGACCGCCGTAGTCTCAGTGAACTGCGTGACCTTCTTCAGAGTCGTTCAGTTGTTCTCTTCAGCACCCATGTCTGGGGTCGAAGTGACGGCATACACAAACCAGAGCGGTACCTGGACAAAGGCTCCGGTTTCACAGACAGGTTTTGAAATCAAATATGACAATATGACACAGCCAAACTTGGCTAACACGAACGCTCAGAAATACCGAAACCCCGGGTACACCGCCTCAATCCTGCGCAGCAATGCAAGCAACATCGGATTTGACTCTCACCAATCCTGCTGGTACGTCTACTTCACATTCAAATGGCAGAATTACACGTCCGTGTGGCCGAACGCCCCGGCACGAGTCTACACGTACAAGAACGGAAACACAGAAACTCACGATTATTTGTCGGGCCATGGAGCTGTTTGGAATGCTGCGGCACAAACATACGTTATACAAGTCAACGATATTGCTGGCAGCGGCGTAGCGCCAACAGAAGACCATCCAATACTGGTTACTCTATCCTGCCCTATGCCGGTGCAACAGTATTACCTGACTGTTTTAACTGCCCCTAACGGAATTACAACTATTCCAGGTCAAGGATTGTACAATAATGCCACTAATGCCGTACTAACAGCTCCGACATACGTGAACGTTTCATCCAATACTCGTTACAGATTCAACAACTGGGACGTTGACGGAGCATCACAAGGCGCAACAAACCCAATAACAGTTTTCATGACCGCTAACCACACGGCGACAGCTCATTACGTCTTACAGTATTTGGCAACATTCGCCCAAACAGGTCTTTCAACGGGCGCCACAGGAACGGTCGTAACCGTGAACGGTGGAAGCAAGGGATACTCTGACCTTCCATACACATTGTGGATCGATACAGGCGCATCCGTCACTTATTCTTACAATTCCATCGTCACCAGTTCCGCTACAGGCCAGCAATTCAGGCTTGCCAACGTTTCAGGTCCTTCCACACCAATCACCATCACTGCACCTGTAACCGTCACAGGCAACTACGTAACTCAGTATCTCGTCACGTTTACTCATACAGGTTTGGACAGCACTGCCACGGGAACAGTCGTAACCGTGAACGGAACGTCCAAGACCTACACAAGTCTGCCGTATACGTTGTGGGTTGATAGTGGTTCTTCCGTCACGTATTCTTATACTTCCATTGTTTCGAGTTCTGTTTCTGGGAAGCAGTTTAGGCTTAGCTCGGTCACGGGTTCGTCTTCGCCGATCACCGTCACAGGTTCTAGTACCATAACTGGAAACTACGTCGTCCAATACTTGGTCACGTTTGCTCAAACAGGTCTGGATTCGACAGCCAGTGGCACAATCGTAACAGTAAACGGAAGTCCAAAGATATTTTCAACTCTTCCCTACGCTTTCTGGGTTGACAGTGGTTCTTCGGTTGCGTATTCTTATGGTTCTGTTGTTTCGAGTTCTGTTTCTGGGAAGCAGTTTAGGCTTAGCTCAGTCACGGGTTCGTCTTCGCCGATCACCGTCACAGGTTCCAACACCATAACGGGAAACTATGTGATGCAGTATCAGGTTACATTCGGCCAAGCTGGACTCGACTCCGCTGCGACGGGAACTGTTGTTACAGTGAACAGCAATGCAAAGGCATTTGGAGATCTGCCGTATGCGTTGTGGGTTGACAGTGGTTCTTCCGTCACGTATTCTTATACTTCCATTGTTTCGAGTTCTGTTTCTGGGAAGCAGTTTAGGCTTAGCTCGGTCACGGGTTCGTCTTCGCCATTCACCGTCACAGGTTCTAGTACCATAACCGGAACCTACGTCGTGCAATACTACTTGACTGTCACTTCTGCGCATGGTTCGCCTTCTCCATCGAGTGGTTGGTCTGACTCCGGCACGGTCATAACTGAGTCGGTGGCTTCTCCTGTGTCTGGCGGTTCGGGTATCAAGTATGTGTGTACGGGTTGGACTGGAACGGGAAGCGTGCCTTCTTCTGGAGGCGGTTTATCCGTGACGTTCACAATCAATACGCCGTCAACCATCACGTGGAACTGGAAGACTCAGTATTACTTGACTGTGACTTCTGCGTATGATTCGCCGAGTCCTGTTAGTGGTTGGTTTGATTCTGGGTCTGGCATAACTGAATCTGTCACGTCTCCTGCATCTGGTCCAGCAGGAACTCAATATGTCTGCACGGGCTGGTCTGGCTCTGGCAGCGTGCCATCTTCTGGAAGCGCCTCATCTGTGACGTTTACGATTAGTGCACCTTCAGCTATCGTGTGGAACTGGAAGACCCAGTACCAAGTGACGTTTGACCAAACTGGCGTTGGCGTGGACTTTTCTGGAACGGTGGCAAGCGTTGACAGCGTCAACTATGCGGTGAGTAATCTGCCCGTTTCCTTCTGGTGGGACAGTGGCTCCAGCCACAGCTTCTCTTTTGCCTCGCCATTGGTCGTGGGCAACAAACAGTACACTTGGAGTTCAACGTCGGGGCTGTCAACGTTGCAAAGTGGAACGCTGACAGTGGCGGCTTCAGGCAGCGTCGTCGGAAACTATGTTGTGCAAAATCAGGTCACCTTTGACCAAGTGGGAGTCGGTTCCGACTTCACAGGCACCGTGGTCACGATAGACTCAGTCAGTTATTCTAAGACGCAATTGCCAGTTTCGTTTTCGTGGACTGTAGGTTCAATCCACACCTTCAGCTTCCAATCACCTCTCATCGTAGGCGCAAACTCTGAGCAGTACCTTTGGACAAGCACCACTGGCCTATCGTCCCTGCAAACCGGCTCCATAACCGTATCAGCTTATGGAAGCATAATCGGCAACTACAAGACTCAATACTACCTCACAGTCACATCACCCTACGATTCGCCCGTCTCCTGTTAGCGGTTGGTTTGATTCTGGGTCAGGCATAACAGAGTCGGTGACATCTCCCGTGTCTGGTGGTTCAGGAATTCAGTATATGTGTACAGGTTGGACAGGAACGGGAAGCGTGCCTTCTTCTGGAGGCGGTTTATCCGTGACGTTCACAATTAATACGCCGTCAACCATCACGTGGAACTGGAAGACTCAGTATTACTTGACTGTGACTTCTGCGTATGATTCGCCGAGTCCTGTTAGTGGTTGGTTTGATTCTGGGTCTGGCATAACTGAATCTGTCACGTCTCCTGCATCTGGTCCAGCAGGAACTCAATATGTCTGCACGGGCTGGTCTGGCTCTGGCAGCGTGCCATCTTCTGGAAGCGCCTCATCTGTGACGTTTACGATTAGCGCACCTTCAGCATGACATGGAACTGGAAGACTCAGTATTACTTGACTGTGACTTCTGCGTATGATTCGCCGATCTCCTGTTAGTGGTTGGTTTGATTCTGGGTCAGGCATAACAGAGTCGGTGACGTCTCCGTGTCTGGTGGTTCGGGCATTCAGTATGTGTGTACGGGTTGGACAGGAACGGGAAGCGTTCCTTCTTCTGGCAGGCGCTTCGTCTGTGACATTCACCATTGGTGCGCCTTCGAGCATCATGTGGAATTGGAAGGCCCAGTACACCGTCACGTTTGACAGTTCAGGTCTTGACTCTTCAGCCTCTAGTACAGTCGTAACCGTTAATGGTAACCCGTTGACGTACGGGCAACTGCCTTATGCTATCTGGGTTGACAGCGGCGGCTCAGTCACTTATTCCTACGGCAACGTGTCCAGTTCAACCACAGGAATGCGATTTACCCTAATCGGTGTCACAGGACTACCCTCTCCAGTGACTGTGGCTAGCGTGACAGCGATTACAGGCAACTATCAGGTTCAATATCAACTGACCTTCAGCCAAACAGGCGTCGGCCCAGACTTCACTGGCACCGTTGTAACCGTTGATTCAAACACATACGCATTCAGTTCTCTGCCTGTTTCCTTCTGGTGGGACAACGGTTCTTCGCATACTTTCGCGTTCTCTTCACCTCTTCCAGTCAACGCAAGCATGCAGTACAGTTGGAATTCCACATCAGGGCTGTCGGCTGCTCAAAGTTCAATACTGACCGTCACGGGATCTGGAAGCGTGACTGGAAACTATGTTGCTCAAATCAAATACGAAGTCACATTTGACCCTGGCGTAGGATCAGACTGGACAGGCCCAGTTCTGACGGTCGACGGCGTCAACTACACCGAGGCGCAATTGCCGGTTTCGTTCTGGTGGGACCCAGGCTCAGTTCACACGTTCGCATTCCAATCACCGCTAGTGGTCGCTTCGAACGCCAAACAGTACGTCTGGTCTTACACGACAGGCTTGTCCACCTCCCAAAGCGGGTCCATAACGGTCACGGGACCTGGATTCGTCACAGGATACTACAAGACCCAATACTATCTCACGTTGGCAACAAGCCCGACGGGCGTTAACTCGCCCTCAGGCGCAGGGTGGTACGATGCTGGAACAAACGCCACGATATCGACACCCGCATTCGTAGACATCGTGTCTGGTTCCTCGCGGTACAGGTTCAACGGGTGGACAACTGGAAACATGACCGAAATAACCGATCCGACAAATTCCTCTACCAACGTGTCGATGGACGCAGGCGAAAACCGTAACGGCAAACTACGTAGCCCAGTTCAAAGTGGTCTTCGACCAGTCAGGTGTCGGCTCAGACTTTACAGGAACAATTGCTGCTGTGGATCTGGTTAACTACAATGGATCTCAGCTGCCGGTCACGTTCTGGCTGGACAACGGCACGTCACACAGCTTTGCATTCCAATCTCCTCTAGTCGTCACCGCAAACGACAAACAGTACGTTTGGACCAGCACAACAGGAATGGTGACCTCACAGAGCGGGACACTGTTGGTCTCCAGTTTCGGAAGTATCGTGGGTAACTACAAGACCCAGTACTACTTTGCCTCTTCCTCCCCATACGGCTCTCCAACTCCGGCTAACGGATGGTTCGACAGCGGAGCAAGCATCACGACATCCGTGGGTTCCCCAGCACTCAGGACCCGCGGGCACTCAATACATCTGCACAGGATGGACAGGAACAGGCAGTGTTCCGGCTTCGGGAACAGTTGCAAGCGCAAACTTCATAATCACGCAGGGATCGAGCGTCACATGGAACTGGAAGACTCAGTATTACTTGACGGTAACGTCCTCACCCTCGGGAACAGCATATCCCGCTGGTAGCGGATGGTACGATCAGTCAGCAAGCGTACCTCTCACAGCTCCCAGTGTTGCCAATTACACGTTCTTGTACTGGGACGTTGATGGTACTTCCCAGGGGAACGGCACGGTGGCAATCATGGTTAACATGGATGCACCTCACGTTGCGACCGCATACTACCAGAATCCTAACCAGCCTACGAACACTGTCGGCGGATACTCGGTATCATTTGCTAAACTGCCTTCAGCGTCCTATTACGGCGTCTACATGACCTTAATTGCTGCATCCGCGCTAATACTGACCTTCAGGAAACGCAAGAAAAGATAATCAACAACGTTCTATTCTGCGAACAGGACAGGAAAGAGACTCCCATCGCAAGCTTTGCCTTATCATGAACTGACACACAAGAAACCTGCTAGGCGCGCGCTCGGCGTGATCAGAGGAACACTGCTGTAGATCGACAGTGGCAGACCATGTCTTCTCGAACTTCACTCGACAAGTTGTTCTCGTGTATGCATTGGTCGTCACACGCTCTGTTTCTATTTTTGGAAAACATGTATTTCCCGTCCGATCTTGTGTCTCTCTTCCATGTCGACAAAGGAACTTGTTTTCGTCAGATTCTCCCTGTGGAACAATAGCGTGACCAAAGACAGTGTGTTCAAATGGATAAACTCTTTTGAAGCCGACACTCACAGCTTTCTCTTCAATTTGCATAGTAACTGGTTTTTCTGAACGCGTTTTGATGCAAGGCGTTACAAGCACCAAACGCCCTCCGCTTTTCAGTGTTCTGTAGGCTCCCTCTAGAAAATCATAGTACAGAGAAAGGTGGTTCTCAATGATTTTTGTCGCGTAAGCCGTTGTAGGAATGTGGCGTAGCGCTGGACCCAAATCGGGTTCTGTTGCTATGCAGTCCACTTCCTGTTGAATTCCTTTAGGTAATCTGCGTGAGTTTCCCACAAGAACCGTGTATTTTGCCCTTTCTAACCCGTATTCTTTCATGAGCCACTGGAGGTTCTCTTTGGAAGCGTTGACACACCACGGGTTCAGATCCATTCCAATCACTTCTGCCCCCGCCAAGAGTGCTTCCTGAAGGATTGTGCCGACTCCACAGAATGGATCGAGAAGAGTTTTCCCGGATGTGCACGAGGCTTGGTTTGTCATTATCCTTGCAAGCCTCGGTGATATGGCGAAGATCTTACGTTGAACTGGCCTGCCTATGTCCCGTTTCTGGAATTCGAAGGGGTTATGCACGGCCACGGTGGTAGACAGGAATGCTCGCTGTCTTCCCACGCAGAAAAGGATTTCCGCTTTCTTTTCAACTAGGTTTTTCTTCAGAACTTCTATGTGGGTAAGTTGCGGTTCGCGTCTTCCCTTGGGGAAACCCATGAACCCTGATTTTTCGCCATGAACTGCCAAATCACGTTTTAGAGAGTTACCTAGAAATCGTTGCATGACCTTGGAAACTGGAAACAAAGACTTTTCTGCGTTGTAAACGCTTACACCGAAGAGAGTTTTCCGTGAGGAGGACAAGAGCATTTCGTTCTCTATGTCGCTTGATGAAAGAGCCATTCTCACGTCCATTTGAGCCTGCTTGTTGCCTTGAAGAAAAGCCTCTTCCACTGTTTGTGTTGAGATGGCCGTGGCTACTTTGCCAATCTTGATAATTCCGCCCAAATCTGCAATGGCAGAGGCACTGAGACTCTCGTGAATGTTTGCGACGAAGAACGTTTTTGTAACATCGGGCAACTCGAATGCACAGTTTCTGGCATTGAAAAACGAAGCAAGCTCCGCTAGCGAAAGCTTCCAATTCTTTCCAGGAATAAACACATAAGTTCTCGTGCTGTGGAGAGCCATGCTGAAAACACATTAGTAATGTTGTTTGATACATAAGAGAATAATGGTTGTGAGGAGCCAGTACAGAATTCATCCCTGTTAACAACGTCATCTCTGTGGAATCAGCTGTTTCACGAAGGCCTGCTAAAGGCCCATTAATGCTTAAATATGTGGTCATGTTTTTCAAGAGGGGGATTCAAAATGCACGCGAAGAATTACAGACCTGTTAAGGGACAAAATTACACCCGAAAGAAGTATGTGAGAGGCTTCCCTCCGCCGAAGATAACGAAATTCACGATGGGAGATACAAAGGCAAAGTTTCAGTACGAGGCCAAGCTCATTTCGTTACAGAGCGCTCAAATTCGCCACAACGCCTTGGAAGCGGCACGTGTGGCGACAAACCGCCAATTGATGGAGAAACTTGTAAATAACTATCAGCTGCAGGTACACCCCTATCCTCACACGATTCTCAGAGAGAACAAGATGATTTTTGGAGCGCATGCAGACAGGCTTCAGCAAGGCATGCGGAGATCCTTTGGAACACCTATCGGAACGGCTGCTCGTGTTCGGCCCGACCAGACGATCATCAGCGTGCGGGTTAACGCTGACGCAGTTGAGCTTGCTAGGCAATCGTTGAAACGCGGTTCTGCCAAGCTTCCTATGCCCTGCAGAATAGTGGTTGAGAAAATGCAGACAGAAGAGGCGAAGACGATTGAGTGAAATGCGACAGGACCTGATAATCTGGTTCGAAAATTTGAGAAGAACAGACATCCCGTCAGTGGGAGGCAAAAACGCAAACCTTGGCGAAATGACATATGCTCATCTGCCAGTTCCATATGGTTTCGCGATTACAGCTTATGCTTACAAGAGATTCATTGAAGATACGGGTATTGCAGCCAAAATCTATGACATCATCAATGAGACCATGACCACGCCGGACGATCCCAAACAAGGCGAGTTGGCGTCTAAGAAGATACGCAAACTGATAGAGTCCACACGTGTCCCCAAAGACATTGAGAAAGCCATAAAATCAGCTTACGAGGATTTGTGCAGAAAACTGAAGATGAAAGACGTTTTCGTAGCCGTAAGGTCGAGCGCCACAGCCGAGGATTTGGCGGACGCGTCTTTTGCAGGACAGCAGGAGACCTTTCTGAACATCAGAGGCGCCGACGAAGTTGTCGCTAACGCTTTGAAGTGTTGGTCCAGTCTCTTCACGCCGCGTGCCCTTTTCTACCGCAACGAGAAAGGGTTCGCTCATGAGAAAGTCTTCATAAGCGTTGGGGTTCAGAAAATGGTCAACTCCAGAGCTGCAGGAGTCATGTTCACATTAAACCCTGTCACAGGGAACACTAACCAAATAGTCATCGATGGCAACTACGGCCTAGGTGAAGCCGTCGTGTCAGGTTCAGTCAATCCGGACGATTTTGTCGTTGACAAGGAAACGCTGAAAGTTACTGAAAAACGAGTGGTCAAGAAAACAGTCCAATACGTCCGCGACCCAAAAACTGGAGACACAGTGCACGGTGAGGTTCCTCTGAAAATGCAGGATCAGCCTTGCATAAGCAACGATGAGATTAACAGACTAGCAGAGTTAGCGAAGCGTATCGAGCAGCATTACGGAAAGCCCCAAGACATTGAATGGGCCATAGACAAGGACATTCCGTACCCGAACAACGTTTTCATTGTGCAGTCAAGGCCGGAAACAGTGTGGTCGGCGAAGATAGGGGAAGGGCCAGCAGGAGAGGAAGTGGAAGAAACAAAGAAGGCTGAAGCACTGAAAGTAGTTGTGAAGGGAATTGCTGCTGGCAAAAGAGGCTTTGGAGCAGGCAAAGCGAAAGTCGTGGCAAACCCTGAAGAAGCAGCTAGGGTGATGCAGAAAGGCGACATTCTCGTTACAGACATGACAAACCCTGATTACGTGCCCTTCATGAAGTTAGCAGGCGCAATAGTCACTGACAAAGGCGGCGTAACATGCCACGCTGCAATCGTAAGCCGTGAACTAGGCATACCCTGCGTCGTTGGAACAGAAAACGCCACGCAACTCATGAAAACTGGCAAACCCTACACGGTTGACTCGAGAAGCGGAATCGTCTACGAAGGAATAATGGAAGCGCTGACCCAACAGCTCACGTCAGCTGCTGGAGCAGTTGCAGGTCCCACAGGAGTTGCCGCGGGCATTTATCAATCAGTGCCTGTCACTGCAACAAAGATTTACATGAACTTGGGCGTGCCCGAGAAAGTTGATGCCTACAAGGATCTACCGTTTGAAGGCATAGGACTGATGCGCATCGAGTTCATCTTGGCAAGTTCCATTGGCGAACACCCGATGAAGTTCGTTGAAACTGGACAAAGCCAACTGTTCGTAGACAAACTGGCAGAAGGAATAGGAACAGTCGCAAGGGGAATAATGCCTCGCCCAGTTGTAGTTCGTTTCAGCGACTTCAAAACCAACGAGTACCGAGAATTGAAAGGCGGCGAAAAATACGAAATCGTAGAAGCCAACCCAATGCTCGGATGGAGAGGCTGCAGCCGCTACATAAGCAAATGGTATGAAAAAGCCTTCAGACTAGAATGTCAAGCCATCGTCAAATGCCGCAAAGAGTGGGGCCTGAAAAACGTTTGGGCCATGCTTCCAGTTGTTCGAACATTGTGGGAAGCAAAAGCAGTGTTAGAAATCATGCGCCAAGAAGGCTTAGAAAGGTCTAAGGACTTCAAAGTGTGGTTTATGGCGGAGACCCCTTCAATCGCCATACTTGCAGATGAATTCTCGAAGCTCGCAGACGGGTTTTCGATAGGCTCAAACGACATGACCCAGGGAATACTCATGATTGACAGAGACTCGGAACGTTTGGGGCTGATGGGGTACTTCGACGAGAGAGACCCCGCCGTGAAAAGGATACTTGCACACCTCATCAGAGTCGCCCACGAGAATGGAGCAACCGTGTCAATCTGCGGAGAAGGCCCTTCAAACCTGCCAGACTTTGCTGAGTTCTTAGTCAGAGTCGGAATCGACAGTATCTCAGTGAACAACGACGCCGTGGTTGCCACGAAGAAACTCGTTGCGAGCGTGGAACAAAAGATAATTCTGGAACGACTCGCAGAACAGGAAGCAAGAGCCCTCGGTCACCCGCTTAAGAAACCTATACAAGATTGGGAATGGACAGAATAGATTCGAATAGTCCATTTTTTCCCAAAACCACAAGCTAGTTTCCTCGACTCGTCGTGAAGTGTGAGAATGAGACTGTTTGATTTTGAAGAGGAAAGAGTTAAGCAGGAAATCCTAAAGGTCGGCGCAAAACGCGTTCTTCTTCAGTTCCCTGAAGGTCTAAAACCCGAAGCGCCGCGCATAGCGAAGGCGATTGAAAAACTCGGGGTCCTTCCCATAGTCTCAGCGGATCCATGCTACGGCGCATGCGACTTAGCAATAGCAGACGCTGAAAGCCTAGGGGCAGACCTGATAATTCACTACGGTCACTCCAAACAGGCGAAGCACGAGCGGTTTCCAACGATTTACGTTGAAGCACGGGCAGCGCTGAACGTTTCCTCAGTCGTCGAGAAGGCTTTGCCGGCACTGCAGAAATGGCACTGGATAGGCCTCGTCACAACGGTTCAACATGTGCAAACACTCGACGAAGTGAGAGAGATACTAACTCGCCGAGGAAAAATCGTTGTAATCGGCGACACCGGACGCCTAAGTTACCCGGGACAAGTCATCGGATGTGACTACAGCAACGCAGTTTCAATTGCGAAAGACGTCGAAGCATTCCTCTTCATCGGCGGCGGACGGTTTCACGCAATAGGTGTAGCCCTTTCAACATCAAAGCCCACGGTCATTGCTGACCCATACGACAACACGACGACTTCTGTGGATAAAGAAGCCGAAAAAATCCTCAAACAAAGATGGGCGCAGGTACAGCAAGCAAAAGAGGCGAAAAACTTCGCTGTTCTTGTAGGAATGAAACCTGGACAGAAAAGACTCGAAGAAGCGTTTGAACTGAGAGAGAAACTCGAAAGAGAAGGGAAGACTGCGCATCTCTTCGCTTTAAAGGAAGTCACGCCAGAGGCCCTGCTCGAGTTTCCTTCCATTGATGCCTATGTAAACACGGCCTGCCCCAGAATATCGCTTGACGATGCAGCCAGATTCAAAAAGCCTATGCTGACCGCCAACGAAACGTTGGTGGCTCTCGGCAAGCTATCGTGGGAAGAACTATGCAAAAAAGGTTTGCTCGAAAGTTAGATTTGGAAATGCTGCTTTCAAAGGTCAAACCGCATCCGGCACCCAGTCCAAGCCTCGAGCAATACACCGTTTCTGTCAGCGTTGCCGCTCAAATGCTCTATTTGGCAGCCTACACCTACAATGACATTGTCGACAAAACCATTCTAGACTTGGGATGTGGCACGGGAAGATTGGCCTTGGGAGCTGCCTTCCTTGGCGCAAAACAGACCGTCGGCGTAGACATAGACAAGAAGGCTTTGAAAGTTGCCTCAGAAAACAGTGTCAACGCTGGACTGAAAGAAAAAGTGCAATGGGTCGCCACGGACATAGACACTGTTTGCGGAGAATTTGACACTGTGCTACAAAACCCACCTTTCGGCGTACAACAGAGAGGCGCAGATCGCAAGTTTCTAGAAAAAGCCTTGAAGATGGGCAAAGCCGTCTACTCAATCCACAAGGGCACGCAAGACGTCGTGCGTGTCAAGAGAAGAGCAGACTCTTCAAAGGTTGACGCCGTTCGTTTCCCCCCCAAGACGTTTCTCAGACTGTTTGTTGAAAAAAACGGTGGAACAGTCAAAGCCGTCTACCCGATGGTCATGACTATCCCCCACATGTTCGGTTTTCACACCAAAAAACAGCACAAATTTGCGGTAGATCTCTACGTTATCGAAAGAAAATGAAACAGCGTTGCGCCTAGAACATTTACGTGCTTAGGCGGGTTCACGTGGTACAAATGCCTTTGTTCCAAACTGCCTCATTTGCCCGATTTTTCACGTGCATGCCCGTTTCAAATTCGTTTGTGATGCAGATTTCAGCTTTTGACTTTGTTCAGTCTACGAGTAATGCACATCGGATTGGGGAGCATCGTCAAGTAGGCGCAACTCGATCATATTACAATTGAAAGAGCAATTTCAGAAACACATGTGCATGCGGAACGGTCGGCTGATGACGTGCATCCGTCGTGACGCTAAGTCACGTTCTGAGGCGTAGTGCTGGTGGGACTCTTCCGTAAACAATAAAAACCTGAGTGCGAAAGCCTACTTCAGATACTTCATGAAAAGAATATCCGTAATAGTCATTGGGCTGGCATTGTTACTTGTAGCTATTGTCTTAATCCTTGTTCTAGTATTTCCTCTTTCGAGCGTCGCTGCACCTGCTATTAGAATAGAGCCGCCAAGCATTGGAAGACTCGCCGTCGGATCAGTTTTCACTGTTAACGTGACCGTCGAAAACACCGTTAATATCTATGCGGTACAGGTGGACATGCGTTATGATCCTCAAGTCTTAATCATCACCGGCATCACCGAAGGGCCATTTCTAAGCTCGACTGGACCAACTGCAACCCTAAATAACACTGCTCAGCCCATGAACACCACGCCACCCACAGCACGGGTCATTTTCGTCGACACGAAACTGGGCAATGACACAAAGGATGCGAGTGGTAACGGCACATTGTTCACTTTAACTTTTCAAGTTCTCTCAAACGGCTCCACACCCTTACAATTCTATCCCTACCCTGGGGGCGACCTCTCTGTAGGGACATTCTTGGAGAAAAGAGACTTAACAGAGATTCTCGCCTGAACTCTACAACGGCTCATATCCTTGAGTTTCCGTTAATCATTATTGTGTTATTCTCTCAAAAGAGATGAGACTCGGCACGTTGCCGTCAGCTATTGCACGTTTGAACAAAATGCAGGTATCCTGTAATGAGGGGCACTCATACCGGACAAGACTCAAACAAGATGTATGCTTTTGCAAAACGAGGTGCAAACCCAAGGCGCGGGATACCTGTCACTGACGGTCGAAGCGACCCAGCGTGTCAAAAACCTGTTTATCATAAACCTGCTGGTTCAGAGTGACCAAGCAGAAAGCCTTAAACAATAAGTCTTGCAAACTGGACAGTTGGTGAGGAAAGGTGCGTGGAAGGCTTTTCAGAGAAGTTGAAGAAGAAGTTGCCGATTTTCTCAGCGGACTGATCAAAATAGACACGACTAATCCTCCTGGAAACGAGGTTGTGGCTGCAAAATACGTTGCAGAGGAATTGGAACGGGACGGTTTCAAATGTGACTTGTTCGAGTCTGCTGCTGGAAGAGGCAGCGTGGTAACCCGACTTAAGAATGGCGGCGGCAAGCCAAGTTTGCTTCTGCTTTCGCACTTGGATGTTGTGGCTGCAAACGAGAAAGAATGGAGTGTTGATCCTTTCGGCGGTGTGGTCAAGGACGGTTTTGTGTGGGGTCGTGGTGCGTTGGACATGAAGGGAATGACAGCTGTAGAGGTCATGGCTCTTAATCTTCTGAAAAGAAACGGTGTGAAACTGAAGGGCGAGGTGATACTGGCTGCAACTGCTGATGAAGAACAGGGCGGCGAGGCAGGTGCAGGCTGGCTGGTCAGGAATCATCCTGAGAAGGTCAGCGCAGACTATGTTCTAAATGAGGGAGGGGGAATGGCTCTGAAAATCGACGGAAGAAACGTTTTCACGATAAACGCTGCAGAGAAAGGTATTCTATGGTTCAGGGTCAAGGCAGGCGGGACCCCGGGACACGGCTCGGTGCCCGGTGCCGCGGATAACGCCATTCTGCGAATGAACAAGGTAGTCGAGAAACTCGGCAGCTTTCGCCCAGAAGCCTCGCTTGTTCCCACTGTCAAACAGTGCCTGACTGAACTGTCAAAGTCCAGCCAATTTCGAGAGTTGTCGGCCTTGCTCAGAAACCCTGCTGATGGCGACGAGATTTTGGACAAGCTTGCCAAGAAGGACAAGTACTTTGCGGAAGAACTTCGCGCTAGGCTCAGGATGACGGTAACACCCACGATGATTCAAGGAGGAATGAAAGAAAACATTATCCCGTCGGAATGTGAAGCAGTTTTTGACTGCCGAGTTCTGCCGGGCCAAAGTCCAAAGAAAACCATGAGCGAAATCAAGAAACTCTTAGAAGACGCATGCTTGGACAAGTTGACCTTCGAAACAATTCAAGCGAACGAACCCTCTGAATCAAAGCTGAAAACCCCGCTCCACGAGCAAATCGAGAAAGTCTTGAAAGAGTATGAACCCGAATGCAGTTTCGTTCCAGTCATGCTTAACGGCGGCACAGACTCTCGCTTTTTCAGGAAGAGAGGCAGCATTTGCTACGGTTTCCACCCAGTCCGCCCAGAAACTTCATACTCAGAAATGCAAGAAACCATCCATGGAATAGATGAACGCATATCCATCGAAAACCTCGTGTTTGGAACAAGCGTACTTTACAATGTCATTGAACAATTCATGACTTGAAACTGAACAATCTTGCGCCAACAGCCTTGGCAGCTCCTAGAACCAGAGCGCGCGCGAAGAAAATTGTCTCTTAGCCTCCCTGATTAGTGTCAACAGAACATCTTGAGCAGAAAAGCGCCTGCTAGAAACAGAAAACCAGGAAATCTATAGCTACAGCATTTGCTGCGCTCTAGACCTATAGGTCCACATCTCAATTCGTCTAATTCGTTCTTCAATTTCCTTCACATTTTGCATGTTTTTCACCTCGAATTCTTTCCAGCAGATATGCCAAAAGCAAAAACGGAACAATCCGATTTCACGATTTCTTGGGCGAAAATCTTGCTTGCTCCACCAAAGCCCGCAGCGTGACATATTAACCTGTCGTATTCAGAATCAATATTCAATATGCATAAGGCACGTCACCTTCCATTCACTGAAGCTACTCGGTCTGCTGTGCCGTTTTGACTATAGAAAAAAAACGGGGTAGTGACGACGGTTTGGTTTTTCCATGGAACAGCTGAAAACGCTCCATAGCGCACGCCACTATGCCTACGAAGGCTTGAACCTAAATTCAAGTTGAATACTGAAAAGTACAGTCTTAAACCACAAACTAGTCAACGCTGCGCACTTAGAAGCCACGCCAGACACTTTAGCTGACACTGCTAATCAAAAGGTTTATTGACAGGCACCATAAAGTAGAGTTACTTAACATTCACTTTCAAAGCCCGCCGCAAACCTGCGTTGTGGGCACAAACTACTAACTATGACATTGGTAGAGGGAAAAAACAATGGGTTCAAAACCTGCCGAACAGAAAAGCGGCCAATTGGCTGTGCCTGGAGACCGTCTGGGCGTTATTGAAGAGTTCATCCCAGACGCTGGTACATACGTTAATGACGGCGTTATCTACAGCAAAGTAATAGGTCGCGTCCTCATCGACCTCGTCCACAGACGGGTGCAAGTGCATCAGCTTATTGGTCCATCAAAAGTTCCAACTGTGGGTAGCACGGTCCTTGCACAGATTTCCAACGCACAGTCAGACACGGCTGGAGCGCGCATATTCGAGATCGGCGAAGAGGAAATCAACGGCGTTTTCACTGGCATCCTCCACGTGTCCGATGTAGCCCTCAGGTACGTTGATTCGATGTACGACGTGTGCAAAACAGGCGACGTAATAAGAGCCAAAGTTGTCAGTGACAAGAACCGGACGTACCATCTCTCCACCAAAGACAAAAACCTCGGCGTCGTCTACGCCTTCTGCAGCAACTGCGGCACGCTGCTAGAGCCAAAACGGCAGGGCATGTCCTGTCCAAAGTGTGGACGCATAGAAAAACGCAAGACCGCCAGCGACTATGGGAAAGGCCTGTTAACGGGCAGGAAGGAAGAACAAGATGAAAGTTAACGTACTCAGAAAAACCTCTAACGAACTGAAAATCGAAATCGAAGGTGCCGGCCACACAGTTTGCAATGTTCTGCAGAAAAAAATCCTTGAAGAAGAAAACGTCGATCTAGCCGGCTACGACATTCCCCACCCGATGACGCCGAACGCCATTATCTACATTCGCACGAAAGGCACCGTCAAACCCGAGCAGGTTCTGCGAGCCGCCTTAGGCAGCGCCCGCCAGATGAACAAAGAGTTCAGTAAAGAGCTAGCTCGCGCAGTCAAGGAAAAGTAACCCTGTTTCTAACAACCGCCAAGAGAGCGGCGAAACCGTCAACCGGCCTAGCTGCCTCTCCCAAGATATGGATGGACTCGTCCAACGTGACGCAGCCGTTAAGCCAACCGTACACGAGCAACGCTTCAGTTGCGTCCGCAAGATCATGCCGCGACATTCTGAAGCCCAAACACTCCCTCAGTCCAGCTTTCCTCAAAGCTTCCGCAAGCACTGTGCCCTTGACTTTGACGCCCAAGGGCTTAGCCTCTCTGTTCGACAGTGCAAGGGAATACACAAAGTTCACGTATGCATCGCCCAGCGAAGCCAATCCACGGTCCGTCATAACCTCGACAAGGCCCATCCGAACCGTTTGAAAATGGAACAATCTCCGACGCACTGCCAAAAACCTCGGTTCAAAGTACCCTCAAACAGGCTTATAACATCTGTTCACCACTACAACATGGACGGCAACCGAAGTGAACTCTTTGCCGCAGAAAAAGTTCCGCATCATAAAACCCGAAATCCGCGTCTTAGGCGTCGACGATGGACCATTCACACCCCACCACGGCTACGTTTCAATAGTGGGCGTCGTCTTCCGCGGCGGTTGCTGGCTTGACGGCGTGCTGAGCACGAAAGCGAAGGTTGACGGATTCGACGCCACAGACAAGATAGCGTCGATGATACTTGATTCTCCACACTGCCGCCAACTCAGAGTGATCATGCTTGACGGCGTCACGTTCGGAGGCTTCAACGTGGTCGACATCAAGAAGCTCAACACTCTCACAGACCTGCCCGTCATAGTCGTGACTCGCACCAAACCTAAATTCGACGAGATCCAAGCGGCCATGACGAAACTGCCTAATAGCGCAGAACGTTGGAAAGCCGTCCAGAACGCTGGACCCCTGTTGGAAGTTGAAACTAGAAGTAGAGGCAAGAAAGTTTACATCGAAATCTGCGGCATCCGCGAAGCCGATGCTAAGAGAATAATGCAGCTCACATCCACGCGAAGCAGCATTCCTGAAGCTCTCCGAGTAGCACATTTAATCGCTTCTGGCGCCAGCTGGCTTAGCCACAATACTTAGCTCAACATAAAAAAGTTTAAAAGAGACCTTGCTAAGGCTAAAGAAACGAACAGACGGGGAAAAACCCATGGAATTTTGTCCGAAGTGCGGTTCTCGACTTGAACCTAGAAAGGGAAAAACTGGGACAGAAAAATCGCTCGTATTAGCTTGCACAAAATGCGGATACAAGAAACCCGCTCCAACCAAGAAGATCGAACCCAAAATTGCCAAAGTCTTCCAGCACAAGCCAACGCAGCTCGTGGCAGTAATCGGCAAAGAAGAACAGAAACTCAGAACCTTACCCACAGTAAGAATAGAATGCCCCAAATGCGGCAACAACCTAGCCTACGTCTGGCAAGTGCAAACAAGAGGCGCAGACGAATCCTCAACCCAGTTCCTCCGCTGCACAAAATGCAATTACACGCTCAGAGAATACTCGTAAACTCCCATATCTCAAATGCAGAATAGTCAAACATGCGTTCCGCCCAAGAAACTTTCTTAGACTCTTATCTTGCAACTCTCATTCGTGCTTTTGACTATTTGACTGTTCATGTTGCCTTTGATGAGCCCTCATGAGTCTCCAGAGCTTACAGCAGAAGCAAACTGGCAACAGAGCTGCAAAGCAAATCTATGCAACTTCTACAGTCCCGTCACAAGTTCTTCAACATCACTTTCTCGAAGCCAAAACACAGCCAAGACCACAGTACTCTTGAATTGCTGACAGAAGAGAAAATCAACTTAGCTGTTGACATGCCAATGCTTTTGCATTGTACGATTTCAGCACAAGCTCACGTGGCAATCAGGAAAAAAAAGAGGGGGCTTCTGGTGTGTCACGAGTTAATCTAGGTAGGCAGAATACTGCGTATCAATGACGAGGATTCAAATTCATTTATCAGGTCCAAGCCTTCTTTCGTGGTTTGATATGAGCTTTCACATTCTCTGATGAAGCCTTGAGCTTCCAACAATTCGACATATCTAGTGAACTGTCCATAGCTCATGGAAACTGAATTGAGCAAGTGTGTCTTCTTGGTGCTATGTCTTGCCGCCTTCAAGATAGCTATAGAAATAACGAGGGAATCTCTTCTTCTGAAAGGGCGAGTCAAGTTCATAACCATTCTCCCCTGTACTATATAGAAGTAACTTCTAGAAGATAAATCTACATCATATGCACTGGAGCTGGAGAGGCGCTCGATAAAGTTAATTTGATTTTTCACACAGTCTCTGTCACCAGAATGGTTGGAAACTAGCACGCGCTTCTTTCTCTTTGGGAGGCTTAGGGTGGGGCATACCCGTTTCCTGCGAGGCGTGCCATGGCTCCAGCGATCAGCCATTTGCACCTGCAGTCAGAGCTAGCTTGCCAGACAACCCCATATTGGAAGCGACTAGGCAAAAGAAGAACAGGAATGATTCTGCACCAACTGGGGATCAAGCCGGCCCGCGCGTTGGCCAACAGTATGCATACGCAACTGTTATTTCCTTGTTCAGCGGGATTCAAATTGAATGTGGAAGCAATGTCCAGAATTCTTCCAGGTCTGATGCTACTGTTCATAAGCGTCTTGGCTTTGTCTACAGCATTTCAGATTCACATCTCAACCGCGACGATTCCTGGAGACTTGAATGGAGACAACAAAGTGGACCTCTCGGACCTAAAGATTCTTGCATCCGCTTTCGGTTCGAGGCAGGGTGATCCAAATTGGAACAGAAACGCCGACATAAACAATGATGGCAAAGTTTCTTTATGCGACTTGGTGATAATGGCCCTTCATTACGGAGAATCAGCCAGCGGAAACAGCCAAGTTTCTACAGGATGGAGAAGTTCTCCTTACGAGTTTCAGCTGGACGTGGAACCAAGCTACTGGATTAACGTGGCAAAGAACATGTCTTCAAAGGTCAGCAACTCGGTCCCAGGCGGCGTGTGGGTTCTCGGCGAAATAGTGGGCCGTAATTGTCATCTTACTTTCAATTCTTCCGTGGCTTATCCAAACATTACCTTTTCAAGCACAGACCCGAATGAGAAATACTTTAACGCTTTCGATGCAGCAGGTCTGAAAGTTTGGCTGCAGGTTGAGCCTGCCGATGCAAACGTAGACACGCTTATCGACCTTGTCATGTCACGATACCAGCATCATTCCTGCGTCATAGGCTTCGGCCTTGACGTTGAATGGTTACAGTCAGACCAGTATCAAAATGGCAGGGCAGTCACCAACGAAGAATCCCAGAGATGGCTCGACGAGGTCAAATCATACAACTCAAGCTACCAATTGTTCTTGAAGCACTGGCTCATAGAGAAAATGCCGACGATTCACAATACAGACGTCGTGTTCATTGATGACAGCCAAAGCTTTCCCAACCTTGACGCCATGGCCAACGAATTCCACGCGTGGGCAACATATTTCTATCCTTCAAAGACCTGCTTTCAAATAGGCTATGATTCTGACAGTGCATGGTGGTCTAAGTTTGCAGATCCATATCAAACCATAGCCGAAAGGTTGACTGCGGAAAACCCAAACTGTAACGGTGTATACTGGGTAGACTTCACCCTCAGAACCCTTTACCCTTAACATGCAAGTGCGCCTGTTGAATGAGTCTGAACAGAACTCTCGATGCTTGATCTCAACGCGCGCGTTCATTCTTCACGTGTCCAGCGAAGTTGTAGTGCTCGTTGAACTACAATTGAATTTCAACGCGAAAACCGGTCTAGACCATGGAAAATCTGAAAGAGCGGTGCGAGATGGGGAGATGTTCAAGGCGCGCGCGGTTCACATCTGTTTCGAGAAGTTAGGAAATGTGGTTACCGCGCTTGAAGCGGTGGATTGGTCTCTTATCATCGCTGTCTTTTCCCTTGTATGAAATCCTCAACTGACTCTTTCGCCATGGAATCTGGCACTTGAATAGGAGGATGCTTGAACGCGTAGGAAGATATGCTTAGCAGCTGCCCAGCTATCTTGCGGTCTAACGCTATTTTCACTGCACGTATGATGTCAATAACCACTCCTGCGCTGTTAGGCGAGTCTTCAACCTCAAGCTTCACCATAACCGTCAAGGGCCTGTCCCCGAACTTTCTTCCCTTCAACCAAAGATAACAGATCTTCTTGTTGCCAAGGAAAGGCACGTAGTCCGATGGACCGATGCGCGTGGGCAAATCGTACGGCACGAGACTCGTAACTGCTTCTGTCTTGCTGATGCGTTTGGTCTTCAACCGTTCCTCGATAGTCATGTTCAGGAAATCAGTGTCTCCACCCAGGTTTAGCTGGTAGGTTTCGTCGATGATAACGCCTCTGTCAACGCATAGTTTTGCTAAGCTTCGATGAAGGATCGTGGCGCCCAATTGGCTTTTGATGTCGTCTCCCGCAACAGGAAGACCTCTCTCCTCGAACTTCTTAGCCCACGCGAAGTCAGAACCGATGAATTCCGGCATACAATTAATGAAGGCGCAGCCCGCGTCCAAAGCTGCCTGAGCGTAGAACCTCGCAGCGCTATGACTGCCAACCGGCAGGTAATTGACAAGAATCTCCGCCTTCGAATCCTTCAAAACCTTGACAACGTCTACCGGCTTGACTTCACTCTCATCGTAAATACTGAAGACCTCTTTCATATGGTCAGCCACACCGTCAAGAAACGGCGCAGGCGAAACCTTCACGCCCAGATTTGGAACATCAGCAAACTTGGCACAGCAGTTCGGCGCCGTGAAAACGGCCTCAGACAAGTCTTTCCCAATCTTGTTTCTGTTCACTTCAAAAGCCGCAACAAACTTCACATCCCTGACGTGGTAACCTCCAAAGTTAACGTGCATCAAACCAGGCACGGTCACGTTTTCCGCGGCATCTTTGTAGTACTGAACTCCCTGAACCAGCGCCGACGCGGAGTTTCCCACGCCTACCAGAGCCACTCGAATCTCGGGCAAATCCCAACATGCTCCTTCAATTTGACAGTCTAACCGTTTAACAGTCGTCCGCTCTATATCTTTTTCTAAGAAAGGCAAACAGTCATTGACGACAGAACTTGGAGCATTTGAGACTAACACTATGTTTCTAGTCTGTCATCTCACCCGTCAGAAACCTTGCCAAGCGCTGGAACAGTGCGTGCTTCAGCTTTCCTATCTATGATCCCAACTGCTCTATATTTCTTCGGAATATGGCAAGATTAAAAGGGAACCTGAACGAGATAGGCATTGACAGAAAGGTGAACTTTGTGGACGAAAGTGAAGTAATTATTAAGTATGAGCCTTTCAAAGAAGTCGTGGTGATGGAGAAGGATTTTTTCGCCACTCCGGATGATATTGCAAGGTTCGCGTCTATAATTGCGGGCGGCAAACCTGCGGGCCTATACTGGGCTGAAGGCATCGTTTTCCTCTACTTTCCACTTCCAGCGTCAACTGAGACCACCGCAAAAATGCTCGTGGAACACGGAAGGGTATACTGGACTTTTGTCGGTTACTCTCCGATGCCCAAATACCAACCGATAATTGAAACTCGAGAGAAAATGATAGTGCCAGTAGTCGACGTGAGCACAAACAGACTTATGAAACAAATCGCCATGTGGCTCAAAGAGCAGAAATAGAAATTTCCTCGGCAACTCCTTCATCATTTCGGCCATTGATGCTACGACAAGGAAGTCTGGTTCTTGAAGACTCTGCTATTGAACGGCAAGGTTTTCTCTGGGAAAGGCGAAGGAGCCAAATTCATGGGGCTTCCATGGGTCAAGAAACAGATAGAAGAAAAGCTTGGTTTCATCCCTTATTCTGGAACACTCGACGTGTGTCTCACAGAAGACAGCGCCAAACTCAAAAAAGCGCTGGCGGAGGACGGCGCGGACATACTGCCTGAAGCAGGTTTCTGCTGCGGAAAATGTTACAAAGCCATTTTCAAAGGTCTGAAGTGCGGCATCGTCATCCCAGAAGCCCAGGGTTATCCTGAAGACAAGTTGGAGATCATCGCGCCATGGAATCTGCGCAGCAAACTTTGTCTGTTGGACGGCGAAGACGTCGAGGTCAAAGCGGTGCTTTAACGTTGCGATACCTTTTCAGCTTGCTTTGCAGAAAGCTCTGCTTGTACTCTTCAAAACATCCCTTCTTCTTCAAGTAAGACCCGTACCTAACCAGCCCACTAAGTGCTCGCGCCGCGTCTTCCGGAGAGGAATAGGCTGGGATGCCCTGCTTGTCAAATCTGGCGCGTGTGTGGAGAGCCATTTCCGTTTCTCCGATGTCACAGGCCACGATAGGCTTCTCGTAAGAAAATGACATCTCTGCTACTTTGTCAATGTATTCCTCCTGCACGGCCGGCGTGTGGTGAAGGCCGAGCAGTATTATGCCACAGATATCAGGATCCTCGAAGAGGATTCTAGTCGATATCTCAAACATTTTATCTGTCCCTGAACCCGTAATGTCAATGGGGTTGAAGTTAGAAGCAAACTTTGGCAGTTTTCCCTCAGCCTTCAGCTTCTCAAATTTCGCCACGGTCTTCTCAGAGAAGCGCGGAACGTTCAAGCCTTTTAATTCACACTCGTCAACCGCCATGATGCCTGGACCGCCGGCATCTGTGACTATTCCCACGTTTTTTCCCGCAGCAGGCGGCTGCAAATCCGTGGCCTTGCCGATATGGAAAAACTCGTCCATGTCTTGCGCCCTCAAAATGCCTGTCTGTTCGAAAACCGCGTCATATATCCTGTCAGAACCTGCCAGGGCTCCAGTGTGTGAAGATGCGGCTCTTGCTCCTGCAATCGTTCTGCCGGACTTGATAGCAATTACCGGTTTTTTCTGTGTGACTTTTTCGGCTGCCTTGATGAAATCCCGTCCACGTTTGATGTCTTCGACATACAGCAGAATAACTCTGGTTTCCCTGTCATGCAACAGGTAACTGAGCATTTCACCCTCGTTCACGTCGGCTTTGTTGCCGAAACTGACAAACTTGCTGACGCCCACTTCTCTTCCTGCCATATAATCTAAGGCCGCAACGCCGAAGGCTCCGCTCTGGGTGACTATGGCGATGTTTCCAGGAATCGGTCGAGGCGTAGCGATGACTTCGTCTCCAGACGCCAATATTTTGGTCTCGGGCAGAAAAAGCATGTCCACTCCTGTTCTGGAATCGTAGACTCCCAGGCAGTTTGGTCCCAAAAGTCGCATCCCGCCTTTTTTGGATATGTCGACTATCTGCTGTTCGAGCTCGTGATTTCCAACCTCCCCAAAGCCGGAGCTGATGACGACGGCGTCGTTCACTTTCTTCGCTACTGCATCCTCCAGCACGCTCGGAACAGCTGCTGCAGGAACAACTACAACGATAAGTTCAACTGCATCCGGAATCTTGGTTAAAGAGGGATAGCACTTAGCCCCCATTATCGAGTCTTCATTCGGGTTAACCGCGTAAAGCTCGCCCTTAAACACGCCTCGCATCTTGTTCTCAACGAAATTCTTGAAGATCACGTGGCCAGCCTTGTTTACTCTCTTCGTCGCACCGATAACCGCGACGGATCGAGGCTTAAAAAAAGCATCCAGCTTCTTCGTTTCATCCTCCATAACCCGTGTCACCGCCTTTTCCTAACAATGACTATGGGTTTATGTCTTACTGTCTCAAGCATCTCCCAACTCACATCAGTCAACGGAACCCCGAATGCTTCAGCCATGTCCCACACTGTCCCGCCTGCCCCATGACCCCTCGCGCGGTTCGCAACTTCAGCCACCCTCAAAGCCACCTCTGTCGACATGAGACCACCAGACACTGCCAAAGGCGTCGCTCTTCTCCGAAATCCAAGAAACCGCCCAACAACGTATGTTGCAAAACCTCCGAAGGAATGAATACCCACAACAGGTTTCGGTCGAGGGGTGAAATGAAAGTTCCTGAAAGAATATGTCTTGTCCGTGTCCACGATCATCACACAAACCCTTTTCTCTGAAGCTGCCCACACTCGCAAACGTACCTTTTCCGCTATCTCGTCAGCTCCGTTCAATGGAAGGCTGACATAAGAGTAAGGAAGGTTGCTTCCATCTATGCCTCCCTCAGAACCGAACATCAATGCCTGCAGCAACCCAGCTTGTTGCAGGGCAACCTGTTTGTGCCGGCTTCCCGCATCTAAAGGGTAACTGCGAAGCTGCAACAACAACTTCCTCCGAAAACGACATAACGGACCAAGAAAATAGCCCCAGCATTTCCTCATCCAAAAACCTGCAATCACCCTTGCCGCCGCATTAGCTTTGACTGTGCTTTCATCAAAGATGTTGTTGAGGGCCGTTGAAACTGCCTTCTCCGACACGACGACAAAATCGCCGTCGACGGCTTTTGCCTTGACCGCTTTGACTATTTCTTCCAGGTAGTCTTCTCCAGGTCTCCAATATTTCGTGGTTACGGCAAAAGCTTTCAACCCTGACATTGGCATCGCATATCTTCTAAACTAAGAATCTCTATATGTTTCGAAATTTCGCACTGATCTCTGAAACGCTGCACTCCTGCGGCTTCATCTTTCCTTCAGGGCAATATCCAAGTTCAACACATGTAGGTCCACTGTTCTCGAAGAGGGAGGGCGCAGCTTTCTTTGCCTGTTTCAGCATTTCCGTCGCGACTTCTCTTATCTCCCACTGAGCTCGCGCGCAGCATCGTAGGTTGAATAAGTGACGCAGTTCCCGCGCATTCATTGTCACCATAATGTTGGTTTTTGCAGCGTTCGGCAGAATGAACCGTGCATCCTCCTTCGGAATCGCCATCTTGAGAAGCTGCCGATAAGTTTCAGAAATTGTCCCAAGTGCTTCTTCGAAAACCTTCTTCGCCTCACCCTTGCAGGCGATGCTCGGCGGCATCACATACTTCTCTATAGTGTCGTATGTTACGTAGCGTTGGCTCTGCTGCGTGTATGAAGCGATACGGTGTCTAACTAGCTGATGCGTCATGGCTCTGGACACGTCTTCGACGCTGAACGTGAAAGAAGCGTGCTCGATGACTGAAGCGTGTCCGTAGCCAGTCACCTGCCTGATTTTCCGCTTGGCCATAACGGCATCCATCTTCTGCAGGATTTCCGAGGGCTTTCCGCTCTTCACGGTCGTTGCAGCTGCGGCTCCGCATAGAAGCTCCGAATCTGCTGTGTGACACAGAAGCTTTACCTTCAACTTTCAACCTCACCTTAGACGTGCGCTAGACTGATGGAACGGTATAGATTATGAACAAAAGCATATAAAACAATATTCAGTCAGTTGCGCACGCCCTTGTCAGTGGCAACTTGTGATATGTCAATGCTCTCGAGTATTTTCCAATTGTTGACCAATGACAAAGCGTGCATTAGTCGGCGGGATAGGCGATTTCTCTGTTCAATCATGACTTGCAGGAAAAGAATGGTTTGCAGTGAGATTGTAGTAGGAACAGGTCTGCGTGTCAGACATGTGTGTAGACGCGGTCGCTCGTGTATTTTCCGCTTTGCATTTCTTGTTCTATCTCGTGCAGTAGCATTATGCGTTTGAAGGTCGGTGGATGCGTTGAGAACCACGTGTTGACTGTGTGCCACGTGGATTTGGCCTCTTTCTCCATAGCCAACTCCAGCTCCTTCTCGTTCAGCACACCGTCATGATCCAAGTCGTACTCTTGCTTTTTGTCCATTATCTCGCGTATCTCTTGTTTGGCTTGTGCAGGGTCACTTATGTAGAATGCTCGAACGCCCTCAGGCGGTTTCGGCGAGAGTGAAAGGCCATAGGTGATTTTTGCAAGCGCACTTTCTAGGCTTCTAGGCGAACCTGTCAAGTAAGCCGAGTAAGCGTCTGAATAGTGTTCCCGCAGCCTGCTGAGGCGCATGACACTCAGCTGTGAAATGAAGTAGACCAGGAAGGATATTGCGCCGACGGCGATTAGCGCTGCTCCTATGTTGCCTTGGTTTTTCTTGTTTGAAGACCCTCCAGACAGCCACGCTGCCGACCAAGTTGCACGTGCGACCAGATATGCCAGCAGAGGCAAAGCGGAGAGCAGCGTCATTATGGCGTAATCTCTGTGTTTTATGTGCCCCAGTTCATGGCCGATAACTCCTCTCACCTCGTCTTCGTTCAAGTTTCGCAGAAGGCCTTCGTGAACAGCCAATGTGGCCGAATGAGCAGTCCTGCCGAAGACGAAGGCGTTGGGGGTCGTGTTCGGAACAATAGCCAGCCTAGGCATGGGCACTTTGCTCTTTTCTGCAAGATCTTTCACAGTGGACTCAAGCCACGGGTTCTCGCCCGGCTTAAGATACTGCAAGTGGGTTGAAAACCTCACGATTGATGGCCCAATAGCGTACTGAAACAGCACGAAGAGGAGTGGAAGGGTCAAGATGAGAACAAAGTCGATATCTAGTGTCAAAGGCGCAACGAAATATTGAATAATGAAAATTATTAACGCTAGAAAAGCAGCAAATATGAAAGCCGTGATGAATATGCCGGCTCCCATGGCAAACTTCAACCGGGCTAAACCAGCCAAACCATTTCACCTGTTGTTCCTATGACAGAAAATTCTGCAAGAATTAAATCTTTCTAAGAGTAAACAGAGGAAAATTAAGATAGTGGATGATTCGTACACTATTTAAAAGAGTCGACCAGCGGCCGTCACTGTTGAGGTGAAAACGAAGTTTGGATTGGGGACTTGTAACGCTTCTGATGGAATTCGTAAGCTCCCTGATAAGCTTCATCGTCGGCTACTATGCCTTGAAAGGTTATAGAGCGACTGGTTCTCGTGGACTCTTCCCTGCTATACACAGCGTTCATGGTTCTTGGGATCGGGATTTTCCTGCGGTTGATAGCTCTCGCTTACTTCGCCGTCATCCTAGGCGTTCATGAAGCATCACAGGCTCAACTGCTCGGCCTTGCCAACGTCACCGTCTGGATTTACTCGTCTACTTAGCTCATTGCCTACAGCCTATTCGCGGTAACCTACATTTTGCAATCGCGGAATATTGGAAAACAAGAGGTCGCAGCAGTTGCCGCCGCAGCCGCCACGGTTCCCTTCAGCGCCAGACTGTTCTTCATTCCGTCTCTTGAACTCGTTGCAATAACATTGCTCGGTTTCGTAACCGTGTATTCCTTTGTGAACTTGCTTCTGAAGAAAGGTAGCGATGCTGCATTAGTGTTTCTAGGTTTCGGCTTCATGATGTTGAGTCACGTGTTCTTTCTGCTGATGATGTTCAAACAGTTTTCCATTTCCTTCCTGTTTCTTGGGCAACTGACGCAGCTGGCAGGCTTCGTCTGCTTATTGATTATGCTGGCTAGGGTGAGCAAAATAGATGTCTCGAAACCATAAGGAATACCGCTCAAAGGCCCGCATTTACGCAGACATGCTCAGCTCCATACTCAAGCACGGCGGGAGGTCGGGCCCGACACGTATTCTTTATGGGGCAAACCTTTCCTATGACAGATTGATTAAACACCTTGGCCAGCTCATCGAGTTAGGACTTGTTCAAGAGGAAGAGGAAGGTGACGACGTTGTCTTCAAACTCACCGACAAAGGGAGAAATTTCATTCTGGAATTCAGCAAAGTAACCAAGTTTGCCGAAGCCTTCGGAATAACCATTTAACCTTTCGAATAGTGCACGCGGTTGATGATGCTGTAAAAGTGAATGAAGGCTGCAGCGAATGTCGTATCGCGATTCTGTTGCCAACTCGCGCGCATCGCTCTCTGATTTGCCGGCTTATTGTGTTTTTCACAGTTTGATTACAGTTAATCTTAAATATGTAACCTGCAATACGGAGTTTTTCAGTTATCTGGTGTCACATGGGTGCTGGTAGTCTCAAACATTGACTTACCGATAGATTTGCATGCAATGAAACCGGCTGCCTTCCTGAATTCATCGATAAAAGATTTTACTCTCAATCTCAACAACGACTACAGGTACTTGAAAACAAGCTACTATGTATCGACGCACGCCGAGGTTTTGGGGAACGGCGTGATTCCCTCAAGCGAAAGCATAATTGACGCCAGCAGAACGCCCATTCTGCTTCTTAAAGCTTCCAAAGTAGGTATTCCAACTTTGCCCTACGTGGTCACCGGATCGGTAAAACAGATAATCTCGCTGCTTGGTTTTCCATTGGTTATTTTCGCTGTCAACCCGTTCTGCTATGACGGTTTCAGCGTCGCGCAGAACAAGAGTGCTCTGTACAGGGCCGTTAAGAGTCTCAGCATGAACTACAAATTTGCTGTTTGCGCGCAACCGCTCAAAGGACATATGATATCGTTCAAATCTTTTTTTGGAAAATGCACGATGGAGGGGGAAGCTGCAAAACTTTCGATGAGAGCTTACGAAGTTTTCAAGCTTCCAATGTGCAAGCTTCACGTTCAAACAGTCGGAGACAAAGCTTACCTGTGTGGGCTCCAACGCTTGAAGTTGGAAGAAATTTCGTCTGCAGACGTAGAAATAGTCAGCCAAGAGGTTTCTCGCATGTCGAGCAAGGGTGAACACTTAGTTGGCTAAGATAGCCTGTTTTGTAGAGAAGTATAACTTTTCAGATCAGAGAGAAGCAGTTGCACTTCAGAACTTCCAGCGCACAGCACAGAGAATGGGGCACCAATTTGACTTCATGTTCAGAGAAAACATGTCCAAAATCGCAGACTATGACGCGGTCTTCATAAGAGCGACAACTGACCCGCTTTTCACATCCTACGTAGTCTCCAAGACGGCTTGGGAACTGGGAAGAAAAGTGGTCGACGACCCTGAGTCTATACAGATTTGCGGCAACAAAATACATTTATATGATCTCTTCGAAAAACACGATGTACCCCACATCCCAACAGTTTTCATGAGCAAAGAAGATCTCCATCACAAGCGATTGCTGGAAATCTTTGAAACCCTCGGAAAACCCCTCGTTGTCAAAGCCCCTTACACGAGCTTCTCAAAATACGTGGAAAAGGTCGCGTGCGAGACAAGCTTCCGCGACGTGGCCAAAAGATACTTCAGAAAATCAGACATGCTCGCTGTACAAACGTTCATGCCCACTGCCTTCGACTGGAGAGTCGGCGTGCTGAACCGTCAAACCCTTTACGTGTGCAAGTACATGATTCCCAAGGGCAGATGGAAACACGGTGCAAAACGCCGAGGCAAACCATCGTTCGTGTGGGGCAGAACCGTCGCCGTCAAAACAGAAAACGCCCCCTCCAAACTGAAGGAAGTGGCGCTCAAAGCCTGCGATGTCATAGGAAACGGGCTCTACGGAGTTGACATCAAAGAATTCAACGGCAACTACGTTGTAGTCGAAGTTAACGACAACCCAAGCATTTACGCGGGATACGAAGACTCCAGAAACAAAGATCTCTATGGGAAAATCATAGAATACCTAGTCGATTGACCATGTTCTTCCAAAAGCATTTGCGCACGCCCACATTCTTCAGTCAGTGCATTCTTGGTTGACCCAACATATCGGACCTAGCTCGGCAAGGAGGTTTAGATTGTTCTCGAACGAATTGCTTTATTAAACCCAAGAACTAATTGCCTTGAGAAGTGAAATCATGGTTCACATAGCAGTAGCTGGCACAGGCCGCGTCGGTGGACAAGTTGCATTCACCCTGATCTTTGAGAGGTATGTAAACGAACTTTCACTCATCGACCAGGCATCTGGCGTGGCTGACATGACGAAAGAGGAAATGTACCATGCCGTCGCAAGCCACGGCTTTGACATCAACATAAACGCATACACAGACGGTAAACAGTTGAAAGACGCGGATCTCATAGTTATAACGGCAGGTTTCCCGCGCACACCTGAAATGAGCCGGAGAGACTTGGCAGCAAAAAACGCTGGAATAGTCAAGGAGGTAGTCGAAAAGACTCTTGACAACAACCCTAAAGCATGGTACTTCGTCATCACTAACCCGGTTGACGCCATGACCACACTTGCCAACAAAACCGCACAGGGCAAAAGGAAGATAATCGGAACAGGAACCAACCTTGAAACATCAAGATTCAGAACAATCATCAGCAGAGAACTCCATGTGCCTATGGCAGCAGTTGAAGCCTACGTGGGCGGAGAACACGGCGAAGCAGCTGTTCCCCTGTGGAGCACCGTCAAAATCAACGGTCATCCCTTAGAAGAATATCTCAAGGAAAACCATCAAGCGCTCGACAAGGCGAAATGCGAGAATTATGTTAAGGAGGTCAGCCGCGAAGTGATACGCGTTCTAGGCGGAACAAGATACGGCCCGGCGGGCTCTTTCGTCGAGATAATACGTGGAATCATGCTGAACACAGGTAAAGTCATGAGCTATTCTAGGCAAAGCCAGTTCAAGACTGCGCACGAACCCGTTTACGTCACCGTCCCCGCCAGAATTGCAAGGTCACTCGGGCCAGACATGTGGGACCAACTGAGCGAACCCGAGAAAACAGCTATCAAAGACGCTGCAAACGCAATCTACAAAACCTACCTTGAAGCCCTCTAGGAGCAGCGATGATTTGGACGACCCAGTTGAGGATTACAGTTTTACCGAGAAAATGTCTGTGGACGAACTTGTTCTGCAGATGGGAAAAGCTTGGGGTTTCACAGCTGGAAAACTTGCAGTCGGAGTCAAAATTCTGGAAGACATGGTTAACGACAAAAAATGTGTAAAGTTTCTCTCTTTCACGGGAAACTTGGTGGCCACCGGCGCCCGAGGAGCATTGAAGGAACTTGTTAAGCGGAAGCTCGTCGACGTGATCGTCACCACGTGTGGAACGATAGATCACGATGTTGCCCGAAGCTGGAAAAACTATTACAAGGGCTCCTTCGTCATGAGCGACTCTAGGCTGCGGGAAAAAGGCGTCAACCGCCTTGGAAACGTTCTCGTTCCCAACGAAAGCTACGGAATAATCATCGAGAAAAAGATGCAGATGCTGTTGCAAGCCTTGTGGGAAATGGGCACCAGAGAAGTTTCATCAGCTCAGCTCTGCCTCGAAATTGGGAAACGCATTTGCAATGAAAGCTCCATCCTCTACTGGGCAGCTAAGAACGAAATTCCTATATTCGTTCCCGGCATCACGGACGGAGCAGTAGGATACCAGACTTGGCTGTTCTCGCAAGATCATGATTTCCGACTCAACCTGCTTAGAGACTCCGGCCAGCTGAGCGATATTGTTTTCACGGCCGAGAGAACGGGCGCGTTGCTTATAGGCGGCGGAATATCAAAGCACCATACGCTTTGGTGGAACCAGTTCAAAGACGGTCTCAACTACGCCGTCTACATTAGCACTGCCGTGGAATGGGACGGAAGCCTGTCAGGCGCCAGACCCAGAGAAGCTGTATCATGGGGCAAGATAAACAAGAAAGCTGACAAGATAATGGTTGAAGGAGACGCTTCACTCATTCTGCCCGTAATGGTGGGCTCTCTCTTGGCTAGGGTGGGAAAACCTAGGAAACGTGGCTGAAGAGCCACGACATGTCAGGCCCTTTTCTTTTTGTCTTCGCTCGCTCGTTTAACGCATGAGTTATGAGAGGCATGGCTATCGTTGCGTCGCAGTAGCACACCGCTCTTTTCCCGGTTTCATCGATTTTTCCCCAGCTTATCGCCTCTTCAAACGTGCAGCCGGATAGGCCTCCCCACTGCGGCGAATCAGTGGTTATCTGAATCGCGTAGCGATGCGGGTAATAATACTCTTTTATCCCTTTGCGGAGAAAGCCCTTCCTTCCCGGAACACCTTCATCCATCGTTTTAGGCGAGACGGAGATGGCGAGAAGCTGAGTGAAGTCTTTGGGCACGCCGCCTCCAACGTAGATGACGCCGACCTCCTTGGTTTTCTCGCCTATGCCCACAAACTGATCGAACTCTTTAACTGAATCCAAGATTATTGGATGCCCCTCATTTTTAGCCATCAGAAAAGCCTCGCCGTAAGCACTGTCGGTTATGGCTGGACAAAACACTGGGACTTTATTTGCCGCTGCAGTCGCGACTATGCTCTTGACACCTTTCTTGTAGAGGTAATTGCCAAAAACGTACAGAAACTCGGCCGACGTGTAAGCGTATCCTTTCTTGAGGCTCTTAAGCCCGTTGGTCATGAGCAACTCCATTTCCCTGTAGTCAGTTTCCTTCCCATAAACGTCGTAATACCTGTTTATGTCGGCTTTCAGAAGCTTCTCGTCGTCAGCATAATGCGTACCCTGCCAGTAACCATAACCCATTGCGTCCACGATGTCCTCTGAAACGTTTGCTCCGGTCGAAACCAGCACATCAATGAAACGGTTTTCTATGAGCCAATTAATCATCTTCCACTGTCCAGCCGTGCTCATAGACCCTGAGAAACCCATGATAATGGCGAGATCCTTCTCTTTCAGCATCGCTTCCCAAACATCAACAGTTTCGCCGAGTTTTCTCCCTTGGAAAGCCGTCTCACTCATCTCAGCTAGGAGCTCAGACACACTTTTCTCTTTGACTTCTATGGCTTTGACCTTCTTTCTGAAGTACGAGCTGGACATGTAGAGACCTCTCGTTCTAGATTGAAAGTGCAGTATAAGAGATTTTTGATTTCAAAGCTTTCAACCAAAACAAGCTTGTAGGCTTAGCGACAACTTCTGGAATTGTGTGTCAGCTACAATTTGACTGCTTGCCCCTTCCGCTGTTTCTCTCTGCACTGGTCAAGCGTGTCCACTGCACGTCTTATGTGGGGAATCGTAATTGAGCCGCCTACTATTAACGCTATGTTTAGCGCCTCGAAAAACTCTTCGTCTGAGACTCCTTCCTGCACGCAGCGGATCACGTGGTAGGTGATGCAGTCGTTGCACCGCAATACTGTGGAAGCGACCAAACCCATCATCTCCTTGGTCTTCACGTCTAGACCACCTTTTTCGTATGCCCGAGTGTCCAAGGCGAAGAAACGTTTGATTCCAAGGTTTCCAGCGGCAATGATGCGTTCATTCATCTTTTCGCGGTAACGCCTGAACTCCTCAAGATCGCTCACAACGCTTCACCGATTTCCTAGGCTATCCAAACTGCATAAAACGTTTTTCGTCGAAAACCCGCATCTACCGCTCAGAGAATTACATCAGGAATAGTTGCATGCTATGCGTTTGGTCTTCACATTTTCTCGGGAGCCAAGATGCCGATTAGGTTAAGTGCGTTTCGAAGTGCTATTCGAACTGTGTCGGTGAGAGCGAGTCTTGCGTTGCTTAGTCCCTGCGGTTCGGCTTTTATTACTGGAAACGCGTTGTAGAAAGTGTTGAACTTGTCTGCCAAGGAATTGGCAAAGTCGGCGATGAGGTTCGGTCTGAGGTATTCTGCTGCTTCGACGAACGTGTCTGGAAAGCTGGCTATTGTCAGTATTATTTCGTGTTCCAGTTTCTGGTTCAACAAGTCGAAGGCGGGCTCTCCGGTTTTTTCAGCTGCTTTTTTCATTATGCTGCAGGCTCTGGCGTGTGTGTACTGAATGTAGGGTGCGCTGTTCTTTTCGAAGTTCAGTACTCGGTCCCATGTGAAAACGACGGGTTTCGAAATGTCAACTTCGATGAGGGCGTAGCGAACTGCGCCCAAGCCGACGAAGTTTGCGATTTTTTCTTTTTCCTTCTCTGACAGGTGCGGCGAACGCTTCGAAACTTCTTCGTACGCTCTTCTTTCAGCTTCGTCGATGACTTCGTCGAGGGTTATGTAACGTCCTCTTCGACTGGACATCTTGTAGCCGGGAAGCGTTACCAGGTTGTATGCAAAATGAATCAGGTTGTCTGCGAGTTTGCCATAGCCTAGGGCGTGTAGGGCTATCTTCAGTTGTAGCTGGGCGAGACTTTGCTCCATGCCGATGACGTTGATGACTTTATCTGCTCTTTCAAACTTCCATAGAGTGTACGCGGTGTCTCTTGTCGTGTACAGAGTTGTGCCGTCAGCCCGGCCAAGCGTCAAAGGCGGAACGTCGTGGTCTTCTTTTATGCCCAGCTTGGCCCAGAGCCTCTGTTGCTTGACGACTTCGCCTGCGTCGAACTTCAAAACGCCGCGTTCAGTGAAAGTGTACGGTGACTTCTTGAGTTTTTGAAAGACCTCGTTGACTCTGCCGCTCCAGACGAGGTCGCTTTCCCAGTCCCATGAGTCAAGAGAAACGCCAACTCTGTCAAGTGTTTCTCTGAACCCGTTCAGGCATAGTTCACTGACATGTCTTATGAGTTGCTTTGCCTTCTCCTCATTGATTTCGTAGGCTTTGTTCAGTATTTTCACTGATTCTTCGGGGTTTTTATCTTCAACTATCCTTTCAAGCAGTACCTTGAACAGAGCTGGATACTTCTCTTCTGTCTCTGCCGCTATGGAAACCCAATCGTCCGATTCCTTGGTGGTTTTGGCGACGTCTTCAGTCGAAGAGGCTTCTTTCGCGTGTTCAAGTTCTTTTTTCAAACGGTTTATCTCGACGAGACAGCTGGTAATCGTGTAAACCTTGCCGATGAACTGGTCAGGTTTGCCTTCAGGTTCAGGTTTTCCAAGCTTCTCGTACCCATATGCCATGACAGACGTTTGGCGACCCACATCATCGATGTAGAAATGGCGACTGACTGTGTGCCCTCTGTTGGAGAGCAGGCGTGCAAGTGTGTCGCCCAACACTGGGTTTCGAGCTGTTCCGATGGTGAGGGGATGAAGAGGATTCGCGCTTGTGTGTTCAACAATGATTTTTAAGGGTTTCTCAGTTTTGATGAAACCGTATCTCGCGTCTAGGCTTCTGGCAGACTCGAGAGTTAACGCGGAGAACTTGGGAAAGTCCAAGTGGAAATTGACGTAGCCTCCTCCAGCAGCTGAAACACTGCTTATCAAGAAGGACCTCGACAGGTCTACAGCGTTTGCCAAGCGTTCAGCTAAGGCTAAGGGTTTCTCTCCAAGCTTTTTGGCAAGTTCGAAACACATTGACGAAGCCAATTGACCAAACTCTGGGTTTGGCGGCTTCTCTATACCCAAGTCTTCCATTTGGATTTCAGGAAACAGTTTTTTGAAAGCAGACGATAGACTGTTCTCGCACTCTGTTCGGAAGACCGCGAAGGGATTCTCAATATCCGGGGAAGATTTTTTCATGTTGTCGAAGTTTCTCCAGCATTCTGAGAGGAAGTTATATTTTATTTGAAGATATCAATCTATCTGGAAACGGGTGCACACCATTTGAAAACAAGAATTGTATTTTCAGAGAAATGTCTGAACTATGGATCATGGCACATCGAAGGGCCTGAGAGAGTCAGGAAAGCCCATGAAATTCTGAAAGGCAAAGGTTACATGTTTTTGAAGCCCGAACCAGCAACGGAGGAAGACTTGCTTAAAGTTCATGACAACGATTATTTGTGGTCGGTTAAGAAAGGAATGGTGGAGGACGGCGACACACCAGCCTATGACAACATCTTCGAGTACGCAAGGCTTTCAGCAGGAGCAGCCATTTTGGCAGCGAAAACAAAGGCATTTTCTCTCATGCGCCCGCCTGGGCATCATGCAGGAAAGGACGGTGCGGCATTAGGTGCTTCTACTAGAGGGTTCTGTTACTTTAACAACATAGCCATAGCCGTGAAAAGCCTAGGCCAGCCCACACTGATTCTGGACATTGACGGGCACCATGGAAACGGAACCCAAGAAATCTTTCAAGGCGACAAAAAAGTAACATATGTTTCACTGCATCGACACCCAAACTATCCGGGCACGGGAACAGTCGCAGAAGGAAACTGCATCAACTATCCATTACCTCGGGACTGTGGAGACACCTTCTACGTCAGGACTCTGGAAAAAGCGCTGGGCGCAGTTAACCTCAGCAAATTTGAAGTTGTAGCTGTTTCAGCAGGGTTTGACACGCATGATGGAGACATAGCTTCGCTTGGTCTTACCACCAAGGCTTATCAGGACATAGGAGTAAGGATAGCTCGGATGAAGAAACCCACGTTTTTCGTGTTGGAGGGCGGGTACTCGGGTGAACACGTGGGAAAGGACATAGATGCCCTACTAAAGGCCCTCGAGCTAGGGTGACATATCATAGTTTGTGATGTTGATTCCGCAACTTCTTTTGCCTTTACTTTTCTACTTGATGAGTCTTTTTTTCATCAGGTTTATGGCCAGAACGAAGAACACGAGTGTGACCGCTGCTATCCACACGAGGCTCGGAACCGGTGACAGTTCCCCGTTGCCGAACATGGACCATCTGGCCAAATTCACCGTGTGGGTCAATGGTAAAACTGCTTGAGCAAAAATCTGGAGAGGCTTTGGAAGCAGTGTCAATGGAAAGAAAGTGCTGCTGAGCAGGAACATTGGAGTTATGAACAGGTATTGCGGATAATTGAAGAAATCTATGTTGGGTGCCAGCGCCGTGAAGCAGAGCCCGACTGCAGAAAACATCAGTCCAGCGAAGAAGGCGACGAGTAGAATCAGCGGGACTAGGGGACTTGAAACTAGCCCGAACGCAGCAACGACGCCCAAAACTATGCCGCCGCCGATCAGAGCTTCGGGTCGCTCCCCACAGCATCTCGCCCGCGATTACTTCTTCGACGCTTATCGGCGTCGCAATGATGGCGTCGAAAGTCCTTTGGTAGTACATGCGAACGAATGAGCCGTATGTGCATTCAAAGAAAGAGGAGTACATGATGGTTATGGCTACCAAGCCTGGCGCTATGAACTGTATGTACGATTGGCCTTCTATCGACTGCGTAATCAGTGCTCCCAAGCCAGCGCCCATGGCGGCGAGGTAGAAAATGGGTTCAAGCAGCGGAGGGAAAAAGCTCGTCTTGAAGGTTTTCATGAAGACGTCGAAGTTGCGGCGCCAGACTTTCCACACCCTGTAGGTTAGCTTAGGCAGGCTGAAACCTTCAGAGCTCTGTGAAGCGGTCATTCTCTCAGTTTCCTCCCCGTTAATTTCAAGAAGACATCCTCCAGATCGGCACTGCGTACAGTAGCACCTTTCGCTGGAAAATCCTCGAGAAAGCTGGTGAAGACTCCGTGAGGTTTATTTGTGAACACATGGATTCTTTCGCCAATCACGTCGAGCCTTGCGTCAGGGAATTTTTCTTTAAGCATCTTGATGACTTTTTCGTCGTAGTCCAGCTCCAACACTTCTTCTCCAGCATGTTTCTTAACCAGATCGGTGGGAGTGCCTGCTTCAATAATTTTGCCGTTGTCCATAATCAACGTTCGATCGCACAATTCGGCGGCTTCGTCCATGTAATGAGTCGTCAGAATTATTGTGACGCCTTGCTTTTTCAGAGTTTGTATTTTGTCCCATATCAAATGGCGGGCTTGTGGGTCGAGACCAGTCGTGGGCTCGTCGAGCAGTAAGATTTGAGGTTCGTTGATTAGAGCTCTTGCGAGGATTAGCCTTCGCTTCATTCCCGTTGACAATTGATCGATGATTACGTCACGTTTTTCTTCCAATTGGAAGAACTTGAGAAGTTCAAAGGCCCTTTTCTGCGCCTCGTTTTTCGAAATGTCAAAGTAGCGCGCGTAAACCGTCAGGTTTTGGACAACTGAGAAGTCCGGGTCAAGGTTGCTTTCCTGCGGGGCCACTCCGATGAGACGTTTTATTTCCCTTGGTTTTGTCAGGACATTCAGACCTGCGACGGTCAGGCTTCCTGAAGTGAGCGGAAGAATACAGTGAATCATCTTAATAGTTGTCGTTTTTCCCGCCCCGTTGGGTCCTAGGAATCCACAGCATTCGCCCTTGAAAACTTCGAAGTCTATGCTGTCAACTGCCAACAAATCATCGTATCTTTTCGTCAAGCGTTCTGCTCGAATCAAGACCTCAGACATTCACTTTCTACCTGACGATTTCCCTTCTAACCAACCACCCTTATTTATGCAATTTCCCAGCACGCTAGCTTCTAGGGAGAAGCCGAAAGAAAGATTTTGGCGGGCCCGCAGGGATTTGAACCCTGGATCTCCGGCTCCGCAGGCCAGCATCCTAATCCAGCCTAGACTACGGGCCCCTATGCTAGACTACAGCCCACTGGCGACTTGAGCTGGCGTGGAATATAACAGCTTTTTCTTCTTAAACATCTTTCCGCCGTCCGTGTATTCGCTCGTTACGTATTCGAACCCGAGTTCTACGAAGCGGGCGCTAGGTTTCAAGGGCGGTCTTCTCACGGGGTTGGGCTTCAGAATTTTACTCGCTTGTAAAAGATTCCTTTTGCCACTTCGCCCAGGATGATGTAGAGTACCACGATTATCGACATCAAAAGAAGAACCAAGAGGGGTGGCTGAGCAAATCCGAATAGGCTGCCAAGCGGAGTGAAGGGGAAGATAAGTGTGGCACCAACAATCACTATGGTGGTTAACAGCAGATACTTCCCCGGAAAACTTTTGAAGAAAGGTCTTCGGCTTCGAATAACCAGCACAATCAGACTTGCTGAAATAACCGACTCTACGAACCAGCCGGTTCTAAATAGGGTCATCGGGCTTTTCAAAACAAGAAGAAGTACTCCAAAGGCGAGATAATCAAACACCGAACTTAGGATGCCGAAAACTATCATGAAATTGCGGATGAAGTTGACGTTCCAGCGACGGGGCTGTTCAACCATTTCACTATCCACGTTGTCTGTGCCGATGGTCGTCTCCGGGAAATCTGTCATCAGATTGGTGAGCAATATCTGCCTGGGAAGCAGGGGAAGAAATGACAGAAAGAGTGATGCTCCTGCCATGCTGAACATGTTTCCGAAATTGGCGCTCGTTGCCATGAACACGTACTTGAGAGTGTTGGCAAAGGTTTTCCTTCCTTCTTTCACTCCATTTGCGAGCACGCCCAAGTCTTTTTCAAGAAGAACAATGTCAGCGGATTCTTTGGCAACATCCACAGCGCTCTCAACCGAGAGACCAACATCAGCAGCGTGGAGAGCAGAGGCATCGTTGATTCCATCGCCCAAGTATCCCACCACATTTCCGGCTTTCTTGAGCGCGAGAATGATCCGTTCCTTTTGGTTTGGCTCAACCTCTGCGAACACATCAACTTCATTCACCTGTCCGAGCAACGCTTCATCACTCAACACACGAAGATCTGAACCTGCAAGAATTTTTGGAGTTGGGAACCCGACCTGCTGACTGATGTTGGCCGCAACCAATCGATTGTCTCCAGTTACAATCTTTAGCGAAATGCCAAGATGTTTCAACTCTTCAATAGTCTCGGCGATTTTAGGCTTGGCGGGATCAAAGAGAACAAGGAATCCCAAGAAAGTCATGTCGACTTCACTATCTTTGGTGATGAGTTTATCAGATCCAATGTCTCTGTAAGCGATCCCTAGGACGCGAAAACCCTTGCTACTGAACTCTTCGAAGCGTTGCTGGATCTGCTTTTGCACCCCAGCGATTTGCACGATCGTCCCTTCGGAAGTTTCAACTTGGGTGCACACGTCAAGCACGTTTTGCAGATGCACCTTTGGTTACCATCAGATTCTTATTGTCCTTTGATACCAGGATGCTGAGTCGTTTACGGATAAAATCGTACGGTACCTCATCCAGCTTTTGGTAACCTGACAAGTCAAGATGGTTTGCGCGAATCGCTTCGTCGATTGGATTTGTGAATCCTGTCTGATATGAAGCGTTGAGGAAAGCGTAGAGTAGCGCTTTCTCGTTTGGGTTTCCGTTAAAATCAAGGACGGACTGTATTTTTATCATGCCTTCCGTGAGGGTGCCGGTCTTGTCGGAGCAGAGCACGTTCATGCTGCCGAAGTTTTCAATGGATGCGAGTCGTTTAACAATCACTTTCTGGGTTGCCATGTTCTTGGCTCCGTGAGCCAGGTTAATGCTGATAATGGCGGGCAGTAGTTGCGGGGTCAGTCCAACGGCGAGTGCTAAGGAAAAGAGAAGGGATTCCAGTACTGGACGCGCAAAATACACGTTTATGGCGAAGGTGGCGACCACCAGCACTAGCGTTACTTCCATGAGGAGATACCCGAAATGCCGGACTCCATGTTCAAACTCTGTTTCTGGCGGCCTGAGTTTTAGCCGTTCTGAGACTTTGCCGAACTCCGTTTTTGAACCGGTTCCTGCAACCACAGCCTGTGCGCTGCCGCTGACCACGTTAGTTCCCATGAAAAGACTATTTGTCCGCTGACTAAGCGATGTTTCTGGTGGCAGAATCCCAGCAGTTTTCTCAGCCGGATAAGTTTCTCCCGTCAAAGATGCTTCGTTAACGAAGAGATCCTTTGATTCTAGAATTATGGAGTCTCCAGGTATCAGGTCTCCAGCGTTGAGGATGATGACATCGCCTGGCACAATTTTTTCGACTGGTATTTCCTTTTGATTTCCATCGCGAAGTACGGTTGCTTTGGTTTGAACGATCGCCAGCAGCTTTTCGACGGCATTGGCTGCACCTCGTTCCTGCCAGAAGCCAAGAAGGCTGCTTATGAGGATGATCGCTAGGATGATGAGAGCATTCACGGGATCGCCGAGGAAGAATGACAATCCCCCTGCAAAGATGAGAATGAGGATAAGTGGACTCTTGAATTGAGTTAGCAGGAGCGTAAGCGCGTCTGATCTTTTCTTGGGCTTCAGAAGATTGGCGCCATATTGCGTGAGTCGTTTTCCAGCTTCATCGTCAGTCAAGCCCTTCGGTGTCGTTTGAAGTCGCTCGAGAAGTTCAGAAGCGGGAAGGCTCCAAAATGATTGTTGATTTAGGCTATCTTGATTACTCAGAGAAACCGCCTGACAATTGCTCTTCTCATTTTGTCCTAAAGGATTAATAGAAGACGGGCTATAAAAAATGTGATTGATGCTTCAGTTGAGTTATCGTGTCACATGATTTGTTGAGATTTGAACCCATCCTTCTCATAATTGGATTACACGTATTGTTAGTGTTTTTGATATGATGGCGCGCGCGACGCACTGTTAAATCTTTTTTCCCCTTCCCAAGCAAGTTTCTGCGCTTCCTCCAGTTTCGTCATCACGGTGTCAATTTTCTCCCGAGTTATGTCCGAGTGACAAAAGTCAACAGGTTATAGTGTGCACGCTAGAATCGTGTGTAGCTTTCTAGGCACTGATGCCTTAGACTGCATATGGGTCATGGCCACTTTTCATTCTCGCAATTGACCTTGAAGAATAGATTTTAAGCACAATAAAGGCAGTTAAAAATACCACCAAGATTCCTGCCGCGAAGTATGGAAGATTGCCTGTGAATGTGGTATATGAACCTGGGTTAAGGTAGGCTCCAAGTCCAGCTCCAAGTGCGATTAAGGATAACGAGAGAAAGAATGATAGTTTCCACAGCATCGGCGGTGCCCGAGAAGCTTTTTTCGCTTCTATGTGCCTCTTTATTTCACCTACGCCCAAAACTAGAGAAATGCCTAAAACACAGATGAGTAAAGGACCAATAAAATTGAGGCTAAATGGGGGTTGGTAAAAATCGATGAAAGTCCTAACCCCCAACACAGACAGGAGAGCCAAGAACAGGATGAGTGCAGTTGAACCAACAAAAATTCCTATATCTAGGATACCGCCAGAATAGAAGGGACCGTATATCCTTCGCCATGGCCTGAGGGTAAAATCTTTCATGTCCTCAGCGGTTTTTCTGGTGAGCTCGACTGGATCGTTTTGATACATGTATACCTTAGTTTTGATATCGTGCGCGATTTTTTTACCTTCGTGATCATACCTAGCTTTCTTAACTAGCCTTGAGAAAGGATACAGCCACTCCACGCCGCGATCTTTTGCTGTGTTGATACCATCCAGAAGAGTGTGACAGAAGGCACCCAGTGCAACGTAGGGATTAATCAGAGAAACGATCCCAATGAAAACGAAGTTGTGGTATAGCGCCCGATGGAGCTGATGGTCTCGGAAGTAATCTTTGCTGAAAAAACCGTACTCCCTATCCATATCAGGGAGAACTGACCCTATGGCAACAAGCAAAATTATGTCCCACCTGCCAAAGAAAAGGGCTCCGATTAGCGCTCCAAACATTATATGCGTTGGAAGATTCATGTGAATTCACCTACTCACGACTCGTCAAGGGCATCAATTTGAGAAAGACAAAGATTTTGCTCATCTTAGCCACGCGAATCTAGGCAATTGTACGCTGCAACTCTATATATTATTTTTGCGCGCGCGCAAGGCTCAAGTGGAGGGGCTGTTGCCGTGGCCGCTCAGGGATTATTTAGGAGCTTTGGGAGCGTCGGGAGCGTTGGCATATCCAGTTGAAAAAGGTGCTTGGAACCTACCCACGTTCTCTCTGATGATGCCATAACCCTTTTCTGCAAGGGAGGTTGGTAACTTACCCAGCTCTAGTGGTTCTCCATCGCGTTTGAGCGTAAGTTTGATTGTTGATCGCATTATTCCCTTATCCAACGTTACACCAGCAATGTCCGAGTAGCTGTAATCGGTGTAATCCTTCTTCAACCCGAGCGCGTGTGGATGTCGCAGAAGTATCCGTTCGTTCGTAATAATTAAGGAGTCGATGTTCATCTTAGGATGGTAGATTTTCTCCTTGATATACAGCTCAACCTTTTCGTTTGGACCAAGTATGTTCTTTATATCATCAGGAGTAGCCATTACTATCAACCAACTCAGATGAACATTCAGCTGTACTACTAGCAGCAGCTTGGAGGATAAATAGTTACGTGACTGGGAGGCTGTAGCGACAAGAGATGGTTAGTTTTTGTTTCTCTTCTTTTTTGCAACACACGTGTAAGCGGACAATTCGATTGAACTTTCATACTCTTCACCTAGAAGTGGTTCATGATAAAATTCCTAACAGTTCTATGATTAGCCATAAGTTCGACGATCTTTTTTGTAGCTTTGGTTATTTGAGCATCAAACAGTCTTGTTATCACCAGCGAAAATACAAACACAAATATGCCGAATCCAAAATTTACAATAGCGCTTACTGAGCCCATGTGCCATATGAAAAGAAATGTAACGGCCCCACCTATCTCCCCCATGATGAAGGCTCTTATGATGAAATAAAGTCTCTGCAACCATGTAGAAAACAACAGAACCTTGATCACTGCTCTTCTCTCGATATCATTGTCAGCTCCAGATCTAACACTTCCTATCTGTTGCAGTACTTTTTTTGCGTAATGAACGTCGGATAACCGCAACATCATTTTTGCATAATGTGCGTCAGATAAATCCTTGGAACTTGCGCTTTCAAGCTCTAACAAAATCCTTTGAGCTATTTCCTCTATTTCGTCATCTACAGTAGACCCCACTATCTCACCTTCTGAGCCTTCTAAGCACTTTTGTCACCAAGTCGTTTGGTTTGCCTATTTTCACGAAGAATACGGTAAGTTGACAGTCATTCACGTTTCTCACCCCGTTTAAAGGAAGTATAAGGTGATTAGGGTAACTCCAACCCCGGCTCGTATGACTCTAATTAGATGTTCTTGAAGTGTCTGCTTGCGGTATTCGAATATGCTGTAAAGTCCATCAAGGACTAACCACATGCCAAGTCCCACGATAACAATCGCAAATTCCATGTTCTCGCCTCGGATAGACTATACCAAGCATTTGTTGTAGAGTTATTTATGGAAATCGTTGTCCAAGTATCCGTATTTTGAGTTGTTCCATTTGCACTGCTTATTCGTGGCTTTGCGAGTATGTTAATAGTTTTAGCGACATTCAGCACGTTTGGTTGTTCCTAAAACGGCCAAAAATGGTTTGGAGTCTGCCCTTACTATGTTGGTCTATAGATCCGTTTGACGAGTGTATTTGGCGCCCGCACTCATTGTATTGTGCGCGAGTAAATTGCTAGCAGAGACTATTCTCATGCGCGCCATTTCTATCTTGGCGTGAATTTCAAACTTGCCAAACGAGTTATTGGAGCGTGCGATCCTGTCTGTGAACGCTATCTTTTTTCTCCACTCAAGATATGTCTTCCAGTCAAAAGCCGATAGACTGCTATAATTACGGCAATCACCAGCAGTATGTGTATCAATTCACCTATGCCCGGCAGAGCAAAGAATCCCACTGCCCACAGTATCACGAGAATAACAACAACCGTCCAAAACGTATCCATAGCTAACTCCGTGAGATAAATTGCAAATTCTAATATATAAAACATCCCAGAACCAGGCTGATGCGACGCGCGCCAGTGTGTTGCTAAATTCGCGGGATTGACACAATCTTGTTCTGCCATTTTTCGGGCTTGGATAGACACCGTGAATTGGCACGTGAGAGTGCCAAGAAAACGCTATCATGCCTAAACGCTACTTGGAAATTGACACGAACGATTCGATTTAGCAACAGCCTAGCGCGCCAATTGCAGCCAAGGGTGTCCCTTTTTCAAGAACTGCTGACTAGTGGCTTCTGTTTTGGGTTTGGGGGTAAGTTTTAGTCTTACAAGTGTATTTAAGGCAAAGAGATATATTCCAACACGACAACCAGACGGTATAATTTTCAGGTCGAAGATGTATATGAAAAGACATTTGATTGCCAGTATTTGGGTAATCGCGGTTGGGATAATTCTTTGGCTCTGCGGTTCGATAATTGGTGGAATGGGAATAATCTTCGATATAGGTAAATGGTTTTCTGCTGCTCACACATTGACTTATGATGTGGCTATAGGGTTAGTATGGGCTGGCATAATTCTTCTTATCGTCGGAGTCTTTGGTATAGCCACATCGCTCCTTAGAGGACATCTGGACAAGCAACAAAAAAAGGTAACATCAAATCCCCAACCTTAGCTATGATCATGAAGTTTATTTGACACTATGTTCACAATTCACTGTTTTTGCGTTGATAGTTACTAACAAAACTGTGCGCGGATTTTTGGGTGTTAAAATAGGGTGTCGCGCGAGCGTTTGTGAAAACTTCCATTTATGGATTTCATCTGTCAATGTCTAAGCAATCCCATTTATCGTGGGCGGCGGATTCTTTCTTTGAACCTGATTTCAGACAAATTTTTTATATTGGTTGCGCTCATCTGAAGGGGCAAGGTGAAAAGATGGGAAGTCTGTGGCTGGGAGCTTTCGTTGGCTTTATCATAACACTGGTTCTTGGCTGGGTTTTTCCAGGAATTGGACACGTGATAGGCGGGTTCATTGGTGGGTTAGCGGCGGGGCTCATAGCTCGAGGGATAGGAAAAGGAGCGTTAGCCGGTTTCCTCGCCGGAATATTCGGCGGGATCATCATCGCAGTACTAGTAGCAGCAGGTTTGACGGTGGCAGGTGGAGTAACGGGCGGCGTGCAAGGCGGAGTTTTTGGGTTCCTGTCAGGCGTAGCCATTGGAATCGCAGTGATTATCGTGGCTGCCTTCGGCGCAATTGCCTCAACGATAGGCGGACTAATAGGCGGGCTGCTCACAAGATAGACCCCCCTTTTACCTGCTCAGAAGAGCAACTCACGGCGAAGATAGAAAGCGCGCGCGAAACCTGTCTATAGGCATATTCTTAAGCCTAAGGAATGGACAACAGAAACGGCAAAGAGAGAACCAGCACCAAGAATGAAGACTGAAAGTATGAAAAACCAGGACCGCAAACTTGGGGTATTATTTGTATGTACCGGTAACGCATATCGTAGTCCAATATGTGAAGCACTTCTCAAAAAACTCGGACCAGATTTGGAAGTGGATTCAGCGGGGACGAAAATTGCACGTAAAATCACAAAAGAAGCAAGAGAATACTTGATGTCACAAGATGCTGCACAGTATCTTAAGAAGAAACCTGAAAGCATTGACAGCAAACAGTTGGAGCAGTATGATACTATTATTGCCCTGGAACAGAGACACAGAGGCTCAGTCTTAAAGAAATGTCCTGAATGCAAAAACAGAATAGTTGTTTGGGATGTTCGAGACAAGATTCCCTTTTTTCATAAACGAACCGAGAAGATTAACAATCAGATGAAAAAGAAAGTCACCGAATATGCAGGGTCATTAGCATAAGAATTGCGTGCGCCAGTTCCAGTCCTGGCATGCTGCGAGCAGAAAAAATATAAGATAAATCGTGCGTATAGGCACTGAGGAGTAGCTATGCCTGAAAAGAAAAAAGGAACCCTCGCGATTAAGAAGGCAAAGAAGTCTGTGCTTGCCGTTAGGAAACCTCAGCCCAGCGAGATTCAAAACTTCAACGATCTGTTAGACACTTTTCGAGACGAATTCGGAGGTTACTTGTGGGATCCCTATAGGGGATTCGAGTGGCCAGTTGAATATGAACTGCCGATGCGAATACCCTACGTTGACGTTATTGACTCTGGCAAAGAGTATTTGGTAAAAGCGGAGCTTCCAGGGTTGAAAAAGGAAAACGTGGAGATTGAACTTGCGTCGAACGAATTGTCACTGACTGCTAGAGCTGATGTCGAGACGGAGGAGAAGGGAAAAACCTATTTGCACAGGGAAAGGGCTTTCTCCACGTTCCGCAGACGCATAGGATTCGGAGAAAGAATAGACACAGAAAAAGCGTCAGCAAACATGGCAGACGGAATCCTTGAAATAAAACTTCCCAAACTCGAGCCCAAACCTGAAAAGAAAACCAAAAAGCTAACACCCCAATAAACCCTCTCTTTTCCTTCTAGCTCGTTAAATGGACCGTTAGCGCGCGCGTCCGCCAAATGTTGGTTAAGAAAGGGGGGTAGAATGGAAAAGGAAACTGAGAAGGCTCAAGCGAGGTTCTTCAGGGATCTAGAAAATGAAGCCCATTACAAACTTGTGAAACTGCCAAAAGACGTAGCATTTCTGTTTTTTCAAAAACTTTTGGAATTGGCAAGGAGCGGCGAACGCGAAAGGTCCTGGCAACTGTTCTTTGACTGGCTTGCTAACAGAAAGGCCGCACAAGACATAATCTCGGAACTTGAAACTCGGGACTAATGAGTGTGTTTGGCTAAGATTTTGTCCAAAACCCAAAACACTGGCGTAGCGGTACAAAAAACACAGTGAATTAGCCACTGGTTGAGGCGAAAGAAAGCCGAAAAGGAGCCTTTCGCCGACAAATCCTTTCTCCCAAGAAAGTTGTTGTTGGTGGCAGTGAATGCAATTCAAAGCGTGGAGCATTTGTTGAGGGGCGTTTTGTGATGTGCGGCTTGCCCGTGCCTCTACTTGTCTAAGGCAACCCACGTTTTTACTGATGCTTCGACAGCCTTTGAGAGGTCGCCTTTCTTGCCGCCAAATCTCTCGATAGTTTTGAACCTAAGCTTCTTTTCCAGCTCATCTGGAAGCTCCACGCAAATTCGCCCCATTGGGATTACCAACTTTTTTGTATGTTTCAATTAATGTGCACGATTCGCACGTGTCAGATTTTCTTCCAATAAGCAAATTGCCATATACCAAGTGTCGTTCTCATTTCTGTTGTCATTATACATCCATCTTTTTTGCTTATCCTTGTAGTGTAACATGTGCATACTAGCGTATAAGTGTATCGGTTTACTCGGTTAAGCGCTTAAGCCATCATCTGGAGACGTCATCGGGAGACATGCGCGTGCTATATCACCCGTCAATTACCTGGAAGAAATCTTGGAAAGCGGTATCCTGGGGAGACAACGGGGTATCTGGAAGTAATGGTCTTCTACTCACGTTTCTGAACCTTCTTGATTTTGTCTCCAAGTTTTCCATTATCATTCTTTGGTTGTTCTTGTGATACTGGACCTGATGATTTAGCTGTTTCATTGTCTCTAGGAGTTCCACAGCGTCTGCATACTAACATTGTTCCACTGTTTGGAGTACCACAGTAAGAACTGTTGTTTTGCATTAGTGGACTAATGTAGAACTTGTTAAATCCTTGCTTGGAAGATAACCATTGTACGGAAGGCGAAATCATGGGCGATCACCGATGCGAGAATTGCGGGAAGATGTTCTACACCCGGTATGTGCAACACTTAGGCAAGTGCTTATGTCCAGAATGCAGGAGCAAATCGGGAGCAGCCAAAAAAGAAAAGGAATACGGGGAAGCAAAAGAATACTGGGAAGCGAGGAAAAAGGAAGCGCGGGACTGTTGATTGCTTCTTTGGGCACAGGAGGGAGGAACGCAAGGGTAGCTGCGGCTAGATTTTTTGGAGCAGTTTCTGTTGATAACCTCTCCAATCGAGTCTTAGCATTTTGTTGAAGTAGTGGAATGGCTTGGAAATGTGGAGAAGCGCGCGAAATCGGTTGATGCTAGTACAACTGTGGTGAAAGAATTAATAGGAAAGAACACGCTTTCCTGTATTCGGAGACCGCACTTATGATCAAGAAACCAGAATGGAAGCTTAACACTACTGTCACAAAGAAAATTCGGGTCCTAGACAAGGACGAGGAGGAACGAGAAATCAATGCGTTTGACTCAGAAATGAACATGCCCTTTACTCTTGATGTTCCAGAAGGAACTTCAATGGAGGAAATAGAAATCAACAGATGGTATCGTGCGACATTTAAGGTTTACACGTCAAAATTGATCCCCGAAATAGAAGAAGAATGGTCTAATATGGCAAAGACAACTGGAGGTATTCGTGAAGGGATAGAACGAATGAAGCAATCTGGAGGGCACGGGACCTTATATAAGTTCGAATTGGTCTCACTAAAGTCAACACAATAATGAACGTGCGCGCTAAGAAGATTCTAGCTTTTCTGCCTGGGAAAAAAGGGGTTGCGCGGGAGACATCTCCACTGGATTGCCAATCCAGCCTAGACTACGGGCCCCCAGCATGAGATTACTCTACTCTAATAACATAAACGCTGACGTAAGAGGGAAAATCATCAACACCTTTCTAAAGCTCAAAAACGCGCGCTAAACAAACGAATCAGTCTTGTCGCATGACTGCACTGATTATGTCTCTGCTGGTTTTAGACACGATAGCAATTGGTTCTTAACATTCAGCGGGTCAAAGCACGCGCTCAGGAGCTTGGTTGAGCTAGAACTTTCTTCTATAGCTGGTGATGCGAAGAATTAATTACCCGAAAGAGCACAGTTATGGTGAAAGGAAGAGTGTAAGTGAAGAAGCTAGTTTCTGGAATGATGTTGACGTTGCTGATGCTTGGCACGTTAACTCTAACTCTTAACGTTCAACCTGCAAAATCGTCTCCTGCAACAATCACGGTTCCCGACGATTACGCGACGATACAAGCTGCCATAAACGCAGCAAATTCAGGAGACACAATCTACGTGCGCAATGGAATCTATTCCGAGCACATAGAAGTCAACAAAACCGTCACGTTAACAGGCGAAAGCAACCAGAACACGATCATCGAAGCCAATGAAGGGCAATACTCCGTTGGCATTGACATTCGTGCCAACAACACCATAGTTGAAAACTTCAGAATAGTCCCCCCTAATTCAACTGACCCAATGGATATTCCAACCCTCGTTGAAATCAACGGACGACCAGCTTCTTGTTCTAACGACACAGTAAGAAACTGCGTCCTCGTATTCCCAATCGATGAGGGAGCACAATCAGACGCGATAGATGTCTATAACTCCTCAAGCAACACCGTCACGGGTAACCTGATAACAATTGCAGACAAGACTGACGCTGGAATAGCTGTGCTGTTTAATTCTGCTGGCAACCTAATAGACAACAACACTGTAACAGAAGGTTGGGTGAGCATCGCCGTAGAATTCGCAAACAACAACACTGTGTCGAACAATTACCTATCTGGCCAGACTCCGTGGGATATCTCAAATGATGTTGGCGCTTTGTTCCTAGCTTTGAGTTCTGGTGACATAGTCAAGGGAAACACGTTGATAAATAACTACCTTGGTTTTAGCGTTGTTCAAGCGGATTGCTCTGTCTATCACAACAACTTCATTAACAACACTCACCAAGCACTCAATATTCGGGATTCGCCTGTGCTATGGGACAATGGTTATCCTTCTGGAGGCAACTACTGGAGCGACTACAACGGTACAGACTCGTTCAGAGGGGCTTACCAGAACATAACGGGCAGCGACGGAATAGGAGACACGCCTTACAAAATTCCATACGAATATTCCAACACAACCGACGCTGACCATTACCCACTTATGAAGCCTTGGACTCGCATTTTGGGTGACATAAATGGCGATGGCGTAGTTGACCTGAAAGACCTTGTTCTCATGGCTTTCGCGTACGGCTCCACTCCAGGATGCACGAACTGGGACGCGAACGCCGACCTAGACGGAAACGGACGAGTAGACCTGACGGATCTGGTCACGTTAGCCATGCACTACGGACAACACAACCCATAACCCCCCCTTTTCCTAATTCACAGGGCCCGAACATGCAAACCTGAGTTTGCATCAGAGCGCGCGTTTTGCTAAATTCAGATTTTGATAGTTTCTATTCGGTTTTATGAGTAGTTGGCAGTTTTTGGTTGAACGATCCTCCCGTCAAAGGCATCTCAATACGCACCGAGAAAAAACCACCACCTATTAAAATCCATTTTTGTCCGAATTCAGCAACAGCCTAGCTTGCGCAAACTCTACTCCTGCACGTTTCCTCACAGGGAAAGAGAGGGTTTCCAACGATTCAACCCTGTAGCAAACTGACAGGCACCAGTTGCATTTGTTGGATTGAATCTGGAAACCCATCCAAGACTGAAGGGTGCCTAAATAAAAGTGTTAGCGCGCTGTGTCTAAGATAGTAATCTAGGATAAGGGAACCGCGCGAAAATATCCTCAGGGTGCTCTGTTGTTTAATCGCCTTATAAGGATGTTTGCGTAATATAGGGCAGTAGCGTTCTGTTGTTGAAGGACGAGAAGAACACGGCAACGTTACAATAAATGATGAAAAGAGTGATGTAAAATGTCTGAAAAATCGGGAATTGTTTTCATTGGAAGTAAACCAGTAATGAGCTATGTTCTAGCGATTATTACAAGCCTGTCAGCATCCAATGCTAAAGAAATAACCTTGAAAGCTCGAGGACAAGCTATCCCCACTGCAGTTGACGCAGCTGAAATAACCAGAAATCGCTTCCTAAAAGACTTAAAAGTAGGCAAAGTCGCTATCGGAACAGAGGAAATGCCGCCGAGAGAAGGCGAAAACAGAGCAAGGATGGTTTCAACAATAGAAATAACCCTTACAAAAGACTAGGAAAACCCTGCCGAACAAAGCATCAACCCTTCGTATCCTTCTTTCTAACGCGCGCTTTTCGGACCGACAATCAAATCGCTCAAATTCATATACGTATGAGGAATTGCGGTTTGTGAAGGTTATCTGTTATACCCTACTCCATAGGATAGAGACAGAAAAGATGGAAAAAGGAAAGAAAGTGGCACGGTCTCAGCAAGCGTTGCCAGATAAGTGCCCAGAATGCAGCAGTGTAAATCTTATCCATGATTATGATTCGGGTGAGACTGTTTGCAGCGACTGTGGGCTCGTCTTGTACGGGCAAATGATTGATAAAGGGCCGGAATGGCGCGCTTTCACCCAGGAAGAGAAAGCCTCAAGGAGCCGCGTTGGGATGCCAACGTCTTATTCTGTTCATGATAAGGGCTTATCAACGGCCATTAGTCAGATTGACCGTGACGCCTTTGGAAGAAAGCTTCCGTTATCGACGCGTCTGCTGATGTGGCGCCTGAGGAAATGGCAGATCCGTTCTAGGGCGCATTCTTCAGTTGACAGAAACCTAGCTCAGGCAATGGCTGAGCTTGACCGCCTCTCAGGCAGGGTCAACATTCCGCGGCCAATCAAAGAGAAGGCTGCAGTCATTTACCGTAAAGCCTTAGATAAGAGTCTAGTCCGCGGAAGATCTATCGCAGCCATAACGGCTGCTGCGGCTTATGCGGCTTGCCGCGGGAGTGGAACTCCAAGAGCGCTTCATGAAATCGCAGAGGCAAGCCTAGTCGATAAAAAGGACGTTGCTCGTTGCTATCGGCTTTTGCTGCGTGAACTTGACATGCGCATGCCTATCCCTGACTCCCTCACGTACGTTTCAAGAATCGCTGAGAGGACAGGAATTTCGGGCAAGACCCAGGGAATTGCTATACGGATTCTTCGAGAGGCCAGAGATAAACGGGCTGCTGCCGGAAAAGACCCTATGGGACTGGCTGCCGCTGCATTGTATGTTGCTTGTTTGCAGAACAACGAGAAGAAGACACAAAAGGACATAGCCGAAGCAGCAGGCGTCACTGAGGTCACGGTGAGAAACCGCTACAAGACCCTGAAAAGGCAGCTGAAGCTAGAAGTACCAGGCCAATAATCTTTGCTTTCTTCTCTCTTTTCTCAAATTTTCAGGATCCTTTGTATTAGCGCGCTGGCTTGTCCCTAAATTGACTAATGTTTATTTTTGGGTTGGGGTCTCGTATTCTTGAGTCACGTCCAAGCTTAGGAGGTGAATCCCAGCGGGACAAGATGAACACGAGACCCTTGAAACTCTCTTCAGAAACGTGGACTTAAGTTTTGCTAAAGCAGCGTTACTCAGATGCTTCCACACGGTTGGCCCTGGCAGACCTCCCCGAAGCCCATTAGGGCTCTTCAGAACCTTCATCGTCATGCGCATGAAAGGTGTCCGCAGCCTGAGAGAAATGACCCGACTGCTCGACGCTGATCCACGGCTCAGAAAACTGTGCCTCATCAAACCAGGCGAGGTAGGTTACCCGAGAAGCGTTCTGAGCAGGTTCATCCGCAAAGTCGGAGAAGACAACCTCACAAGAATAATAGAACAGAAAGTTGTTAAGCTCTTGAAACAGAACGACGCAAAAGACGTTGACGCCGTTCTTGACGCTTCGTTCATAAAGGCCTGGAGCACACGACATCCACTGGATAACCAGAAAGGCTTTTCTGACGGTGACGCAAGGGTTGGAAGAGCAGGCAGAACATTCGGCTTAGGCTACAAGCTTCACCTGTCCATCGACTCGCAAACAATGCTTCCTTTGACCTGCGCTTTTGCTTCCGCCAACCAGAACGAGAAGAAACACTCATTGAACATGCTGGAGAAGACGAAGACTATTCTAAAGCGTTCTGCAGCCAAATTGAAAAGTGTGATAGCTGACAGCCAATACAGCGACAGCAAACTCAGAAACGCTGTTTGCGAGGCGGTGATTCCTTACCCGGCAAACCAAAAACGCGGCGTTAAAGGCTTGCTAAGAGTGGACAAGAAGTTTCGAACCTACGGGCCAGAAGACCAGAAAAGGGAGTATCATAAGAGGCCTCACATTGAAGCGGTCTACAGCTTCCTGAAGAACCAGTACAGCCTATCCATAGACAAAGTCAGAGGCGTAAGAAACGTCGCTTCCTACGCGCTCTACAGCCTACTATGCCTGGTCCTAAACAGAGAAGCAGCACAAAACACAGGAAGACCAGACAAAGCCGTCTCACCAACCTACTTCAACACATAATAAAGGGACAAGGCAGCGCGCGGGTCTTAGAAATGGATGAACAAGAACTTTTGAAAAGATTAGAAGAGATTGAAAAATGAGAGAATGAGGGGGGTGTAAGCTTGATGCTTTGTGCCTTCTCCACCCACATCGGCTTTGCTTGACTTCTTTTGCCTTTATTGGGCCGTTTTCGGTGTGCCTAAATCATCTTCTTGCTTAGTACTTCTCGGAAAGGCTTCTTGCACTTTGGGCAGTCGAAAAGGCCGATTTCTAACTGTGTTCTTTTTCCAGCTTTGGATGGGCGTCCGGCCATTGTCCACTTCTTCTTAGGCGATGAAACAACTGTTCCACATTTTTTACATTTTCCCATAAAGTTTCCTCCAGTGTATCTTGATAATCATGGTTTCTAATGGTGGCAGATAAAAAGCTTTCTACCGTTTTCGGATACAAACGCGTTCCACTCCACTACGATGAGGAATATACAAACGAAAGCGAAAGGCGATTAACTATGAAGGTTTATTCGTAGAATATGAGGTTTAGTTCCTCCAACCTTTCGTGAAGCTTATGCACCGCGTCATAAACGTCCTGTTCTTTCTTTGCCCCTGTGCAAACAAGGTTCCCGCTTGCGAATACGAGTATAACCACTTTGGGCTCGTCCATCCTGTAGATTAACCCTGGAAACTGCTCCGGTTCATACATCGTTTTTCCAAGCGCGCTCACTGCCAGTTCCAAGTCTACCCTTCCGCCTAAGCTTGCAGAAGCAACCATGTTCACAACCTTCAAGTCCGGCTTGCTGATGATGATTATTCCGCCCTTCTTCAGCTCTTTAGCAACTGTCATAACAGCCCTGCGCGCTTCCTGCTCTGATTTGGCGCCTGTACAAACCATTTTTCCAGAATTGAAAATCAGCGTGGCTGTCTTCGGTCTCTTTAGCCTAAATACTAATCCGGGAAACTGTTCTGGGCGATACTCGACTCCTGGAAAACTCTTGACAACAGCGTTCAAGTCGACCTTCTGGTTTAAGGTGGCAGCGGCAACAACGTTTTGAATGGTTATTATGGCTTTAGTCTTCGGCATGAAAAACCACTTCTTATAGCGTAGCGGACGCTTAAATACCCTTTATAAGAGTCTTATGTTGCCAGAGCATAGAAGCTTCCCGCACATTCCCTATTTTTCTCTGATACATAAAGTTGGCTTGAAGGAAATTTCTTAAAGGGATAAGCAAGCTTTAACAGCGATTTCCATTCTATAATGTCTGGAGCGAAGACATGAAGTGACGAGACTGTCGATTCATAGACTGTTCCGCTATCTTTTGAGGAGGTAAAAGAGGAATGAGATCAAAAGTGTTGCAAATAGGCAGTTTAGTTCCGCCAGAATGGGGATTTACAGAGACCGAGACAAAGAAACCAGCTGGATTTTGTACGATTAAACAAGCAACAGAATTCGCCATGCAAAATTTAGGTTTGAAACAGGGCGAATTTGAAGTGTTAAAGGGCAGAGGAGTCGATTTAGACGGCAGTCCTAAAGGAAAATGGATTCTTAAAGTTAAGATGGAGTGATTTCAAGTGAGCAGAATGGCAATTCACGATTTGGTACTTCCGATAGTTCTTAGGAAAAGAACAACAATAGGATAATTAAGCGAAACGTAAGAAGCGCGTGCGTGCGCTTATCTAAGCTCTTCTTTTTCTTCTGGCGTTTCTGCTTCTTCTTTCAATTTGGGAATTAGCTTCTTTGCCCATTCTATTTTAGTGGAGTAAGCTTCACGCAATTTTGGAGAAGTAATGGGTTTCCATTCTTGAGCCACTGCAAGCATTCGCCTTTTGCGCGCACTAATCTTGCCTTTTCGTTTGGGCTTTTCTTTCCTTATCGGTTTATAATGTTCAGGTTTCATATTCGCTCTCCGCTAGTTCAAGCTTAGACACCTAATATATATAGAAGCTTTGTCACCTTTTTAATTTCGCGCGCGCCGTTGCAGTTGCTGGAATTGGGTTGGCAGGTCTCGCCGTGGCAATTGTTGCTTCAACGGTTGTAAGTTTGTTCTTGATTGACTTTCTTGTCAAGGTCGCGGGAAAGTCGAAAATAATCTGCCTAACAAGCGCGCTTGGAATAATAGCGATGGCCAGTGGTTTGCTATACCTAGCTGTTGGACTATGATGTAGATACTGCTCGATTCAAAACCAATTCTCGTAGATGCATGCGCGCGTTAAGGAGACTAAGTTGTGCCTTCTCATCTGCGCACTTACGTGTAGTCTATCTTTGTGATTAAGAAATCTTTTATCCTAGAGAGCCAAGTAGCAGTTTAATCTTGGTGTTTCCTTCAGCGGTGTATCAGACTTTGGACGAGTTCGACCAAATGTTACTTGACGTCATAGATAAAGTGTTCAAGTACTCTCTCGGGGAGGAAAACACGAAAATAGTCTTTGACTATCTAGACAAGAAATCTTGCTCGAAGACAGAGATTCCTCAGAGACTTCCACTGTTTTCTCTGGAACTGAGAAAGGTGATGGACTCTGAGGAAAGCCGCATAGGTCGTTCCCGCGCAAGCGTGCAGGGTTCTGCTTTAATCATTGAACAGACCATAGTCAGAATGTTGTGTCTAAGACTTGCAAAAGCCAACATCAAGCTGAACCAGATACACCTTGGCGAATTGACGAATGTCGCATTTGGAGACCTTGTCATGAAACTCAAAGAGGCTTGCTTTGCAGAAAAAAGAGCCCGTCAGAACTTTCAAGTATTGCAAGCAACTTCAGAAGTCAGAGTCAACGGAGGTGAAGTATCTAATGGAGAATAGAAAAGGAAACATACTGATAGTCGACGATGACGAAACAATTGGTGACACGATTATTTTGATTCTGGAAAATGAAGGATTCAACGCTGATCTTGCACGCAATGGTAAAGAAGCCTTGGAGAAGGTAAAAAGCAAGTATTATGATGTTGCTTTGCTAGACATTAAATTGCCTGATATGGAAGGCACTTATCTCCTAAAGGCAATTCGAGAGTTGGCGCCCAACACAATAAAGATAATGCTCACCGGCTACCCTGAACTGCGAACTTCCCTTGACGCGTTGAATTGGGGTGCAGACGCTTATCTCATCAAGCCGATAAGCCCTTGTGAAATCATAAAGACCATTGAAGAAAAGTTGGGAAAAGTGGCGGAGGCAAGGGCAATGACAGAACAAAAAATGTCGGTGTTCCTGAAAGAAAGAACCCAGAAGCTCCTCCAGGAATCTGAATAACCCCACATTTCTTACTGATGATCCGAAGGATTCTCTGTTTGATTTGCTGTCTGTTCGATGGGCAACTTTACCGTGAATGTGGTTCCGTCACCGACTTTGCTGGTGACAAGGATTTTGCCACCATGAGCTTCAACGTAGCGCTTGCAGATTGGGAGTCCAAAGCCCATTCCTCTCGCTTTCGTGGTGAAGAGAGGCGTCCAAAGACGGTTCATGATTTCTTGCGACATGCCTGTACCCGTATCAGCAAAAACAAAGACAACATCATGATCAGCCCTGCTGCTGCTTATTGTGAGCTCGCCGCTTTCAGGGATGGAGTCGATTGCGTTCTTGACTAAGTTGGAGAAGACTCTTCGTATTTTCACGGGATCAACTTCTATTCTAGGCGTGTCTTGAACAAGGTTTTTCACTTTGATGGCTTCAGGGATCTTCATAGTTGAAAGCGTTTCTTGGATGATCGTTTTGGGGGTAACTTGTGCGAGTTCGAGGCGTATTTCGCGTGAGTAATCCAGCAGGTCATTTATTATCTTGTTCGAGTATTCCACGTTCTTTTCGATAACACCTATCATCTTCTTGATGCTAGCAACGCCTGTCGATTCATTGTTTGAATTTCCGTCAAATCTAGTTTTTAGAAAGTACGCCGCGTTTTGCATCGCTTGTAATGGGTTCCGCAGATCATGACCCACCATTCCAGCCAATTCTCCGATTGCAGCAAGCCTTTCCGACTTCAGCAGTTTCTGTTGCGTTTCTTTCAATAGCGCGTTCGCTTTCTCGTAAGTTAACTCTATCTCCTTTTCAAATGACCTTTCAAAACTGATATCCGATATTAGACATACCCCTCCATCCATTTCCTTGTTTTCATTTATTGAGGGGATTATGACAAATTTGACTTGGCTTTCTCCAGAATCGATTATTTCGATTTGCACGTCTCTTCCTATCGTGAACTTTTTCTTTTTTATGTCAGGCACTAGTTTTGAAGCAGCGAGCGAAATGCTCTTTATCTTCCCACTGCTGTCGAGTGTGCATATTCCCGACCCTAACTCTCCAAAAGTCTTTCGCACTCCCAGTTTTTCAAGCAATACTGGTTCGACATATTTCTCGATGGCTTTCTTCAACTCAAATGCTGTCGCATCTGCTGGATTGGTTCCTAGTCGAGTCAATGCTTTCTCTAGTATGGAATCAGCAAAGAGGGGTATTTCTAATGCCAATCTTTTTTGAATGGAATCATATATGCCCTTGGTCATTGTAGATCAAAGAATCCAGGATTTGCTCTTCTGTATTCTTCAATGAATTTGTCAATCATGTCTGGGTGTGCCATTATGAACCTGCAAAACCTGTCTCCCTTTGCTCTGCATAGCACTTCTTTTGCAACCAATGGGATACCAAAACTCTCTTCGCACCATCCAGAGGAATAGCCTGCATTCATGAAACAAACAGGTTTTTTGCTCGTCTTTTTGCTGGCAATCCACGAATCCGCTTCAAATGATTGTGGATGGTCATAGAGCAGATAGTAGTTTTTGTCTGTGCTTGGCTTGGATTCAGGGGATATATCTACGAAAGCCCAACCGGTAAAAGCAAAGTGTACTGGTCCTGAAGAAAGTTTTGCCATAGGGTCTTCGACTTTCATAGCTGCAGAAAAATTCCTTGCATCTGATTTTCCGATGGAATGCGCCCAGTCCAACAGTAATTTTGCCGCAGCATCATAGGCATCATCTTCATCAAAGGCGGGATATTTGTTTTTAATGAATTCTAGAAACTCGACAGATATTGAAATAGCTCTGACCAAAATATACCGTTGGCCACCAATTGTGATTGTTCCCATATTCGGCCGTCTTTCTTCGTCTCTGAAATAGTGTTCAACATATTCTTCTGCTCTTTCAAACAAAGGCTCCATTTCTTTGGAAGTCTTGACAAACTTTCCCATTTTCCTCGCCTAGTGCGCGCGCTTAAGTCAAACTATTGATTTGTTCTTCACGATAAAAGATTTCTCGATCGTCAATACATACTTGGAATGAGCGCGCGCGGGATCAAGGAAGCAGTTTGAGGTTGGGCAAGACTTCACCTGCTACCTCAACCGTTCCATGCAGCGCATGCTTTGCACGATCATGAAGCTGAACGCTCGACAGGCTTCATATGGCTTTGAAAGAAGAGAAAATACTATTCACTGTTCCTGAACTTATTGCGAAACAGGCCAAGAAAGTCCTAAGATGAACGTTCGAACTCAAATAGCTAATGCGTTAGATGGAAAAGACGACTACTTTGAGCAGTTTCACTCCTTTTTTGGGTGCCAATTCATCTCTCAGTTTTCGAACTTCATCAGCCTTGCCTTTGACGGCTATTGCCTCGAGGCAGTCTGTTTCGCTCAGGTGGATATGCATCGTTGAGCAAATGATATGAGCAAAATTGTGTTGCACGCGGGTGAGTGCGCTCTCAAGCCCTCCGACTTCATGGTCATACAACATCATCAAAAGCCCAGCTTGATCTCCAGTTTCTTTTTGAAGCGGTTTTCTTTCGGACACAAACATCCTGACTGCGTCCTGAACAGCTTTGGATCGATTCTCATATCCCATTGTTCCAATTATCTCGTCGAAATCTTCTAGCAAGTCAGGAGGGAACGTCACTCCTACACGCTTGATTTTGGGCATTCTCTCACGAGCAAGTTCTAATGTGTCTGTGAATAAAGTTCTTATGCAGCGCAGTGTTACTATTCACCAAAAAGGTGTTACCTGATGAACAAAATGGGTGGAAAGACCTATTTTGCGACCGTAGACGTTGCGTTGACAGGCGTCTTCTGTGCCCTTTGGATAGCCTTGAATTTAACTCTGGGACCATTGAGTTTTCAATTGCTGCAGCTTCCAATACTGCATGATTTTGGAGTTTTCTTCACATTGCTACTTGTCGCATGGGCGACTGGACGCTTCGGCACAAGCTTGCTCGCTGGCATCATAGGCTCTATATTTACCATACTATTAGGGGGTCCTCCACTGATAATCTGTTTCGCCGCTTCAGCAGTCGTCTTTGACGTGTTAATGTTTGTAAACCATCATAGAATCCGCATTGCACGATACAACTTGGCAACAACGGCTATTGTGACACTGGTGTCGGCCTACTTTGCCGGTGCACTCATCGGCGTCTTCTTCACGCCAGGCGAAACATTTTCATGGGCGCTGACGTTTTGGGGCGGATGGCACTTAGTCGGCGGAATGATGACGGTTCTGATAACATTTCCTATCATAATAGCTTTGGAGAAGGCAAATGTGAGGAAAATCAAAGGTGACAGAGAGTAAGGAGATCCCATTGCTAATTGAAAGTGCCGCCAAGCTCCATGGACACTTGGGGCCTTTCCTCGTCATAGGAGTCCGGATGGGAGACCTTGCAAAGAGGCATCTGAAAATTGATGACAAAAGTAACCGTAAACTGGAAGCAAAGATCAAAACGCCTCTTTCCACGCCATTCTCCTGTGTTATTGACGGAATACAATCCTCGACCAGTTGCACAGTTGGAAATCGAAAACTAAAAATCGAAAAATCGAAGAAAGAAATAACTGCACACTTCAGCCTTAAAAACCCTGAAAGAACAGTAAAGATTTCAGTCAATCCTGAAATAGCTGAGACTCTGGTACGCGAGTTGTCAAAGGGAGCTAATGCTGAAAAGCTTGCGGCAAAGATCGCACATATGCAAGAAGGGCAGCTCTTTATGTTAGAAGAATAATGGTTGCTTGAAACGGTCTCTTAGCACGCGCAAGTATTCAGAAATGATTATCCTGTGCATTTGGCTGCTCAACATATTTACCTTAAGGGGGAACTGAAGGCCATTGCCGGCTCTCCCAACCAGCGGTGTTCGTTTTCTCACGCACTTTCGTTGCTTGTCTTAGTGACTAGAGCGAGACCCGTGCGCTCGTGCTGGATTTTGAACGATGTGGAATAGTCTTAAATACAAAGTGCAGCAATCTGAGGTCTATTCGTTTATGGAGAAGAGATTAACCTTGAGTGCTGTGCCCTTTAATGATGGAGATATCGCTTGGGTTGCTGCTTCAACCGCCCTAGTAATGCTCATGACTCCTGCGCTAGCATTCTTCTATGGCGGACTCGTCCGCAAGAAAAACTTGGTTTCCACATTATCTCAGTGTTTGACTATTTTCGCTGTTGTAAGCTTGGTTTGGGCCATTTGGGGGTACAGTCTTTCTTTTGGCCCCAGCGCCGGCGGATTCGGCTTTATTGGCGACCTGTCCAAGGCAGGGTTAAATGGAATTACGCCATTCACACCCGTACCATATAACTATGCGCCCTTGGTATACGTGAATGGGAATTGGCAGGTTCAGCAGGTAATCCCGGAGCTTCTTTATTTCGGTTTTCAACTAAAGTTCGCAGCGATCACGCCGGCCTTAATCATAGGTGCGTTCGCAGGGAGAATCAAGTTCCGCTCCCTGTTGATATTCATAGTTTTGTGGTCGACAGTGATATACTCACCAGTTGCCCACTGGGTTTGGGGTGCCGGGGGTTGGTTGCGCTCGATGGGCGCCCTTGATTTTGCTGGTGGGACAGTTGTGCACATGACTGCGGGTTTCACAGCGTTGGCTGCTTCCTTGGTCATCGGTAAACGTAAGGATTTGGGACTTAAGGAGTTTAAACCAAACAACATTCCCTTCGTGATACTTGGCGCCAGCTTACTATGGTTTGGATGGTTCGGTTTTAACGGCGGCAGCGCGTTAGCTGCAACGCCTCTTGCCGTATCTGCTCTGGTCACGACGAATCTCGCTGCGGCAGCTGCTGCAGTCAGCTGGATGTGCGTTGATTGGGTTATCAAAGGAAAGCCTTCGGGAGTCGGTATCGCGGTTGGTGCCGTCTGCGGTTTGGTTGCAATAACCCCTGCGTCTGGCTTCGTAGGTATTCCTGCGGCGATCATCATAGGGTTATTTGCTGGGATACTGTCAAACTTGGTGGCCAACTGGCGTGCAAGCAGAAAAAGATTCGACGACACTTTGGACGTCTTCGCTTGTCATGGTATCAGCGGAGTTTGGGGATCGCTTGCAACAGGCTTGTTTGCATCAACAGCAATCAATGCCACTGGACATGACGGCCTATTCTTTGGCAACCCAGGACAGTTCTTGGTGCAGGCCACTGCTGTGGCCGTAGTCGCGGCGTTTGCCTTCGGAGGATCGTTCATCGTGCTGAAAATCATTGACAAAGTCTCACCTCTGCGCGTCAGTCCTGAAGAGGAAGAGAAAGGCCTGGATCAAAGCCAGCATGGCGAGGACGCATATTCTGAAGAAGACTGACAACTTAACGTCTGTCTTCCTTTTCCACATGTCTCAGCATTGATCATTTCTCTCTCTTCTGAAACGCGTTAAGCCTTACCTCCTTTCTCTGCAACATTTCAACCCTGTCTACCGCCTGATGACCTCTTTCTTGACTTCTCACGATCAATTCCGTTGCATCTTACTGCCAACACCAAAAATCAAGGCGTCATGCCCCAATTCTGTGTGTTTGTTCGTTTATCTCCACTGTCTTTTCAGTAGCGGTCAATTCTAACGCGGATCGTCGTCAGTCACACGCGCAACGCATGGGCAATCTGGTTGAACCATAGATTGAAAAAGCTTAAATCGCTCAAACAGCTTTTGCATAGAAGCTTTGGTGAATTGAGTTGTTGACGATTCGACCGTTCCGAAAGGGAGAAGACGAAGAAACGTATGTTCAAATATTCAACAGGGCATTCCTTGATTACGATGACGTAAGAAGTGTGACTGTTCAAGATGTCAAAACGTTTGAAGGTGCTCCCAACTACAATCTTGATGGATTCTTGATCGCTGAATGGAACGGGCAACCCGTGGGGATGGTGCAGGCACTCGTCGACAAATTCAGGGAAGAGAAAAAAGGCTTCATTCAAACGCTCGCGGTTCTGCCAGAATTCAGACGCAGAGGAATAGCCAAGAAGCTCCTCTTCGAAGCGATTTCCAGCCTGAAACGCCGTGAAATGGTAACTGTAGGCGCATGGGCGCAAACTGATAAGCCAATCTGCACGCACCTGTACGAGAGCTTCGGCTTCAAGCTTGTTCGAACAACAAGCCTGATGAAAGCAAACTTGCTTGAGACTCAAGAAACAGAAACAAACGAAGCAGTGAGTTTGAAAGAAGCACAAACGACGAGCAGAGAAGACCTGGCATTGATTAACAAGCTTGACAACGAAGCATTCAGAGAACACTTCAATCACAGGCCCGTCACAGTGGAAGAAACCGAGTACATGCTTCTCAAGACGCCGTGGTACGGGCGTCAAACAGCATGGTTCGCCATTCTGAAGAATCAGCCCGTAGGCTACATCGTGGCAGGAATCGACTTCGGGTTGAACAAAGAAAAACACGCCAAATATGGCTGGATCAATGACATAGGCGTGTTGAAACCCTTCAGGAGACAAAAAATCGGAGCAACCCTCATGAAAACCGCGATGCGGTACTTGAGGTCTCGGAAAATGATCAACACTTTGCTATACGTCGACGATCAGAACGTCACCGGAGCCGTGAAGCTCTACGAAACTGTGGGCTTCAAGCTTTTCCACACAAGCGCTGTTTATGAACGGCAGCTTGAATAGAAAAGGCATTTCAATGAAAGTGTCACGAACGTCTCGTTCTGCGTGAGCCTGCTAGGACTGCTTTGGATTTGCTCTGTTGTAGACTTCAATAACGTAATTATCCGGGTCGCAGAACGAAACAGCGTAATATCCCGGCTCGAACTGCGGGTGCTCCTCGCATGGAAACAAGGCTTCGAATCCCTTGCTCTTCATTTTCTTGGCGACAGCGTCGACAGCATCCTTGCTTTGAACAAGAATCGCCAAGTGATCCGCAACTACGAACTCCTCGCCTGTTGGAGCCTTACGTTTTACCCTTGAATCATGCGTCTCTCCTAACCAAACTGAAAAGCTGCCATTAGAAAACCCAAGGCCGTCCTCCGAATCCATGATCAGTTTGAAACCAAGGCCACCCAAAAGAGCTTCATAGAATCCTCTTGAACGTTTAACACTGAAAACTTCAACTCCAACATGACCAACAGTCGCTTCAACATGGCCTCCTGAAACCATGACAAACACCTACAATGACCGATTGAAACGGGAACCACCTAAAAAGCCTTCACTAAGACAACCGACCCTGTCAAATAACCCGATCAATAACTAGGCACATGCAAACAATTCGACAGATGCCTGAAGCCTGACGACACGAGGAAAACAGCTTTTACAAGGCCTAGCGCGCGTCAAAATGCAAATCTATCTTGATAGGTGAAAACAGGGTTCGAAATTGTATTGCACTCTTTCATTGTTTCCGGATGCGCTTCTGAAAAGGTTTCTGTGGCACACGTTGTCATTTGCAGCTCGCGTTAGTTTCCAAGGTTTTGGAAAGTTCTATATAGCCCTCTGAGAATTATACTGGACCAAGAAAGTGATGGTGATATTGTGGAAACACGTTCAACTGGCATTCAGGGACTCGACGAATTGATGAACGGAGGCATACCTGACGGAAGAGTTGTTTTGCTTATCGGCGGACCAGGCGCTGGCAAAACGATTTTTGCCGCTCAGTTCCTCTACAAAGGAATAAAAGACCACAAAGAAAGCGGTGTCTTCGTTAGTCTGGATGAAAATAAGAAACACTTCTACTCTGAGATGTCACCTTTCGGGTGGGATTTCGGAGACGCGGAGAAGGACAGAAAGTTCGCCTTCATTGATGCGACTAGAGCAACCAGAGCAAGCATGCTCAAGGAAGAGCTTTACAAAGAGGAAACCCGCAGCCTCAAAGGAAAAGTTCTGCCAGTCGAGAAACTGATCGACGAACTGCGCACCAAAATTGCGTCAATAGATGCGAAGAGAATAGGAGTCGACACACTGGCAGCACTATTCTACCGTTTTCCCGACCCTATTGAAAGAAGAACCGCCGTCGTTGACCTCATCGAATCGTTATCTGATCTGAACAAAACAACAGTGATAACCACAGAACTAGAACACCTAGGACTCGAACGAAACGCCATAGTAGAAGAATATCTGGTTCACGGCGTCATAATGTTACAGACTCTCTTCTCAGGAGGAACTACGACTCGCGCCTTACAAATAGAAAAAATGCGAGGAACCAAAGTAAACCCAAACCTCGTGCCCTACACAATAGATCGCAATGGAATCGAAGTCTTTCCCAACATGCCCCTGTTCGGAGAAAAATAGCAACAAATCCCAACAAACACTTCTATCCAATCATTTTTTTCAAATCCTCAAGGAACACACACAGGATATTCGGAGTACGTGCGCAGCAAAGCAACACTTCAGGTATGACCATCAGCCTCGCCTTGCTCAAAGCGCGCACGGCAAATCCTTTGTAGCGCGCATTTAATTGAAGAGGGAACGGTTGCCACGTCGAAAAACCACATGTGCGCTCACATTTTCATATGGAACACTGTTTCAGCAAGTCTTAAGTTGATGAGAAGATCAAGGACTGTATGCAGAGAATACACTTGAAAGGAGAAAGGTGAGTTTTGAAAACGATTAAGATATTTGCTATTGCTACGTGCTTGCTTATGGTTCTCATGATGATATCGCCAACCTTTGCAGTTAGCGGTCCGCTTACGCAGGCTTTGCAGTACAGATTTTACGGTGGTCAGGATGCTCTTTTCACGGGTTTGCTGAACAACGAGATTGACATTATGGCTTGGCCGCTGACCTATCCTGAATGGACGTCGGTGAATAACAATCCTGCCATAACAACTGCACCATACTATGATTTGGGTGATTATGAGATTGCCTTTAACAACAACGCTACTGACGCCACGATTTCGACTAGGAAGGCTATGAACTACACTGACTTCAGACAGGCAATCGCATGCCTGATTGACAAAGACAGCTTAATTTCAGGTTCAATATTGAACGGTTTCGGCACAAGAATCGACACCCCGATTCCGAGGCCCATTGACAACAACTGGGTTAACCTGAACGATAGTAAATACGATGCCAACGGCAACCTGATTAACAATTATCCATGGGACTTCAGTGAACTGAAGGCAATACAAATCCTGCTCGCAGGCGGCTGGTTTGTCAATTCACCCTATGCAGGTGACACCGCTACCCAAATAGCAGGTTTGCTTCCGTTGCCCTCGGGCACAATTCACTACCCGTTGACCGCAACCGACAAAGCTGGGCTCGCGGTTGAACCGCTGAGGGTCTACGTTAGAAGCGACCACGCACCTAGAAAGGCAGCAGGTGAAGCCCTCTACGGTGAATTAGGCCGTTTAGGATTTGCTCTTGACCCAATACACGAAGGAAACTCTGGCCTCGTCAGCCCCGTTGTTTTCTATGCTCGAAACTATGACATTGCCACCGTAGGCTGGAGCTTCAGCACACAACCACTCCAGTTCTACTCAAGCTACACGCCAGTAGGCATCTACATTGGTGGTCCGAACCCATACATGATTGACGACGCAAACATGACGTACTGGGCATACCAAGAGTATCCAAACGCATCCAGCATTGGCGCTTCACAGACCGCAGCATTGATGTGCCAGGACATAATTGTCAAGCAAGCCATGTTCTCGACGCTGTACACCTCTAGGTCATACATGGCCTACAGGACCGGCGTCGTCGGAGCAATAAACTTCCGTGGCTACGCTTTGACAACGGCACTCGAATACACGTTCATGAACGCCAAAGTCGCGCCGTACACGGCTCCAATGACAATCCGATACGGAACCCTCAACCCGCCCACCCAGATCAACCCAATCTTCAGCAGCTGGGTCTGGGACTACGAAGTCACAGACAGAATATTCAACGGCCCAATGGCAACAAACCCATATACATCAACTACTCCGTCTAAGAGTCCAACAGGCAGTGACCAACCTTGGATGGCGTACGACTGGACCTACCAACTGAGCAACTTTCAAGGATGGGCGAATGACATCCCAGCTGGCGGAAGCACTGCGGACCCGTGGGGAACAGCTCCACACGTCACCTACACTAACGAGGCGAACGTGACGTTCTGGCTCAGAAACGACATAACATGGCATGACGGCGTACCGTTCACAGTGAACGACTGGAACTACACTGGCTATCTAGAGTACACGTATGGTGACGCTTGGGCATGGAGTGGCTGGCAGTTCGTTGTCGGCTACACGATCCACAGCCCAACTTGTATCTCTTGGTACTTCAGTGTACCAAACTTCTGGATGCTCTATGACACCGTGGTTGACATCGTGCCCCAGCACATCTACCAGTACATCGCCATCCCGGCAGACGCAGCCTCAGGCGGTTCCACAACTGGCCACCACGGTTATTGGCCAGGCCAAGCTGCAGACGTATCAGAAATCATAACCCCGCAACCAGCCAACCCGAACCCGTTCACTTTCTCGTCTCTAACAGGCACGGGCGGTGAACAGTACACTTGGGTAGGCACAGGCATGTGGAAGTACGATGTTGGTAGTCTTTCCGGCGCACCAGGCGCATACACAGGCCTACAATGCGACCCATACCAGGGTTTCTGGATGCACATCACCCAAGGCGACATTGACATGAAATACTCCTGGAACTCTGGCACAGCACCACAAGGCGGACACTACAAGATAGGCTTATCCGACCTAGTGATGTTGGCCAACGCATACGGAACAATCGGCTACGGCAGTCCAATACCAGTACCATTCAAACTCGGAGGCCTAGGCGTCTGGGAACCAGGATGCGACATTGCACCACCAGCAGGCATAGTCGGACTATCCGACCTCGTAACGCTGGCACTCAACTACGGCAGCACTTGGGGTACCAACCCTGGTGGGGGACTGCAATCACCATCCATCACTATATCGCCCAATGTTGTCGGCGGTGCATGGCACAGTACAAATGTCACCGTTACGGCACAAGACACGTTAGGCAACAATCTGGCCGTATCCATTGCAATTAATGGCAACGCAACTGAATACAATACACCCCACGTCTTTATCATAACCGTACCCACCACCTTCAGCATTCCTTCAACTGTCGATGGGAAAGGCTTCGAAAACTGGGTTGTTTACGACCCCAGTGGGATTGGCATTCACGGCGTCTACGGGTAAACTGGAAGACTAAAAACACCTAAACTCCCTATTTCTTTTGTTTAATAAAGCGGGCGAATTGACGTCTTTCCTGGAGACCAGCTATCCTTAGCGCGCATTGAGGCAATTAGTCCGAACCTGTAGATTTTTACGGATTCGCTGACCAGAGCGTGCTTGGAAGTGGCCGGACAGCTGATGGATTACCTCTAGGGGATATATATTCACCAGAGGTGACTCTTGCCCCTTTGTCGGTTGTGTTAGTTGTTCCTCTTTCCGTAAACGCGCGCAAGGTGGAGGGCTTCTCCAAAAGCGTTATTTTGACTCTTGCATCTAAGTACTGTGGCCAAAGCGCCTCAGAAATGATGTGGAATCCAAGAGTTAGAAGATTAATGACTTCGGAAGTTGAAGAAAAGGCAATGCTCCAGAAAGCGAAGGAGCAAGAACAGGAGTATGATTGGTTCGAAGCTGCGAGACTATATGAGAAATTGTTGTCTTCGGAACAAACAGTGCATCTTTCAACTGCACAAGTATGTGAAAAAGTGGCATTTTGTTACTTGAGAGCATCAAACCAAGCCGAAAGCCAGAAGCAATTCATTGGACTTCGACAGCAGTCAGTGGACGCGTACAAAAAAGCTGCCACGTTTTTTGAAAAAGAACGTAGCCATGAAGCGGAGGGGAAAAGTCTGCAATGCAAAGCTGTTGCGGAGTATGTCAGCTCTTGGCTGGCTCCAACGCCTTCAGACAAGAGGAGTATTCTCGAAAAGTGTTGCACGTTAGGGCAGAAAAGCTTGGAAGCATATGAAAGAGCTGGGGAGCACTTGGGCTACGGCAAGGCGTGTAATGATATTCTGCAATGTCTTCTTGAGAGGTTGTACGTTGTATATGACTACAAAGAAATGAGTAGTATCGCCCAAGAAGGAATGGAATACGCCGACAAAGCCATCGAGGCCTTGTCAAAGGTTGGCGACAAAAATGAACTTCTGCGCGCTTACTACACGGCCAGTCTCCAAAGTTGGTACGTAGCAAACTGGGTCGCTCAAGAAGAGAAAGTGCAGAAAGACTTGGCTCAGAGAAGCCTAAATTTCTCGGAGAAAGCGTTGGAGCTTTGTAAAGAGGTTAAGGACGCATACTCCGGCGCTATGTCAGGATGGGCGGCTGCTTTTTACGCCCTCGTTTTCACGGAAAAAGCTGAATCTGCGCTACACTATTCTCAGCAGATGCTAGAACAGGGAACGACTGCAAAGGACAACTATCTGAAAGGAATGGCATTCTCTCTTTTGGCCTTTGTGACTGATATGATGATGATACGAGAAGCAGATCCCGACAAGGAGAGAGAGGGACACATGAAGGCTATCCATTATTGTGAGGAGGCTATACGCAGCCTTTCATTGGTCTCTCATGATTATTTCATCTCTGAAATTTACTTGTACTATGCTGAAAGCTACTCATCTCTGGCAAACTATGAGGTTGATGCAGAGGAAAAACGCGCCATACTAGAAAAAACAGTAGAAATTGCGCGCAAAGGATTGGAACATGCAAAAACTTCAGGCTCCCCAGAAGCCGCGTTTTCCACCCTTCACGCTCTGAGCAAAGCACTGTATTCCTACGCAAACATTGCAAGTGATGAAGATGAAAAAGCAAGGTTACTCACAGAAGCGTTGGAAAGAAGAAAGGAATTTACCAAGAACGTGGAAAGAGCTTTTCCATTCAACAATTATATTCGCGGTGTTGGCAAGAACTACGAAGGACTGATAAAAGTAGAGCTGGCGAGGGTAGAACCAGATAGAGTTAAAAAAACGGCTCTTCTCAAGAGCGCCGTTTCAGACATGGAAGACAGCGTTTCACACTGCAGAAAATGGATCACCTCTCACCCCGTACCCTCATACATAGCTGTCGTTGCAGGATTTGAAGACGCGTTTGGAGGAATACTCAATGAGCTCTATCTGCAAATCGAAGACAAAGAAATTCTCGCAAGGGCGATAGAAGTCTACGAAGCCTCCGCTCAGCATTTCAATAATGCCAGTCTGCCCAGTCGCGCGGCTGAGTCCTATTGGAAAATAGCAAGAAACCAGAACCGCTCAGGAAACCACAAGGAAGCGGCTGAGAATTTTAGAAATGCTATGGAGCAATACAAAGTCGCTGCTGAGAAAATCCAGCACTTTGCGGGCGTCTATCTTGATTATGCCGTCTACATGGAAGCATGGAGTGAAATCGAGAAAGCTAGATTCGCTCATGAACGCGAGAAATACGCCGATGCAATGAAACTCTACGAAAATACTGCAAGCCTTCTCAAGCCATCAAAACTGTGGGGCTACCTTTCTCCAAACTTTCTAGCATGGTCACTGTTGGAAAAAGCGGAGGATTTGAGCAGAAAAGAACTCAGCGGAGAATCAATAGAAGCCTTCAAGCAAGCAGCGAAACTCTTTGAAGAGGCAAGAAGAACCTTCGAAGAAGAAATCGGCAAGATCCAGAATTTGGACGAAAAGGAAAAAGCAATTGAGCTCTGTGACGCTTCCGCTATTAGAAAAGACTATTGTATCGCAAGAGTGAATGTCGAAGAGGCTAGAAAGTTTGACCTCGAGGGAAACCATGCTGAGAGTGCCGAAAAGTATGGTCTAGCGGCCTCTGATTTCGAAAGGATATTGGAGAAAACTGAGGCGGAAGAATATCGAAAAGAGATAAAACCGATCGCATACATGTGTCGTGCCTGGCAAAAAATGAAGATTGCTGATGGAAGAGTCTTGCCAGAACTTTACCATGAAGCTTCTGAGCTTTTTCTCGAAGCAAAAGAACACAGTACGAAGGATAGAGCAACCTTGTTGGCTTCAGGCAACGGGGCCTTCTGCAGAGCGTTAGAATATGGAACTAGATTCGAATCTACGAATGAGAAAGATGACTTTGACAAGGCAAAGCAATACTTGGGGAGCGCAGCTAACTACTACTTGAAATCAGGTTTCGACAACGCTTATGTGTGGACAAGCGCAGCAGAGACGCTGCTTGATGCGTACTACTACATGACTGGAGCTGAAATAGAAAGCAGTCCTGAAAGGAAGATGAAGGCATATCTGCTTGCAGAAAAGTGTCTGACGAGATCAGCAGAGCTTTACGAAACAGTGGGGTATATCGGCAAAAAAGACGAAGTGCTCAAGACCCTGAAGAAAGTGAAGGAAAAACGCGAGTTTGCATTGTCTCTGAGAGAGTTGCTGACTACACCTGGTGATGCGTCAAGCACAAGTGCAATCTCTGCACCAATTTCCACAGTAGAAGAACCTGTGGGTTTGCAAAAGTTCGAACATGAGTTCATTCACGCTAATCTAATTGTTCATCAAAAAGAAGTGGCTGTTGGGCAAGATTTGGAATTGGAGATTCAACTAGCAAACCTTGGGAAAAGTGCAGCTCTCCTGACTAGGGTGGACGATATTGTCCCTGAAGGATTTGATCTAGCAGAAGAACCCAAGACGTTTCACGTTGAAAACGCCAGTCTTAATATGAAAGGAAAACGCCTTAACCCATTGGAGACTGAAGACTTCAGACTTGTGCTGAGGTCGTTTGCAACGGGCAAGTTCGAGATAGCACCTAGAATCGCGTATTTGGACGAAAACCGGCACGAGATTTTTTGCGAACTTGAACCCGTGACAATCAACGTCTCAAAAGTCGTTCTCCCTGGTCGCGTCGCTACAGGATGCGAAGTTATTGACGATGCGCTATTTGGCGGGATCCCCCAAACGTACGCGGTCATATTGACTTCGCCTTCATTTGACGAAAGAGACATGCTGGTTCGAAGGTTTCTCGAAACGGGCGCAAGAAAGGGCGAAATCGTCTTTTACATAACCACCAACGCTAGCGGTGTGAGGACTCTGGCTGAAGAATTTCAGTCAAACCTCTACCTTTTCTTATGCAATCCACAAGCTGACCAAATCGTGAAGAACTTTCCCATTTTGTTCAAACTGAAGGGTGTTGAGAATCTGACGGAAATCAGCATTGCTTTGACATCTGCATTCCGCCGAATAGACTCTGAATCAACAGTTTCGAGAAGAGCCTGCATTGAAATCGTTTCAGATGTTCTGCTGCAACACCACGCTCTTTCCGTCAGGAGATGGTTGGCAGCGCTAAATCCAGAACTTAGGTCAAGAGGCTTCACTACTCTGGCAGTAATTAATCCGCAGATGCACGCTCCACAAGAGGTTCAGGCAATTCTGGATGTTTTCGAGGGAGAAATCAGCATTTTCGAGAAAGAAACCAAGAAAGGCGCAGAGAAATTCCTGAAAATCAGGAAAATGCAAGACCAAAAATACTTGGAGCGGGAACTACCTCTTGACAAGAAGAAACTGTGAGTCTAACAGAAATGGCATGGGCCTTTGCGACACAGGCGGATACAGAGAATACCCACTGCGCGAGCACATTTATGCATAAACGTAGCGCGCGCCCGTGAGTAGCGCGCGTCATAATGAACCTAAGGCTGATTCTGCGAAGGGTAAAAAAGATTTGAGAGCTTACCCATCGAAAATGCGCGCCAGGTCAAGGAACTGGCTAAGACTCTGTGAGCTTTGAGACGACCTTGGAGAATTCTTGAAGTTTCTTCTCGTAATCGCCATGTTTCAGTTCATTTGTCTTCAGCAGCAGGGCTGCGGAAACTTTTTTCGCGAGTGCCTCTTCCAAATCGGGAATTGCTTTGTCGTTTCCTTCGCCTGCGCCAGAAACTGACAAGAGGGCAACCATGCCAAGTTTGTCCTTGTTTTCGGAAATGTATGTCCTAATCGGAGGGGGCATCAGTCCTGCCCAAAACGGACAGACAACTATTACAACGTCATAGGCGCTCGGATCTTTTTCAATCGGTTTGATCTTAGACATTTTTTTCGCGCGCGCTGCTCGTCCGCTTTTCAAGAAGCCCAAGACACCTTTGCGGTTGACTGTGTCAACAATCTTCTCTATGTCGCAACCCAGTTTTTGCTGCAGTTCATTAGCTATCTTTTCGTTGCTTCCACTTCGACTGTAGTACACTACCAGTATCTTCATTTCTTTCACCAGTGGCTCTGAAACCAGAAAGTTGATGGCCCCTTTCCTCTCGTTTAGCTATCGAGGAATTTAACCCTATTGCCTCAGCGCTAACGCGTTATGGGTTGCTCTGATGCTTGTTTGGCGAGTTTGCGGTATTTTTCGTATATTTCTTCTGCCCTTGGTCGAAGCTCTTCTGGAAGGTTTGGGTCGTCGTCTAACACACTTTCTTTGTGCTGTCGTAGCCTGATTTTCGCCCAGTATGTGTCCTGTTTGTAGAGGGCATATTTGAGTTCTGTTTCCATTGCGTTAAGATGCGCTGTGTAGAATGGGATTTTGGGCGTTTCCATAATTACATGCTTGTCTATTTTTCTTCCTATTTTCTTGAGTTCACTTATCTCTACCAGTTCATGTATCATTGTATACTCATTGTTAAGAACGTCCTGCAAGGTCGTAGGGTCTTCAGAAAATATCTCGCCAGTCATGTAATCATAAAACTCTTCTGCTGAAACGTCAACAGCACTATAACCAAACTGTCTTAGTGCTTCCCGAGCCTTCCTAATATTGGCATCGATTTTGCTTGACATAGACTCTCCTCAATACTCTATCTTGCGGATTCCCTTAATATCTCGGTTCACTCCATTCCTAATACGCACGCTGGTTTGGGAGCGAAGCTTTGTGCGCGGGCACAGGTTGTCTATGCACCGGAAGATACTGAGCTGCCGATTTTGAACTGTACCTCTCCAATCCTGTTCTCGAACGCGCGCTAACGCTTTTTAACCTGAGCTCCAGAATTTGGAAGGTGAGTTGAAGTCTCGTGTCCGATAGCAATAGGCAGTTTGGTCCGCGGCCAAGGATTGAGGGTTTGTCAGATTTGATATTTGGTCTGGCTTTGTCGCTGAGCGCTTACTCGCTGTTGACGAGGCCGCCAGCAACGTTAACAAATCTCGCAAGCGATTTGCTGTCGTTCACTTTTAGTTTTCTCATATTGATTTCTGTTTGGATTCGTTACACTGGCATCATGTCTGTGCTTCCAATGGAGAATAGGACGACCAGAATACTTAACGTGGCAATGTTGTTCTCGGTGTCTCTTGTGCCCTACCTGTTCAACCTTGTCACATTGTATGGGCGCGCAAACGAAACAGTGGTCGTGGAATATGCTTCAGTTTTTTTCGCGGCAGACATGGCGGCTCTAGTGTTCATCATGACCTTCTTCGTCCATGAACTGGCCGTGGAAGAAAAACAGCTCATCGCGGCAGAACTCGTGGAACCGTACAGAAGAGTTAGAAACGTCATGGTATTGTCAGCTCTTCTTTTCCTTGTGACGATGGCTCCTCAATTCTGGCAATTGAGAATCCAGAATGTTCCACTAAGATTCTATCTGTGGCTTGTACCAATCGCTGTATTCTGGATCGGACAACTGCAAGAAGGACCAAAACACCTTAAAGATAGGTGAATTTCATTCCAAACCAAAATCGCAACACATAAACGGTTTGGGAGTAAAATACGTGCGCGCGCTATCATTTCTTCCCATACAGGATGGCAATTGAACCAATCATAAACGGAAGCCTCAACTCCTTTGAAATGAAATCTATCAAGGATGGCGCGCTCTTTTTTGAGCCGTCTTTATTTTTTCTTATTTGCTTTTTTAGCGCATTGGGCACTGCAATATTTGTTTTTGTTATCCAATGTCGTAAAGACTTTTCCACAAATTGAACATTTCTTTTGAATGATTCCCATTCAGTATACCTCATCACTAGTTACGATTCAACAAATATAAGATTGCGTTGGTGGGGGGGGGTAAAGTTTTATCCCAAACACACACATGAAGTGAGAGCAAACTAGTGTGCTTCACGATGGATCAGAGTTTCCTGATTTGCTTTCTCAAAATGAAGGATCTTCTCTTTTCTTCCTCCACTTGGTAACCGTGCCTCTCGTACAATCTGACAGCAGGCGCATTTTTCTTTAGTACCGCAAGCTCAAGAGCTTCCTTACGAAGCTTGCTAGCAATTGCTGCTGCCTGATTCAGTGCGTAAGTGGCTATCCCGATTCTTCTATGATCTGGTGATACTGCCATGCTGCTTATGTACAATGTGTTGATCTCTTCCTGCAGGGCTAGGACACCGACAACTTGGTGTTCAAGAAGGATGAAATATCTCCGTTGTTTGAAGAAATATATTTCAGCTAACGCAACATATGGAATGACGACAAATACTGCAAAGGGGCCGCCTTCCATTAGAAAGCGAATGCCGTCAGCTCTTCTGAAGTATAGGAAAGTAAGGAAATTGAAGAGAAAATGCTCGCTTATTCTTGCGGTTCTCATTTCAAGACCTTGCCTGGAAATACTCGCCGATGAGTTCTCCCAAACGCTCATGGACACCAATCCAAATAGTCAAGTCGGTTCAGCTATAACTTTTCCGCATTCCGTTGAAAATGGTTTGGTTTCTGGCAAAGTCTTTTCCAACCAACCAACCAACACTTTCTGAGAAAGTGGGATTTTCCCGTCTGAGTATGGGTTTGCGCACGCTTGAGGTATTGAAATGGAATGTTTACGGAATAGCTGAGAGAGGTGCAGAAGCGCGCGCTGCGAAAAGACTGAGCAACTTGCCGCAGACCTACTGTGCTATTCACTTGGAGCTCTCACGAACAAGAACTCGTAGAAGTAACGAATGACGAGAAAAAGCCTAGTTAGCCAGAGCTTCTTGCATATTGGAACTGTCCGCAAGACGTTGAGTCTGCAAGAGCGCGCCTGTAATCCAAGAAGCTGGAGTTTGGCGAAAAGTCAGGCAGGTGACAAATGAATGCGGATACTTGGCAAAAAGATATATCGCCAATGCACCAAGAATAATCTAGGTTTGGGAAAGCCCGTTGAAGGATCCAACGCTTCCTTTCTTTTCAGATTTTGATGATGAAAACTCACTGTGTCTCGACAGCAGACTCGAGGTCGGAAGCTTCAAGATGACTGTTAATTGCTTGGTTTTGGACTATGATGGAACAATAAGTCCGTTGAATTCTTCCAGAAATGAGTCAAGAGTCCCTGCGGAAACACAAGCGGTACTTCAGAAAATAATCAAACATGTTCCAATAGTTGTTGTCACCACCAAGGATCTCTCGTTTGTTGAACCAAGAACGCCTTTCGCCTGCGCATGGTCGGCTGTGAGTGGGCTCGAGAGGAAGATAGGCGGCGTTACTCAGAAGAGACACGGGTATGAACACAAATTGAGAAACGTTTCTGTCGCTATCGAGTACGCCAAATCGCGCATGAGGTTTTCTGGAGTTGAAATTGAGGAAAAACTTGACATGAGTCACCGTCCCATTGCCTTCTGTCTGGACTGGCGTCAGTCCAAAGATCCACTGGGAGCGATGAAAGAAGTGCACATGGTTGTGGATTACTGTAAGTCGCTGGGCTTGAGGCTGGTCAAATATGAAGGTCAACCTTTCCTTGACGTATACCCAGTGTCTATTGACAAGGGCGTAGCCCTCAAAGAGATGCTAAAAGAGCTGAAGCTGGAAAAAGGAATTCTCTTCATGGGAGACTCGGAAGCAGACAACCCGGCATTTGCCATGGCAGATGTAGGTGTAGGAGTAGTTCATGGGGAGAATTGCGTTAAAAGTTTAGCTTGCGATTACTTCGTGAAGTTTGAAGACGTTTCTCCGTTTCTAAGTAGACTTCTTGAAAACAAATTCTTATTCGAATCTGACTTTCCTATGGTATGGATGAATGTCAAAGGGCGGGGTAAAGATGCATAAAAGAATAGGAGTTCTCATGTATCAAACCAGCACTAGCAAGGGTCAAGAACTAGTTGCGCAGCGAATGGTCCGTGACTTCATTTCTTTAGGCCATGAGGCCTATTTGATCACCAGCGTTTTTCACGACGGAGTAGAGGTCATATCCTCGGACAATTTGACAAAGGGGAAAGGCTACATTTTCGTAGACGACCAAGAGCTGGGGATTCCAGTTATTCGCGTGGCTAGCTACATTGTGAGATGGCCCCGTCGTCGCATCAGCTTTCGAGACTTTGTTCCTGTTCTGGAAAACATTGTAGATGAATTCAAGCTGAACGTGCTTGTAACCCACAGCACTCTGTGGAATGGGCCGGAGGAAGTCGCCAAATTTGTTGCTTGGAGACGGTACATGAAGGATTTAGGAGGCTATGCGGATCCCATCGTTTTCTGTCACATGTCCCACTTTCAGGAGCCTTCAGCGAAACATTACACTCTTGTGGAAGGAACATTCAGAATGGCTTGGAACAGATTATCATTGTCTCAGATTCTAAAGACAGCGGATCTCGTGCTTGTCGTCACACCGCTTGAGAAGGAGGCAAAAGTCAAGATGGGTGCCGATCCAAAGAAATGTTTCCTCTTCCCAAGCGGAGTAAATGAAGAATTATTTTTGCGGTTTGCAGCAACAGATACTGGAGACTTCGCTAAACAGCATCATATCCCAAAAAACGTCAAGCTAGTGTCCTATCTCGGAAGTCTCGAAGAAAGAAAGAATCCTATGGGTGTTTTGGAAGTTGCTGATCTGGTCAAGGATAGACCCGACATTCTCTTCGTAATAGCAGGGCGAGGAGACTCACGCTATGCTGAAAGGCTCAAGGAAAAGGCTAGCCAAATGCCCAACGTAATCTGTCTTGGTGAAGTCGATGAAAGAGAGAAAATACTGCTCATCAAGTCTTCATTCGCCAACATCCTCATGAGCCAAGAAGAAGCACTTGGCTTAACCCAGCTTGAATTCATGTACATGGGCGTTCCCGTTGTGACTTCTGGAGTGGGAGGTCAGTCGTGGCTGGTTCGAAACGGTCGAGAAGGCATACACACCGAAGGACCACAAGACGCCGCAGGCGCATCAAAGGCAATTCGAAATCTCGCGGATGATCGCGACCTGTGGAACAAACTGTCTGAAAACGCAAAGGAAAGGGCACGAAACATGACGTCCTACAAGGTCATAAGAGACCTAGATGACGCGATAACTGAAGAAATGGTAAAAGAAAGTGGCCTAACAATCGTACCACACGAAACCATTTTAACCTTAGCTGAGCCTGAACACGTTTTGAAAACATGGTCGAAAGGAAACTGGGGAATCGTCGCTACAGACAGAAGACTCTTCGTCAGGCATGGACGCATCTCGAGAAAAATCACGGAAATCCCCTACAAAAGCATAGCATACATCGAACACACGAGGCGATACTCTTGGAAAATTCTGCTAGCCGGCTTCTTGCCCGCATTCATTCTCCTGTTGGAACCTATGTGGCGCGCCATTCTCAAACCATCGTTCATCTCAGCCATTCAAACAGCGGCGGATTCAATTATAATAGCGATTCCTCAACTCGTGTCAATTCAAGCACTTATGCTTCTCACCGCTTTGATTCCATGCATAGCAGGAATAGCGACGTTTGCACTTCAGGCCAGAACAGGGTTCAACCTTCACGGGTCGGGTATAAGACCCGTCTATCTTCCTCATGGATTTCGAGAAACGATAACATTCATAAGGAATGTGCAAGACAAACAAGACACACCCTATACGGAGAAGACAGAAACCAAAACGCAATGACACCCAAGCGCCGCCCAAAAAAGATCGCGCGAACCAAACCCAAGCATTCACGCGCTCTCTCAACCAACAACGCACTCAAACACTCAGCGCGTTTACGCAGCGAATTTTGTGTTTTTCAGCTGTGTCAGGAGACTTTTCCTGTGGCAAGGAAGGTCAGTCCCATGGCAAATGCGCCCGGATGGCTCAGTAAAAGCTGTATTTGCCTCATTGCTTCTTCCCATTCTTCTGCGGTGGTTACGCCTTCTTTTATCAAGGCATCTTTGTCCTGCTCCACGATTTGAATTGGAACATTAACAAGCATTTTCAGTGCATCAGGATTCTGTTGAGTGGCATAGGTTGGAAGAGGATAGATGTTTACCGGATTCAAGCCGGCCTCTGAAAATACTGAGAAAAGCTGTCTGCCTATGTAACGGTCGTCCCCTCTGGCTTTTGCTCGTTGACCAAACTTTGACCACAAATCGAAAAACTTTGGCGCCGGCGGAAAAGTAAGCACTGCGCCATCATCCATATCAGAAGCCGCAACAATTCCTCCTTTCTTGGTGACTCTTCTCAACTCTGCAATCGTTTTCACCGGGTTGCTCACGTGCATAAGAACCAGTCTGCAGAACGACAAATCGAAAGTCTCGTTCTCATACTTCAGACTGTCAATGTTGCCCAGTTCAAACCGTATGTTCTTGATGCCTTCTGTGGAAGCTGATTTTTTTGCTTCATCAATGAACAAAGGATCAACATCTACACCGCAAGCTTCTTGTGGAAAAATCTTCACGGCCATTCTCCTAGTAACGGCTCCCGTTCCGCAGCCAGCATCAAGAACCTTCATATTTGGCTTTAAACTCAGAATTTCAAGTTCCTTCTCAATTATCTTTCCATAAGCTTTGGCCTGCACTTCAAGCCTAATTGCTTCTTCAAGTTTGCCAGCATAGGCATATTCACGTGGCTTGTTACTCAAAGAATATTCCTCGAACAAATATGTCTCAGGTTGAAATATAGACATTTTCATTAACCGCTAGTGCACGCTTAGCTTAGATTTGTGCGCGCCTAGGAGAGTTTTATTTCAATGGTTGCACTCTTGATTCATTCGCTGGCACATTGTGCTTTGAAACGCAAAAGATAATAGTTCTAACAAGGTAATCCTTGTTGGCGGTAGCTTGCACGGGCGAGTCAAGTTCCATCTCTTGCTTTTGCTCGGGGTCTGCATGTTCGCGCCGTTCATCTTGATGTCAATTCTTACGCAGCTCTACGTGGGAATCGCGCTGTTCTCAATCTGTTTCCTCTTCTACAGCTACCTCGTCTACACTGCCACTTACTTGAGGTTGAAACGAAAATACCCGATGGCTTCCCCAGAAGGGCGGCCTGATGTTTACTTTCCCCGAACAAACATACCGAGACCAATATACGAGGATGTCCAACGCCATCCGAAACTCTTCAAGAAGAAAAGGCAGAAAAAGAAAGATTAGACACCTGCTTAGCGCGCGCTGAAATCGTGGAAACAAATTAAATATAAGAAACATAGAAGACATGACTAACGCGGCAACGTGCACTGCAGAAATTGTGAATCCGTTGGATGAGGTATTAGAATGAAGAAGATTCTTTTTGTGAGTGGTTCGATCGGCTTAGGCCATGTGGGCAGGGATTTGGAACTTGCTGGAGCGCTTAGGAAGATTCGGCCTGATGTTGAAATATCTTGGATGGCTGAGCCTCCGGCTTCGGAAGTTCTCGAAAGCGCTGGGGAGAAGCTTCTTCCGGAAGCAAGTTTGTTATCGTCGGCCAACGCGGAGTTGGAAGGATTAGCCAAAGAATACGAGGCAAACTTGGTTCAGTGGGTCATGAACATGCGGAAGGGTTGGTCTCGGAATGCCGAAGTCTATGCTGGGATTTCTGAAGCGTACAGTTTTGACCTGTGGATAGGGGACGAACCATATGATATTATGATTGCAATGCAAAGGAACCCAGGCTTGAAGAAGTGCCCGTTTGTGGTTATTTATGATTTCTTGGGGCTTGACGCAACAACTCGAAATCCAATTGATCATGTCGCCGCTTACGTGACGAATAGGCTTTGGGTCAAGTTTTTGGTAGGTGAGCCATGTCTAGCGGATCGCAGCATCTTTGTTGGTGAAATCGAAGACGTTCCGGACAAGAGGTTTGGTTTCATGCTACCCAACCGTCGCAGACTCGCCGAGAAACTGATCAACTTTGTTGGCTATGTGCTTCCAGAAGATATTGAAGACTTCAGAAACAAGTCTAAGGCGCGCAAACTCTTGGGTTACGGAAATGAACCTTTGATTTTGTGTTCTATCGGTGGGACATCAGCGGGGAAAAGCCTGCTGGATCTGTGCGTTAAAGCATACCCTATAGTCAAGGACAAAATCCCTAACGTTCAAATGGTCTTGGTTTGCGGACCGCGTGTAGCGCCAGACTCGATTCAAACTCCCGCAGGGGTGAAGATTGTTGGGTACTTGCCTAGCCTGTATAGGCATTTGGGCGCTGCAGACCTTTGCATTGTCACTGGAGGCGGAACAATAACGCTTGAACTGACTGCCCTTCAAAGACCGTTCTTGTATTTTCCGCTTGAGCACCATTTTGAACAGGAAGTTGACGTGGCGAATAGATGCCAAAGGCACAGGGCAGGCATCAGAATGACTTGCTCAAAAACCACGCCAGAATCATTATCAGAAGCTATTGTCTCAAACATCGGAACGCATGTCGATTACGCATCGATACCTACTAATGGCGCACAAGAAGCAGCCAGAACAATTCAGTCAATTCTCTAGGGCTTCTGTTTCCATATAGTGCGCGGCCAGTTTTCTAGGTACTTAGAGTCAGGAGTAGAGTTTTGACGCGCGTGGTTGTTTCAACTGTGCTTGGCTTCCCTAGCGCGCGCTGAAGAAATATGGTAAGTGCAAATGTTTAAGGGCGCAATCGATCACAGGCTTTGGTCGGTGTTGGAATTGGTTTTAGATCTTTACCTCATCTGGTACTTGGTGATCGGGTTTTTGCTCGGGAATGGCGTTCCTCATTTCACGTTTGGAGCTGCAGGGAGAATCTTCAGGAGCCCGTTCGGGCAGAGATCGGAACCAAAAACAAACGTCCTCTGGGGTCTAGCAAACTTTGTTGCGGCAACAACAATCGCTGCAGTACTGACACTGTTGAACCTTTACGGAAGCCTCTCGCTGGTCTTCCTCATCGTCGGATTCTGGTTGACCATTCTCATGTTTGGAACAGGAATCAAGAGATTCTTGAACGAGTAGCCGCGCCCTTCGTCCTCCCGAACAAGGCTTAGCCTTAGGAAACACTTCAGGCCTAATCGTAACATGCATGCTTATTCTTCAACTCGGATAAACAGCATGTCAAATGTTTCCTTGCAGCTGCAGCGAAGGCGGTTTCTTGTTGCTTCCAATCGCGTATGCTATTCGCTCTCTTTGGTTCTTCCTTGCATCACCCTTCGCATCATTCCTCTGCCCATTTGAGGCATTTCCTTAATGCTCTCCTTCATGATTTCCATCAGAGCCTCGTTTAACTCGATTTCCAAAGTGATTTTAACGTGTCCCTTCTTCTCATCAACCATCACATCACCTCCTCAACTTCCTTGATTACTCGAGCCACCGTCGCCGTCAACATTCGGCTAGCCTGCTTCTGCGTCAAATCCAAATCAACCTCAACTCTGTAATGAAACTTGCCGATCCTCCGTATTTTTGTCTTGGACCCTGCAATCAACCCTTCTCTTTCCCACTCACCGAGTCTTCTTCCCAACAGAAAAGAGATGAAACGAGGTGAAATCGGCTCGAAAAACAAGGCGACCCTAGCAAGAAGATAAGAAATGCTGGCAGACAACCCGCATCATCGTCCAATACTAGTGACTACTCAGCAGAACCTGCTATATAGTTATGTCTACTCTCAAAGAGTCAATTCCGTTAGAGATATGTATGAAATAAGATATTCTGAGACGGCTCCCCAGAAAAGAGTTCCTTTCATTTTTCCACTTGCAAAGCCGTCTAGTGCGCGCGATCTGGTGCGAGTTACAGTTGCATTCTTCGGCAAAATCGATGCAGTATCCCGATCATCAGCTGGGATGTCTCTGATTCTCTTTTTGATTTCATATTTCTTTTCTTTCGTCAATTTCCTAAACGGATGAGGATACTTTTTCCAATCTGTGATTTGGCGCGCGCATTAACGTTTCTGCAGGGTCTTTTCGACGATGGCTCATGCGATCCACAGTGTATGTTAGCTTTCAGCGGTCGTATAATTCCTTGGTTCTTGACTGTGAAGCAAGCTTTGGTCAACGATCGTTGACAACCTCCAAGAGGCAAATGGCAGAAGCGATGGCTCGCTGGGGAGCAGTGTGGTGGGATTATGGTGAGGCGCGTGCGGTCCATTTCATGATTTTTATGTCCTCAAGCCTGTGAAGGCCCATGTCTTCGGCAGTTTTTACGATGCCGAAGTTTATGTTGTGTTTGGGGAGCAGAATGATTGTGTCAATTGAGTCTAATCCTAGTTGTTTGGCTCGGAGCGATCTGGCATGTCCGTCAAGAATGTAGCATTTGTCTGCTTGGCAGACGCAGACTATTGGGACCAACAGTTTTTTTATGGCTTTGACCTGTGCTTTGCTAACAAGGGATTGGGTTGGGACGAGTTGTTCAAGTCTGACGCATCTTCTGTCGAGATAAAATGGAATGTTGTAGATGGCTTCGTAATGCTCGCAAACGAAGAGTATGCGTTGCCAGGCCTTCAGAATGGGATCTTCAATCGGTGTGATGTCTTTGATGCGAAGCTCTTCCAGCGGGAGTTTGAGGATTTTCCTGTAGCTTTTGCCTTCGGGAAAAAGTAGAACGTGAGCCTGTATTGTCTTGTACAAGAGTTTTTTCCTGATAAATGCGCGGTGATGGCCGTCGAGGACAAAAAAGTCGCCGCAACTGTTCACGACTGTGATGGGCACATCATAGTTTTCTTCGACGGTTTTCTTAAAAACCAACGCAATCTTATCGTTTTCCAGGAAATCTTCCGTCGGATAAACCCGTTCAAGAGGAATCTCCTCCACTTTAGTTTGAAGCTTGACTTGGTAAATGATTTCCAAGCTCTTCACTATGCTGTCGACTCTTCTCGATAGATCCTTCCAGTCTGCCAGTTCAATTTGACGCATTGGACTTCCAGATATCGTCGAGCTTACACTGTTTCTTCTATAAGACTGCGAATATATCGTTTTAGTCGGAACTGTATTCCAGTGCGCGTTTTCCTAGGTGGTAACAGTCGACCGTCAGAAGGGGTTACAAAGAATTTCTTTTCACTACGTGGTCGTAACAATCATGGGACTTAAAGCGCTTTTGAAGAATATTGAAGGAAATTGGCAAAAGTCAACAAGCCATAACGCGCTCAAGAAAACCGTAAAAGAAATGCAATTGACGAAGAGACTCAAACCGCGTCATTTTTGGGTTCTGGTCTTTCTGGGGAATCTTTTGATTGCTACTATGGCAGCTAGCGCGAAGATGACCATGAATAGTGACAGAATCATGGTTGATGGAAACTCTGGAACGACTGTCCCGCTAAACGTGTAGGTCAATTGACTTGCTGGTGAAGAGTCATTCATAAAGCTGAATACTGGAGCGGTTCCTGCTCCTGAATAGTCATGCCATCCTCTGGGAGTCAGAACCCCAAGGGGCATCGTCGTTGCAAGCCCAGCCGGCTGAGAAGACGTGTAGGTCACAGTCTGACTTGATGTTATTGTCACATCCACGGTTGCATAGTAGACTGTGGTGAGGTAGGTTGAGTCGTAGTATCCGCTGTAGGTTGAGGGAGTAAGGGAAGTGACGCCTAGAAGGTTGAGAACGTCTACGGTGTGGTCGCCCGAGCCTGTTGACATGCTTGTTTCATACGAGCATTTGACAGCGAAGCTCCAGTCGTTGTTGGTGCTTGGAAATATGTCAACGGTGAGGTAGGAGCCCGGTTGGCCGGCGATCTGAACAAGCGTTGGGGAAAATCCGTTCAAATCCGAAGCAAAGCACCATGACATCACCGATTGCATGTACTGGGATAGGCTGCTTTTTCCTGCTGCCTTGTAGTTCACGAAATCATTGAACATACTGGTATAATCGTAGGTGAAGGTTGTTTGGAAGGGAGTAGACAGCATTGTAGCCCAGGCGTCTCCAATCGATCTCGACGCGGTCGTATTAAGCACCCATACGACTATTGTTGAATTTGAAGTTGAGAAGGTTAAGAGTACGTCCTTAACATCGCTTGGGTTCATGTTGGTCAGGTTTACTCCGCTTGGAGTGTGCACTGGCGAAGTATCGTTAACAGGAAAGTAGCGCTCGGAACTTGAAACATCGACAGTTCCTTTTTGGCAATCAATGGTTATCGAAACATCTTCAGTCAAGTAGGATGACTGCGCATTAACATGCCCCACAACTAAAACCAAAAGAAGAAGCACCAACAAAGCGCTCAAGCACAGACCGAGTCTCATAAACATCCACAGGACATCGTTCTACACTGCCCTCTTTTATAATTTGCGCATGATGGTTCTGTTACCTCTTCGGTTGATTAGCCTTTTCGGTGAACGTGTTACTTTTCGGTTGATGATTTAGTTAATTATTTGATTTCTTGAGGTTATAGATTCTGAAATTCGCAATGCTAGGATGAAAAAAATAAATAAGGATGAGTTTTATGCAAAGACGCGGAGTCGACTAAGAAGCGTACACACATTTGCTAGACATCTAGGGGATTTAATGCTACTTTGGGAAACTAGGAAAGAATTTTTCTGGTCTCTTGTTCCAATGAACCACACATTAGCCCGTAAGAAAATGACGCAGTTGGCTGATGAAAAAGTGGGGGAGTTTTTCAAAATTTGCGAAGGGCATCTGATAGACTTTAGTGTCGAAGAACAGCAACTTAGTGAGGGCCTATACATCTTGATTAAAGGTTGTCGAGAAGAACGAACCATACAGCACTCGGCAAATGACGAAGACCTGCTAATTCTTGCAGGCTGTTTTATTTTTAAGAATAAACAATTTCTTCAAGGTTTTATGTATCTGATTACTGATGATGCAGAACTTCATGGAACGACTAGCGAACTCATTCAACATCCTAATGCGATATTTCCAGAAAATACTTCAACTGAAAGGTTCCAAGGTTTTGAACCAATGTGGCCTAAGAAGTTCATTGCTGATTATAAGACCAAAAAGAAGTAATAGGATTGTTCTGAACTTAATCTTGCGAGCGTTCTTTGCTGTATCAGCCGACCGTTAACAGGGAGAAGCATCACCCGTCAAGTTATCAGAAACATGGAACAAAGTTCTGTCCTTGAACTTTGCCTATTATCCACAAGTTATGAATGCCAGCGTTTTCTTCTCCAATCCTTCTCTCGAACCATGAATTTGACATCAGAACCTCTGTACGCCTTGTTCCATGCTCTAGCTTCTCTCTCAGCTTTCCTCTTAGTCCTGAAACGTTCTCCACCAACAACGCAAATAGGACTATTGCCTTTCTTTCTAACAATAAGGTAGCTGGATGAACTGCCGCGCTTATGATAACTCAAACAGACTCACAAAAAGAAAAAAAGGGGACTATTTTTTTAGTTCGACAACTAAGAGGTCTAGATCGGTTTTCCCTGTGTTCTCGGCTTCGTGAGATTGGGCTTTAAGAAAGATTGCCTGACCAGTTTTCATGTCTAATGTGTCTGTTTTTCCTGAAGATGTCATCTTTGCTTTGCCACCTTTGAGGACATATATCACATGGTCCGGATGGTAATGCGTTACCGCCTTGTCTCCCGGCTTCAACTGAACCTGAAGTACGCGCACACGGTCGTTTTCCATTATGAACTTGTAGACGTTTTTGGCAACTTTCAAAGGGTCTTGCGCTTTTTCCGTTATTCCACCCCCAGTTTCCTCATTCCTTCTTAGACTCTTCGCTTGCATACTTAAAAACATGTGACTGTAACAACACAGCAAAAAACGCATTAATATTCTTTAAGCTGGAAAAGCCATGGCGTACAAGTTTACAATATCAGGTTATCAACAGAAAAGTAACACGTCAACGAAATAGCCTCGTCAACCTAAGAGGTAACAGAACCCGCATCAGACCGTGTAAAAACGTTAGAATTTTGTTATCATTTGGCAAGGCGGTTTTGCATTTGGAGGTTCTTTCTTAGCTCCCTCTTTCTGTTTTCTTAGCCTTTTTATGGCCTAATGGATGCGATTAGAGCTCTCGTACCAAGAATGTTGATGGCTCGCCTCATGTTGTAAGCAAGCATAGTGAAACCAACCTCTCCTTTAACCTTCCCAAGCCCCTTCAAAAGAAGATAACCTTGATTGAAAGCCCTCTTCATCGTCCCAAACGGATGCTCAGCCAATTCTCTCCTCAAACTCAACTTTTCCTTTCCATCAGAACTCTCTAACCTCGCCCTGAGCCGATCAACAATCTCCTGATACTCCGAACGAAACATCACCCGACCCAACCTGTTACGAGTGCACCTACTCCTGAAAACGCAGCCAACACAAGAAGCAGTTCTATAACGCCTACCCAGCTCAGGCTTGCCCTTGACATTACACTTCCAAAAACCAAGCTCCTTCCCTGCTGGACAGACATAAACATCTTTAACCGAATCGTAGGCAAACCGTTCAGTTGCGAATTCAGGCTCGGGCACGCCCACATTCTTAGTCGGGTTGAACGATGGAATCGGCATAAACACCCTGATCCCTGCCTCTTCGCAGTCTCTCAAATCGTTTAAAACGTAGAATCCCTTATCACTCAACACCTCCAGCCTCTCAACGCCCAGCGTCTGTTTTGCCGCTTTAGCATCACTCGCAAGCTGATGATGATCCGTCGAGTTGTTCGTAACGTCATAATCAACGATCAGGTGCTGCTTTGCATCCACACTGGTTTGAATGTTGTAGCAGACGTCAAGCCTCTGGCTGTCAACCCTCATCAAACGGCTGTCCGGATCCGTAAGCGAGACCTCCCTTTGCCCAGTCTCTTTCATCTGGTTCTGGGCCTGTTCGTATTGTTGCTTCTTCTCCTCAAGCTTGCTTATCTTTTCCTTGAGCTCATCAACTTTGACGCTATCGTCTTTGCCTGAGTCGGCTTTGTCGTTCTCATCCATTTCCCTGAGGTACTCGGCTATCTTTTCCTCGGTTCTCTTGAGCCTTAACGCGACTGTTTTTTCGTTCAGGTTGTTGCTTTTCGAGTTTACGGCCTTGAACTTGGTGCCGTCTATCGCAACGAGCTGAGCGCCGTACAAGTCTAGGCTTTTGCAGAGGTAAACGAATTCTTTGAAGACTGATTTGATGCAGCCTACGTTGTCTTTGCGAAAATCAGCGATGGTTTTGAAGTCTGGAGATAGCTTTTTCATCAGCCAAATGACTTCGAGGTTTCGGTGGCATTCTCGCTCTAGCTTTCTGCTTGACCGGACATGATTCAGATAGCCGTACACGTACAGTTTGAGCAGATCGGAAGGATCGTAAGAAGGCCTTCCCGTTTCGCAGGGAATGGAGTGTTTGAAGCCGAGTTTCTCCAGGTCTAGGCTATCTATGAAGGCGTCGATGAACCTGACCGGGTTATCCTCGCCAACGTATTTGTCGAGTTTGTCTGGGAAGAGTATGGTTTGGTTTCTGTGGAGGCCAGACACGTGCTCGTTTATTCTATTACTGGCTTCTTGGAGTGCTGCTTCTTCGTCCGCTTTGGTTCCCATGGCCACTGCCACGATCTTTATAAATGTAAAACTTGCCATTCCAAAGCGAGTAGCCGAGTTTTCACACACTCTGGCATAGCTCCAAGCCCTCATTGTGTGGAAGATTCAAAACTCTTTTTGCGCGCATGTTAATTATTTTGCGGGCTTCTTTCTATTCTTTTCTTCTGCATATCTGGTTCACAAGTCTTATAGTCAAAGAAGTTTTACAGAAGGTTCGGGTTCAGTTGGGCTTCGAAATCGTCAGGTACAAGTCGGAATATCAAGATGCAATAGTTGATTTGTGGAGCGAATGCCATCTGGTAGCGCCTCAAAACGATCCCGTTGAAGACATTCAGAAGAAGGTTGATTTTCAGCCAGGGTTACTCTTCGTTGCGCTGTTAAATGAAAACGTGATTGGTTCTGTCATGGTTGGCTATGAAGGTCACAGAGGTTGGCTGAACTACTTGGCCGTTCTACCTTGCTTTCAGAGACGAGGATACGGCAGGAAACTGGTGGAAAAAGCTATAGAGGAATTGAAGAGATTAGGCTGTTTGAAAGTCAATCTGCAGGTTCGCAGAACCAACGTCTCCACAGTCAAGTTCTACAAGCATCTCGGGTTCAAAGAGGACGATGTGGTGAGTCTAGGCAAGAGACTGAAATAACCACACGCTTACCTGAGAACACTTGGTAGTGTGCGCGCGATTTCTTCGGGCTTGAAGAAAGGCTTTATTTCTCTGCCATGACGCGCGCGAGGAATTGGTTTTTTCAAGAGCAGATACGCACGAATACTTCCAGGTTCTTTAACAGGAAAACGCTTGGCCTATGTTATGCCGGCTGGTATGTGTGTTGTCCATGAATCTGGGTTCTTGTACTTGACCCTTGGTGCTTCATTTTCTGCGTGTTTTTCTTTTCCGGCAAGGATTTTTTTCATTTTTGATAAGAGTTCTCTGTGTGTCTCTTCGTCTCTGATTATGGTTTCAAGGATGTCTTTGAGGTCTTCTAAATCTACGTTGTAGGTTTCTCGTATTTCTCTTGTCATGTATTCAAGGGTCTTCAGTTGAACCAAAACATAGTACTCTTCGCCGACGGTGCTCTCCAGAATCATCAGCTTCTTTACTAACGAGAACATGTTTTCTTTGGGTATTCTCTCTTCTCTGGCGATTTCTTTTGCAAGACGCTCAATGGAGGTCCATGCTGGGCCGAACAATTTCTTCTCGCAGTTTCTTGACGGCTTTTTCGGCTTAGCGATGCTTCCGCTAATTCCTTTGAGGATTGCTGAGTGTTTCTGACTGTCATATGCTATGTGAAGAAGCAAGGAATTGACCAAAGGAATATCCACTTTGTCGGCGAGATTCTTGTAGAGTAAATATGTTCTCTCTTCCAATATGCTCGCGCAGTGCAGAAAGTCTACGACGCTTTCTCGCCTGATCTTTACCATTCTCGAGATTCCCTATCTGAATTGTGGAAGGAAAGTGATAAACAATTTATGAATTCGAAATTCAGCCGCATAATTGCTCGTCCACTATTCAGGTTTCAACAGAATGCCGATAATTCTTCCAATAATCTTAGCGCGCGCTGCTAGGTTCTCCTTCTCCTCCTGATGTTCTGGCAAAGTCGATAGCGGAAAACGACATTGAATTTGAAACTGCCACAGAACCTTGGAATGAGTACAGCGTGGAAGGTGAGAGACTTAGAGTCAAGCTTGTTCTCACCAAAGTTTCTAGGACAAGTATTTTTGACCAGCATGGAGACCCTGTCTATCTTATGAAGACGCAGCCAATCATAACCGGAGAAGGGTAAGTGCCAAACTTCTCACAAGATCTGATGCAATATCCATTTTCAGAAGTCTTAAGAACAACTAGACGCTAATATTCATAAATGAAGTGACCATGCAATGGCAACACCACCATCTATAACACCTCAAGACGTAGCTGAGGCCGAGGACATAGATTTCGAAGAAAAAGTGGAACATTGGAACATATACAAACTCAAAGACGGTACGACTCTCAAAATTAGACTCATTCTTACCGGGATAAAGAGACTCCAAAAACACAATGCAGACGGGACACCAATCTATTTTGTCAACTCTCAGAACGTTGTGAGAGCTGTTGACATACCTAGAGAATTAATGGCAAAACAAAAAGAATCAACAATGAAACCTGTTTGAAGAATGGCCAATACACCCTATAGAAAACCTGAAAATCTCACCTCCAATAACGCACCAGTATCCCGCGCGCGCGAAAAAAGTTTAGCAATGGGCCTGTATGACGGTTTAGTCGTAACATTACCGACTCAACAACGCTTAAGTAAGCTGTAACTTTCATATAAGCGTGGAGAAGGGAAGAAACTGAAGTCCCGAATAGCTGCGTCAATCATAATTTCCATTTTAATCGCAAGTGTGCTTGCAGCCTCTTACGTAGGCTTCACGGCAGTTCTTGCAGCGCCCACTCATGGCTTCACGTTGAAAGTTGCGGGTACGGCTTACGATCCGCATAAACACGTGTACGTCAACGTTGCTCTGTTAGTGACGGGCACAGCCGATGGGAAACTGAAGACTTTTATAGATCTCGACGTGAAAGGCGGAGACGTCAGCATAAACAAGTATGGAACCTTCTCCGTAACATGGGGCAGTGGGGACCTGGTCTGGCCATGTCATTACATCGAACTGTGTATTCGGCTTACACCCAAATACGGAGGAAAAACTGCCTTCTGGTGTATGTGCGGCAAAACCGGGACATTGTCCGGTCAAACACTGCAGGTTTCGCTGAACGCAGGTCACGTTATACTCCCAATCACAGGCCATCCCAGACTCGACGACCTAGTATCTGAAGGGAACAATAACACCCGTCTACTAGCTTCCATCAGAGTCGAACATACTGGTTCATTTTCAGCGGGCCTTAATTGGCAATCGATTGATCAAGACCCGGTTACTGCGCCTATTGCTTTGCCCTCAAATGCGACTGCTCCCGTTTCACGATTGACTTTGGTACGTAGGAACAGTCACGGCTCGAGCACCCTTTGACTCCTTAATCTTCATGAATTTGTGCAGGCGCGCGCTGCTAATTCAAGTATGCTGAAACACCTATTGCATCATAGCCCAGCAAAGTCGACCTCTATCTTTGGCTGGTAACAACCGTGGTAATGTTGCGTGGTAACAAACCATGGAGAAATCCGGTGAAATCTCCTTCTTTCAGAGTCGTCCCCTACGTTTGTTGGTAACAACCGTGGTAATGTTGTGTGGTAACAAATCATGAGTAGACAATGGGGCGCGTGGATAGATTCGCGTGCTATGTGCTGTTGATGTTGTTGCCAGAAATGGTCAGGCATGCTTCACCGTCAGCGCGCTCCAGAGCGCGGTCTCTTAGTCTTCAAGGGCGACCCCCGCCTTTTTTTGTTTACGTTTTTTGTAATGTTGAATTGTAAAATTCGATGTTGCAAAGTAACATGCATAAGTTGGCTCCTAGCGCGCGTTCTTGCATTCTTATGTAGCGGCTCCATGAAATCATAAATATTGTGATGATGCAAATCTTACTTCCAGATACTCGGCAAGTTGATTGAAAGGGGCATTAACATGGCTGTTGATTTCGAGCGTAGATTGATTGGGCTTAGGGAGAAGATGGAAGAATCTGATATGGACTTGGTTGTTTATGGTTCTTGTCAGAACTTCCAGTACTTGACGGGGTTGCTGATTGATTGGCGTCATGGGATAGACCTAGGAAATGATGCAAACCTTGTTTTTGTGCCTAGAAGTGGTGAGCCTATTCTTACGGTCGGCGAGGAGTGGGAGAATATGGCGCATGAGACATGGATTAAGGATGTCAGAACTTTTGGGGAAAAAGCAAGTTATCCGGCAATGATTCAGAAGGTACTCAAAGAACTCGACGTGCGGCGGAATAACGTCGGGGTTGGCGATCATATTTGGGGTTCAACCTTTGTAGAGCTGAGCAGAGCGCTGAAGAATCCGTGTTTTTTCAAGGCTGAACATCTGATGGATCATGTGAGGATGATTAAGGATTCAAGTGAGGTTCAAAACCTTAGGGAAGCTGCGGAGCTTACCGATAAGGCCGTGGCAGCAGTCGTGTCGAGAATCAAGAAAGGTGCCACTCAGCGGCAGCTTAGAATCGAACTCGAATTTGAAGGCAAACGGTTAGGAGCGTCAGACGTTTCGTTTCCTCCGTGGATTGGCTACGTCAAGTCAGGTTCTGAAGTTTCCTCAACCCTCGTTACTGTTCCCGTGGACGAAGGTTTGAAGGCCTGCACTTCAATTGCTTTTGACACCGGATTCGTGGTCGACGGGTACTGTTCAGATTTTGGAAGGAGCTTCTATTTTGGACCCGCAAGCACCGAGGTCAAGAAGGGTTATGAAGCTCTCCAACACGCGATGGTTGAAACAGTCGACAAAATGAAAGATGGGAACATGCATGTCTGCGACGTTTTTCCAACAATTGAAAGAAGCCTCGACAAATCAGGCTACGGCAACTACCTGCGGGCGCGATTACCACTGAAGTCTGTAGGCCACAACATCGGAGTGGAAGTTCATGAACCACCATGGCTTGACCCGAACTACAATCAAGTTTTGCACTCAAACATGGTGGTTGCCGTAGAACCCAAGCTCTGGCACGCCGGCGAATACTACCTACGAGTTGAGGACATCGTACTCGTCGGAAAGAGAAAAGCAGAGTTTTTAACCAACTTCGACAGAGACCTTTTCCAACTGTGACCGCGGACGACGGATAGCGAGCCACCACTTCCGTTTCAGTCATCTTTGACTTGAATCTAGAATGTGTTTTATGGCAGGAAGAGTACAGCGACTCCTGCGACGGCGATTGCAGCCCCTAATATGCCGCGCCAACTGGTTTTTTCCCTGTAAATAATCCATACGACGGGGATGATGAAGATGGGCATTAGCGACATCAATGTTTGGGCAACTCCTGCTTGGGCTCCAGCTATTGCAACCATAGAAAGCGTCATTCCCAAGAAAGGCCCGGCCACTGCGCCTGCCGCGGTATACTTGATTCCATCTCTGTTTTTCGCAGCCTTCAATACGTCAGGAAATCTCCCAGCCAGTAGCACGCATGTCCACACAAACACGCCTGCCAGAAGCATCCTTATCAAAGCCGCAGAGATGGGATTCATGGTTTCACTCGTTCCATAAGACATCCCTATCTTTGAAAGAACAACTCCGAAGCCTTGACCCATAGCTGAAACTACAGCGAACAGTACGCCCATTCTCCTGCGTCTTCTGGCCGCAAACCTCTCCTGTGACGCTTCATCTCTCTCTAGCAAAACGACGACGATGCCTGTCAAAGTGATGGCGATTCCCAGCACAGTTATAGGCGACAAGACTTCACTCTGCGGAAGCATAAAATACGCGGCTAGAGACGCGAAGATGGGCGAAGACGCTTGGATGAGAAGCGAACGTCTCGGCCCTATCATAATGTACGCTGCAAACAGTCCAAAGTCGCCAACGCCAAGTCCGACGACGCCGCTCAAACCCATCCAGAACCACTGTGCGCCAGTCGCGGCAGGCAACAACGCACCAAGGAAAACCATGTGAGCACAAACCAACAACACAATTGCCATTGTTGTGCGATACGCGTTAACACCAATCGCGCCTATCTTTTTACCTGCCGAGGTAAACAACAAAGAGCTGCCTGTCCAGAAACATGACACAAGGACTGCAGCAGATTCTCCAATCAAGCTCGAATACAAGTTCTCCCACTTTAGGAATAAGCCAAATCTTGCCCATCAGATTAAACCTTTCTTGTGAAAGCGCATAGCTTGATGTTTCAACATGGAGAATTGGCTGAACAGTGCGTTCTGGCTTGCGAACGTCGATGGTTGTAGCTCCCATACTCACTGTAGGTGTTCACTTGAACGTAAAATCATATATTCTCAGCGGAACAACTGCCTAAGCAGGTTGGAAAAATGAAAGGGAAAAAAGCTATAAGCAAAATTGCAATCGCTGCAGTGATCGTAGTGATAATCGTAATAGCCGGAGTTGTCGGCTACTACTTCACGATGCCAACAACGAAACTGAAGGGCACCTTGATAATGGGAACGACAGATTCGGTGGAAGTTGGTTTGGACACAGCAAAAGCTTACGACTTTTTCGGTTGGGAAATAATACAATCCTTGAGCTCAGGATTGGTTGAATATCGAGCAGGGGCAACTGGCAGCATCGACGACATTGTGCCTTCACTTGCGACAAACTGGACTGTTTCACAAGATGGATTACAATGGGTCTTCAGCCTCAGACATGGGGTCTATTACGATGATAACGTCACAGAATTCAACGCTACAAACGTCAAATACACTTTTGACCGAGGAATGAGCATCGCAGATCCTGACGGCCCATTCGTAGGCATAGGTTACAGCGATATCATCAACAATGTAACTGTCGTAGACAGGTACACCGTGGCGTTTTACCTCAAGGTTCCGTTCGCAGCCTTCCTCTCTCTCATGGCCTGTCCAGCTTCATTCATGGTAGATCCAGCATACGCCCCAATGAATTCTGTCGTCAACTACACGGTCGGTAACCCGAGAGCCAGTCACCCAATGGGATTGGGGCCTTACACCCTCCTCAATTGGACCAGAGTAGGAGGAAAAGACTACGAGATGGACCTCAAGGCTAATCCCAACTATTGGAACGCAAGCGGAGGCTACCCCAAGACCACAAACATGATAATAAAAAATTACGCGGACTCTGCTGGGTTGGCATTAGCCATCCAATCCGGAGACGTTGACATTGCGTTCAGACAACTTAGCGCCACGGACGTCAACAGCATGGAAACCAACTCAAACCTGAAGGTCTGGCAAGGGACTGGCGCATTCATACAATACTTGGTTTTCCAAACATCACGTGCACCCTTCAACAGCACTAGCGTGAGGCAAGCTGTGGGAGCGGCAATAAACCGAACAACGCTAAGTCAGACAGTATTCCTCGGCCAGGCTCAAAACCTCTACAGCATCATACCCGTAGGCATGTTCGGACACACTGACGCCTTCCAATCGCTTGGGGATCCCAACTACACACGCACCGTTGAGCTTCTTAATCAAGCCGGGTACAACACCACAAGCAAGCTGACAGTCAACCTTTGGTATGAAACATCAGGGCATTATCCACAGAGTGCGCAACAAGCTCAAGTACTGCAACAATCCTTGCAAGCCAGCGGAGTAATCACCGTGAACTTGAACGGCGTCGACTGGGCAACCTACAGAGGAAACAGAAGAGCAGGCTCAATGGACGCGTTCATAATGGGTTGGTATCCAGACTACATAGACCCTGATGACTACATATTCCCATTCCTTGACTCATCAGGTAGCTCTTGGCTGAATGACCAATATAACAGCACACAGATGGATCAGCTCGTAGCATGGGCACGAGGTAACACGAGTTCAACAGTACGAAGCAGCTTGTATAGTCAAATCCAGAATCTCATGGTTACCGATTGCCCAATGGTTCCACTCTACCAGGCTTCAGCTTTTGCCGTCACAAACACGAAAGTCCAAGGCGTCTATCTCGATATCACTCAGAACTGGCGTCACTGGCTGCTCTATGCTAACCAATAGACAAGCCTTAATTCCTTTTTTTCTTTTTATGATTTGAATCGGTAGTGTACAAAATGACTCTGCGCACATACATCATTGCAAGGATACTCCTCACAATTCCCATGATATTCATCCTTCTGACTATGGTGTTTGTAATCGTCAGGGTGTTGCCTGGCGACCCTGTTCTCCTTCATTTCGAGAAAGTTGGAAACCCTGTTGCGATAGCGCAGATGAGGCATGCACTGGGACTTGACAAACCGTTTGTAGTTCAGTATTTCGACTACTTATGGGGCCTCTTCCACGGAGATCTGGGAAAATCAATGGAAGATTTTTCACCTGTTTCGCAACAGATTTTCTCGGCGTTTCCTGCAACATTGGAATTGGCCATTTACTCTATGACAATTGCGGTCCTGCTTGGTGTATTTCTGGGAGTTGAGGCTTCAAAGAGATACAACACACCGCAAGACCATGCGATTAGAGTGTTCGGAATAGTGACTTACACAATACCCGTCTTTTTCCTAGGCATGATTTTTCAATTGATTTTTTGTGTGTGGCTTCATGTGTTTCCTGTGGGCGGAAGATCCTTCCCAACCATGGAGCCAACAGGGCTCACCATTAATTATCATATTCCTGCTCCCCCAGGCGGGTTAACTACTTGGTCTCTGATTTCGTGCATAGCAGGGGGGTCAGCTTTGATTGCATGCTTGCTTGTCGCAAGGACAAAACATAAGCGCCCTAATCGAAAAGGCATCGCAACCGCAGCAATTATCTTTTTCATAACTTGGATTCTTGTAGAAGGAATTGGATGGTTTTTCATATTTCACACAGAACTCTCGCTGAGAACAGGGCTTTTCACGGTTGACAGCCTCCTAGAAGGAAACGTCTATAAGTTCACTCAATCTCTCAGGTATCTCTTTCTGCCGTCTCTCACTCTAGGCTTAGTTCTATGCGGAGTCTTCATCAGACTGACAAGGAGCAACATGTTTGAAACAATGCGGCTTGATTTCGTGACAGCAGCCAGAGCAAGAGGGTTAACAGAAAACAAGGTGACCTACGGTTACGCTCTTAGAAATGCCTTTCTTCCGATACTCACAATGATGGGGCTTCAGTTCGCCACGCTTCTGGGAGGCGCCGTCCTCACAGAGACCACTTTTTCTTGGCCAGGCCTAGGCAGGTACATCGTTGATAGAATCAGTCAACGGGACTATACGGCCATTCAAGGGGCAATAGTTGTCTTTGGCCTTTTCGTGTCAGTAGTGAGCCTAGGAGTTGATCTACTCTACGCCTATCTGGACCCTCGAATCAGATTCTAAGGTGTCAGAATGCCCGAATCCAAAATCAAGAAAAGCATGCTTTCTACGGTCGTACCCGCTTTCTCCTCTTTAACCAAGAGAGGCTTAGCAGGATGGTTAATCATCTTTGGCGCAATACTAGTTGGCAGTTTAATCGTGATGACCGTGATTTCCCCGTGGATCTCTCCACATGATCCAAACAAAATAGGCGTGGGCCCACCATCCACACCTCCCAACTCGCAGTTTCCATTTGGCACAACCGACTTGGGGCAGGACATGCTGAGCAGAGTTCTCTCAGGCGGGGGAATCATGCTTCAGGTTTCCGTTCTGTCTGTCATCATATGTCTATTAGTGGGCGTTCCTTTGGGTTTGTTCTCTTCCTATCAAGGAGGCCTGGTTGACAGAGCCTTCGGCCTAATAATGGATAGCATTTACGCTTTTCCAGGTCTGGTTCTCGCCATAGCAGTAGCTGCAATGCTTGGGAGAGGCGCTGTGAACATGGCTATTTCCATCGCAGTCGTTTACGTTCCGTCCTATTTCCGAGTAATCCGCAGCCAAGTCCTAAGCATCAAGGAACTATCGTACGTAGAAGCAGCCAGGGCTACTGGAGCCAAGAATCGCACAATTCTTGGCCATTACATCTTGCCAAACGTTGTCCCCTCCATAGTTGTCGTGGCAACGGTGAATTTCGCTGACGCTATCCTGACCGCTGCAGGTTTAACATTTATCGGATTGGGGGTTTCTGTTGACATACCCGATTGGGGTTTTGACCTATCTCACGGCCGCAGCCTATTACCGAGCGGGATATGGTGGGTCGTGGCTTTTCCAGGTATAATGGTGATACTTCTGGCGCTTGGATTTACGTTGATGGGTGAGGGGCTCAGTGAGCTGTTGAATCCGAGGCTTGAACAATGAATCTGGGGGACATGAAGGAGCAGCATCTGCTGGCTGTTGATGGACTCACCGTCGAATACTGGGCCCGAAGAGGGAAAATAAGAGCGGTTGAGAATATCTCCTTGTCGCTGGAAAAAGGCGAAACACTGGGCATCGTCGGGGAATCAGGTTCAGGAAAATCGACGTTGGGTCTGTCGTTGATACGTTTGGTTCCCTACCCTGGCAGAATTATCAAGGGAAGCATTCTGCTCGATGGTCAGAACATTTTGAAGTTCAAGGATGAACAGATAAGAGACCTTCGAGGAAGAAGGATTTCTTATGTGTTCCAGGACCCTATGACATCTCTGAATCCAGTCGAGAAGATTGGGACTCATTTTGTTGAACTGCTTCAAGCCCACCAGCCGAAGATCAGCAGGGAAGAAGCCTTTGAGCGCGCCCAAGAATTGCTTAAGGCTGTTGGAATCGCGTCGGATAGAATAGACGACTATCCGCATCAACTCAGCGGTGGAATGAGGCAGCGAATTATGATCGCCATGGGCTTGGCTCTCAACCCTAGCATAGTAATCGCCGATGAACCGACAACTGCTCTAGATGTGATCGTTCAAGCAAAGATTCTTGACCTTCTCAAGACTTTGAAAGACGCCTACGGCATGGCTCTGATACTAATTACGCATGACCTAAGCATAGTGTTGGAAAGGAGCAGCAAGATTGCAGTAATGTACGCCGGACGGATAGTGGAACAAGGACGAAGCATCGACATCTACGCTCGTACCCATCATCCGTACTCTCAAGGGCTTCTGAAATCGATTCCCAACATTGAACTTGCCGACCAGAAGCTTGAAGCCATCGAAGGCTCACCCCCGGACTTGCTCAACCCTCCCGCTGGATGCAAATTCTGGCCTCGTTGCCGATACGTTATGGAAGAGTGTCGATTAAGAGAACCGCCTTTCTTCGAGACGGATGCAGAGCACCTCGTGCGATGTTACCTATACAGGAGGAAAGAAAACTGACCGCCGAAGAGATCATCCGCGTCGAGCATCTCAAAAAGTATTTTCCGGTGGAGAAGAGTTTCCTTGAACGATTATTTGCTCGCACCAAAAGCTACGTTAAGGCAGTTGACGACATAACCTACTCGATAAACAAAGAAGAGGTATTCACGCTAGCTGGCGAAAGCGGCTGTGGAAAATCGACCACGGGCAAACTCATAGTGCGACTTATTCAACCAACATCTGGCAAGATATTCTTTAACCAAAACAACCTCACCAACATTAACAAGAAAGAATTAAGGTTGTGCAGAAGAAACCTGCAAATCATCTTCCAAGATCCATACGCTTCTCTAAACCCGAGGATGAAAATAGGCCGTGCCGTCGGGCACCCATTAGAAATAAACGGTTTGGCAAAAGGTCTTGAGGAGAAAAAGAGAGTTCTGGAAATACTCGATAGAGTTGGACTGACACCTCCTGAGCAATTCATAGGTTTATATCCACATCAGTTGAGTGGAGGACAACGTCAGCGCGTGGCAATGGCAAGATCCCTAATTCTCAGACCAGAATTCATTGTTGCCGACGAACCTGTCTCAATGATTGATGTCTCATTGAGAACCACAATAATCGATCTTATGCTAGAACTTAGAAAACAGCTGGGTCTCACCTATCTCTTCATAACACATGACTTGGCCATCGCAAAATACATCTCAGACAGGATTGCAATCATGTATCTAGGAAGAATAGTTGAAATGGGCGGAAAACAGGAGATATTTGTCAATCCGCTACACCCATACACACGAGCCCTCCTTTCAGCAATACCTGTACCGAACCCAGAAAGACAACGGAGAGCAGCTGAACTCAGGGGCGAAGTTCCATCAGCCATAAACCTCCCACCAGGCTGTCGTTTCAATCCAAGATGCTCCCGCGCGACGAAAGAATGCGTCAAGAGCGAGCCCACACTCTTCGAAGCAACAAAGAACCATTTCGTAGCGTGTCACAAGGCAACCGAATGATTCCCTGCCGAGTTGACAATTTGCGAAAGGCTAATTGGAGATATTATTCCAACACCATAAACTTTTTTTTGGTTGAGGCACATTGCGTTTCGTGTTAAGCCCTGAATAGCAGGCGAAACTCTTTTATTACAAAAATCGGGTTTCTATTTTCCGATTCAGGATGTTATTAGAGGTTGGACGGTTTGAAACGAATAATCGTCTGTTTAAAAGCAGCGTTTGACGTCTCTCAGTTGAAAGTCGACCCTGCAACGAGACAGTTGATCACGGCTGGCGCGCCCAAGAAAATTAGTGATTTTGATAAGAACGCTCTAGAAGAGGCTGTGCGCATCAAGGAGAGATTGGGCGGCGTCGAAGTGTTTACGCTGACGATTAGTTCCGAAGATGCAAAAGCGGTCTTGCGAGAAGCCCTTGCGATAGGAGCTGACAAGGCTTACTTCATCAATGATCCCGCTGTTGCGTCGATGGATACATCCGGGACGGCTTACGTCTTGGCTCAAGCGGTGAGGAAGATAGGAGGGTTCGATTTGATTCTTGGCGGTGAAGCGTCATTGGATAGCTTCTCTGGGCTCGTGGGTTCGCGGTTGTCAGAGCTGTTGGGGCTGCCCCAGATGACTTCGGTCAAGAAGCTGATGGTGGAAGGCGATGTTTTGACTGCCGAGAGGGCGCTTGAAGATGCAAGCGAAACCGTGAGGGTAAAGATGCCTGCGGTCGCAACCGTCACCAGGGAGATAAATCAGCCTAGAATCCCTTCACTCATGATGATAATGAAGGCTTCGAAAAAGGAAATCGTAAACTGGACGTTGGCCGATTTGGTTATCCAACAAGAGAGAATCACCCCTAAGGTTGAAGTGATTGAGGTTTTGGCTCCTAAGATGGAGCGGAAGAAAATCATGATCAAAGGCGAAACAGTTCAAGAGGTCGCTGAAAAGCTGGCCAAAGCGTTGATTCAGGAAGGAGTCGTTGGAAGGTGAACAATGTGAGCGAGCACAAAGGAATACTGGTCTTCTCAGAAGCTTACGATCTTACATTGGAGATGTTGGGAAAGGGTCGCGACCTGGCAAACAGACTGCACACCGAGCTGGCTGCCGCTCTGCTCGGAAGCAACCTTCACGACAAGGCCGAGGAACTAATAAAGTGCGGAGCCGACATAGTGTACACCGTTGAAGCCTCTGTTTTAGATAGTTTTCAAATCGAACCCTACCTTAGTGTTCTACACAATTTGGCATCGGGCCACCGCCCCGAAATCGTGTTGATTGGATCTACGAGGAACGGGAAACCCCTTGCCGCCAGGCTTGCAGAGCGTTTGAACACTGGTTGCGTACCAGACTGCATCGGGCTCGATTTCGATGAAAGCGGGAGACTTGTCGGGGAGAGGATAACCTATGGCGGCAACGCTGTAGCAAAGGTGGTTTTCACTTCGAAGCCACAGATAGCAACCGTGCCCTCTCGAGCGTTTGAGAAGCTAAGTCCACAGCAAAGGACGGGTCAAATCGTGAAATCAGACGTTCAGATAGAACCGGCGAAGGTTGAAGTTGTAGAGCGGAAGCCGCGCGAAACCTCAAGTGCCAGGATTGAAGATGCAGAGCACATAGTGTGCTGTGGAAGAGGCTTAGAGAAGAAGGACGACATGGCGATGCTTGAAGAGCTTGCGGAAGTGCTCGACGGACAGGTGGGCTGTTCAAGACCGTTAGTGGAGGACAGGAAATGGTTTGCAGACTGGGTGGGGCTTTCCGGCCACAAAGTAAAACCTAAACTGTACATAGCCTGCGGCATTTCAGGAGTCATACAGCACGTTGCTGGAATCCGCGACTCTAAAGTGATAGTAGCCATCAACAAGGATCCAGAAGCACCAATATTCGAAATAGCGGACTACGGAGTAGTGGGAAACCTGTATGAAGTGCTTCCAGCCTTGAAAGAAGCGTTGAAGAAGCAGCTGCAGTGATTTTAGCGCAAGAACAAACAAAAGAAATGAAGGATGATTAGCCTACTGTTTGTAGGCTATGAATTCTTTTCCGAGCATTTCTCTGGCTATGACTGTTTTCTGGATATTAGTTGCTCCTTCGGCACCGACGCAATAGGACATTATTCCTCGCATGCCCATCTCCACTGGGCATTCTTTAGTGTATCCGTAGGCTCCCAGCCAAATCATTACGTGCTTGTAGATGTCAAATGCTAAGTGTGGGGCAATGAGCTTGCATGCGGCGATCATCTTTGTCACTTCGAGAGGTGTGAATTTGTTTTCTTTGTATCGCTTGTCCGTCATCCATGCGGTGCGGTATGTCAATGATCTCAATGATTCTAGGTGTGCCCAGTCTTCCGCCATCTCGAATTGTATGCCTTGGAACTTGCCTATGGGTCTGCCGAAGGCTTTTCGTTCCTTGATGTACTCCATGCCTATGTCGAGTGCACGTCTTGCTGCCCCTATGCAGACTGAAGCGATGAGGACCCTTGCAGCGTCGAAGCCTTCCATGGTGAGGTAGAATCCTTTGTCAACTTCGCCCAAGCGGTAGGAGTCGGGAACCTTGACGTTTTTCATCAGGAAGCCGCCGGTTGAGATGGCCATTCTTCCCATGTCCTCGTAGCGTTTGTTGATCTCCACTCCCGGCGCGTTCATCGGAACGTAGAAACCAGTCATTCCGCGGTGCGAGGCTTCTGGCGGCGCGGGAGACGTTCTGGCAACCACGAAGTAGCCTCCACCGAACTTTTTTGCCTCTTCTGTGCCGCTGATGTAGGTTTTTTCACCGTTGAGTATCCAGTCGTTGCCTTGTTTCTTGGCTGTTGATTTGAAGGCTGCGACGTCTGAGCCTCCTCCAGCTTCTGTTGATCCTATTCCTATGAAAGCGTCGCCTTTGATGGCTTTGCGAATTACTGCGTCACGTACGGCTTCGCTTGCGTATCTGTCCACGACGAAGCCCCATGATGATTCCACGAGCCAGAGCACTGGGACGGCGATGCTGACGTCTGCGTAGCCTAGTTCTTCTGCTGCAATGCATGCTGTTATCCAGTCTGCACCTGTTCCGCCGTGTTCTTGTGGTGCAGTCATTATGTTTAGTCCCATCTCGCCCATGCTTCTCAGTAGCGACTGCGGAATCTCTCCTTTGGTGTCCATCTCTCTTACTTTTTCGATTGGGAGATGTTTCTCTGCCCATTCTTTGACGGCTTTTCGGAAAAGCTCTTGTTCTTCAGTGAACTCGAAATCTACCATTACTTTCACCCGTGGAAGGAAAGCTCTAGAAATGCTGATTTAAATCTTGTGTGAAGGGTTAAGCAGAAATCTTGGATAGAAGCTGATCCACGGGGCTCTGGTTCAGGTCTAGCCCAAGCTTCTCTTGGTCAATGCCCAAGGCTAGACCGAGCAGCTGCGTGTAGTAAACGACGGGAACGTTCAGTTTCGCTCCGACAGTTGCTCCAGCATTCTTCTGCTTCGCGTCAAACATCAGTTGGCAGTCAGGGCATGAGACCACCATGCCTCCCACGTTGAGCGCTTGTACAGCCTTCAGCTTGGAGCCCGCGAGTGAAAGAGCCGAATCAGGATGACTCCGCGTGAGAGCTGCTCCGCAGCAGTCAAGTTTCTCGGCGTAGTCAACCGTTTCAGCACCGAGTGCTCTTATCAAATCGTCGAGTTTCCGCGGGTTTTCAGCGTCGTCCACTCTGCCGAGGTCGCTGTAACGGATTATTTGGCAACCAACATGAGTGGCAACCTTCAGGCCTTTGAGCGATTTCTTCAAGGCCTTCTTCAATTTCTCCAGACCTACTAGATCATGGAGCATGTCAATCGTGTGCCATACTCTAATGTCTGGATTGTAACGAAGGCCTTCCTCTTTCAACAATTCTTCAATCTTCCCAGCAATCCGTGGGTTTCTCATTGTTTCTTGAGCTTCAGAAATCGCGAAATGACACCTGTTGCATGGAACTAGAAGGTTCTCCAATCCCGTCTGGTCGGCCAGTGCCAGTACTCTAACTGCTAAGAAGTCGGCGGCGAAATCGTTAACACTCTTAACGGGATCGCCGCAGCATATCGCTTCACTTAAATCGACAAGCTCAACGCCCAAGTGTGGAAGGGTTTCGCGCAGTGACATTTCGTAGGCATACTGGTTTGACTGTATGCAGCAACCCCAGAAAACGGCAACTTTCAACACTTTTTTCCCTCCATGGCTTTCATGAAGCAAACTTGAAAACTCTCTTTCGGAGGCTTAACTTTCGGCAGCTTCAAACATTCACAATCCACCGTCTCCATTTTCTTTGTAACGATTTTCTGAGGAGTTTCTGCCAACCCCGTTTCAAGTATGGACGAGACTATTCTCATGTAAGTCTCTGGAACCTTTGCTTCTTTTTCAACAGCGAGGTTCCGCAAGGCTATTATCAAGTGGTAGGGTGATGCTTTTTGTGGGCACCTCTGAACGCACTTCAGACAGGTTACGCACGTCCAGATTATGTCGGAAGAAGGCAACTCGTCGACGAAGCCGAAATTAACGAGTTTGACAATTTCATGCGGTTTAAGCTCCAGAAGCTTAAGGGCTGTGCATCCGCTCGTGCATTTAATACACTGGAAGCAGTTGACTAGTTCTTTTCCCTTAAGTCTCGAAAGGACCCTGTCTCGTGATTCGAGGTTGGGCTTTGCCATAGACATGAGATCTGTGACGCCCATTTCACTTTCCCCCTTCGTTGCATGCTTCTGCCAGCGCCGCATGTACTTGAGTTAGAACCTGTTTGTTGTCGTATTGTTGTATCTTGATGGCTCCTATTGGACAGGCTGAGCTGCACAGCCCGCAACCTTGGCACATGGCTTCAATCACTTCGGCCCTGAGTTTTTCTTCTCCTTTCACGACTTCGGGTTTGAGTTGAATTGCTACGAATGGGCAGACGGTCTCGCATATTCTGCATCCGCTGCATGAGTCTTTGTCAACGACGGCTTTCAGGGGTTCAAGCTCGATTTCCCCGCTTGAAAGCAGGTCTATAGCCTTCGCCGCTGCTCCGCTTGCTTGGGCCACGGTGTCAGGTATGTCTTTTGGTCCTTGGCAGGCTCCTGCAAGGAACACGCCGCCCATTGCGCTTTCGAGTGGCCGCAGCTTAGGATGTGCTTCGAGCAAGAAACCGTCTGCGCTTCTTGAAGCGTGGAACAATGCGCTGATTTTTGCCATATCGCTGTTTGGAACGAGTCCTGTTCCTAGAACAACGAGGTCTGGGCGGATTTCTAGTAGCTTGTTTGTGCTTTTGTCGTAAACGTCGAAGTATAGCGAACCGTCGACTGCGCTGTGTATCTCGGATGGAATGCCGGCAATGAAGTCTATATCCATGTCTCTGGCTCGTCTGTAGAACTCTTCGTATGCCTTGCCGAAGGCTCGCATGTCGATGTAGCAGACGTCCAAGCGCCCCTCGAGAGTGCGCGTGAAGTAAGGCGTCTTCGTTCCATCCGTAGCGGTGACGGTGACGTGCTCGTACCGCTGGTGCCGTAGGGCCAAGGAGTGCTGGTCGAGACGTTGTCCATTCAGTTTCCGGTTGTGCTTGAGGGCCGTAATGGTGTGCCAGTCCTGCTGATGGGTAAACCTGATCAGCCGGGCCGAAGCATACCACGTGTCGTGCAAAACGTAGATCGGGAATATCGTCTGGCAACAAAGGCCGAAGCGATTGGAGCATGTTGCGTGCCAAGTGCATCTTGCTCAAGAAGCCAATCCGGTCGTCGGGTGCGCGGTGACGGTTGATGCGCCGGACAGTCTTTTCGCGCAAGTACATTTGCACATCGAAGGTGATCGCTTCGCCGCCGATCCAGACGTTGCAGTCCAGATACGCGAGACCATTGGCATGGCGGGGCTTGTAGGGCGTGCTCTCGACATGATCGAAGTGCCAGTCCACTGGCTCGATGTGGCGCGTGCGCTTGTGTTTGCGCGCAATCGAGTCGTCCAGGCTGACATAGATCGCATCGAGTGTCCCCTTGGCTCGGCTCGCGCCAAGGCTTCGCGGATCAGAATGGCCCACAGGACGCCGTACATCCTCGGCGGTCCAGGGCGCAATCCGCAACGTGTCGGCCATGTTCGACGCATCCACGCACTCGACAAACTGGCGTTGCAACTCGGCCAAGGTCTTGTCCGAGTCGCAGACCAGCAAGGCGTCGGCCATGTTGATCACATGCCGCAGTTGCGGCTGACTCAATGAGAGTTCGAGTTGATCGATGAACGTGCATAAATCGGCTGAATTGTGTAGAATTCGGGTGAGCATGGGATTCCCTCCTGTTGGAACCAGTGGACTGGTTTTCCTACTAGTCTACTCAGGAAGCGTCCCATGCTCAAGTTTTGACCGTTTTTCGCCAGACTACTGTATGTTTGAAAAGATTGTCGTCGTGACACGCAAAACGCGCCTGGAAGAGTTGGCCGCTCGCTTCCACACGCGCGAGCAGGCCAGGTTCTACATCGAGCACGCCGGGTCTGATTTTTCCGTGTACCAGACCGAGCACGACACCTATCAACGTGCAGTTGAAATGGTGCTCGGCAAGATCGGCGCGTTGGGCCAGGTACAGTTGATCGAGCGGGCTTTTCTGCCCAACTTTATCTTTACCGATAAAGACTTGGTCATCACGATTGGGCAGGATGGTCTGGTCGTCAACGCCGCCAAATACCTGGAGGGGCAGCCCATTATCGCCATCAACCCGGATCCAGCCCACATCGATGGGTTACTGCTACCCTATCGCGTGCAGGATGCGCTAACCGTCGTCTCGGAAGCCTTGCAAGAGCGGATGGCGGTGCGGCACATCACTATGGCCGAAGCCAGCCTCAACGACGGGCAGCGCATGTTGGCCTTCAACGACCTGTTCATCGGCGTGCGGACGCATACATCGGCCCGCTACCAAATCACCTTTGGCGACCAATCCGAGCCGCAGTCCTCAAGCGGGATTATCGTGTCTACTGGCGCAGGCTCGACAGGGTGGTTGAGTTCGATATTCAACATGGCCGCCGGGATAGCCCGCTTGATCGAAGGTGAAGCGCACTCGCCGAAGCCATTCCGGCTCGACTGGGAAGACGAGCAACTGGTGTTTGTAGTGCGCGAGCCGTTTGTCAGCAAGACCTCACGGGCAGGCATTGTCGCCGGCCTCATCACGCCCGAAGCCGAATTGGCGTTGGAATCGCGCACGCCCGAAAACGGCGCCATCTTTAGCGACGGCGTCGAGGCGGATTACGTCACATTCAATTCCGGCGCGATTGCCCATGTGCGCGTGGCACACAAGAAGACAAACTTGGTTGTGCCAGCGCAAGTGGCGGCTAACATGCCGGAGCGACGCACTCCGGCGAATCGTTCTTCGGGTCGTTCACCAGCCGCGAGACGGGGAACGCCGCCATCTGCGAGGCCGGATAGGGCTTGAGCAGCTTGGCTAGCTCATCGGCTGCGCGCTCCGCTGGATCGAGCCACAGCCGGTAGGCCGCAGGCGAAAGGATGACGGGCATCCGATTGTGGATTTTCTCCATCAGCACGTTCGGCGTCGTCGTGATGATGGTGCAGGAGAGAAGCGCATCGTCTTGATCGGGATGCCACACTTCCCACAGCCCCGCAAACGCGAACGGCTCGCCGGATTTCATCCTGATCAGCATCGGCGTTTTTGTCTTGCCGCCGGGCACTGGCTGCCACTCGTAAAAGCCATCCGCCAGGATGAGGCAGCGTCGCCGCTTGTACGCCGTGCGGAACGATGGCTTTTCTGCCAGCGACTCGGCGCGCGCGTTAATCATGCGATTGCCGATGCTGGGGTCCTGCGCCCACGAAGGAACCAAGCCCCACTGAAAGAACTCGACCTGGCTCTTGCCGTTGTTGGCGACGACCGCGACCGGTTGCGTCGGCGCGATGTTGTAGCGCGGCGTCATTTCTTTTGGAAAACTAAAACCAGGGAAAGCCTCGCTCAAATCCGCCGGGTCAATCGTAAGAGTGAACCGTCCACACATGGGAAACCTCCATCTGCGTGATTGCCCCTCTCACCTGCCTTCTCCCCCGATGGGGCGAGGGAGCACACTCCCTTCTCCCTGGTAGGGAGAAAGGTTGGGGATGAGGGTAAAACTCACACAAAAGGAATTATACCGCATTGTCCTGACCTTGTGATAATCCGGACCGCGAGCGAGTACACCGCAAAAGTGTCGGTGCTGCATGTAGGACAAGATGCCCCATGTCGCCCGCTCCGCACAGGGGTGCGGAGCTACGGAAACCGACTTTTCAGACAACCTCTCAGAATGAGGCGATGGCCGTTGCCAGGTCGGCGTGGATTTCAAAGAACTCTTTCAAGCCCGCCTTTTCCAGCGTTCGATCCACTTTGGGCTGAGGGTTGAGCAACTTGAGGTGTTGCTGCGGGCCGGCGACCAGCCCACGTCCTACAGCGTGAATGGCCGACCAGCCTTGCTCCAAATCCGGCGGTTGCTCGCCGTGCAGCAGCAAAGCGATACTATGAATGGCTACCAGACCTGAACTGCTGACGAAAGAGGCGCTGCTCAAGTCAAGCAAGATCTGGTGCGTCCCCATGTTATAGAGTTCCCTGGCCTTGGCGATTAATTCCTGATAGTTGGAGGCATCCAGGTCTCCCTGGACGCTCAGGACGGCTACCGGCACTCGGCCCTGAGTTTGATTAACGCTGATGTTCATTTGTTTCCTTCTCTCTTTACTTTCTTCCGCAGGGCCAGCTCATTGCCACCCTCGGAAGTTATGCGATAAGTCATGCTGTCCGTGAACTGCCGGGTCAGGTGAATCCCCAGCCCGCCGAGACGCCGCCTTTCCAGCGGCAGGGTCAAATCAGGCGGCGGCGCCCGCGTAGGGTCAAAGAGCGGAGCCTGATCGCGCAGGCGAACTACCAGCACATACCCTTCTTGGGTCACCTCGATCTCGATATGGCCCGTCCGGCCCCGATAGCCGTGGACGATGATGTTGGTCGCCGACTCGTCTACCGCCTGGATCATATCGTCAATCGCGTCACGATCAGCCTTGAGAGCCATCGCCGTTTCCTCGACAAAGCGACGAATGACAGCAAGATTCGGCAATTCAGCCAAGACTCGAAGAGTAGATTCCATATTTTGTGTTCAGGTCTCCCTTGATGTCAAGAATGATCCCCAGCGCCCGGCCCTGCTGATGCGAAACCATGATTTCCATTTCAACTCCTTTTCGTGCATTGAACCGAAAGACCGTGGGGCAAGCCTGGGTCTGGTCACTTGGCTTGTATGCACACCAGCATTATATCGTCCCTCTGCGCAACAGCGCCGGTGTGCGCGGTCACCCGTTCCAGCACTCGCTCACACACAACCTGCGCCGGCTGATGACGGTGCGCGCTCACTGCCGCTTTCAAGCGTTCCTCTTCAAACATTTCAGCTTGCGCGTCCATCGCTTCGGTCACGCCATCGGTGTAGAGCAGCAAGGTGCTACCCGGAGCTAATGTCACAGTCTGCTCGACGAGAGGCGGGTCGCTAAAAAGGCCCAAGAGTTGACTGCCGTCGAGGCTTGGCTCGATCAATACCCCGTCCGCAGTATAGAGAACCGGCAATTCGTGACCGGCGCGGACATAGGTCAAGTCACCCGTGGCGTAGTTGAGCACGCCATACCACACCGTGACAAACATGCCCTCACCGTTCAAGTTGAGCAACTGGCGGTTCACACCACGCAACACCTCGCGCGGCGAACAGTCCCGGCAGGCCTCGGCCCGCAGCAGAGTGACCGTCAAGGCCATAAAGAGGGCGGCCGGCACGCCGTGACCGGACACATCACCCACGGCGATGCCCAGCATGTTGTCGTCGAGAGGAATGAAATCGTAAAAGTCGCCCCCGACCGCCGTCATCGGTACGATGAGCGCGCCAAAATCAAAGCCCGCCAATTCCGGCAGCCTGCGCGGCAAGATGCTCATCTGAATGTTGTGCGCCACCTGGAGCTCGCGCTCCATCTTTTCCTTTTCGACGATCTGCGCTTGCGCCGCTTTCAATTCCTCGTATGCCTGCATCAGTTGGCGATTCTTTTCCTGCAGATCGCGGAGCACCTCGTTGTGCGAGGCGTCCAAGCGCTCGTTCAGCACTCGCACCATCTCGTAGGCTAACATGGGCTGCCGGCGCAGCAGCGCATCGAAATCGCCGCGCGTCATCTCCAGCAACCGGGCGTGGCCTGGCGCGCGCGCACTCGCCGTGCGTAGCCCGTCAAGATTCATCAAGCTCATCTCGCCGATGAATTCACCCGGTCCCCGGACGCCGACCAAGCGCTCGTCTGCCGTCCCCAACGACTTGATCACTTGAAGCTGGCCGGCCAGTATGACGTAACAGTGATCGCCGCAATCGCCCTCGTGAAAGAGGAGCGTGTCCGGCGCGATCTCTATGGCGCGCAATGTGGCGGCGAGGTGATCGAGCTCGCCCTGCGGCAGCGAAGCGAACAGCGGTACCTGCGAAAGCACGAGTTGGGTTTCGTTCACATGATCCTCTTTTGTTGCAGGCCCGGCGTCGCCTGGCCCGCGCGCAATAATGACCACTCCATTTTTCAGGCCCCTTGTCCTTGCGGCTTCCTCAACTCGCCAGCCAACAAAAAACGCCCCCGGCTGAATATCTTGCCCGCGGCATTTCAAGTCGCTTGCAATGAAGGAATGGCCTTCCGCACTTTTTCAAAAGATGGAGGACGTGTGTCCTGGGAAAAAAGCGTCGAACGCGAGGGAGGTGAGGCTGTCACGTTCGATACGCGCCTTGGCTGACTTGCGCTCACTTGAGCTGTGGTAAGTATAACATCAACGGTAGTGATAAAACAAGAGTAGTCGTCTAACAATCCTATAACAAATTCATCTCACAGGCCTGACGCCTCAGAGCGCCAATTCCAGGCAACAGCCGCATTTTTGCGTCGGAATTTGGTCGAGACGATGGCAGGCCAGCGGGTCCGTGAACTCCACAGCTCCGCTTCGCACACGTTGTCGCCACAGTAAATGCCCGTCGCGTACACTCGTACCGCATGCCGAATTGGGCCGCCAGGCCGCTCTGCCACAGTCGATGCGTGCACATTGCGAGGAGGTCGAGGCGGCTGGTGGCAACCGGCGGAGATCTTGCGAGGGTTCGGACCGAAGGTTGCACACCCGCGAATTCCTTGCAAGAGGCTCGGCCTCCGTCGGGTGATCGCCATTGGCATCCCGTGCCTGGGATGCAGAGTGACGGTCGGCCAGATTCAAGGGAATAGCCTGGCGTGAGCGTCAGACGAAATTGTTGAGCTATTGCCGCCAACAACAACACGGCTTCCATCATCGCAAACGACGAACCGATGCAGACTCTGGGGCCGCCGCCGAAAGGGAAAAAGGCGAATCTGGGCAATCGCCGGACGAACTCGTCAGTCCAGCGCTCGGGGATGAACTCGGCCGGGCGGTCAAAAAAGCGCGCGTCACGGTGCATCACCCACTGGCTCATCGCAATCGAAGTGCCGGAGCGCACCGGATACCCGCCGATCTCGCAATCGCGCATTGCCACGCGCGCAAAAGCCCAGACGGGCGGGTAGAGCCGCATAGATTCTTTTACCACTTGCTCGGCGTAGACCAAGTTCGGCAGGTCGGCCACGGTCGGAAGCCGCCCATTCAGCACGGCTTCCAGTTCCGCCACTAATTTGTTCTCTACGTCTGGATTCTGCGAGAGCAGATACCATGTCCACGCCAGGGCCACAGCGGTCGTCTCGTGGCCGGCCAAAAACAGCGTCATCACCTCATCGCGCAATTGCCGATCGGTCATTTGACGGCCATCCTCGTCCTGAGCGCGGAGCAGCGTGGCAAGCAAGTCGTCTCGTTCTGCTCGGTCGGCACGCCGTGCGCGGATGATGCGGTAGATGATGGCTTCCAATTGTCGTATCGCTGCTCTAAGCCGAAGATTGCCTGGTGTGGGAAGCCAATCGGGTATCAGGAGCGCCGCGTCCACCTGGTTCCTGAATTGCTCTAGGAAGACGCGCAGCGCGATGCTCACCTCGTCGGCCTCAGCTCCGACCTGAACGCCAAAGAGTGTCTGGGCGACAATCTGAAGTGTGAGGCGCGCCATCTCCTGATGCGCATCGCGCGTTTCACCCGGGCGCCATGCTGCCAACATCTGCTGTGCACTTGCGACAATTGCTTCGCCGTAGACAGCAATTCGCTCGCGGTGGAAAGCGGGCTGCATCAGCCGCCGCTGACGCCGCCACGACTCGCCCTCGCTGGTAAGCAATCCTTCGCCGAGCAGGACGCGGCCGGCTTGCAGCGTCCGCCCCTTGATAAAGTTGTGATGGTCAGTCACCAACACCGACTCGATCAGATCGGGGTGATTCAGCAGGTACACGTTCACGTGCGCGATACGGTAGCGGACCAGGTCGCCATACTCCGCGTCGCGGCGCACCGCGTGAAAAAGTCCAGCGGGTCCCGCCTGAACTCGGTCAGGTTTCCCAGCGCCAGATTTCCGGCTGGGCCAGGCGGAACCCGCTTGTCCGTTGGAATCCGAATTGCGTTCGTGTCTGCGCTCATGCGGTTTGTGTCAGCCTGTCACTTGAGCCGGTTCGCTTTCAGGCATCCAACGTTGGATCAGGGTTGGAGCAGACTCTAAAACGTCAAAGCGGACCGGGTAGCGTTCCTCGCCCCAGTATGGACGCGGCGGAGCAAGGCGTGTGATCTGAAAGCCCATGTGCCGGTACAGCCGGATGCTGGCCGATGTGGCAAATGCCGCGCACACGTGAACGAATCCGTGCGCTCGCACCTGCGTCCAGCAGAAAGCCATCAGCCCCGCCAGGATGCGATGCTGCGCCTCACTAAACTCGCGTGCGACGATGACGCGGCCCATGTCCGCGACGCGGCCCCGCGGCTCGATCTCCACATCAAACGCGGCTTCGGTGGGCAGCCTGCTCCTCGGCTCCGGGAATACGAGCCGCGCGGTTGTCGCCAGCCTGTCACCATGCCAGCCGACAATGTGCACCGCGTGGTCGTCGTATTCGTCTCGCTCCAGGCCGTCGGGCAATTCCTCTGGTTGAGCATAGCCTCGCTCGATGGAAACCTTGTATCGCAGGCGAAACGTTGCCTCTCGCTCTTGTGCCGATTGAGCCACGCCGAAGCGGATCGGCGCGGCGATAACAAGACCTTGCGCCGCTATGGCATCTATCGTTTCCGCTGTTGCCGCTGGCCCGCTATTCGCGTTCATGGAAGCGATCCTCCTTGCAGGCTCACGGGCCGTTGCGGATGATGATGGGCATGAACGACTGTTGGCCCGGCAGCCCGGTCACAACGGCGTTGCCGGATAGGATGGTCAACGATTGAGGTATGACGGCATTAGTGCGCGTGCCTTCGCCTGTGCTAAAGGTGCGCTCCATCAATCCGACACGCCCGATCTGGTAGGTTTGCCCGTCCAGGTCAAAAGCGTTGACGCCCGTCTGGGTGAGTTCGCCGAAATTCGTCCCAACTCCCAGGTTGGGAGCCTGGACGTTAAGGATATTCTGCGAACGCACGGTGGCTGTGACAATCGGTTGGCCGATAGCGAACGAGGCAGGGTCGCTATAGTGCGCGCCGCCTGATGGGTTATAGTAGTACACTGTCGTCCCGACCGAGTCAATCACAAAGACACTAGTCGTTAGGGTCGCCGAGCCGACCACGGCGACGTTGGCGATCACATAGTGCGAGGTGAGCGTGGCGGTAGCATAGTAGGTAAAGCGCGCAGTCGCCTCGGTCGTTGTCAATATATCTGAAAACAACAGCGTTGATGTCAATCCGCTGATGTGAGTCAAATAGCCATAGCTGACAAAGTTGCCTCCATTCTGATCAACCCGCCCAACGTACTCGACGGCGTTCTGTCCCGCCAGCGCCGAGCCGACTTCGATGGGGGACGCGGCAGAAGACTGATTGCGGTCGGCGTAAAATGCGGCTGCCATAAGCAAAGGCGCTGCCAACACAATGAGGAACATATAGCGTTTCATGTTAATCTCCTTTTTCCTTGACTAACTTGCCCAATTCACTATCGCTTGATCCGAATCTTGACCCCATCATCCATTCGATGCTTTCGTTCAAACTTGGTTTATATTCATCGCATCATCCTTTCTGTTACGTCGTTCGATAGGTGTATCGTCCATCGCTTACGACCCAGGAATTGAAGCAGGTCCTGGCTTTGGGTTCGTCGGCAGAATCATCGGTGGACGCGGCGTTTGAGTGAAATCGAAATCGTTGAGTCAGGTCGCCGAGTTGCGACGCGTTTTCGCGCACGCTGGGGCGCGGGTCAGGGCGTCCATCGGTCTTTGGATCAATGCGCTGTCCGTTCAGGAAAACGTCTTCGATGAATTTCAGGTAGGCGTCGAACGAAAGCGTCTGATGATCAATGTAGCCCTTCTTTGCGTATGGACTGATGACCAGACCTGGGACGCGCAAGCCGTAGCCGTTCTGATCCACGGTCGGCGGCACGACGTGATCGTAGAATCCTCCCCAGTCATCCCAGGCAAGGAAAATCGCGGTGCTGTTCCAATCGGGACCTTGCATGACCGCGTTGATCAGCGATGTGACGTAAGCCTGGCCGTCGCTGACTTTGGCCGGCGGATGCTCGCTCACCTTATTTTCGGGCACAATCCACGCGACCGCAGGCAGTGTTCCGCTCTTGGCCGCCGCCAAGAACTTGTCAACGGTCTGAATGTTCGCCAGTTGACCATCTTGCTTGACGGTATCAAAAGCTGGCAGTGGGTTCCAGATGCCGGGGACATCCCGGCTTTGCGCTTTGGGTTGGCAAAGCATCGCGTCGTCTGCACAGTCCGGCTCACTGCCTTCGCTGAGGTAATAGGCCCACGAGACGTTGGCCTTGTGCAGGAGATAGGTCAGATCCGTCCAGGCATAATCGGTTTTTTTCGCATTCGCAGCCCTGAGTCCGCCTTTAGGACCATCCGGGCATTCTTACAGCTCGCGGGATCGCCGGGCTTGGTGCACTCGGCGGACCAGGCCGACACCATAAAGAGGTGCGACGGCAGACTCCACGACGCGTTCGGCTCAAACATCTTGTCCTGCAAGACGAAATTCTGCGCGTACGCCCAGTAGTTCGGAATCTCGCGCGCATCGTGCCAGCCCATCACATCGGGCGTTTTACCAGCGACGCAACCGGGGGTATCCGGGTTCTTGCCCTTGCAGGCTTTCGCGCCCTGGCGGAAAGCCGCGATAAAGCCATCCATTTTCCCGCCAGTCGATATCGGTGGTCGCGGAGGCTGCCGCGTGTGGGCCGCCAGCGTTGATGTCTTGCGCATCGTGGTACGGCTTGACACATTGCTTCGTGCCGGGATCGTTGACGCAGACGGTCGGCACGCCGTTCTGCATCGGAATGCCGTCCGCGCCGGGGTACGTGCCAAAGTACGTATCGAACGAGCGATTCTCTTGCATGATGATGATGATGTGCTTGATCTTGTCGCGCAAGAGAGTCGGTTGATTCGAGGCTGCCGGCGCGGCGGTCGGCGATGGCGCAGGCGTGCTGGTGGCCGTCGGTTGCGGTACGCTTGTCGCAGGTTGCATACTGGTTGGCGAGGGCGCGGGCACGCTGGTCGCCGCCAATCGCGGTGCGCTTGGCGCGATTTTGGTTCTTCTCGGCGCGGCTGGTGCGGACGCGGGCGTCGCGCAC
>CAWIRG010000007.1:0-76891 GCA_963838505.1 Candidatus Bathyarchaeota archaeon
CTGGTTTGTGTATGAGTCCTCAATGGCCTGCTTCTTGATGATTCTCGACCCAGATATCAGCGAACTAGGCAGCTAAAGGGCTCTCATCAAACGTATTTAACGTATTTTCACCGGTACAGTCGGGTAAGCGCGCGCTAGCGGCATGAAAGCGGGGGAATTTGTGATGCCTTGTGCTCCAGCTAGATCATGCTGGCGGCGGAGGAGGAGGTGGTTGAGGTGGAGTTGTGGTGGGAGCAGTAGGTGGCTTCTTTCTACGTATCATTACAGCCACAACAGCAACAGCAGCCACTATGATTACGATAATTACGGCCCATATCCATGGGTCAAGTCCAAGAAGGCCACCGCCAAATCCACCGCTCCAAAGATTAGTTCCCACCATTTCCAATTTGTAATCAAGTGAATAGACACCTTGATAGCTCAATGTTGTCGTTGAATACAGGAGGATCCCCGTGGTTTGGTCATAATACGAGTTCCCTTGACCTAGGGTGAGCCCGCTTGAATTGACTATGACTGCGCTTCTGCCGCCCCAGCTTCCGATTTGCTGCACACTGCCAACACTTGGAATGTTGCTTCCTGCTGTCATGTTAGCCGGTATTGCAAAAAGATTGATGAGACCAGTGCTTCCATAACCTTATCCGACATCCCCCGAAAAGGTCTGATTGGTTTCAGGGATATTTAATATGCCTGTTGGCAGACTTCCTCCAGTTACGGTTTCCTTGGAGGTGCCTGTATAACCAGATCCAGATACAGATTGAATGTTGATGTCCAAGGTTCCGCTTATGCTGTAGCTTTGCCCCATCCCTGAGTATGTTATTGACCAGTTATACGTGGCGTTTTTTCCACTTTGAAGACCGCATGCGTATTGCGCCATGGCTGGAAGAATCATTATTTGAAACATGCAGACCATTACAACTGCCAATGCCGTTATAACTGCCTTGTTCAAATCTGTCATGCTCCTTGGCTTCTGAATATTCAATATCTGTCTTTATAAGACTTCTCGACCGAAGCAAATAGCGCCAACCGACATTTAACACGCGCTGTGTTCTTGGTTTAGGCGTATTCCGTGGTAGCTCCCTTTTTCCGACAGGTGTGAAAGGTTCGAGCGCGCGCTTAGTGCAGGCTGCAGTTCACTGATATCCTTTGCTTCATCTTGGGTTTGTTAGTCATATCTCAGGTAGGCTTTTGGTGCCTTCAAGGTCTTGATTCCACTGACTGCTTTGAGATGTGTTATGCTGCCTCTTTCCCGGTTCATGTCTATCTTGCTCAGTTATCTAAGTCTGAGATAATGAGGATAGAACATTTGACTCAAGAATTAGCGCTCGCGAAAAAAATGGAGGTTATGTTGGGTTTGTTATTGGTTGTTTTGGCGGTGCCGGCGGTGTTCTTCTTCTCGATAGGAAAATCAGCACTCCGATGCTCATGATTAGAAAACCCACTGCGAAGATGAGCCAGGCGTATCCCTGCATCGTGAGCAAGTTGCCGCCTCCCTGCAGAATTGACGCGATGGCGTCTTCAAACGTGGACCATTTTGATGTCTCATTTGACCAAGCCTGCTGTAAAGAATCCAACGACTTCTTGTAGTAGACTGCGGCATTGCTGAAGTCTCCTCGCATATAACTGTCGCTTGCCAGCGTCTTGGCGACGTTCGACTCCTGTAGCAGTTGCCTCGCGTTCGCTGTCAGAAACGGGATGCCGTTGAAATTGCTGGTCGGGTATGCGCTCACCTGTTGTTGGTACTCATTCGCTGCTGCTTTATCTGTGGAAAATACGGCGAAACCGTCGCTATTCGTAGTCCAACTGGTTATTATCCCTTTGGGGCCGGTTGTACTGTTCACGCTCTCCACGTAAATTGTGTAGCCATGCGTCACCAGGTTGGATGCGAACAACGCGGACGGAACGGTGAAGTTTATGATGAAAACATGTGACTGAGAACGGGCGATGCCAAACGGATTATCCGGGCTGCACTCGCTTGAAGTATAGTTTGTGCCCCAATCGAAACCCACCTTCACAGCAGAAACGTTCAGCTGACCAACATTATAGTCGTTTGAAACACTTACAACTAGAAACGCCGATGTGTTTTCCTCATATGCTGTAACTAATGAGCCGTAAAAGCTGTCATACTGGTTTCGAACAACTGGAGAGATCCAGTTGTAATTGTTGATAGAAGCTCTCCCTGCTGGTATGTTTAATGCGGCAACTAAGGTAGCAGCGCACAAGACGATACATATTGTAGTTGTTATTTTCATCTTTCTCACTTTCTATTTAGCTGTGAATGGAATTCAAGTTGTACCTCAAGGTTAATATAACTTTCCACGCTCGCTAACCTCCAACCATTCACAAGACTTGTATTCAAGATTGTCTCAATTTCATCTGGCATATCAAACTGAACGGAAAGCTAATTATTTGTAAGGACTTCAGGAGACGTCGCCATCTCTAGGCAGTCACAACCAACACGCCAACCTGTTTCGCCCGCGCCAGCTCCATCTGAAACATATTGACCATTTCAAAGAAACTCTAACAACCTTTCTCCTACTCTTTTCCAAGATTTCAGGGGCTCCTTTGAAGCTTTTCATCCTAATTCCAACTAGTCTGGTGCACAAAGATCAATGGCAAGCCATAAAACTTGAAACAGAGAACACAACTGAGGGTGAGGCAATTGCTTGAAGGCAAGACTGTTAATCTAAGGCTTGTGGAGAGAGAGGATTTGCCTTTGCTTCTTGAATGGTTCAACAACCTTGAGTTCACAGGTAGTTACAATCCTCTGGATGCTCAGCAATCCAGAGCGGAGATTGAGAAGAAATATGACACTTTGGGTTCAGAGGAGAAGTGGCTTTTCATAGAGAAGAAGGATGGAAAAAAGGTTGGTTTCATAGGAACCCACGTTTTTGCAGGAGGGTTGGAGATTGGTTATTCATTGGTTCCTGCTGAAAGAGGTCATGGATACTGCACTGAGGCTGCTAAAATTATGGTGGACTATTTGTTCATGTCCAAGAGCATCGTTCGAATTCAAGCAGCAACCAACTCAGAAAACAAGGTCTCACAGAAAGTCTTGGAAAATGCTGGATTCCAAAGAGAAGGAACAGAACGAAAAGGAATATTCGCCTATGGGAAATGGACTGACCTCTATCTTTATGGCATTCTCAGAGAAGAATGGAAAGAACCAAAAATACTGACAAGGACTGAGAAGAAGAAGTAGAAAGAGCACGCGAGTGTGGCTCACGTGGTGGTTGATTTTCCATTGTTCCTTTTTTGTAAGGTTTGCAGAACATGCTTGGACAGGAACGAGAAGGTGAGACTGCGATGGTGCGCTTTGTCGTTGAGATTCTATCAGAAAGCTCTCGAATCTGGCTGGATCGGCGAAAGTCGTCTGCGTTAGCCGTCTTCTGAAATCAATGTATTCCGAGTAGTTTCTGTGAAAAGAAACAATGGCTCCGTCGTGCCCCATTCCGATTCCAGCCACGTCTAGGATTATTTCAAAAGAGGCGTCGTCGAAATTCTTCACGAATTCTCTTCTAGCATCGTCTATTTTTTATGGGTTTCTCAACTCTTCTCTGACGTTTACAAGCGTTATGGCCATGAGATTGTATCCCAGCTTGTGAAAGTCAGGTATCACTGTGTATTCTCTGAGAACGCCTTCCTTCTCCAATCTGGCAATCGTTCTGCTAACGGTAGGTTGAGAGACTCCGACGGCCTTGGCAAGTTCTCTGTCGCTTCTGCGGCTGTTCTTCATAAGCTCGGAGACTATCCTTAACTCTACATCTTTCATGATTCAGTCCCACTTTCAAACATTACAGTATGGTGAGCGAGTTTCGTGGTAATAAACAATGGCGTCGCGTGCTAAGAAGGCAGGTCGGGCAGGTTGTTAGACAGTTTATCCTTATAAGACAGGCTAATGTTATATAAGTAAGGGAAGGCACGCCGATAGGTTACAGCGATTCTTTGCTTTTGCCTAGAGAAGGCCTGTTTTGCCTGAGGAGCTAAAAAATATGTTGAAAATTAGAAAATCTTCTGATAGGAACCGTTCCACATTTGATATAGTGGCGAAAATTCTGAGAGAGATAACGAAACCAACTGGAATAACAAATATTATATCGAGTTGTAACATGAGCTTCAAACAGTCAGGGCACTACTTGGGTTTCATGAAGTCAAGCAATCTTGTCCAGACAGACGCAATAACTGGAAGAGTCAGATATCATACAACAGAAACTGGACAAGAGTTTCTGGAAACCTATGACAAGATGATTCTAATGCTAGTATCCTGACCTTTTCGCGCTCTGCCTAACTTGACAAACAGCGCATTCAAGGAGAAAAACAAGAAAAATCGGCTGGTCATTCTTATGTCAGAAAACGAACCTCATGCGACAACCTGCTCTTACACTACAAGCAAATTAAGCGAATTGAACAGTTACAGCTCGTCGATGGGAACTTTGACGGTTAAGCCTTGGATGGACATATGTTTCGAAAGCAGAAAAAAGAGGCCGCAAGAGAAAGGGAGAAAGAAACGCAGGAAAGGGAAATGGAACCCCATAGACCTCTTATTGAACAACACGCAAGCAAGAAACTGCAATTAGCTCGCGCGCGACAAGACTTACTGTGTTGCTGAGTTAAACTCGTTAGATGAATACATCGATTCAGCAGTCGAATCGAATGAAGGAATGACGTTCACAACGATATAACCCGCGCGCACTGAACATCAATTTGCCTGGAAGACGTTTCCGCACTTTGTGCATTTGATGCTATGCTTTTCGGTTCCTTTGGCGTAGAACAGAAGATAACCACAAGATGGGCACTTGACAGCCTGTCTTTTGTCGCTTGCTGGTTCTGTTCTTGCTTCTGGTTCCGTCCTTGCTGCTGGTTCCGTCCTTGTGGCTGGTTCTGTTCTTGCTTCTGGTTCTGTTCTTGCTTCTGGTTCCGTCCTAGCGCCTGGTTCTGTTCTGGCCTCTGGTTCCCATTTGCTCGCCTGAACCTTTCTTGCCAATTGACTCATCCCGACTATGCGACTTCAAAACATCTGCCGCTTTTATGTTTTCCTAATCTTTCAACATCCGTGCCAGCGCGTTGCTAGATTCGGGGAATTGAAATGAACTTGTATGGCCATGCTCATGCGTGACTGGACACCCTTGATTTGTTCTTGGAAATGTTAGGCGAATTCAAGTAGCGCACGGGGTTCAAAGCTTTTGCTACGCGCTTGGCCTTCGTTTATGTTATCAGCGTTAACACTCTGAATGCGACTCCGCCTAGGATTATTGCGAAGGCTATTTCGAATATTGTTATGAACAGGGCTTTCTTCGAGCCGAACTCCTTGACCAGAGCGGAGATAGTTGCTATGCAGGGCACGTAAAACATTGCGACAAGGGTGAAAACAACCATCTGAACTGGGGTCAAAACCAGCGCAAAATTAGTCGTTCCCAAAAGGGTGGCGAGCATGATCAGCGACAGTTCTTTCCTTAGCACTCCAAATATCAGCGTTATGCCCGTGATGACAGGAAGCCCCAGCCAAACTACCGTTACTGGACTAAGCAGATTTGCGATCGAGTTCAAATAACCCGCGACGTCTATGGCCTTCAATGCAAGGCTGCCTAGAATTATCAGGGGGAACGCTATTTTTATGAACTCAGCCAGCCTGAACCACGTCTCCTTCATGACCGTTCTCACGTGTGGCATTCTATAGCTTGACATTTCCATAATCAAGCCGCTAGGTTCTCCTGGCAAGACTCTAAACGCCAGCCTTCCCAGCGCGAAAATGACGAAGAGGTCCAAGACGTAGAGCATCAAGGCCCACTGAATGCCGATAAAACGGCCTACCAAACCAAGGATTATGACTGTGCGGGCCGCGCACGGTACAAGCGTAGTCACAAAAGCACTGAGAAGCTTCTCTCTGTGAGTTTCCATTATCCTGCATCCGAGGCATCCAGGAACATTGCATCCATATCCAAGCAGCATTGGAATGAACGCTTTTCCATGCAGACCTATCTTGTGCATAACGTTGTCCATCAGGAACGCGACACGGCTAAGATAGCCTGAATCCTCCAAGAAGTAGAGCACAACATAAAATGGAACTATGTATGGCAGGGCAACCGTCACGCCGGCTATGAATCCTTCCATGATGCCTCCCCACACGAGCTGGCCGGCGGCTCCATTTCCCAGTGCACCCGTTACTATGGGTTGCAAATAGCCAAAACCGGTGCTTAAAAAATCTGAAACGTAGTTTCCGAGCGTGAAGATACTGTAGAAAACCAGAATTATGGAGAGAATCATGATGGGGTATCCTGCAATTCTGTGCGTTGTAATGTTGTGAAGCCTCTCTTCTGTAGTGAGCTTCATCGGAGGCACCAGTTTCTGAACTTGGCGAGCAATGTTTCCTGCTGCTTCGTAGCGCTCAGACGTCATGACAGTCGAGCAGTCGTGTCCGTGAATGTTTTTGATTTCATCCTCAAGCCTTTTTGCCGTGGCCACAGCCTGGGGAGAAATTCGGCCGACGTCCCTTACGATTTCCTCGTCGCCTTCAAGCAGCTTGACTGCGAGGTATCTGTGCGGATACACGAACTGAACACTCTTGATGACATCCATGATTCCTGCAATCTTCTCTTCGACTTCTTCTCCATATCTTATTTCGTGTCTGACAGGTCCGTTTTCAGCTACGTGAATCGCTTTCTCAAGAAGCTCGAATAGGCCTATTCCCTTCGGCGCGATGGTCTCCACCACTGGCACTCCCAAGAGAGTCTCCAGTTTCTTCGGATCGACATCGATGCCTTTCTTCTTCGCGATGTCTAACTGGTTCAGGGCTATGACCATCGGTGTCTCGAGTTCCATCAGCTGCAACGTGAAGAACAAATTTCTTTCTAGGACAGAAGCGTCCACGACGTTTATCACCGCGTCGGGCTTCTCGACAGCTATGTATTTTCTCGACACGAGCTCTTCAAGAGAATAGGTGGAAAGAGAGTATATTCCTGGAAGATCAACTATGTCTATTGTGTAGCCTTTGAAATGGAGCGTTCCTTCAGCTCTTTCAACAGTTTTCCCTGGCCAGTTCCCTATATGCTGATGGAGACCAGTGAGATGATTGAATATGACGGATTTGCCCACGTTGGCGTTTCCAGCAAGAGCGATGACGAGTTTCTTTTGAGTCATGTTTTTTCTGCCTGAACGAATATCATCTCAGTCATGCCCCTCCCCAAGGCTAGTCTTGAACCTCTGACGAGAATTTCCAGCGGGCCGTGAAACGGGGCTGACTTGACCACCGTCACCTCCGCGCCAGGCGTGAGGCCCATGTCGAAAAGCCTTTGCAGAACCCTGTGTTCTCCTCTTATGAACGATACCTTGCCGCGCTCACCCTCCTTAAGTTGACTTATGGAAACAGGAACCCGCGCTCGCCTTCCCTTCTCCTCAAGATTCCTTTTGTGAAGCCTAACGCATTCCTCGCACGTCGAGAATGGCAGATCACATGCAGGTATGATTTTATCGTCATCTGGACATGAGTCGGGGTGGTTGAGAAACCGGCAGAGAGATTCTTCAGCTTCATCGGACAACACGTGCTCCATCTCGCATGCTTGCAAGTGGACTTGATTCTTTCTAATCCTGAGAACATCATGCAGGAATCTTTCCAACAAGCGGTGTTTCCTAGTTATTTTCTCAGCTTTCTGATAGCCTTTCTTCGTTAGCCGGACGCCGCGATAAGGCGAATATTTCACGTAGCCTTTTTTGCCAAGCTTCTGAAGCATCTCAGTTACGCTTGCCGGAGCTATTTTGAGATGTTCCGCGATTTCGCTCGTGGAGACAACGTTCCCATTTTTGGAGAGAACATAGAGAACTTTGAGATAATCCTCGGCACTTCTGCTGGCCATAGTGCCGCGGGCGCATATTCCTTCAGATTTAGGCATACCTAAACTAGACCTTTGCGCCTTAATAAGTTTTTAGGCTAACCTAAACACTGTTCAATACAAGAACTCACTGATTCAATGCCATGATCAACTGGACCTCGAGTGCCAACAGCAGCTATGACGCAAAGAACAAGTCGTCTGCCAATATGGACAAACGCCGCGTGCACTCTATTTAGAACGTCAAACTCTTCAGAAAGAGGAAATGAGACACATGGACGGAAAATACAGTCTTAGCGAGAAAACTGTTGTTTTGGAACACAATGACAGTCTTTGGAGGCATCTCCCGTATTCCCGCTTAACATAGATATCGCCACTTTCGGCAAGAACAAAGAAGTTAACCTCATTTATGAGTGCTAATGGAAGAATTCTCTGGGTTTTTTCTCAGTTTCAGTTTCTTTTCTCTTTCTATCATTTTCAGCATCTTTTGCTTCTGCCATTATCACAACGTCTTTTATGCTTGTGGGTCTATTGGTCGCCTTGAGAACTGTCCTTTCTCTCCATCCACACTCACGACATTCAAATTTTGCTGGAGTCAGCCCCATGTGACCCGATATGTCTCCAACCATTGAGCCAACCCTACGAATTAGCGGACTCTTGCACTTTGGACACACTTGAATATCCACGTATTTTCTTTCTCTTTCGAGTTCTTCTAAGACTTCGACTACTTCAGGGAGTAGTTTGCTTTCAACTCTCTGACTTTCCAAAAGGCTTAATGATTTCTTTCTTTTTTTGTTCTTATTCCGACATCAAAACACACTAGTAGAATAATCGCAAAAGAACAAATAAAAACATGCTGATGGGGCCAAGCTGGCTTAAAAAAGGCTGGTAGACGAATGCTCTACTGTCGTTGTTCTTTCTTCGATTTCATTGTAGAGGCATTCAACATTGAGGCAGTATCAATCCCATGTTGACAATATCGTGGTATTTGCCGTCCTGACCGTAGAATGCGTCTTTGCTTACTCCTTCAATCTGGAAACCAAACTTCTCGTAAAGACGCAATGCAATCTTGTTTTCCCCAACGACAGTTAACTCTATTCTATGCATCTTCTCATTCTTTGCGAGTTGAAGAAGTCGTTCAGCCATCGCTGTCCCTAACCCAACACTGTGGAAATCCTGATGCAAATAGATGCCCAAATCCCCCAATCCCTTCCTACGTGGATGAGGAAACCTGTAGATGCTCGCCCAACCCACAATCTTGTCTTGGTATTCAGCAACAAGTGCAATCGCATTTGGAAGGTTGCTAATCCATCGCTCGATACCTTCCATGGTATAAGGAGCCATACTCCACTCAAGAGCCTTCTCAGACATTGAGGAAAACATTCGAAAAAGCTTCTCCTTGTCATCCGCTGTCAGAAATCTAGGCATTACTTTTCTGCCATCTTTCAGAGTCACTTTCCACATCTGCACCACTTTTCAATAGTTGCTTTCGGTTCTTCTATAACTTTTCCGTAAGGTCGAAAATGGCTTGTAAGGATGATGGAAGGATCCTTTGTTCAACACCAGTTAATTTGCTTGAACCAAATCTAGTCATCTTGATTTTTCTATGCGTGTTCTGAATTCGTTCTCGAGAATGCTCATCATAATGAAATCACTGTATTCGTTGTCACAGAAGTACTCGTCTCTATGAACACCTTCCTTCTTGAAACCGAGGCTCTTCCAGAATCTCAGAGCATTCTTGTTAAAACCGACGACACCTACCGAAACCCTGTGGAAGCTCAAATGCTCAAAAGCATAACTGAGTAGAAGAAGACCAGCCTCTTTTCCGTATCCTTTTCCCCGTGCGTCCTTCTCCCCAATGATGATGGTCATGTCTGTGTTTCGCCACGGTCTAAACATGCGGAGTAGTCCAGCTTCGCCTATCACTCTTTTTCCCTTCTTCAAGACAATCGTGAACCATGCTCGGTCTTCGTCAACACGCAGTTCTCTGTAGAACTTCTCAGCCTCCGCTTGACTGATGGGGGCAACCTCGCCCGTCAACCTTCTAAGTTCAGCATCAGTTGACCAGCGTTGAATATGCAGCAAGTCCATCTTGCCAAAAGGTCTAAGAAGAACCCTTTCGCCGACAAGTGACTTCTTTTCCGCAGTCTTCACGTTCTTGCCTTTAAACAACTCAATCGCCAAATCCAAATAGCTAAGTCAGTTCAGCTATAGCTTTTCCGCAAACCACCGACTAACTTTCTTCAATTGGTTTTTGTTAGTATTTTTGGTTCTTTCCATTCCTCTCTAAGAATGCTGTAGAGATAGGCATTGGTCATTGCTCCCCGCACAAAAGCCGATTTTCGGATAGTCCCTTCTTTCTTGAAGCCTGACTTTTCCAAAACCTTTTGTGATGCGTTGTTTCTCACATCTGTTACTGCCTGTATACGAAGAATGCTTTGGGAGAGAAAGAGATAATCTGTCATCAACTGAACGGCTTCTGTTCCGTATCCTTTCCCCCTTTGACTGGAAATAATATTGTAACCGATTTCCATCATCCTATTTGGCTGAGTAATCCAATGAGCTATAAACCCTATTTTTGTTCCATCCTTCTTCTGAAGGATAAACCGCTTCCTCTCAGTCAAGATTGCCAAGCTCGATGGATTGTCAAATTGCTTCATCCGTTCTGTCTTCGATTTCTGTTCAACAATGGGGTCGTATTCCCCCCAGAAATCCATGCTATTGAAACAGTCATCCATAAAATCTATGTCATCTCTCTCAACGACTCTCAAATTCACATTTTTGCCTTCAAGCAAATGCCTGCACCAGTCCAAATAATTGAGTTGGTTTGGATTTAACTTTTCCACAAAAACCGAATGCGTTTTGAAGCGAGCGCTTCAGCATAGCCGACGTTAGGACTGTGAGCTGAAGGGTTTTTGCGAGGAGTATAAAGCGATTCTTAGTGGTTTTGTGCAGATTTCTACAGGTGATGGCCATGATTTGAGGTTTTGCGGCCAGTTGTTCGTCGAATGCCCATGCTAGGCGCGTTATGCGCGCGCTATGTGCGTCGGATTACTGTTTCAAGCTTTGACGAGTTTGACGTTTCGGCGCTTGTTTCCAGCCACTTTTTGCCTTCATTGATCAGGGTTTTCTGGAATTCTAAGCTTGGAAAAACAAGCAGAAATCCTTCTGCTGAGCTGCCGCTTCGCCTGAACTGGGTTTCGAAGATCAGGACACTATCTGATACCAACGCCTGATTTGCCAGAAAATTGTCGATGATGGTGTCAAACGAGTCTGTAACTGTTTGCGGAGGCACGGGGACAAGCTCAATGCCAGCAAAATCTGCCATTGCGTTAAGGAAAGAGCAAATCATGATTGACCCTAGCTCTTCCATTGCTGATTTCTCAATCTCTGGGCTGGTCTCAAGTGAAGAAGCGCTCGCTGTCATAGCAGCTATCTTCTTAGCTTCTTCAACCTCGAAAGCCAACATAATGTCGCAGTCTGCCTTACCTTTCAGGTGCATGTACACGGCCGTCGTAGGCTGGTCATGCCTCTCGAATATTCTTGGAACGAGATGCGGCGGCCCGGTCTTAAGCCTTGGGACGTCGATCAGTACGCGCTCTTGCACGAGTTCTGAGAGAGCAGTAGTTGCATGACCCGCACCCATATTTCCCATCTCCAACAGCACATCTAAGTCCATGCACACGGAGAGGATTTCCCTCAATTCCTCAGCCTTGAAAGGTTTCGCTAGGAAGGCTCTTGCCCCAAGTTTCAAAGCTGACGCGATCAACGCTTGCTGATCCAATGAGCTGCATATCACAACTTTGGCCGATGGACAGTCTTTCACTATTTGCTTTAGAGCGTCAATACCTGTCTTAGCTGCATCGCCAGCTTCCATAACGATGTCCAGCAGAACAATGTCAGGCTTCAGTTTCCCACACAATTCCACTGCTTCATCAGGGGTTTTGGCTTCGCCGACAACCTTGTAATCTGACCCTGAAAGAGCCTTTCGCGCGAATGTCCTCATGAACAAAGAATCATCAGCAACAAGAACTGTAACCAATCTGCTACCTCCAACCCTCACAGAAGTATGGGCAGTATCCACATATCTCTTATGAAGCAGGCATTCAGATTGAAGCTAAGCGCGCGCAGATCAATGCGCGAGTTAGACTTGTTCGGTTTTATCGGGTGCCAGCGAAAGGTTATGTCCGAACTTGTCTTTCTTTGTCTCTAGGTAGAAACGGTTGAATACGTTTGGTGGGATCTCAATCGGTATTCTTTCCGTGATTCTAACGCCAGACTCTTCAAGATCAAGGATCTTCTGGGGGTTGTTTGTCAACAAACGGATGCTTGATATGCGAAACTTTTTCAGCATGGCTGCTGCTAATTCATACGTTCTCTGGTCAGGCGGGAAGCCGAGCAGCAAATTGGCGTCGTACGTGTCTGTTCCTCTGTCTTGGAACATGTACGCTTTGATCTTGTTGGTAAGTCCTATCCCTCTTCCTTCTTGTTGCATGTAGAGAAGAACGCCTTGTCCCTCTTTCTCAATCATGTGCAGAGCCTTTTTCAACTGGTCTCCACAATCGCATCTTAGCGAACCCAAAACGTCTCCTGTAACGCAAGACGAGTGAACTCTTGTCAGCACATTTTCAGCGCCTTCGACATCACCCTTGATGATCATGATGTGGTCTTTTCCATCTTTGTTGTTCTCGAATGCTACGACTTTGAACGAACCATATTTTGAGGGGAAGTTGGCAAAGGCAGCAATCCTCAAGCACAGCGACTTGTAGCACTTCTCGCAGTTCCAGTCAAACTGGCATGACTGGTATTCTTCAGCATCTTTTCTCAGGATTTCATCGTAGGACATACTCACACCAAGGTTTCCAAGCTTAACAGTCTCCTGTAGGAGATTGGCTTTTTAATAAATATTCGAATTAGTAACTGGAGAACACGCCATGAAAGATTTAATCTTGGTTGAACTGAGGAACAGAATGAGCCCAACGGTCTTCGACGAAAGAGACATTGAGACAGAAAAGCTTCCTGCACTCGTGGAAGCCGCGAGATGGGCTCCCTCTTGCTCCAACAGCCAGTCATGGAATTACGTTTTCGTACACAAGAAAGACACAACACGCACAGCCCTCGAGGAAGCCCTCACTCGTGGAAATGCATGGGCAAAAAAGGCGCCCTATTTGGTTGCTGTCGCTGCCGACCCCAACCAAGACTGCAAAGACAACGGTTTGCCATTCTACGTATTCAACGCAGGATTGAGTGTTATGTGCCTAGTAATCGAAGCCGAACATCTAGGTCTGAGGGTCCATCAAATGGCAGGCTGGAACGAGCAAAAAGTCAAACAAGCACTAGAATATCCTTCAAACCTCCGTGTCGTTGTGATGTTCGCTCTAGGCTACGAAGCAAACATCAAAAGCATATGGGAGACTCTTGACGAAAGAACAAAGAACAAAGTTGCGAGAACGAGGGAAAGAAAACCATCGACCGAGAACTTCTTCGCTGGAAGCTACGGGAAAAAACTGTCTGAGTCCACGATTCACGGTTAAGAGGCCACCCCCCTGTGAGTGCTCGAAAGTCAAAATCAAGACTGAAAATTGTAGTGTTCGACATGGATGGTGTTCTTGTAGATGTGAGAAGCAGTTGGCAATTCATCCATGAAGCAGTTGGCAATTCATCCATGAAGCATTTGGAAAGAACAACAGGGAGAACCTAAGGATATATTTGAAGGGCGAGATAACGTACCGTGAATTGATGAGAAGAGACATCGCCCTCTGGGGGCATGTCCGCATCGACAAGATCCGAAGCATCTTGTCTAAGGCTCCATTGATGCCCGGGGTCACAGAGACTCTTGCGTGCCTGAGAATGTCAGGTTTGAAGACGGCATTGATAAGTGCTGGAGTAGCAGATCTGGCTGAAAGACTCCAAAAACTTCTTGGATTGGATTATGTCTTCGCTAACAGAATTCTGACAGACAAGAAGGGTTTTCTGACTGGGGAAGGGGAAGCAGCAGTGAGCCTTCTTGACAAGCTCAGCGTACTCGGCAAACTAGCTGCCACCGAAAATGTTTCGCTGGCTGAATGTGCAGTCGTTGGTGACAGCTCAAACGACATACCCATGTTTAAGGAAGCAGGACTTAGCATTGCATTCAACTCAGACGAAAACAAAGTGAGGAGAGCAGCTGACATAGTAGTCAACGAGAAAGATCTTCGAGAGATATTGCCTCACCTGATACACGTCTTTTAGCAAGCATCTATGAACCTTGAATGACTTTCTGCCCACAATCCAGCGCGCGAGTGACGATCATCCTCTTCAGGTTCGTGAGACAGCGCTCCCTGAGTTGGCGCTTGAAGATTCAGACTGTCCAGGGTACCATTTTTCGACCCAGTTCAGAACATGCACAAGAGACATTGCAAGCTCTGTTCCTTTTTTCGTTAACGAGTATTCGACCCTGAGAGGAATCTCTGGAAACACTTCTCGCTTTATTATGCCTTCGCTTTCCAGCTCCCGAAGACGTTCTGTCAAAGTTTTCGGGCTTATTCCGCCTAATCGCTTAGTCAGCTCACTGTAGCGTAGTTTGCGGCCGGTGATAAGCGAGCTGAGAATAAGAAGAGCCCATTTCTTGCTGAGTAACTGAACGATATCAATTGGAACGCATCTTTCACTCATTCGCTCACTTTCTGGAGCTTTCCTGCTGTGAAGCTTCTATTGTTAAAGAAACTTCCCTATTTATATGTTACTTCATTATCTAATGTGTTAAGCTTTCCCGATGTGACAATGGAAAAGAAACATGGGTTGATGAAAGATGAAATCTGCGCTGGTATGTGTTTCAGTGCATCATGGGAATACTGAAAAAATCGCCAGAGCAATGGCTGATTCTTTGGATGCAACCTTGTTCAGGGCAGACGAAGCGAATGCGGAGGTTCTTTCAGAATTCGACATGCTCGGTTTTGGGTCAGGAATCTATTACTCCAAACATCACAAGACTCTCTTGAGTTTGGTCAGCAGGTTGCCCTTCGTTGAGAACAAGAAGGCGTTTGTTTTTTCAACTGCTGGTGTTAGCGATCGATTGGTTGAAAAGAACCTGCCTAAGAATCATATGGCTCTGAGGAGCAAGTTGGCAGACAGAGGTTTCGATATCATTGGTGAATTCTCCTGCAGTGGTTTCAATACGTGGGGGTATTTTCGACTCCTTGGAGGCCGCAACAATGGCAGACCCGATGAGGATGATTTGAAGAGAGCTGGGGAATTTGCCGCAAACCTGAAGCTGAAGACACAAGGGTGATATTGGCGAGCGAAACTAAACCAGATTTTCCTTTGAGAATGCTGGCCAGAAGATGACCACTATTATTCTATCAGCTCTTCAGTCTCGCGAATCTGATCCGAGTAAACCTTCTTGTCTTCGGCGTCCATTCCAGTTGCCTTTTCAAGCTGCTCGCGGGCCTTGCTGATGTAGTTCCTCGCAGATTTGAAATCCTTAGCTACAGCGTATGCCCTCGCCATTCCCTCATATGCTGAGGGCAGATTCTCCGACAGGTTGTTCTTCTGGGAAATCTCAACAGCTGATTTGGCGAAATGAAGAGCAAGGTTAGGTTCTTTGAGGACTGCATAGACTCTGGATATCTGCCAGTCACCAACAGCGAAGTTTCTGGCAGTTCCAACGAAGCCCCAATGGTAACGTGACGCGTGGGCTAGATGCAGCATTTGCTGCTCGTCATTAGCATCTCTATTTTTCTTGTCCAAGTAGTCCCAAGCTTCGTTGAAGCATTTTTTCGCAGTCTTTAGGTGAATTTCACGTTCATTTTGCGACATGATAATCAACCAACTCTCCTATAGATAGAGTATTTATCTTTTTTCGTACATGGCTTGAACCGAGAAAAAGGCGATACAGAGTGTCAAGTGCCAAATTCTGAAAGACAGAAAGTTTAGTTTCGAGTTGGCTTCGTAGCTGACTTTTCAGATTTTTTAGCGTGTCTCCGTTTCCGCGTTCAGTCAAGTGCGTTCTTGAATCCTTGAATTATGACTTCCACATATTTGTCCAAGGGGGCTAGTTCTCTGCTTACTTGTGCGGAGAGTTTGTTCGCTCATCTCGCCTCGGGTTCTGGTGCTTCGACAAGTGGCAAAAACAATCGAAATCGAGTTTAGCTAGCGCGTGCGACTACCTGTTATCTTTTGCCATTTTTCAACAATAGCACGCGCCCTTCTTCCCCACCTTCACCGTTAGAGATGAATAGCAAACTCGCACTCATCGGCGCCAGACACAGCTGATTGTATAAGGTCAACCTTCACATGTCTTTCTAGAACGCTTTCCCAGAATCTCTTGACAAATCCTTTCGAGCAGTGGCAGTACGTTTTTGACACCGTTTCCTCGTCAGAGAGACCTCTCAGCAAACCACAGTAGCATCTCATCGGTCTAGTGAATGTCCTGGGCGCGTAGAACTGATAGAGCATGTTACCTTCTATGACAAGCCTGGTTCCAGCCATAGGTTTTTTCTGTTCTGCCTCAAGAAACTCTTCTGCGCTCTTGAACTTCTTGCGCCTTGCCTTGGCCCTTTCGGTAACCCTCCTATTCACATCAGCGCAATTGCGACCACAGTTCTCCATGATTTGAAACTTCGTTTCCTCCTTGACCAAAGAGTCTAATCTTTCCATCGCATATTTGACCCATTCAGCTATCCTTCGCTTGTCAGTCTTCTCGCTTATTTCTTCACTGCCCACCATGACCTTCTTGCTTATCACATCTCCAGCAAGAGCTTCAACACTCTTCTCAATTGATATCAACATTCTATGCTTCGTATTGTTCAAACCAAGTTCCAACCAGTTTGCTTCTAGACATCAACATCTGATATAAGACTTGCCAGACTCACTACGAAAGGAAGACAAATCCAAAAGACAAATACAGCTGCAGTTTGATTGACTGTTCACTTTAGGGGTTGCTTGGTCATGTCGAAACGTGTAATCTTGGTGATTGGGACACCATGCGTCGGAAAAACTGTGACAGCACGTCAGCTTGCAGTCAAACTTGACGCCTTATACATCAATCTGACTGATCTCGCGCTGAACGGCAACCTTGTTCAAGGAAAGGACGAGAAGCGAGACACGATTATTGTTGACGAATCAAAGATGCGAAAGAAAATCCGCGAGGTCATCCGGGCAACTGATAAAAGCAATGTGGTCGTTGACGGTCACTACGCCGTCAACGTTGTTCCGAAGAACTTGGTGTCGCTCGTGTTTGTTTTGAGGCTTGACCCAATTGAGCTTCGCGAACGTATGCAAAAGCGTGGTTTCTCAGATTTGAAGCTGATGGAGAACTTGGCGTCGGAGATACTCGATGTGTGTCTTGTAGACGCATTGAATGTTGGGTATGCAGGAAAGACTTGCGAGTTGGACGTCACAGGCAAAACGGCTGAAGCGCTCGTCAAAGCAATGCTGGAAGCTATAGCCGACCCTAGCAAGTGTTGCGTAGGCATCGTAGATTGGCTGGGCAAACTGGAAAATGAAGGACTTCTCGACGAATACTTGAAAATCTAGTATCTTCTGCTACCGGGCAACGTTAGAATTGCTGCCCTGCTAGAGGCCTCCGTGGAGCCACGCGCGCTTCTCCACTTTTCTCATCTGAGGCTTGAAGTTATCTGTCTCTTCGTGAGCAACGTTATTTTTCTTCTGTTTGCGTAGGATTTCGCGTGGTCACTGAACTTATCTCCCACTATGATCGGACTTGCCAGGCCAACGTCGTCAGAAGCCTTGTCGATGTTTATTATGACGTTAACGCCTATCGTCCTGTTCCAGTCTCTGACCCAGACTCCCTGCTCCACACGGCCTTTTTGAACAATCAAGTCAAATGTCCTCGAAGTTCCACTGAAGCCCTCAAGAGAAGCCGTGTTGTCCTTCATCTTGAAGCCCTCCTTCTTAAAATAGCCAGCCGCAGCCTTAACCAGATCCGACTTCGGTTTAGTCTCCTGCTCGTCGGTTATTCAGCAATCCCCCTTTGGCACTACTGTTATCTAGTTGAAAGTGGAAAAGCCTTTCTATCAGTGAAACGATGACTTCAACGCTCATAGTCGTGTGCAGCAGATGCGGCGGCTTGCTCCTCGCAAAAGCCGACCAGAAAACCAGAGGCTGCCCACACTGTGGCTACACGATCCAATTGCAGAAAGCTAGAAAACTGTGTTCTGCCAGCACGGCAAATGAAGCTTCGATCATTCTGCGAAGACTGAAAAGCGAAGCCGCTGCAAGAGAAAGAGGCTTCCAAACGTCCTAGCGCCTATCACGGTGCAAATCAGGGCTTGCGTTGCATAATCTGTTTCCTCAGTTGACAGGTTCTGCAAACCTTCTCCGTTGTCGGTTCTCCGCACTCGACACATTCGCCCAAACCTTCCTTCTTCGCTGTCTCTTCAAGGGCAGGCCGAATCTTGTCTATCGACTTGAAAATCGTGAATTTTATGCCGGGATGTTTCTCTTCTAAGCTGTTAATCATGGCGCGTGCATCATTCCTCAATGCCTCTGCTGCATAGGGACAGGATCTGCTCTGAAGCTTTGTTCCCTTGACGTACGCGTACAGAGCCGTCTCTTTCTCAGGAATCTCGCAGAACGGCTTCGCCCTAGGCACAAGCTTCGGGTGAGCCTCATCCGTGACAGGCTTCTCCTTCGCAATCCGCAGGACGTCGCCGTGAAGAATATTCAGTAGAAACGTCTGCACCTCATCATCCAACGTGTGCGCCGTCGCAAGCTTATCCGCTGCAATCTTCCTTGCCGCCAAGTTCAACGCCTTCCTCCGCAGCACTCCGCAAACCGCGCATGGTGTAACCTTCACATCTACGTCTGCTTTCAGCCTCTTCACTGTCTGGTCGAATGTGCAGCCAAACAGTTTCCTGAAAGAAACCACGTAATGTTCAACTCCGAGCTGCTTGCAGTTATCCGCTGCAATCTTCAAAGCCTCGTCTCTGTACCCCCGTATTCCCTCGTCAACCGTCACGGCAACAAGTTCAGCCTTTGGATGCCTCTGCTCAGTCTTCGCCAACACATGCAACAAGCTAACACTATCCTTACCTCCTGAAACAGCCACTGCAATCCTATCATCAAACTTGAACATTCCATACTTGGCAATCGTTGCCCTCGTTTTCTCTTCCACGGAGCCGACGAAACACTTCCTGCACAACCTTTTGCCAGAGTAAGGTCTGAAAAAGAATGCAATCCGACGCTTGCATACGTCACACGCAGAAACGTTATCATCCATCTCGGTTCTAATAAATCTCAAGTGCGCGCCACTACTAAAGTGTGTTTTGTCCTTTGCCAAAGCAACACTCATGCCCTCAGCATCTTGAAGCGCAGAGAGTCAAAGCAGAATACGCCTTATGAGACACCGCGCATATTTTACTGGGCGGGGTAGAAAATCAGCTCATTCTCTTCCAGTACGGTCTGAAGCTTGTCCACTGCGTCGTAAACGTCTTGTTCCTTCTTGGCACCCACGCACACAAGTTTTCCCGCAGAGAAGATGAGGAACACTACCTTCGGTACGTCCATTCTGTAGACGGCTCCTGGGAACTGCTCAGGCTCATACATCACCTTCTTCAGTTTGTATACAACATTTTCCAAATCAATTTCTCCGTTCAGCGCGGCAGAGGCGACGATGTTCTGAATGGTAATCGTTGGTTTGTTCGCAATCTTGATCCCGTGGTTCTTCAGTTCCTTCGTCACCTTGTTAACCGCTTGGATGGCCTCTTTCTCAGATTTCGCTCCTGTACAAACCATCTTGCCAGTCTCAAAAATCAGTGTGGCAGTCTTCGGCTTTTTCAACCTGAAGACAAGTCCAGGAAAAACCTTCGGACTGTACTCTGCCTGCGGAAACTTTTCCACAATCGTCTTCAGGCTGATCCTCTGGTTAAGCGCCGCAGAGGCCACTATGTTCTGAATGCGAATTGACGGTTTAGTCTTGGCCGTTTTGCTCATCTCAAACCCGCACCATACGCATATGGCGAGCCTTTATATAAGACAGTTTTGATTCCAAACCAGCCTTATCAATCCTTCAGTCACTGATAAGGAACAATCAACCTTGGTACAATGAAAACCTCAACAAGGCAGCGACTCCTCCGAGCCCGCTCAGCTGATTCCCCGCCTCGTGCTCACCGCTCACCACGGTTGTTATGCCACCCTTCTTTTCAACGGTTTCCATAACCTCCTCCAACAGCAAACGCTTGTCATCATCAGACTCTCGCAAAAGCTTGTCCGTCAAGACGAGTCTTTCAACAGCACCAAGCGCCGCTGCCCTCTTAACCTGTTCGAACCCGTAGGCCACGGTTCCTTCGTCCTTTCCAAGTCTCCTCAAAACCTCCTCCACGACCTCTGTCTCCTCGGCAATCCGCAGCTTCTTCAGCGTTTTCAGCAACACACCTGATCTAAAAGCTTCATTAATTCCTGTTACGCCGCTGTTGTTAACACTTTTTACATCAACCACACTCGTAGCAACATCCGCCGCCTCTTCCCTCACAAACCTCACGAACTCATCCTTCACAAAACCCACACCGATGATGGCAATCGGCCCGTGCTCAGAAGACCAAACCTGCCGCAGACTGTTTAAGACATTTCTAAAATACGCCTTCACAGCCTCACCCCTTCTATCAGCCTCCAACTTTCCAGGAAGCTTCACCCTCTCTTCAGCCCTCTGCTCGATGCCGTACTGAGCTGTCGTTGCAATGACGAACCCTTCATCATCAATGCACACTACGATAACAGGCTTCTCAGATGTCTTGCTCGCCCTCTTCAACCTGTCGACTTCATGCTTCGCCCAACTCGCCTTCACAATCGTAACCGGCGTGTTCAACGTAATGTTGAGCGTGTGATGCGCTCCCGTTGGCACGATTTCCGGCGCATCGCAGATCGTACCATGCACCCGCAGCCTTCCCAGAAACTTATCCCAGCCTACATCCTCCACATTGACCCCGAGAAAAACAGGAACCCTCTCCCCACGCTTAGGCCTACCCACCTTCTGATCAATCTTCACCTCCCGCGTCGTCCCTGCATACACCTTGTCGCCTCTGTAGACAACATTGTACAAATGCCAAAAATCGTCAATCGTCTCGGGAACAACCTTGGCAAAACCCTTCTTCACATTCAACTCTAGAATTCTCAAAACACTTTGACGCTCCACATCGCACACGTTACCAGTCAATAGTTTGCTTTCTCATATTAAAATCGTGGACTCATCTCTAGCAAATCAGCGGGCTTCGACACACAATGATGCGCATTCTGTGCTGTGCATGCAGCCATTGTTTAGGAGGATTCTTGGGGTCGTCTGCACCATTCTTGCCCTCGAACGTCAGGAAGTCTCGCATGATGTGACGGTTAGACGCGAGTGAACCTTCAGAACCATCGAACGCGCGCTTGCGCCTCAAGACAGCCAGAAAGAACGCAACTCCAGCATGATCCTAGACACTTTGCACCCAACTCGCGAACGCCTATGGTCTGGGCCCAGTTGCACGCGACAGATATCGGCAATTGAGGACACAGGATTTTGGCATCCAGCAAAGTATATATCGCAAAAGCAATAATAGAAGGAAAACACGTTGACGTTTGACTTATCGATGTATACGAGGTGTTGTCATGAGTACGCATGCGGAAGATTTGAAACTCAGGCTGATGACGATTGAGCTTCTCAGAACAGCCAAGTACAAGCGTAACATAACCTACCGCGAGCTCGCCTCCAAAACAGGCCTGCCCGTGACAGTTTTAAGCCGCTACGCGAAAGGCCATGTGTTACCCAACACTGCCAGGGCTAAGCAATTATGGAAAGTCCTCACAAAGCTCGTCGGCCTTGAACCGGAACTTCGCAGCAGAATAAAATTTGACGAGGACGGATACTTCGACAACACGGAAATCATAGGCGATTACAACATTCTTCAGCAAGCTGCCAACCATGCCCTCGCAAACTTTGCCGGAAAACGCGTCACAAAGGTTCTCTCAGCCGCCGTGGACGGCATACCCCTCGCAACCATGGTTGCAAATGCCCTAGGCGTAAACCTCGTCCTCGCAAAACGAACCAAAGAAGTCGGGGTCAAAGCCTTCATCGAAGAAACGTATGTCCTCCTCAAAGGTTCAGGAGTCACCTCAACACTTTACATCCCCAAAGAAACAATCAAAAAACGCGACAGCGTACTTGTCGTCGATGATATGATAAAAAGTGGAGAAACACAAGCCGCACTCGTCAGCCTCATCAAAAAAGCCAAAGCAGAGATTTCAGGAGTCTTCCTTCTCATAGCCGTCGGCGAAGAATGGAAGAAAACCCTTAGACTCGCAGGCGGATGCTCAGTAGAGGTCATAACCTACGTTAAAGCACCATACGACCAAACAGCCCGCGCATGACAAAACATCCACGCTCAAGAATCACTGTGCCGCAGGAAAACAGACCCAAGCAGAAGAATGAGTCCAAAGAACATGCGGGTCTCGCAATTGAAAGCAAGGGCCAAGATTTGCGAAAGCATCTTCCAAGGGAACGATCTGTTTCTAGCTTTTCACTGCCTCGGCAACATCCTTGATCTTCACTGTTTGCTGCTTTCTTCCAGCTAAGTTTCTGACCACGACCGCTCCTTCCTTGAGTTCTTTCTCTCCTACGATCACAGCAAACCCTATTCCTCTTCTGTTCGCGTCCTCCAACGCCTTAGCAATCTTCCGCCCCATCACTTCAGCCTCAACCGAAACTCCTGTGCTCCTGAGAGCCTCTGCGATACTTAGCGCTTCACCCTTCAGCTGCTCATTAACAGGCGCAACGATCACCCTGCTCCGTCCCCCGGCTTGCAGTCTTGTCGTCTCCTGACCTACAGCCAGCATTGTCCTGTCCAGTCCGTGAGCCACTCCCACAGCCGGCGTTGGGTCTCCTCCGAAAAGCTCAATCAGCCTATCGTATCTTCCCCCTCCGCCCAAGGCTATGTCCAAGTTGGGTACGTACACCTCGAAAATCATGCCGGTGTAATACTCAAGCCCCCTTGAAAAGCCCGCATCAACAGTCAATTCAATGTTGCCCCGCTCTTCTGCACGAGATCCAGCACTTCGCCCAGGTTAGCCGCGCTCTCAACAGATCCCTTGTATGACCTCACAAGCTCGGCCACTCTTTTGATCACGTCCTGTACGTCGCTTCCCCTCTGCTCAACGAGCTTCCGAAGTGTCGTAATGCACTCGTCTGACACGCCTGTGTTTTCGACGAGTCTGAAAGCCTCTTCGTATTGTTTCTTGTCCATCAGCTGCATGACCGCTGCCTGCACGGTGTCTGTAAGGCCCTCCTGACTTAGTATGCTTCTCAGAACGCCCACATGGCCTATTTTGAAAGCAAACTGCTTCAATCCCACCGCATGCATTAGGCTGTTCGTCAGTAGGAGGATTTCAGCGTCCGCCTCAGGCCTGCTTGAACCCATCAACTCGTAGTTAGTCTGCCAAAACTCTCGGTAGCGCCCACGCTGCGGCTCATCATAGCGGTACACTGTTCCAACCGAGAAGAGCCGAAAAGGTCTAGCCGAGTTCCGAAATATCGTGGCTACGAGCCTTGCAACCGAAGCAGTGAACTCCGGCCGCAACGCCACATCTCTTCCACCGAGGTCTTTGAACGCGAACATCCGGGACTTAACCTCTTCGCCCGCTTTGGCCGATAACAATTCGTAAGATTCCACGACGGGTGTCACCACTTCGCTGTAGCCATAGAGCCCCGCCACTTCCCGCGCTTTTCCCTCAATGGCCCGCAGCCGCTCAGCTTCTTCAGACACAAAATCCCTCATGCCACGGACAGTCTTGAACTCCGCCACGCTCAACACCCCACATTTGCCACAGTCTTACTTCAAGCTTAACTCTGACACTGAATAGTAAACTATTTCTCCCCTGCGGTTCATCACCGCCAAAATAAGCTCCTTCTTGAGGCTTAGACTCTGCTTCAACGCCAAGCTAAGACTCTCCACAGAAATTGGCTTTCCCTCCTGAACGCCGACTACCAAGTACTTGGCCGTGTCCTTGCTATAATCGCCACGCTCGTAGACGCGGAAATCTACGCCTCCGCCGAAGCCCTCCCGCACCACGTAACCTCTGCTCCTCAAGTCTCGAAAAACAAGGTAACACGCCCAAGCATTCTCGTTAATCTTCTCGTAACACCGCAGGAGCTTCCGAAAATCCACGGTGTCGCCGGCCTCGTCCACAACCTCCAGCATGCCTTTGTCAACTAGGTACAGCGCCTCGTAGAAGGCAAGCAATAGGCTCTTCTTCCCCGCAACCCCGTAGCCTCTCTGGCTGAGCTCATCCACAAACCGTCTTTCATCGATGTTGACGCCGTCGCGTGCGAGCTGGCCTTTCGCCTTGAACTCCGACGTGTCCGACGTCTCGCCTTTCTTGTTGTCCATTCTTGGGCCACTCAGCATGCTTAACGGCGTTTTGGCTTATAGCGGTTAGCCTTGAGCTTCATGAAATCCTTTCGGTGAAGGACGCCGGTTTCGCAGATGATGGCTGAAACGTACTTGAATGGCGTCACGTCGAATGCAGGGTTGAGAACATCGATTCCCTCTGGAGCGACGCGTTGTCCGCCAACATGCGTGACTTCATCAGAATTTCTTTCCTCGATTGTCACGTCGGCTGAAAAATGTTCCTGGTCAAACGTGGACCGTGGAGCTGCCACGTAGAAGGGAACACCATGTTCCTTGGCCACGACGGCCACAGTAAACGTCCCAATCTTGTTGATAACAGCGTCTCGGACGATGCGATCTGCGCCGACTACAACCTTGCTTATCATGCCTCGACTCATGACGTAACCGACCATGCTGTCGGTGATGAGCGTGACAGGTATTCCCTCGCGTTTAAGCTCGTAAGCTGTCAATCGAGCACCTTGCAGCAGCGGACGCGTTTCGTCCGCATACACCTTGAACCTTTTGCCCTGTTCCCATGCCGCCCTGAGAATCCCTAATGCCGTGCCGTAATCCACTGTTGCTAACGCGCCCGCATTGCAGTGTGTGAGCACGTTGTCTCCATTGCGGATAAGACAGGCGCCATACTTGCCGATCAAACGGTTTGTTGCAGCATCCTCCGCGGCGATGCTCTTCGCCTCTTCCACAACGAGCGCCGCAACATCAGCGACAGTGCCTCTGGATGCTCTGGCTTTGTTGAGGATTCTGTCGAGGGCCCAGAAAAGGTTAACGGCCGTGGGCCTTGTTGCCCTGATAGTTTCTGCGGCTTTTTCAAGCTGTGCCATAAGTTGTCTGCGAGTTTCGGCTCTGGCGTTGTTGGCTGTAAGTGCCAAGGCAAAGGCTGCAGCTGCTCCCAAGAGAGGGGCACCTCTCACTTTCATGGTTTTTATCGCATCAGCGACGTCTTGACAGTTTCTCATGATTATCGTTACTTCTTCCCGTGGCAGCTTCGTCTGGTCGATTGTGTGAACCGTGCCGTCTCGCCACTGTATCGTAGGCATATTCCTGCTACCTCACATGTAAACCGTTTATCACGCTTGCAGACATAAGGTTTGTCAAACAACGCGAGAGAGCGGTGAACAACTTTCGTCCAGAAGCGTTTCTTGACGTTCCAAAGACGCGCGCCTTTGCACGTAAAGAATATAAATGAAGGGGTTAAAGGTCTTCGTATCGCAGTGACGCTTCTGGCCTTTCCCAAATGTAAGCTACTCTTCTCGCAAGCATGCCGTCTATGAAGCAGTACAGGATGATTAAGAAGCTGTAAAGCATGAGAAACACTGCTGGAGTGGTCAGGCCCGAAATTGTGAGGTTTATGGTTTCTAAGGGTAATGCTTCTGCCAGGCCCAGTGCTACAGTCAGAGCGAAGCCATGGGCCAAGAGACGTTTCCAGTCTTTCTTGATTGAGACATGCCATATATACTCGGTCAAGAGCACATTTAAACCGCCTGTCACAAACCATGTCATGAGACCTACCAGAACTAGGGCGACTATGAAACCTACTATCACGCCTGTGAAGTCGATGACTGTCAGTTCGATGAAAACAACAAGAACCTGCCCCACCAACCCGAAGGTCAGTAGCAGAGCTGAGAGGGCTATTCCATGCAGGAAAAATCTGGCCGAAACTGACATGCTTGAATACTTTCTCGTCAGCCTTTCGTTGTCTGCAGCCTTACCCTGTTTTTGGCCTTGATCTGGAAGCCACCAGCCGTCCCTTGGCTGAGTCACCCAGTTTCTCTCGCGTTGAATTCCAATCACGGCTAGATAGATAAGGGGCGATTGCACAAGAGTGAATAAGGCTATGCCGAGCCACCAGTAGCTTGTCGATAATGACACCACAAATGAAGGACACACTACTATGGCATCCGCCATGAACATGGCAATGATACCAGGATACTTCAATACTGTTAACACTTCACGAAAGCTTTCGCCCTTAGCCATGCTTGTCTTGAAGGTGAACGCCACTTGTTTGGCGACGAACCCGTCGATGAAGAAGTAAGCGACGGACACCAAAAGGACTGTTGGCCAGCTTAGAAAAGCCCGAAGCATGAAGTAGGCTGGTATGTCTGCCACAAGAAGTGCAACAAACAGCAGGACTGCTTGGGCTAACAGGTATCCCCAACCTAGTTCTATGTAAACGTGCCAAACTGACTCGGTCAGAACTGCGTTCATGCCGGCTGCAATGAGCAGCAATAAGACTAACAGAAGAAAGCTCAGGATCGACCCAATCACAATGAAAGGGTTTACGAACACGAGATAGAAAGCAGCAAACACCCACGGTGTCATGAATACAGCGAAAAGGCCGGAGACGATCAATCCCTGTAGAAAGTATCTAGCTAATGATGATTTCAGCGAAAATTTTTCCCGCGTCCTCTCGTTCACGAGAAGTCACATATGAATGCGTGGTCAAAGCTGCTAATAAACCTTGCTAACAATCGCGTGTAATGTAAAAAGAAGGGGGTCTTTCTGAATCAAATGAACAGTCGCAACATGCCCGAGAAGGTAAGCATCCATTTCAATTCAACATTGCTTGCCCCACTCAGCGTGCGCATGCCCATTAACGTGCGTGTTTTTCTCTTCGCAGAAAGTCGCCTACATCTAGAAGGTTTTTTATCACAACTCCGCTTTTTTGTTGTTCCAAGTTGTGCACTATGATGCCATAGCCAAGACATTCGTCGTGGGAATTCATGACCAAAGTGTAGTTGTTCTCTCTCGATAAGCCCGTCACTTTTGTTATTCCTTTTTTGAAGAGGTCTCTTCCACAGATGAATAACCATTCGGTTTTCTTGTCCACAAACACTTTGTTTGCATTTCCTTGGGCAACTATGCCGAGCAGATTGAAGCTGGGACAGAGCTTTCCATCTCTGACCTTTCCCAGGTAGGTTCCTGCAAAAAAGAAGTCTTCTGACGCATGCTTTTTCAGGTTTTCGCTCAAGAGGAAGTATCGGCCATGTCTTTTTGCTACTAGAGATTTGTTTATGTTGATGACGGTTCCGAAGAGACGAACAAAATCGGTTATCGGCTTTGTCAAGCATTCTTTCCCCGTTTCAGTTTGCACACGAAGAAACCTTGAGTCTGCCCTGGCCAGATTCTCTTGCATTTTTCCACAGAAATGTCCAAGCGCTTTCCAAAGATGTTGGTCAAGCCTTTCTGACCGTAGCAGTTGATGCTTTCCACTTGGAGACCTAGCTTTCTGATGCTCCAATCTATATTTTCCTCGTTTTCTTCAGGCTCCAGAGAGCAGGTTGAATATACAATCTCGCCTTCATCATTCAAAACTTCGACTGCTCGGAACAGTATTTCTCTTTGAAGGGCCGCATTTCTTTCCACGTCCTCCACTGTTCTTCTATTGAACCAGTTTCTGTCTGCTGCGAAGTTGCCAGAGCATGGCACATCGAGAAGTATCCGGTCGAAACCCATTTTGAGTTGAGAGACTTTTCTCGCGTCTAAGAAGTAGACAACCGTGTTGTCGACGCGGCAACGTTCCAGATGGTTCGCCAAGGCGGTTAGTCTGTTTCTTCTGACGTCCAAAGCGATTATTGCGCCGGTCTTATGCATAGAATCGGTAAGTTGAACAGTTTTTCCCCCAGGGGCTGCGCAAGCATCGAGCACGTTCTTGTTTTCTATTTCAGTGAACAGGGCAACAGGTATCTGAGCAGCTGCTTCTTGCATTGAGTACAGACCGAGGAGATACTCTGACGTTGCCCCTGCGGAGAATTTCGAACTGTGAACCCAGTAGCCACTATTTACGAAGGGCACCTTCTCCAGCTGTACCCCAATTGATTGCAGCCTTTGCAAGATGCTCTCAGTCTTCACGTTCATCGTGTTTATCCTAATTGCCTGCCTGAGCGTAACATCTTCGTATTTCCAGCCTAGCTTCCGATAACGATTCACGAAGAAATCCTTTCTAGACATTGATGAAGATTTGAGTTTTTGTTCATAAAAGCTTGACGTTGAAACTTGGGCGTGAAAGCTCATTTTGAAAGTCTTCTCGCGAACCATTTCCTGATTTCTTCAGCGAAAACAACGATCACTGCAAGAAGCGCCAGGAACGCCCAATCAGATGGACCTAAGGGCGCTGTACCGAAAAGCGCTTGCATGGGCGGAACATAAACAAGCATGGATATTATGGTGATTTGAGCTGCTATGCCCAGCCATATCCACTTGTTGCTTCTGAGGCTTGTCTTGAAAATTGACGCTTTATTTGTTCTGCTTGCCAAGACGTTGCCAACCTGGGCGATGACGATGCCGGCAAACGTCATCGTCGTACCCTTGGCATAGATGGTTGGATCTGAAGAGGGAATACTTGACAATCCGAGGTGCCAACCGCCTGATGACCATGTCAAGAAGCAGCCGACCATGGCTCCAACGGCAATGATTGTCCCTAGGTAAAGGGAGCGAAGGAAGACTCCAGTGTCGAAGAGTCGTTCTCTGATGCTTCGAGGTTGTTCCTGCATGATGCCAGGCTCTGGAGGTTCGCGGCTTAGGGCCAATGAAGGTATAACGTCTATTCCCAAGTCTATTGCCAAGATCTGGACCACAAGCAGGGGGAGGGGTAAGCCTAGTAGAGCGTAAAGAACATATGGAATGAGCTCCGCCCAATTATGAGTGAATACGTAAACAATGAATTTTCTGAGGTTCTCATATATCGTACGACCCGATTCTACTGCCTTGACTATTGAAGCGAAACTGTCATCGAGGAGGACCATGTCCGCAGCCTCTCGCGCCACGTCTGTCCCGGAAACGCCCATTGCCACTCCAATATCCGCCTCTTTCAACGATGGGGCATCATTTGCGCCGTCTCCAGTGACCGCAACGATTTCAGCGTGTTGTTTGAGGGCCTTCACTATACGAAGTTTCTGTTCAGGTGAGACTCTTGCAAAAATTGCGTCTTCCTTCTTAGCTTCCTCTGTTATCTGTTCGTCCGTCATCGTTTCCATGTCGACGCCGCGAATTATGCGACACTTGTCAGGGTCCACTATCCCTACTTCCCGCGCTATGGCTTGGGCCGTCGGCCCGTAATCTCCGGTTATTATAACGATTTTTATGCCTGCTTTCTTTGCTATTGCCACCGCGTTCTCGACCTCGGGACGAGGTGGATCCTTCATGGCCACGAGCCCTACAAGAATCATGTCATTTTCAACGTTTCTTGTTTTCAGCGACCCGTTCGCGGGGAGCTCCGAGTACGCCATGGCTATAACTCGTAGACCTTCTATCGCGAACTCCCGAATTTTCGTCTCAACCTCATCAAGACTTTCTCGTGTCAGGTTTTCTATGTTGCCTTCAACAAGTACCCTGTTACATACGGAGAGGATGCTTCTTGGTGCGCCCTTTGTGTAAGCCAGGATCTCATGGTCGTACCTGTGAATCGTCGTCATCCTTTTTCTTCGCGAGTCAAAAGGTATTACGTGGTGGATAGGCTTCTGAGCCAGCATGCCCTGCGGGTTCAATCCATATTTTATGGCAGCCACGAGCAACGCACCGTCTGTCGGGTCCCCCACGATGCTCCAGCTTCTGTTCCTGTCCGAAGGCGGCTCAAGTTTGGCAGTGTTGCACAGAGCCGAGATTTCCAAGAGTTTTTCAATCGCACGAGAATCTTCCTTTTCCAAGAGTTTCCCGCTGTTCGCAAAATCGCCAACAGGATTGAAACCTGATCCTGAAATTTCTACAACTTTGTCTGGAACCCACATTTTTGTTGCTGTCATCTCTCCCTTTGTAATAGTGCCCGTTTTATCGGTGCATATCACTGTCACGCTGCCTAGGGTCTGAACAGCTGACAGACGCTTAATGAGAACGTTTTCATGGGCCATTTTCAGAACACTGATAGCCAAGGCGCTGGAAACAGTTACTTGCAGTCCTTCTGGAACTAGAGCAACCATCACGCCTATCATGAACAGGATGGCTGCAAAAAGATGGACGTGAAGCAAGGTTAGACTTACAAAAAAGAATGCGACACCGACTGTTATGGCCAGAATGAAATCGTATTTTGCCGTGTAGGCAATCTCTTTTTGAAGAGGACTAGCCTCCTCCTTTATCTCTTGTGTCAGCCCCGCGATTTGACCGAACTTTGTGTCCATGCCTGTTTTGACCACAACGGCTCTGCCCTGGCCTGTAGCGACACTTGTGCTCATGAAAACCAGGTTTGGCACGTCAAGGTATCCCGAGTCAACAGTCTTGATGGCATTTGTCGTTCGAGGCTGTGGCTCCGATTCACCAGTTAACGGCACGTTGTTCGTCCACAAATCAAAAGCTTCTGTCAGGCGGGCATCTGCTGGAACACGGTCACCTTCTTCGAGGACGATTAGATCTCCAGGAACCAAGTCTCTCACTAGAATCTTTTGCAGTTGTCCCTCCCTGATTACCTTCGCGTACTCAGGCATCCAACTCTTCAGGGCCTCCATTGCCTTTTCCGCGCGCCATTCTTGAAAAAGGCTGAAGACAGCATTTACGAGGACGACGGCCAAGATTATGGCGCTTGTCTCCCACATGCTGAAGTTGTTTTCCCATATTGCATCCACTGCGGCTAGCAGACTTGCAAAAATCAGCAGAATTCCGAACAGATCCTTAAGCTGCACAAGAAACTTGTAGGCTATGGAGGCCTGTTTCTTTTCCACTAGTATGTTGGGGCCATGTTCGGCAAGTCTTCTTTTTGCTTCTTCGCTGGTCAGCCCGTTAGTTGAGGTTTTCAGAGTCTGAAAAACTTCTTTGACACTTAGAGTCGCCGCATCCTTCATAAAAACCGTCTCTTCCTAGAATCGCCAGCACCTTCGAATCCGTTAAGGTCCCTTGGAGCATTTGTCTCCGTCCACTAGGGCAACTGAGAAAACGTGCGGCAACGAAAGTAAGTTTGCCGGCGCCAAAATGATTAGAACACACATGTGTATCAGCTTGTTGAGTTTGACTTTTCTGTAGATGTCGGCTTTTGTGTTTTATCACCGGTATTTTGCTGTCTACATTGACTAGCTCCTACATTTAAACCGATCGGACAATCGGCAACCTTTTTTGTTTTGGCAAGTTTTAAGTGTCAAAGCAGCTTATGTTGGTTGTTGCATGGGTGGTACGATGAGTGGAAAACAGGCTTTTGTGATAATGGTTCAAACGAAATGGTGGGCTGGATTTTGCCGCCGCAATAGTGAGGGGAAAAAAATTCATTCCTTCGTGCTGAGAGGAATCGCGCCGCCCAAGGATACTTCAAGACTTCTGTTCTACGTAACCAAACCAGTCGGCCAGATTGGTGGCTATGCTGAATTCATAGAAAGGAAAGTGGGCGACGCGGACAAATTATGGAAAGAACACGGGAGTGAGTCGGTGTTGAGTTCAAAGGAGAGGTTTGATGATTTTGTTGAGCAATCAAGGAAAGTGTCTTTCGTTAGATTCAAGGACTTGCACGAAGCAATGAAGACAATACCTCTCAGCGACGTTCTCATGACTCTTCGAGTTCGGAGACTTGGAAGGAAAGGATTCTACATCGACAAGGAAATAGAAGAGCAGTTTGTGGCACGAATGAATGAAAGAATCTAGCAGTCTAGGTCAAACGTTTCCAACAGCATTCATGAATTTGATGGCATAAAGTTAATAGGTCACTTTTTTTTACATCCATGTAGCTTATCTTCAGGTAGTGGAAACCGAGAATGGTCGAGACATTAAAGGCAACTCGCTTGCACGTGTTTGTAAGCTCTTGGCTACCGTAAGGAAGGTTTTGGTATGGTTCGGTATAGACAAGTTGAAGAAATTCAGAAATTGATGAATTATCCCGAGATGATTAGGAACACGAGCATCATCGCTCATGTTGATCATGGCAAAACGACGCTTTCAGACAGCCTTTTGGCAGCGGCAGGAATAATAAGTGAGCAGAGGGCCGGACAGCAGCTTGCACTTGACTCTTGGGAGCTTGAACAGAAGAGACAGATGACCGTTTTTGCATCGAACATCAGTTTGGCTCACGCTTTCCAAGGAAAAGAGTACTTGATAAACCTTATCGACACGCCGGGACACATTGATTTCAGCGGCGCAGTGACGAGAAGCCTTAGAGCCGTGGACGGTGCCCTTGTCGTAGTTGATGCGGTTGAGGGTCCCATGACCCAGACGGAAACCGTCTTGATGCAAGCCCTACGGGAAAGAGTCAGGCCGATTCTTTTCATAAACAAAGTTGACAGACTGATAAAGGAAATAAAACTGACGTCGGATGACATCCAACGGAAGTTTGCAAAGATAATAATGAGAGTGAACACTCTAATAGAAAAGTATGCGCCGCCAGAGCATAAGAAGGACTGGCAGGTTAAAGTTGAAAACGGTGAGGTCGCTTTCGGTTCAGCGCTTCACAAGTGGGGACTGAACCTTCCGCACATGAAATTGAAAGGCGTGACGTTCGCCGACATTATTGATGCTTACACGGGCGAGCATGAAGATGTCAACAGAAAGGTTGAGAGTTTGGCCAAGAAGGCTCCAGTGCAGGATCCTATTCTCGACATGTTTGTCGAACATTTGCCCAACCCGATAGAAGCTCAGCCTTACAGGCAAAGTCAGATTTGGCCTGGCGACATGGCAGGCCCCGTGGGAAAGGGTATGGCAGAAGTTGACCCAGCCGGTCCGCTTCTAATGTGCGTTTCAACTATAGAAGTTGACCCTCACAGCGGAGTCGTGGCTATTGGACGCGTGTTCAGCGGAACGGTGGAAAAGGGAAAACTTGTCCAACTAATTACTAGCCACCAGAAGGGTACAGTTCAGCAGGTCTACATGAGTATGGCTGCTGACCGAGTTATAATCGACAGAGTTCCAGCGGGCAACATTGCAGCACTCTCTGGTCTGCCGTCGATTCACGTGGGAGAAACAGTCGCCGAAGATGGAGTTGAAACACAGGCTTTTGAAGGGTTGAAGTACGTTTCAGATCCCGTGGTGACGGTTGCAGTTGAACCTGCAGACGTCAAGGACCTGCCCCTTTTCGACAAAGTCGTTCACAAATTGACAACTGAAGATCCCGAACTTACATTTCCTGATAAACAAAGAAAGCGGGGAGTACTTGCTCAGCGGCATGGGCGAACTCCACCTTGAAATCACGGCCTACAGAATGCAGGAAGCCAACTTAAAAGTGAAGATTAGCAAGCCAATCGTGATATACCGAGAAACCATAAGTCATGACTATAAAGGCCCACCCATAATGGGCAAGAGCCCCAACAAACATAACAAGCTTTGGGTGACGATGGAGAAGCTGTCGGAAGAAGTGGTTGAAGCCATTAAGCTTGGAAAACTAAGCGAAATGCAGACGCGCGAGGAAAGGCAGAAGGTCCTCAAAGGGTTCGGTTGGTCGACAGATGACGCGCGCAACGTCGTGGCTATCGAAGGAAACGACATACTAGTCAACAGGATCAAAGGAAGACAGTACGTTGATGAAATAATGGATCACATAAAATCAGGATTCAGAGAAGCCGTGTTTACATCAGTCCTAGCAAAGGAACCAGCGTACGGGCTGAAGGTGAACCTGGAAGACGTGACCGTTCACGAGGACCCTGTGCACCGTGGACCAGCGCAGATATTGCCCATGACTTGGCGTCCAATATGGTGCGCTTTCCTCCTCAGCGACCCACGACTTCTAGAACCGCTAATAGCATTTGACTGCAAGGTTCCAAACGAGTTTGTGAGTAATGTCATAGCCATAGTCCAAAAACGGCGGGGAAAAATACTGGACATGACCAACGAAGAAGACATGATAATCGTTAAAGCAGAAATGCCTGTCTCCGAATCGTTCGGTCTGGCCGAAGAACTTCGATCGTCAACCCAAGGCAGAGCCTTCTGGGCCACGCAGTTCAGTCGTTGGGCTCCAGTTCCAGAACAAATGAAGGATGAAATAATAAAGCAGATACGCGAACGCAGAGGCCTAGCGCCTACTCCGCCTAGACCTGAAGAATTCTTTGAAGACGCCTAGAACCAGCGCAGCCATGCTTCTTTCGAAGCATACTTTCCTTTTTTATCCAGGCCTCAGCAAGCTTTATTGATTTTAACCGTCATAGTACTCTAATGAATTATCATGATACTCGGCATTTGCGGAAGCCCGAGAAAGCAAGCAACTGAACACGTTTTGACAGAAGCCCTAAACATGCTTAGAACCGCAGGTTTTGAGACAGAGTTCTTCACGGTTAGAAACAAGAATATCGGGTTCTGCCAACACTGTGACCACTGTTTGAGAACCAAAGAGTGCAATCTCAGGGACGACATGTACGAACTCTATCCGCTTCTGAGAAAAGCTGACGGACTCGTGATTGCAACGCCAGTCTACAACGGAGGACTGAGTGCTCAGACCAAAGCAATCATGGACAGATGCAGGGCGTTGTTTGCCGCCGACAAGAACGTGTTGAGAAATAAGGCTGGTATGGCCATCGCAGTAGGCGGGGATAGAATTGGGGGTCAGGAGCTTGCAATCCAGCAAATCATCGCTTTCTACGTTCTAAACGGCGTCTTCCCCATAAGCGGCGGTCCATTCGGAGCCAACCTAGGCGCATCTTTCTGGTCAAAAGACACTTTGAAAGGCGTGAAAGAGGATGAAGAAGGACTCAAATCCCTGAGGAAAACTGTGAAGAAATTCGCTGAATTCATGAAATCTGATGACGTTAAGAGAAGGATATGAAGTGCGTAACATGACTGGAAAGCCGGCGGGAGCTCAGAAAAAGAGGAAAGTCGCGTGGGGAATAACGGGCAGCGGAGACAGATTGCCAGAAACAATCAAAGTCATGAAAAGGATGAAGGAAGAGTACCAAGATACCGTTGATCTACGGGTTTTTCTTTCGAAAGCAGGAGAACAGGTTGCCAAGTGGTACGGACTCGATGAACAGTTGAAACAGGATTTCACAAATGTGTGGGTTGAAAGCAACTCCAACTCGCCTTTTCTTTCCGGTGACTTGCAACTTGGAAAATATGAATTCTTGCTTATTGCCCCAGCAACGTCGAACACGGTGGCGAAAATCTCGGTTGGAATAGCCGACACGTTGCTTTGCAACTCGGCCGCAATGGCTCTGAAAGCCTTTGTTCCAGTCTACATCATGCCCTGCGACTACAAGGAAGGAACAGTGGTCACGAGGCTTCCCAACGGGAATGACCTCAGGCTTAGAGTGAGGAGGGAAGATGCAGAAAACGCAAGAAAGCTTTCTCGGATGGAAAACGTGTCTGTGCTTGAAAAGCCGGAAGACATATGCCTAGTTTTCAGAAAGCATTTCAGCACAAAAATGCGAAAACGAAAGCCGAGCGCGAAGCAATGAACTCTGCTTTGCGCACGCAACTATGCCGAAACACTTTTTTCATCATGGTCCAGCAAAGTCGACCCCCCTTTTTTACTTGTAACGTCAAAAGTAATGTGGATTGTAACAAACCATGGAGAAAAATAGTCTGGACAGGTGTTCAGAGCTGATTGAGCCTTTTTGTTTGTAATGTCCGTTGTAATTTTCAATGTATGAGTCAGGGACTGAAGGCAAAGTTGCCGTGGTACAATGATAGAATGGCATGGTCGGCAGCCTACTGCGCCGGTGCGTTCTGCGTTGCGTGTGCGCTTGAGTTGGTTTCTAGCCCAGTAGTCTTATTAATTCACGGATGTTTTAGTAGGTTTATATGCAGGCAGAAATTGGAATTATCGGCGGGACAGGTTTCTATGACCCGCATCTTGTTAGAAACGGCAAGGAGATTGAGTTTGACACGCCTTATGGCCCGCCCTCTGACCTAATTACTGTCGGAGAACTGAACGGCAGAAAAGTGGCGTTCCTGCCGCGGCATGGCAAGAAACACACGATAAGACCGACAGAAGTCAACTCAAGAGCCAACATACACGCGCTGAAGGATTTAGGCGTTAAACGCATTCTGGCTCCTTCAACTGTCGGCTCTCTGAGAGAAGATTATAGACCTGAGGACCTTGTGTTCATTGATCAATTCATAGATAGAACGACAAGGCGTGAGCAGTCTTTCTACACAGGCCCGAAGGTGTGTCACATTTCAGTGGCTGAGCCAACATGTCGTGAACTGAGAAAGATCCTGACAGGAGTGGCAGAACGAATGAAAATCAGCCATCATGACACAGGCACTTACGTTTGTATAGAAGGGCCAAGGTTTTCAACGAAAGCAGAGTCCAGAATGTTCAGAAACTGGGGTGCAGACGTGGTTGGCATGACTCTCGTTCCTGAATGCGTGTTGGCTAGGGAAGCCGAAATCTGTTATGCGTCAATCGCCACCGTGACTGACTACGACGTGTGGAAAGATCATCCCGTGAGCGCAGAAGAAGTTGCCAGAATAATGAAAGAGAACATCGAAAAAGTGAAGAAACTCGTCGTCGAGACGGTAGCAAGAATGCCGCAGGAAAGAACTTGCGATTGCAAAGACGCCCTCAAGAGCGCGTCAGTATGAAAACTCGTCTTCAGCCATATGGGGTGACAAATTGGATCTCAAGAGCATAATTAGAAGAATACCTGAATTCAAAGGCGTAGTGTTTTGGGACATTACACCTCTTCTGAAAGACAAGAATGCGTTCAGAGAATGCGTTGAACAATTGGCTTACCACTTCAGAAGTAAGACGATAGATGCGGTGGTCTCGAACGAGGCTAGAGGGTTCATAATCGGAGGCGCTTTGGCGTATAGGCTTGGAGTCGGTTTCGTCCCAATTAGGAAGAAGGGCAAACTGCCCTCAACAACGGTGAACCTAACCTACAAAAAAGAATACGAATCAGATACCATTGAGATGCATCGAGACGCCATTGAACCCGGGCAAAACGTGCTACTCATAGATGATTTGCTCGCAACAGGGGGAACCATAAGGGCGAACACAGAGCTGATTGAGAGGCTTGGGGGAAAAATTGTTGGCATAGGCTTTCTCATAGAACTTGAATACTTGCATGGAAGAGAGTATCTCGGAGAAAAATACGACATATATTCTCTGGTAACGTATAAGACGAGTGCTGGATAAGCCAAATGCAAACTTGAAAACAGGCGAGAGTGAAGGTTGATTATGGACAAAATTCCTCTGTATCATGTGGACGCTTTTGCGAAGGAACCCTTTACGGGAAACCCTGCGGCTGTCTGCATCTTGGAAAAGCCTTACAAAGATAGCTTGCTTAGGTCAATCGCTGCAGAAATGAATCTGTCCGAAACTGCTTTTCTTCAGAAACTTGATCAGAAACCCATCAAAGATTCGCGACTTTTTTCTCTGCGGTGGTTCACGCCGGAGACTGAAGTGAATCTCTGTGGCCATGCAACTCTCGCAACAGCTGCAGCCCTGTTCTACGACCTCAAGATTACAGCGACAGAAGTGTCTTTTGAGACAAGAAGTGGGACATTGAGGGCAAGACTGGAGGAAGGAGGAATCCTTCTAGACCTTCCAAGCGAAGAGACCGTGCAAGTATATCCAAGCCAAGATATTCTGAGCGCCCTAGGCATCAGTGAATTTACAAGTGCACATTATTCGGCAAAATCGGGTCATCTTCTGATTCTATTGCCCAACGAAGAGACTCTCAGGAACCTGAAACCCGACTTTGAGCGGATGAAATCTTCGGGGACCAGAGACAAAATAGCAGGAGTCATAGTGACATCGAAGGGTCAAGCACCATACGACTTCGTTTCACGCTTTTTTGCGCCTTGGTTTGGAATAAACGAGGATCCTGTGACTGGAGCGGCGCACACGTTGCTGGGTCCATACTGGTCAAAGATGTTGATGAAAAAAGAAATGTTGGCTTATCAGGCATCATTGAGGGGAGGCGAACTCAACGTGAAGATCATCTCGCCTGACAGAGTTGGATTGGTCGGCAACGCGGTCATAATTTCGAAAGGAGAACTCTATCTATGAAAGCAGAGGGATCATGAGTTGTTTTCGATAAGCAATGCTGAGTACATGCGTCGTATAGAACGCGTGAGAAAAGCGTTGATGCGCAGAAGGCTTGACGCCTTGTACTTGACGAATGGCACGAGCATGTTCTATCTTACAGGTTACTCCTTCATTTCAACTGAGCGTCCCGCAGCTTTGATCATCCCTGCAGATGGCAAGATTACGTTTCTGGGGCCACGATTAGAAAAGGATCACGTTCCCCTCGAGACAAAGTTCATTGAGGAAGTCAAAACTTACTTGGATTATCCAGGAGAGAAACATCCTATTGAGCATTTTGCAGGCTTCCTTAAAGAAATGGGTCTCGCCAAGAAACGGATAGGTGTGGACAGCCAGTCAGGGGTTTCAGGGATGTGGGGTTATGAAGGACCGTCATTGAGTAAGAAATTGTCCGAAGCGAAACTGGTAAACGTCTCTGAGCTTGTACCCAGCATGCGGGTGGTAAAATCGGCTGAAGAAGTAGAACTCATTAGAGAGAGTTGCAAGTGGGCTAACCTTGTCGTCTCGCTGCTTCAGGAATACACTTGTGAAGGGCTTTGGGACGTAGTCGTGGCGCTTGAGGCTACGTGTGACGCGACGGCAGCGATGAAGAAAACGCTCGGACCAGACTATCAACCGAAGCGAAATGTATATCCTATTAACGCGGGTTTCAGGGGACAGATAGGTGAAATGAGCGCCATACCGCATTCGATGTCCACGAGACGCATGATTAGGAAAGGTGATGTTATCATTGCAGAAGCAGCAGTTGATGTTGGGGGTTACAGCTGTGAACTGGAAAGAACCATGATCGTTGGCGAGCCCTCACAGAAGCAAAAACGGTACTTTGAAGTCATGATGTTAGCTCAAGATGCAGCGTTTGAGGCCTTTAAGTCTGGAGCCAAATGCAGCGATGTCGATAAGGCAACTATCAACGTCTTCAAGAAGGCAGGGTTAATCCACTTGGTTGAACATCACACTGGACACGGTTTGGGTCTCGAAGGGCACGAACCTCCATGGCTAGACATCGGGAATGAAAACCCCCTCTCTGCAGGAATGGTTCTGAGCTGTGAGCCAGGTATCTATGAATTAGGGTTCGGTGGATTCCGGCATTCAGACACTATTCTGATAACTGGGGAAGGAAAAGAGCAGATGACATACTATCCTAGGGAATCGGAAAACCTAATCATCAAGTAGGCATGTATGCACGAGAAGTTGAACGGTTCGGCAAACACAAAAGGGACCTGCGGGCCAATCCTGGGATGAGCTTGTGCAGACCGTTTCAAGACAGCTTCAACCGACGGTGCCTGCAGTTTTTTTCTGTCTTTTCAGAGGCCGATGCTGTTTATTACTCCGTTTGTGTTGCCGTCGATGACTAGAATTATTTTTCTGCCCTTGTGGTCGTACTGGGCAAACCATATCGGTGCGTAGAGTAGCTCTGTATCTGCAACGTCCAAGTCAGTGTGCAGTTGCTGGATCATGTGGTGCTGAGCATGTGCTTTCTCTGATTGAAGCTGGTCGACGAGAGTTTTCGCCTGATATTTCGCTGATTCTTCTCCGACGTCGCCGTTCAAGACTTTGATGCCCTTCGGAACTTTCGAGACGTCAAACAGCGTTCTGTCATCAAGGTTAAACTCGTAGTTTCTAGGTTGGTGCTCCGTCAAAGCTTTCAGCGCCACGATTGGGAAATTGTAGTTGTCATCCAGTTGGTACGTTTTCGTCGCGGAGTTTCGTGGACCCATCATCGTGCCCATCATCGCTCCTGCAAGAAGAGGACCTCCGAAACCCCCTCCGCGTCTGCCACCAAACGCGGATCCCATCACGCCAGCAAGAGCAGCCGTCGTGGCGATCTGCCCAGCTTCGACAGCCATGTCACTGGCTACGATAGAAGTTCTCGCCGAGACAGACACAATCCAGTAAGGAACAAAGCTGAGATTCATTTCCTCAAGTACTGAACTCTCCTGAAGATGCCTGTGAAGCAGCCCTCTGTCCATCAGACCATGAATCTCTGCAACGACTTTATCCTTCTCCGCTGACTTGAGCGCGAGCATCGTCTGCTTCTGTATCCCTCTCCAACCATCGGTTCCCAGCGTGACACCTGTCCCACAGTACTCGCATGTGATAATCATTTCTCCAAATTTCGGCGCAATCGGAGCACCACAATGAGGGCATTTCAGTGACTTTGCTTCCATAGGAGCCAAAATTGGCATGGCCGGTTCTGGCTGCTCTTTGGATTGAACAGCCGTAACGTTCGCTCCACACTTCATACAGAAAGTAGCGTCATCCGGAAGCTGGGTTCCGCATTTAGGCAAAACAACCTAATCTAACCTCATCACAACCTTTGTCGATTTTTCTCATGCAATTTGACCATGTAAGAACGTGCATTTGAGGTTTTCTGGGCGTTCTCCTATAAATAACTGTTGGACAGCGTGGGCGTAGTTTTCTCCACACAGAGCGTCGCTTTCTATTCCTGTTTAGTGCGTGATATTTTTTGGTACTTTTCAAAAGCGGCCCCCCGCCTTTTTTTGTTTACATTTTTTGTAATGTTGAATTGTAAAATTCGATGTTGCTGGATGATGCGCATGACTTGGCTTCTACCGCGCGGATCGAAAGCATGTTGGAAGAGACCATAGCATTGCCCTGTATTTCCATAGCAAAGCATAGGACAGAGCACAGAAAAGGTACGGTGCCATGTTTTCCCATGCGCCCTACTCGATTTCTTTGGTTTCAGGGAATGTGTGTTTCATTTTCTTCAGGAACTTGTTTTCAAAATCAAGAGCTTCCATTGTGTTCGTAAGCTCTTCGACTTCCTCGTCAGAAAACTTTGCTGGTTTTCCCGTTAGTTCGTCGAGGGCAAGTCCACACGAGTATATGATTGTGCCCTCTTTTGAGGGGGAAATGACTACGTGGACTCCTGATCGTTGTGCCGCTTTGATGTAATGTTGCAGGCTGAAAGGAAACAGTAAGGTTCTCAACGTCAAAGGCACTAGTGCACGTTCATCGGGCAAAAACTGTTGTGTTGCCGTCCTTGGTTTTTTCTGTTTTCGTTATTTTCAAGCCCATTTCCTTGAAAGCCTTCTGACACGCCAAAGCGACGTCATCAACATTGGCGTCTGGAACTAGAAGTTTGCTTTCTAAACACACAGCTTCATGACTCATTTGGGCCGCCAGCACTAATGTCAATGCATCGAACCGTTCTTATTATGTTTTCTAATGAAGGTTCCGCGTGACGCTCTCTCGGTTGGGGGCCAAACCACCATGTTGGCTGAACACGATGCTGTGGCGTTGAATGATTTGTTTTTGGTTATTTTTCCAGTCCTTGGTTTGTTTTGATGTATTCTTCAGTCTTGTCTCTGAGCGTCTGCTTTAGCAAATTCATTCTTACGTTGAGGTATTCCTCTCTCAGGATGTCGAAGTGATAGCTGTCCCATTTGCGGCCATTCACAAAAACAGTCTGCCTAGCTGCTCCTCCCTTCTCTGAAGCCGCATGCCTCTAGAGCGCTGTGGGCACGATGATTGAATTCGACGCTCCATGCTTGACAACGTTCAGCGTTAAGCTGGTTAAACGCCATCTCCAGCAGTCCAACCGTTATGTCGCGGCCTAGGCCTTTTCCCCAGAGCTCCTTCTTTCCGATGTAGGTGCCAACATCCACGGATTTCACGTTTCCCCAGTCCATTCTCTCCAAGCGTGCGATGCCAATAGCCTCAGATGAATCGACAAGCTCAACGATGAAACGCATCTCCTTCTCATCCTTGATCGAATCGTCAAACTGTCTTTCCAGCTGAGCCAAATTTACGAAATTCATGGGTCTACTCCTAGAATACATGATCAACTCAGAATCGTTCTCCCACCCGTGCAACAACCGTAAATCCTCCTTCTCAAAAGGCCTAAACCTTACACGGCCAAACTCAAACACGCAAATCCGCCATCACAGACCCACAGACAAACAACCATATAACCCTTGACAAAACAGCAGATAACATCAAGATTCAGTTTCAAGAAGAGATTGAGTCTTCGATTATCAGCCTCCTCCGCAAACAAGTTTGCCTGCAGTGTGAGGCTCCTCATTTTTCCATTCGTATGGAAATGCATATCGCGTCTTCATTTCTTCTTCGTGAAGATGCAAGGCTCTTCCGGAGTTGGGCACTGCAAAGCAGGGTGGTACAAACACTTCTTCTTGGCTTTGCGTTTGCCTTCTCGAACGAAACGCAAGTCTTCATGCTCTGTCTTTTTCACAATTTTTCCCCATCAGACCCTAGACTTGTCATCAAATTGAGAAGCTCGGCGAATCGTTTATTGCTTTCCCCTTTTCGCTAAAGGTATCGCGCGCCCTCTTTGACCCCTATCTAAGACGAACAAGGAATAATCATGGAACCATCAGAGAACGTGGCACTAGGGGAAAGAAAACTGATCTGCATGATTTTGACGCAATCCTAACCTCTATGAGCAAATTGAGCCCACAGCACAGTCGGGCTCTATCATGATTACGGAGAGCAAATTCACTGGCGCTGATTCAAGTATACTGAAAGACTTTCCGCCTCAGGGTCCAGCAGAGTCGACCCCCCTTTTTTACTTGTAACGTCAGATGTAATGTGGATTGTGACAATTTATGTTGAAAAACGGTATGGGAAGCTGTTCAGAGCTGACCCAGTGCTTTTAATTGTAACGTCAGATGTAATGTGAATTGTCACAAATCGTTAAGGGACAGATGGGCGAGCGGATGGATTGGCTTGAGGGGCGTTATCCAGCCCAGAATGGTGAAGCGCGTGCTCTGAGACGCCATCTGCGATGAGTACTTACCTTTGAAGACGCCGAAGAGCTTGGTTGAGCTAGAACTTTCTTCTATAGCTGGCGATGCGAAGAGTTAACTATCTGAAAGGGCGAAGTTGTAGTGAAAGGAAGAGTGTAGATGAAGAAGCTAGTTTCTGGAATATTAATGGCGTTGCTGGCGTTGGGCATGATAACACTAGTTTTTAATGTTCAACCTGTTGAGGCAACTGGAACCATTCACATTCGGGCAGACGGCTCAATAGACCCTCCTACGACTCTCATATACACTGCGGACAACACTACATACACCTTAACTGGAAACATTGCTGCTCTCGGTACCGATGGAGTCGTCGTAGTTGAAAGAGACAATATTACGTTAGATGGGGCAGGCTACATGGTGTATACTTTCAGCTATAATTCGAGAGGAATATGCTTGGATGGGGTAAACAACGTAACAATCGAAAACACGACAATTGAAGCATATTATGGGAGAGGAGTGTATTTGAATGGAGTAAACAACGTAACCATTAAAGACACGATAACTGAGGCAGGTTATGGCATCTGGCTCAACTCTTCATCAAACAACAGCATTTCTAGAAACAACATGACAGACGGCGGTGGTGCGGACAGTGCGGGCATCGTGCTTTACTCTTCTTCAAGCAACAGCATTTCTGGAAACAACGTAACAGGCGGCTCGCAGACGCAGGGTATAGTGATTGAATCTTCATCAGACCATAACTGTATTTCTGGAAACACTTTCATCGATGGCGGTCTTTCTGTTTGGAATTCTTATCAGAACTCTGTTGAAAACAATACCGTAGATGGTAAGCCTCTTGTCTATCTTGAAGGTGTGTCAGACCACATCGTGGACGATGCGGGACAAGTGGTGCTTGTCAGTTGCGAGAACATAACGGTGGAGGACCTGAACCTCGGACTGCCCATGGACCTTGTGTTTGGAAGTCCGTACACAGAATCGTCAGGTTATGGCATACAATTATGGAAAACAACGAACAGCACCATTTCTGGAAACAACATAACAAACAGCTACGAAGGCATTTTGCTTGACTCTTCTTCAAACTATGACAGCATTTTTGGAAACAACATAACAGACAACTACGATGGCGTCTGGCTCAACTCTTCTTCAAACTATGACAGCATTTTTGGAAACAACATAACAGACAACGCGAATGCGAACATCTTCATTGGCTCTTCTTGGAATAACAACATTTCTGAGAACAACGTAACTGGAAACAGCGAGTGGGGCATCCACCTTGATTCTTCCTGGAACAACAGTATTTCCGGGAACAACATAAATGGCATCTGGCTTGATAATTCTTCGAGCAACAACGTTTACGGAGACAGCATAACAAACGGTGGTATCGTGCTTTTCTTTTCTTGGAGCAACAGTATTTCTGGGAGCAACATAACAAAAGGTGGATGGGGCATCAACCTTCTTCATTCTTGGAGCAACAGTATTTCTGGGAATAACATAACAGCAAATGACATGGCCGGCATCGGTCTCTGGGACTATTCGAACTACAATAGCATTTCTGGAAACAACGTAACAAACAACGGGTTTGGCATCTGGCTTTGGTCTTCTTCAAACTGCAGCATTTTCCACAATCACTTTGTCAACAATAATATTCAGGTTAATTCCAGCGACTCGGTGAACATTTGGGATAATGGTTATCCTTTTGGAGGAAATTACTGGAGCGACTATAATGGCACAGACTTGTACAATGGCCCATATCAGAACCTGACTGGAAGCGACGGAATTGGAGACACTCCATACGTTATAGATGCACACAACCTTGACAATTACCCGTTGATGTCTACCCCCTACGTAATGCCGCACACTGTCGGCGACTTGAACGGTGATGGAAAAGTGGGTCTGGACGACCTTGTTTTGCTGGCCAATGCCTACAATTCAAAGCCTGGAGACCCCAACTGGAATCCCCTAGCAGACATAGCTCCGCCATATGGAATAATCGGTCTCACAGACCTCGTAACGGTAGCCATGCACTACGGACAACACAATCCATAACTGCATTTCGCTAATTCACAGGGTCCGAATAGGCAAGACGTTGGTCCGCGTTAGAAGCGCGTCCAAGAAACCGCTTTCTCGCTGAGGGGGTCACCTTAGACCCTGCGGGTTTGTGTTCCTGCGGAAACACTGTTTCCAAGACATAAGGTGGGTCAAGGTCATAAAGTTGCGAGGTGGAAGAATGCTGATGACTCTGTCACGGTCCGAAAGGCTTAAACGCTTTTCGTACATCTCTTTTTGAAGGTTGGAACCATGCTTGAATGGATTTTGCCTTGGAAATCGTCAGTTTTTATCGTAGGGCTTTTATTGAAGTGCAAAACTTACTTTGCTTCTATTACGTTGGAAGATGATGGTTCATGAGTCTGCAGAAAGGTTCTTTCGTACTTGTAGAATACGTTGGCAAAGTGAAGGAAACAGGTGAAGTGTTCGACACAACCCTTGAGAAAATAGCAAAGGAGGAGCACATGTACAAGGAAGGTGACATCTACGAGCCCAAACTCGTGGTCATAGGCGAAGGATGGGTCATAAAAGCATTAGATGAGAGCTTAGCAACGATGGAAGTGGAAAAACCCGCAGTCGTCGAAATCCCCCCGGACAAAGCATTCGGCCCGAGAGACCCTGAAAAAGTCAAACGCGTTCCACTCAGGCAGCTGCTTGCCAAAGACATTACACCGGCCATCGGCGAGCGCGTAGAGATCGGCGGCAAGACGGCTACAGTCCGAGCCATGGGAGCAGGACGAGTTCTCTTAGACTACAACCCTCCCCTCGCGGGAAAAACTCTCATCTACGAAACAACAGTCAAGAAGAAGCTTGAGACAGTTGAAGAGAAAATAGCGGCGCTGATACACCGTCGAATATCGACGGTTGAACAGTCCAAATTCCAGTTCACGTTGAAACCAAAAAGCACTGCTAACATTGAACTGCCCGAAGAAGCCTTTTACATTGAGGGAGTTCAACTGGCCAAGAGAGGCATAGCCGCGGACATCCAGAAATTCCTTGAAAACATAACCATAGTCAAGTTCACCGAAACTTTCAAGGCTGAACCTAAGAAGGCTGAAGCCAAACCTGAAAAAGAGGCACCGAAGGAACCGACGAAAGAGTTGACTGAAGAACCTGCAAAAAAGGCTGAAGAAAAAGGAGAAGCAAAGGAAGCTGAAGAAAAGCCGACCGCAGAAATCAACCCAAAACCCTAAACCTGAGCACATGTTTTTACAGAATCAATTCAGATACCCGTTTTCTAAATTACTTCGGTCACTTTGGCGAGGTGTTCATAAGATTCGCGTCTCAGGTTTAGCTTGTTCAGAATCGTGTACCTTTCAGGCCTCATGCTGGTGGCCGACTTCAAGGCTTTAATTACGTCTTCTCGTTCCACGCCAAGTTCCCTTGCATTGGTTGGCGCTCCAAGCTTTTTTAAAGCATCTCGAACACGCTTCCAGTTTCCTCCATGCAGGTATGTCATCATTATGGTTCCGACACCGCATCTTTCACCGTGCATGCAGTGGTTCGGCCTAATCAAGTCTAGCGCGTGGCTGAACAGATGTTCTGAACCGCTACAGGGGCGACTGCTGCCAGCAATGCTCATCGAAACCCCGCAGCTTATCAGCGCCTCCAAAAGAATCCGCATGCCTTCCTCACTCTTTGTCCTCATCAACTTCACGTTCTGCATGACATGCTTTGCACTCATCAATGCTAAGCTTGCAGCGTAGCCGCCGAAATACTCGTCTTTGTCCTCGTGCGCTAGCTTCCAATCCTTCACTGCCGTAAACTTTGCAATGACATCCTCGCAACCGTTAACCGCGAAACGCCATGGAGCCTGCATGATTATCTTTGTGTCCGCCACGATAGCCAACGGAGCCTGAGCCATAACCGAATACGGTTTCTCCGAACCCTTGATAGAAGATAAGGGACTCGCAATTCCATCATGAGACGCTGTGGTGGGCACACTGATGAAAGGAACACTCTGGTTTGCTGAGCTGCACTTTGCAACGTCAATCTTCGTTCCACCGCCCACAGCAAAGACGACTTGCGGTTTCAACTCTCGAATCTTTTCTTCCACCGCCTCCACATCCTTCACTGTTGCATTCTCAACAAGGAAGGTTTCAACGGTCATGTTCTCCTTGTCCTCAAGAAGCTCTTTCACCCTCTTGCCGGCGATGCTGTAAGTCTTTGATCCCGCTATGATCAACGAGGATTCTGTGAAACCCAAACGGCGAGAAATCTGGCCTATGCGGTCTACGACCCCATTTCCAACGATGACCTCTCTAGGAAACTGCATTCTATGATGTTTCGGGGGCACAACAACCACAGCTTTAGTCTGTTACCAACAGCTAACTCATAGCGATCTACTTTCAAACCTTAAAAAGCCTTTTCAATCAACCCTTTGCCCCTACCATTTCCCTCCAATGGTGCTCAAGCGCATCGCTGCTCGTGAAGTCTGCCTAAACTGTCCCTGTTCGAGGCCGAACCCGTTTCAGCGTGGGATTCTCACGGATGGAGAAGAATAAATACGGCTTCGACCAATGTGCGAGTCGGAGAAAAGCAACGTGACTTCGTGCAGAAACTGTGGGGATGAGCTTCCTGAAAGCGCCGCTTACTGCCCCAAGTGTGGAGCGCCCGTGCAGATAGCTGCCCAGGCCAGACTGGCCTTTTGGAGTGAAAGGTTCCTCGCATGGCTGATAGACGTTGCCCTTCTAGGAATGGTCATGGCAATTTTGGGCTTTTTGATGCCGTTGGGCTGGTCTAGCTTAGCCATTGTGCCGCGTGCGCTGTTCTGGGTTCCGTTTGTTGACTTCGGATTCAGCAACGTGGTTTATCTTCTGTACTGGATGTTTATGGAAGGAGTCTACGGACGGTCTTTGGGCAAGATGGTGATGAGGCTGAAGGTGACGCGGTTGGACGGTGAGCCCGTCAACATGATGCAGGCAGCCTTGGAGAGTGTTGGAAAAGCTTTCCTGCTTCCGTTGGACCTTATTCTTGGATGGATTCTTCATCCTAGAAAGAGACAAAGAATTTTCAACTACCTATCAGGAACAATTGTGCTTAGAACTTGAGAACGTCCCAAGAGGTCTTCTCCAAACTCGTAGGTCGAAGCAGGCTTCGCGCGGAACATCCGCATTTGCCTCAGCAAAGTCAACTGTTTCTTCGCTTACAACCGTCCCTAATGTTTCAGTTTCTTCTGAGCACAATATTAATTAACACCTTGATCGTGATTAGAAGGTGCTACTTCCTTGCGAAGTAATCCGTACCGCATCAGGTTTTGGGAGACGATTGCAAAATGTTTAACAACAGTGATGTAATGAACAAGCTGACCCTCAAAGGAACAACTACAATAGGCGTAGTCTGCAAAGACGGAGTGATACTGGCTTCAGACACGCGGGTCACAATGGGTTTCTATGTGGCTCATAAACACGGAAAAAAAGTGTATCAGATAGATGAACATTTGGCTATGACAATCGCTGGAAACGTGGCTGACGCACAGATGGCCGTTGATTTACTTTCGGCCAACGCAAGGCTTTACAGGGTTAACTTGGGAAGGCGGCTGCCTGTGAACTCTGCCGCAAGGTTTCTTGCGAACCTGCTGTTTTCGGCTAGGTATGTGCCTCTCATGGCCCAGGTTCTCGTCGGTGGTGTGGATGACACGGGACCACATTTGTTCTCGATAGATCCGTTTGGAAGTCTGACTGAGGAGAAGGTTGTTTCAACTGGTTCAGGTTCTCCTGTGGCTTACGGTGTTTTGGAGGACAAGTTTCAGGAGGGCGCCGCTGTGAGTGAGATGTTGCCTGTGATCGTGAAGGCTGTGAATGCTTCGATGAAGCGTGATGCTGCGAGTGGAGACAGTTTCAATGTCGCTGTGATTGATGAGAAAGGTTACAGAGACTTGACTGAGAAAGAGAAGAAGCATCTCCTTGCCGATTGAGGAAGTCAAGACGGTGCAGGGCTCTGTCAAGGAGAAAATCGAAATCAGTCAGTACATTCTAGATCATGTTCCCAAGGAGGCTGAGGTGACCCGGATTGAGTATGAAGCCTCGACGCTTGCTGTTTACACGAAGAGGCCTGAGGTGCTTGTTGAGCAGAGCAGCGTCATCGCTAACATCGTTAACGTGATTAGGAAACGTATCGTCATTCGTTCTGACCCTTCCGTTAGGCTTCAGGAGGTTGAGGCCGAGAGGATTGCTAAGGACATAGTGCCGCCTGAGGCTGAGGTAACTGACATAAACTTTGACCCCAGCTTGGGAGAGATCATAATAGACGCTAAGAAGCCTGGCCTCGTGATTGGGAAGAATGGGGTGGTTCTGCAGGAAATCATCAAGCGGACGAAGTGGCGGCCTCATGTGTTGAGAAGTCCGCCGTTGAAGTCGAAGATTATTACTCATATGCGTCATTATCTGCACTCGGAGAGCAAGGAGAGGGAGCGGATTCTGCGTACTGTGGGAGAGAGGATTTTCAGGCCGAGAGCTTTCGAGGTTGGTGACGTTAGGATGACAGCTCTAGGCGGGTTTCAGGAAGTTGGAAGATCAGCAATTCTCATTCAGACTCGGGAGAGCAATGTGCTTCTGGACTGCGGCATCAACCCTGGCTCTACGAGGCCGTTTGAAGCTTTTCCGAGGTTTGACAACCCCGCATTCGACCTTAGCTCTTTGGATGCTGTCGTCATAAGCCATGCTCACCTAGATCATTGTGGGTTGGTTCCTTTCCTGTACAAGTATGGTTATGATGGTCCGATTTACTGTTCGGCGCCGACTTCGAATCTGATGACTCTGCTTCAGTTGGATTATCTGGATGTGGCAAATAAGCAGGGTGTGACGCCTCATTATGATCAGAAGGACGTTCGTGAATGCGTCCTGCACACGTTGCCTCTGCGCTACGGCGTTGTCACGGACATTGCCCCTGACGTAAGGTTGACGTTGCATAACGCAGGTCACATCTTGGGTTCCTCGATGGTTCATCTTCACATCGGCGAAGGGTTGCACAACATAGTTTACACAGGTGACTATAAGTTTTCACGGACGATGCTGTTAGAAGGGGCTACTACGGAGTTTCCCAGGGTTGAGACTGTCATCACGGAGAGCACGTATGGAGGGCCTGACGATGTTATGCCTTCGCGGATGGAGGCTGAAGAGCGTTTATCGAGAATAGTGAACGAGACATTAGAGCGAAAGGGAAAAGTTCTGATTCCTGTGCCTGCGGTAGGCAGGGCGCAGGAGATCATGCTCATCTTGGATGGTTACATGCGGAGAGGTGTTATGAAGGAGGCCCCGGTTTTCATTGAGGGGATGATTTCTGAGGCTACGGCAATTCACACGGCTTATCCGGAGTATTTGGGGAGAGATGTGCGCAACAGCATACTGCACGATGGAATCAACCCTTTTCAATCGGACTACTTCACGATTGTGGAGCATCCGAGCGTGAGGCAGGAAATAATCGAGGGTGAACCGTGCATCGTCATGGCCACATCAGGGATGCTTGAGGGTGGACCAGTCATAGAGTACTTCAAGAGTTTGGCTGACAACGAGAATAACTCGATTGTCTTTGTGAGCTATCAGATTGAGGGCACAATGGGTAGAAGGGTTCAGAAGGGATTGAACGAAGTGGCGATGATGACCGCTGAGGGCAAGATGGACGTGGTGAAGGTGAGACTAAGAACCGAGACGATTGAAGGATTTTCTGGGCACAGCGACAGAAGGCAAATTTTCAATTATATAACGCATCTGCAGCCGAAGCCTGAGCGAGTGATTGTGTGTCACGGAGAGAGGGCTAAATGTTTGAGCATGGCTGGTTTTATCGAGAGAAGATGTGAAGTTCGGACGATTGTCCCCGCAGTCATGGAAACGTTCAAGCTGCTGTAGGTATAGGTTCGTTAGGCACGCTTGTTTTTTCTCGCCAGATTTTCACGTTCGGCGGACAGATTACAACGCGTTCTTCTCCGAGTCTCGCGATGTCTCCTCCAACTGACTCAATAAACTCGGTTAACTCGTTGACGGCGCGTTTAACATCGTCGATGCTCTTGTTGGCGAGGGGAGTTATCCTTAGAATGAGGATGTTTCCAGAGTTCACTTCGGCTTTGACCGAGTCAATGTCGGACAGTTCGCGGAGAGGCATGGCTTTCAGGTAAGCCTTACGAGAACCCTCTTTAACGTCTGCTTCTTTTCCGTTCTTCTTGGACTTGCGGAGCAGTCCTCCCAACTTTGGCAAACTTGTCCTCTCATGTTTTACTTGTTTTTCAAGAGTTTAAGCGTTTCCCAGTTTGACCTGAAGAATGTTATGTGGATTGACTATTAAACTGTTCCAAAATTTGGCATCCACATGAATCAAATCCAAGTTTCCCGTAGAGCGCAGATTCAACAAAAAGTATGCCATTGGGTTATAACTGATTTTCGTTGTGACAACAATAATGACAAACATGATATACCTACTGATGAGGCTTCTATCTTGAGTGCTAGTTCCGTGTTTTCCTAGGCCTAATCTTCACGCGGTTTGTCTAGGTTACTTTGGAGATTTGTTTCAGTTGGCTCCATGTCTTGTCTCCAACGTAGTGTATGTTTCTTATTATGGCACCTTGCTTGGTGTTTTTTGCTTGGTCTATGGAATAGAGGGTTTCTCCAATTGCGATGGGTTTGCCGTGTTTTTGGTCTGTTATGATGACGAGGTCTCCTTTTTGGAAGTCGCCATTAAACTGCTTGATTCCAGGTGCCATTATGTTTGCTCCTTTGCACACGTAGGGGACAGCTCCCATGTCGACAGTGACCTTGGGCGCGTGGTCCAGGAACTTGTTGAATGTGAGAGCAGGGTATACATTTCCATCTGTTCGGGCGAAGATGGGTTCTCCGTTCATTAGAAAAAGCTCAAGGGTTTCAGTTTGGACGACTTCGAGGTTTTTTTGTTCGGCGAAGATTTGTTGCAGGTTGATTCCCATTTTTTTTGAGGCTATTTCTAGGAGTTCTTTTGATTCTTTCGCTTTTAAGAAGTATCGTTTCTGTTTTGCAGACATTCTAGTACTCTCTTAGACAAGGTTTAAATGTGTAAGTTTAGGTATAAAAGGCATGGTATCGTGGATTTGAGGGTTTAGAATGAGCGAGATGACGACCGAGATACTTGAGCAGAACTTAGGCAAAATCGTGCTCGTGAGGTTGAAAGGTGGAAAAAACCTTCGTGGAAAGCTTAAAGGTTTCGATCAACACCTGAACCTTGTTCTCGAAGAGACAGAGGACACTACTACTTCTGAAAGCGTCAGGAAACTCGGGGCGATAATCGTCCGCGGGGACAATGTGGTTCTTATTTCGCCTCCGCCAAGGTGACATCGTTGGGAAAGGGAACACCCTCTTTTGGCAAACGCCAGGGTAAGACCGTCCACATTAAATGCAGACGATGTGGCCGAAGGTCGTACCACGTGACAAAAAAGAGATGCGCAGCATGCGGCTATGGGAAAACGCCTGTCCTTAAAACATATTCCTGGCGGACCAAAACATTGATGAGAGTGAGAACGCGGTAAAGGATGCAGAACCTTTCACGTTGATTGAGGGCGTCTTTAGTTTCTTCTGAGGGTTTTCAGGATACAAGTAGTTTCTTTCAATGATTGTGCGCGAAACTGGTTTGCCCGTCATACATGTGTTGTGATGTGTCATCGCGGGTCTGTGATGGCATTGTTTTGATGACCAGGGTTCGGTGGCAGTTTCTGAAGAGTGCGCTTTCTTGCCTCTGTTCCAAAGTCAGATGCGATCTAATTGTACTGTAAGAGTTTGTTGTTTGTTTCGTCTTCTTTTCTAGCGTGCGCGTGGCTGTGTGGGCAATAATTCCTGTGTTGTCGTTGTCGTGGCAAGAAAAGCCTAGAAGTCAAGGCCGCACAAAGCTCACTACGATGAATAGTAGCCCTTGTCTACCTTGACGAAGATTAGTGGGCCTTTGCTTTGCGCCATTTCTCGCGCCTTTCTGAGAGTGTCGTTGACAATGTTTACTATTCTTTCCTGATCGCTTTCGTAGTCCTTTTCTTCTCCAAGTTCCATCTTGACTAGGTTTTCAGCTAGGATTGATGTGCCACATATCTCGGCGTTCTTGACCAGAGTGGCTACTATGATGTCTTCGATTTCACGGCGGTTCGAAAGGCTGCTCCATGCTGCTTCACCGTTCTTGAGAACCGTTGCTGCATGGCTCCATCTTTTCGAGCCTTCGTTGCCTATTAGCAATTTCACACGTTCGTTCCATTTGGAAAGCCAGATTCCCGTCCAAACTCCCAGAAAATCGTTCAGTTCACTTGGGTTTTCATTGAAGACTTTTTCGATTCTTTCAACAATTTCGACTTCGTTTGCCTCTTTTCCCACGAGGTCCCAGTGAACTTTGAGGTAATTCGTCAGATCTTGACATGCGATTTGGAGTACCTTACGGTCAGAACCCAAGATATCTAGCATTGGGTTCTTGTCCTTGAGTTTTTCCGAAAGCAATATTTCTATGAAGTTCATGGTACTCCCGTCTCGAAGCCCTCTCCAACTTAATCTACACATTTGCGCTTTTAATAAGCTTTATTCGTAATGGCCTCTATAACATTACTCAGTAGTTTTTAGCAACATTTTGTTTCTAGAAATATTCTGAACCGTGTTCTGAAGGTTGTTCATTCGATGAATTCTGGAAGTTCGTTGACGTTCCGCAGAATTAGGTCGGGTTTCTCTCTTGCCAATTCTTTGCGAGAGAAAATTCCTGTCTGGACTGCAACTGTGTAGGCTCCAGCGTTCTTGCCTGCTCTTATGTCCATGGTCGAGTCGCCTACGACTGCACAATCACATATTTTCACGTTCATATGCTCTGCGCATTTGATGAGCGCTTCTGGGGACGGTTTTGGTTTCAACGTGCCCTGCGATGTGACGATTTTCTGGATGTATTTTGACAGTCCAAACTTTGACAGTTCTTTGTTGACTTCTGTGTCTGGAATGTTGCGTCTGGTGGTTACTGCCAGCGTTGCTTTGGAAGAGAGTTTTTCGAGGGTGCATGTGACGTTTGGAAATGGCGTCGTCCTCTGTTTTGTGGCTTGATAGTAGGCTTTGAGGTAGATTTCCTGGAATTTCCTTGCGTCAGCTCCGCCTGTTAGGTCGTCTATGGGCAGGCTCTGTTCAAGTCTTCTAGGAATCTCTGTTACGATTCTTGCACTGGCTTTTTTCTTTCCTGTTGCAGCGAAAGCGGTTTCAGCAGCTTCGCGGTAGGCTCCTCTTGAGTCGACTAATGTTCCATCCAGGTCGAATATTATCGCTTTGACTTTCAGTTTCAGTTCACACATTGGGTTTTCCAAGGGTAAGTCAGCTCGTGCTCTAGTTGTTTCGATAGGTTTTTATTTACGGGTAGTTGTCTAAGGTGATACCTAATAAATCTGTCTAGAAGCAGAAGTGTCAGGAATGATGGGCGATGGTTAGAAAAGCGCGGATACGCTTGACCAGTACGGACTATACTAAGCTGGAGGACGTTTGTAACGAGTTGAAAGGCATCGCCCAGAAGACGGGGGTTAAGATTAACGGTCCAGTTCCGTTGCCTACCAAACGGTTGAAAGTCCCAGTGTTAAAGTCTCCGTGTGGTGAAGGAACCGCAACTTGGGATCGATGGGAGATGCGCATTCATAAACGTCTGATTGATATCGACGCTGAAGAGCGTGTGATGAGACGGATAATGCGTATTCGCGTTCCTGAAGAAGTTCACGTAACCATAGAGCTTCTCTAACGTCTAGACCAGAGTTTTCAGCTTGTCTTTGTCCCATTCAAACAGAGGGCAAGCCTTACATTTCTCCACAAATTCTGATCCCTTCTTTGTGGTCTTAAAGTTGCGGTGTGCGTCGATTTCCAAAAGTCCCCTGTCCACAAGCTCTCCGAGATAAAGTTTAGCCTGCAAATAGGACAGTCCCACGTCCCTCATGATTTCAGTCTTTTTTCTCCCAGAGACGGCTCGGTTCAGTATCTCTATTGTAATCTCATGTCTGTCTCTGTTAACCATTTACACCAACTGAGAAGGGTGGCTGATAGCGTTTTCGCTTTCTTGGATATTTATGCCTTTCCTATCCCGCTCGTTACCAGCCTAGAAAAATAATCCCCAGGCTAACCGTGAGCGCCACGCCTATGGCAAAGGACAAGATCCAGGCTTTCTTGTTCCAGTTGAGCACTTTTTGTCCATCGAATATGCCGTATGGGATAAGGTTGAAGGTTGCTATCCAAGCATTGAACCATCCGATGGTTCCAAGAGCTTCCCCGATGCCCGATGATGGAGACGCTATCGATACTGCAGAAAGAATTGTAGCCAAGATAATGTTCGTGGCAGGTCCGGCTATAGCCACTTTCCCCATCGTTTTCAGGTCAGCTCCCCCTGCAACCATGACGGCTCCAGGAGATATGAACTTGAAGGGCAAATACGGGATGATGGAGATAGCTGTTATCAACGCTCCGATTTGTGTCAGTCTGAACTCCGCCCGCAAGCCATGTTTCTGCGCGACTATTTTGTGGGCGATTTCGTGAATAAGAAAGGAAGCCGTGAACCCTATTGCCGACAAGGCTAGCAGAAAGTAACCTATGCTTGCAGCATTTTGAGAGAATAATGATAGGCCTACACCTATGACTAGGATGGTTGCCACTGCTATATGTTCGAGTTCTTTGACGCTGAAGCGTAGGTTCTGTTTTGGTTTGAAGGTTGAGTATGTATATTCGAAGTGCGTCGGGCCTCGAACCGTTAGTTGCGGTGCTTGCTCTTTGGGTAGTCGTGCTAATGCTATCTGCGGGCAGTCATGGCTTTCAGGCAGACGGTGGTTGGAGCAGAAGTAGCCCTTACAGTATTGACATTGGAAAGGTAGGAATGTTTCTTGTTCGCATTTTTGGCATTTCATTTTTCAGGTTTCACTTGTCTTGGGTTTCTCTGGAGGGGTCATGAGGTTTATGTGTTTCTGTTCCCGTTTGGATTCTGCGGCATACTTTGTGTGTCGGCTAGAAACTAGATTCGAGAAATGCAACTCGTAACTTATTTAACGTGTGGGAACGGTTATTTTGGGTGGTGAGCGCTCTGAAACCTTTCAGCTTTGTGCATGCAGCGGACTTGCATTTGGGTTATTCTCAGTACGGCTTGGAAGTTCGTCGCGAAGATTTTGACCGTGCTTTTTCAGAATTGGTAGACAGGACTGTTGAATTGAAACCCGACTTCATGATCATCGCGGGAGACGTGTTTCATCAAGCACGTCCATCCAACGTCACGTTGGAGAACAGTATCAAGAACTTCAATCGCTTGCGTGAGGCTGGGATTCCAGTTTTGACTGTGGATGGTTCGCATGATTCGGCTCCTAACTCCATAACAGGCACAATTATGAATCCTTTGGACAGTGCAGGTTTGATTTACTATTTACCTAGACATGAAGGAGCATGTTGGCGCAAGGCTGACTGTTGTATTGTCTACGGGGTGCCCAATTACAGGAATAGGCATAGGACGGAAGAGCTGCTTCCAGTTTTCATGGAAGAGAATAGGCCAAACCCAGATCCGTCGTTGTTCAACGTGTTCGTCTTCCATATGGCTTTAGATATTCCAGGCGTCAAGCCTCCTTACATTGAGGCTGAGGCGCCGCCTGAGCTGATTCCCGACGGCTTCAATTACTACGCGGGCGGGCACGTGCATTCGCCTTATGTGGGGAAATTCAAGACTGGCCTTCTGGTTTACAGCGGTTCAACCGAGACCACAGATTATGTTGAAGCGCGAATCAGGAAAGGCTTCTATCGTGTCAAAGTGGACGAAACACGTGCAGCCTCACTGGATTTCATCGAGTTTGAATCTTCAAGAGAGTTTGTCATTCTGGAGCAGGATTTCACAGGTTTGACTCCTTCAAGTATTACGGAACAATCTGTTCAAACGGTCAAGGCATCTGACAGGGAAGGTGCCGTCATTATTCCGCTCATACAAGGTGTTCTTCCGGTCGGCGCAGCTCGGACGGAAATTGACGTTGCAAAGATCAGAGCGGCTGCTGAGAAGGCTTTGCTCGTACACCCTGTAATCTCACTTCGTGAAAGCGAGATTTCAGAAGAGGTTGTTCGCTCAATCTTCGAAAGTAACGTCAAAGATTCTAAGAACGAAGGCCTTCGAATATTTCGTGCAAATCTTTTCCGAACGTCACAGCAAGGAAGAAGCTGCAAGAATCGCCAACATTGCAGCCAGCCTGATAGAACCATTGACTAAGAAACAGGAAGAAAAAGTGAAACAGACCATAGAGGGGCTTTTGCAATGAAAATTGAAATTGTTCAACTTGAAAATATTCGCTCGCATGTGAAGTCAACTGTGCCTTTTGCGCGCGGTTTCAACTGTCTAGTAGGCGGTTTGGGATGTGGCAAATCTAGCATCCTCTATTCCATAGATTTTGCTTTGTTCGGAGATACCTCTTGGCAGAGGTTTCGATTACTTGTTGAGGGAAAATGCGACGAGTGGAAGAGTCACTGTTCAGTTCGTTCACAATGCAAAAAGCTACAGGATAACCCGCGGGTTGAAAAGGCATGCAAAAGGAATAAGTCAGGACTTCGACGAACTGAAACTCTTCATGGGTGAAGAGCTGATTTCCAGCACAGAGAATGATGCTGTTGCAGAACAACTCAAGGCGATAACAGGCTTGGACAGAGATATTTTCCGTGAAATCGTCTGGGTCAGACAGGAGCACTTGAAAGAGTTTCTGAACATGCAGCCAAGAGAAAGACAAAGGCGCTTGGACGAACTGTTCGGTCTTTCTGACTATGAAACTGCCTGGAGCAATCTTGCCGGCTACGTGCGAGACTATGAAGGAGAAAAGAGAGCATATGAGAAAGATCCAGATGTCTCAGGAATGAGAAGACTTGGAGAAGAGTATGACAGAACAGTCGGCGAATTCTCTCTAGTTGAGATTGAATTGCAGGACACTTCGCGTAAACTTGCCCACGCTAAGAAGGCTCTGGAAGAGGCTGATTCAAGCCTCAAAGGATTGGAAGAAGTGAAGGAGCAAAATGAGGAACTCAGACGGAAAGATACGAAAATACACGCTAACCAGACAAGCGTGCAAGAAGCAATAATTTCATTGACGAAACGCGCAGAAGAAAAACGGGATCTAGTCGAGAGTCTCAGGCAGAGACTTGGCAATATGGAGAAACAGATGGAGTCTCTTGCCTTTGAAATCAAAGAGTTAGGAATCTCTGAAGAACCTGTTGGAGCGTTGAGAAAAAAGGTTTTGGCGCTTGACGAACAGATTTCAAGCCTGAAAGGTGAGCAGGAGGCCTCCTTAAGTAACGTGCGGGCGGACGGCAAGCGCCTTTCCTCACTTTCAGCGGAGAGTCGATGCCCACTGTGCTTGCAAGCGTTGAATGAGGAGTATAAGAGGCGATTGGCAGAACGAATCATCATGGAGAATGAAGAGAGGCAGAAAAGAGCTGATTACGTTAAGCATGAAGTGGAAGAGCTGCAGCAACTCAAGGCAAAGACGAACGATTCCCTTTCAAGCATGCAGCTGTTGGTTCCCAGAATTGAGGAATCCAGAATGCGATTGGCAGAGGAAAACAAAACGCTTGATAGACTCCTGAGTGACCTTGAAGAGAAGAAAATGCAGGAGAGCAATATACGGATGGAGATGGATCTAGTACGTAGGGAACTGGTAAGATTTGACGCTTCCAGCTTACAAACTGCGAAGACGCGCAGAGAACAAGCTGCTAGACAGTTTTACCTTTTGGAATCAGAGTTGCGTGTCAAGGAAAACCGAAAGAAGGAATTGACCCGTCGCATAGATGAATTGAACGAGAGAATCGATAATGGGCAAATGAAAATCGAGCGCATGGAGAAAATTGTAAGAGTCATCGAAATCATAGAGAGCATACGCAGCGCTTACAGGAGCATTCAGCCTCAACTTCGAATAGAATTCGTGAAAGCTCTTAGGAGCTTTGTGCAACAGGTCCTTGACAGTCTAGCCAATGGTGAGGGTCCCTCGTTGAACCTGTCTGTCGATGAAACCTACACTCCATACGTCATCGGCGAAGGCAGCGTTGAAAGGGAAGCTTCAAATCTGTCGGGAGGAGAAAGAACTCTGCTTGCATTTGCCTACCGTCTGGGTCTGGGTCAGTTGATTATGCAGTCGAAAACAGGGCATGGTTTGACTGTTCTTTTGCTTGACGAACCAACTGAGAGTCTTGGAACAGAAGATGGTTCTGTGTACCGTTTGGCTGAGGCTATTTCTAGGTTCAAGGCCATAGAACAGACAATCGCGGTCACGCATAGCGATGCTTTTGCAGAAAAGGCTGAACATGTAATCCGGCTGGAAAAAGAGATGGGGCAAAGCATGGTGTCTCTTGAAAAGTAGGGGGCCGCTTGCACGCAAAGCCGGACAAGAAGGTCTTCTCTTGCAGAGGGAGCTATAGCGGGTCTTCTCTTTGGCACTGCTGCCATCTTTGTAAGGTTTCTGCAAGGTGTGGACGGTTACTCGATAGTGTTCTGGAGGTCGATTATCGCTTGTCTCGCATTGGTCGCCGTGGTGTTCGCGTTGAAAAAACCGTTCAATGCGGGTTTTGTGATTCGGAATTTCAAGAACTTGCTCGTGCTAGGTTTTTTTCTTGCTCTTCACTTCACTTTTTTCGTTTTTGCCGTGAAAGATACGACGATCTTGAATGCGACTTTGCTTGTGAACACGACTCCATTCTTCTCAGTTCTCGTTTCGAGCTTCATGTTCAGAAGCGTGCCTTCTCGCATCCAGTTCGCGGGGCTGTCAGCATCGTTCATTGGGGTTGGCATAATCGCGCTTGCTGCCGGAGGAGCTGGCGGAAGCGGGAGTTTGTCTCTCAGTGTGAAAGGTGATGTGGAAGCCATCTTGGCTGCGGTAGTGGAGTCCCTTTATCTGAGTTTGGGAAGTAAAATTCGAAGGCAGATGGACACGCTTTCTCTGATGGTGCCGATTTACGCTTTTACGGCCATAGTTGTCAGCCTGTTAAGTTTGTTAGGCGGAGGCCAAGTTACAGCTTTGCCGAGTCAATGGGCGATGTTGCTTTCTTTGCTTGGGCTCGGATTAATTCCAACTGCGGTTGCTCACACGTTGTATTTCTCTTCTTTGTCAAACCTCAAATCGTTTGAGACTGCGACTATGGCTTTGCTTGAGCCCATAGGTGCAACGTTGCTGGGGATTCTTGTGTTCCAAGAAGTGCCTGCGCCAATTTTCTTGCTGGGGGCAATCGCGGTTGGTGTGGGCATCATTTTAATCAGCAGAAATCACAACTAGGCTTCTCCGAAGAGGACAGCACGCGCTACCTTGACAACATGCTGCAGAAGAGTGCTGGTTGAACTGGAAATGACTGATGGGGATGGCTTGATGTTCAGCTTTTCAGAATTGACAGTGGTTTACTCTTCTTCCTCTTCCTTTACTCTCTTTTCCTTTACAATTAGAGTATTGTCTTTTCCACCTATTACTCTGTAGTAGTCTTTCAACTCTTTTTTGTGGAGGAATTTGCGCAGAAGCAACCTTAGATATGTTCTGGAGACTGGCTTTTTTTCGTCAGTCTCTGTCACCGTAATTTCGTTTGTTTCTGATTCGACTTTTGTTTTGGTTTTTTCTTCCAGAAAAGTCGTCAGGTCCTTGACCAGGTCGCTTCCCTCGTTTTTCAGGTCTGAAACATTAATCTTTGTCCCTGTCATGGTATCCCTCTTCTGTTACCCTTATGACTCTTACCTGATCGCAGGCGCCCTCGCAGGAGTCTGCAATCATTTCCAACGCTTCAAAAAGCTGGCTTGCCAGAATTGCTACTCCTGCCTTCGGGATATCTTCTTTTCCAATCAATGCCCTAGCTTTTTCGTGTATGTCATCTACTTTCTCTTCTTCACGTTCAACGATGTCGGCTGCCTGAAGCGCCTGTTCGGGTTTTGTCATCATTTTGTTCACGCATGTTTGAAGAGAAGCAGTACACTCTTTTACGCTTTTAACCATTTCTATGAATGCATCTTTGACGGTGTTCGGCACGGATTCCATAGGTATCGCGCCCAGCACACGCGTGGATTCTCTGCTCCAATCTGCCACCATATCTACTCTCTTCACGAGTTCCATCAAGTCTTCCCTGTCTGTTGCTGAGAGTTCTCCAGTTGAAATTTCGTCCATGACTTTTCTGCGAATCGAATCAGCTTCTTTTTCAGCGGATGCCACTCTTCCTATGCATACTTGCATTTCCTTCACATCTCCTTTAACAGCTGCTTCTATCGCGTTCTCAAGGTCTTCGACGATACCTGTCGTCAAAGCCAGATGTCTCTGCACATTTGACAGGACTTTGGTTTCTTTCCGTTTTTCGAACCATTTTATCAATTCACTCAACGGCAATCTCCTCCTTCAACCCGGCCTCCGGGTACTCGAACACGTGAGCTTTCTCCTGCGGAAAACTCGCTGTAACCTTATCGTCGACATTGAGCCATTCTGTCATCATTGAGGGTTTTACAACTACAATTAAGTCTTGGTTTTTAAGTCTGATCTCATAGCGTATGCTTGTTCCTTCAAAGGTTACTCTTTCAACTGTTCCGCCAATAGAGTTGCGGCTCTCTTCTGTTCCTTTCTGAACGGTAAAAGCTTCCGGCCTTATTGCCAAGATCACTTTCTGGCCCTTCGTTGCCTTGTCGCTGGCCACTTCAACCTGAATTCCACCGCGGAGTTCTATTTTCATTTTCTTTTCGCTTTCATCAGTGACGTATCCTTCTAGAAAGTTTGATTCTCCTACGAAGTTGGCTACGAAGATGTTGCATGGAGCCATGTAGAGTTCGCTTGGAGTTCCGACTTGCTTGATTCTCCCTTTTTTCATGACGGCTATCCTGTCGGAAATGGCCATTGCTTCTGCTTGATCATGGGTTACGTGGATGGCTGTTAGCCCTAAATCCTTTGTCATTTTTCTTATTTCGTACCGCAGGTCGTTCCGCACTTTTGCGTCCAGCTGTCCAAGAGGTTCGTCCAGAAGAAGCAGCTTGGCACCTGCGGCAAGGGCCCGTGCCACGGCTATCCGCTGCATCATTCCACCGCTTAATTCGTTTGGAAAAGCTTCTAGGCGTTCATTTAACCTTACCATTTCAAGCACTTCATGCCCTATTATTCCTGCCTTCTTCATGTCAAAGCCCTTAACTTTTGGGCCGTAGGTCACGTTGTTCCAGGCATTCATATGTGGAAAAAGTGCGAACGTTTGAAAGACGAAGCCTATGTCTCTGTCTTCTGGGGGGACGTCATTTACGAGTCTGTCTCCAATGTATATTTTTCCTTTGTCAGGATGGATGAGTCCTGCTATCAGTCTTAGCAGGGTTGTTTTTCCACACCCACTCGGCCCTAGCAGGGCGAAGTACTCTTTTTCGTGGATCTCAAGGGTCACGTTGTCTACTGCAACGAGTTTCCCGAATTTCTTTGTTACGTTTTCGATGCGAACTTCAGACATCTGTTTGCCTCCAACGCGGTGAAAGACTGCTCAAACGAGCATCGTAGGCTGGAAGTTGTTTATTAATCATGTTAGTATCTTCCTTTTCCCTTCACAATCTGTCTCAACGCTAGAAGAATGAGGAGCGACAGCAGAATCAAGTAACCACTTCCTAATCCTATTTGCATGGGAGTGGGACGGTTGGGGCCAGTAGCTTTTATCCAGTTCACAAGTATCACGGGCACTGTTTTTAGGCTTGTTGCTACTGCCACTGTTGCGCCGGTTTCGCTTACGCTTCTTGTGAAGACGAGGATTGCACCTGAAAGTACGGAGTACTTTGTTAAGGGTAGAATGATGGTTCTGAAGACTCCTAGGGGTTTGGCTCCAAGTGTTCTTGAGGCTTCTTCCATGTCTAAGCTGATTCTTTCCACAGCAGCCGACATTGATCTGACGAAATAGGGGTATGTGATTGCGAGGTGAGCAAAGATGAGCAGCAGGATTTCAGGCATGGACGTGATGGTTTGTGTCCAGAAGAGCTGCAAAGAGAAGCCCAGCGCAATTGAGGGTACGACGAGAGGTATGTTTACGAGGATATCAAAGAATGCTGATAGAGGGCCAAACTTTCTTCTTGCTATGGCGATGGCCATGGGCAGACCTATGATTACGTTGAGTACCGTGACTATTGCGGCAAGACCGTAAGAAAGAACTAGTCCCTGCCAGTACTGGCTCCAGATGCCTGTTCCCCGTAATGATTCAATGAGCGTATTTGTCAAGGCTGCCTGAAACGCTGGAAGCGCAACGAAGAGAGATGGTACGAGGACAATGACTAGAAATATGGCTATTGTGGCAGTGTTTCTTGAGGTTTCTGCTTTCGCGTAGCTGAGTTTTCTTTCAAAGGACGGCCTGATTCGTCCAGTAGGAAGTTTCAGTTTTGGGCCTAAGAGGCGAATTGCAATGAAAATTGAGACTGAAACTGCAATCAGAATAGAGCTTGCAAAGACGCTGGCTCCGTAATAGACGGAACTGGTTTTTCCAAAGGTGGTCTGAATATTCTGTATGAAGATTCGAGCCGTTTTCGAAGGCTCCTGCCACAACGAATGTTGCGCCTGTTTCGGAAAGCGATCTTGAAAATGCCAGTATGAATGCTGCTATGAGTGATGGTTTTATGATTGGGAACGTAACAGTTCTTGAAGCTGTAAGCGGTGGGGCGCCTAGAGTTCTTGACGCATTTTCGAACTCTCGTTTATAGTCTTGTAGAGCTCCCACGATGACTCTTACGACAACTGGGAACGAGAAAGTGAAATGCAGAAGTATTACGAGCAGCCATCCTGCAGAAATGGTTAGTCCACTGAAAAACATCGATATGCCCTGAGGCCCGTTCCAGAAAAGAACAAGTGAGTAGCCGAGTACGGCTGTTGGAACGATGAATGGAATGTCAGACAGTGTGTCAAGAACTGTTAGCCACTTCGATCTTCTTCGGGCTATCAGCCATGCCATTGGGATTCCTGCGATGAGGTCGACGGTGGAAACGAATAGGGCTATCCAGAAGCTGTTTGCAACCGCGCTTAGAGCGCGGTTCATGAGTGATGGATCGTCAAGAACTACTTGGATAACGCCGAATTTGAGGACTATTCCAAGAATGGGCGGAAGAAGAATTAGAGCAAAGAACAGGGCTATTGCGACAAAGTACACTGCGTATTTGAGAGGCTTCTTCGACGATGCTCTGTCCGAAGCTTGGATAATTCTCTTTCTGACCACGTTTTCCCTTTTCCACACTGCCACTTACTTTTTTGCTGAGCGTTTTTTTGTTTTCCAACTTGGGTTTTTCCGTTCACAAGTTTTCAGTGGAATGCTGCGTCAGTTCGCCCGTCGAGTCAAATCATCGCAATTGCTCTGTTGACTCACGTTTTCATCATCCTAGCAGCATTAAGAATTAGGACAAAACTTAAGGCTTTTGTGTGTGTCATCTTCAGAGTGCGGGTGAAGAGTCTTTGGACGTGATGGAGGCTATTAGGGGCAGAAGAAGCGTGAGAGCCTTTAAGAGAGGGACAAATGTCTCGGAGGAGACGGTTGAGAAGCTTGTTGATGCAGCTCGTTGGGCGCCGTCTGCGGGCAACATTCAGCCCTGGGAGTTTGTAATTGTGAGAACTGCTGAAGTTAAGAAGAGACTGGCTGAAGCTGCGTTTAACCAATCGTTCTTGGAGGAGGCCCAGGTTGTGATTGTTGTCTGTGCGGATGAAAATCGTTCTTCTGAGGGGTATGGTGAAAGAGGAAAAACGTTGTACTGCATACAGGACACTGCTGCCGCTGCACAGAACATTCATCTTGCTGCTTTCTCACTTGGTCTGAGCACTTGCTGGGTTGGTGCATTCAAAGAAGAATGGGTGAGTGAGGTTTTGAAAGTTCCGCGTGGATTGCGACCCGTTGCATTGATTCCAGTGGGATACCCGTCAGAGTTTCCTTCTGCTCGAAGCAGACGAGCTGCTGACAGAATAGTTCACTATGAAACCTTTCATGTGGGCTGAAACGTGGCTTGGTGAAGTCAACGTTTTCGACAGGGCTTGTCATGTGAGATTTTAATAGGGCATCGAATCCATTTAGCCTGCGGGGTTTTGCAGGTTGAAGTACGGTGTGATCGCTGATGCTTATGAGAAGATTGAGGCGACGAGCAAGAGGTTGGAGATGACGGATCTTCTTGTCGATCTCCTCAAGAATACGCCTAGGGATGTCATAGGCAAAGTCGTTTATTTGACTCAAGGCCGAATACGTCCTGACTTCGCAGGAATTGAGATTGGGGTGGCTGAGAAACTTGCCGTGAAGGCTCTTGCAAGGGCTGCTGGAATGCGGGAGTATGACGTTGAGGAAGACCTTAAGCGGAGTGGAGACATAGGTGAAACTGCCCAGAAATTCATAAGCAAGAAGAGGCAGGTTACTTTTTTTCAGGAACCGCTAACGGTTGAGAAGGTCTACGAGACGCTTGACAAGATGGCTGTGACTTCAGGTTCGGGGGCTGTGGATCTGAAGCTTTCTCTGCTGGCTGGGCTTTTGGCCGCGGCAACTCCTAAGGAAGCCAAGTACATTATGAGAACGGTTACTGGGAACCTGCGGTTAGGTGTGGCTGACATGACGGTTCTAGATGCTTTGGCCATTGCGTATGGGGGAGGCAGGCAGACGCGTGAAGCTGTTGAAAGGGCCTACAACATCTGTTCAGACCTTGGGAGAGTCGCTGAAACGATAGCCCGCGAAGGAATAGATGGGATCAAAGGGTTCCGGGTGTCCATCGGTGAACCTATAAGGCCTATGCTGGCTGAAAGGCTCTCCTCTCCTGAGGAGATTCTTGAAAAACTCGGCGGAAAATGCATAGCTGAGTACAAGTATGACGGAGAACGTCTCCAAGCCCACAAAAAAGGCGATGGTGTAACGCTCTATTCCCGACGTTTGGAGAACATTTCAAGCCAGTACCCAGACGCTGTCAAACTCTTCAAGATGCACGTTAAGGCAAAAGAGGCGATTCTTGAGTGTGAATGTGTGGCTGTTGATCCTGACACAGGCGAAATGCGTCCTTTCCAAGAGCTTATGCATCGGCGACGCAAATACGGGATTGAGAAGGCCATCGAAGACTACCCTGTGTCACTGTTCATGTTTGAAGCACTTTACGTTGATGGAAAGGATTTGACGTTAGAACCGTACCCTGCCCGTAGAAAAATGTTGGAAAAAGTGATTCAAAAGAGCGATCGGACCAGAATAGCCGACTGCATCAACACAGAGGACGCGAATGAGCTTGAGAAGTTTTTCATGGAGGCCATAGAGAACGGCTGTGAAGGATTAGTATGCAAGTCAGTGGCCGAGGATTCAGTTTACCAAGCTGGAGCGCGTGGATGGCTCTGGATAAAGTACAAACGGGACTACAAGAGCGAGATGACGGACACAGTTGACTTGGTTGTTATCGGCGCCTTCCATGGGCGAGGAAAGAGAGTCGGAGCTTACGGTGCTTTGCTGCTTGCAGCCTACAATCCTGAGAACGACACTTTTGAAACTGTAACCAAGTGTGGAACGGGTTTCACAGATGAAGATTTGGCGAAGCTTCCAAAGATTCTTGCAAAGCACATTATCACGCACAAGCATCCCAGAGTCAATTCCACCCTTGAAGCCGGCGTCTGGTTTGAGCCTGCGAAAGTCATTGAAGTTTTAGGTGCAGAGGTTACGCTGAGTCCAATACACACGTGCGGCATGAACTCAGTTCGAAAAGGAAGCGGTCTTGCCATCAGATTTCCAAGGTTCACAGGCAACTATAGGGAGGACAAGGCTCCAGAGGACGCAACGACGTCTGAGGAAATACTAGAAATGTACAACAAGCAACTCAAGAAGATCAGTGACACTTGAACGATGGAACGCTAGGTACAGGAAACAGTTGAAGATGCTGCAAAAAGAATATAGAGTATTTTTCCATAAGAGATAATAGGGCGGTAAGGGTTGTTTTTATTCAACTCGTAGCATGAAGTTAAAGCATGGCTATGGGAAAGAGGCATGAGAGGGGAAGAAATTGAAAGCAAACAAGATAGTAGTTTTACTAATGGCTTTTCTAATGTTGGTTGCATCGCCGTTAATCTTTGTCAGAACGGCACATTCACAAACAAATCCTATCTACTACAGCGTCGAACCAAAGGCGGTCTCGCCATTGACCAACATAAACGCAAGCATAAACGGTTTGGAAACACCAGCAACGCCGTCACCGGTAGGCCAGAATTTCACGGTTGAAATACACCTAATAGGAGCAACTGCTGTAAATGTTCCGAATGGCGTAGCAGGTGTCGAGATTCACTTCTACTTTGGAAACATCTTGAACTATTGTGTCCCAATAGGCTTCACGGACTATCTAGGCCAGCCCGGGGGCGCGTTGGTGGCTCCTGTTTTAGAGACTTACAATGGATTTTACCTCGCAAATGGCACAAAGGTTACGAAGGCGCCGTATACGAACGCGGTGTACTACAAAATTGCAGGGGGGTCGACTGGTGGACCGTGGAACGACGCTGATGGTTTAGTCGTTACGATAACTTTTCAGATAATAAAACAGCCACAGGGACCCAATGGTGAGACAACGGCGTACTTGGCTCTGGCGAATGATTTTACAGATCTTGCCGATACCCTAAATAGTCCGTTGGTCTGGGATGCTGTTCAGGGAACTTTGACGATTGACGCGACTCCAGGAGGGCCGCCGCCATCTCAGAACTACAGTCTAGCGGTGAATATTGTCGGAAGCGGGAATGTTACTGTGAATCCTTCTAACGCAACTTATGTCAACGGGACTATTGTCACTCTGACTGCATTGCCTGCTGTCAACTGGACCTTCAATGGGTGGAGTGGAGATTTGACTGGTTCGCAGAATCCGGCCAACATAACGATGAATGCTAACAAGACTGTTACTGCCACGTTTGGTCAACCACCACCGCCGGGGCAGGGCTTCACTTTGACGGTCATTGTTGTTGGTAACGGGAACGTCACTGTGAATCCTTTCAATGCGACGTATGCCAGCGGAACCACTGTCACTTTGACTGCCGTTGCAGCCGTTAACTGGACCTTTGACATCTGGAGTGGTGATCTGACTGGTCGCCAGAATCCGGCCAATATCACCATGAACGGCAACAAAACCGTAACTGCCACATTCTACTTGATGGGCGACCTCAACCACGACGGAAAAGTGTCCCTGGCAGACCTGACAGAATTTGCTAGGGCATATAAGTCTCAGCTTGGCGACCCTAACTGGAACCCAGAAGCTGACCTTGCCGCGCCCTATGGCAAAATAAACTTGGTTGATCTTGTCACATTTGCGTACTACTACGGCAACAGCTTACAACACTAGAATCCAGCAATAGCCTCTTTTTCTCTTTTTTCGTACACGCCCTTTCGCTTCTTGGTGTCTTTCTGGACGGAAGGCTTGTCCATGTTAACGAGTAGTGTTTTTTTCAGGTCGGGCGAATAGTTCACGACTAGACCTGCATGCACTTCACTGCCAATATATCTAAGAAACTATGATCATTTGGTGCAATTTGTACAGCGAGGTGGGCGGTCTAATTCAAGCATAGCACGGTCTTATGAGCCAAACGGGTATCGGAACCGCACCTCTAGTACCAGACTTGGCTCAGAACCTGCAGAGACATGGAGACGTTAACTGTGACGGCAAAGTGACCCTTGCAGATCTCGTGGCTCTAGCACAAGCATGGCTCGCACTCTGGCGACCCCAAGCGCCCGCAACAGACTTGGTGACACTTGCGATCGACTGCGGCAACATCTACCTACAGCTCTTTTTTCTTTTTCATGAACCGAAGTCGGCCTACTTTCAAGAATGGAAATGCGCAGGTACTAAGCGGAATGTTTTAGAGACTTCATTCTGATCGTGAAGAAGTGGTTGTGGGAGTTCGGCTGTGCTCGTCAAACATGTGGGTGTATGAGCACTACGTAACGTGAACTTTTTCTTTTTCTTCTTCTCCTTGGTCTTCTGTAGGCTGCGAGGAGTAGTATTATAAAGGCCAGCGCGGCCAGGATCGCCAGTACTATGAATGGAATTAGAAGCAGCCACCACGATATTGATGGTGCGGTTGCGGCGATCAAGGTTACTGTTCCGTCTATGAAGTTGTTGTTTTCGGGGTTTATGTCGCTTGGGACGAGTGTGGCGTTTGCACTTATTGTGTAGACGCCTGGGTTAACGTTTGCAGTGTTCCATTCGACTGTGATGGTTTTGGATGAGTTGGGTGGCAGTGAGTTTACTGGTATGACCTGAATGACGTTGGAGTCGTAGTACACTGTGACATTGAAGGTTTCTGAAGAATTCCCAAGGTTTGCGGCCGTTACCGTTATTTCCACGATATCGCCTACGCTCGCTTGAGATGCTGAAGGTTCAATGTTGATTATGGCAACATCGTGGCCCACGGCGCTTATGACTATGTTGAACGTTGAGGATACTGAAGGGCTGTAGGGTATTCCTCCACTCTGTGGGGGGAATGTGTAAGGTGTGGCGGAGACGTTTGCCTGTCCAATCTTTGCGTCTGCTGGTACTTTTGAGGAAGTTTGAGTGTAGCTTTGGCCAGGTGGAATGGTTTGGTTGTCTAGTTCTATGTGGATGATGGGTTTTCCTGCAACGTCTTGTGCGTCTACCATTATGGTTGCGATTTTGGGTGTTAACGCGATGTTTTCAAGGGTGAGGTTGAAAACAATCGGGCTCTGCCTGGTGAAGTCTACTTGAGGGTTCAATTGTTCGTTTAGGGTTGCGATATGCGTGATTCTGACTAGCCAACCAACGCCGAAGGTTAGAGTGTCATTGACGATTACTTGATCAATATCTACCGTTGCTACGGCAAACCATTCGCCGAAAACTGTTTGCTGCGCGTTGCTTGCGGGGGTTGGCATCCGAAATGAGAACTCGGCTATTCCGCTTTCGTTTGTCACAGCTGCAGACGTAAGGGTTATGTTTTGGATAGGGTTAGCGGGGCCTTTAACCTCAAAGCCCACGACTTTGTCGGATATGGCATCTTCATTGAAGGTGACCAACGCGTACAGGATGACTAGTTCTTGCTGTTGGAACGTGTCACTCGGCTGATTGGGTCCTTTTCCGTCGAAAGGCGTTTTCTGAGTGAATAAGTCAATTTTGCCTGGGAAAGGTTGGGCTGACTTGGCAGGGTATGGAATGTTCATGAAAACTGCTATGACTAATGAACTGACTAACGCGAGTCTGAAGAACAAAATCTTGGTCTTCATGTGTCTACACCATACAGGAGGAGCAAACAAGTGGCTTCGTCATAGGCGTGAGGTGGCTGTTTTCAGTTTCATTGAGTCCACGGCTTCCCGTCTGCGGGCGCGGTTTCTGGTTTTCCAATAGGATTTTTGGTTTTCCAAGAAGCTTTTCCTCCTTTTCCCTCCCTCTCCCGCTTAAAATAAAAAAAGCCCAGACGGCTAGATAAATGGTCATGTAAGATTCTTCTATATTTCAGTTAGAGAATATTGGGCTCGCCGTAAAGACGATGCGTGCATGATCTTGGTACGTGCGAGATTTGAACAGGCACTAATTGGTTGAAGAATGCGAAGGAATATTATTCCATAAGCTTTAAATCAACCCAAATTGCTTGTCAATGAGTAAGGAATATAAGGAGATAAGGAGAGTATGCTAGCGCATACGCGCTATATTCTAATAGCATTAATCATTCTTTCAATGCTTTCAACAGCAGTCTTTGTCAATCCAGCGCACTCTTTCCCGAACGATCAACCCGCAATAGTAGTTGAGCCAGCGACCGTAAACATTGGCGGCGTCATCGGCCAGACCTTCTCAGTGAACCTGACTTTGTACAACGTAACCGTCGGTAACACTCCCGTTGGGCTTGCCGGCTTGGAGGTGCATCTAGCGTGGAATACAAGCGTAATACAACCAATCACCTACACTAACTACGTAACCCAGCTTGGAGGAGTGTCTGCAGGGCAATCGATTATCTATGGTTTGAACCCCGGGTTCAGGGATTCAAGCAACAAATACATTTCTTCTCCACCCTACACTAACGCAACCACGTACGCGGTTTCTTATGCCTCAACTTCCGGTGGCTGGTGGGGAAATGGTCTTGTTGCCACTATCAACTTCACAACCATAGGATTGGGCACCTCGCCGCTGGACTACACTTTCACTGATTTGCAGGACCTAAACGTCAATGAAGTGCCTCACTACGTTCAGAATGGTACCGTTATCAACACCGCTCCTGTGGTTGGTCCTCCAGCAGCTTTCGTCTACGTTTCACCGTCAAGCATCATCAATTCGGCACTGACACCGTCCAGTCTCTTTGCAGCTAATGTGAGCATACAGAATGCGACAAACTTGGCGAACTTCACGTTCAGCCTAGACTACTTGCCGTCTGTTATTCAGGTAGTTTCGGCAACTTGGCCATGGGCAGGATCTTTTCAGATAGACAATGTCGCGGGGGTATTGAACGGTTCGACCGCGATATCCCCGTACGTTTCCGGCAACACGACTCTGGTTCAAATGATGTTCAACGTGACAGGTCTAGGCCAGACAAGCCTTCACTTACACGGAATAGTGATGTACGACAATAACGGCGCGGTCATTCCTTACAGCAGTGCGGACGGCTATTTCAGCAACTTGCTGGCGACCAGTATATACGTTGACCCATCATTCAGAAGAGACTTAGCGCTCACAACTGGAAGTATCACAAGCTTTGGCATAGTGGGTAAAGACTTCCTCAACATATCAACAGTCCAATTTGACCTGAAATATAATCCAAGCGTGATATGGGCCATAGGCACTTTCGTTGTTGACCCTCAACTATTATCCTTGATATCTTATGAAAGCGTGACGTTCAACAACACAGCCGGAGACCTGAACGTCACAATAATCTACGCAAAGCCGGTCACGACACCGCTTGCAACACTTGTGAATGTGACGTTCTACATTGTAGCCCCAGGCATAAGTCCGTTGAACCTCAACAGTACAACTCTGTTAGATTCTAATGGAAACAGTGTGGGACACCAGAGCGGCGACGGACTTCTGGAAACGATCGTAAGAGACGTTGCGGTCACAGCAGTATCGGCATCTCCAACGCTTCTCTACCCTGTAAACAGAAACGTGACCATAGCCGTTACAGTGGCGAACTTGGGCAACATGACCGAGAGTTTCAACGTTACAGCGTACGTAGACGGAAACTATACGGTGGGAACGGTGAACGTGCCTTCACTTGCGCCGCAAGCAAGCATGAATGTGTCGTTCGTCTGGAACTTGAATGGCTGGATGAACGGAACCTCTCACATAGTTTCAGCACAGGCAAGCCTAGTGCCCTATGAATACAATGTCACCAACAATTACCTTGCATCGCCCAACAAAGTCTACCTTAAACTTCTCGGAGACATCAATGGCGACGGAACCGTCAGTTTGCAAGACCTGATTCTTTTGGCTCAAGCATACGGATACAAGAGTGGCCAACCCAAATACAACCCTGAAGCAGACATCAACGGCGACGGAACAGTGAACCTAACAGACCTCGTGAGTCTCGCTCAAAACTACGGAAAAACAACAACATATTAAATCCCCTTTTCTTTTCAATTCTAAACCGGCATGATATCGTGCATGGTAAATGTTGAATATGGTCAGCTCCAGGGTTCTCTTTTCATTTGAAATTTCTTGCCTGTTTAGAATGCCTGTGGGTTTCTCTATGTGAAACAATGTTACGTAAACTATATATAGAATCGTTTGATATGAAACGGTTATCCGTGTAACGATGGGAAGGGAGAGAAAATGAACAAAATTGAAAAAATGGTTGCATTTGCAATTATGGGTCTAATGATTGCGTCTGTTTTGCCTTCGATGTCTCTGATTATTAACACAGTCCACGCAGCACCATTGCCACCTCAGCTGGCAGCAGCAGACTTGAACAACGATGGAAATGTCACCTTGGCAGATCTTGTTGGGTTTGCCAACATATACGGTTGGGATTCAACGAACCCAGGCTGGAACAGCCCCATGTTCGGCAACTCGACTTGGCGTAATCCTAACGCTGCTGACTTCAACAACAACAGTAGAATTGACTTGGGCGATCTAGTTACACTGGCATATTGCTACAGCCTCAACAGCAGCAAGAGTTAGACCAAACAACTGTATGTCATCGTCCTGACAGGCCTCTTTTTTCTTTAACCTAATGCAAACATGCGGGTTTGTGGTAGGCATGAATTGTATCTTGTTGTTCATGTAGTTCTAAGCTAGGTTGGCCTATTGCTTCTGGTGTTGGCTCGGCGAAACGCAAAAACTAAAGAATCCGTTTGTTCATGAGATTATCTAGAGAGCATGTCTTTCATTATCAGTGAAAAGTGGATTTGGATAACGATAGTCGCATGCATTTTGATACTCGTTTTTCCGTACATGTTGTTGTGGATCATTCTGCAGACGCCTGCCATCTTCAGAGCGGTTTATGTTTGGGCTATTATTGTTTCAGGGGGATCGCAGCAGGCTACAAAGACTGGCGTATGCATCCCTCTAAGAGAAAGAATGATTTTACTCTTGAAAAGTAGCTTATAGACTATCTGAGGAAACAATCTTGTCGTCATGCTAATTGGCAGCGTCGGTTCGCCAATTTTTTTTACGCTAACTGGTTCGCGGGCTTTCGAAGATTTCCTTTCCCAAAGCGTCTCGCCGCAGAGATGAGAGCAGCGGTCAGTATCAGAAGCGTGCAGACAAACGTGGTCGGTTGAAACTCTGGGATAAGTTCGTAGTCTGGGTTAAGACTGGAATCGTAAGCTTCTGCTTCTAGGGCGTAGTGGTTCACTTGGCTTGCTTCTGAAGTGTTTAGCAAAATTTCGAATTGTCCTGTTTGATTTACGCTCAGCAGGTTTGGAGATGAATTGACGAATACTGCAGCGATGGCATGTCCGTTCTGGTTGTAAAATGTTGCTATCACTTGGGTGAAGGAAATGTTCTGTGCGCCCACGTTTTTGATAGTGCCATTGATGTGGAATCCGTTCGAGTCAAGGGCTGATATGTTAGATAATATTGAAAGGCCGATTTGCCCGTTCGAGGTGGTGGCTGATTTAACGATGCGAAGCGTGTAATTGTGCACTTTTTGGGATTCTGCGTTGCTGTAGAGGACGATTTCGAAGGGCGACACTCTGCCTGGAAGAATCGTGGACAACATTATAGGCTGCGAGATTTCAGCTACGGACACGCCGGTTGAGTCGTAGAAGGTCGCGTTGACGTATGCGTCGGTCATGGTGGTGTTTCCAGTGTTTTCCACTTCGCCGACCACGCAGTACAGTCCATTATCGTTCAGGTATCCTGAATCTGTCGGCAGAATGCTGAGACTGGCAGCTGCCCTTACTGGGTGTACGACGCATTCTGGGATCAGCACTAATAAACCAAAAATCAGAATTGTGCAAAAAAGTCTACGCAACAAGTCTTGCAAGCCTTCGTCAGCTTGAGAATGCGTTCCATGACTTAATAAGGCGTGCTCCTCAGTTTTGTCATCTACGGTATTCAGCTACTAGCGGAATTCCTAGAGAAAACTGCAGGGAGATTTTCGATTGAGCAGCGCGTGTCAAACACTGTCGGTTTGTCAATCTAGCTTTTCCACTTGGGAAAACAGGAGGCCGAAAAAGAAGGGCATGATGAGAACATGGAGCCATTTGTTTTTGTCATGTGCTGGCGCACTCAAGAGCAATCCTCGCGCTCAACCAGTTTTTTGGCAAGCTTGTTGCTTTGAGTGAAGCCACTGTGGTTAGGTTTCCATTCCGTCTGCTTGCATTCGAGGTGGCGAGGAAAATCTTATGCCCGAAGCGGCTAGACCGTGCCTTTTCCGTAGTTCGCTGCGAGCACTACTAGATCTGTGAGGCCGACAACGCCATTTCCGTCTATGTCTGCCTTCGAGTTCCAGTTATGGTCTCCAGGTTTGGAGCCGTAGGCCTGTGCAAGTGCAACCAAGTCGAGAAGGGACACTTTTCCATCCACGTTTATGTCTCCCCCCAGTATCATGTGTATTTGTTTGCTTTGAGTCACGTTGTTTCCCATGAATTTCGCTCCAACCTCTATTGTATACGTGGCGGGTTGACCTGAGGAGTAGAGTCCTTCGACGAAATGTATGCCTGCGCTTGTTTTGAAGGTTCCTGTGGGTGGTGCACCTGCAAAGATGCTTTGTCCTTGGTTGGATCCTGTGATGGTGAACGTTGCTTGGTTCTCCTGTGCTAATGGTGTTCCGCCGTTTTCTACCAAGTCTGTCCAGACGGTCGCGTAGACTGTTGCAATTCCTGAGGTTGGCGGAGTGAGGAAGTACGGGTTGGGGTCGTATTGTAATGGTAAACTCAGTATCAGTGTGGTGTTGCTTGCCGCGGGGATAATTGTTCCAAAGTAGGCGACTCCTAATGAGGCGTTGCTTGAATCGTATGGGTTAACCATCACCAGCCCGATCCTGCTGGTTGTGAGGGTGTTCTTAACCGTGACTTTGAAGTAGACAAAGTTTCCTACTTGGAAAGAGTTCTGAGGTGCTCCACTCATGTCGCATGGTATTATCGCCGCTATTTGCATCGGGCATGGGGGCGGGCTGTATGAAGTTGGAAGTGTTCTTGCCACGTTGAGGCCGCCTTGCCCGTTTAGAACTTCCAGTGCTATGAGCCCGTCAGGAATGGGTGAACCATTTCCTGTAAGTGTGCCGTTGATGTTGATTCGATCTCCGTCAAAGTAATAACTGTTCTTGTTGGTGTTTAACGTTAGACCTAATGTTGGAGGAGCGTATGGGGCGATGTACGTCCCGTTCCCTACAACGTGCTGAATAGGCTGGTCTCCTATTCCGTAAAGCGTATCATTTACGATTGCCAGTGGGCAAGTGTCTCTAGGCTTCGGGTAAGTTGTCGCGTATATCACGTTGAAATTCGCCGAAAGCACTGGCCCATAACCGTTGACGGGGGTTCCGCTGCCCTGAATGTGGGATTGGATTGATATTATTCCTTGACTGTTGTCTATTGCGATTGTAGTTGCCGAGTTGGGTGCGGAAGGGAAAAAGCTGCCCAGCGTTGCGTTCAAGCAATGCAGCAAAGTTGCGTTGAATCTCAGTTGGAACTGAAATCCGGTCAGGTTGAAGACCAAATATGCAATAACCTGTATGGGCACGGTCTCTCCCAGTGAGTCCGCGCTGTAGCTTGTTGGGCTAACGTAAAGTGAAGGCGTGATCGCAGCCACGGCCACGCTGCCTAAAGGGCCTAATGTGCCCAACGTTAACAGCATAACGAAAATGCCGACGAAAATCTTTTCGTATTTGCTCATGTTATCCTGTTCCTTGCAAAAGCATTCTTCAAAGCTGAATTAAAGGCTTCTGGAATAGTATTCTACTCTCTGTCAGTGTGCCCTAAGCGGGCAACTTGGACGCATTAATCATTTGGCTGCTTATGTGGGCATTGTGGACAGATGCTTAAGAAGAGGGCAAACTGCAGGCTGAGTGGGTTATGATGAGTTTCGGTTTTCAGGAATCGAATATGCGGAGAGGCAGTTTTTCTTTTAGGTTTCGCTCTAGCTTGGGGATGTTTTGAAACAGGACCAAGTTTTTTAGGAATCTATCGTCGTTCAGATGTTTTTTCCTATGTTGCCTAAAATCTTTGGGTTTAAGAGAGTGCAAGAATCGAACGCGCTGAACGAGTTACGCAAGAAAGTCGATGCGTCTTCCCTCACGTTGTTGAAGATACGCTGTAGGCTAGATAATGCGTTGAGGTCAGTTTAACGTGCAAAATGTCGGATAATGTACACAGTTCCCTGTTGCTTTTCCCTAATGTTTTGTTCTACGCTGCTACCTAGTGTCTTCTGCTAAAACTATAACAAAAAAATATGGGGGAGTTAGATACTGTTTCTTTGGTTCTAATACTTCGTTATTGCGAAGGTTGTTGTACTGCCGTCAGCGTTTGATTGTGGCCCGTAGGGCGTCCCACCGTTTGCTGGGTAGTCTGTCAGAGCATATCCGATAACGCTTGCTACGCCGACTCTTGTCCACGTCGGAATGTACTGATTTATGTACGTTCCAAAGTACCACACCATCTCATATGGGCCATAGGGCGTCCATCCCCATGCTCCACCCCATCCATAGTAATAGCCTGCAACTCCGAGGTTGCCACCACCATACATGTAGTTCAC
>CAWIRG010000008.1:0-12680 GCA_963838505.1 Candidatus Bathyarchaeota archaeon
AACTTTAACTTAGTTCGATTGATATCTAAGTTAATGTATCCCAAATGGTCGGGAAATATTATGATGCAAAGTGTCACGAATGAGGATATTAAGCGATTTTTAGCATCTTTTGATAGGGACCCTAAGAATCTTCTTGCGTTGAACGCGGTGACCCAGAACGGTATTGCAGCTGTGGCTTTGAGTCGAAAAGAAATCGATCGAATTAACTACACATTCAGTAATCTCATAGAGTCACCGGAGGCTACTAATCAAGAGCGGTCAGGGCGGTGTTGGTTGTTCTCTGGGCTTAGTCTCCTCTGCCTGGAAGCTATGAAAAAGTTGAACCTTCAGACCTTTGAACTCTCCGAGGTCTACCAGATGTTCTGGGATAAACTGGAGAAGGCAAATTATTTCCTTGAGAGCATCATCGAGACCAGGGATGAGCCACTGGACAGCCGGATGATTCTGGCGCTTCTCTCTGATCCACTTCCCGATGGTGGACAGTGGGACATGTTCGTGAATCTCGTAGACAAGTACGGCGTAGTGCCGAAGTCTTTTATGCCGGAGACATTCAGTAGCAGCGATTCCGATTCTATGAACACTCTGCTAGTCTCCAAGCTGAGGGAATATGCGAAGTTGCTCAGGGATATGCATGCTCAGGGCTCTTCTGCAGAGGAATTGCGAAGGTCAAAGCGCGAGTTACTTGAGGAGTTCTATCGAATGCTTGCAATTCACTTAGGGAAGCCTCCGAGCAGCTTCTACTGGGAATGGCGAGACAAAGACAAAAGATTCCACAGGGATGGTAATATGACACCAAGAGAGTTCTACAAGAAATATGTGAACGTCGACTTGGATGATCTAGTCTGCCTGATAAACGCCCCAACCAAGGACAAACCCTATAATAAACTCTACACGGTGCAGTATCTCGGTAACGTTATCGGTGGACGTCCAGTCCATTACTTAAACGTTGATATAGAGACATTGAAGAAAGCTGCCGTTGACATGATAAAAGACAACCATGCGGTTTGGTTTGGCTGTGACGTGGGCCAAATGCTTGAAACAGAGATGGGCGCAATGGATTTGAACGTGTATGATTATGACATCGTCTACGGAACAGATTTTAAGCTAGATAAGGCCGGAAGATTGGAATACAGGAATAGCGAGATGACACACGCTATGGTGCTGACAGGTGTGGATCTTGATGAAAAAGGAAAACCGAAAAAATGGCGAGTTGAAAACAGTTGGGGAGCTACGATTGGGGACAGAGGTTACATGTATATGATGGATAAGTGGTTCGACCAATACCTGTTCGAAATAACTGTTAGAAAAAAATACCTCTCCCCAGAACTCTTGAGTGTTCTCTGCACCGAACCTGTTGTTCTTCCACCTTGGGATCCTATGGGAACGTTAGCAAGGCAAGATTAGCCCGCGTGATAATTCAGGCTGCCAGTACTAGCAATTTCCATTTTGTCCATCAAATCAGAATAGCTTAACTGAAACCTAGCGAAATTAATTGGATTCGAGCCTGAAGTTGTTTAGGTCTCCCAACCCGCGAGGCGGTAAAGATTAAGTAACAATTGTCATCTTAAACAGTACCCCATTTCGCGTTTCCATTTCCAAGACAAGAATGTTGGGAATGAAAGGATAAAAACCACAGTTAGACAACCGCGCGCGCTCACTAATGCTCTTATATATTTGAGACCGTTTAGGACTTACAGACGGGGTGATATAGACTTGTGCACAAGGAACTTTGATGTTACTGAGTGGAGTGGAAGGGATAAATGGAGAGTACGCGCTTGGGGGTGGAGAATTGCTAATGGCATTACACGTTGATTCTAGAGGGACGCGCACTACTGTTTATGCTAGAAGAGCAAAGTAAAGAAAAGGACGCGCGCTTGAGAAAGAAACATAAGATACTAGCGCGTTTTGAAGAGAGAAGAACAAGCGCCTAGGGGTGAAGTGTCAAAATGGCACAGACTCCAGTCGGATCATCCGCGCAGGATGAAATAAGGAATGTTATAGTTAATCGGCTCGACGCCATTAAGAACAAGGACGAGGGTGCGGTCAAAGCAATAGTTGATGAGCACTACAACAAATTTGACGACTGGCCCCCCTATGAGAGGCAGGAAGGCTCAAAAGCCTTAGAGAACGAGTTCGACGCGTTCAAGGTACTGTCCCTGTACAGTTACGAGTTGAGGGATTTTCAAGCGAACATTCTCGGGAACACGGCGATTGCCACATTCATCATACATTATCAGGCAGTGATGAGAAACAGGACGTTCGACGTGACTTCACGCGTCACATCCGTCCTCAACAAACAAGATTCAGCATGGAAAGTGGTCCACGAACACTACTCCAGGTTTCCTGAACCGACACAACAACAATACATGCCCCGCCGAACGATGCAACCCTAATTAGCGCGCGCCGCTTCTGTTCTCCAACCAGAACTGTCAACCGAATCTGCACCAGCATAAAACATCAGGTGCATGGTCAAAGTGCTTCCGACCCCCAAAACGTGAATTTGCTTATCAGGTAAATGTTCTAGCGCGCGCTTGCATCAAAACTCATAAATAGAAAGGGTGGCGAGCTTAGGTTTTGTTTGAGGTTGTCATCTTATGTCTGTTGCGTTTCATGGTGCAGATTTCTGTTGGATGAATGGTGAGGTCGTCGGGACTGAGAAGGCGCTTATCTCTGCTATGGAGCCCATCCATCTTGGCATTTTCGAGGGAATAAAGGCTTATGTGAAAGATGATGTCAACGGCAGGGGAAGTTTGAACATTTTTCGATGGAAGTCTCATGTTGATCGGCTTCGGCGTTCTGCAGCAGTCTGTGGAATGAAAATACCTTACACTGACGAGGAGTTATTGGAGGCTACGAGGAAGACTATCGGGGCAAACGGTTTCAAAACGAACGTTTACATTCAACCCAGAATTTGGCCGAAGGCTGGAGCAACAGGAGAGGTGTACGTTGTCATTCCCGTCTGGACGTTCGAGACGGTGCTGGGCAAAGATAATTTGCAGTTTTCTAAGAACCGCAGGTTCATGATTAGCAGTTGGAGGCGCATCGCTTCCGACGCGCTTCCTCCGCAGGCGAAGACCTGGGCGAATTATGGCAATTCTGCTTTGGCCCTGCGAGAAGCCATGAGGATGGGTTATGACGGCGCAATATTTCTGGATAACAGGGGTTTTGTCAGCGAAGGAACAGGTGCCTGCATTATGGTGGTGAGAAATGGAAAAGTGATGACCCCACCAGTGACCGCGTCAATTCTTGAGAGCATCACGAGAGAGACGCTTCTCAAGATAATACCAGAAGATCTTGGCGTTTCAGTTGAAGTGAGGGATATTGCACGCGTTGAGCTTTATGCTTCGGATGAAGCTTTCCTATGCGGAACCGGTGGGGAAATCACGCCGATAACCAGCATAGATGATTTGCCCCTGGGCAAAGAGTATCCAGGGTTCGTGACGAGGCGTATAGCAGGATACTACGCGGACATAGTCGCTGGAAAAGTGGACAAACACAAAGAATGGCTAACCTCAGCGTGAGCAATCAGCGCGCACCATTGTCGAGCGCGCGCGTTCAAGATTTTCAGATCAAGCTCGCTGGCTTGTCCCTAAATTCGCTAATAGCGCACGCGTAAGAGCATATACATTTTGCATATACAGTTGACGAGCATCGTTGGGAGTTTGGCGAAGCCAAACGACTTCTTGTCATAGAGTCTGAGTTATGGCATATTCATAACTCAGAACGAGGGAAAGAGAATGGGGAAAACATACGTAAGAGGGAACGGGTACAGGGATGACTAAGCATGGTGTTTCCGCGTCATCATTCGTCGTCCTCTTCACTTGATGATTACTGACAAAACTGTGCGCTAATTTGGCTGGTTAAATTCTTATCGCATCTGTCAGTTAAAGCTTAAAAGCTCACCAGGAGCATAATAAAAAAGGAAGGTGACGGAGTTATGCCTGAGAAAGAAGAAGAAAAGAAGAAAAAGAAGAAAAAGAAAGGGAAAGCATTATTCAGAAGAATACACCCGCCAGATGAAGGATCCAGAATACATCCTCCAGATGAATAAGATAGCTCATCCATCGCGAGAAATTACCATTTTAGGGTAGCGTGAAAAAACTTGGCTAAAGCCGCAGATGACGATACTGCGTCCTGGAAGAACCAATTTGAGCTGTTACAGGATGCGCTGGAAAGCGCAAATGAAGACGGGCTACTAAAACAAGATACGAGCGCATATCAATCGATAATGGACAAAATAGCGGGTGGTCTTGCAGATTTGTCCCAACAGCCACCCAATACGATTGAAGCCCGAAAAAAATACAGTTTAGCTTGCCACGAGTTCAATCTACACGTCAACTCAGCAAAGTTCTGGTGGCGCTTTAAGTATTGTTATGGAGGGCCAGCACTGCTGTATCTTCTTTCGATGTTCGTGACCATTCTGGTGGTATGGTTTTTCTTTTCATCAAGTTTATCAAATTCCACCTTTCTATGGGTGCCTACTTCGGCTTTCTTGTGGGGTGCTATAGGTGGTATTTTCAACGGGTTCTGGTGGCTTTGGCAACACGCATGGCGTAGAGAGTTTAGAAAAGTCTGGTACGTCTGGTATGCAGTTCTTCCTATAATGGGCGCTATTCTGGGTGCGTTAGTATACCTCGTTTTCCTCGCAGGTTTCATTACGGCAACTGGAGAAACGCAAATAAAATCACAATTTTTTGTTATGCTACTTTCTGCGTTGGCGGGGTTCAGTGCTAGATGGGCTGTTGAAACACTTAACAATGTTACAAAGATTATACAGATAAAAGGATAATAGCTGAACTGTAAGCAAAATTGTACGCTGATTCTTGCACATTAGAGCAGATCAGATAGTTCTGTCAAATTCTTGCAGGCTTGCTTGACATAATCTACGCGTCGTTGATGGGTTTCGGGATATTTTTTGAGCACTGCAATATTGCCAAACACGGATGAAAAGGGAAACTCCTGCTTAGGCAGGCTAGTTGGTATAATCTCTGGCGGCACAGCTGGGTTGTTAACGTATCAAGGACTGTTGGGAACGGCGCCGGTAACAGCGAGTACGAAGTTAGTGGTCGCAGCACTCATAGCAGGACTTGCCTTAAAAGGAATCGCGGACGCTCCTAATCCAAAAAATAGAAAAAGCATCAAGCTAACAATAGTCAACCTTTGCTAATTTGTGGGTTTAAACTCTTATTTTTCTTTCACGTTCCTTCTTTCTAGGTATCCTTTTGCAGTTCGAAAAGCGCGCGCGACTTTATCCTGCGGTTGCGGGAAAAGGATGGGAAAATCAGGTGGCGTTTGCAAGCGTGATTGGAAGCTCTATCTGTGCTGATCCCACTTGGCGGGTCAATAAGGAACCGCTTGCGTGCATCGTGAAATTCACTTCAAACCAAAAACTTTCCGTTGTCTGGTAAGGCCCCAGATAGAAATTGAGAGGTATAGTTCCTATTCCAAGAGACCCTAAATCATCAACTCCCACGATTGTGCTTATGCCGTCGCTACTAGTCTGAAAAACCATGGGTGGCCAAAGCTGGGGTCCCGGCCTTTCCATGTACACATGGATGAAACCGCCAGGATTCGTTGGTGTAAACTCGAGATAAAGCGAATCAAACACGCCCGCGCTCCCGATCTCGTGTGCAACATAAAACGTCATGTAAGCAAGGTCTTGCTGAGGCATGACAAGGCCAACATCTACGCTAACCTCTGCTACCTCAACCTTGCCGCTGTAAAAGTCGGCGACGTAGGTCTCAGGGTCAGTCAACAGTTTTTTGAACCCTTCTGTCTGCAGTTGTTCAGTAGAAACAAACGCCCCAACATCGTACAAGACGATTCCAATCGTAAGCACGACAATCGCTGCCAATACAATCGACACGATCTTAACACTACGTTTCATCGCCAATGCATCCCTAGCAGTAACAGTGTAATTGAACTCAACTTATACTTTTCGTGCTACGTCAAAGCTCAGAATAGCGCGCGCATTCTAAACGACACCGACTGGATAACATTCGAAACGGCTGGGTTCTAAACGGTACCAATTGGGTAAACATTTCTAATGGTTGGCTTAAACGACACCGATTGGACAAGTAGTCTGGCTTCAAAGCCAGACTCAACGTAGGCGGTTTACCATACAGATAATTCAGCCCATCAAGGATCGTCAAGCCGGTCGGCCAAGATATTTATAGTAACTAGCCCCCACAGAGGAATGCGACAATTCATGTTTAGACAGAGCAAAGCTGAAGAAATTGGCAAATTTTTTGCTTTAGGGCTTTCTGAGAACCAGATTGCCGTTATGTACCTTGGGGCTTCAGGAATCCTCGCAAGAACCTCAAAACAAAGCGTTCTGATCGACGCGGCAGGCTTTTTGAAGGATGACGAGGCGGCGGCCCTCAAAGAAGTCAACCTTCTGCTCTTCACGCACAGTCATCTGGATCATTTCAGTGAGGGCAAGGCTTTGAAACTTTTCAAGACGACTGGAGCGCCTGTATTGGCCGAGGCCAAAGTTGCCAACAAATTGAAAGGAAGAATCCCCGGCGACAAGCTGACAAATGCGACGTCCGGTCAAACGTACGCTTATGGAGACCTCATCGTAAAGGCGGTTCAAGGGGTTCACAGTGGTCCAATAATGCTCTTCCAGGTAAAAATGGGGGACCTTCTCGTGTTCCACGCGGGCGACTCAGGATACGTGCCCGTGAAAGATTATCAGTCACAACTAGCTTTTCTGCCCACAGGGCGATGGTCTCGAACCGCGTCCCCGGAAAACGCCTTCAAACTGGCCTCTGAATTGAAGCCAACCGTGATCGTGGTCATGCACGGATCCAAAGGACAACACAAAAAATTCGAAAGCATGATAACGGAGAAGATGCCGCAGACAAAAGTAATCATACTTGCGCCCTACGCTTCCCAAACTATAGAACTTTAAGAACAAGCAACAGCCCTTCGAAAAAACCGCTCAACGTTTTTGCGCACGCCTCTGCGCGCGCACATCGTCACATTGGGTTGGGTTGGGGTAAAGTTTTATCGCAAACCCAAACGTTCTAGAAAGTCGTGCAGATTTACTTGTCGTCGAGCTGTGGAATTCGCCGAGCCAGCTCGACCCAGTTTTCAGCAACGGTCTTTTTTATTATAGGTTTGAGACCAGCAAAAACCTGTGGCGGCATGAGGATCATCCAACCCTTTGTAACTACTACCCGATCATCAAAGTCAAGTAAGGGGAACAGCCACTGAACCAGAGCTGGAAATCTATCAGGAGGCACTTTTTTTGACATGAGTCCAACGATAGAGGCCTGCTCGCTCTCTGTTGTTCGCTCTCTCACGATCAGATACAGATGAGCATCTTCCTTGTCCAAATGAATTCTCAGATGCGAAGCTAGAACTGCTGTCGCCCTCGCTGTTGTCAGAGGATCAGGTGTTCTTCGCATTGCTTCCAGCCCGCTGACCATGGTGTCAAGCTCACGGTGATCCATGAAGTAAGCCTCCGCCACAAGAGGGGTCAACTTGTCGACAGCGGGGAAAACCGCCGCCTCCTCGCCCCTAGCGTGATAATCCAGAATCTCGTCCATAATATGAAGTCGATCCAAAACGGCAGTTAGGTCCCCACCACTACGTGCTATTTTGAAGACTGAATCATCAATCTGAGAAATATCTCGACGAAACGCATTATGAATAGAGCGCACTATGTCAATCGGTCCAGACAAAGATTCACGTCCACATTTGAAAAGTTACGCCGAGTATATTAAAGATATGTTGTTGTGGTTCCGCAGTCAGAAAAGCGTGCGCGCTTTTGTCGTCTCGTTATTGGGCATGCTTTGATGCAGAGGCCGCATATGTCTCCGGCAGAGACTATGTGAATGTATTCGTGACATTTCTCCTTGTTTATCAGCCATCCTTCAGAAGCATCGTAGACTGGGTTTTCCAAGGCTCTCGCAGGACATGCCTTGACGCATTTTAGGCACTTGTCCAGAAGGCAAATGTCTTCAGTCAAGGGTCTATCAGACCTGAGCGCGGCGCTTGTTATGACTGTGACAAAACGTACGTAAGGTCCGTGATCTGGTGTCAGGACCAGATTGTTCATTCCAAATCTGCCCAGGCCAGCTGCGACGGCCGCGTGCTTGTGCGACAGATCTCCGAAATTCTTCTTTTTGTCGTACGGTGAGCTAGCTGGAATCGCTAAAGCTTCGTATCCAAGGTCTTCGAGAAATCGAGCTGTCTCCCATGCTAGGCTGTTAAGCTTTAGGTTTGCCACGTCATAGTTTATCTTGTACTCTCTCATGGTTTTTGGAAGTTGAAGAATTGAAGACTTGTTTATTCTTAGACCTATGGAGATGACACTTTTGGCGTTCGGCAAGAGGTCTCTCGGACGATGATCTTTCGGCGCCTTTGAGAATCTTTTGGTGGTTGCAACTCCTACGAGTGTTGCTCCCTTCTTTCTGACGAAATCTTTAACCATCTCCGTGAGACCAGCCAAGTTTTCACCTTGGGAACCTTTCATCTTCTTATGAACGATCAAAGCTGCGGAATTCTTTCCGATTTTCTTTTTCTTCCCAGAATTCGCGGGTTCGCAGATACTGAATCTTCGCCTTCAGAAGGTCCATATAAAATTCTTCTTCTTTCGGATGCATTTTTCCAAGAATTCTTGAGGCAGTTTCAGGGCCTACGCCTTTGACTTCAAGGGCGATGAGCGCTTTTTTTCCGTAGCTCAGAACAAGGTCCGCGGCTCGTCTTGCCTGAGTTAACTCCTTCAGCTCTTCCTCCGTCAGCGAACTGCCTTCGCGTCTTCTTCTGAGCAGTTCGCCCAGATGGCTTGCGTCTTGGCTTGTGTACAGAACCGTCAGAAGCTTCGATCCGCATTTCCTGCAAGACGGTTGTTCATGCATATCTTTGATTTTCAGATCGCCTGCGAATTCGCCGCAAGATATGCATAGTATCCTTGCTGTTCTGGCCTCTATTGCCATTTTCATCCTGTCTATGTTGGTTAGCAAGACCTGTTCGGGTGCCATCAGCTCTGACATATCTGAAAACTTTGCGAGTATGTGATAAGCCAACGGTGTTGGTTTCTCTAAGCTGCACACAGTGCTGACCTTTACTAGGCCGCTCTTAACATGTCGCATGATCTCTTTGGCTCTCTTTGTGTCGATTTTTTCTATCATCGCCTCTCGCAGTGTTTCATCATAAATGGGGGTTTTGCCGAATCGTGTCGGAAGCTGGCTCATGCTTTCATAGCTCATGGTTTTTCCGCGTGGCAAAACACCGAACCTTTCAGCAACAAACTTCATCTTGTAAGAGAAGGGAAACTTTGCTTCCAAGTAATCCTCGAAAGCTTTGTCAACCTCTTTACTTGTCAATTCAAACAGCGTCTTAGACAGTTTTTCAGTCTCTATCGGGTTCAGTTTTCGGGGTGTCTCGATGAGTAATCGGTAACCGTCGTTCCACCAGCCGACTATTACTTCCCGTTCTGAGAGCACAGCGTCAAAAACGCAGCCTAAAGTGCGATTCACCAGTTCACCGAAGCAAGCGTGAATTATCAAGTACTTGTCGAAAGATTCGACAACGATATGATTATGCGTGGGCAGCGACGCCCCCCTTTTCAGGTGCTCTTCAACCTCTTTGACTGTTGCAAGCAACGCAGATCTGTCGGTTGAGAGTCTCGATGCAAGCGTTTCAGCTGCGGCCTCCGCGTTTTTTGTCTTCTTTAGCTGATCTGCAATTTCTTCTCGAAGTTTCCCTGTTGCCTGTGCGAGGTCAAAGGGGACGGGAAGCATCTCACCGTCCCATCCTGGAATCGCGGCCAGAGGATCCTCGGAAGGAACAACGTAAACAACCCCGGTTTCCTGCTCGATCTGGACGATTCGCCACACTCTGCCCTTGACGATGATGTTCAAGCCCACTCTGGCTTTCAAGGCCATGAACTCGTCGCCCAATGTTCCGATTTTTCTGTCAGAAATCACGTTCACGATTGGATAGCGTCTCTCATCTGGAATCATGGATAGGTTCTCATAATAGTAGCTTCTAGTCTTCCGAGCCTTTCTCAAAACTCTGCCTTCTTCCCCTATTCTTATGTTTCCCAAGCGCTCTAAAAAGTATACCACTTCCAAGAAAGTGCGTTGTGAAATCTTCCTGTAGGGATACGCTCGCCTGAAAATTGACAATAATTCCTTCGACTCTACTATCCCTTTATCCATCACTGCTCCAACGATTTGATGAGCCAAAACGTCCAAGGCACCTTCATGGATCACGACGGGTTCAAGCTTGTTCTTGCAAGCGTTTCTTACCGCTGCAATCGACTCCAACGTGTCATCTGGAAACGCGGTCACAATGACGCCTTCTGACAACATGTCCAATCGGTGGCCACTTCGCCCAACCCTCTGAATCAAGCTGCAGACCTGTCTGGGCGAAAGATACTGAATAACCAAGTCAATGCTTCCAATGTCTATGCCAAGCTCCAGGGTGCTCGTGCAGATTATCGCTTTCAAGACGCCTGCTTTAAACTCGTCTTCAATTTGGGCTCGCTCCTCCTTGGACAAAGACCCGTGATGAACAGCAACGTCACTGCGCCCGAGCTGATTGAACCTGTAGCCCAGCATCTCAGCAATCGTTCGAGCGTTCACAAAAATCAGGGTTGACCTGTGACTGTCAACAAGCTCAGTTATGCGTCTTATTCTTGCAGCTGCTTCAGGGGCCGTGTTGAGCTTTGCAGCTAGGTCGAAGTCTGACTCGATTGGGCTCGGGTTTTCAACATGATATCTATAGCCCTTGAGAAACGAGGCTTCTACCACCTTGATGCTTCTGCCTGTTCCAGCGATGAACTGGGCCACTTCATCGGAGTTGCCAACAGTGGCTGACAGGCCTATTCTTTGAAACTCTTTTCCAACGATTTCTTGAAGCCTTTCTAAGGCGACTGCAAGCTGAACACCACGCTTGCTTGACGCAAGTTCGTGCACCTCGTCAACGACGACGTACCTCACGTTGGCCAAGTGCTGTCTCATGCGTGAGCCTGGCAGAATGGCCTGAAGCGTTTCAGGAGTCGTCACAAGCACTTCAGGTGGAAAAAGCGCTTGTCTTCTTCGAAGCTTCATTTCCGTGTCCCCGTGTCGCACCTCAATCGAAATGCCCAACCTTGAAGACCAGAATGATAGGCGCTTTAGCAGGTCACGATTCAAGGCCCTCATAGGCGTGATGTAAATCACGGCTATGCCCTTCCTTGTTTCCTGCTGAATCAAGTCTGAGAAAATCGGGAGCAGAACCGCCTCTGTTTTGCCGCTCCCCGTGGGAGCAATCAGAAGAACGTTTTCGCCCCTTGCTACGTGAGGAATGGCCATTTTCTGGGGCAAAGTGGGCTCGGTGAAGCCCAGCTCAGACAAAGAGTCACGAATGGGTTTCGCGAGCTGGTTGAACACCTCTGAGTTCGCTTGGCTTTTAGGCATTCTCACAAGCTGAAACGATGGGTGATCGAAAGTTTTATTCTTTATCTTCGCGGCAATGGGTAGGATAGTATTAGACCAACGCTTTCGCGGTACAGTATTGAAACCGTCTCTCTGAACTTTCCTGTTTCAAGTGTTTTCCCGAATTCCTCTATCAACGGTGGTTTCCTTGAGCAGAAGATCACCTCGCCTTTTTCGCTGGTCCAGACCGTTAGCCCCCTCGTTTTTCCTTTGTGAACAAGGTGCAGGAACGAGTTTTCTTCTCCTAGTTGCAGCATGGCCACTGCATTTGAGCCCTTCAAGGCACAGAAAAACCCGTAAAGGGCTTCAGCAACTTCTCCTTTTTCGTTGAACATCTCTTCGAAAAAATGCGGAATGACCTCTGAATCGATGAGTTCAACCTTCTCAGATTCGAAAACGTGTCCGGCACCGAACTTTTTTCTGATCTCTTCATAATTCTCCATTTTCCCGTTGTGAACCGAGGCCACTGTTAACCCTGGGTCGCGTTCAACGATGTAGGGCTGTGCAGTCTCTTTGAACTTGGCCGTGCTCATGAACTCAGGGCTCGGCATTCTCACATGCCCAAGCAAGACGGAGGCGTTCTTGACCTTGACGATTTCAGGCAGGTGGCAAGCAGGGGATCCATCGATCTTTCCAACTTTTTCAACTAGCAGGTCGCCATCTTCCAGCAGCACGGCGACGCCGGCACCATAACCGCCAACGGGCCGTGGCTCATGCGGAAGCTGATTGACCTCCAGTTTTTAAGAACCTGAAAACTTTGTTCATGGACACAGGTTTTCTTAATGAAAAACCGAATATTCCACACATTTTTCTACTATCCCTCAATCGGAGCTCTAATCAGTGCCAGTTGATCTGAAGAGTCAACCTGTTTCAGTGCTTTGCCTAGATGATTCTTAAATCTCTTCTTATCTTCGGTTCTGGTAACTTGGCGGGTGATCCTTCTTCGTGTTAACAGTCGGGTGATGGAGGCGATATTGTTCTCATTCTATTAGCGCGGTGCATTGATTATGTTTCTTGATGTTTCTTCTTCTTCTTAAGTCCTGCGTGTGCTCTTTTCTTTGGCATATTCTTACCGAGTCTATCTATGTCCGTTGTTTCTTATAGGTCTGATAGGTTAGAGCCTACATTTTACATAAGCAATCTTATACGGCGCGCACGGAAAACGAGCCCATACTGTTCGTCTGCCGAACACCATGCACAACCAGATGAGCTCTAAAAAATCCGTTGATATTGCCCTCCTGTGAAAAT
>CAWIRG010000009.1:0-154207 GCA_963838505.1 Candidatus Bathyarchaeota archaeon
CGCGCCTCTTAGGTTGACTAGGCTTTTCTAGGAAGCTGTTACCTTTCGGTTGATGTGAGTCCTTGTGAAGAATCGGTGAATGACCTAGGGTTGGGAAAAAGTCTTAGATAGGACGCACCTATTGATTTTATTCGGTGAGAAAGTTGGATGATAAACTAGACAAGAAATATCATGTTGCCATACTTAATCCTAAAACCCACGAAATCATAGGTGGAGAAAAGGAATTTCAAACACTTGAAGAGGTGTTAGGCTTTCTCCACAAATTTGAGGAATCAGAAAGGATTCGTGACAGGATATTTGTATGTCTAATGGGCTTAAGAGACGGAGTAAGCGAAATAACTATTCATCGGAAAGAATTTCATGCGGGTAATCAAATACTGAGGATAAAACCAACCGACGGATTTCATAAACTGTTTTGGGAAGGGTTTGGGTCAGAGGTCGAGAAATAGGGTGATTCATGGGGCTGATAGGAAAACTGAGATACGATTCTGTTAACTTGTCATGGGATGGGCTTACGTGTTAACTGTCGCGGGATAAGGCAAGGGGAACACTGCATTGATTGGAATAAGTTTATTGTTGATTTGTTTTCAATCATAATTTCGGATTCATAATTCTTTTAGCTTTCTCTCAGATTTAATGATAAAGTAGGACAAAAGTGAAATGCTACAAATCATTTTAGGTGAAGAAGTTTGGACGAACAACTCAGAATCCTTGTAATTGACGACGACGAAAGCATAAGGACAACGACCGCTGCAATATTGCAGAATGAAGGATATACCGTTGACACGGCTGAAAATGGAAAAGAGGCAATAAGGAAGTCGAATGCCGATCTCTACAGCGTTGCATTGATAGATTTTAGACTTCCAGACATGGAAGGTACAGAACTGCTGACTGCACTGAAAGAAACAACTCCGAAAATCGTGAAGATCATGATTACAGGCTATCCTACATTGCAAAACGCAATCGAATGCGTGAACAAACATGCAGACGCTTATTTCACAAAGCCAGTAGACTACGAGAATCTGCTCAGCACAATTAGAAAGTTGATCCAGAAACAACAGGAATCAAAAAGTAGACCTGTGTAGTAGGCGATTTTTCTTTTGTGAGTCCATTTGAGCTATCATAGACGCGGTTCACCAACCTACGTTCTTGTCAGAAGAAAAGGCAACAGTCCTATTCGAGTTGTTGCTGGAGAACGTTTCAGGACAAAGAAGAAAGCTGAGAAAGAAGCTAGAGAATTGAACAAGGCGTACAAGGGTTCAGATGTCAAATTCATGGTTAGAGCGAAAAATTGGAGACGGAAAATCGGTCACTCATAGATTTTGGTGCAGGTAACTATGCGTCAGATGGTTTTGGGTGTTAACCAGCGTCAGCGCGCGCGCTGACGCTCTGCCGCCCGGAACCTCTTAGATATCTAGACTCGATAATGGCCAAGCTCTTAGGTGCGAAGGTATTGGTCGGTTTGAAGGTGCTCCATTTTCATGCCTAGGTCAGCTAGGTCTTTCATGTTTTGGACGCAGCCGATGCTTGCGTCTATGTTTCGATGGACGGGGTGGAACCACATGTATTTCGGAACCAAGTTAAACTGTAAAGGTATTTTCGTTGTCGCATTGTACTTCTCACTTAGGCCCTTGAGCAAGAGCCCCTTAGCGCATGCTGCGCGAATGGTTGTGTAGCTTTTTAGCAGTTCGGAAGCGCCGAACGCGCCTATGCCGTGCCACAGAACCGCGTTTTCTGGTGAAGCTAAGGAGTAAAGGAAGAATTGGGGGGATGAAGGAGTTTCTTTGTAGTCGTAGTTGATGAGTTTGCTTGCTTCAACGTTGAAAGTGTCGTCAGCTTTTGCGACGCTAACGTCGCCTGGGTCGATCGCGTTTGGGTAGAGCAAAACTGTTTTGTAGTCGACCTTGATGTTTTTGAGATTGGCGCCGTCAAAGTAGATTCGTCCCCTAACGGCGCGTTTGGAAGCGTAACCCTTGGCCGAGTGGGGAACGGTAAGGAGAGTAGTGAGGTTTTTCATGCTTCTGCCCATGCATGCGTACACTCGTTCGATTGTTCCGTAGCTGGAATGCGTCTCGCTGATTATGTGATGCAACAGACCGTCAGATTTCTCTTCGCTGAGGACAGACAGGGGCATGCGCAGGGAGTAGACGTTAAGGTCGATTCCAAATGCTTGGGAAAGTCTTTCCAGTTGCTCGTTCTTAACGGCGTCAACCATGTCAACGTAGCTGTTGCCGCATGTTCTCAGGTGACGATTTATTAGGTCGATTTCTCTCTTGCAAATGAGAGAACCTTCATATTTCTTGGCGAAGTTACCATCGACTTCTAGGGCTTCCGTTTTGACGGTGGCACAGGGAAAAGCGCTTTGTCCACTGTTTACAATAGACTCTTTCAAGGGGTTCATCGAGTACCTGTCTGGTTCAATCTCATCAGTGTTGAGCAAAAATGGGACGATCACCCCTTGAGAAGGATTGCTGAGCATTTCACATATTTCCTCGATGTCTCCAGCATCGACAGCGCGAAGCCCGTAGTAGTAGAAGTGGTTCCCGCAGACCTCAAGCAAACGAGCTGCTATTATTCCCTGAACCTCCTCAACTGTAAGCTGCGGATTTGAATATTCAACAGAAGCCCTTAGAAAGAAGTGCCCACTGTCAAACATTGCCTGATTTTTGCGTCCATCCTTGAAATGGAAGAAGCGAACCTTTCTGCCACTCTCCGGTTTGAAACTGGCCAGCTCTGCTTCTAACGCTTCGACACACGCCCAAGAACTTTTCAGGAAATCCTCAACGATTATCCGAGCCAATTCTGACATGATGTTTCAACCCCTTTCCAATGATTCAGCCATACAGATGCAGTCTTTATTGATGTAGGTGCCCCGAAACATTCGGGCAACACGAAAACTCTCAGTGAACCCCAACGTTTTCAGATAGCTGAGAAGCTCACTCTCTTTGTTGGGAACATACGTCAAGGCTTCGTATCCCTCCAACCTGCCAAGTACGGCGCTCAAAAGACTGACGGCCAAGCCATTCTGCCCTTTAGAGCACACCAGCGGTCCTATCTCGCCCCTTCTTCCGAAGACCTTGGCCACTACGTAGCCGACGATACGTTCGCCCTCAACAGAGACGTAGCACAGGTTGTCTAGGTCGAGGATAATGGGTTCAATCAGTTTTTTTCTGTCAGCTCCAAAGCAAGAGCTGTCAAGTTCCATGATGCCGCCTACATCTTTTTTTTCAGCCTGCCTAGCAGTGGACTTGAGTCGCTGGGCAGAGCCCTTTCCTTTCAAAACTGTGAATTCTGAATCGTATTTGAACCCGAGTGTCTCGTAAAAGTGGATTCTATCCATGTAAGCGTACAGACCTATGGTCTTCACATTCTTGTTTGCAAGGTGCGCCACTGAATGTTTAACTAGCATGGATCCTGCTCCTTTGTTTCGGTAGTTCTCGTCGACTATCAGGTTTCCAAACCAAGCCACTGGGCCATAATTCACCGTTGCTGCGAGGCCTATCCTTTTCGAGTCTTCAAACAGCACGAAGCAACCCTCAGGTTCAAGCTCAACCATGAATTCGAAGTCTGCTACACTCAAGTTCCACCCCATACGGTCTGTTATCTTAACGGCAAAATCGAAATCGGCCTGAGACATGGTTCTAACGTGGAACATGTTGACAGAGCTCCCAACCCTGCAGATCTCCGCCCACTTTCAACACTTGGACACAAGCATAAACTTTACTAATTTGCATCCTTTCAAGATAAGCTTCACAGGGAGGACTGGCAGCAATAGAAAAGCAGTTGAACGTTGAAATCCCGCGCAATGTGAAGATCGCGATGTATCCTTTCATGAAGTACTTCAAGGGCTTCGAAAACGTTGCAGCGGTCAAGGAGACATTCGGCGTTGAAACCGAGAAGGTGCTGAGCAACCTGAAAGTCGAGTTTGCGGGAATAAGAGGCTACATGGGAGTAAGCGAGATTGACGGGCATCTCATAGTGGGCGCGCGATATCTGAATGAAGGAGACATTATTGACATCTACCTCGACGTAATCCATGAACTAGTGCACGTAAAACAGTTTATGGAAGGAAAAGAACTGTTTGACAGCGATTACGATTACATCGACAGACCCACTGAGGTTGAAGCCTATCGCCATGCAGTCAAAGAGGCAAGGCGGCTGGGATTAAATGACGAAAAAATCTGCGAATATCTAAAGACTGAATGGATGAGCAACGATGACCTGCAAAAACTTGCAAAAACCGTAGGCATTAAACTTGCACGGATTCCAAAGACACGCAAGAGATAAACATACTTGGTTTTGCGGTGCCAGAGAAACATGCAGTTTTATGACTTTCCGGAATTGCCAAACGATGCGTGTATAACGGAAATGATCATTTAAAGTGACGAGTTTTTTATGCGGCAAGCTACTTTCTTCTGCTGAAAGCCACTGTTCCAATAGTTATCATAACAACGTCAAAGGCTGAAATTATAAGCAGGTCATAGAACAGTGGATGCAACGGCGGCCATGCGTTGCCAAGAATAACCGTTCTCAAAGCGTCCACACCGTAAGTCAGCGGGTCAAAACTTGACGCGACTTGCAGCCAAGCTGGAACGCCTGCTCCTATGATAAAAATTGCGCCGCTAAGAAAGAACAGCGGCAGGTTTATGAAGCTCTGGATAACTCCGAAGCTTTCCAAGCTTTCCATAAAGCTGGCCACCGTGAGTCCTATACCGACCAGCCCGAAAGTGATTAGAACCATAATGCCCAAGGTCTCCAAAAACATCAGTGGATTCAACTCTAAACCCAGCAACAAACCTAATATGAAAACGATTGTTCCCTGAATCACAGCGTCAGTACTGTCACCAAACATTTTACCCAAGAAAACTGAAAAACGAGAAATCGGCGCCACGAGTATTTCCTTCATAAAACCGAATTCCTTGTCCCATATGACTGATATGCCCATGAACATTGAAGTGAACAAGAGCGTCTGCCCGATTATTCCTGGGAAGATAAACTGCTGGGGGGTCAAGCCGGGGGGCAGATTCTGGGCAAAACGGATGCCGCTTCCGAAAATCCCCAGCCAGAGCAAAGGCTGGACGAAGCTGCTGATGATTCTCGCCCTGTCCCGGAGGTAACGTTTGACTTCGCGCAGCCAAAGCGTGTAGATTCCTCGGATCTCGGTCATCTGATGCGCCTCCTTCGAATCGCGGACAAACCATGAAGCTCGTCACCGCCCTCAACCCGAATAGCACGTCCAGTGTAGTTGTAGAAGAACGTCAGAGAGGTTGGGCTCGCGTAGAGAAACCGATTCAATATATATTCCGTTTTTCGCAGCAGCCTCTACTACCCTAGGGAGGACGGCTCTTCCACCGCGCACCGTTAGTTCAACCCCTTCGCTTACAATATTAGTCTTGAGAATACTTGCAGTTCCAACAAGCACAGAGGAAAGCCTATCCGCCTCTTTGGTTTTCACCGTTATGACGTCGCCTTCCAACGTTTCCTTCAGCTTGACGGGTGTATTTGAAGACACTATTCTGCCGTAGTCCATGATTGCAATGCGATCAGAGAGCCTGTCCGCTTCGTCCATGTAATGCGTCGTGAGAACGACGGTTATGTCTTGAGCTTTTCTCAAATCTTCAATGTAAGACCAGATGTGCTCCCGCGTCTGGGGATCAAGCCCAATCGTTGGCTCATCCAAAAACAACACCCTCGGATAGTGTATTAGCCCTCTCGCAATCTCTAACCGTCGTCTCATGCCGCCTGAATACGTCCGCAACAAGTCATCCGCCCTGGCCTCAAGCTCAACTAGCTTCAGAACTCTGTCGATACGCGATTTCTGCTCACCTGGGGGAACGCCGTAGAGATTGGCGTGCATGTAAAGATTCTCTCTGCCCGTCAGTCTATCGTCAATGCTGGGATCCTGAAAGACTATGCCTATTGATTTACGCACCAGTGTATCCTGTTTTGCAATGTCAAAGCCGTTGACCCTTGCTGAACCGGAAGTGGGTTTCAGAAGGGTGCAAAGCATTGAAATCGTCGTCGTTTTCCCGGCACCGTTAGGTCCTAGCAAACCGAAAACCTCGCCGCGTTCGACGGAAAAGGTGAGTTTGTCAACTGCCACAAGTCCGTTGAAACGCCTCGTAAGCTCAGTTGTTTCTATAGCGTTTTCCAAAGGCTTCACTTGCAATGTGTATTTGGTCAATGCAAACCCTGACGCCAGAAAAAAAGTTTATGCTATGTACGAACGATCCTGGCGAAGTGAACTCGGTTGGTACGCGCAAGACAAATATAGAGTTGCAGAGTTCTGGATTAAACCGGGCGTGAAAGAGATCAGAAGCAAAGTTTGTGGCATCGGCTACATTAACAGGATCAGAGACAACCTACTGAATATGAGAAAGAGAGATCTAGCCTTACTGTATGAAGATCTGAAATCAGCTGACTGCGTCGTCTGCTGCGGATCTGGAAGATCCTTGTATTCGCTTAACGCGGCCATGAGCCAAATCGCGATCAGCCACATAGGCTGGAGAAACAAAGTTGTAGTGACCCCAGATGACCCAGGGTTTCCAGGCAAGAACATGTATGACGCTGCGGCTGAATTTGAAAGGCGTTACAACAAGACTCTGCTCTTGGTCAACTCGGGGAGTGGTGTGTCGGGCGATCCGCTTGTGATGGCTCAGGATCTTTCAAGGTACATCGGAGAGAAAAAGTCGACAAAATTCTCCATGGGACTCATAACTTCCAACGTGAAGTCGCAGCTCGCGGAAATCGCCAACAAGTGTGGGCATGTTGTTGAACTCACAGGAAGAGGCAAAGCGAAACCCTCACTTGACTACAGTGAAACTGGCATAATGGGAGACATCTTCGAGCTGGGAAGCCTCCTCCTTCTGGGCATGATGACGGAGGCCATGTTCCGAAACTTAGAAGCGCATGAGGTGCTTCAGCTCTGTGAAGAAGAGTTTTCGAAGCTAGGACCACTGATTGACTCAGTAACGGAGGCTGAAACTTACTCACGGCTCATTGACATCCTAGAAAGGCGGACAGACATTTTCCTCGGCGGAAAAGGCACAGCGAACGAGATAGTCAAGATGACCGCCGTGAGACTATTTCATATTAAGAGCACATTGGGAGATAACGTCTTCATAACGAGAGGAGTAAACACTCCTCCGCCAAGACCAGGCGATCTAGAAATCCTGCTTTCATACTCAGGCGAGACCAAACCGGTCATAGCATGGTGCAACATCGTGAAGAAAATGAACGGCACCGTCCTGTCCATCACCAAAACGAACAAGTCGACCCTTGCGGGCAAGTCAGATATTCACATAGGCTTGGACGAGGAGGCCAAGCCGGGACAACCTAGGAGATTCTACATGCGAGCAGCTTACGTTCTGAGCCCCCTACCAGTGAAACTCGTTGAAAGGCTGGGTGAAAGAGGATTAACGCTGCCCGAGTACATTATCAATTGGCATCACTCTCTCACGGAGTAGACGTGCGCTGTTCATATGATGATTCTCTCATCGGCTCTCTGGTGGCTAGAAAAAACGCTAGTAAAACCTAGCCATTTCATTCGCAATTAAGCTATTTCCCACTCGCAGACTGATAGTAGGCAGGAAAAGTTTGCAGCTATCTGAGGCTGCCAAAATTCTCCAATTTGGTTTTTTTTGTTTGTGCATTGAGGTTTCTAGCTTCCGACCCAAAACATCAGTGTTTGGGTGTAATGGTTCTGGGGATTCCTACCGTCGGACCTCTTCCTTCGGAGTTGACCCCCCCCCTTCTTGTTTTACATTCTTTGTAATATTGAATTGTAAGGTTTTGATGTTGACCCCCCTCTTTTTGTTTGTAATGTCAGACGTAATCTGTAACGGCAACAAACCATGAAGAAAAACAGTCTGGACTACTGTTCAGAGTCGATTCAGCCCTTACGTTTGTAATGTCAGATGTAATTTTCATTGCAATAGTCAGGGATTGTAGGCAGAGTTGACTTTCTGCTGTTCAGTTTTGACGTCAGATGTAATGCTGTTGGTAACGAGTCGCCCGCGCTAGGGCGTTGCTAAATCGAATTGTTGATGTCAATTTCTGCTCACTTTCTGAGCATAGTGCATTCTCCTAACACTTCCACGTGCAAATCACGGGCGTCTAGGTCAAGCCAAAGCATGACCAAACAAGTTAAGGTCAATTCCCCGAATTTAGCAACACGTTAGCGCGCTAAAATGTCCGTTTTGGTGGGTGGATACGTACTTGTCCTCTGTTGGCAATGAGGGAAAGGTGTGAAAGAAATCTCAAGATGATTCGAAGGAAAAAGAATAAATAGGAACTTCACATAGGCGATGCACGCTAGAAAGATTTACTGAGTCCTAGGGCAGAGTTCTATTTCCCTGTGACATATTAGAAGGATTGCTGACTGGACATGGGTCAGATAGAAAATCGTGGAAGGTACTGCTTGTTAGTTGGTTGCATTGGAATTTTGGCTATTTTCTGTTCGCTTTTCTTGCCTTAGCCGCTTCTCACGTCACGGTCAAACTTTTCGCTGAAACAAAGACCGCAGGAAGTGGGACCCATCTGGTTCTGGAGAGATATCACTTAAGCAATGGTGAGGTAAGTGTTCGCGACACTGTAGCAAAGACGTTTGCCTCAATTTTCACCTTAGGTTTTGGAGGCAGCGCTAGCCCTGAAGACCCGAGTCTGCTCGTCGGAGGGGGGATAGCGTCAAACATTGCAAGGAGAATTAACACTCAAATTCATAACGTAAGGAGGACATTCATTACGGGAGCTGCCGCCGGTCTAGCGGCGGTGTTTAGAACGCCATTAACTAGGACATTGTTCGCGTGCGCTCGCAGACTCTTTACAGTTCCGAAATTAGCATGTTGAGCGCGTTCTGCTGTTTTCCTCATTTGTGGTGGAAGCGGTTGTCAACATTCGTTGACTGCAAGTTGGCTTTCCAGTCAAGAACTGCGGAATTGTACGTGAGATAAACGGATATGCATACGTTCCCATCTATCGAAAAGCTAAGCAGAAACAAGTGAACGCTGCCTACATGTAGTGACAATCAAAGCGTGCAGCAGCTTGAGAAAAAGTCTAGATATTCGTGCACTTGTATGTTAGCCCAGCGTTCGATGTCGACACGCTAGGCTATTGCTAAACAGTGCGCGCAAGGGCGCTCATAACATGGCTTGAGCGCCTACCACGTTTAACACTTCCCATACCACCGCGCTAGCGGTTAATAGTATGTTGTTAGAGCGGACTCGTAGAACAGACATTCAGGCTTTCTGGGCAATTGATCTATGTGTTGCCGTTGGTTGCAGCCCTTTTTGTTCAGGGATATGGTTTGCTATTTTCTTCGACGCTTCCTGAAAGTCTAACCTCTTCCAGTCTTGACCTAATCTCTATGTTGTAGACTCGCGAGATATCTTCTCGCGTGATTATGCCTATCAGCTTCATGCTGTCCTCTTGCTCAATAACTGGCAGGCGTCCTATCTGGTTACTCGTCATCTTGTCAAAAGCTGCGTAAAGACTTTCATCAGGAATCGTTGTGACAAGCTCTTTCGTCATTACGGAGCTTACCATTTTCGTTGCTCTCTGGTCTGGATGAATTTGAAGAATATCCGTAAGTGTGACCATACCCACAAGTCTGCAGTTGTCATCCAAAACTGGCGTACCTTTTATTCCGTTCTTTGCCATTATCTCAGCGACCTCTGAAAGCAGCGAGTTGGGCGTAGTTGTGATGACCTTGTTCGTCATTGCGTCTTTGACGAAGAGCTTCTGCATTAGGGGAATGGAGTATTCACCTTTGTGGGCTGGCGACTCGGCCCTTGATTGAACCTGGCTTCTATAGATCGTACTCTTTCCTGTGATTACGTATGCAATGGCGGTGGCTATCATCGAGGGAACCAGCAGAGTTAATCCTCCGGTCATTTCGCTAACCATGAGTATGACGGCAACAGGCACCTTGCCCACACCTCCGAAAAAGGACATCATCCCCACTATGACAAATGCGGCAAGGCCAGGACCGAAATTTGGCAAAACTCCGTCTAGGAATACCCAGAGTACTGCTCCTAGCAAGCCGCCTATCACCAAGGCTGGTGCGAAGACTCCTCCACTTCCTCCTGAACCGATCGAAAGAGACGTGGCAACTATCTTGGCTACGATGACTATTAGAATCAAGGTGATAGGGAACAAGGCAAAGTCGCCGTTCATTGCTATCTGAAGCCAACCATACCCCATACCGAGCACTTGCGGGAGAAACATTCCAATAATGCCCACTAAAAATCCTCCCAGAGCCGGCTTCAAGAACCTTGGTATTCCTAGACGCTGAAAAAGAGCCCATGTGCCGTAGAACCCTCTGACGTATACGATACCAACTAGACCGCAGATCATACCCAAGACAGCGTAGAGAGGCAGATCAAGCGGGTCGTTGAAGGCACGTTGATTCAGGTAGCCAAATATGGGCGTCCATCCTGCAAATGACGCGAACACACTGTATCCCACAGTCGAAGCTATAAAAGCTGGTAGCAACGTCTCCACCTCAAAGTCTCCCATGTAAAGAATCTCAGCACTCATTATGGCCCCTCCAAACGGCGCCTTGAAGATGGCGCCTATTCCCGAACCTATGCCAACTGCAACTGCGATCCTTCTGTCGTGTAAGCTGAGATGAAGTCTTTTGCTCAGGAAGGAACCGAAGCCTGCCCCTATCTGCGCTGTCGGACCTTCCCTGCCTGCACTTCCTCCCGAGCCTATCGTTAGTGCTGAAGCCAGAAGCTTAACCAAAGGTATTCTGGACCGAATCTCACCCTTTTTATTGTGAAAAGCGTCTATTGCCGCGTCAGTCCCGTGGCCCTCGGCTTCTGGTGCAAAGCCGTAGACGAGTATACCACTGCAAAGTCCTCCAACAGTAGTTATCAACGGAATCAAGTAAAGACGTGACGAGACTAACCCCAAGCTTCCGCCTTCTCCGACTGGCGAAGGAGGAAAAAACCCAGTAACGCCGCTGAGCAGGATCGTGCCAGTGAGGTTGATTGCTTCATAGAAAAGAATGCTTCCTGCTCCGCTAACCGCACCTATCAAAAGAGCGATCGGAACCCATTTTCTAAAATAGCCAAGCTCGCTAGAAGTTCTAGGAGACTTCACTTGTTCTTATCCTTCTCGAATATCCACTGCACAGTGAGGTCAGATATAAACGGCACGCACGATAATATCTAGCGCGCACTAGGGATCGATGTAGTGAGAGAAATAGTGGAGCTCTCCTCTATCTGAACGCACGCCAGTTTTCGCACGGGCCAGCGTGTTGCTAAATCCGCGGAATTCACACAAACTTGCTCTGCCATTCTAAGGCTTGGACAAACACCATGACCTAGCACGTAAGAGTGCCAAGAAAACACCATCATGCCCAAACGCTACTTGGAAATTGACACGAACGATTCGATTTAGCAACAGCCTACTGCGCAACGCTATTATTATGCATCTGCACATGCTTGGCTTCAATATCGAACTACTCATTTGGTTTGGGCCTAAGCCTGTTCAATATTAACACGCGAATTTACTTTAGGCTTGATGTATTTTCACCAAAGGGCTATTCTGGATGATCTCAAGCGCAAAAACAAATTAAGCGTAGCGCGCGTGGAAAAGCAACCGCCAACAACTCGAGCCTATGGAAGCTCGTAATGATGCGATTATTAGGCAATTAGCTCTGACAAATTTGATATATCATTGCTTATGTAGGCGTGAAGCTTGTCCCCTTCTTCTCACGTGTGATTATTCCTCTGAGACCGAGCCACTGTTGAGCTCCGAAACCGATGAAGAACCTGAGCCAGAGCGTCAATAATCGTGTCAGAATCGTGACGGTTGCACTGGTAAGTCCAGGCACGCCGAACCAATAGAACAGTGTTGTCAGAGTTATTTCGGGAAGACCGACCTCGAAGGGAACGCCGATTGGAATCGATTTGACGGCTGTGAAGATGGAGGTGACGACAACGATGGCGACCAAACTAATCTGAGTGTATCCAACCGCCAAGAACGTGAAATAGAAGACTAGAACTGAAAATACCCATGAGGTTATAGTGCAGGATGCGGCAATTGCAATAGTTTTTGGGGCATGAACATATTCCTTGATCGCTGCGTGGAATGTCTTGTGGATTTCAACGACTTCCTCGCGTAACTTCGTTAGTTTCCATCGTCCCCTGCTAATCCACTCTACAAAACTAATCAGTCTGTCCAGTATACGGAAGGTCCATTCTTCCCTGAAACTGAGAATGAGTATCAGAGCGAATAGAACCGACATAATTGTTAGCAAGAAAAGTATCAGTCCGAGTATCATCCCAAACAGCAGGCTCTGTAGCAGAAGTATGATTGTTCCGCCCAGCAGGGTTGCAAGTCCTACACCTGTTCCGATCAGCCTTTGAGCCACCACCGATGCGGTTGCCTTGCCTGCCGTACCATCCTGTTCTTTGTTCACATAGTATATCCTAGCAAGTTCTCCGCTGACCGACTCTGCGGGAATCATGGCATCGATGAATATGCTTACCCATACGAGTGCGAACGATTTGAGAAGCGAGAACTTCACGCGGAGAAATCTGAGCAACGAATGCCATGCGAGGGTAAAGAAGAAAACGTCAAGAACAGAGATTACCGCGGCAATAACGTAAAACTGCATATTTGCTTGACCGATATTTACAATGATTTCCTGAATGTCGACATTGAAAACGTAAATGTAGATGAAGAACGCAGCTAGACCGATTATCGGTAATAGAAGAGTTTTCCAAGTTACTTTGTATTTGGGGGCTGCCAAAACAGTGCGCCTTTCTTATGAAAACAATGCTAAGATCTCTATGATGATTTTCTTTACTGCTAGTTCACAGATCTTTCTAATTCCTCTCTTTCCACTTTCGTAGCTGACTCGTATCAGGTTTGTTTCCTGCAGTTTGTGAACTTGCTCGCTGACATAAGGTTGGCTTAACTTGAGCCGCTGAGCTATAGTTGAAATATCCAAATGCTCTTTTGAGAGCAACTGCAAGACTCGCAGACTTGTCGAATTCAACGCGTCAGCAACCTTTAAGGCGTCTTCGCCTGAAACAACAATCTCCTCAGACAATGCGAACAGCCTTAATTACAGTATGAACTTGGGCATTTATAATATTTATGTGGTCGCCGATTAATATACTCATTTAGGCATATTTATTGTGTAATTGTGGTTCCATATTCAATATAGCAAAATAAAAGTATTTATAAGCAATCGTTTATATCAATTGCAGTCGTGTTATAGCAACGACTCAAAAACTAAGGAGAGAAGCAGAATATGCCGAGCACACAAAAGAAGAAGAAACCACTCCCAAAAAAATACACGAAAAACAAGAAATAACTAAGGAACCCAGATAGCACGCGCGTGGTCTACATGAGAGCAGGAACCTCAGCAAACGCTCATGCTTATGACAAACATGCTTCTACACTAATGCGGATTTTTCTCATTCTCACACCCATAGAGAAGTACGGACAGTTTTAACGGCGTCGAAGGAAGGAGAGTGAATTGGCTGAACCCTATATTCTTGTAGATCAAGTTCTTATCATTCTGGTCGCTGGAATTGTCGCTGCAAAATTGTCTGGACGCATCGGGATACCGAACATTATACCTCTTTTCATCATCGGGTACATCGTCGGCCCAGAAGTACTCGGAGTTTTTGCACCTTTGAAGCTAGGCCTCTCTCTCAGCGCACTCGTGACCTTGGCCATTCCCGTAATCCTCTTCGACGAAGGACTCCGTATAGATATGAAAACTCTGAACGAATTCAAATTTACAATTTTCACTCTCGCAACGGCTGCCGTGTTAATATCCACAGTAGGCGTAGCAGTAGTCGCTTACGTTATCTTCCAGTCTCCACCACTGACGGCTCTTCTTCTTGGAGCCATCTTGGCCGCAACAAGTCCAGCCGCGGCCATAGCCCTCACCGAGCATTTCAGAGTTGGAAGAAAAGTTTCCACGATCATCGAGGCCGAAGCCTCCTTCAACGATGCAACCTCGATAGTGCTATTCATAATCATCTCTGGGGCTGTACTGGGTGCAAGCGTTTCAATCTTCAACGCTGTCTCCCTTTTTGCAACACTCTTCTTCGGAGGTCTCCTCGTTGGTACGTTGCTATCTGTCGCACTTGCATTCTTGATAAGGAAATTCAAGATGCAAGAATACGCGTTCTATCTGTCTCTGGTCGGCTTTCTCGGGTCCTATTCACTGGCAGAGGTGATTGGCGCGAGCGGAGCAACCGCCGTGGTTGCATCAGGACTCGTGTTAGTGGAAGGCGTCAAAAGGTCTTCAGGAGTCATAACCTTAGAGAAGCTTCATGATGTCTGGTCCAACTTCTCATTTCTGGCTAGAAGCATCATCTTTCTGGTGTTAGGAGCCGGATTCTCTGTCGCGGCACTTGCGCCAGTTTGGCTTGAAGCCACCGTAATAGTCATTCTGCTCTTCGCCGTTATTCGCCCTCTCTCCGTTTTCTCTTCAACCTTTTTTGAAAAGAAACTGTCCAGGAAGGAGAAGCTCTTCATTTCTTGGATGGGCAGCAGAGGGGAAGTGCCCGCCGCTTTAGCTGCCAGTGCAATAGGGCTCGGCATAGCAGGAGCTGACCGCATATTCGACATTGTAATCGTCGTCGCATTGGCATCCCTGATTATCGTAGAGTTTTCAGGTCAAACAGTGGCAAAACACACGTTGCAGGTTCCCCAAGCACAAAGAGCATTACCCAAAATGATGCAAAAAATGGCTCCGACCACGAATTTCTCCAAGATACCAACAGTGACAGCTGAACAGTCATCCTGTTGAGTCATGACTGTCCCAATAGCGGGCGTTTGCATACACTTATCATTTGTATTCTACTAATTATATGCTGGAGTTACAATGCTCATTTGTGAATAGAAATATTTTTATTTGCGCTCTTCCTAATTATAGAAGTGCGCGCATAACGCACGATTTGCTGACTCTTTCCGACGAGTTAGTGGTATAAAGTGCGTGCCCTTCCTTCCCTGCAGGTTTCAAAGTGAGCGCACTATGCCTCAAAACGAACTTCATGTGTGACCAATTATGATACCGATTAGAAAAAAGGCAAAGAGTGGAAAAGAATCAAGAAAACGTGAAGCGATGAAACCGCTATGGCTCATACGCGATTACGATTGATTTTCTTCTGTTCAGCCCGCGCTATTAGCGAGAAGCAGAAATGAAACGACGTACTGCTGACCTACTCTCATATCAATACCTTTTGCAAAAATCTCTTAAATAGAATCTGGTGTTAAGAGGATTGTGATTTATCTTTGGTTGACGTATCACTAGCTCTCTTGATCAGTGCGCTGATTATAGTGATAGGCTTCTTGGGTAACTACTTTTTCAAACGAACAGGCTTGCCTGACATGCTGTTTCTGATAATCGTAGGAGTTCTTGTTGGACCTGTTTTGAAGCTGTTTGAGCCATCAATCGTAATGGGCTTGGCTCCATACATCGCTGCTTTGGCATTGGTTTTTATCTTGTTCGACGGTGGCATGAGCTTGAACATTCAAAAAGTTCTTTCACACAGTCCAAGAGCAGTTCTTCTTGCTGTTCTAGGCTTTGTATTCAGCATGCTATGAGTAGCACTGCTCATGATCCTTCTTTACAGAGTTCCATTGCAATATGGATTGTTGTTTGGAAGCATTTAGGGCGGAAGCAGTTCCATCGTGGTGGTTTCTCTGGCTTCGAAAATCGATGTCAGCGAAAAGTGCTCCATAACGTTGATTATGGAATCAGCGACAACCGACATACTGTGCATAGTAATCTCATTAGCCATAATAGGGGTAATCATTACTGGCCAAGCGAACTATCTGGCCGTCTCCACGGGCATCACAACCAAATTCGCAGTCGGAGCCGTTTTCGGCCTAATTATTGGAGTTATTTGGTTGTTCTCGCTAGAGATTGTCTCTCCAATGCCCTTCTCTTACATGTTAACGTTGGCGGTTGTGCTTCTCACCTATTCGGTGTCTGAGTATTTCGGCGGCAGCGGGGCACTGAGTTCACTTCTTTTCGGCCTGATATTAGGAAACGAGAAGGAGATCCTGAAACAGCTAAAGCGAAAAGAAACTAGCATGGTGGCTGTTGATGCTGGTCTTAAGCGGTTTGAGTCTGAGGTAGCCTTCTTGATAAGAACCTTCTTTTTCGTTTTCTTAGGCATAATAGCCACAATTTCTAGCATCAGCCTGCTTTTCCTTGGAATAATCCTGACGCTTCTGCTGCTACTTGTAAGGATGGGCGCGGTATGGCTCACCACGATCGGAAGCGAATTAAAGAAAGAGAGGCCCATCATGTCCTTCGTGTTAACGCGCGGTTTAGCCGCAGCAGTCCTCGCAACTTTGCCAATACAGTATGGTCTTCTTTACCCTGAAGTTTTCATCAATCTCGCTGTCGTAATAATAATGTCCACTGCCATAATTGCCACAGTAGGAATTGTTGTTAGTTCACGCCCACGCCGTTAGTTGACAATTTAAACGCGCGCCTAGTGTACACGCGCGCTAAAGTTACCGGTAAATTAGTGCGGGGGGTGGGATTTGAACCCACGAACCTCTACAGGATAGGCGCCTCAGGCCTACGCCTTTGACCATGCTTGGCAACCCCCGCTTGAGAGGGTAATCGTTCTACCTTTGTTTTATGGCCTGAATTAAATCTTATCTGTTAAAACGTGGTTTAGAGAAAAAAGGGTTATTGGCCAATGTTTCTAGACTATGCGGAAATCTTCTTTTATGGTTGTTAAGACGACGTGCGTGTTTGTACGTTCTACGTAGGGCAGTGACAGGAGGTGTTTTGTGAATTTGCTCAGGTCTTCTCGGTTTTTGAATTTTGCGATTATCGTGGCGTCTGCTAAACCTGTCAGGTCATAAACGCAGCAGACGTTGGGGATTCTGGCAATTTCGTTCTCCATTTCCAAGAGTCTGCCCTTTGAGACCGTTGTCTCGGTTACGACGGTTAACTCATAGCCAAGTTTCTCCTGATCCAGCAACGCTGTGTAGCCTTTTATTATGCCTTCACCCTCCAGCTTCCTTATCCTTGACAGTGCGGTGCCTATTGAAACATTGCACTGTTTGGCAACCTGTCTTGACGAGAGCCTTGCGTCAGCAGTTAGGATTTCCAAGATTTTGACATCTGTTTCGTCCAAATGCATGTTTGAACCTCGCAATTACACGTTCATTCAATTCTCTTGCCCTTTATTTAACATTTGCCTTCTAAATGCGTAATAAAGCTTTTATATGTACATTGCAACTTCACTATATTGTTAATTTGTACATCGGGGCATGAGTATGACGTACGTTAAGCCGTTGAGCAAATCCGAACTATGACACATATATTAAGCTGAGTAAAAATGCGGACTTCATCCTCCTGCACTTCACCGACATACTCGGCTGTCTGAAAGGCAGAACGATACCTGCTGAACAGGCCAAGAACGCGCTGACTGAAGGCGTAACCTTCGACGGTTCCTCAATGATAGGGGGAGCCAACATCGAAGATAGCGACATGATAATGAAACCCGACGCAGCAACTTTCACAGCGTATCCGTATTACTTCTACGACAAAAGCGTCGCCAGCTTCATATGCGACGTAAAGAAACCAGACGGCAACCAATTCGAAGACGATTCAAGACACATCTTGAGAACGGCGATGGAAGGAATAGCGAAAGAAGGGTATCAAGCTACGTCTGCAGCAGAGCTGGAATTTTACCTTGTGAAAAGAAACGAGCACGGCGAGATGGAACCTGTAGAAAACCATCTCATTGACAAGCAACGGTACTTCGACAACACGCCAGGACGAGACATAACTGAACATTACCGCATGGAACTCTCGAATACGCTGTCAACTATGGGAATCGCCGTGGAGAGACAACATCATGAAGTGGGCTCAGCCCAAAACGAAATCACAGTCAAATACTCTGACCCGCTAACAGCTTCAGACAACATAATGCGGCACAAGTTCGTAGCTAAAGCTACAGCGGACAAAAAATACGGGTGGACAGCAACGTTCATGCCCAAACCATGGTATGGCAAAGCAGGAAGCGGCATGCACATTCACCTTGGACTCTGGAATCCGAAGAAGAAACAGAATCCCTTCTACGATCAGGAAGGCTACGCCGGCATCTCGCAGGAATGCCGATACTTCATCGGAGGCCTGCTGGAACACGCCAAAGCCCTTTGCGCAATAGTCGCGCCGACGGTGAACAGTTACAAGAGGCTCATTCCAGGCTACGAGGCACCTGTCTACGTGGCGTGGAGCAAAAGAAACCGCTCCGCACTCGTAAGGGTACCAGCCTTCAACCCTCTAAACGGAAAGGAAGCAAGAATAGAGTTCAGATGCCCTGACCCACTGTGCAACTCTTACCTCACCTACACCGTGGCGTTTGAAGCCGGCATGGAAGGCATCAGAAAGAAGATCGATCCAGGCGACCCTGTGGATGCCAACATTTACCACTTGACAGGTAAAGAAAGAAAAACCCTCGGGATCAGTGTTTTGCCTGCATCGTTGAAGGAAGCTTTAGAAGAGTGGGAAAACGATGACATCTGCGTCAGAGCTTTAGGCCAAAGAGTTGCCGCCAAATACGCTGATTTGAAAAGGCAAGAGTGGAAGGAGTACGAACCGCACCTGCCCACCGACGCGAATGAAGTGACATCATGGGAGAAACAGAAATACCTGTTCGCCTAACCCATGAGCTGGAAAAAAGAAAGAGAAACCCCCGAGCTAAACCTTCGGCTTCTGTATCAAATCGTCGATCTTGGCTCTCTTAAGCGCGTTAACATGCTTGACCAGCTCGTTCACAACAGACTCGAAGACTCTGCTTCCCTTTTCAGCAGAAGCCGTGGACTGCTTCCCATAGACTCCTGAAATTGTCTCGTCAACAGTGTCCAAAGGAAGTGTGAATCCTTCCATCTGCAATGCGTGCTTGTGCAACAGTTTGTCCAACGATTTGGACATGTTCACAAGGTTCGGGTGCAAAGCCAAGTTCACAGACGTTTCCTCGGCACCTGCATGTCTCCTCTCCTCAGGAGCAAAGACATCAGGCAGAAGCTTTGGAGCAGCGTGCCACCACTGGAAAACGGACATGAACAGCCCATTCTCCCTTAATTCTCTTGCCAACTCTGATAGTGCAGGAAGGTTGCCTCCGTGCCCGTTGACCACAACAATTTTCCGCACACCATAATAAACCATGGAGAGACATGTTTCTTTCACGTACTCCTTAAAGGTCCTAGGAGAGATGAAGACGGTTCCCCAAAACTGTTTATGATGCGAACTCACGCCGAAAGGAATGACCTGTAGACATAGCACCCCAGTCCGCCTAGCAGTCTCATCAGCTAAGCTCTTGGCGATAAGATGGTCCGTTCCCAGAGGGTTTGCAGGGCCGTGCTGTTCGTTTGAACCGACTGGAAGAATCACGATGTCATTCTTTGCAAAATAGTCTTTAGCCTCAGGCCAACTCATTTCGTGAAGCAGAACCTTCAAAGAGCCACGCATCTCCACCAAACTGTTTTATTCCCGGCAGAACGAATATAAGGCTTCCAGTCAAAGGCGGTAGGGACTTTGAAAGCAGTCATTCTCGCAGGAGGTTTCGGAACAAGACTGAGACCGCTAAGCTGCACAAGGCCAAAGATACTCTTTCCAATCGCGAACAAACCCTTGCTGCAATGGAGTTTTGAAAGACTTGCCCGCAACAACATAAAAGACGTTGTAATGGCGGTCTTCTACCAGACTGAGGTCTACATAAAACAGCATCGAATCCCAAGATGCGGAGTTCACGTTAAGTATTCACATGACCCCATTAGAATGCCGCTGGGCACTGGCGGCTCAATAAAACGAACTGAAAACCAAATTGGAAAAGATGAACCTTTCATAGTGCTGAACGGAGACATATTTGCAGATGTCAAATATACTGAGCTCATAGAAGCACACCGAAAAAAAGAAGCCGTGGCAACAATAGCCCTTCACCGTGTGGACGACCCAAGCAGATACGGCGTAGCAGAATTAGCCAAAGACAACCAGATAGTTAAGTTCATCGAAAAACCCTCACCTGGAACCGCTCCAACAGACCTCATAAACGCAGGAGTATACGTTTTGAGCCCGAAGATTTTCAGTTACATTCCAGAAGGACGCGCAGTCTCAATTGAACACGAAATCTTTCCGAAACTCGCACAGGAAGGTAGCCTTTACGGACGCGTCTTCGAAGGATTGTGGATGGATATCGGAAAGCCTGAAGACTATTTAGAAATCAATAGAAGAATGCTTGCCTCAATACCGCAATCTCACGAGGGCAGATTTGGAAAGACCGTAGAATTCAGGAAGCCCTGTTCAATCGACAAGAACGTTCGAATTGGCGAAAAATCATCGTTAGGACCATACACAGTCTTGGGGAAAGGCGTCACCATCGGCAAAAACGTTCACATAGAGGAATCAATCATCTTCCCAGGAACGGTGATATCCGACTATTCCTCAATTGACGGCGCATTGATCGGCGAAAATGTGATCGTCGGACAAAAGGCAAAAATCGAGAAGGGCTGCATAATCGGCGACCATGCAAGAATAAGACATAACGTGTCTTTAGCCCCAGGAGTATCAGTTTGCCCAGCCGATGAAGTCTCTAAAAGCGTATTAACGCCCAACCGCATCTGATAGAAGGAGGCTTTACCTTATCATGTCAAGCTCGAAACAACTGTTCGGCACAAACGGCATTCGAGGTCTTGCCAACAAAGAATTAACGCCTGAAATGGCAATAAGAGTGGGCAATGCAATAGGCACTTTTTTCAACCGAGGACAATTGATAGTTGGGTATGATGCCCGCACCAGCGGACCGATGCTCGCGAGAGCCGTCATAGCCGGCTTAAATTCGACAGGATGCAGCGTCCTTTTCGCCGGAATGGTCCCGACGCCAACATTGCAGTACGCAGTGAAAAAACACAAGGCTGATGGCGGAGTCATCGTGACAGCGTCGCACAACCCGCCCGAGTACAACGGAATAAAGGTAATTTGGAATGATGGAATAGAATTATCTCATGAGCAGGAAACTGAAATTGAAAGAATCTACTATGGCGAAAAAGCAAGGCTCGCCGACTGGAAAACAATAGGGACAACACGAGGACTGCCAGGAATAATCGACGAATACATCGACGGGGTAAAGAAAAACGTCAACGCTGCAGCGATAATTCAAAAACATTACCACGTATTAGTCGACGGCGCAAACAGCGTAGGCAGCATAACAGGGCCGCGTGTCGCGCGTGAATTAGGATGCAAAGTAACAACATTAAACGCAAACATAGACGGCACTTTTCCAGGCAGACCGCCTGAACCGCGCCCAGAAAACCTGGGAGATTTAGCGACCATGGTCAAAGCTGTAGGCGCAGACTTAGGCGTAGCCTACGATGGCGACGCTGACCGCTCCATTTTCGTCGACGAAAAAGGAAACATAATCATGGGAGATCAAACCTTCGCTCTGGTTGCAAAGTATTTTCTAATGGACAATCCCGGAGAGAAAATTGTAACACCCCTAAGCTCCTCAACTATCATTCAAGACATAGCCGACGAACATAACGGACAGATCGTGTGGACCAAGATAGGAAGCGTAACGGTTGCCCAGAAGATGAAGGAACTGAAAGCAAAGCTTGGCGGCGAAGAAAACGGCGGAATCTTTTACGAACCCCACCAGTCAGTCAGAGATGGTGCCATGTCAACCGCGCTTATTTTGAACCTCATGGCAAGGACGGGCGCCAAACTTTCAGCGCTAGTTGGAGAATTACCCAAGTACTTCATCGAAAAAACAAAAATCGAATGCAGAGAAGACCTGAAGCAGAAGGTTCTCCAAAAATTGATTGAAGAGACGAAGGGGCTGAAGACGAGCAGACTTGACGGAGTCAAAATCTGGTTCAAAGACAAGAGCAGCATCTTGATAAGACCAAGCGGCACCGAACCTATCTATAGACTTTACGCAGAAGCAAAAACCAACAAAAGAACGACACAACTCATAAAAGAATACGGTTCACAGCTCCAAGCAATCATCAAGAAACTTTAGTGATCAAGCAATTGCAGAGGTAAAGGGAGAACAGCACCATGCCCTCACCAATGATGCGAGCAAACACGGAAGATCTTAACACAGCTGAAAAACGGATGAAACGCACTGTGAGTATCATCGGATGCGGACAAACTGGTATCATGCAAGCCATCCTGTTTGCAGAGGCAGGGTTCAGAGTCACGTGTGTTGACGGTGACCAAACAGCAATCAACCAGATTGTAAAGGGAAAAGCCCCTTTCTTGGAGCCAGAAACAGCAGCCAAACTGAAAGTCTACGTAAAAACAGGACAGTTAACCGCAACGAACGATGTTGGAGAAGCAGTTTCCAACAGTGATGTTGTAGCAATCACAACCTCCGTTAGAATAAACTCGAAGAAAAAGGCAGAATACTCAGAACTGGAGAAGACATGTAAGAAGTTAGGCTCCAGCCTTCATGGCGGATCACTCGTGATTGTCACAAGCCTTACCGGTATCGGCATTACAGAAGGTTTAGTAAAGGAAACGTTGGAAAACACTTCGGGACTCAAAGCCGGAATCGACTTTGGACTGTCCTACAGCCCGATTCAAGTCGTATACACCAAAACCTTCAGGAAAGCAATGAATCATCAGAGAATAGTGGCAGCAACCGACAAGGAAAGCCTTGACTCAGCCTCAGCCATATTGGAAACCATCAATAAAGCAGAAATTAGAAGAATGGCCAACGTGAAAGCAGCAGAAATAGCTGCGCTTCTCGAGGTGTTACGGCGCGACGTGGAAGTTGCTTTTGCGAACGAGACGGCTATTCTCTGCGAAAAAGCGCATGTAGACAGCGCGGAGGTTCAAATGCTCGTCGAGGGAGACACTGGCACTATTCCTGCCGCATGTAGACTGGCTGATGACAGCCTCAGTGAGGAACCCTACCTTCTGTTGGAAGACGCTGAAAGCTTGAACGTGAAGCCGCGGTTGGCAACGGCGGCGAGAGACACGAATGAAGAAACAGTCAAGCATGTGGCTAGCATGGCAAAGGATGCGCTGGTCAGCTGTGGAAAAACACTGAAAAGGGCAAGGATAACGCTTCTAGGAGCTTCACAAACACCGGACAGCTTCAGTCCAATCAAGAGAACAGCAAGAAGAATCATTGAGAACTTGGAAGCAAGAGGTGCAAGAATAAGTGTTTACGACCCTTACCTTCCAGAGAACGAAACTGTAGATGCGCCGCATCACTTCAAGAGAAGCTTGAACGAGGCCATCGAACGCGCAGATTGCGTAATAATCCTAACGGCACACGACCAATTCAAGCATATTAACTTTAGAAAAATGAAGCTCACAGTGAAAATGCCAGCCGCCATTATCGACTTAGAGGGTATAACGGAGCCGAGCAAAATTGAAAAAGAGGGCTTTATATATCGTGGGATAGGAAGAGGAGTCTGGAAGAAATGAAAAAACTGAAAACAGCCGTTGTGGGAACAGGTTTCTGGGGGAGAAACCACGCGAGAGTATACAAAGAGCTGAATGAAACTGAACTTCTGGCCGTGTGTGACATAGATTCTGAAAGGGTCCGCGCCATTGCAAAACAACTCAATGTTACACCGTACACCAGTGTAGAAAAAATGCTCAAGAAAGAAGACGTCGAAGCAGTAAGCGTTTGCACTTGGTCAACCAGCCTTGCAAAAGAGGCCTCCAAGGTGGTTGAACATGGAAGACACGTCCTTGTCGAGAAGCCAATGGCCACGAACACAAGGCAAGCAGAACGACTTCTTGCCACAGCCGAAAAAAACGGAGTATATTTGACAGTCGGTTTTCTGATGCGATTCATACCAGGATTACAGCACATGAAAAAAGCTGTAGAAAGCAGATCAATAGGAGAACTCGTATGCGCCACTGCCAAAAGAGTCTCTCAATGGCCTGAAAGAATTGGAGACGTAGGAGTGGTCAAGGACACAGCGATCCACGACATAGACGTGATGCTTTACCTCTTTAGCAGAGATCCTGTTGCAGTTTACGCCAAGACAGGAAGCATGAGACATCAGAAATTTGAAGATTATGCGCAGATCATGCTTACGTTTGAAGAGGGAAAAAGCGCGTTCGTTGAATCCAACTGGCTTACTCCATACAAGACTCGCGTCCTAACAGCAACGGGCAGCGAGGCAATAATGAAGCTTGACTACATAACTCAGGAGCTGACTGTGGAAGACGCAAAGGAAACAGTGCAGCCCCGATACCAAACTCAAGAACCCTTGAAGCTTGAACTTCAACACTTCGCAAACTGCATTCTGAAAAAAGAGAAACCGCTGATAACAGGCCTCGATGGCTTGAAAGCGCTCAGAATAGCTGCGTCCGCCCTAAAATCTTCATCAACAGGCAGAATAGTCAAGCTGAAATGAACGCTGTCAACCCTCAGTGCTTTCCAATGTTGAAAGGCTTGCCCTCCTGCAGGATCCTGTCAGGAATTTCAGTCTTCCACTTCTTCAGAAATGGTAAATCTTCCTTTTCATTCCGCATCTCGTCAGGCAGCATTTCAGGAATCTCGTCGCGTATGGGGTACCACCTGGAACATTTCGGGCAGATGATCAACCCTTCTGCAATTTCTTCCTTCTCTTCAAAAACAAGCAGTTCCAACGGATAATGTTTGTCAATTGGACATGCTAGCATTTCCATCAATTTCCTTTTGATAGTGCGTTCCCCCAGTCTCCCTTTGCTGAGTAAGTATAAAACTGCTTCTACTCTCACTGTTTTCTGCGAGGTTCAGATGTTTGAATGTCCAAGGCGACTTGGTACCAGTGTGGACCCGTAGTTCTGACGATGCGCCCAAATGAAACATTACACGCTACGTTCAAGGCCTCCAGTCGTTTGGAAACTCTTGACACAACCTTCTCAACAGCCTCCTCCTTCTTGCCTGCATGCTCGAACTCGTAGTAATGAACAACTCCTCCAGCCTTCTTTAGCGCAGACAGTGCATAGGGCAAATAGTCGAAGGTTTTTTCAGGCAAAGGCATCAGAACCCTGTCTGCAACATTCCGCAGGCTCGTTTCAACGATGCTCTTGGCATCGCCGAGCAATGGAACTATTCTTGCGCAAGCTCTGTTCAGCCGGATGTTTTCCTGCATGTACCGAAATGCACAAGGATTGACATCAATAGAATACACTTTTCGGGGATCTGGCTTCTTAGCCATAAGTATTGAAAAACATCCTACCCCGGCGAACATGTTGACTACGAAGTCTCCCTTTCTAACTTCCTTTGCAATTCGCATTCTCTCATACGAAAGTCTAGGCGAAAAATAGCATTTTCTAACATCGACAGAGAAAAGGCATCCGCACTCCTTATGGACTGTGGTTGTCCTGTCTTCTCCAGCAACGAACCTGAGCCCTCTTAATCTAAAATCACCGTTGACCCCGCTGATTTGCGCCAAAACTGTCTTCACATTATTGTGAACGTTCATAATGACATCTGCAACTTTTTGAAAGTGATTTTGAACGTCTGCCGATGCACGCATGATCGCTATGTCACCCACGATGTCATAAGAGTTGTAGACAGATGTTAAGCTGCGAGGGGGAATAGCAGTTGAAAGGGCTTTTCTCAAACGTTTACTCAAACTGTGTCCTTCTCATCAAGAATACAGTAAATCCAAGAAACATTTAAAAGCAAAACGGATTTCCTTGTTAGGAAGGGAAAATCATGGACAAGACACCGACGGGCATAGTCTACGAATGTGTAAGATGCGGAGCAAAGGTTCCTTCAGAAGAACTTGAAATGCGCGGGGGAGAAACGAAATGCATAATCTGCGGTTACAGAATTCTGCGCAAAGTTAAGCCACCTGTCGTCAAACGGGTTCCAGCCAAATAGAAAAAATGAGAGTAAAGCGGCTTTCTGAAACTCATCGGTTTTTCAGAGAAGTCGTTTCAGACGTTCAGAATATCTCCTTTTCTCCAATCTTGCGAAAAGCCCTGCCGTGAAGCTTCACCGTCGGACCTACAACTTCGTCAGGCTGCCTTTCAACAGTCTTTCTTTTTATGGTTTCTCCACAGATTCCTTTCGGCAGCAATCGCCTTTTCATACACATAGCATATGTGCAATCCGCGACGTCACACATTTCTTCAGTCCACTTGCACCACACGCCATCCCGACGGAACAACGTGGCTTCTTTCGCACATTTGAAGGATTGACATGTTGAAGAACAAACTTTTGTCTGTGCCAATGCATGCACACCCTTTGACCTTTTCATAAAAACTGCGTTGCTAGCTGAGTCTCTCAACAGATATGTTTCGTTGGACTTCATATAAACTTTTTTCTTCAAGAGTCCTTATTCTGACTTCAATTATCCTCTGCCTTGGACTTCCTTCTTCTGCGAAATTCCAGCAGAACAATCAGAAGCAGACTCAGGATGATAACGATTGATATCGCAAACTGACCCGTCTCAACAGGAAACCCCGCTAGCAACACGTATCTGCTTATCCTAATTGGAACCGCAGTTGAACCTTCAACGACAACATTCTGAACGACCGTCGGTGGATTCTGATTTGACATGTAGACCGATATGGTGAAACTGCCCCCGACGAGATTGTCAAAGGTCGCGGTGCCACTTGCCTGCGTTTGTTCTGTCCTTGAAATTGGTTCAGGGCCGGTTCCCTGTAATGTCACGTTCATGTTTGCAAAGGGCTGTCCGAAGTAATCAGTCACTGTGACGGTTATGTTCAACCCGAAAAGGTTACAGTTCACTGTCACGTTTTGATCTTGGAAAACGGTTACTGTTGAACTGTTGAGTTCGGTTCCTGCACTGTCCAGAATTTCGACGTTATACATGCCGAAGGTCACATTCTGAAAAACGACAACTCCATCTGCACCGGTTGTTCCATTATATAGAATGCCGCCTACGAGCTCGTTGACCTCCACTAGAGCATCATTGAATGGTTGACCATCTGCCTTGAAAGCAGTAACTCGCAGACCGTAAGAGGGGCAACTGATCGTAACGTTGAAGAAAGGCACGAGGTTCTGATCGCTCAACAGGCTTGTGACAGTTGTAACATTGAATGGTTCGTTGTATCTCGAAACGTTCAAAAAGTATGTGCCATTGGGCAATAGCGAATGTGCCACAACGTTTCCAGTGATGTCAGTAGTTAAGGTCAAGTTTTCCGGGGTCAAAAAGATTCCTACGTCGGGAATGCCTATTTCATCTCCATTTACAGCAGCAACAACCTTGATGTCTAAATTCGTCAGATTGAGCGAAAAGTCAAACGCCTCTGTGTCGTTAACGGTAAACGTGATTTCCCCAACCTCCACATTCTCTGAATATCCCTTCAGAGTGTAGTTTCCAATTTCAAGCATCAAAACTGCTGTACCATTAGAACTGGTTGTTCCGTTGCTGATGGAAACGCCATTTTCAGAAGCCCCGACAGCAACGTTTGGAACAACATCCCCGGCCAAGTTTTCTGCAGTAACATTGAAGGCAAAACCCGGAACTGTGAAGTTCTGAGAATCCGGCACACCGAGAACATTCTTGTTCGTTTGGCCCGATAGGGAGATTATGCTCGCATTATACGTGCCGATGGAGGCAGTCGCAGGCACTGTCCAATTCGAGTAATCAACTATGCCAGAAGAGTCAGCCGTCAGATTTACAGTCAGAGAGTTCTGGATGCCGTTTCCAGATACAGTGAGCGTGACATTCTCATTCGGTGCGTAAGCCGCCTTTATGCCAACTGCCTGCATCCTATGGTACTGTGTCGCATTTGTCAAACCTATGAAGAAGGTTTTTGTAGTGACCGTTTCGTTGGAAGAGACCACATAATTGCCCACGTAAGTTGTGTTGGCGCCACTCGAAAAATTGTCTGGGTATAATAGTGTTGCAACGCCGCTTCCGAGGGCAGACGTTGAAATGCTTAGTTGCCCACTGAAGTTCCCGTTGACTGGAGTTTGGACCGTGACATTTTCATTGTGAGTGTTATTGGCTTCTCCGCCAGTTACGTTCATGACAATCGGCACAGAATCACCTTCCTGAAGCTGACGGTTCTGAGGCAAAGTGACATTTACAGCGTACGCTGTTGTGACATAAAAAACTCCAGACGCAGTGTAAGTCGTGTTTGCTAGGTCAACAACCTTCAAGGTGTGGTTGCCAAGCGCCGCCAGAGGAACCGAGAACGTTGTGTTCACCTGGTTCCCAACAGCAGTTCCAACTGCCACGATAGCATCATCAAAAGTCACGTTATAAGCACCGTTAGCCGTCGTAAGATTTGCGACCAAAACGACAAGAGAACCCACATTCCCCGTTTGAGGGTTTACGACGGAAATCACCATTAAGGCGTTAGTATGGGGCAAAAACGTAAAGCCAAGCACTATCGTCGTCAGCATCAAGAACATACACACTAACCCTTTTGTCCTAAGCCCCGTTTTCGTCAAATACACTCCTCCGAGCTTCACGTCCAAGATTGTGAACACTTCTAACACTGGGTGCATTTTAAACTTTACCTTTTGTTGTTCACCCTCACCGCCTACGTCCATTTCCTGAATATCGTGCTTTCACTCATGCGCTAGCAGTACTCTAACGCCGACACAGGCACCAACGGTTTCGTGAACCCTTCAGATCCTTAACACACGCGTTAATTATCAAGCATGCAAGATTAAGCCATCAGCATTCTAGCATCCAATTTAGATCATGTGTGCGCAGACGTGTTTGTTAAATGAAAAGCAACTTAAACCTCAAGAAGATAGTACTAAACAGTTGAGGCATGTGACATGATTGATGATATCCTTAGCCTAGTTTCTAAGCACGAAGAATGGCGAGAAAAGAAATGCCTGAATCTTATCCCGTCGGAGAACGTCATGAGCCCAAGCGTGCGAAGACTCCTTTCATCAGAACTTGCACATCGCTACACGGCAAGAGATCACTTTTATATGGGGACGCGGTTCACGGACGAAATCGAGCAGTACGGCGAAAAAGTCGCGAGGGAACTCTTCAAGGCCCAGACCGCTGACCTTCGTCCACTCTCCGGACACATCGCGGACCTCATTGTTTTGGCTAACCTAACCAAACCGGGCGATAAACTCCTGTGCATCTCTCCTGAAGATGGCGGGTACCCTGGCTTGTGGAAGCCAGGCCTAGCAGACCTTTTGAGACTTAAGACTGTTCCTTTTCCTTTTTCCAAGAAGGACATGAACATAGTAGTTGAAGAAGCAAAAGCACTTATTAGTACCGCAAAACCCAAGGTCGTGCTTTTCGGAGCTAGCCTAATCACGTTTCCCCAGCCAGTCAAGGAATTGGCAAATATTGCCCGCGAGAACGGCGCGATTGTCGGATTTGATGGATCACACGTATTGGGGCTAATTGCGGGCGAGCAGTTCCAAGACCCGCTGCGCGAAGGTGCACAATCCCTCTTCGGCTCGACCCACAAAAGCTTCTTTGGCCCTCAAGGAGGGATTTTACTAGCAAGCGAAGAGATTGGAGAAACATTGAAAGGCAGAATTTATCCTGCTTTCGTAGATAACGCGCATTGGAACCGTATCGCGGCTCTAACTCTTGCATTGGTTGAAATGAAGAGCTTCGGCAAAGCTTATGCGGCACAGATTGTCCGCAACTCAAAATCTCTGGCCAAAGCCTTGCATGATAACGGCATGCCGGTTGTTTGTCAACATCTGGGGTTCACCAAGTCACACCAGGTTATCGTGGACTATGGAGACTACGAGAAAGGCAGAATTATGGCGGAAAGGCTTCAGCGCGCAAACATAATCGTTGACTGCGTGATCAGATTTGGCACATGTGAAGTTACAAGACGCGGTATGAAAGAGGCTGAAATGTTGAAAATAGCCGAGCTCGTTCGAAGAGTAGCGATTGAAAATGAAGACCCAGAAAGTCTAAAGAAAGAAGCGGCCAAACTCGCTTCTGAATTCCAAATAACTCAATACTGCTTTGACGAGTGACAGTTTTTATTTCGCCTTACATATCTCTTGGGACACTTTGCAAAATGTGTCAAAGTGATCACGTTGGAAACGTCCGTTCCGCAGGTGCTCATCGATGCTCTAAGAAGACAGAAATACCATTTGTAGGCAGACACTCAGCCGTCAAAAGGCGCAGATGGTTCTACGAGGCCATAATCAACGATCGAGTGTGCTACAAGCAGAAATTCTACGGAATAAAAACGCATCAATGCATACAAATGACCCCTACGGCCTTCTATTGTACACAACGGTGCCTCTTCTGCTGGAGAGCACAAAATATGGACCTTCAAATTTCGTGGGATGAGCTCACATTGCCAGAGTGGAATTGTCCCGAAGACATCGTGGAGGGAAGCATAAGAGCACAACGCGCGATTCTCAGCAGGTACAAAGACAATCCGAAAGCAAACAAGCAGAAACTGAAGGAAGCCCTGACCCCCAAACACGTAGCGATAAGCCTAGCCGGTGAACCTACACTGTATGACCCTCTTGGGGAACTAATCAGAGGCTTCCACAAGAAGGGATTCACAACATTTCTTGTTTCGAATGGAACCATGCCCGCAGCCTTGGCGAAACTGACCGAAGAACCCACGCAGCTCTACATTTCAGTCTGTGCCCCTGACAGTGAGACATACAAGAAATTGTGTCGCCCTCACATTCCAAGAGGCTGGGAGAAAGTGAACGAATCGTTAGACATTCTTTCCAGCTTCAAATGCCCAACGGTGATGCGGATAACTTCCGTCCGAAGCCTGAACATGAAGAACTTAAGGGGTTACGCAAACCTGATAGAAAAAGCGCAGCCAACCTATGTCGAAGCAAAAGCCTATATGCACATCGGGTTCTCCAGAAAACGGTTGGGTTATGAAAACACGCCGAGCCACGATGAGGTTCGCGAATTCTCAAAACAGCTGGCAGGCTTGACAGACTACAGTGTGATCAATGAGTCTGAAGAAAGCCGTGTTACGCTCTTGAGCAAGCTCGAGAGTTCAAGAAGATTTGGCGACGGATAGCATCTGTTGCAATCAAGTCATTTTTTGTTCGTCATCCATATATATAATCGTTTTCTCTTGAATCAAATGAGAAAAAAGCTTAAATATGCATTCGAGCATTACCCTGTTTCTTAAACCAGTGATTAAATCGAGGTGTCAACAGAATGGTTAGTGACGGAAGAGGAAGACTATTCAGGAGAAAAGACGGCAAGTACCTCATATACGTGCCAAAAGACCTAGCCGAAGACAGCATGTTCCCTTTCAAAAACTCCGACTCGATATTCGTCAAGGTGTCCTTCAAACCCGGCGGCGAAAACAAACTGTTAGTAGAAAAATGGAAAGAAGCTCCAGAAGCTGAATGAGCAGGCACTGCCCAGCAGATAGCCGCGTCTCACTGTTTTTGTGGATACGATAAAATACTTGTCTATTCTATATCCCAACGTGAAAAAGGTGTTCCCATTCAATGGATAGTCTGAAGAGAATCTTGGACGAAACAAGAAAAGAGTTAATATACAAGGACAAAGTGCGAGAGACAACCTACAGAGAACTGAGAAGTGTTACGAGCCTTTCAAAACAAGCAATACTTCTCATCCACCAAAAGAGGCTGAAAGAAGCAAAAGAATCCATTGCAAAAGCACGAAGGATTATTTCGAAAGTCAAGAAGGCCTCAGCCAATCATCCCAGCATTGTCTACAGCGGTCTATACAGCGCTGCACTTCAAGAATACTCGGAAGCAAACATCTTTCTCAAGCTCGTAATAGAATCAAAGTTCATAACACCGAAGGAGATTGATGCCCCATCGGAGGACTACGTGCTAGGACTTGCTGACGTGATAGGCGAATGCAGACGTGCAGCACTCGATGCTTTGCGTGAAGGTGACGCTGGGAAAGGCGAGCGATATTTGAAGATGATGGATCACATCTACATCGAACTGATGGCGATGGACGAATCCTACATGCTTATTCCAGGCCTTAGGAGAAAATGTGATGTTGCTAGGAAAATCATTGAGATCACCCGTGGGGATGTGACTCAAGAAATCCGAAGAAACGAGTTTGAAAAATACTTGAGAAGATTTGAAGAATACGTGAAAGGCAGGAAATGAACCTTAAGGTGCGCCTCAGAGAAGCATGGACAAGGAACAAATTGAACGTGTCTTTTCTGTGAAGAAGGCTCATGAAACCCAGCTGCTCATGTCAAATAATATCATCTGCAGGGACAAATTGCCCCGAAGAATCCGTCGGATAGCCGGTGTAGACGTCGCGTAAACGCATGGCAAGTCAATAGGAGCCGTAGCAGTTCATGAGTATGACTCTCTCGAGCTGGTCGAAGAGCAAGCAAGCTTCTGTAAAACCCGCTTTCGCTACATTCCGAATTTGCTTTCGTTCAGAGAAATGGAACCAGCCGTTCGGTGCATCCGAAAACTTCATGCGCAACCAGACCTGTTCCTTGTAGACGGCCACGGTTTTGCGCATCCATTTCACTGCGGGTTTGCCAGCCATCTTGGACTCATCTTGAAAAAACCAACTATCGGCATCGCAAAAAGCAGACTTATGGCAGAGTCATGACCCCCACAAGAAAAAAGGAAGCTTTTCTGATTGAAGGTTATCAAAACATCATTGGAGCAGAAGTCTACACGAAAAGCGGGTGCCGCCCTGTCTATGTCAGCATCGGACACATGGTCTCGCTTGAAAGAGCGGTCAGAATAGTCAAACACTGCCTTAAGAATAGCCGTTTACCAGAACCAATTCTTGCAGCCCACAGAATAGCAACGAACATAAAACGAAAAAGCAATATCCTCTCAACCGCTAAGACCCTGGACAGTGAGACATTTGTTAAGCCCACAACTCAAGGCAATAGCAAGGAAGATTCGTAACGGAGACCTTCGCAACAAAGTCGTTGAATTGTTGGAAAACCCCGTTATCCAGATAGACGGCAAAACATATGTTGGTTTGCCTCTTGAAACATCGCCGGCGGGAATATCACGCCACCACAGCTACCCAGGCGGATACATAGAACACGTTACTTCAACAGCAAACCTCGCCCTGGCCCTCTGCAGCTCAGTCGAGAAAATATACCACGGCACAGTAGACCGCGACTTAGTCATTTCAGGCGTCTTGCTGCACGACATTTTCAAACCAACAACATATTCTATCAACAAAAACGGAAGCTACAGCTCGACCCAATTAGCCGATTACATGGATCACCTCTCACTCGCAACCTCTGAACTCGTGCGTAGAAACTTCCCACTAGAGCTTGTTCACATAGTGTCCGCACACCACGGAGAAGCCAGTCCAATAAGACCGAGAACAATTGAAGCGCTCATCTGCCACTTAGCAGACATGACAGACTCACGCTTGAACGGTGAAGTGCTGAACGCTGCAGCATACCTCTCAAGAAGAACCGTGGGGCAAGAGCTTTTCAGAATGACTTCGAAAGAAGCCTTCGAAGTAGTCCATTCGAAGTCCGTTGAAGGCTGGGAAGGCGTCGCAAAAACCATCGAAAAAATAGGCCGTAGACGAAAACGCACAAAACTTAATAGTTCAGCACGCATGAAAACTCACGAACAGTGACCGAAATTGGAAATACCCTTCGAAGAATTCCAAAAACTCGACCTTCGCATCGGAAGAATAGCTGAGGCTAATCAGATACCAGGGTCACGAAACCTCATGAGGATGATTGTTGATTTTGGAACTGAAAAGAGACAGGCTGTGGCAGGACTTCTTCAATGGTACAAACCTGAGGATCTCGTGGGCAGAAAATGCGTATTCATACTTAATCTTCAGAAACGCAAAATGATGGGTGTCGAATCGCAATGCATGATCTTCGCCGCTGAAGACGACAAAGGCAACGTCGTGGTGCTACAACCTGAAAGGGACATCGCAGAAGGAAGCAGAATACATTAACGAAAGTCAACCCATCAACTTGATTATCGTTCCGGCTTTTTCCTCGGACCCAACCAAGTACTCAACCATTTCTGTATCCAAGTCAAGCCACCTAGCCAGCCCAGCTGCCATCTCTGCGTTGTTTCTAAATATTATCTTCAGGTACGGAACTACTTCTTTTGAGGCCCTTGCTGTCGAAATGTGGTTCTTTTTCTTGACCTTAGCGCCAATGCCAGAACGCATTGCACGTTCAGCTCTGGACCGCGATAACATCTGTATACGTTCAGGAAATTTGAAAGGTATCCATCCTGAAGTCTTCGTGTTCTTCCTAGCCAAAGCCACACCAGCAGTCATGTAGTCCACAACATAACGCATGAAACCCCAATCCTGAGTTGCCCTGATCCTGCCTCGATAAACATCCGCAATGGACAGCGCATCCATTGCGTCTGCCAAATCATGCGGGTCAGAGAAGTGGGCGGGAACATTCTCGTAAATCCACTCGAAAAGCATGTCAGTGTCCACGTCCGCTATGTTAGTAGCCTGCTTCGCACTGGCACAAGTCTTTCCGTAAAGTATCATCCGTAAAACGTTAAAAATACTGTCCTGCCTATCTCGATAGCCCAACCAAGAAACATCTTCGTACGTCAACCTTGCTTTGCCTTGGCCTAACGCCTGAAGATCGTTCACTGCAGAACGCACGTCGCCTCCCGACCGTTGAGCAATAAACTTCAAAGCAGCCTCGTCTGCTCCAATATTTTCCTCCTCACTTACCAGCTTCAAACGCTTCGCAACCTCGCCAGACGAAGGTTTCTTGAACTCAATCAGAAGGCAGTAGCTGCGGAGGCCGGAAAAGCGAGGATCATATGCGCTGTTGGCAATCAAGATTACTGGACATTGTGCACTCTTGACCACGTCAGCTATCGCTTTCACCCCGCCTCTGTCTGAACTCCCAGTCAAGCCGTCCAATTCATCGAGGAGAATTATCCTCTTCTGACCATATAACGACCCGTATTGCGAGGCCAGTCCAGCAAAACGGTTTACTGCCTCTTCAGTTCGGTAGTCACTCGCGTTTTTCTCCACAAATTCCATGCCATAGTCATGGGCCAAAGCTTCCACAGCAACTGTTTTTCCCACACCAGGCGGCCCATAGACAAACACGGCTCTCTTCTTCGGGATTCCCTTCCCCCAAGATTTTATCCACTCGACAAGCGTTTCAATTGCTTCAATGTTGCCGATGATATCCTTCAGCGACTGCGGTTTGTACTTGACGGCCCAAGCGAAATGCACGACTGTGCACCTATGTCCCCTTTCTTAAATCGCAGCCGACCTCAACCAGTCTGGCTAGCAAAGCACTCAACTGGATCTCTTCATCAGCTCCCTCTACGAGTCTGAAATCCGCCTCTCCCACAATATCGGCCAGTTTGATTTTCCATTGTTCAGGAAGTTCAGCTTTGAAGATTTCCGTGTGAATCTGACGGATTACGTCGCTCCCGGCTACTCCGTATTTCTGTATCATTTCGCGCAGCTGTCTTCTTGCTTCAATGAAATCCCCGTTCATAGCCACTTCTATCATCTTCTGGACGTCTGCAGGACTGGCTTTTCCAGTAATTGAATAGATGACATGTGCGTCCACAGGCTTACCTATCGAAGCCGCGGATTGCAAAGTGTTGATAGCTCTTCTAAGATCCCCACTGCAAACCTCAAAAATAGCTTCCAAACCTTCGCTTGACAGCTTCACCTTTTCCTTTTCACCTATCTCTTTCAAGTAGGAATCGTGAATCTCTCTGGGCAAATACGTAAATCGAAAAGGTGCGCATCTAGATTGAATGGGCTCTATTATTTTTCCACTATAATTGGCGCACATGATGAACCGACAAGTCTCCGTGTAACGTTCCATCGTTCTCCTAAGAGCTTGCTGAGCGTCGGAAGTCATGTTGTCTGCCTCGTCCAGAATCATTATCTTGAACGGTATCTCTCCAATCGATTTCACCCTGGCGAAAGTCTTAACCTTCTCCCTTACGACATCGATACCTCTCTCATCACTTGCATTCAGTTCCATCATGTGTTCTCTATAAGCATCGCCGTAGAGATCCCTTGCCAAGCAGAGCGCTGCAGTTGTCTTGCCCGTGCCCGGAGGTCCTGCAAATATGCAGTGCGGCACGTTCCTAGACTTTGTGAAACTCTTCAACCGCTCAACAATATCTTTCTGATCAACGATAGCGCTCAGTGTCTTCGGTCTGTATTTTTCAGCCCATATCTCAAAACTCAATTCTAACACGACTCCCGACTTATACGTTGTTTTCAAGCACTAATAAAAGTATATTCGCATTGAATAACTACCTCTTACAAATGCCTATGATGCTTAGCAGGAAGCGCGGAGTCGAAGAGCCTTGTGAGAAAAACGTTTGAATCGAGTGACACCGAGAAACTGAGTTTCAGAGGGTATGAAACACTCAGAAGGGTATTAAAGCCAATTTTCACACGAACACTTGATGCGGCTCCATGTCCACAGATGTTCATTCTTAGGCCGTTCCAAGGTAAGGCTTAAATTCTGAGTAGGTCACACATCCTAGTTCCTAAAAGTTTGTAAATGTAAAGGAGAAAAAAAGAATGTCAGAACGTACACATAAGAACAGCGCGTATCTAAACGGCAAATCAACGACAGGAAGCCAAACACGTGTCAAGGATACAAGTCCGACGAGTGGAATGTGCCCAATATGTATCCGTGATTGCCCATTCCTTTGTGAGATAAGCCTATCGGCTTTCAGAGGAAGAGAAGCACTCTACCCTGAACCAGCTCAGTTCGGCACTAGCACCGCGGGCGCGTTGAAAGACTTCGGATTAGACTGGTCGCACTTCAACATACAAGCAGGTCTTTTCGAGGCTGAAGGCATCGAACCCATCTCCGACGTTATGATATTTCCAAACGTCAACGTAGGAACGAAAGTCGGAGGCATACCGCTGAAACTTCCGATTTTAAACGGCGCTTTCGGTTCGACAGACGTTGCGAGACTGAACTGGGAAGGACTTGCTATAGGTGCTGCTTTGTCGGGCACATCTGTTATAGTTGGAGAGAACGTAGGCGGTATGGATGCCGAAGCACAGATAACTGGCGGCAAGATCACGCAGTCAAAGGAGCTGAAGCGAAGAGTGGATTTGTTCCGCAAATTCTGGGACGGAAAGAACGGAGAAATAGTCATACAGACGAACGTTGAAGACCAGAAGCTAGGCGTCGATGTCTACGCGATTTCCAAGCTTGAAGTCAACGTCATCGAAAGAAAATGGGGGCAAGGAGCAAAGGCCATTGGAGGCGAAGTGCGCGTAAGAGACTTGGAGAAAGCAATACTGCTGAAAAAGAGAGGCTACGTAGTCATCCCAGACCCTGAAGACCCCAATGTTCAGAAGGCATTCAAGGAAGGTGTGTTCAGATCCTTCGAGAGACACAGCAGGGTAGGCATACCCAAAGAGAAGAGTTTCATCGAAGACATTGAATGGCTGAGAAAGCAAGGAGCAAAACACGTAACACTCAAAACAGGAGCATACCGCCCCTCAGCTGTAGCTTACACCATGAAGATGGCGTCAGAAGCTAAAATCGACTATGTCTCCTTCGATGGAGCTGCTGGGGGAACAGGCATGAGCCCTGTACCAATGATGGATGAAATGAGCATACCCACAGTCTATCTCGAGTCCATAGTTCTCAGATGCGCACAAATTCTGAATAAGAAGGGGCGCTACGTTCCAGACCTAGTGATTGCCGGCGGATTCATAGAGGAAACATCAATATTCAAAGCATTAGCGATGAGCAACTTCGGAAAAGGGCCTTTCATAAAAGCCGTATTGCTTGGACGCTCACCGATAACCGCCGTTATGAAGTCCAGCTATTTCAAGCAACTGTCTGAGGAAGGTAAATTGCCAAAAGCCTTCGCTGACAAATTCGGTTCCACGCCAGATAAATTCTTCATATCCACGCCAGAACTCAAGACAAAATACGGCGCACGCTTCAAGGAAATCCCATGGGAAGCCATAGGAATGTACACGTATCTAACCGAACGAATAGGCGTCGGACTCAAACAGCTACTGGCAGGCAACAGAAAGTGGAAACTGGATCTCATAGGCAGAAATGATCTTATGAGCCTCTCCGAAAGAGCCACAAAGGTCACAGGCATACCTATGGCTGACGATTTCGAGAGAGACGCAATCGAAAGGATTCTAGGCTAGCAGTCCTTTCTTTCCTTTTCTTTTTTTGCAAAACACACAGCAAACTTTAAATTTTGGACTCCAAGAGCAGAGCCTCTCTGGAGAAGATTAGCATGGCAAAAGAACGAACACCATACGGTGTTGCACTAGAACAACTAAGACTTACATCTGAGAAATTGAAACTTGACCCTGGAATACATGCAATGCTGCAAGTACCCAAGAAATCTTGATGGTTACCGTTTCAATAAAGATGGACAACGGCAAGATCGGAGTCTTTCAAGGAATGAGAGTCCAACATATGGATGCAAGAGGGCCTTTTAAGGGCGGTATACGATACCACCCAGGGGTGACGCTTGACGAGGTCACGGCGCTATCCATGTGGATGACTTGGAAATGTTCAGTCATGGATATTCCATACGGAGGGGCTAAAGGAGGTATCTGCTGCAACCCCAAAAAAATGTCGAGGACTGAACTGGAAAACTTGACTAGGCGCTACACGAGCATGATCTTCGATATCATCGGACCATATCGCGACGTCCCCGCCCCCGATGTGTACACTGATTCACAGACGATGGCATGGATCATGGATACATACAGTCAACGGCAAGGCTACAGTGTTCCGGAATGCGTCACAGGGAAACCCATAGCAATCGGCGGTTCCGAAGGACGTAATGAAGCAACTTCGCTTGGAGTTGATATCTGTGTTAGAGAAGCATGTAAGCAGCTAGATATGAAATTCAAAGAATCAACGGTCGCCGTCCAAGGATACGGCAACGTTGGATGGAACGCCGCGAAGATAGCATACGATTGGGGCGCGAAGATTCTAGCTGTAAGCGATTCTACGGGTGGAATATACTGTAAAGAAGGATTAAATCCATACAAGGTATACGAGCACAAACAGAAAACGGGTTCAGTCGTGAACTTCAAAGGATCTGAAAGAATAACGAACGAAGAAGTACTTTCAACCAAATGCGACATACTTGTACCCGCGGCTCTTGAAAATTCAATCACCAAAGAAAACGCCGACAAAGTAAAAGCAAAGATAATTTCGGAGGGTGCAAACGGACCGACAACGCCTGAAGCTGACAAAATACTTCATGAAAAGAAGGTGCTGCTTGTCCCCGATATTTTGGCGAACGCAGGCGGAGTAACGGTAAGCTATTTCGAGTGGGTTCAAAATCTGGAAAGGGAACACTGGGCATTGGACGAAGTGAACAAGAAATTAGAAGCAAAAATGGTAAAGGCCTTCAAGGATGTGTACACACTGTCCAAGAAGGAAAAGTGTGACATGCGAATTGCCGGTATGATCCTGGGCGTTGGCAGAGTCGCTGATGCAATCAAGACGTTAGGTCTGTGGCCGTAACAGACAAAACGAATTCACTTCTCTTTTTTTATTTCAAAAGATGCTGAAAAGCTGAATTCTTACGGTTACAGAACAGATGCAGCTCCACTGAAAGTCTCTGAATCTCGACTCGAGTTTTTTTCACAACGCACGTGCTAGATTGAGGGGAAAATAGTCAGCACCTACGCCCGAACGAGACAAGATGCTTCACGAAAAGAAAATAGCTCTCGTTCCAGACATCCTTGCTAACTCTGGGGGAGTCGCGACAAACTATTTTGAGTGGGTTCAAAATCTAACACGCGAATACTGTCCACTGGAAGATGTCTGTTCGAAGTTGGAGAACAGAATGATCAAGGCATTTAATGACGTACAGAGAACAGCAAAGAAAGAAGAAAGCAATATGCGTACGGCCGCGTTAATGCTCGGCGCAGGAAGAGTTGCGGAAGCAATAAGAACTCTTGGTCTTTGGCCATGGCAAAGAAAGCGTACATAATTGACGTTTTCTTCCATTTTTCTATTGCAAAAGATTGTCTTGCTCCGGTCAACCGTCTGATCTAAACTTTTAAACAGCAGGTTTCATATCTTGTTTTAGCACTCACAAACTTGAATATCGAGGGTTGAGAAGGAGAGGAAGATGCCACAAACAGTTGCGTCAAAGATAGATTCTAGAGATTTTCATTTTGAAAACTCGCTAGTCAGAATGATCGCGAACAGGGCTTCCCCAGAAATCAAGCTCGGAGGCCTAGCTCTAGGCCCTTTCGAGGAAGGAAACGAATATGAAGTGTACTACTGGGCAGCTTCAGAACTTGAAAAGACGGGAATCGCCCATTTCCGCGAACAAGAACAGGTAGATACGACCAAACTTAGCAAAATTCAATGGACTGAACGCGTACAAAGCCCTGGCCAAATATCTAAACTGCCTGAAAACTTCTACCCCAAGGTTCGAAGGTTCCTCACGAAATTGAAAGCGGAGAGCATGCGGGATCCTGAGAAAATGCGAGAATATGAGAGAGTCAGGCATCTAGCGCAAGACATCATAAATTCAAGACTGAAGAAAACCATTTCAATCGCCTCCTCTCCAGCCCAAACAGAAAACGCGCTCAGAAATTTCGCGGAAGAAGAAAGGTTTCTCTATGAGAAAATCTTCAAACTTGTCGGCGAATGGAAGAATAAGATCATAGAGCACCAAGAGGGATGCCCGTGAGTGAAGAATTAGAAGCAGTGGACCCACAGGAGCGATTCCAAGATTTCCTTAAAATCGAAAAATACCGCCAAAGAATTTCACAGATGGCAGTGGCAGGCACGACTTCGTTGCCGCTCGATTTTGAAGATCTTCTTGCCTTTGATCAGAAGCTGGCCGAGGAGCTTCTGGAAAGGCCTGACGAGCACCTCAGGCATGCTAACAACGCCGCATATGCGCAGCTGCAGATAGAGGATCCAGAATACGCAGAGAAAGCCGCAACAGTAAACGTCCGTATTGTGCGACTGTTGGAAGCTGCACCGCTAAGGAAGCTTGGTTCACAGCTGTTGGGAAAACTCGTCATGGTCGAAGGCATTGTGGTGCGTTCATCGCCGGTCCGCCCCATGGTTATGCAGGCAGCGTTCAAATGCAAACGATGTGGAACATTAAACCCTGTGGATCAAACGGGCACATATTTGAAAGCACCTTTCGCATGCAACAGTCCAGACTGCGGGTCAAAAGGGCCGTTCGAATTTGTTCAGGAAGAGTCGACGTTCATAGACTCCCAGGATCTGAGAATACAGGAACGGCCCGAGGACTTGCCGCCTGGACAGTTGCCGAGGACGCTGAGCATCAAACTAGTGGGGACCGAGATTGTTGATGTCGCGAGACCTGGCGATGACGTTTCTGCAGTTGGAGAAGTACGCGCTTTCGCGCCAACGTTGCCAGGCGTCGGAAAACTGCGCACGTTCATTCTGCACTTAGATGCCAACTCGATCGAGGTCCTAGGCAAAGAACCGGAAACGGCACTCCCTTCACCTGAGGAAGAAGAAAAAATCCTTGAACTAGCGAAGGATCCATGGGTGCACCGTAAGATCATAAGCTCGATTGCTCCTTCAATTTACGGGTATGACCACATTAAAGAGGCCATAATGTACCTTCTGTTCGGGGGCGTGCCGAAGACGCTCCCAGACATCAACGTGAGAGGAGAGATGAACGCTCTCTTAGTCGGAGACCCTGGAACCGCAAAATCTCAGTTGTTGCAGTACGTTGCTCGAATTGCACCTCGAGGCCTTTACACCTCTGGAAGAGGAACCACTGCTGCTGGTCTTACGGCTGCCGTCATAAGAGAAAAAGGAGGGGGAATGAGCCTCGAAGCTGGCGCCTTAGTTCTTGCTGACAAGGGTATTGCATGCATAGACGAAATGGATAAGATGCGCCCTGAAGACAGGGTTGCCATCCATGAAGCCATGGAACAACACACTGTCTCAGTTGCCAAAGGCGGCATTGTTGCCACTCTCAATGCTCGAACTGCCATACTTGCCGCTGCGAATCCTGCACTGGGCAGATATGAACCGCACCGCACGGTAGCTGAAAACATCTCTTTGCCCGTGACGATACTTTCGAGGTTCGACTTGATTTTTGTGCTGAGAGACGTGCCGAACAAAGAATCAGACAGCAAAATGTCTGCACATATCCTCGAAATCCACAGAAAAGGCTCCAGCCCTGTTGAACCGCCAATACCAGTAGAGCTTCTGCGGAAATACATCGGCTATGCCAAGACAATCAAACCCGCCCTCGGTCAAGAAGCACTCAAGCGTCTCAAGGATTTCTATCTCGCAATGCGTTCGGCCAGCGAAGCTGAAGGCTCACCCGTTGCGATTACTGCACGACAGCTTGAATCACTCGTGCGTATAGCGGAAGCAAGAGCCCGCGTGGCCCTGAGGAAGGAGGTAGCAGCTGAAGACGCAGAAGCAGCCGTAGCCATCATGAAAAGATCACTCGAAGAAGTCGGCATCGACCTCTCCTCATACAAAATAGACATAGACATCATCATGACGGGAAAATCGAAAAGCATGCGAAATCGCCTACAGGTAATTCTGTCGGCCGTAATAGAAATGGAGAAAGAAACGGGGATGGTTGAAAAAGCGGCACTGTTCGATGAGCTTGAAGCAAGACACAAGATTCCTAGAGAAGAAACGGATCGTCTCGTAGGGCAACTCCTGCGCGAAGGAACAATCTACGAGCCCAGGGAAGGTTACTTCAAAAAGACATAATGTGCTAGCTGGCTCCAGATTTCTCATAGTCTTGCTGCGTTTTGAAGTAATCCAGCGAACAATCAGCAAGGGAATAGTTCCTGAGGTAACTCATGAAATGTAGGTCACTTTCTTGTCTTCTTCTTTCCTCGTTTCCTCGGCTTCCAACGTTCTTTTTTCTTCAATCTTTTGTAAACGCGTAACCATTTTGTCTGCTTTTGCGATTTCCTCGTCAAGGCCAGCTTTGTCTATTTCAAAACCGAGAAGTGACTGCAACACTTCTAGGACGCTTTTTGCTGATTTTGGATCGGGCAGGTATCCTCGCGTTTCCCCCAAAAGGCAGAGGGCATCGATGTTCTTGAAATGAGAGAGGCCTAGTATGAGCCCAGCCGTGCCAACGATGGGGCTTCCTGTCGGACTGGTCTCGGCACCAGCCTTTAACGCCTTAGCCAGTAGTTCTTGGCTTGTGGCGGCGGCAACTACTTTCGGCTTGTCAGTAGCCTCCATTCGGTAGCCGCCTATGGTTATGATGGTCTTAACATCATGTTTGCTAGCAAATCCCAGTATACTGTTGGAAATCTCGTATTGCCCTTCAATCGTTTGAGCTTGACTGTCACCTGTGAAAAGTATGAAGTCGTTCTTCCGGTTCTTGTTCTTCCAGAAATAGAATGTTCCACGCAGTAGCCTCACGCTTCCTTTCTTGCTCACGAGAACAAAGTAGGGAAAGTGCGGTGAATATATGTAGGCAAGCTTCTCTGCCTTCAGCCCTTTCACGATATAGCGAATGACTATCTTACCTACAAGCCCCAAGCCTGGTAATCCTTCGATTAGAATAGGGTTGTTTAAATCGGCTTTTCCAAGCTCCTTGATCGTTGTCTCTTTCACTCGCTTGAACTCTCCATTTTCAGAGCCATGCGATACTTGAGATATTTGTCGTCAGGAGAGAATTTAGGTGGGTGGGGCACTCTGAGTTTTCCTCCGCAATAGGGGCACGAGTCAGTTCTTAGTGTGTAGCTTTTGCACTGCTCACATTTTCTCAGCAGCCAGACCATTACTTTTCCCTCTTGAAACTGCCCTGCCCGCCAGCTTTGGTCACGTTTGAAACTATGTTCTCGGCCACCCTTTGAAATGTTTCTTCAGCGCGTTTGTAGTCCTCTGCCAAAACTTCAATGCTGTATTTTGGGGCCGCAATTACATAGAAACGGAGCTTTGTGCTGCCAAGTTTTTCTGATTTCTTGGCGCTTGCGAAAGCTTCCTTTATGCTTTCCACGCCGTTCGGCTTCATGCATCGAAGCTCAGCCGTACCTTTTACTCGGACCATTCGCACGCGTATCCTTTCCTGACCGACGTCAAAAATCGCCTTGGCAATTTCCTCGGGCACGCCTAATTTGGTCAGGGACTCAGGGCCTTCCCTCAGGGCTTTTTCAAAGCCTTCGTATAACCCAAACTCGTTCTCCATCAGAGTTCCAGCTTTGTCGTATATCTCCTGCACGGGCAAACCGGTCTTCTCGGCGACACCCCGAATCAATGCTTCTGCCTTTCTTTCCTTCTTCCAAGCCATTGTTTTCTCGATTTTTTCTCTTTTCGTCACCCGCCTCAGGGAGAGATCCACATGCCCTTTCTCGGGGTCGACTCGCAATACCTTCAAAACAAGCTTCTGGCCTTCGCGCACGAAATCGCGAATGTTACGGATCCAGGACGAGGAGATTTCAGAAACATGCAGTAATCCTCTCTTGCCGTATTCATCCAGTTTCACGTATGCGCCGAAATCCGTCACGGTTTCTACAGTTGCCATTACAAGGTCGCCAGTCTCTGGCCATTCCGGCTTCTTCAGTGCCATTGCGACCTCGCCTCTACTCGAGAACGCCTACTATTTCGCCTTTGATCTTCGCTTTTCCACTTGACGGTTCAGCTAGTTCGGTTCCACATACGTTGCAATTCACTTTGTTGACTGCGCTGCCGAAGACTATTTGCTCATTTCCACATTTCGAACATTTTATCCGGATGAAACTGCTTCTCGGCCTCGGAATAAGTCTTTCCCAATCTGACATCAACATTCCCTCAGAACAATCAGATGATAGACAATTTTCGCAGCCTTATGCCGTCTTTGTGCCGCATAAAACCGCAGATTTTACATTTCAGCTTCAAAGTCTGCTTTTTTGTTGTTTTGGCGAATTCTCTTTGAAGTGGATATTTCTGTCCACCGTAACCTTTCATCTTTCTTGCGTGTTGACGCTCGCCCTTGGCTAGGGCTCTACGCTTCCCAGCCTTGTACAGAGTAACTGTGTGGGCTTGATGCTGCTTGCACTTTGGGCAGTACGTTTTCATTTCTTTTGGAACATCCACTTCATGCACATCCAGCTTCGCATAAAGAAAACGACAGACACACTTATACTTTTTCGCCATTTCTCGAATCTTGTTGTTGGCAAGTAGATTCAGGTTCAGGCGCAGAAATCACTTTATTAGTTGCAGATTATTCATAGTATCGCTTGTAGACAGCTTGATCTGGAAGTTTCATAATGCTGCACAACCCATCCATGACTCGCAGGGTGGCCAGCATACTCCCAAAGCTTTTGCCGCTCCTTGCTTTCATAATACCAATCATCATACTGTATTTTCTCGATCCTGCTGTCTTCGAGAAGACATGGAAGGGTAGAATGTTCTACGTTTTCTTTCTGTGGCTAATCTCATTGGAGATAATCCTGAGCTGGGAAGGACTCAAAACAGGGAAAATCCAAAGGGGAAGGCCCGCACGAACAGGCGCTTTCATCTTGGCTCTTTCGTTTCCCACTCTGTACGTTGTTGTTTCTAACTTTTATGGACTAAACGGTGTGATTGATAATCTGGCCCGCCAAACCGGCATGGGAACGGTCTTGGCCGACACGATGCCTCTGTCAATAGAGTATCTAGTGTTCGCACTACTGTTCTTTACGATCGTCCTGCTAGAATATGGGTTTCGCGGGTTGAAGATGCATTCAGTATCCTTGCCATTCCTGACAGTTATTGGAGTAATATACACGATAGACAACGTGTACAGCCAGAATTTCACTCCTTTCCAGATTCTTGTCCCGACCACAGCGTCGCTCGCGGCAAGTTTCCTGAATTTTCTAGGGTACCCAACGGTATGGGTAGGCACGAGTAACTACGTGCCCACACTGCTAGTTCATGGCTGGACTAACTTCGCTCCCACAATAGCTTGGCCTTGTTCGGGCATTGAGAGTCTCTTGATATATTCTGTCACGGTCCTGCTGTTTTTGAGGATTAGTGCTATTCCGTGGAAACAAGGAGCCGTGTATTTCCTGTTTGGTGCTACATTCACTTATTTTATAAACGTCCTCAGGATAGTGAATATCTGCATAATAGGAGCCGCTGGCGGCAATATCTGGCCCTTCCACGACAATTATGGTCAATTGTATTCTATTTCGTGGATAGTTTTCTACCCCTTATTGATAATGGCGAGCCGAGTTTTCTTGGAGAGAAGAGGCAACTAGCAGCTGTTAGCGCGCGTTAGGTGATTTCCACTTTTTCAGCAATGTTTTGTTTGATAAGAATCTTCGCGTTTTCAACGGGCAGGCTTGCAACATCTTCAACCTTGAATGGCCCGTAGGTTTTCATGTCTGCACCCACTATTGCAGGAACATCCCTTAACAGACGCATCACAACCCTTCTGCGACTCGTGCCGTGTGTCGTGTTGGGCTCGTGTCCACGCGAGATTTCCGACACGAAATTCGCAATTGCCTCCGCCATTGGTGAAATCTTGCCGTAAATCTGCTTCTCCTCAAGAGTCAATGCTTCCATGGTGATTTCTGCACCCTGCGCCGCTTTGTTGACTATCTTCCTGTATCTGGCCCATATCAGTTCCCGCACCATTCGTTTCATGTTGTCCATTTCTTTTCTGAGGATATTCGCCTTCACTGTTCTCTTGTCAAGCATCCTGCTTTCTTCTCTGATCTTCTGGACACATTCAACGATTCCAGCGTAAAAGTCGGGCGGCAACGTAACTAACTCAGCGTCTTCGAGTTCCTGCTTCCACACTTCATACAGTTGACTATACATTTATTCTACGACCTCTGCCCTTTTCCTGCAAACGAGGAGCACAGCGACCGCCATAGGCAACTTAACCTTAAGATTCTTGTAAGGACCAAACGTTTGGTCACCTAGCCTGAACCTCGGCGCATCGGAAACGAGGACATTGGCAACGCCCTCTTTAAAGGCTATCGCACTCTTGAAAGGGTCAAAGTCATGCAATGTTGAAACTGGAAATCCTATTTTTTTCAGGCCAGTTTTTCCATGTAACGTTCCACTCAGCCTAATTAGACGATGCGTGTCCGTTGTTACTACCGTGTCTACGTTAGCTGACTCCAATGCAACGAAGCGCTCCAGGATTCTTCTCCAAGTTTCAGGACCTATACCTTTAATTGTAGTCCATGGCTTCGCTTCGCTGAGGTTCCTCAAGAATCTCTGCCTTGTTCTTGACCATAATCTCAGCAACGTGCCCTTTTAGACCGATGTTTCTGTACTCATCTTCCTCCGCTGTCAAGATGAAGTCGCGAATACCCCTAGCGATTCGTCCTCGCCAACCTCCATCGTTCACACTCAAAAACCCTACTCCCTTCTCAGCTGTTCGGTGCAAAGGGTTGTCCAGACCGAAACCGCACACGTAATCAACGATTTCTTTTCGAGCGGCACCGTCAAGATCTTTGACAGCTCGGCTTTCAACATGCACGTGATAACCTCTGTGTCCAGAGAAAAACACGCGGAGATCCCTCTCAGAAAAGCCGAAATCCTTCATCAGAAGGTCCAAGAGCTTCACTGTTTCCCGCTTTGCAGAGGCCAAGCAAACCTCGCAAGGCCAAGTGCTTTCATCGAACTTTTCACCACCGCAAACTGGACAACTCTCAGGCACAACTCCCTTTCCCGTGAAGCCACACTTGCCACATGTCCATTGATCATGAAATCTGTCGCAAGGCGTAGGGATATGATCAGAATCAATGTCAAAAACCAAGTCCGCGCCTAACCAACCCTTCTTTTCCATCTCAGCCTCCGGGTCTTCATAGTACGCGCATGAGAAATAGGCATCTCGGGGGACAGAATCACTAAGAAAGGAGACTAACTCGTTTTTGGTGCCAAAACTCTTGTGACGAAGCATCCATCCCTCAAACGAGGCAAAACCGAATTCGCGCTTCTCAATAGTTGACACGTCTTCATTGAAAGAGAAACCTTTCGTGTAATGCTCTCTGAAAGCCTGTTGCACAAAAGCAATCGAGTTCAAGTATGCTCAACTCTAAGTTCGATGGAGGGATAAAAAGCATTTCGTTCTAGGCCAAACTGGCCAGCAAGCCTGTTATCAAAGCAAATGTTTTCATTCCGAGAAGAAAAGTGCATCCCAAAGTTATGTCAGGTCTCTCACCTAACGCCGATAGTGTCTCTTCCCAAGCTAGCAAAGAATGTCTAACCACACGCGAGAGAACTTGCTCTTTGGAATGGCGCATGAAAGTGGGCATGGATTCTCCATAGCGTATATACCTAGTCATTATTCCTCCGAGTGAAACTGGTTCACAGTGGTAAAGCATTGAGTTACAAGAAGCTTCCTTAACGCCCATTTCTTTTAATCTCTGATAAAGATCATAATCCTCACCCCAATGCAGGGAAGATGTGAGCATCCCTACGCGAACTATCTGTTCCTTGACAAAGAAACGCGGCTCACCAGACAGAATATCTCCGCGTGTACCGTATCTCTTCTCAACTTTACCATAACAATTCTTCCATTCGGCTGAACAGGAACCCCAGAATCCCTCTCCCACGAAGAGTTCAGGAACCCGTACCATTCCCGCTTTTTCTTCCACGCATTTTGCAACACATTCTTCAACAACACGCTGAGACAAGATATGATCAGAATCAACAAAAAACACGTACTTCCCCATGGAGTTGGCGATGCCCACGTTCCTTGCCAATGCAGGGGTTGATCTTTGTTGCACAACTCTCGCCCCACAGGCCTGTGCAAGACTCAAAGTTGCGTCATTGCTGAAGTTGTCAACAATAATGACCTCGAGGGCAGAGTAACTCTGATTGCGTATGCTGCTAAGACAGGGCGCTATCGTGGCGCCTGCGTTGTAGGTGGGAATCACCACTGATACGTTAGGCTTCTCCATTGCGTGTCCGTCCAGCAAACGATTAACTACTCAGCGTAGACTGGAAGTCAATGATATCGGAATACTTTATGTTTTTGTCGCATAAATACCATAATCTGCAAATCGCGCAACACAATCATTCGCTTCTGATGGATGGGAGCATTGCAGCCAGCGCAAGCCTCCCGAGCATGTAAACATCACCCGAAGCGTAAGCTCGTTTCCACTCATACTTCTACCGTTTGAGTGAATGTTCACAGAGTTAATGTTGTTCTTTCTCAAGCAATTCACGATGGCAGAACATGATTCGCCTTGAATACTTCTCACAAGATACATTTAATGCGGTTAGGCGTGCGCTTATCTCAACGGTGACATCTGGACACATGAAAATATAAGCTAAGGCTTTGCATGTCTGAAATTCCAATCAATCTGTATGTATTGGAAAACTATAAAGGACAAACGAGAACACTTTGAGGATGAGAAAAATGAAAGTGCTGGCGTTCGTCGAGTATCTGCCTCCAAGACTTGGGAGTGACAGGAGAATATTCGAAATCATGAAACGGCTGACCAGTAGACACGAGGTGCACTTTGTGGTTTTTCCTCCGTTTCGTGAATTGCGTGATAAATCATTCCTAGGCAAACAAGACTCTCGGACATACTCAGGCAACGAGGAGGTCACAGTCCGCTGTGAAGGAATTCTTGGGCACTCAGTGCCAGTTTCATCCCGAGTTTCTTTGCTGTGGCAACACTCGCTCATAGTGGCCTATCTTGTCACTGCGATATCAGTGTTCATGAAGTCGTTCAGAATGTTGAGAAAGATAGATCCTGATGTCATCGTGCTCAACTATCCGAGTCCTTACACTGGTCTGTTGGGATTCCTGGAAGGAAGAATATTGAGAAAAAGGGTTGTAGTCGATTTCAACGATTTGATAGCTCAATACATTTGCGCCCTTCTCAATCTTGATCAAAACAGCCTAACAGCTAAGCTACTCGCACAAGTTCAACGATTCATCGTCAGAAACTCGGACAAGACAATCGCGCCAACACGTTTCATTAAAGACTATGCGGTTTCATCCGGTGTCCGCGAGAACAATGTGTCAATAATCCCAAACGGAGTCGACACAAAAGTGTTTGACTTGAACGGTTCCAACTCTGCCAAGATAAGAAGAGATCTGCATCTCAACAATGAGAAGATATGCATTTACTCTGGGCGCTTGGACGGATGGGCTGGAATGAACATAACGCTGAGGCTATGCGACATCGCAAGAAGGAAGAAGCTTAACGTAAGGTTTTTACTCGTCGGAAGTGGTGAAAGCAAAAACATTCAAGAAGAAAACATCCTCTACTTGGGAGAAATGTCCCCTGAAAAGATCCCCTCTGTCCTGGCTGTTGCAGATGTCGTACTCATACCATTTCCCAACAATGAAGTCTCTCATGCAGCAAGCCCGCTAAAACTCTTTGAGGGAATGTCGATGCAGAAACCTTTAGTCGCAAGCAGAGTGAGCGGTATTCAAGACGTGATTTTGGATGGCGAAAACGGTTTTCTTGCGGATCCGGACAATCCAGATGAATGGATAAAGAAACTTGAGGCCATACTGAATTCTGAAGCACTAGCTGCAAGAATCGGGGAGAATGCTAGACGAACGGTTGAGGAGAGATTTGACTGGGATTTGTTGGCGAAGCAGTACGAAGAAGTCTTAAATGCTTCTTGCCTCAACTAACTCGTGCCTTGTTTGACACTTAGCGTGAGAGAACAAAACATGCGCATATTGCAAGTTACACCACGCTTTCCTCCAGCAATTGGCGGAGTGGAAGAACATGTCTACCAGGTTTCCCGTGAACTTGCAAGAAGGGGGCACGACGTAACAGTCATAACATCAAATGAGGCAGATGGAAAAATCTGTCTTTTGCAGAACGAGAATGTCGACGGGATAAAAGTTTACCGCTATCCGTTATTCATGCCAACCGCTTTCAGGGAGCTCTGGTTAATACCTCGAATCGTAAAGATTTTTGCAGAACTTCGAGGCGACATAGTTCACGCGCACGGTTACAGATGCTTGAGCTCCTTTGAGGCGGCCTTTGTATCTCACGCCAAGAACGTTCCATCTGTTCTTACTCCGCACGGGATTTATCCTCCTCGATCTTTTCTCAACGGATTTGCGAAGTCTTTTTTTGACATATCTTCAGGACGTCTGCTTCTTGATTTTTCTGACAGAATAATAGCACTGAGTGAACACAACAGAAGCTTGATTCTAAGATTGGGCGCGTCAGAGAATAAAATAGCCATTGTGCCCAACGGTGTTAACGTCGAAGAATATGCAATCCTCCGCCGAAGCAAATGGATTCTTGATGAATTGCACTCGGACGGTCCCATACTGCTTTATGTGGGGAGGATAGATTGGAACAAACGAGTAGACAAGATTGTGGAGGCACTACCCGCAATCTTAAAGGATTTTCCGTCTGCAAAGCTTGTTGTCGTGGGCCCTGACTACGCAAATTGTGTAAGTGAGCTCCTAGACTTGTCTAAAAGACTCAAAGTAGAGGATTCACTTGTGATAACTGGCAATGTTCCGAGGGAAAAGCTGCTCGAGTTCTACTCTGTTGCCGACGTTTTCTTGCTACCTTCTTCGTACGAGGGGTTTGGCCTCAGCATGCTCGAAGCAATATGCAGCAGAATTCCTGTTATTGCTTCCCCTTCCGGAGGCCCAGGCGATATCCTAAGCGACAGAACCCACGCATTGCTGCTCAAGGAACCCAGTTCTAAGGAGATTTCAATGTCAGTTCATGCTGTATTGACAGATTCCTCACTGAGAGAGAAACTTACCAAGAACGCGTTTGAACTCGTCAAGGCCAAATATACGTGGAAAAGTGTCGTTGACAAGCTAGAAAGGATTTATGAACAGACCATTTCAGAAAAGAGTGTTCGCCTAGACGCCCGCGCACGTTCCGGCAGTCACGTTGAATTCACGTCCCTTAGCTAATCGACGCTTTGAGTTTTTTGAGTCTCAAGATGTATGAAGTGAACTCTTTGATTTCGTTCGCAGAGAGTTTTGATTTTCCATTCTTTCTGTTAACAAAGGTCATTGGAAACTCTCTTACATCAAATCCTCTTTTGCAAGCTTGCCGTATGGTTTCTATCTGTATTTCATATGTTTGACTGTGCAGGTCTGGAACCATTTCTCTTACAAGTTTTGTCGAGTAACATCGTAGACCGCTTGTGTAATCATGGATTTTTGCTCTTACTAGAACGTAGGCGAGTATGTTTGCCACGCGGCTTGTTAAGCGTCGAATCAGGCTCCATTTCACTACTCCGCCTCCCTTGCAGTATCTGCTACCTATCGCCAAACCTTTTCCTTCTTTTGCAGTGGAGATTGCGCGTGGAACTTCTTTAGGATTGTGCGAGTAGTCAGCGTCCATGGTTACTATGTAGCTTGGAGGTTTTTTCAGAGATATGAGTGTTCTGAAACCGTCTGTTATGGCTGTCCCTAACCCTGATTTCTTCGGTCTCACAAGAAGCAGTATGTTCTTGTATTTTTTCTGCAATCTTCGAACTACATCTGCTGTCCCATCTGGACTGGAATCGTCTATGACTAATATGCGAACGTCAAGATTCAAGTTCTCAATGTCACTTACCAGTTTCTCAATGTTTGAAACTTCACAGTATGTTGGGAGGATCAACCCGATCTCTGAGTTTGCATCCAAATCTCCCTCGATGCGTGCGAGGTTTGCATTTCTTGTTTTTTCCATCTTTCCCTTCCCTTTAGAACGAACTGATTTGTAACACTGTCAATATTAAACTTTTGACTGCCCAAACATACAAACATGTGGAGTTTAGCTCTTTCCAATGTGACTATTGAATCTTTCTTCTGTAGTATCCTAGGGGATTACGTATTCTTCTGCACAAATCATCAGGAATGGTGCAGACTCCATGAGTTTTCAGTGTGTCACACTTCGGGGTGGCATAGCGGGTTCTGGAGCCCCTTTCTCCTGCTATGTGCTCAACTTGGTAGCGGGTCATTCTTTCATTGAAGTCCGAGATGTTCTTGAAGAGTTCAATGACTTTCTCAGGCGGCATTCCGATGTTTACGAGGAATGACGTCAGCGTAAACCTACCTATGTGTGAGAGGTGACGTCCAGATGAAAAGGCTTGGTACAGTGTTTGTATGCACGGTGGGAAGGCTACTTGTGTTATAGCTTTTGGAAAACTCTCATTTTCAGTTCTGCCTATTTTCTCTAATGCGAGTTTCTTGATCCGCTCGGCGGCTTCTAGAATTTTGGCTGGAAACTTGGGCAGCTCCCTTGCTTCCGTTCGCTTCTCGACGTATTTGCGAACTTCTTCGGCTAACAGCCTGGCCGTTTCACTGAGTGTTAAGTAGACTTTCCCGTTGGTCAAGGTGCGGTTGATGAGTTTCCATTTTTTTTCTTGCAGGTGGGTTGTGTTTCTGAGGTAATTGGTGAAGTCGAGTGTGAACTCGAACGGTGTTTTCAGGTCGTTGTTGAGTTCCAGTTTCCATTCGAAATTCTGGGCGATTTTCACCAGTTTTTCTTTGGGTTCGGCTCTGAGATTTTCGTATGCCTGTTTGGCTTCAGCCAGCGCATATCTCTTCTGGATAAATGAATCTTGGGTTGCTATCGCAAGGACGATTGCAACTGTAAAGGAGAGGATTTCCACGTCCTCGTCATGATGTGGGTTTCGGGTGACTCGGGTGTACAATATTGCTTCTTCAAGTCTTTCTTCTGCTCGGCTGAGGATTGTTTGAAGCTCGCTGCTGGCCAGGTCTTCGATTCGAAGGTCGGGCAGTTTCAGATATTTTGCTGCTTCTTTTATGAAGGGGTATTTGGTGTAGTCGTTCTTGGCGAACTTGGAGAAAACGGTTTGCAATTTGCTTTTCCTTTTATTCGCTTTCTATTCTGGGTGCGAGGTAGAAGGTTAGTCTACCTTCTTTTGCCTGTTGGAAGTCGAGTTTTATGGGCATGTCTGATGAGAATTCGAGGGTTGCTATGTCTGATGTTGCGGATGCCGTCTTTATGATCTCTGTCAGGTAGCTGAGGCTGAACGTTGCTTTTTGGGGTTCTTTGGCATCAAGTTCTAGCACGGTGTCGCTTCCTTTTTGAAGAGTTATCGTTGCCCCCATGAGGTCTCCGGCGGCGTTGAACACGAGTTTTTCGGGGTCTACTTCGATCTTAACATGGTCGCTCACAAGCTGTGCGTCTTCGATTGCTTGGCTGAGCCCTTCGGTCGTAGCTTTTATCTTTGCGTTGAAAGTTATTTTTGGGGTTGGAACTTCCTCTTCTGAGGCTTCGAGGGTGGACATTGTGAAGTTGCGATTGTATTTCCCGGTGATTGTGACTTGCAGTTTGCCAGTTTTCTCATTTATTGACAGTTCGACGTTTTCGTCTTTTCCGGCTCTTTTGAGAAGTTTTAGGAGTTCAGTTATGTTTATACACATTTTTGCGGGTTCAGTGCAGGTGTATTCTTCGAAGACTGTTTTCGGCCATTCGAAGTCTATCATGGCAACTCGTGATGGATCCATCGCACGGAGTTTCATGCCTTCAGCGTCAAGCTTGAAGGTGGCTTCATCTACGAGTATGCTGATTGTTGTGATGAGGTCCCTGAGTTGTTTGGCGTCCGCGACCCTTAGTTTGAACATTGGCGTCACCTTTGCAAGTTATGCTTACTTGTTGGTTAAGTGTTTATTTAGCTTTAGGTCCGTGGCCATTGAGGCGAGATGCGCCAGTTTAGGCAGAATTTGAACGGTTGCGGTGCTGCTGCTTTTGAGCACGCTTTCGTTTTCTGAACGACGTGGAAGAAAGGGTTTGCTTTTTGTTTTTGGAAAGGGCGTTTTAGGCTTCTTTTCAGTGGCAAGCTTTGAGTTGTGGTTGGTCCACGTCTGGATTCGGCGTGGAAAGGCGTGAATCGTCTGGGAAAGGCTTGAATCGTACGGGAAAGGCGTGAATCGTTGCCTTTGAATGGTTCTGTGAGCTTTGAAGCCTGTGTTTGCAGAGGGGAAGCCGCGTTCAGATTCCCAGGTTGTTTCGTTGGCAGCGGACGCTAAAGACAGATGATAACCTTTTCTCTGCCTTCGTCTTTGTAGGTAACAGGAAGCGTGTGTTTAATGAGTGCACGCTGTTTTGAAGGTGCATCTGATTTTGTGCGATATGTTTAAGTTGGGCTTGAATGTAGGCTTTTTTATGCATGAATGGGCTTTGGCCGAAGCAGTGATTTCTGCGGTTTCTGAAGCAGCTAACAAGGAGGGTTTCAGCAGGGTTACCGAGGTTAGGATAAGGTTGGGCGAGCTGCAACAGGCGGAGCCGGAAGTGTTGGAATTTGCGCTCTCTCAGCTTAAGACGGGTCAGCTTGAGGGTGTAAAGTTCAAGATAGAGAAAGTGAAAGCCAGATTGAAGTGCAGGGTTTGTGGTCATGCGTGGGTTTTCAAAGAGAAGGAATTGGATGAGAGCATGGTTGAGGCAATTCATTTTGTTCCCGAAATGGCACACGTGTACGTTAAATGTCCACGATGCGGGAGCCCAGATTTCGAAGTAGTGGAAGGACGTGGGGTTTGGCTTCTCAGTGTGAGAGGAGTGAAATAGGCTTGGTTGACCCGAGAACCTGCATATTGGATGGGAGGCTGAAGGGGATAAGCCGCATCATTGCCATTTCAGGCGGCAAGGGCGGAGTGGGAAAAAGCCTTTTCGCCTCAACATTGGCCTTGATTCTTGCAAAGAAAGGCTTCAAGGTTGGACTGTTCGACTTGGATTTCACGAGCCCCTCCACGCACGTCATCCTCGGAGTCGGAGACGTGCGTCCGAAGGAAGAAAAAGGCATAGTACCGCCAGATGTTCACGGTCTAGAGTACATGTCAATAGTATACTATTCAGGTAATAATGCGGCTCCGCTGCGCGGAGCAGACGTGTCAAACGCGCTGGTGGAGCTTCTCACAATCGTCAAATGGGGAAAACTGGACTACCTCATCTTAGACATGCCGCCAGGAATAGGCGACGCAACCCTCGACCTGATAAGGTTCATAAAAAGAATAGAGTTTCTGATAGTAACGTCACCATCACAGCTAGCTTTTGAAACTGTAAAGAAACTGGCAAGTCTATTGAAGGAGCTTGGAATGCCAATAATCGGAGTCATAGAGAACATGAAGATGAAACAGTCGAAGACTATTCGAAACCAGACTAAAGCGTTAGGATTGGTTTTCCTAGGAGAGATTCCCTATGACAAGAAAGTAGAAGGGGCAATGGGGAAAACTGACAAGCTGCTGAGCACTGTATTTGCCAAAAAAGTGAAGCTGTCAACCTTAAAAATCTTGGATTCCACAGGCAGATGAGCATTTGCAGAGCGCTGCAAACAAATAATGGTTTTGGTCTTTCGCAAACACCTGTTCAGGTTCTGGTTGAAGCATTTTTGGCGACTGTTCAGAACAAATCTGTGCCGTTTCCACCTTTTTTGCTCAATATAGGTCTGAATATGCCGTCGCGTTCAACTTGAGAATAGACTGCCTTTTCCCTTTTTGAACTGGTCAGAAAAAACAGTGTTCCTTCGTTCCATTTCAGCTTTTGCCACCCAAGTACGCAGTTCATTAGCAATCTTCCCGTCCAGATGTTTTCTGATTGTCTTAAGCAACCCTTCTCCGTCGAAGGGTTTCAACACGTATCCGTTGGCGCCTTCGTTCACCGCTTCTATTGCATTCTCCAGAGAGGGAAAGCCCGTCAAAATTATCCTGACCATTTCTGGATTCGATTTCTTCAACCTAGACAAAAGATCAGTTCCCTTCATGTCAGGCAACTCGATGTCAATCAGGGCCAAGTCAAAATATGTCTCTCCAACGGCTTTGATAGCTTTCTTGCCGCTTTCCGCCGTTTCAACCACGTATCCTTCTCTACTCAGGATCGAGGATATAATGTTACTAATGTCGACGTCATCGTCAACAACCAAGATACTCTCGTTCAATCGTCACACTACCACTCACTAGACTGCCCAGTTTCTTGTTCTTGTTGGGCCGTTTAAATCCGTTATGAAGGGGAAATATGAGTTACGAATCCTGTTTGTTCAGCAACTGAAACCCGCCAGTTGTAGGTCGCGCGCGCTCTCTGGGATCGTCTGATGCTGCTGTGTCCCAAAACTTTCTCCTAGATTCCAAGACTCACCAATATGCCTGTTAGAATGCCAGTTGCAACGGTCAATGTTATTGCCACCACCAAGTGTTTCCGCATTATCAATGATTCAGTTGTACGGGGTTCGTCTATTGTGACTGCGGCGTTGTTAATCTTCGCTGGCGTCACCGCGCTAGCTATACCGCCCGCAACAGCATGACTGCCGTAGATGGTCATAAAACTTGGTCCTGAAGGGTTATATCCAATATCTTGGACAGCTCTTTTCTGAATGTTCAGGAAGAGAACATTGGAGCTGGTCTCTGAACCTCCAACGATGGCTCCGAACAGACCGAGAGAAGCCGCCACGAAAATGTAGCCAACCCCAAAGACCGCTGCCAACGTTGACCCGAGGATGACGTTCATGTTAAGCTGGTTGTATGACGGAGACTGCGCCAAACTTCCGTTGACAATCTGCATGGCAGAGTATGACATAACATATGCTATGCAAAAATAGAGACTGTAAGTCAAGAAGGGCCCAATAAACCTCTTGAGCCATGCATTTGTGGCATTTCTTAGCTGCTTCATTGTCGGCCGAAGCGTAGCCAAGGATGCAATGATTGCCACAAATATCCACGTATAAATTTGCGCTTCAACGTTCAGTTCGACACTCATGTTTGCAAAGATGAGGACAGGTTGTCTGCCGAAGATGCCATCAAGCCAATTCTTAATTTGTGGAATGTTGACCACAGTGGCAAGTACACCAAGTATTATCCAAGGAGAAAAAGCGCGTAAAGCCTGCGATGGGGACGGATGATCTTTGCTTTTGATTATCTTCGTTGTCGGAATCCTGAACCTTTGATACACGAGAAGGGATATTATGGCACATAGTCCCGCAACTACTCCAACTATTTCCAGAGGAATGTATTGAACCCCACTGAAATAGTCTAGAGCGAGAACACCCAAACAGGCGAAGGCCAAGGTCAATCCGCAGATTAGGGCTGGAACAGCCCCTTTTCGGACGGACTGACGGCCCCCGATTATCCATAGAAGAGCGAACGCAAAACCTACTGAAACGAGTGGCAGAAAAAGAGAGACCTTGAAAGCTAGTTCAATCGGGTTAAAACCTCCTATTGCTGCTGGAAGGGTTATCGGGAGCGAAAGCAGAGAGAAACTGGTTGTAGCGTTGTAACCAAGAACAGCGATAGCGATGGATGCCACTGGGCTAAAGCCCATTGTGATAAGTAATGGCGGAAACAATGCGGGGGTAACCACGCCAAGGGACGAGAGAAGCGAACCGAAGCCTATTCCAATGTACAGGGCACGCATCTCTTCTCCCTCAACTTGCCGTTGGATGACTTGGGAAACAGTTTTCAACGCACCTGCCTCTTTCATTATGAAAATCATTAGCATGGTCATGACGACGGAGACTGAGATACCAAAGCTCTTTACGAAACCATACGCTGAAGCTCCCAGAGCGACGTCAATTGGAGTGCCGAATTGAAAAACGGCGAGAACGATTACGATGACTAAACCGATGATGGACATCCTTAATGCACTTTGACGGAGAGCAGCCACGCCGAACAGAATCACAAATAGCGGGAAAAAGGCAAGCAGAAACTTCCAAGAGCTCGAAGGTCCATAGGTAGCCATAAGAAAAGAGACAACTCCGAGGATGACAAGAAACATGAGTGAAAAAGAGAAAATGGTCTTCTCCTTCAAGGTCTCGCCATCCGTCAGACACAATCTCAAGTTCAAAGTGTCTCTGCCTAGTTAGATCAATATAAGTTTTGGTCTCCACCAACAGAACGGCATCATGAAATGTACTCGCCGGAGAGGGTTCAACTTGACCGTTGCAAGCCTTGTTTGCAATAATCCTCAAGAGCATGCGGATGCTTTTATAAAACATGATGTTCTAGTCACTTTCCATGAGAGTTGGATTGCTGTTCTCGGGTGGAAAGGACTCCTGTTTGGCCTTGCAAAAGGCCGCGAGTTTTCACGATGTGGTTTGTCTTATCACTCTCGTCTCTGAAAATCAGGAGAGCTACATGTTTCATGTTCCCAACATTGAAGTAACTGGAAAACAGGCTGAAGCAATCGGGTTGCCGCTAATTCAGAGAAGAACGAGTGGAAAGAAAGAGAAAGAACTTGGAGACTTGAAAAAAGCCATTAGCACGGCTAAAACCGATTTCGGTCTGCAGGGAATAGTGACAGGCGCCGTGAAATCCATCTATCAGTCAACGCGCATACAGGAAATCTGTAAGAGACTTGACTTGTGGTGTTTCAACCCACTTTGGCTGAAAGATGAAATCGAGCTGCTGAACGAGTTGGTCGACAATGGATATGAAGTGGTGATATCAGGTGTTTTCGCTTTTCCTTTAGATGAGAGATTTCTTGGCAGAACAATGGATGATGAAATGATAGAGAAGCTAGAGAAACTGAGGGACAAATATGGCTTGAGCCCTGTGGGAGAAGGGGGTGAAATAGAGACGACGACGACAGATGCTCCATTTTTCAAGAAAAAAGTGGAAATCACGGATTTTGATGTGTCTTACAGGAACTATTCCGGAGTGTTCAAGATAAAAGACGTCAGGTTGATTGACAAATGATTTTGATAGTGAATGTCTGTTCAGATAAACTCAGCTATTTCGAGTTTGTTAAGCCAGTTGAGGACATTCTCAAAAAGGCCAACGTAGGCTTTGTTACCATTAACTTCCTGAGCTTGAAAGAAACCCATATCAAAAGAGCAGAAAAAATCATCATTTGCGGTACAGCACTAAGAGATTTCAAGTATTTGGACAACCTTGGAAGATTTGCATGGGTGAATGAAGCGCGCGCGCCGATCCTAGGCATCTGTGCAGGAATGCAGATTCTCGCGGGACTCTCTGGTTGCGATATCATCGAAAGATCAAGAATCGGTAGGTACAAGGTTAAGACGGTTCAAAAAAACATTCTCTGCTCCAAGAGTGAATTCCATTCGTATTTCCTGAATTCCAAAGCGGTGGAGCCGAACAAAAACTTCGAGACATTAGGTGAATCTGGCAACTTGAAATGTATGATCAGACACAAGCAGAGAGAATTCTACGGCTGCTTGTTCCACCCAGAAGTGTTGAACCAAGAAATCATACAGAATTTCTCACAGCAACCATGAACATCATGTGAATGCTCGAACTTCGAGCACAAGGCATCGATGCGAGAGATGGATGCGCTATTTCCTGTTGCTCTAGTCAGCTGTGTTCCTCGTTGTTCAACGTACGTCAGGAGCCTCAGTGTCCTCTCTGCCTAGAAGCTCGATGCGCGCGCGTATGCGACCGGTCTCAAGCAGTTTCACCATTGTTTCTTTCTGGTCTTTCTGTTTGGTAAGCTGGTCTTCTAGAGTTGCCAAGACTTTTTCGATGTCCAGTGGTTTCATTATGTAAGCGTCAGCTCCCTTGTTGAGAGCTTCAATTGCGTTTTGAAGCGACGGATTACCCGTCATAATGATTTTTCTGGTTCGGGGACGCGTTAACTTGAATTTTGCCAACAGTTCAACCCCGTTAGTATCAGGCAGCATTATGTCGATTAAGGCAAGGTTGTAGTACCGTTCATTTACTTTCTTAATTGCTTCTGCGCCATTTTCTGCAGTGTCTGGAGAGTAACCATTTTCATAAAGTGCTTTCGTCAACAGTTTCCGTATGTCATCCTCATCGTCCACTATTAGCACTGAAGGCCTGGCTGCAGAGTTTCCAACGCTCAATTCGCGATTACCTCACATGTCAACGCGCGTCGAATCACATACAATCATTCAATTCTGGGATTATAAAAATTGCTAATGAAAGATATTTATTCAGAGTAAGTCTCGAATCTAAACTCAAATCAAGATGGTAGTTCTAGTGTTATGGAAGATTGAACCCATGCAGTGGGCACGCGCTATTTGTCGACAGGAGCGACCAATAGACTGGCCACTTTTGCACAGAACACCTAACTACCGTGACCACTCCTATGTTGCTTTTGAGGTGAAGAAAATGTCTCAACATGAACACAAACATGAAAAGATGGAACCGGAAAACATCAAAGAAATACTCGGCGTTGTTTCCTCTGAAGTCCCCGCTTTGATCAAAAGCGTGCTTTCCTCGGTGTTCTCTGAAGAGGCTGGAAGAAACATGGGTAAGGCTGCGGCAGCATACTACAAGGAACTGAAAGACGGTGGACTGCCTGAACAGGTTGCCGTGAAGATGACGCAAGAATACATGCGAACCTTCACAAGCCTTGGCGACATGCTCAGGAGTGCTGGGAAAGGCGGATGGGGTCATGACGAAGGAGACGACCTAGGCAGACAAATCAAAGAGAATATTACCAAGGGATTTCAGAAGAAAGATGAGGAGGAGGAATAGCTTCCCTCTTCCTCTAATTGTAGGTTGACAAGAAATGAGCGCAGCTTCAGCAGTCACAGAGGTAATAAAGTCTTCTCCTTGCTTGGCTCGAATGTCTCTTAGTCTTTTCTGGATGTATCTTACTTTGGGCAGGAGAGTTGGCAAGACACGGAAGGCTTTTGAGAAACAGTTGATGCAGCAAGGCATGTCCAAGGAAGACGCAAAACGGCTGAGTGCATGCTTCGAAGACCTAAAGGACAACATCACGGGTATGCTCAAGCAGGGAATAACACTAGGTGGCAACTTGAATGTTTGACTCTTGGTTCATCATTGGTTTCTCGTGGTGAGGAGAGGGGGATAATGGTTAAACCTAGAGTTATTGAAACGAATGAAGGGATACAAGGAGAATTCAACGTCGAGATATACGACAGAATGTTGCGAAATCTAAGAGACAGAGGCTGGATTGAAACAAACCAGATTCTGAAGTCAGGAATAACCCAAGGTCTTGCTCTTGAGATAGGGCCAGGCCCTGGATACTTGGGGCTTGAATGGTTGAAGAAAACAGAAGGAACCAAACTCACTGGCCTAGAAATTAGCCCAAAGATGATAGAGATTGCAGAGAAAAACGCCATGGAATATGGTCTTGAGGAACGGGTCAAGTATGTTGAGGGTGACGCCCAGAAAATGCCTTTTGAAAGCAACACATTCGAAGGCGTATTCACCAACGGGTCACTGCATGAGTGGTCACAACCCATACGAATTCTGGATGAACTTTTTCGCGTGCTTAAGCCAAGCGGGAAATACTTCGTTAGCGACATGCGACGTGACATGAGCCCACTCATGAAATGGTTCATGAAGTTAGTGACAAAACCAAAAGAGATACGCCCAGGCCTGACGTCGTCGATAAACGCTTCCTATACTGTTGAGGAGATAGAGTCTATGCTCGCGGAAACTAGCTTAAGAGAGCATGAAGTGAAGAAACTCATGATGGGCTTTGTGGTGACAGGAGCCAAAAGCGCGCGCTCGAGGGCGCAAAGGCACGACCGCATGTCCCTCACCAATAATGGGTGAGAGGATGAAGGTGATTGTATACATCGTCGGTTCAATTTGACCTATGTTTTGTTAGGTTCAGATTCGTTTTCGTTGGCAGAATCTCTTGAACACTCTGCAAATCGCAAAAGCTATCCAAAGAGGCATGTCCATTATTGATTTGTTTCTTAGCAGATTTAGCTTCCAGAGGCCATTTTCACTCTGTCTTTCTCTGAACCAATTCAAAGCTGTCTGAATTTCTGTATCCTCACTGCCAAAACCTATTAAGGATAAAGAGTCTAACGTTGAAAGCAAGTCTGTAAACCAGAAAGGATATGTGAACCCGATCCAGAAGCTTGCAGCTTTGCGGTCAGGATATTTGTCAGCTTTAAAAAAACGTGATTCAAGGAGCTCCCCTGCAAGTTCCGCTTCACGCGAACTGCGATATTTGGGATGGGCTGCAAAAGCTCGAAGGACCACTCCTGTTATGCAATGGGAAAAGGGTTTTGTTTTGTCAGGCTCAATTGGAACAGGGTTTGCGAGAGCTTGCGTCACAGTTGAGGAACTCATATTCTTGTCACCGACTGTTCTGATAGGTATCGCCCAACCACCATCATCTTGTCGAATCGAAATTATCCAGCTAAACCCTTTGTCAATTCTATCATCATTTGCGTAACCTGCTTTGACAAGCAGTTCCATTATGGCGGCGGTGTAATTCGGCGAATATTGGTTTGCATAAATGCCTCTGAAATCGCCCGCTTCAGATTGGAAACCGAAAAGGTAATCAGCAGCATTTCTTACTGCAGGGTGCTCTTTCGTGAATCCATATAGCTCTACTAACTGACCAAGTACTCGGAATGTCTCAAGTTGATTGTAATTTTCACGCGAGCGAACATGTGGTTTGCCACCATTGTACGCCCATGAACCATTAGACAATTGTTTCGAGATGATCTTTTGGGCGTTGGGCAATTTCCACAAGGTCTCAACGATTGCGCTCTTTTCGTCCAGAAGATCTTGCCGCACAAAATGCTTGATGACTTCATTGTTTGAATTGAGTAATAAGGGGAGCGGATCAAATCTAAGAGACTCAACCCACATCTTTGGCACCGCTGTATCCATAATTGAGAGACTACTGGATAAAAAGGCAACACCGCAATTGCAGTGCAGCAAAAATTGGAAAAATCAGCTCATTCTCAGCGCGCGCGCTAAAACTGAAGATTACGGGCATCAAGGCTTAAGAACCTGTATCATTAACATGATTCTGCAGGGTTGAAGAGAGCGTGGTCAGATGAAAGCCTTAGTCGTGTATGACACGGTTTCAGCTAGCAAGATGACAGGGCAAGTGGCTGAAACTATTACAAGAATCTTGAAGGAGAGCGGAGTGGACGTCGATTCTTTTTACGTTCAGGACATTGATGTGACGGCGGTCCAGAATTATGACTGTTTTATTGCTGGTGCTCCAACGATGGCTTTTAGGCCTTCAACGGGGATTTTGAAGTTTCTGAACAGTCTTGCTGATGGTGGGTTTTCGGGGAAGCGGGCGGCTGCGTTTGACACCCAGTTGCAGATGATCATAAGTGGAAATGCAGCTAAAGGCATAGAGAAGAAGCTGAAGAACCTTGGCTTCACCGTACTCAAACAGCCACTAGTTGTCTACGTAAAAAGCAAAGGCAAGAATATGTGGGAGTTTAAGCCGGGCGAGCTGGAAAAGGCCAAGACTTGGGCAAAAGAAGCAGCCAAAACACTCTCTGAATAGCATCATCTAGCACGCGCTGGGAAACCTACTCGGAGCTAATTCGCGTGCGCTAGTGTCGATTACCAAGCTTTCTTGCAACTAAGAAAGGAGGGTTGCACGGGAAACTTGGCTACCTGACCCGAGTGCAAACCACACGTCTGAATTGAGCATTGCAGGGGGTCTTTTCAGGCAACGCTATCCAAGTCCTTGTTTTGTGCGAGTGGGTTGATAGTGTCACCATTTTTGTGACTATCGCCATCCACCTTCAAATGCTCCCATCATAGCGCGCTAGGCTGTTGCTAAATCGAATCGTTCGTGTCAATTTCCAAGTAGCGTTTAGGCATGACGGTGTTTTCTTGGCACTCTTACACGCCAAGTCATAGTGTCTGTCCAAGCCTGAAAAAGGCAAAACAAGTTTGTGTGAACCCCGCGAATTTAGCAACACACTGGCGCGCGTTCAGATTTAGATAGTAACTACTCTGTAGTTGTCGTCTCTCAGATAGTCAGTCAGCGGTTTACCCATATACTTGACATCTATGCCAAGTCGTCTCAAGTCGTCAGAAATTCCATATAGGTCTGAACACTTTTTGCATGCCAATAATTTCACGCCAGCCTCCTTCATTTCGATGACCTGTTCTTGGAGTTCCGTATCTGCGACGAGAAGCTTAGCTGAGGAGCCCCACACCACGAGCGTAACGTTTTTCCATCCCCACTTGAAACGCTTCGAATTGTAGGTGTACATGAACACCATTTTCAAGGCTACTTCTCGGTCTCCGCTAGTCCATAAGACGACCAGCTCATCTGGCTTGAAAGGTTTTTTTCCCTTGTCATGTTCTTTTTTGCTCAAATTCATCCCTTCATTTGCCTAGGCAAACGAATGACAAATTGTTAACTTGTGTTCAGCTATAACTTTTCCGCAAAATCAAAAACTGGCTTAAGAATAGCGCGCCCTATAGCAATGTTGATCGAGAGTACTTCGCTGTCTTTCCGTAAGATTTGTAAGTTGATTTTGCGCAATGGGTTTGAGAGGAGCGGCAGCGTTGGAATTCAAAGAAGTGGTCGTCAAGCGGAGGAGCGTTAGAAAATTCAAGAAAGATGCTATTCCTGAAGAGTCTCTAGGAAGAGTGCTTGAAGCTGGGCGTTGGGCTCCATCAGCTGGCAACTGTCAGCCCTGGCGTTTTCTGGTGGTTACAGATCCTGAAATTAAGGCGAAGATAGCCAGTAACTGCACGAGCTTCAGTAAGGAGCATTGGAAGCAATTTTCACCTGAACGAGCTAAATATCTTGCCGCTCGCGGTGGATCTTGGGACAAGTCCTACCTGAGAGACGTCCCGATTCTTGTCGTAGTATTTTACAAGTCACCAGAGAATATGAGCGGTGAACTTGTTTTGGGCTCTGTCTGGATGGCTGTTGAGAACATGCTACTGGCCGCCACGGATGAAAGACTTGGCAGTTGCGTGTATACATTTTTGAACAGGAACGAAGAAAACAAACTGAAACGCATTCTGAAGGCGAGCAAAAGAGACATAATAGCCTGCATTGTTCAGCTTGGATATGCAAAGACTGAGCCGATCCCTCCTTGTAGGAAACAGCTCAGTGAAATCGTCTCATACGAACATTTCTGAAAGACGCAGTCCTGTCCAATGGAATGAGTTTGCGGGAGCATGTGCTTGAGCTTTGCGTCGAGATTTTGCGACTAAATTCGGATTCGGATTTTCGATTAGGTAAAATCTTCTCGCGTCTTTCACTGAGTTGTGGTGCTTTTTGAGGGCCTGGTGATCAGACCGATAAAGAGAATTTCCATCCAGAGCAGAATCGCACCGATGGAAAAGCGTTCGGCAAGACCCGCATAGGAGCACACGCGTACAAATTGCGGCATCTTTTTTGACGAGATGTTTGGTGCGGTCGCCGAGATTTGAACCCGGGTCGTCAGCGTGGCAGGCTGATGTCCTAGACCAAACTAGACTACGACCGCCCAATACTGTACAGCGATACAACTACGATGGTAAAATAGTCAGCTTACTTTTAAGTCTTAAGAGTCTTGGAAAAGCTGACTTAACCATAAAATTCGTGTCTGATAGACTGAAATACTTAGCCAAATATGTTAGACTGGACGACCCTGAAGCAGTTAATCTGTTCATAGCAGAAAGCAGTGTTTAGAATCGCATAAAGACGGGTTGGTGAAGGCTTACAATCATTATGCTCAGTTCTATCACATCAGCTATGTTAAGCCGAAGTTTAGATGCGAAAAGAAGCTTCCGAGAATCCCGACAAGAGAAGGAATCATGACGGTGATTTCAGCTTCATCAAAGAAGTATGCGACTATCTTTAGACTTCTGATGGAAACTGGTGTGATGCCGTTTGAGCTTGCTAATGTTAGTCTGAAAGACATCGACTTGGACAAAGGAACCCTTGTAGTTAGAGGGTTTAAAGGGCACAGTTCAAGAGCTTTCAAACTCAAGAGCGACACGTTAGCTTGCCTGAGGGAATATGTTAGAATGCACTACACTGAGAAACTGTTTCCTGATGCTGACTGGATGGGAAGTGTTTGGAGAAGAATACGCAACAAAGTGGCTGAGAAATTCAAAGATCCAAATGTCAAGTCAATTCGTCTATATGATTTGCGACATTTCTATGCAACAATGCTCTATCACAAGACCAAAGACATTCTTCTAGTCAAACAGCAACTAGGACACAAAAAGATTGAGACTACCCTTATCTATACTCAGCTTGTGCAATTCAGCGAAGAAGACGAATTTCACAGTGCAACAGCAAACACTGTCAGCGAAGCTCAGAAGCTCATAGAACAGGGCTTTGACTATGTCACAGACATTGACGGAGTGAAGCTGTTCAGAAAACGCAAGTAGAAGTGTCCAGAATCACTTATAATAGACGACAAGTGCAGGGCACGGACCCTTGGGCCATCTGAAGGAGAGGCATGTTGCACCTGCTTTCTTTCTTCTACATGGGAATCGCTGAATTTCTGGAACAGAGCATTCATAATGCCTATTCTTTTCTTTCTTTGCCATTTGAACCCTCGATACAATCTGCTTTTCTCCGGCATCTTAAATCTTCAGAACTGTAAATTCAGGTTCTGAATCATGCTTTGTTCATTGAGCTAGAGTCAAAACAGGGATTTTCCCCTATAGAATAGCATATGGGGTTCTCCCTGTCTTAACAAAGTCATTGTCTGGTAGCTATCAACATTGTGTCGAAAGTGTAGAACGAGAAAACTCGTTGTCGACTTTTCGTTTTTTCATATTCACGATTTCAATCGAAGATTCTTCCACAAATCATAAGAGCTACAAAAAGGACTAATTATTGATGTGCTATGGATAAGCTGAAAACTATCGATAGCAAACTTCTGTATGAACTGATGAAAAATAGCCGCAGGAGTGACAGAGAATTGGCCAAGGTTCTCGGAGTTTCTCAACCTACTGTCAGCAGAAAAAGGATAGCTATTGAAAAGAACTTCATTGATGGATATACAGCAATACCGAAATGGGAAAAGGTCGGTTTTGAATTAGTTGCGTTCACCTTTGTAAAACCCAAGATTAGGTATGTCAAGCCTGAAGTAAGGGATGCAGGTTTCAGGAGGGTAGAAGAGTGGATGATGAACCAACCGAATGTTATATTGGCCATAGACGGTCAAGGAATGGGGTGGGATGCAATCTTTGTTTCATTCCACAAGAGCTATTCAGCCTTCGCAGATTTCATGAGAAAGCACGACAGTGAGCTTTCAGACTTATTGATTGAAAGCCAAAGCTTCATTGCAGACATTAACCCAACAACTATTAGAAAACCATTTCACCTGAAATATTTGGCAGACGTGAAATAGTGTGGGAGAAACAAAAAGCAGAAATATCGTTGGGATGAATGAACAAAAATCATAAGAACTGAAGCAGTGGAAGTTTTCTGCATAACAAAAGAAGGAAAACTTGCGCTTTAGAAATCTCATCAACGAAGTTGGGAGGCTGCATTGGGAAAGGAAGAAAACTTTCCCAGCCTCCGCTTACGTTGTCTCTCCCTTCTCTTGTAGAATTGGAGTTGCGATTGCGCTGCTCAAATACTTTTCCAACAGGGGCACCTCAGCTTTGTGGGGATTGATTCAAGTTCTACAGCTTCGTTATGTGCAGGTTGTTCAGTAGTGTCTCAAGTCTATGGAAATGAAGCAATGGGTCTTTTCGAGTGATTCGCTCGACGTAAGCATTTGCTAAAGTAAGGACGAGGGAAGAAACAAGGGGAGAAAGGAAAGGAAGAAGAATTTCGCGCTTCTTCCCTCAGCCTTATAATTATGGTGTGAAGTTTTTTGCTTAAATCCTTGTTGCTCAATTCTCCTTGTTTCTGTTGATTCTGCTCCGTGTAGCCCGCGCTACGAGCGAACAAACAGCTAGGCATTGTCTACCTAGCTATCAACATTATGTCGAAAGGGCAGAACAGAAAGACGTTAGCTAATCCGTGCTTCAATGAGTTTTTATCAGGATCTTTGGTTCTTTCCATTCTTCTCTGAGAATGCTGTATAGGCACTTATCTGTCCATTCTCCTCTGACAAATTCTCTCTTGCGAATTATCCCTTCCTTTGTGAACCCCGACTTTTCAAGAGCCTTCTGAGAAGCCACATTCCTTACATCAGTTTGGCCTTGGATGCGGACTATTTCTTGCGAAAGAAACAGATAATCCACGATGAGCTGAATAGCTTCAGTGCAGTAGCCTTTGCCTCTTTCGTTCGGAGCTAGGAAATAGGCTACTTCTAGAAGCTTGTCTATGGTGAAGTGCTCCATGAAACCTACTTTGGTTCCGTCTTTCTTCTCTATAGAGAACCATTTTTCCTCAGCAGAAGGGCTTTCATATTTCTTCTGCCATTCTGCCTTTGACTTCTGCCAGAAAGCTACGTACTCACCTAGAAAGTCAGGATTGGCAGTCCATTCTGCAAGCAGAGGCAAATCTTCTTTTTCCACAACTCTCAGATTCACATTTTTGCCTTCAAGCAAGCTGAACACCAATCACAATGATTGATTCTAGTTCAGCTATAACTTTTCCGAAAAACCCCAAAGACAGAAGTCTTAAATCTGCATAGCAACAGAAGATAAACTAGGGGTTTAAGAATGAGTGAAAGGAAAATGGTTAGAAGAAGTGTTGCTGTAGCACTTGGAGTAATCTGCGTTGTTGTGATAGCTGGTTTAATTGGTGCATTTGCATATTACGTATATGACAAGAACAACACTATTTCTTCCTTGAACTCTCAGATTTCTCAATTAAACTCAAATGCAACAAATCTTCAAAACCAGAACAATCAGCTTCAAACACAGCTTAATGGAAACGTATCACAGAACGCAAACCTTCAGGGTCAGAACAATCAGCTTCAAACATGGTTGGATGGGAACAAAACAGATTATCAAAACTACATGAATTCGCACAGTCACTCAGACACAGACTATAACCAACTCCAATCAATAGCGAATCTTGGAGAACAACAGTCCATTCTCAATCAATATACCATAAACCAAGGTGCTTCCACTCATGTCTCTGTAGCAAGTATGCAAGCAAGCTATGCGGGGTATCTCCACATTTCTTTGACTTCGACAACTAGTAACGCTTACGTCATAGTTGAATATTGGTTTCAGGGTCGGCTTTTCAGCGTCACACAAACAATAGGCACTTCTGGCGATGCGTATTTCCTACTGATGCCTTCAACAGTTACGATATATGCTGGAAATGCGAATTATCTTAACGGTGCTACAGATACAATCACAGCAACATACTACTAGAACTCACTCTCTTTTTCTACTCTTTGCCATACAGTACAGAAGGCTCGCTTCGCGCCCTTCTTCTTAGTTTGAGTCACTCTGTTCTTTTTTTGCGCCGACGACTGTCAAACGGGGACGCTTGACGACCTCAAAAAGTGTTAGCTCAGACCGCTAACATTCTCCATCATTATGTTAGTTTTTGGTATCGCGCGCTATGTCACCATATGTGTTTCACCCGCGGAACAAAAGTCGTGCTGGATTTATCTTTTGGATACAATTATCTCGCTGAAAGCGGTTCCTAATCCTCTTGCAGCTCGCGTTGAGTTTTTCAATTCCTTCTCATCATGTCTTCAACTCTTTCAACGGAAAATACTCCATGAATTCTTGTGCGTTCAACTGAAAATAGGCATTTACTTGTAAACCAGACATAGGGGTAAGCCAAGGCTGAGCGGAGGTGAAAGTGTTGAACAAAGTTTTTCCTATGGCATTGATGGTTGGACTGCTGGCACTGTTCATCGCTCCAGCATTTGCACAAGTTGGAGACATCAATGGAGACGGCAAAGTCGACCTGCAGGACTTGGTACTTGTTGCACACGCTTACGGTAGCTCTCCGGGTCAACCAAAGTAGGATTCTCGATGCGACCTCAACAACAACGGAGCTATCGACTTGCAGGACTTGGTTACTGTCGCTGTCCATTTTGGGGAACCAAAACCATGAATAAGATTACTCCAAAACCCTAGTACTCTCTTTTTTTGACAACACACATTGTTATGTCGTTTCACATAGTTTTGATACAAGGCTCGCAGAGCGCAGGCGCTGAGATTTCGACCTATCACTACCGCGCCCTCCTAAATGCATTTATCTCGCAAAAAGCACTGCCTAATCCATTCATAGAGAAACTTGCTCAGAATGCTCCGCCAGCTCATCAGTCGTGGCTTTTGCCTTGATTTCTCTCCAGAACCTCTTGGTTTCTAACGATGTATGTCGGTTGAAATGCATCGACAGATTATACGATGACAATTCATCTATGTCATCTTGGAAATTCTCAACGATGACTTTGTAGGACCAGCCTAAATAGTATCGAGAGAACTCGATTTCATCAGCTTTGCTGCTTCTACAAATCTTGCATTTATGTTGGAACATGTGTTTCGCTCATGGGTTTTTTTGACTCCTGTTTCTACAAATCCTAATTTTCATCGCAGCCGCAAACTCTGAATTTATATAATTATAAGAAACGGAAGCCGAAGGCTCAATGGAGCGCCAAACAAAGTAATTACCCTGCACTACCTGCGCTGCCAGTTTGTCTTGTTTTCTCACTCTTCATGCTGCCAGAATTGATGCCGAGATTGACAACCTAGTCTATGAAATCTATGGATTGACTGATGCCGAAAAGAAAATCGTTGAAGACAGTCTGAGATAGGATTTCAGGGACTCCCTAGAAGTTTTGTGACTGCGTAGATATGAGAAAGAAAAAGACGAGGGATAGTGTTCGTTGAGCTTAGATTTTTCTTTTGTTCAGCACTGATCTGAAGCTTTTTCCACAACAGACAAAGAGTCCGATTGTGAGCTCATTCCTCTTGCCACTTTTGTCTTTTCTGCCAGCCATCTTCCACGTCTTCTTAGGAGTACTGACTTCTTTCTTACACTTGGGACATTTAGCCATAACATTCCCTTTCTACAAAGTTACATCAGATCAGGTTAAAACATTTTTCATGGTTTTGGAATCCAGATTTTAGGGAGTCGATAGAATGTCTGTGAAAAGATAGATAGTTCAAAAATATCGGGTATTGTGTTGTGCCGTTGTGTCTATGTAAGTCTGGTGTGTGTAATATGTTCAATCAGCAAGAATGAGATTGTCTTCATTCATACCTAGCAAGGTACAAAGGTTTGTTTGCTTCTCTCTTTCTGTCTTCACGAGAGATGCATTCCATTTGCTTTGTGCGTTTCCTTTCCAATTGTCAGACTCGTCTAAGACATTACTATAGCCAGATATCTGGATTTTCCACTCCTAGAAAGCAAAGATCAAACTCTGAAGAGAGACTTCTTTAATCGTACGTGCTCCACTTGACATGCTGTTTTTGACATGAATAGTGGCTGGACATGATTCTCGAAGTTAAATTGTCGGATTAGCAAAAGTCATAAGAACTGACACAAGAAGACACACTGGATGGTGTTAGAGATTGCTTGAAGGTAAGAATGTGAACTTGAGGATTATGGAGAAAGAGGATTTGCCTCTTTACACAGGATGGATTAACAAGCCTGAGTTTTTTGGTGAATACAATGGTTTAATGCAGTTGTCCAAATCAGAGGCAGAGAAAATGCTTGAGAATCCATATGAACTGAAGTATTTCGTCATAGAGAAAAAAGACGGTAGCAGAATAGGTCTGATTTTCCATTTCTATGTTTTGCACCCAGCAGGTAGGCAACTAGAAATCGGCTATGCTCTTGTTCCAAGTGAGAGAGGGAAAGGCTACTGCACAGAAGCTATCAGAACTATGGTGGATTACTTGTTTTTGTCGAGGGACACTGTGCGTGTTCAAGCCTGCACAGATACTGAGAATCTGGCTTCTCAGAAGGTTTTGGAAAAAGCAGGTTTCAAAAAGGAAGGAGTCTCTAGAAAGGATTTCTTCACTAGAGGAAAATGGACAGACGACTGCCTATACAGCATTCTGAGAGAAGAATGGAAGGAACCAAAGATCCTGACAAGAACTGAGAAGAAGTAGAGATTCTGTCTTTTGTTAAAGTATGTTATCGCATCTATGCATGGGAACCTTGCTTTTCACAATGGTTTCATGGGTTTCCTTAGGATGTTTGTGACTTCGAAAGTAGTTTCCCCGGAGCAAGCTCCGGGGCTCTACGGTAGGGCTTCTTGTTGTTCTTCTCGTATGTATTGTCTGACGGCGTCAAGGTTTAGTCCGCCTACTGTGTTAACGCAGTATCCGCTTGCCCAGGGCCTTCCTTCCCAGAGGTGCCTCTTTAGGTCTGGAAACTCTTGGAAGAGCGTCCTGGCGGTTATGCTTTTCAGGGTTCTTACAACGTCGGGTATGGCCTGTTTGGGTTGTAGTTTGAGTAGGACGTGTATGTGGTCGGGGGAGACTTTGAGCTCATCCAGGGTGTAGCCGTACTCATCAGCGACTCGACGGATAACCTGTTCGGCCCTTTCACCCACCTTCCCCTGCAGTATGCTCCGCCGGTACTTTGGAACCCAGACGACGCGGTAGTAAAGGTTGTGGACTGTGTGCGCCCCGGCCTCCATCTCCAAAGGTATCTCCACATTTTCGTAACACACGCTCAGTATAAAGGCTTAAGTGGGGGAATTCACCGCCCGGGGCAAGCCCCGGGGTTCTCTTCCCCCACACCCTTGAAATAGAAGGACTGTATTCTTAGTCTTTGTTATGAAAAGGTAACTAGGATGCTTTTCAATAGAGTATGGATGTTTTGAAAGAACTAGTGTTTGTTTATAGAACCTTCCTTCAAAAGACAAGTAACAGGGACATTAGTAGTATCTATTGTACTCCATTCCACATTTACAAATATTCCAAGGAAAATTTGAAAGGAAAAGAAAGTGTGTGAGTTTACCTTTTGGGAATTCTGAGATAGATGTTCCTACCGTCATGTGTTTCATCTATTACGACTTCTAATGGTCTATCGCAGTGAGGGCATTCCTTGAGTCTCACCCAACGCTTGTTCAAGTAAGGCAATCTAGTTTTGACGCTCTTGCCTGAAACCTCTTTTCTTAAGCTAACATCTCTTTCCTCAGTCTTCGTGAAGTCTACCTTATTCCTCTTGGCTATAGTCATAAGGACTCTCTTGTAGGATGGATACATGGGCTTCAGCTTTAGGCCCTCCATTGTGATTTCATAAGCTGGCGCCGGCGGCGGTTCTGGGCAATTGGCAGTCCATGGTCAGCATAGTGCACGCGTTCTTCTAGTCGGGTGAAAACACGGCCGTGTTTCCTCTTTCCGTGATTATCTTGACAGTGTATGGTTTTTCTGGCAGATCTACATTTGCTCGTAAGTATGAAATGGTGTCGCCTGCATTGATGTATACGCTTGCCTCGTACCTTTGATGCCACGTGGAGTTGTCTATCCACAAGGCGACCAAGTGGGATGTGTAGGATCCGTCGTTCTTGAAAGTGAAGCTTACAGCATTTGCTACAACCCTGACGGCGGCAAAGTCAACGTCTACTACAGTTTGGTTTGTGTCTGATCCTTTGTCAAATATCTTCACGTACATTGTGCCGTTGTTGTTGACGTAGCTGTTCCATTGGTTGGTGAGGTTCACAGCGTAATTGTCCCATCCTGTTGTTGGCAATTGGCCTGATGTCAAGTTGAAGCCTGAGTCGCTGAACGTTGAAGATGTCCAGTTGTAAGCGTTCAAATACAAGTTCTTGCCTGAATCGCTGGACCTGTACCTCATTAGGATTTCTACGGTTTGGATATGGCTGAGCGGATAGGTTGAAAGGTCAATAGGAAAAGTGCTGTTAATTTCAAATCTGTTGGTGAATTGACTTTCCTCTGCAGCAGGGGAAGTTGAAGGCTCGGGGTTAGCGATGTAGCGAACGATGATGTCGTCAAAGTAGGTCGTGTCTGATGCTCTTGAGCCTGCAAACCCAATTTCTCCAAAACTTCTAGCGCTTCCGCCGCCGAAACTTGCGTTCAACGTCCATGTATTAGGTTCAGCTGCTCCAACAGGCCAAACCTTGACTAGCCCAAGCCCGCTGGCAGGGTCAGTGACCCTGAACCGCATATAGTACCAAGTGTTCAACGACCAGCCATAGGCTGCATCGCTCCCCCAAGAACGCAAATCGTTGAGAAGGCCCACGCTGTTATTGTCGTTATGGAATAAGCCGCAATACCCGCTGCCTCTGGAGGGACTTGTATCCATGCAGCAAGACAGCCCCATCCTGCTGGTGTCGCCGCCAGCGAATGAAGTGACATCTATTTTTGTGAGCATATCTACAGCAGCAGTGGCATTTCCAAGGGCGGCTATTATCAGCTTGTTCGGGTCTCCACTGGCCCCGACGTTCTTCAGCGTGCCATTTTCAATAGACCATGTTCCTCCTCCCGTCTTGACTTGATATGAAGTTTCAGTGGTGATGTCAGGTTTGTCCGCTCTGTTGAAATCGTCAAACCAAAGGTAAACGTTATTTTTGTTCGCAGGCGGGTTCACAGCCGAGGGATTTCCATAGTAAACGTAGTAGTTGTTGTCAGAGCTGTTTGCAGGTATCTGTGCTTGAGTTTCAAACCAAACCTGAGTTGAGGAAGTGTTTACACTGTCAACTTCTCTGTTAAGTTCTGCCCAGCTTCCTCCAGACTTGTAGAGTACTCTGAAGTCATTGCCGTTGGACATAAGCTTGCCAGACAAGACCATTGAAGCAGTATCTAAGGTCAGGGAGACCGAGTAATTCACGTTTAAAGCAGTGGCCCCACTGTTTACCACGGTCACGATTCTGCGATAGGCGTAATCTGTGTTCCACCAGTTGAGACCTGCCGATTGCACGCTGGTCTCTGTGAAACTTTCGTATGAACCGTCGATGCTTTGGGTGTTCAAGTAAGTCCCTGAAACTCTATTGCCAACGTCCACCGTGAACTCGCTCTGAGTTGGAAACCACGGCGAAGAACTGTTCACGGTTGCAACTTGAAGGATCTTTACATCTTCGTGCAGTCTTTCTTGGTCGAATTGGTTCATCTGGTAACCCCAGAGGACGACGTTTACGACTATGATGACCACTATGACTAGGCTCAGCAAAACCACTATTACATTGCTGAGACCCTTGGAACCACGATTTATACGGGATATAGAGTTCCCACCAAAGCCAACTGACAACCTTGTGTCGTTTCTGTCACTGCCAAGGGTAAAAGAATTACGAACTTCAAATCCACATTTTAACCGACCGACATCTCCATACACAAACCCTTTTTTCCTTGCCAACACCGTTAGCGGACGTGTTTTCTGAACAAACTTAGCACCCGCCGAGTATTTGCTGAACCTCGGATTTTGCAAAACATTAAGTATTCAACTTCCCATTCTATCCTTGAGTTATATGATCAAGTTGAAAGTCTACGTCCAAAGTTTTGAAGTTCCAACTGTCGGATTCATAGATAAGGAAGGGGCTATGCACGCCTGTGCACAGGCTCAAAAAACGGCTTTTCATGGACTTGAGCAACATGCTGGTTTATTCGGGAACCGCTATCTATCTGATGAAGACAGAGGGTTTCTATTGAGAATCGAGGATTTCTGCAGGAATAACGCGTTGGAATATGAGGTTGTCGACATTGGAAAAATGAGTTTCTTAGTGAAGCTTGATTTAAGAATGAAAGGCATCAAGACTCCTGCTGTCTGCTTCGAAAAAAAAGTGTTATGTGGCATTCCTTCAGAAGAGAATATGAAAAAGTTTCTCAGGAATTGAAGAAAGGGAAAACAAAGGCTGCTAAGATTTTTCTGAACCGGCGTGCTGAGACCTGTGAGTGGCTAGGCATCAGAGCGCTTCTGTTGAACCTCTTTTTCGTAGAGTGCTCTTGATCTTCTGAGGTAGGGGATTGGGTTGTACCAGTTCCATCTTCCGAGAGTGGACATTACGGCTGGGACCAAATAGGTTCTGACCACTAATGCGTCGACTAGAATTGAGAATGAGAATGCGAACCCGATTTCCTTCAGGAGCACATCGCTGGAGAGCATTAGGGCTCCGAGGGAGCCTGCGAGGATTATTGCTGCAGCAGTGATGATTCCGCCTGTCTGTTCTATTGCGTGGGTGATTGCATCGTTGAGTTTTTGGCCTTTTGCTGCTTCCTCTCTGATTCTCGTGAGGATGAATATGTTGTAGTCCATTCCGAGGCCCAAGAGCGTCGTGAACAAGAATAAGGGGGTTATGAACAGGAGGCCATAGTTGAAGGCTGACTGGAAGACAAGTTTTGTCACTGCCAGCGTCCACACGATGCTCATCAAGACCGAGATAACTGCGAAAATGGGCAGGAGCAATGAGCCGAGCACGATGAACAGTACGATTGCGACACCGAGGGCAACGACTGGTAAGACGATGTTGAACTGGTCTATGAAGAGGTTTTTCGTGTCAAGTATAGAGCCTGTGGCCCCGCCAACATAGATGCCCGCCACCCCACTCGCGTTATCATATGTCTGATGCAGGTTAGTTCGAATGTTCTGAGCGTCGTCTATGGCTTGTGTTGAGTATGGATCAATGCGGAAGTTCACTGTAATAAGGGCGGTTCTGTTGTCTGTTCCTATCCCTTGAAGTATGGCGCTGAATAACGCGTTTCCTCCTGTTGTAGCATTCAGGTTTGAGTAGGGAACCGAAGAGCCGTAGGGCATGGTTGGCCCTGTGACTTGTTGGATGTCCTGTTGGCTTAACAAGTAGGAGGAAATTCCTTGGACGACGCCCATTTCCGCAGTGTTAATGTCATAACCGCTCACGAGTGGCTGGGAAAAAGTGATTACTACGTATGATGGAAACAGCGTTCCGCTTCCGAAGGATGAAGAGAGAGTTTTCGACGCGCTGATTGATTCAAGACTGTTAGGTGCCCCTCCGAGGAAGTCGTACGAGGGTACCGTGGTCAAATAGATGTAGAGCGTTGGTGCAGTCACGAGGACAGCTACAAGGATTAAGATTTTGGCTCTTCTTACTGAGAATGCACCGCTCCTCGCGAAGTAGCCGTTCTTCTTCGCTGATTTTGCCAGTGAAGATTCAGAATACTTCTGGAACCTTCGGCCTGAGTTAGGCCAGAATATCTTTTCGCCTAGCAGTGTGACGAGCGCAGGTACCAGAGTCAATGCAACGAGGAGTGAGATGATGACGCCTAATCCTACGATGATGCCAAGTGTTTGGAGGAGTACTATCGTCGTTGAGGAAAGAGCTAGAAAAGAAATGATGACTGTTGCTCCGCTTGTCGCGATGCTTTCACCAGCCCAAGTCACACTCTTCACAATTGCATCCTTTGTTGATAGGCCTCGCACTCTTTCCTCTCTGTGCCGGGCAGTGATGAAGATGCTGTAGTCTGTGCCTACACCCACTAGCACGGTTAATAGGATGGTTGGAATCATGAAGTCAACTTTGTTGATGTAGGTTCCGACGATGACGATGAATATTTGTGAGATGCCAAGGCCGACGCCAATTGCCCCAAGCGTGACGAGGGGGGTGATGACTGATCTGAAGAAGAGGCCTGTTGCAACAATGAGCAGGACAATTGTAATTGGCAGAATGATTGAAAGGTCCTGATTAGTTGACTGGCTGAAGTCGGAATCGATGGCGCTGCCTCCGGTGACGAGGGCAGAGCTGACTTCAGTAGGGTTTGTTGCCAATTCAGAGCGTATGATGTTTCTGACAGCATTGACGTTCTTGTCGCCGGACTGGCTTGTGCTGATGTAGACTAGCGTAACATTTTTCGATGGGGAAACAAACGAGGAAATCAGCGAGTTTAGTTCTTGCCCTATTCCGTAGGCTGTCGGGTCCCAAATGATGTTTCCAGCCAAGTTTTTCAAATGTTGTGAGTCAGGGTTTCGCCCTAGAGCATAAGTGGAATTTACAAGTTCAGTTGAAAGCCCAGACGAGTTTGAGATGTATTCCACGGCGAAATCATTCAGTCTTTGAACAGCCTGTTGGGAAGAATCGTTCAGAAAGTTTTGGAGAGAAAAGAAACTAATCAGTGCTGAGCCGAAACCTTTCTGACTTGTCAAGTATTCATTGACGTATGCTTGGTTTGATTGGTCACATGCAGCTGAGGCTCTTTGAATGAAACTGTAGTTCTGCATTTCTGGGTTCATGAAACTTTGAACCCAAGAAGCATTGAACAGGTCAAGGACGTGGGAAGAGTAAAGCTGAAAGGCTATGGGGTCCGTTTGATTGAGGAACATGGCAGTCTGATTGTAGGCCATCTGGTTTGACATAGTAGTGTTTTGAGTCTGGTTGAAAGCCTGTGACCAGATGCTCACGTATTGGGCTGGAACTCCGTAAAGCAGACTGTAAGTCATGTTCGCGTTGTCAAACACTGCGTAGGTTCCTTGGTTTGTCTGATTGAGCGTTGGAATGAGGATAGAGTATACGCTCGTTATGTTTTGAAGCCCGAAGATGTTAGAACTGGATTCCATCGTTGCCGTAATCCTGTCGATAAATTCCTGAGTTTGAATTGAAGATACGTTTGTAGCGGAAACAACAACTATCAACGAGTTTTCAGGCACGGTCGCAGCAAATTGTGAACTGATAATGTTGCTTGCACGAACGGACTCCAACCGTGTATCTGACGCAGATCCCATCTGAAGAGAAACTACGCCGCTTAAGTTGAGTATGAAGGGTAAGACAAGAGCAAGGAGGATTATCCAAGCCAAGATTATGATGTGCTTTCGTTTTGTGATGAATGCACCTAGCCTTCCGAACAAGTTCACTTGCTGTGATTCCAAAGGCATTCAAGCTCCTGATTTGCCTTGCACTAGACATGCTATGTTCTTATATCTTCCGCAGGCAATTAACCGCTATCGGAATAACATTCTACCGCATATAGTCGGCTCGTCGAAAACCATTTGTTTCGTGCGCGTGCAAACTGACGGAGCGCGTGCCAAAAGGCTGCGAGATGCCCATTCAATGCTGACTAGTCTTCCCTCCATTTGAACAGTTTAGCTGCGGCTACGAAGACGACGACTGTAACTACAGCAACCACGGCAAGGTCTATTGCAGTTTGTGCATAGTTGCCGTATACCATCACCGCGTTTAACCCCTCTATTACGTAGAAAAGTGGTAAAACGTGGGCGATGTTCTGCAGGTATAAAGGCATGAGGCTTATGGGGAAGAATGTGCCTGAGAGGAACATCATGGGGAACGTTATGACGTTTCCAATCACACTAGCTGTCTCGGTGCTTTTGGTTATAGTGCCTACCAGCATACCCATCGAGGCAAAGAGCATAGGTCCCAGCACTAGGAACGGGATAAGCCACAATGACAGCGCAACGTGTGCACCAAATGCATAGACTCCCACGGCAACCATCAGCAAGAAGGATGCAGTTGACAGAAGAATGTACCACAACACTTTTGAGGCTAACCACTCGATTTTGGTAAGGGGAGTCAAGGACAACTGCTTGAACAATTTCGTCTTTTTGTACTCTGAGGATATGTTGACCAGAGAAAACATTGGGCTCACAAGTATGGAAAAACCAACGAGCCCTGGAATTAGAAAATCGACGTATTTCGTGACTTGGTTGTTGACCGTGGCTTGGCTTATGCTGATTATCGGTTGAACTCCATGCAGGTTGAATCCGTTTATCACTCCAGTAACTGTTCCGCTCACGATAGCGCTGGAGCTTTGGGCTGGATTGCCATAAACGGTGACGGTAACATTTTTTCCCGTCGTATAGTTCGAAGAGAAATCTGCTGGGATTATTATTCCGTCGGATGACGAATGAGCTGAGAGATACTGTGAGAAAGGTTCAGAAGCATTCACCGACACGACATTAAGCGTAGGACTGCTGCTAAGCGCGTTCACGAAGGTTGCAGTGACGTTACCGACATTTTGGCTGTCTTGGTTCTGAACGTAGACTGTTATCGTTCCTGAAGATCCTCCTGAGAATATTGCGCCAAAAATCAGGATGAGAATCACTGGGAAAATCAAACCGAAAAACAGCCCAACAAAATTCCGCAGATACCCGCGACCGAAAAACCTGAGATCAGCCGAGATTCTCTTCAAACTAACCATGCTTTCTACCGCCTGCGTTTGTCAGCAGAGTTGCCACTGTTGCTCTGTGTTCTGATCTCGCCGTGCGCATCCATTTCTCCTCGCACCAGTTTGATGAACACGTCGTCCAGGCTGTCGCGACGTGTACGAAGCTCCCCCCAGTCGAGCCCTGACTTTTCAATAGCTTCCAAGGCTGTGAGAGCATCATGTTTTTGGTCGATAGTCATGCTAATCAAGCCTTTGACATCGTACTTAACCTCTAAACTCGTGTTGGCCCTAACATAGTTTGCCAGTTTTTCGGATCCACAGACTTCTAATCTCTCCCCTGAACCATGTTCTTCAATGATTTCATTTGCAGTTCCCATTGCCACTATGCGCCCTTGATTCATTATGGCGACAGTGTCAGAAAGCTGTTCAGCTTCATCCAGATAATGAGTAGTCAGAATCACGGTCTTACTCTTGCTTTTCAGCGCTCTTATCACGTCCCAAATTGTCCTTCTTGCGTTGGGATCAAGGCCCGTTGTCGGTTCGTCGAGGAAAAGAATGCCAGGAGAATTCACGAGTGAAAGCGCCAGCCCTAACTTTTGCCTCTGCCCTCCTGAAAGATTCTCAAAAAGAACATCCGCCGAATCTTCCAGCATCACTTCCTTGAGAATCTCATCAGCATCGACGCTGACACCGAAAAGTTGTGCATAATACTTCACTGCTTCCCTAGGGTTTTGTTTGTCAAAAAAAGTGAAACCCTGTGGTATGATCCCGATTTCCCTGTGAAGCGCATAGCCGTTTTTCCATGGGTCAAGGCCGAGTATCTTCACATCACCCGCGTCTCTTTTTCGCGAACCCTCAAGAATCTCTATCGTTGTCGTCTTGCCCGCACCGTTGGGACCAAGAAGAGCGAAAACTTCGCCCTGATTAACAGAAAAAGAAACATCATCGACAGCTCTCAAATCGCCATACGATTTTCTAAGCGAAGAAACTTCAATCGGAACCAATCAGAGCACAGCCTCCTAGGCGACCTTTTACGGGCTACTGCAAAACCGCGCTAATATGATTTTTGGTAGCGCATCCCCGTGAAGTCACCCTGCAAGTCTGCTTTCTCAAACTTCAAAAACGTTCGGATGTGGCCAAACTCGCGCGCTAGACTGCTTTCTGTTACCCACCATGTCTACGAAAAACTCTGTAAACGCTCAATAATGAGACAGTTGGGCGTGCGCCAAAATTACACGCGCGCTCTTCAGGCCTAAGGATTATCGACACAGTTTGTTTTCGAAAATGTGACAGGCCAAACCATGGTGCGAGTACAATACGAGAGCTAGAAGGTCTTACCTTCGCTTTTGCTTCTTTCCGCCGCGAGCTCTTCTTGTTTGATGCCCTTTTTGTTTATCGATTGCTTTTCCCATAGGTCTTCCTTTTCTACTCATTTTTGTCGCCTCCGCTTGCAGTGTGCTCGCTGACTGATTCAGATCCTTTCGGATGTTTCTTCATCCAGTTAATTGCGTAGGCCTCTGCTTTCGATGGAGTCGCATATGCTGGTGATATAGTCTCTCCTTTATCATCAACTTTTACTCTCGGAAAAAGCAGCACCACGTAATTCGCTGCAAACTCTTTCTTTCTTACAACGACATTCTGTCCGGATACATCATTCATGTACCCTCTTTCATTGTCTATTCTTCTCCAACCAGTAACCATCTTCACAGATAATTCCTCAGTTACTTGTGCAAGAGAGTCTAGGAACTAATCACTTTGCTGATTGGACAGGTCGCATCGCTAATGCTGCTTAGCAAACCTCTTTTCCCAATGTTCAACTGCCTTTGTCCCCTGAACATAGAAGTCCGTGCGTTCTCAATCTGAATAGTGTCTCCTGCAGAGATAGAACCTATCTGCTCATTCCATAGACAAAGTCTAATGGTTCCAGTCTCATCTGCAATCACAGCGTTCGCCACGCTTGCGTAATTTCCATACCGCGTATACACCATATTTGGCTTCGCAATCTCCAAAACCTTGGCTTTCAGACTAACCTGAACCATCCCCGAGCGCAGATCTCTGATTTGGAGGGACAGCGATCGCTTAGCTTTTCTAGCCAGAAACTTGCGAATCATGTCTGTGTCCATGAAATCCCTAATGGGATGACCTGCCCGCAACAGAAACTCCCTAAATAATGAGAATTGCGTAACAACCTCAGAATCCTTCAAGAACAGAAACACGATCTTATCTCGTGTTTTGCCCCGACACTCAATCATGAGATCTCCACATTCAGATCTCTTGTTCTCTTGTGCTTCAATTAGCGCGTCAAAAAGCTTGTCAGGGTCAATTTCATACATTGTTGAAAGAAAAGCAAGGTATTCACCGGCTGATGTTTTCTTGTTTCTCAAGATGTTTCACTCATTTTTCCTATTTCGCGCATTTCAATAATCAGGGTCTGTCCAGAACCCTTGAAGGCTTGAGAGGCGGTCTTTGTTGTCGAAGCCTTTGTCTTTCTCTTCTTTCAGCAGGGCACATTGAGTCCAATCTCTCAGTTCAGAGCAATGCCTTGTTTCGAGAAGAGCCCTTGCACGTTTTTCCTGTTGTTTCACAATTTTCACCCTGTTGTTGTGGAATCGACCGAAAAGCGACAAAATCTATTAAGAGACTTTTGCCGACCATTTTTCTAAGAGAATTCCACACATCTAGAGTGTGCTTAGTGACTTATTAAGATAGGTGCAGACGAGATAACAAAGCATTCATTTCTCATTCGCATGCAATGCTTCACGCAAAGGGGTCTTACGTTTTCAGGTAGCCTCTTAGCCTCAGTTGTTCAGTCTGGTTCTTCCTGTACCGCCAGAATATGTCTCCTCGAGTGTCTGATTGGAAATCCCAAGGTGAAACCAACACGATGTCTCCATCTCTGATCCAGACACGTCTCTTCAATTTACCGCGGACTCTACACAAACGTTCCTTGCCGTCTTGGCATTTGACCATAATCCTGTCAAAACCAAGCATCTTGATCGCCGTGCCTAGCACGTCAGTGCCGCTTGGGAACATCATGTTTTCGAGACTTTCTTCGTTAATTACTTTTCTCTTACCCAATTTTCTCCACCTCCATAGAGCGGTAACACACTTGGATGAAGGATGCTTCAGTTAGAACAATCAGAGAAAAAGCAAAGCATTTGCCGGAGAACTCTTCCTCTAAAGAATTCCAACTGGTAATGAATACGTTGCTGAGTATATTAGTCTATGTGAGTAAATTCGTGGAAAGTCTGATAGAGCGCGCGAGACTATTTCAACTTCTAATAAGCTGCGGTGCAAAAATCGTTTCCCACATGTTGCATACAACATTGAACCGGCACTCATGAACAGAGCAGTCTGAGACTCTGTGAGCGATACATGTTTAAGAGCAAGATACGCTTTCTAGAAGAGCAACATGATGGTGAATGCTTGTGTCTCAAACCGTTTACGGAACAATAGTGAACTATCGAATAGGCATTAGGACACAGATGCCAAAATGGTGTCTCATCCAAATCAGGGGTGAAAATTCTGTCTCTAAGCCAGGCCAACTCATTGGGCGAAAAGTGATTCTGAAATATGGAAACAACAAGTTTATCGGGAAAATAATGGATCTGCACGGAAAGAAAGGCGTCGTAACAGCCAAATTCCGCAGAGGAGTACCAGGCCTAGCAATAGGAACAACCGTTGAAGTAGTCGGCTGAAGATACCAAGTTTCCATGCAGAGCAGTCCTCATCTGACCCAATTTCACGACCAGATGGAGAGGCAGAAGATGCTGCATTTTGCAAGTGCTTCCGACAAAATGCTAACACGGGTAGGCCGAAGCAAGCCCGCTCGATTCTGCAGGTCCATAGAAACCGTAGCGCACACTAGGCAATCGTGAATATGTGCCTTATGAAAGAGATTTCTGCGGGACTCTGCTCATCTATCTCAGAAGCTCTTTTGCTCCAAGAAATAATGTGTTAGGCAGTTGCGTTTTGGTTAGATTCTGCGTATTAATTGTGGCTTCATAATTGCTTTATCGCGTGTAGTGCTTGTTGTGACTATTCGGTGTCTCCAAGTAGGGGTAGGCATGGAAGGTGTTCAGATGGACGAGCGCGTGGTTGAATCTTCTGCAAAAATAGTGCTAGATTTGAACGATAAGATACGTGTTCTGCATGTGGATGATGACTCTGGTCTTCTGAAAATTGCTAAGCAGTGTTTAGAGATGGAAGGGCCACTTGAAGTTGAAACGGCCCTTTCTGCTGAGGAAGCTTTGGTGAAGCTGGAGAAGGACAAGTATGACATCGTGGTTTCTGACTACCAGATGCCAGGAAAGGACGGTCTAGATCTTCTGAAAATGTTAAGAAGCAACGGAAACACGATTCCGTTCATCATGTTCACTGGAAAGGGCAGAGAGGAGATTGCGATCAGAGCCCTCAACCTGGGAGCCAACCAATACCTCAATAAGGTTGGCGAGACCGAAACTGTTTACGTGGAGCTTGCTCACAGCATCACCGAACTGGCCAAAACCAGAAGGGCTGAACAAAAACAATGTGAGTCAGAAGAGAAATTCCGAGACTTGTTCGAGAAGGCAAATGACGGGCTCATCTTCGTGGACCTGTCCGGAAGAATCGTGGATGTAAACCAGAAGGCAGCAGAGATAGCCGAAAAGAGAAAAGAAGACATCTTGGGGAAATCTTTCCTGGACTTTGGCTTGGTCAGTTCTGAGGATATGCTTGTTTTGGTTGAGAGGTTTCGTGATGAAGCTGATGGTAAACCAATAGAAAGTTTCGAATTTGAAATCGAAAGCAGGAAAAGCGAGAAGAAATTCATTGAGATAAGCTCTACAGTCATTCGAAAGAACAACATGCCAACAGGATCTCTGGCCATTGTGAGAGATGTGACTGAACGCAAGAGAACTGAGGAATCTATTCGGAAAAGTGAAGCAGAACTCAGGGCACAGTTCTACGGGTCGCCTGACCTCATAATGATTTTGGATCGGAAGCACAGATACGTACGAATAAACAGAACTCATTACTTGTCATACGACGTCGGGAAATTGATTGGCAGAGACGCCATAGATCCGCTACCACAGAATGAGCGCGACCTAGCCAGAAGCAACATTGACCAATGTTTCGCAACGGGCAAAATCCAAGAGTTTGAGCACTCCTTACCCAATGGGGAATGGGTCAAGGCGCGTGTCGTGCCTCTCCAGTCAGCTGACATAGTTGACCAAGTGATGATCATATCCACCAACATCACAGAACGCAAGAAGACTGAACGAGAACTGGATCGCTTTTCGAACGCAGTCAAAGCCTCACTCGATGGCATCATAACTGGTGATTTAAACGGTAACATTGAGGACGTTAATGAAGCCGCGCTAAGAACGTATGGTAGCGACGACAAGCGTGATTTGATAGGTAAGAACCTGCAGGACCTTCTAGTTGAAAGAGACCGGGCAATAGCGTTGCAAAATGCGATAGAGACTACCCAAACGGGACAGGGCAAGACAATAGAATATACTGCTCTCACAAATAATGGCATTGAAGTTCCAGTAGAAGTAACAACACAGTTGCTCTTGAACGAAAAAGGTGAACCGGCAGGGTTCGTGGACATAATCCGAGACTTGACTGAACGCAAGAAATCTGAGGTAGAGTTGAGGGAAAATGAGGAACGTTATTCTAGATTGTCTGCTGCTGCGTTTGAGGGAATCGGAATCGATGAACAAGGAAAAGTCATAGATGCCAATGACCAATTGACGAAGATGATGGGATATGAACTGGGCGAACTCATCGGCAAGGAAGTAATCGATTTCGTGGCTCCCGAATCGCGCGATTTTGTTATGGCAAAAATGCGAAATGGATTCGAGGGCCCTACGAGCATTTAGCAATTAGAAAAGATGGTTCTGTTTTTCCAGTCGAAATACGTGCGAGAACAATTCGTCATAATCAACATCCTGCAAGAGTGATGCGCCATCCGCGATATCACCGAGCGCAAGAGAGCTGAAGAGGATAGAGGCGAGATTCTGCATGTTCTTGGTGAACGTGTCAAAGAGCTCCGTTGTCTTTACGGCATATCCAAGCTTGTTGAGAAACCTGATATTTCGGTTGATAAGCTGATACAGCAGACAGTTGATTTGCTTCCTGATGCATGGCAATACTCGGACATCACCTGTGCAAGAATAGTCGTAGAGAGCCGAGAGTTCAAGACATCGAAGTTTGGCGAAGAGTAATTGGAGACAACAGGCAAGTATCAAAATTGGCGGACGAAAAATAGGGTTCGTGGAAGTTCTATATCTTAAAGAAAAGCCCCAAGCTGCAGAAGGCCCATTTCCTCAAAGAGGAGAGAGAACTGATAGATGCTATTGCAGAAAGATTAGGAAGGATCATCGAACGCAGTCAAGGCAGAAAAGATGCTAAAGGAAAACCAAGACAAATTCGAAGGTTTGTTTATGGGTAATCCTGAAGCCGCCGTTTATCGTCGGGCCAGACTATCGCATACTTGGAAATAAATCCCCGCTTTGAAGAACTCTTTGGATATTCTCTGGAGGAAATCAGAGGAAAACAAATCAACGACGTAGTAGTGCAGGAAAGACGAGACAGATGAAGCCGAGGCTCTGAATAAGAAAGCAGTGGACGGAAATGTTTACCACAACACAAAAAGGCGAAGAAAGGATGGATCGCTAATTCCTGTAGCTGTTTCTGCAGCTCCAATCTCAGTTGAAGGTGGACCCGCAGGGTTTGTTGCGATGTACAAAGACATTTCAGACTTGAAGAATGCTGAGAAGAGACTTGAAACAATGAATGAAAAACTTCAAGTCGTTGGCGGATTGACCAGACATGATGTCAGAAACAAGCTGGGCGCAGTGACAGGAAATGCTTTCTTGCTCAAGAAGAAGTATGCTGAACACATGGACATTGTTGATGGTCTCAAAGAAATGGAACAAGCTTGTACAGAGATCGTGAGGATCTTTGACTTCGCCAAAACCTATGAGATGCTGGGTGTCGAAGACATTACCTACATTGACGTGGAAAAAACGTTCAGTGAAGCAGTATCGCTCTTTTCAGGTTTGATTACCTTGAAAGTAGTCAATGATTGCCATGGACTGACTGTTCGGGCAGATTCACTGCTAAGACAGCTCTTCTACAACCTAATCGACAACTCGCTAAAGTATGGCAAAAAGACTCACTACTATAAAAGTACGCTATGAAAAAACAGAACAAGATAAACTAGAAGTATTCTACGAGGATGACGGCGTGGGAATACCTGTTGCCAACAAGTCGAACATCTTCAAGGAAGGATACAGCACAGGAGGAAGCACTGGCTACGGGTTGTACCTGATCAAGAAGATGATTGAAGTATACGGCTGGACCATACAGGAGAAAGGTGAACCCGGCAAAGGAGTCCTGTTTACAATATCGATACCTAAGACTAGCCAAAATGGAAGAGAAAACTATCATATTGTTCAATCCGCGTAGCGCGGCCTGAATGGAACTTCACGCCCACACAGGGCTGAAGCACGCACACCGCGGTCGGACCTGCGGTTTGGGGAATGGCACTTATCTGGTACGATTACGACGTTTTTGGAGCCGTTCTTAGTGGAATAGACACAATTGCCGCAACAGCCTTCTATCCAATGACGTAAGATCCAACTTGTGAAAAAGAAGAACGCGTGCACAAGGCTGATGTTTGAAATGGGTTTATCACTCTAGCGATGCGTCGATGGTTCAATTGTGGTGCCGAGGGCCGGGTTTGAACCGGCGACAACTCGGTCTTCAGCTTCGCCCCCATACAAGCATATGGGTCGAGCGCTCTCCCAGGCTGAGCTACCTCGGCACTTTCTGGGATTACTTTGAATACTCTCTTCATCTACGTTTCCTCAGAAATATTAGGGTTATCCTTTTGACAGGCGCATTCAAGACCAACTTCAGGCCATGGTTTGACTTTTTCAGGTTGATACGCAGTTCAGCGGGTAGGTTCAGCCATGAGCACGAAGCACGTGATTCTAGGCGCGCGTGTTTTTTAACCAAAATCAATAGGCAAAAATACGCCACAGTGATGGAACTTGAGATGCAAAAACATAAATTAGTTCAAAGCTCATGAAAGAAGGATGAACCTTTGGAACTCTGTGGGAAGGAAAGCACGGGCTTTGAAAATTGCCTGATTTGTGTTCAACTTGGATTATTCCTGCACGTTTTTCGGCCGGTGCGATGGGTGGCAACCGAAGCTGAAGCCACAACTCATCTCAAGGAGTCTCTTTCAAACGGTGAATGGAGGCTCTAACGGCCTGTGAAAAGCAAAGACAAGCACAAGCTGAGGGAATACTACGAGAATGAGGCCAAGAGTATTTTGCATCAAGAGAGAATGTATTACGTGGCTGAAAAACATGAGCTTTGGTGGCATAGAAAACGGTTGTCCTATGTTCTCTTCTATCTGTCGGAAATATTCAGGAAGAGCAGCGTCAAGACTTTTGTCGATGTTGGATGCGCGGAAGGTTTCTACGTGAAATATGTGGCGACTCGTTATCCTCAAACTCTTTGCATAGGCGCGGACTTGGCAACCGCCTACTTGAGAAAAGCAAAAGTCAACGCAAAGAACATGAACGTCGATTTCGTGGCCTGCGATGTCGAGAGACTTCCTTTTAGACACGATGTGATGGACGTTGTCTTGTGCTCGGAGGTGCTTGAACACGTACATAATTACCGAGCTTCTATTTCTGAGTTGAACCGAGTTGCGAATAGATTTTTGGTGTTGTCTTTTCCCGGGCACACCTACTTGTATCATGTCATCAGCAGCATCGGCTTCGTGAAGAGATTTGCCGATGGCTTGGTGCAGGATGTTGGACACGTTTCAGAGATAAATATCAGCAACGTGAAGGAATTGTTGAAGGGGAACTACATGTCCTTCAGGGTCAGCATAGGCGCCTCTTTCCCCATACTAGTTTTCAAGATGATCCCATCTATAGGACTGGTCGAAGCAATAGACAAAGTCGTATGTAACATTTTGAAAGGCTTCGGCGCTTCCGACTACGCAAACATACACGTCATTGAAATAACAAAAACCGAATGACAACTTTCTGGCGATTGTGTTGGAAGAGTGTGTTGGGAAAAAACATTAGCCCATTGACATCCCTTATGGGGGTGAAGCTGCGTATAGAATTTCACGTTCTGTTATTGGTGATGTCTGAATTGTTCTTTCTGCGCGCGCTAACCCGCTTGAACGTCGCGGTATGCAACATGGCCAAAAACATGCTGACGTCAAGTCTGTCATCAAACCCAAAAATGAGGATTAAGACTGTTTGGGACCAGTTTCTGGACAGGGTGAAGCGCTGAGGCGAATATGCCTTTCAAGTTTTCTGAATTGGCTTCCCAGAAGGGAGAGGTGCAAGGTTTTTTGCTGATCGTTCACGAGGGAGAAGGGATAGAATTTCCTTGTGAATGTGCTTCTTGCACCTCTGATTAAATCAGTGGAAACATGACAGCTTAAAAGGTTTGTGACACAATGTTTCACAAGCGTCGATAGCCCTTTCTGTATAATTTAAAGGATAAAGGCATGGTACTGTTTGAGAGGTGTCAGCGGCACTTGATGATTGTTCTTAATGGTGAAGAGCAGGACGGCGGATAGCGAAGTCTATGGAATATAATTAGAGTCGTAGAAAATGGATTATTCCGTATCCAATTACGGCTGATATCAGAAAGCAGAAAGCCAGAAGAACCAAGTCGATCCTCTGCTCTTCTTCAAACTTCTCGCTCCATGAAACGTCCATACGGGTCACCCTGTTGATTCTAAACCTTTCAAGGAAAGGTTTTATGAAGCTGGAATACGTATTTCAAAACCTAATTGGGCCAGTCAAGAGAATGTTAGGAAGAAGGGCTCGTAGTCTAGCTGGCTAGGACGTCGCCCTCACACGGCCTAAACGGCGGAGGAAGCGGCGAAGATCCCGGTTCAAATCCGGGCGGGCCCACCATACTTCGGGTTCAGAACCGTTGCTGCAGGCGCTTTCGCTTCCTGAACGACGTGAAAGGGTTCTGTTTTTGGAAAGGGTGTTTTAGGCTTCTTTTCAATGGCAAGCTTCAAGTTGTGCTTGGTCCACGTCTGGGATTGGCGCGGAAAGGCATGAATCGTAGGGGAAAGGTGTGAATCGCTGCCCCTGACTTTAGTCTGTGAGCTTCAAAGCCGTGTTGCAGAGGCGCGCTATGTATCCTTCAACCTAAGGAATGTTCCACACGCACATTCTTCCGCACATGTTTTTCTGATTTCCTTCTTCGGTGACGTCGGTTTGGGCTTAGCCACAAGAAAACTTCAACGCACGTGAATCATTTCCTTTCCGTAGGCAGAACAAGATATGATTCACTGCACGCGCTCTCTCTCCAGATAGCAGCAGCTCCCTTTGAAAAGCTCCATTTGCTTCTTTGCTTTTTCTGTTCCGAGCCCTAGTATCTTGCGCGGGCTTTTTGGGATATAGAAACCTATTATTACATTGTTGCCATTAGTTGGAAGGGCTTGAACAGCTATGTACGACTTGAATACTGGTTGCGCGATCTGGAGAGAGAAACTGTGATCGATCTAGAGGCATTGAGAAAGTCAAAGCTCGAAATGTTCGAGTCTAACTCTCTGGTTGCTTCGCCGAAGTCTTCAATGTCGGAGATTGTGGGAATTCTTGAGAAGAACAATTTAAATGAGGTTTTCATCGAAGACGGCGAAAAAGTTGGTGTAGTGAGCATAATGGATGTTTTGAGAGCCTCCGACGTTCTTGGCATGAAGGCTTCTTCGCTCATGAGTTTTGTTCCCAAGCTTTTGCCAAGTGACGCTGTTGGGAGAGCTGCGGCGTTTATGAGTGACTATCGCTTGAGATCGTTTCCTGTGGGCAGAAAACAATTGGAAGGCGTCGTGACGGTGCAGTCATTGTGTCGCGCGCTACTGTCGATTGAGGAATTCGGAAAGATCAAGATAGACAAGCTGATGAAAAAAGATACCGTGACTATCGGCAAAAACGAATCAGCGTTCAAGGCTCGCAGCGTGATGGGCCAGCACAGCATAGATCATTTGCCCGTATTGGATTCTGGAAGAGTCTGCGGAATGCTTCTCTCAAACGAAGTTGTAGTCTCGATGTTTCCAAAAGAGAAACTGGGACAGGGCATGCTCAGCGGCGAAGCAAAAAAGTATTCGGACATCAAAGTCGCGGACTTGATGGACACTGATGTGCTGGACTGTAAGCCTGAAGAAAACGCTGCAGACGTTCTGAAGAGAATGATGGAGCGGGGTAAGACCTATGTTGCAGTGAAGCAGTGGGATGAACTTCAAGGAATCACGACCTACCGTGACTTTGTCGAGCTTCTAGTAGAACCCGAAGAGTTTGACGTGCCCGCTTACATAGTAGGGTTGCCGGATGATCCTTACGAATCTCACTTGGCACGAACCAAGTTCTTCAAAGAAGCCAAGGCTTTGCGCAGATCATTTCCAGACATAGAAGAAATACGTGCAACGATTAAGACCAAGAGCGAACCAAGCGGCAGCCACAGATACGAAATAAACGTTTCCGTTGAAGCCCGTGGCAAGATTCATTCCTTTTCGGCGGCAGGTTGGGATTTGCCCCTAGCTTTTGATGGATTGCAGGGAAAAATGAAGAGAATGCTAACACAAAAGACCGGCAGAAGACGCAAACAAACATCAAGAAAGTCTTTCCCATCCAGCTAAGCGTTCTAGCACGTGCTCTGAGGTTAAGTCCTGCAGGCCCACTGAGTGTCTTCTTGTTGTACGCGTGAACAAAAAGGTTTATTACATATTAACATTTGAGATACTTGTTCAGAGGCTACACAATGCAAAGAGAACGAGACATGTGGAATCCCGAAGAAGACGACTGCCCTCCAAAAACCCACGGAAAAGACTTTACATGCGACGAGTGCGGAAGAACATTCCAGAAGCCTATCTTGGCGACCGTTTTGACCAGTAAGCAAACACAAACATACTACGCATGCCCACGATGCATGACCAAAATTCGAGACATCAAGACACCAACAGAAGAAAAGGAGGAAGAAGCTGTCCTGACAGCAGAAACGAGAAAACCCAGGCAAGAGCAACAAGACACCAAGTGCGGCCACTTTTTTGGCTACCTAAACAAACATGAGAAAAACATGTCTTTTCCCGACGAGTGCCTGACATGTCCAAGAATGGTTGAATGCCTGCGCCATTAGGATGCAAGGATGCGCATTTCGACAAGCTAGTCAACAAAGAACGGGTATTCTCAAAAAGCAATTCAATCGTAGAGGGCAGCCTGCATAAAAGGCTTGCCGCACGCGCACACTAAGAACAGCACAAACAACACATGAATCATCACCCAAAACCATTGCCCCAAAAAAAACAAGAGTAGAAAAGAGTGGAAACAGCAAAGATTGGCGCGCAACGGTGATGAACCGTTTTTCGGGGTCTGTCCGTCATAAGTTCTTCATCTTATAAATCAGACTGGGACGGCTACATCATCCCCCACAGTGTAGCAGCATCCCAGACAGATAAAATGTTTGTGATATCATGGTTTATGAAGAAAGAAGCGTATGCAGAGTCAACTATAAGTGCTGTCGGCAAAAGACTCGCGTATCTAGCTAGGAACTGTTTGCTTGAGCAGCCTGAGCTTGTTAAGGGGTTTATTGCTCAGAAAGGTTGTTCTAATGCTTTCAAAGAATCTCTTGTTGAAGCTTACGATTTGTACTGCAAAACTAACAATGTTGTTTGGAAGAAGCCGTTTTATGAGCGTTATGATAAGATGCCGAAGATTCCGAGTGAAGAAAAGTTGAACATGATTATTGCTAAGGCTTCAAGGAATTTTGCGTTGATTCTTTCAATGATGAAAGATTTGGGGACAAGACCGATAGAGTTGACTTGGTTGAAAGTCAAAGACATAGATTTGGAGACAGGAATTGTCACAATTACAAGTGCAAAACATTGTGTTGGAAGGACTCTGAGGGTTCGGGCTCAGACTCTTGTTATGTTGAAGGCTTACGTGTTGAAAAGAAAGCTGGGACAGAACGACAGGTTGTTTCCTGTTGATTCTTCTTCTATTTCAGAAAGCTACAGACGAATACGAAACAGACTTGCTGACAATCTTGGCGACATGAGTTTGAAAACAATCAGGCTTTATGATTTCAGGCATTTCAAAGCCACGATGGAATATCATAAGACGAAAGATTTGCTTCACGTCAAAAGACTTCTCGGGCACAAGGATTTGAGAACAACTTTGCGGTATACGCAACTAATAGAAATTGAAGGTGACGAGTTTCACAGCGCAACAGCAAACAATGTCAGCGAAGCTCAGAAACTCATAGAGCAAGGCTTTGACTACATCTGCAACATCGATGGAGTGAAGCTGTTCAGAAAGCGAAAATGAAACCAGCGCTTGCTCAACATACAGTTATATGTATTCATACTGTCCATAACAGCACCCAGCCTAGAAAGCCAAAAGGAACCTCAAACAGACTCAAAAACAAAAAAAGAGGCCAAACAATTAGCCATTCTTCTCCAACCAACGCGCATGCAGTTTCTGCAAGAACTTGACCTTGTAGATTGGTAGACTATTCACAGCCAGAATCGGGTAGCCAAGCAGGGCGTTGGCTTCTCTGGCTAGAGACCCATAAGAAGGAGGAACTAACAACATTTGATACGGATAGCAAAGTCCGTTCTTCTCAATGATTTGCTTGTACATAGTGTCCCGATCCACGTACCTAGCAATCATGAAAGGTACAATTTCCAACTGAAGAGCTAACTTAACTTTCGCAATAACTAGAAACCTAGTTTGGCGCTCATACTTGAGCCAGTTCTTGACATCTACTCCGTAAACAACATCATCTTTTTCAATTATGAAATCGAGATTGGGCAGCTCCTTGCCTTCCACTCCTTGAACTTTCTTTCCTTTAAAGTCCGAACTTTCACGTCCGAGAATTTTGAAACCAAGCGACCTAAAAGCAGCCTCAAACAAAATCTCAGCGTGATAGCCAGCAGGTGCCTGCGCCGTGAGGATTGCATTGACGTATCTGCTAGCATCTCTCTTCTTCTCAATGATGTCCGCCACATCCTTGTACGCCGTGCCACAAGGAACATAGAAACTCCCAGGCACCCTCCATTTCTTGGAAGTCCTACCCGGATAGCCCATCTTTGAGATAATCCCTGTCCGTTGCATGGAGTCTAATGCCCTACTAACAACCCATGGGAAGAATGACCTTTCAAGTCTTACCTTCAACTCACGGTCAGTTGCCGCTTGCTGCTGAAGTATCAGGTCTTCTAGGTAAGGCTTTGCCCTTTCTGCGTCCTCATCTCTCTCTTCTTCAAAGAACTCGTAAGGATCATAGTCCATTTAAGGTAAAGTGCCACCTTACACTATCCCGTAACGCACGTGATTCTTATGATTTGTGGAAGAATCTTCGATTGAAGTCAAAACAGGGTTTTCCCCTATACGTATCTATATGGGGTTTTCCGTGTTTTAACAGAGTCATTGTCCAACTAGTTATCAACATTGTGTCCAAAATGCAGGATGGAGAAAAAAAAGATAAAATCTACACTTTAACCAACCTCTCCTTATGGTTTGTGTCCTTCAACCCATCCTTTTAAATAACAAAAATGACAACGAATAGTTATGCCAACAAAACAAGACTGGCGCATCTGTGAACTTACGAAGAAGATTGAATACGAGAGTAAGGGATGCAAAGTTATTACTACGGGAAAAGGTTCCGATTTCGCCGCCATATGTGCGAACAAGCCCTTGACTTTCGTTGAAGTGAAACAAGGTTGCGGGTCACTTACAGAACTCCAGAAAAAAACCATGAAAGAGGTTAGAGAGAGCGGTTTTGAATACAAAATAGAGCGTTGCTCATGTTCAAAGAACATCAAGGAACACAAAGCAACACATTGAGTGAGGTGAAATGAAAGTGGCTTATTGCCCAATTTGTAAGAGACCTTACAATGGCACGACCTGTCCTTTTTGTCATCAATATCGAGACAGAAGTAGAGAACAAAGTTATCATGGATAGCAAATATCTTTGGGTTTCAAAGGCAGAACAGAAAAGGCTTCTGCTCTTCCTCATAATATATTACAGAAAATCAAAATCTCCAGTTTCAATGCGCCGCCGTGCACTCCAATATGCGCGCGCTCGTCGACATTGACCCCCAAACCTGACACCTCAAGCATTCAGTCATTAATCGGTTATTTGAATGTTCTAGAGTGGTTTTCCACATTTTATACACTTTGGACTTACTGGTGGTTGGATAGTATGGCACTTTCTGCATTCCACGATCAGTTGCGCGCTGCAGTTTTGGCAGTAGTCGCCGAAGAAAGTGGGTTTTCCACATTTCGGGCAGTTGATGGAAAGCGATAGGCCGCAGTTACTACATCTTGCCCAGCCAGTTTGAATTGGGGTTCGACATTTTGGACATCTTGTTTCGAGAGGATTCACTTTTCCGCAGAATGGACAGACTTTTGCGTTTGGCGGAACTAGCTGACCACAGTACTTGCAGGGTTTCTTGAAGCTGGAAATTAGGTGTCACCGTTGAACAATTCTAAAGAGGATTTCGTAATATAGTTTTGCACGAATTTCCGGTAAACATAAGCTTCTTATAATTCTGAAGCTCAATCTTTGTTCAGAAACATGGGAGTTGATGGGATGACCTTCATTCCGTTTACTAGAAACTTTGCAGACAACAGCACAGAAGCCGGATTCCAGTTTACGTTCTTCTGCGATGTTTGCCAAGATGGGTACAAGACTAGCTTTGTAGAATCAAAAACATACAAGAAGGTAGGGCTTTTGAGAGGCTTGGGCAGAGCCGCTTCCTTAGGCTCATCCGTTCTAGGCCGGAGCGGAGGATACCAAGCCGAGAGCGGAACTGACATAATCGCTGAAAGATTTCAAGGAATGTCTCCTGCATGGCACAAAGAGCATGAGGAAGCGTTCAAGCTGGCTCAAAATGAAGCCATGGGACACTTTCACAAATGCCCGAAATGCATGAAGTACGTGGACGACACCTGCTGGAACGATGAAGATGGGTTGTGCATTGAAGACGCGCCTAGAGCCGCGTCGGAGATAGCAGCGGCCAGAGCTACTCAAAGGAAAGAACAGATTTGGAAGAAAGCTGAAGAAACACAAGTCTTTACCGGCGAGATCAAAGCCACTCAAACCATATGCCCACAGTGTGGAAAACCTGCAGGAGCAGGCAAGTTCTGCACGAACTGTGGAGCACCTCTTGACATGTTGAAATGCACAAGATGCGGTGCACAAAACCCTCCAGGCACGAAGTTCTGCGGAGAATGCGGAAACAAACTCTAGAATACAATTGACACTCGCTGATTGATTTCTGAGCAGTTAATCAGATGGTTGAAAGAGATAAAGTTGACCAGCAACGAAGAAACGGAAGAAATTGCGATCGAATGCCAAATGAGCTACGCGCTTCTAGACGAAAGCAGCAAGCAGACAGCCAGCGGTGAATGCAAAGGAACGGTCAGCAAAGAATACCTCACAATAATTCCGAAGTTTGGAACAGTTTTGCCCTTCCATCTAAGGGAAATAGAAGCCGTCGAGGCAGCGGACTTCAAGCTAACCCTGCCGATGTTTTCAAGGGAGAAACTTGTTCTTTTCAATTTAGGGCATTGTTTTGAAGACTTTCAAAGAGTTCTTGGAAACCTCAGAAATGAAGTGATAATCAAGGATCTCCTCATTAACGAAACCGTCATAAAACCAGATGTCGACGCAGATTTCACGTACACAGACGAGAAAGGAAACGAAAAACAGAGAGGACCTGCGAGGGTTCGCCTCTACGAGACGGGCATGGTAATAATTCCTCAGACTGGCGAGTTTCTGAAGGTGCACTACAGCGACATCAATGATGTTTCAGAGGGAGACCACGCTGTCAAGGTTGGAACGGAACGTGGCGATAGATTTCTTTTTCAGATGATGGGCTCCGAGTATGACTCATTTGTCAAACAGTTCTCCAGGATTTACGACGAACTGCAAAAGAAAGCAATTTCCTCGCTCAAAGCGCTCTACGCGCCAATAGACTCTGTTTCACTTAGAAAAGCGGCAGCGATCATGAGAGAAGGAAAAGCAGCCAAACGTGCTGACATCGAAGCCGTCAACCCAAAGCTTTGGATGGAACTGGAGAAGAGAATAACCTCCGCTGGACTGAATGAGCCATATGCTTTCCTGAAGGAACTAGGGGTGCCCGAGAAAATCGCAATAGGTTTCAAGCGTGGACTGATGGGCGATTTAACAGGTGAATACATTTGGTTCCTAATACCCATTTACGGTGCTCCTGACAAAGGATACGGAAACTCTATCGCCATGGAAGCTGCAGATATACCTGGAAAACCAAAAGAAACTGAAGAAGAGGAAGCAGAAGGAACGGAAGAAACAAAAGGAACCGAAGAAAAAGAAACTACAGGAAAAGCCACTTACTTCTTCAGGATGGTTGGAAGAAGGGAATATCCGACCTTCACGAACGAGCAGTTCAACGGCAGCGTCGACGAGCTTATCAAAGAAATAAGTAGATGCATGCTTGACATTAATTTCCGAAGAGAACCCATCTATCTGCCAGAGGATAGGCTCGATGAAGCCGATTACGTCAAATACAGAATCGCGCTACGCAAAATCCCGTCACTGAAGCTTCTCAGAGATCTTTTCACAGGAAGAGTAATACACGCCTCGCCCCAACAATGGAAAAACGACGTGCTGGAGCTGCTAAAATTCAACGTGGCGACCCAAGACGACTCGGCAAAATGGAAAAAACAATGAGAACAATTCGCGCGCACATAAGCTTTCGAGCCTACGTTCCATTTACCCGCAATGACTTGGAAAGACATGTCATGCGCCATCACCGTTCAAGAGAAGCAAACAATAACAGGAAAAAACGAGAAGCAGAAAAAGGATTACCCATGAACAAGACATGGTGCGAGAAGCTTCAAGACAGCAAAGACCTGCCGGGAGTTGAAGAAATCACGGGGAAGATGAGCAAGAAATGGGGGACTGGTACAATCGTAGCGTGCGCGCCAAAACACCGATGATCCTCAAACAGATAAAGTCTTTGCCATTTTTCCCTGCAAAGCAGAAGCGAACGAGTCCGCGTCAAACACTATCAAAGTGTCACACCTGAAGACTATGTTTCACGTGCCTTTTCTGCTTGGAAAATCATTCACTGAATCGGTTCTTTCTGCAGTCTCTCATGAAGCGCCTTTATTGTTCCTGACACTGCTAGAACGTGCAATGCCAACTGTTTGTTCCCGATTTGTGTCATCGAAGCCAGCGAAGCTCGGACTGTTTCAAGAGTTTTATGCCACGTTCGTATGATCGCCAGTTTTTCTGTCTCATCATAGTCAATTAGGCTTAGGCCAGTTTGGCTTGCACCATATTCCCCGAAAAGCTTTGAAACAGCATTCCAGACGGCATCCATGAACTCGTGCGAACTGAAGGTTTCATGGGAGTCTATGGCTACAGCTAGGTAACGGCGTTTCACTCGTTTCAACAGTCTTTACCTCTTCTGACTATTCGTATTCCAGGGGCGACGAACTTCGGCCCGAGTTTCTCCCTGTTTCTTTTGATTATCGCTATGGGATTTTTGGAAACGGCTTCCAAGGCGTGAACACTGTTCAAGTCGAAGAGTGATCCTAACGCTGCCATATCCATGGGTTTTCTCATGAGCGTTTCATCTGAGACTCCGCTTGAAAGGACGATTGGAACATGAAATTCCTTGGCGATGGCTGCTTCGCGCCGAAGGCTAGATAGAAGCTTGGTTCTTGAAGGTCCTGTCTGAGTCAGCAAGGGCTTCACGTCTATTTCAAGAGAAGCCAAGCAGTTTGACGCTAACTCAGCCTCAGGCGCATCGAAGAATGCCCTCCGAAAATCAGGTTGCGGGAAGTTCAGAAGATCCACACGACGGTCCTTCGCTGCTTGCCTTGCGACACTTTTTGATTCACACGTGACCGCTACCACCTCAAACTTTCGTCTCAGCTTCCTCAGCCCAGCGAGGAGCTCTTCGGGAGTTCGAGGCCTCAAATTCATGCGAGACGCGAAGTCCACGCCAGCTTCTTGACAGATTTTCCGCGAATATTGAATCTGCTCCTCAGAGAACTTTGGAAACGAGGCGGCTAATAACCTGTATCCGAGTCTTGAAGCTTTAGCCATCATTCGCGAAATCTGTTCTCTCCCGCCTGTGTCTGGGCACAGGTGCAGGTCCGCGTAAACACGTTTCATGGTAGCAACCCGAATTCTCTGCAGATGTCTACTACGTCTTCCGCGCGGGGTTTCCTGAAATGTATTCGCAGATGTATAGGGTCAGGGGAGCCAAGTTTGAGCTCGCCAAGGTAAGCAGACTGTTTGTCGAGGCGAAGGTATAGGTTCCCCTTCTCGACGTGCTCGAGTATTTCGTTGCCTAGCAATTCCTTGTCCATGATGCCTAGGCCGGAAGCGAGTTTCTCTAGGAATGCTTGAGCTGCCTTTCTGTTCTTGATTCTCGTTTCAAAAAGTGTTATGGGATTTCCATGATGCCCCGTCAAATCCGTTTTTTTGAATGAAACTGCGCTGGTTGATTCTGCGGGCATAGTGTTCTTGGCAGCTGTTAGAACTTTATCCAAGTCTTCCGTTGCGTGGGCAAAGACTCGAATTTCAATGTAGGCAATCGGAATCTTGGAAGACAAAAACGCATCACTGGAATTATTGAGGGGGACTCAGCCTTTAGGTTTTCCTCTTGGTTCCGCGGGCTTGGAAACGGGTTTCTTCTCCTGCAAGAAAGCCTTGACCGCTTCAACGTTGTTTTCGTGAACTGTTTTTCTCTTGTCATCAACTGGAACTCCGAGCTTCAAGGCTTCTTTCAGGCTTGACCCAGCCTTTTTCAGTTCTCCCCGGCTGAAACCTCGTCCGACGCGTTGTTTTCCGTTTTTCTTGAACACTTTTGGTTCTATCGTCGTCATGATATTGTCATTCTCCTGTGCCTGCCTTCATGCTGGGCCTGAACTTTTCAGACCCGCGTCCTCTTGTTCTCAATGCCCTTACCTTTTTGCCTGCACTGGTCAGGCTTCTGAAGACTCTTCTGCGATGTTGTTTCTGGCATATCCAACTGATATCTGCGTCGGACTTTATCACAGGGTGACTAGGATCTACCATTATCACTTCGAACCATTTTGCAACGCCGTCTTCTCCCACCCAGTAAGAGTTCAGGACTTCAAGGTTGGGAAACTTTCTGGCAACTCTCTCTTCAGCAATCAGCTTCAGGCTTTTGGAGGGCTTAAACTTCTTAACACCCATCCGCTTGGGCCTTCTTCCTGATCTCGGCCTCTGCTTTCTCATTCCTCCTCTCCTAACGCGGACGCGTGCTACCACAAAGCCCTGTTTTGCTTTGTAACCCAGTCTTCTCGCCCTGTCCAAACGCGTCGGCTTCTCTATCCGAGTTATCACCGACTGCCTGCGCCATTCAATCAGTCGCTGACGCATCAAAGCGTCAACGTATGATTTCACAGGCTTGGCCCATGCTTCAGCAATGTACTTGTACGCCAACCCTTTTCTACCTCAACACTAGTTCTTGGTTCAGCCTCAACGGCCACATTCCTGCGGACCCTTATCCGCCAGCAACTTTGAATCATAGCATCAAGCATCAAAATAAACCTTTCCAGACCGCACGTCACCCTTTTCACACCGCCAAGTAGAAAGCCGCTTTGCAGAGGCAGAAGACATCTATTTCAGATTCTCTGTTTAGCCTTCTCGAAAAGTGTAACGGTTTGCAGACGCCACTTTTCAAAGTCTTCAGGAGTTTCAGGATACCGTGCATAGTGGGCTTTGACCTGTTTCATAGTGTTAACGGTCAGCCGCAGCTTGTTTAGGAACCTTATTCTCTTCAACCCCTTGAAGACACGTTTCGCCGTCTCCGTGATGTTAAGATGGAAGTCTTCGCCCATACCGGCTTTCAACACGTCCTCTTCTTTCAAAAGCTGATAGTTCATTCCATAGTTCAGGTCTTCGTCGCGGCTTTTCAGCAGAAACAAACGGAAAATGTCCAGTCCAGCTTGTTTTGCGCCGTATATTTCCTTGTATTTGCAGTTGTAGGGCCACAGCGCCTTCTTGCTGCAGTCACCCTTGCCAACAGCCTCGACCATGGTTTGGCCAGCGAGAAAACCGCTCAACATTGAGGGACCTATGCCTCCTCCGTGAATTGGGTTAACCAGACATGCTGCGTCGCCGGTAATTGCCACGCCGTTGCCGGCCAGTGTGTCCAGCGGCCTGCGCGTGGGATCATACCATGCGCCCGCGCTTAGGAGCAATGAGCCCTCAAACATCTGTCTTGACAAAACATGCGTGGAAAACTGAGTCTTAGGGTTAGGAAACTTTTCATGCATGCATATTCCCAAGCCAACGTTAACTCTCGCTCCGCCCTTGGGAAATATCCAAGTGTACCCTCCAGGACTGACTCTCTGGTTCAGGTAGATTTCACAGTACTTTGTGTTTCCAGTTTCCTGTTTGAGCTGCCGAATTTCACGGTAGCACGCTTCAACATCCTCGTTCGCAACTTCGTTTTCTATGCCTATCTCTTCTGGAAGCTTTTTCCTGATCACAGCGGGAAACCCGCTTGCATCCACGACGAATTTACTTCTCAGATGAACGCCCTTGCCGGTTTTCAGGTCTTTGGCAACTATGCCTTTTACGAAGTGTTTTTCGACGATTGGCTCCAGACATTGTGTTGAATCCATGAAGCTTGAACCAGCATCCAACGCTTTTCTCAGCAGCCATTGCCCGAAGAGACGCCTGTTCAACAGGTAGCCTACGAAATCCTCGTGTTCGATGGTGAAAACAGTCTGCAAGTCTGGCGAGTATATTTTGATGCCTTCAATTCGTTTGTCCAGTTCACCGCTTTGCGGCTTCTCCAGACCCAAGGTTTTCAAATGATGTTCGCCCAAAGCGTCGCCGCATACCTTCTCTCCGACCTCTTCGCTCTTCTTCCTATCCAGCATGCAAACCTTCAAACCTGCTTCAGCTGTTGTTTTTGCAGCCAGACAACCAGCTGTGCCAGAGCCAACAACTATTACGTCGAATTCTTCCAACATCACACACGCTCGACAATTCTTATCTTAGTTCGCCTGTTGCACTTCATAACTCTTGCTGAAACCCAGACCCGCAACGGCTTTGACCTCCACCCGAAACCATCTTCCTGAGCATCAGTCAAACAATCTGAGAGTGCATATTGTCTGCGGATCCTTCAGATTGCAGGGACGGACCCTGTAGTCACCCTGAAATGACAGCTTATTTATAGCAATACTGACCTCTAATACAGATTGGTAATTCATAATCGTTAATATACTCAAGAGCAACCATGGACACAAGAATTAAAAAAAGGTGTGCTTACTAAATGATGAAAAGAGCCGATGTTAAGAAAGACGATGTCCAAACGATTGATTTGACGAAGATAGATGGAGACGGAGCGTTTCCATGTCCGAAATGTGGGTCCGTGATTTCTCCAGACGACGAGTCCGACACGACTTACGAGATTGTTCATACCAAAGTGAAAGGCGACGATCTGGAAGAACTTGTGCTTACATGTAAGAAATGCCGAACCACAATCAAGCTTGTGGGCTTCTTATCACAGCCACAAGCATGAACTCCAACGACCTCCGTTTAACCTCCTTGCTCAAGTTTCTTACTTAACCCTGCAAAGACCAGCCATACTACAACGCCGTAGATTAGGCCGTTGAAAAAAGCGCTCAAATACAGTGCATATTCGTTTATGGCCGGCCCGATTGTGAGACAAAGAAAGTTTCCAGGGAACATTGGAAATGGAGCCAGCAGAGAAGCGGCTGTGAACATCAAGAAGAAGATTAACAGAATCGGTGTAGCCCTCATTTTCCACACGCTCAAGAGTCTTGCAGTTTTTTGGCAGACTGAAGTGAAGTGTCTCGTAATATTTAATAAACGTTATTGTTGACATGTGCAACGCTAATACATATCTTGAATACTTAGAAAAGCGGCTGAAGCGGCACAGCGCACAAAACAAACACTGCCACAAGGCCAAGAGCTGCAAGTTTCCTTTTGGCAGAGAGGCTTGAAACGTCATCCAGCGGGCCAGGATGTTTGAAGAACAGCATCAGGAGCACTAGAAAGGCCATGGGAATGAGGTTTTCAACCGTCAGATACACCAGTGAAAGCACAGCAAAAACGAGTCTTGGAATAAGTTTTTCGCCAAGAACGGACCTGGCTACGTGACCCCCGTCTAGCATGGCAACGGGCAACAGGTTAAGCGTTGTAACGAGCATTCCAACCCAGCCGGCAAAAGCGACAGGGTGCAAGAGCAAAACCCCGTTCAGCGGAGCTTTGGGAATCAGGTTGAAACTGTTCATGAGCCTCTCAAGAATATTCCATATCACCGGAACGCCTATAGTGTTGGCGGCTACTGGTGGTGAGGGAACTGAAATTGACAGCCCAACGATGCTTACGATGGTCGCTATTATGAAACCAGCGATTGGTCCGTCTGCTCCAACGTCGAACAGTGCATCCCTGTTTGGAGGAAGTGACTTTTGCATTATGACTGCGCCGAAAGTTCCAAACGGAGGCGGCCCAGGGATGAAATATGGTAGCGTAGCATCCACGCCCTTCCTGTTAGCAGTAATCTTGTGACCCATTTCATGGATGCCAAGCACCGCCAACATGGCCGCTGTGAAAGCTGTGCCTCCGACGTAGGGGTTGATTACGCCAGGAGAAATGAGATAGCCCGCGAAGAAAGTTGTTGCCATCGTTGCCAGCAGTAAAGCCCAGTTTATCAACCTATTGCTCGGTTTTACCGGAGGCCGCACGCCAACTTTCAGAACGACCCTCCCACCTGTTCGCTGTAGGAGAGCGATGAGATTCAAAGGTTCCAGTTTTTTCAGCAAATTCAAGAAAGCCTGCTTCGTCTCCTGCGGTTGAAAGAGATAGTAGGTTGGAACACTGTTCTCCATCAGGGCTTCCTGAATCTTGAACTCTGAGGATACGACACCTGTTATCTGTTCAAAACTGGCCTGCATTGAATAAGCAGTGGCTTTCTCGTCGGGGACCGCGCTCATGACGATTGTCCTTTTTCATCCATTAAAGCCGTAGGAGATACAAAAGCCTATTGGACCCAACACCCGCGTACACTGCGATACCACAACTTAGCATGCGCGCAAACAGATTTGCAGATATGCGTCGAAGCCACGTTTGCAAGTGCAGCCTGCCGCCAGAACCGTTTTATCAACAGTTCCCAAGCGCGCGACTGTAGAGACTAGGCAAGTTTTATATTTCATAGGTGTCAAATCTGTTGGTTAATATCGATGGTTATTTGTGAGAGGCAATTAAGCACATGAAGCCAGTTAAGATTAAGGATTTCCTAGTTGGGAATCCTGGTGCAGTGTTCATAGTGCTATTTGCCGTATTGGTTTTTGCGTGTGCTTATTTGCTGATTGTAGGAGGGCCTAACGATTCAAAACTGGATTCTGTGGCAGTCGTTGCATATTGCTCATTAGCTGTCGGCATCGTACTGCAAGCAGCGGGTTTCATAAGGGCGAAAGCCTTGGGGGCGTACTTGTAAATGAAAAATGTTGTTGACGTGTCCGTGATTCTGTGCGCGTATAACGAGGGAGATGTAATAGAGGACTCGATTGACAAAGTTGATAACGTGATGATGAAAACCGGTTGGAGCTATGAAATCGTAGTTGTTGATGACGGCAGCTTGGACAACACTAAGGAAAGAGCCCTCAAATGCAGAGATGAAAAGAACAATCATCATGTGAAAGTCGTTGGCCACGGAAAGAACACGGGGAAAGGAGCCGCAATAAGGACAGGTTTTGCGCATGCCGAAGGCGAGTTCATAGTGGCCATAGACAGTGACTTGGACGTTGACCCTTATCTTATTCCCAACTACGTTGAAGCATTGAAGACAAACGATATTGCAGTAGCTTCAAAATGGAACCCCAAGTCACACACGAAGATGACGTCCAGACGGAAAATCCTGAGTTTCGGGTTCAACGCGCTCTCGAGACTGCTCACAGGAATAAAGCTGAGAGACACTCAAACAGGGCTGAAGGCCTTCAGAAGAACCGTGTTCGAAAGGATGTCACCCAAATTTACAGTAGAACGCTATGCTTTCGACTTGGAAATGATGTCTGCATGCAATCACGCTGGCTTCAGAATAGTCGAGTTACCAGTCAACATTCACGTTGAGAGCATGGTAAGCTTCAGAGAAATCCTAACGATGAGCACAGACATGATTAAAGTCGCTTATAGACTAAGAGTCAAGAAATACTATCAACGCAGCTAGTTCAACTGCGTATGCCGCGGTCTGAGAACGGATGCAGAAACTCAAGATCCTAGTTTTTAATTGGCGATGCTGGTTAAACCCTGAAATGGGAGGAGCAGAGGTTTTCACTCACGAAGTCCTAAAGAGGTGGGCCGCTGCCGGACATGAAGTCACTTTGTTTGCCGCGGGCTTCAAGGGAGGCAAGGCGAATGAAACGGCTGAGGGAGTGAACATCATGAGAAGCGGCGGGAAATATTCAGTCTATCGGAAAGCAAAAGAACACTACCACAGGTACTTCTCAAAAGAGCAATATGACGCGGTAGTCGACGAAATCAACACTGAACCCTTCATGACGCCAAAATTCGTTAACAAAGGAGAAAAAATCATCGCCCTGATACACCAACTGGCCAGAGAATACTGGTTCTACGAGACCCCATTTCCTATAGACTATCTGGGCTACTATTTTCTTGAGAAAAGATGGCTTAGGAATTACAGGACGATTCCGACTGCAACTGTGTCAGAGAGCAGCAAAAAGGATCTGGTCGACATGGGATTCAAAAGAGTCTTCATCGTCGGCGAAGGTTTGAACTTTGAACCCCTAGAAAAAGTCGAAGAGAAAGAAAACCATCCCGTACTTGTTTTCGCGGGCAGACTGACAAAGGCAAAGAGACCTGACCATGCAATTAAAGCGTACAAGATTATCAAGAACAAAGTCCCTAACGCAGAGCTGTGGATAATTGGAAACGGATACTTCAACAAAAAGCTAAGGAAAATCGCCATTAAAGGAATTAAGTTCTTCAACACCGTTTCCGACGACGAAAGAAGGAAACTTTTCAAGAAAGCGTGGGTTCTGGTCAATCCTAGCGTCAGAGAAGGCTTCGGTCTGAATGTCATTGAAGCCAACGCTTTGGGCGTTCCATGTGTTGCTTACGATGTGCCTGGCCTGAGAGACGCGGTTGTCAACAATGAAACAGGGCTTCTTGCAAAGTCCGGCGATGTAATAGCCTTGGCGGAAGCAATCTCTCAGATTCTCGCAAGCGAAACCCTGAGATTGAGAATGTCAGAAAATGCCCTAACGTATTCTAGAGGGTTCAGTTGGGACAAAGTGGCCGACGAGTTTCTGAATGTCATCGAGACCGGTTGACGTGAGTTCGAATGGAAAAGGGTCCGGTGAAGCAGCCACTTGTTTCTGTCATAATTCCAACCTACAACTCAGATAGATTCCTCGTGAAATGCCTTGAATCGTTGAAAAATCAGACGTGGAAAAACATGGAGGTCACTGTTGCGGATGATGGTTCAACTGACAAGACTCTTGAAATTGCCCAGAAATATGGGTGTCATGTTGTACGGAATCCCAAGAAGGGAAGAGCTGAAGCAAAGAACGAGGGAATGAAGCTTTCCTCAGGAAAATATCTCCTGTTCATCGACTCAGACATGGAATTGACCCCCAACGTAATACATGAATGCGTTGAGCTTACCATCAACCACCCACGCATAGGAGGAATCGTAATACCCGAATATTCCTTAGGTGACAACTTCTGGGTGAAAGCCCGCAACTTTGAAAGAAGCTTCTACTCCACATCTGTCATCGAATCTGCAAGATTCTTTCCGGCAAAACTTGCAAGAGAAGCCGGAGGCTTCGAAGAAAACTTGGTATTCTTCGAAGAATCGACGTTACCTTACAAAGTGCAGAGGGGAGGGTACGACGTGTTTGCCAGAGTCAAGTCGCCGATATTTCACCATGAGGAGTATTTCCAACTACTTCCATGGCTCCGAAAGAAATCCTACTATGGGAAGACTCTTCAAACATACAAGCAAATGTATGGGGATTATTCCAGAAGCCAAGTTGGAATACCGTTCAGACTCGGCCTTTTCTGCAAATATCGCGAGCGGTTCTTGCGCAGACCCAAACTCGCCTTAGGCGTAATCGTTCTGAAAAGTCTAGAATACTTTGCGACCACGTTAGGCTTGGTTTCTTCGAAGCTGACATAGGAGTCGAAGCGGACTCATGTTGGTGATGCCTCACGTTGAAACCTACGACGCAACGAACGAGCGACTACTTCTAATTCTCTTCTGCTAAGACATATCAGTAACAACGATGGCAGAATCAATGATGCTATTATGGATGCTGATATGAGACTCTGAGTCGGATATTCTATTCTTATCAGGAGGCTACCTGTTTCGTTTATCAACCAGCCGTTAGCGTAGCCGTTCACCTCTAGATGAGATGTCTCAGAAATCATCCGGCCGTTCACGTAGAGTTTCCAGGAAGAGTCATAGCTTTCTAGAAATGCCAATATGAAAGGGCCCTTTGAATCGGCGTTCACTTCGTAGCTAGTTGGGGAGTGCTCTATCCAAGAAAAGTCATTAGGCAGCACAAGCGCCCCGTATGTGGTTTGGTCTGCTAAGGTTGAATTGACGAATACTGAATGCTTTAGATTGTCCCATTCCGAGTTTTCCGCGATTCTGCACATGTCGTCGAGAGTCTCGTAACTTATGATATTGTCACTCACGTAAAGCTTCTGCACTGCTAAAGTGTTGCTGTACAGTGCGAACTCGCCCCATTCTTTTGCAAGAACAAGATTCTCACTTGCATTCAGGTCAAGGCTGCTTATGTCATACATATTGCCGAGTGTGATATTCTTCTCTAAAACGAGATCTTTGATTCCGAGAACACCGAACAACTTCGCAAAGCCAGGGTTCACGTCGTATACTCCTAATTCATAGATGCTTATGTTATGAAAGATGCCTGTGGTTTTGGTGAAACAAAGCCGCAGGCTTGTAGTGCTGATCGGGTTTGAAAAAGAGTGCCAAAAAGCAGTGGATGTATTGTTTTCAACTATCAGCTGGGTTACCCATGACGTACCGTTCCACGTTTCTATTATGTAGTTTTCCGCATACGCTGCCTCAAACGATATACTGATTTGTGATATCTGCTGAACCTGGGTCCAGTCGATCTCAAACCACTGAGGGACACCTTTTCCTGACGACCACCTTGTCTGTGAGTCGCCGTCAACAGCTCTCACCGGTTCAAGTCCCGCAGCTTCAGTCGAACTTGCAAGGACCGCCCCTTTTGGCGCCAAGTTCGGGGTTATTGTAATTGCTTCATGCAACTTATTTACCAGTTCCAAATTACCCGATTGAACATACTCAGTTCCTACCCCGGACACTACTGGTTTTGAAAAAATAAGCGGGTAAGGATTTCCACAGCTAAGCATTCCTTGCGTGAAGTTATACACGATGTAGGTGCTTCTCGCTGGAAGCAGAAGAGTCCAGTATTGATAGGGTAGAGCATTGTTGAGCTCCTCATAGGAGGAAGGGAAATACGAACCTTTTATTGTAGGCTCAAGCCAATTTCTCGTAACATCGCCGGTTAACATTGGGTAGGTTGTGGAAAGCAAAAGTGCGACAGCCAATCCGAGTGAAGCCAATTGGCATCTTCTGTTCTTGAATTTGTGGTACAGGGCCGAAAAAGCGATGCCTATTAGAACACTGTACGAGAGAACCACGAAGAGAATCCAACTTGTTGGTTCTCTAAACGCGAGCATAAGAGGAATCTGGGTTGTCAAGGTGAAATAGAGTTGGCTGAAATAAGGATTCAGGCCGCTTGTTAGTAGCAGAGAAAATAGAGCAACTGCCCCGAAGAAAATGGTCAGCTTGCGCGATCTGGGTGTCAGCAAGCTCGCAAAAGCGACAAGTGGGGGAAGGTAAGACAAGACAATGGATAAAGGATCATTCAGATAAAAGTCCCTGTAAGGAACATAAGGCTGCCCAAGTGACCCCTGATAGAAGCTCCATTTTGCAATCAGCCGCAGCACGTCATGTGGTTGAATATTCATCACAAACAAGGGGGCACCCATCCCCTTGTAAAACCCGAACAGAAAAGGAAGAGTGGAAACTAACAACGTTATCAACCAAAGAGACGCCAGCAACGAAGATGTAAGAAGTACAATTATGCGTTTGAGATACGCCTTCAGCAAATCAACATTTATCTCCACATTCAGAAGCTTATGAGAAGCGGGAAGGCAATTTGCTTTCAAACCTCCCGAAATGAACAGAAAAAGGGCAGTCAAAGCCATAGCTATAACGCAGAGAAGCGCTGCCCTGTAATTCGGAAAAAAGCCGTACGTAAGAATGAATAGCAGTCCTGAAACCACCATCCATCTAGTTGAACCCGCCTTCACTCCTTTGGTAAACGCGACTAGGGAGGGTAGAATAACGAGTGCAACGTCAATGAACCCTATCGCTGACTGCTCACGATCGCTCAACAGCTCGATATTGGCGGTGAGAAACAGCGCAGCAACAAAAGAGGCGACAACATCACCATCTGTGAGTTTCTTCACGTACAAATACATGAGAATTGAACTTGCAAAATACATCAGAAAGACGGTCATTACTTGTGAATAGTACAAGGTTATTCCGAAAGTTTGAAAGACAGTAATGAGGAGATAGAATGGATCCAGAACTCGCGGCAAATAAACTGACGGAATGCCAAAGTCTATTTCATTCCACGGGTACAAGACACGAGTAGCAAATGCTTCCTTTACCAACGGAGGTCTAAGATCGCCTGCAACCATTATGTATGGGTATTCAAACCAGTTTACTACTCGCAGGCTAAACAAAAAGAAAAGAAGCACTATTAGTATTTCAACGCGTCTTACGCGAAGCCTTTTCCAAAATCCGTCCAATCTCAGAGCGTTAACCACCGATGCATTTTGAGAATAACTTATTAGCTGACCTTCAATCCATTCAAAGTCCTAAGCTATCTTTCAGCCTTATATAACCTGCTTCACTCAGGTGAAAAGAATGCGTCTCAATTAACAGACCAGGCAGCAGTTTTTGAGTAGGATTCACTTCTCGAATTCCGGCACAACATGCGAAACTGTAGTAGAAAATGTCGTAGCGAAGGTGGAAGACAACGCGAATTAGGCGAACCCTGCGGCCTTTTTCCTGCGCCTGACTACAACGCTCGCGACCATTATGGCGCCACCTGTGATCGCTGCCAAAGATCCCCAAAACAAAGACCAACCTGCTTGAACCAAAATAGCGGCAGAGGCGAATGCAAGCAAAGCGGAAGACATTGAGATGATCTGTGCCGCGAGCTTTCTCTGGATATATACTTCCATAGCTACACCTAACCAAGCTGCCACCGCCGCGGAATGTGCCAGTAGACTTGCCGTGTTGAATGTGGACGTTGACAAAGAGAAAAACGTTGACTTTGCGAGAAGAAGTGGTAGGCTTGACGGGAGGTATACGTGCAAGTTAGAAAGCTGAGACCAGGGCAGAGAGACGGAAACCAGGACCATCAGAGCTGCTGCAACGCTAATGTAAAGAGAAGTGTGGCGTGACATTCTTTGAGGTTCTGCGTTTTCGGGCGGTGCGACTTTTTTTCGGCTTCGCCGTTTGTGCATTGCCCGGCGCGCTTCGTTGATTGCTGTTCCTACTGGAAGAATTAGAGTGGCTGTTGGAATCAGGAAATCAAGCAGTGTTTGCTTCACAGCGGAAGAGTACGTGACTGCGGTCAGTTCCTGTATGACTATGTCTCCATCAGCTGGGATCCATTGTTCATAGACTAGCACGCCTGAGTCGACGCTGTAAATCATGGTTAATGTTCCGTACTCAAACCCGACGAGGCTGAGTGTCAAGTTGAGCGTTTGGAAGAAGCCGGCAGTCACTGTTAAGTTCTGGGTTTGCGCGGTCTCGTTGACCACAGTGGCAAGAGTGGTTGACTGTAAACTCTCAATCCAGTTCAACTTGTCCTGCAGACTTTCGGCGACGCATTCGGGGGGAAGATATATCAGAGCTGTCAAGAGGTCTGTGTAAACCGGGATTCCGCCTCTGTACTCTATTTGATAAGAATAGACCTCAGTGCTGCTTGTTTCGTTGATTTGGAAATAGACGACCGTCTGGTTGAGGCTTGTTATCGTGAAGGTCAAGTTGCCAGTCTGGCCCCCGCCAGCTGAGCCTAATTTCGAATAGCCGTATTGCAACTCAGCGCCCTCCATAATTCTGAAATTGTCTGCATGGACTGGAAGCATCGCGAACAGAACCATCAGTAGCGATGCCAAACAAACGTAGAATCTGATTTTCAAATGTCCACACCAATGGGTCGAATTTACAAAAAATATGGGAAAAAGAAAGAAAAGAGGATATTGATTTACGGGTCGTAATCCACTTTCGCTAATGAACTCGTTGGAAGCTTTGCAAACCACCAGACAGGCGGCGGACTGGCTCCTGTACCGTAGCCTTTTACGTTAACTGGCACGGTGAATACGCCGCTCCATGTGAGTAACGGGCGATTGTCGAACTTGTACGCAATTGAGAAGTCGTTGCTTCCGAACTCTGTTATGGTGCCCAATGCCTTTACAACTGTGAAGGCGCTTGGTTCATTGCTTCCACCAGCGTAGGTCATGTTCAGCACGAGTGCAACTGTGCCTGACGGTAGCCAGCCTGTGGTGTTGCCTAGAATGTATTGAGAAGCCCATGCGCTAGCCCAGTATGTGTCTCTTCCGTTCCATCCGTACACTGAAAGCCCTCTGGTTCCATTGATGTCTGATGCCAAGGATATCACTGCGTAACCAGCGTTGTATCCGAAGGTCGTCTTATTAACGTTCCACGTCGAGATGGGGAAGTAGTCCAGTGGCGCGCCAGCAGGGTTGCTTGTTGGTGCCGATCCTGTGACTGCATTGTTGTTGATAAGCGCGTAGTATGTTCCGCCTGTCCCTTCCCTGCTTATTGCGTAGTCGAAATCGTTGAAGTATCTCGTTAACCCGTTGGCTTTTACGCCTCCCAACGACAGAATTCCGTTGGGATGATAGTTGACACTTTGGGTTGCAATGGGGTAGCCAACCAAGCTGTAAGCTGCATTCCATCTAGAAGTCAATGGGTCAATTGAAGGATACCAGTATAGACTAGACGCACCCCAACCGCCAGCGATTGGCTGAGGGTCGGTCGATGTGGTGTAGGCGAAGGCGAAGCCGTTTAGATCCGTGCGTACGTAATTGGTTGGGTCCGTGCCTGTTCCAGTGCCGCTGTTGCTGATCGTTTCAGAATACGTTCCGTTGAAGCTGGACAGTCCGTAGGGTATAGATCCTGACATTGTTACAACCGGGTTCAGGTATGGAAACGCTGTGTCATTTCTGTCGAACAATGGAAGCGACGTCGTGTAAGTGCCATTGTTGTTGCCACCTACCATTCCGGCAGCTCCACTGTCGGTTGTGGCAGCACTCTGTCCCAGGCCGGTCCACATGAAAGGAGCAGCACCGTTTGCAAGGCTGTTAAGATCTGTTGGGGTGAACACTTGGTTGAGTAGGTACAGAACTTCAGTGTCAATCTGGTTGCTGGCGTCGGAAGCGTTGATGTCCAAAGCTCTGTGAGGATCCAAAGTGTTGTAGTCAGTCATTCCTGGAACTTCAACGAACCTCATCTGTCCTTCACCTTGTGCTAGCCATGAAGTCAAGTTTGGCCATGTTATGGAGTTGTATAGCCACTGCACAGTTACCCAAGGTATGTGAGGTTCTGCATAAGCGAGCGGCATGTCTGCGACAGCTGTTCCACTAGGGAGAACACCTGTGAAGCCTGACGGCAACCCTGGAACTATCTGGTTGTTGTAAACCGTGTATTCAGTTGCGTTTGGCCAGTAACCAGCGAAGAACGTGTAGGTTCTGTTCGGGTCAAAGGCCTGAATGATGTCATAGTTGTTCGTCCCTGTTAATGGGTTCTGGTACACGCTTTGTGTGTAATTGGCGAAGTAGTGCACGTAAGATCTGTCACCTGGGTTTATTCCGGCTGCCATGTCTAGCTCGTATCTGTCACTGAAGCAGAAAGCAGTTATGCTTTGCAATACCTTGACGGAAAGAAGAACCTTGACGTCTTGGTATAACTCTGCGTATTTTGTGTCCTTGTTGAAGACTAATGTCGATATGACTGCTGCAACATCTTCATAGCTGTGGGCTCCGTCTTGAATGATAACGGTAGATCTTGCTACGACGAGTCTTGCGCTGTCATACAGAACTTCTACGCCCATCGGAACCAATCTGCCAGCAGTAAGGTTCGCAGGTAATGTGTTTACCGGCCCTGGTGTGTAATTTCCCCACCAACTGTACACTGCTCTTCCATACTCGGCTGTGTTCAGGTCACTGTACAACGCGTAGGCCTCTATCGACCGCATGTTGCTACCATCGCCTTCCCGCGTGTAGTTCATTGCAAATGTCCAACCTTGAATCCAGTACTGTGGTGGTATGTCTGCAACTGATGGAGCCCAAGACTCAGTGTTTCCCCATTCGGTGGTACCATTTCCGTAAGCAATTCCTGAGTTCACTGGGGTAGCAAGCTCTCCGTACTCTGTGAAACCAAGTCGTAGACTTTTGCCAGCGTTGAAAGACACATTGCTCGGATTATTGTTGGCGCCCAGTGCGGGATAATTCCCGACGTGTCCTGCTGCCCACGCATTTATCGCGTAGGAGTACTGGGTGCTGTCATAGTGATCGTTGGCTGCAGTGCCTTCGAAAACAGCGTAGTCTGCTCCTGCTGCTGATTGTCCAGATTTGAAAGCTAGTGTTGGTACCATTATGGCTGAACAAAGCATTACTAAAGCTGTAAGTATTGCTACAATAGTCTTAGCATGATTCTTTATTTTCAATTTTTCATTCCTCTCAAATTTAATTTCGTCCTTCTATAGTCTTAGCTAATCCGTTTAAAAGTCTTTCCATCAAACAAAAACAGAATGCAGTTCATGAGTGGAGCTGGCACTGGTAATTCTCTGCTCGTAACAGCGGAGAAAGCCAGAGCATCGCGAAATAGTCAGGGCAGCATCGATGCAACTGTCTCAACTCATTGGTACGCCGGCACTGTTACTGCTCGTTCGTAACAGTCTCATGTCGAAAGAATAATATTCGCGCGTCTCGGCGTCACAGCACGTTTCGGAAAAGATCCTCTTTTCCTGAAATATACAGTTCTTCCAAGCGGCACTCTTTACAGAGCACTGCAGAATTCTGTAATCCCCTAAAAACCACCACAGGTATTGCCTCCTTCCCCTGGCCCATGAGAAGTTCAGATGCTGCCGCGATCTCGTCAACAACCGCAACATTCTTCACTTTAAGAATCTGGCCGAAGAGATCTTCTGTGCCCCTGTAGTCTCTGAACGGGCTGATTCCTGCAATCCCGATGGCAAAATTGACTTGACCCCGCCTGAACGGGCGACTGTAGGTATCACACATTATGACGGCAACATCTTTGCCTGTCAAACGTTTGATTTGTTTGCTGCATTTCTCAGACGACTCGTCAGGGTTCAACGGCAAAAGCGCGAACTCGCTTCTGCCTTTCACGTTAGACTTGTCGATTCCAGCGTTGATACACACCAAGCCTCGAACATCTTCAACAAGCAATATCTCACGGGAAGCCTTCAACACCCGTTTTGTCTCCCTCAGAACGAGCTCCACAAACTTGGGACTCTTTCCAATTTTCTTCGCCAAGCTCTCGGCCCTTCTCGAAGGAGTAACATCTCGGAGGTTCACCACTCTGCCTTCAGCCTTAGAGAAAACCTTCTGCGCAACCGCTATCACGTCGAGGTTCTGAAACCTTAAATCATTTTTTGCTGCCGTTTCAACTATGATCTTGGCTAAGTCATCCCCTTCGCGTATCATCGGAAACCTTTCAAGGGCGAACGCAGTGAAGCTTGTCACAGGATTTCCTTCCAACTCTTCAATGCCCACGTGCAACGTTAAATCTGTTGCCTATGACTAGGCTTAGCTGTGTCATTACGTTCTGACTTCTGAATCTGATTGTAGAAGCAAACTTCTTGGCGGTTCAGGAAACTGGAGGATAAGTCTGAAGGAGAAACGTGGGCGGACAGTTGTCCAATCCTTGTTCTTCAACATTGATCATGTAATGGTCTGTCGGTCTTGGGCGTATTTTTGTTGTACAGACAGGAACCTTGTGTAGGAAGTCGTAAGATTTAAAAGCTATGCTTTCACTAAACTTCACAATGCTTGACCTAGGCCCGGCCAAGAGAATAAACAAACCAGAGTTTAGACTAGGCGAATAATCATGAACAGAAGAAACCCTCCACTTATTCTACTTATCATACTTCTCATTTTCAGCTCTTCCATGAGTTTTTACAGGATCATACCCGCAGCCAAGGCAACGTATGTTGAAGGAACAATAATGCAGGATACAGATTGGACTCTCGTCGACAGCCCATTCATACTTTCAAACAGCATCACAGTGCAATCAGGCGTAACATTGACAATAGAGCCTGGCGTACAGGTAAGATTCGGAGGCAACTTCACTCTAACCGTGAACGGCAGAATCATTGCAGACGGAACGGATGAAAGGAGAATACAGTTCACATCTAACAGTCTGAACCCCAGCATGGGAGACTGGGAAACAATCCTCATCAGCAACGCAGACAATTCCTCGATAACACGCTGCATAATAGAGTACGGAACAAACGGCGTCACACTGGAGAGCGGTTCTCTAACCCTGCAAAACAGCCTGATCAGGTTCAACTCAAACGGCACAGTCATCAACGGTGGTGACGCAACCATCATGGACAACGAAATAACCGGCAACACGGCATGCGGCGTCAACGTAGCCGGCGGCCAAATCACAATGCAAAACAACACGGTGAATGCCAACGGAGATGGCATAGAACTAGTGGGAAACTTGACTGGAAACGTAAGCATAACACAGAATAATGTTATGTTGAACAACCAAAACGGCATTGTTCTTGGCGCAGACTCTTATTTCAACACTGTAATCGTTCAAAACAATATCTCATCAAACGTCGATGGATTCCTCGTGACCTCAAACACGAGCACATACATAACGCGCAATCGTATATCAAACAACACCAACGGAATCTACTATGAGAACGGAAACTCCCACCAAACCAACTTCAACGATATCTACAACAACACCGTGGGCATGAACGTTTATTCCAGCGCGCCCCCGCTCACCGTGAACGCAACCTACAATTACTGGGGCGACGAAACAGGGCCGTTCCACAGCTCTCTTAATCCTTACGGAAAAGGAAACAAGGTCGGCGGCGACGGAGTGAACCTTCTCTTCATATTCTTTCTGTCAGCGCCATTTGAATACAACAACCAAGCGCCCACAGCGGTTCTTCAAACCGACAAGACTCTAGTCGCACCAGGCCAATACGTCACGTTCATCGGCGCCAACTCACATGACGATGGTCGCGTCGACCAGTATTTCTATGATTTCGGAGACGGGGCCAACAGTGGATGGACCACTCTTTCGCTTCTAAACCACACTTACTCCACTTTGGGAACCTATGTGGCAACTCTAACAGTCATGGACGATTTTGGGGTCCTGAGCCAGAATCCCACCTCGACGACCTTAACCGTTCAGAATCTGACGCCCCTAACCGTTTCAATGACGTCAAGTAGCTCGGTGGTTGATTACCAGGGCAACGTTACAGTCACAGTTTACGTTTCGACCGAATCTGGTGCCGCAGCAAACGCAACCGTCAATCTTCTCTCAGCAAAGGGAGGAAGTTTCCTCTCATCATCAGGTGTGACAGATTCAAACGGGCAGTTCGAGACAACATTCACAGCGCCAAATGTCACAGACTCAACAGATGTAAGGTTGATTGCTGGGGCCTCGGACAGCGGATACGCAGACGGTTCCTGCTACGCATACCTCAGGGTTCTTTCACTTCTCCACATTCAGATAACTACGCAACCTGCTACTGTCAAATCTGAAGCCACAGTAGCCATGATCTTCAATGTTACTGGAGGACTAGGCCAGCCCATCGCAAACGCTTCCCTCACGGCTGCAGCAGATAATGGAACACTCTTGACAAGTTCAGGTTTCACAGGGGCCGACGGCACCTTGTCGTTGAATTACACGGCGCCCTACACCCTCAGTCCGATGAATGTAACCATCACTGCTTCAACTCAGAAGCCAGGGTTCACCGACGGATATTATCAGGAAACTGTTCCTGTGCTTCAAAACGTGCTGGCGGTGACAGTCACCCCTGACTCTTACTCAATCGTTTCAGAAGGGACCACAAACGTAGCCGTTCTCGTGACAACTGACCAAGTTCCCATACCGAACGCCACTGTCTCCATGTCAGGCAGCGTTGGAAACTTCACTCAACCAAACGGAGCCACAGATTCAAACGGCATCGCCAGATTTGTTTTCACAGCCCCTCAAACAACAACAGCGGTCAACGCTACAATAACGGCAATAGCGATGAAAAGCCGTTACATAGACGGCGCAGGCCAGAACATCATAGGCATAGCACCAAAAGTGCTGATTCTGCAGCTAACAGCTCAGAATTACTCTGCAGTTTCAGAAGCCAACGTAAGCGTAACTGCTCGTGTAACCTACAATCTTCAACCAGTTTCAGATGTCAACGTTACTGTTACGTCCGAGAACAAGGGGAACTTCACTGGGAATACTGGAACAACTGATACCCAAGGATTTGCGACCTTCATCTTCACCGCGCCTCAAGTCAACGGTTCCGTCGACATAACCATCAAGGCTGTAGCCGCAAAAACCGGATATGTTGACGCGCAGGACTCGTTTACTCTGACGGTGAACCCTGGAAACATCAGCGTCCAAATCACTGCCAGTTCGTATGCAACCATGCCTAGCAGCAACATCATTCTAACCGTCACCGCCGCGGCAGGTTCAAACCCCGTTGCAGGTGCTCAGGTCATCATTTCAGCAAGTGCAGGCAACTTCTCCTACACGAGCGGCTACACGGATCAAAACGGAACCTGCCAATTCGCGTTTACCGCTCCCTCTACAACTGTGCAGTTGCCCGTGGTCTTCGCAGCCAACGTTACGAAATACGGTTACAGTGGAAACGGGAACCAAACAACGGTAAACGTGATTCCAGTGGCGCCCATAGAAAGCGGGGGAGGTGTGCCTTGGATAACCATGCTCCTGATTATTGTCCCAGTGGTCATTGCAGTGGTGGTTGTTGTGTTGGTTAAGCGGAAAGTGCTTGTTGTTTCTGTTGGTGGGGAAGGTGGAAATGAGTAATGTATCGTGCGACGCAATATTTAATAGACCGCGTCCGCCATTAATATGTGTACAGGAGAAGTACAATGAGACAAGTACGGCTGAAAACAACATTAGCGAAGCTCAAGAGAGTTCAGATTAGACTGAACTTCAGAAAACACGAGCAACCAGAAGCCGGACCGGCTTCACCAAAACCTGTGCCCAGAGGATACAAGATAGCCGAAAAGTATCCGCTCTATGAGCCTTTCGCGCACGTTGCCATAGCTCAGAATCCGAAAACAGGGGAGTACAAGTACATTCTTGACGAATTGCAGCTTGATCCACTCGAAAGAAGCGTTTACCAACGAATCCTTGAGATACTTCTTGCAGAGATAGAGTCGCCGAAAGAAGAGATTGGTGATCCGAGAAAGTTTTTCGCAGATGAAGCAAAGAAAATCGTTGATAAATACCGTATAAGCCTAGGATGGCTGCCTGACGTTTCATGGTACAAGATACTCTACCATGCTGAGAGAGATCTCGTCGGTTTCAGCTCGATTGATGCGTTAATGAGAGACCAGAACATCGAAGATATTTCATGCGACGGAGTGCAGAGGTCGGTTTACGTTTGGCATCGAAACTACGAAAGCATCGAGACAAACATTCAGTTCGAAGACGACGAGGAACTCGACAACATGGTTGTCAAGCTCGTTCACATGGCTGGAAAACATGTAAGCTCAGCCTTTCCGATCGTGGATGCGTCGTTACCTGGAAAGCACAGGTTGGCCGTGTGCTATAGGCGTGAAGTCACGCCGTTCGGAACCGCGTTCACCATAAGAAAATTCAGAGAAGATCCATACTCAATAATAGACCTGATTAACATAGGCACTTTCTCAGAGGAAATGGCTGCCTATTTCTGGATGTGCCTTGAGAATAGGACATCAATCATGGTTCTAGGTGGAACGGCAGCTGGAAAAACAACAGCCCTGAACGCCCTGGCCTGCCTGATAAAGCCTGGAAGCAAGATAATCACAATAGAGGAAACGGCAGAACTGAATCTGCCCCATGAAAACTGGATTTCACTGATTGCCAGACAGAGTTACGGCCTCGGCGGAAACAGCATAGGCGAAGTTGCACTCTTCGACCTCGTGAAAACCTCCATGAGACACCGTCCAGACATACTTATCGTAGGCGAGGTTCGAGGCCAAGAAGCCTACGTGCTCTTTCAGGCACTGGCAACCGGCCACGGTGGAATGTGCACAATGCACGCGGAAAACTTGGATTCAGCGCTTAAACGTCTCACGCAGAAGCCCATGGACATTTCGCCTGCTTACCTTCCCTTAATGAACATCATACTTTCGATTCAGAGAGTCCACATTCTAAAAAACAATGAGAGGAAGGCTTACAGGCGAGTCATGAACGTCAACGAAATCGCGGACTATCAAGATTACCGAGAAATCTTTAGGTGGCAACCCGCTAAGGATGAGCATGTGCCGTCTTTTGACAAGAGCGTCATGCTTTCGGCCATTTCTGAACGCATAGGTTGGAGCAAGAAAGAACTTGTAGACGAAATTGAAAAGCGCAAGACCGTGCTGCACTGGATGAATGAACGCAAGATTAGAAGCTACAAAGACGTAGCTGCAATAATCGCCGAGTATTATGCTCGGCCGAAACAGATTTACGAAAAAGTCAAGGCAGGGGAGGAGGTTAAAGTGGTTGCCACTTCTAAAAACTCTTGAGGCATGGTCATTCCGTCTTTTCGGAAACATTGCACCCTCCTTCCTGAAAAACGTCTTCGAATTTAAAGACTATCTGGAAAAAGCAAAAATCAAGATATACCCAGAAACGTACGTTTCCCTAATGTTTTTCGCCGCAGTAATGATGATTCCACTGTCAGTAATCTCGACTGTAATCGTGATACTTTACGGTTTCATGCCGATGATCTTCTTGATACCTGCCCCGTTCTATGCAATGATCGGATTCCTAGTAGTTCCCATGTCCAGAGCTGGCGAAAGGGCAAGCAATCTGGAAAGAGAAATGCCGTTTGCCACAGCCTACATCAGCGTCATGGCCTCAGGCGGCATAGCGCCCTACACAAGTTTCAAACGACTTGCACAAGTTGAACTGATGCCCGCGATGAAAGTGGAAGCCAGAGAAATCATTAAAGACGTGGAGATATTCGGGACAGACCCGCTGACCGCAATTCAAAACTCGGCCAAAAAGAATCCCTTAGATATCTTCCAAGATTTTCTCGCAGGCTACTCGTCAACCGTCATAATCGGCGGAGATATCGGGCACTTTCTGGAAAGAAAGGCAGAAGACATCTTCAAGGCCAGAGCACTGCGTGTCAAAGCTGCAGCTGAAAGACTCGGAATGCTTCTTGAAACATTCATAATAGTCAACGTGATGATGTCCCTCTGCTTTTACATAATGTTCAGCGTTCAAAACATCGGTGTAGGCGGCGCATCCGGCGGTGGCGACGTTTCAACAATCATTCTCTACACGTTCGTGTTAAGCCCGATGCTGTCTATAATGTTTGTTTACCTAGCACACAGCATGCAGCCAAAAACTCCGGTTACGGAAATGCGGCCGTACAAAGTCTTTGCCCTGGGCTCCGTTGCAGGAATGGCATTGTTCTTCTTTCTCTTTCTCAGCGGCAGTTTCGGCGTGCTAAGCCAGATGCCAGTGGCACTTGCTTTAGGACTATTCCTCTCAGCTGCGCCAGCAGCCGTCGTGAACGGCAAACTCTCAAGCAAAAAAACAAGCACGGAACAGGGCGTGAACAGTTTCCTAAGAGACCTCACGGAAGTCAGAAAAACAGGACTGTCACCTGAAAAATGCATTGAAAGCCTATCACACCGCGAATACGGCGTGTTCAGCAAGGAACTGCGCAAAATCAGCTCAGAAATCTCATGGGGAATCCCGCTGAAAAAAGTGATGATGGACTTTGTAGACAGAACGCGAAGCTGGATGACGCAGATCGTCATGTTTCTGCTCGTTGAAACAGTGGACGTCGGCGGAGGCACTATTGAAATGGTAGAGTCCCTTGCCAGATTCAACAATTTAACTCAAGAAGTTGAAAAAGAAAAGAAATCTGCAACTCGCCCTTACATCATGATGCCCTACTTTGCCGCACTGCTATTGGTCGTAACTACGTCAATGATGCTAGGTTTCACGACAGGCACCATCGGCGTCGCCGGCACGGCACCTCCAGCAAACATGGACTGGATCAGGCAAGTTTTCATGACATCAGCCATTTTCTACAGCTACATGGTAGGCATCGTTGCTGGAAAAATCAGCGAAGAATCCATAGCAGCAGGATTCAAACACGCGGCAGTCCTAGTCATAATTTCAGCTGTAGCGGCAGAAATAATGCCCATGTTCCTCAAGGGGTTCATGCCGACTGCAAAATAGGAGGATAGAAACACAAATGATTGCAAGAAGTTTTCTTGGCAAATTGCGAAAGAACAAGCGAGCCGTCAGTCCAGCTATTTCCACGACCATATTGACGGCCGCCATCGTCGTCATGCTTCTTGTCGTCATCGGCTTCGTGAACAGCTACTTGAACGGACAAATAGCTCAAAATGACTTCAACTCTATGAAACAGTTCATGCAGACTATTGCACTGCAAGCAGATGACGTGGCTTGGATACCAGGGCGCACTCAAACCTTAACGTTTGCGAGTAAATTTGGCCAAGTCACTTTTCAGTCTCTAGCTTTGACCTACAGTTTCTATTTTGACGGTTCACTTGTGAAAAGTTTCGATGTTGGCGCAATTCTGTTCAGCATGCCAGTCAACGAGTATTCTTTGGCAAACAACTACTTCGAAGAATTATTTCCATCATCGCGAAGCTTGCTTCAAAATGGCACTTCCGCACCAGTTTGCAGGACCTTCATAACTGAGAAAATGCCGATGCAGGACGGAAGCTACATCAGAATAGTAGCAGTACCAATCGTGCGGCAGCTCAATGCCACTATAAACACTGTCTCCTACGCTCGGTTCTACTTGCCGAGATTCCTTACAGGTTCATCTCCAGAACTTTCACAATCAGTAACCTTGACAGGACTGAACGTTTACCATGGAATATTCAGCAACGTTAACAAGATTATGATCTCAATGACTTTTCCTAACACTGGAATTGGTTTGACATCAGACTTCTTCAACTTTGATGCCGCGAATCAAACAGTGAGTCTTGGGGGGAATTCGGTTGTCGAAATTTACGGAGGGGATGTGACGGTCTCGCTAGGCCTTTCAGCCTAGAAGCGTTATGGGGGTTCATGTATCCCGCACGTCACGATTGAACACGTTATCATGATTCCCGTTCTCTTGCTACAGATTCTTCTTGTTCCCAGTCGTAGCCAATTTGCTGATGAACACGTGGGTCGATTCACGGAGAACCCTCATACTGCAAGATGCAGCAAGCAACATGGGAAGCACAATACAACAGATGTACTTCGCACTTGACCATAACACAACAATACCTTCTGGAACAACAACAGACCAGTTTGGGCTCCCCCCATACATCGACGGATATTTTTACACTGCGAACGCTACACTTCAACCCTCCAGCGTTGCAACGAATCCAAGCCAAGTGCTCCAAATAACTGTCAAACTTGCGACTACGAGTATTGAAGTTACGTCGCAGGTTCTCCTAGGTTCAAACGCACAATGGGATTCCACAACAGCATTCGTGAGCAATTCCACAATTGCCAGTGCTTATGCGTCCAAGTTTGGAAACGGAACCATACGAATGGGGTTCGGAGGATAGCTACGGGAGACTGTTCTGAATGGCAGGGGCGACGATAGATCATTTGATTGCTCTAACAATTTTCTTAGCTGCCTTACTACTGTTTATCGGTTTCTTCAACCAGATGAATCAAACCGCGGTTCTATATCAATATCACAGATACATCGCAACGAAATGCAGCGACATTCTGGACAGCATCATGCTAAACCCTGGCACACCAGCCAATTGGAGTGTCTCAGGAAGCAGCACTCGAAGTCTCACATTCTTTGGCCTGCAAGACCCCGAGTTCCAAGAGTACAGAATGAGCCCATTCTCAGTTATGCGGCTGGTTTCTACATCAAATCAAGTCTACTATGGCCAGACTGGACAGTGGTACAATAACGTGTCGTGGGGACTCAACGGCGCATATTTGCTTCTGCAAACGAGCGACTGCATCAGTTACCATAACGCAACCATTCTATTGGGGACCAACGGAACGTATGATTTTCAATTGTCAATAACGCCAACATTAACGGTTAATGTAACGCAGATTCCCGGCACTGATTTGAAGTTGGAGATTCAAGTGTACGGACCCGGGTTTCCGCTCAGCAATGCCACTTTGGACTACTTGATGTTCTGGGCAAACACGAGCAGCAGCGGATTTCCCATATTGAACAGCAATTTCACTTCTGACATTCTTCAAACTGACTCTGCAGGCATCGCGTTCAAGGAGTTCCAATCACTGAGAAATGATACAGCATTCACGTTCATAGTGAAAGCACGCGCAGTTGGACTCTGCGGAATAGGCTATCTGAGCCGAGAAACCGTAACAAACACGGGGAATATCATCCCATACATCCAAAGCTTTGATGGAGGAACTGCAAACATGGTGCTCGCACAAAAATACGGTCATGATGATCCGCCCGCTGGCATGGGCGAACTGTACTATAACGCTTCTTTCTATACTCTGCCAGACACTTTCGTTCCAGCCTCGGGGGAAACTTTGCAGGCGACGTCAATATCGGTAATGGTACTCCGTGTCAGAACCTTCAGGTAAACACGAGTCAGACAGGTTTTCTGGTGATCGCATATGGAGATGGAGCTAACTATGGCACTGTAATCGCGCCTCTCGGAGTCGATTCCTTGGGGCTTTCTATGACGTTCGGCAGTAATCTTTCAGGAAAGGAGTGGGTGGCCACTGATCTGCGGCAAGTCATAATTGGAGAAATCGCCTACCAAGCGAAACTTTCCCTTTGGAGTTTGACAGGTTATCAGGTGGTGGGCTAAGATGATGCGATCTGTGGAAATATTCATCGTTATTATCATAATGACAGGGGCTTTCTTGACAGCCTCGTTCTTTGCTGTTTTGCCTTCGCCTCGTCAGGTTTCGCCTCTGAATCTGAGCAGACTGTCATTGACAACTCTGGAGACATTGGACGCGGAAAATGACCTTAGCTCAGTTGCCTTTGAGACAACTAACGATACTGCTTGGAACGGGCTTCAAGTCTCACTGTCAGCGTGTCTGCCTTCAAACGTGGTTTACAATCTGACTGCTTATGATATTTCAAGCGGCGGAGGTCAAAACCTCTATACTGTTAGCAGGTCAATTTCCAATGCTCAGAGTTTGGGCAGAGGATCTGATGCTGCATCCTATATGGTTGCCTCTTCTAACGTTACTTTCACCGTTACACCGCAGAAAATAGCTGCGACACTTTACATTTTGAACTGCAGCGATTCAGTCGGCTGGTGGATCACAGGATATACAATTCAAAGCATTGCACAACAACTCGCAGCAATATTTGCTTCTTATTTTGCTCCCTCCTCTATCGTGATGGTTCAAAACACCACGCAGCTTGGACAGTTGTTGAATGGTCAGCCCCTTGGAAATGAGACCTTGCAAAACGCCATAGTCATTGACACGTGCGGAGAGCCTGTGCCCATACCTCAGAGCTACGCCACGCTTTATTCAAGCGATTATCCGCACTACTGTTATCAGTTGGGCAACTGCACTGAACGGTACAATTGGACTTGGGTGAGCATAGTCGGCTATCCTTTCTATTATGTCACGAACACGTTGGCGCTCTCAGGAAACCAGAACGGATGGGGAATCTACGGCATAACAGCCATTGGCGCTGCTGGACTTAATGCTTTTCTGGAGGGCATAGATTGCCAACCTTACAGTAACAATGGCAATTGGATTACTGATTCACCCGGCGTCGTCACTTTGACATCATCAGCCCTAGCTAATTGCAGCTATTATGGCATCTTCCCTTCTCCCACGCAGACGTCTACGAGAGCTCTACCTGAATCGGTAACCACTCAGTACAACCTGTCAATTGCAACCAATGTTTTGAACCCCACGGGCGGCGCGATCCCAGGAGCAGTGTTTAATCACGTTTTCAAAGGAACAACAAACGTCACGGGTTCTCTTTTCGCGTTAGGATTGACCCGAGTACCAGACACTAGACTCACTGCCCTAGGCCTATTGTCCGACTACAATCCTACACTCTACAAATCAGAGTACACGGCTGAAGGCACGTCTAAACTTGTCGTTCTACAACTTGGACTGGCAGGAGGATAGTACCATGAATAAGAGAGGACAGTTTTCAATAATCGCTGCCTTGCTCGTTTCTATAATCCTCATATCAACCGTCATGGTGACATACAACATAATCCTCAACGACACGATCCAAGTCCAACCACAAGTCTTGACGGCCATCGACGAAATCAATTTCGCAATAAAACAACTGCTTGGATTCAGCGTGGGCTATTACGGCTCTGTAATCCAAGTGACTGGAGACAGTTCTTATGCAAAGCAAAGCACGTTGAATTATACCTCAAGTGGACTGGAATACGTGGCGAATACTCACCCGGACTGGGGAGCAGGTTTCAGCCTGACAAATCTGACCATCAATACGTACTGGTTCAACAACACCAGCTACAGTGCGGGATATCTCGACGTGATCTACAACCTGACAAAACTGGGAATATACGGAATGCAATACGCACCTTCATGTGGTCTCACAGTGCAAATTATAAACACCACGCAAAGCAACCAGACAAGCTTGACCGTTTTGCAAGACCATAGCGAACCAGTTACGAATCTTGAGACACAAAACTTCAAATTCTTCCAGTATGAAACGAACTCAACTTGGGTATTGATCTCTCCGAGTGCCGCTCCGATAGCTTTTACAAACGGCACATACCAGATTCAGCCACCAGCAGGGATAGATGCAAACTCATACGTCATTCAAGTGACGGATCAGAGAGGAATCGCAGTAGTGGCTTCGCCATATTCCTCGTACAACATAAATATGAAATGGCCAGTCTCCTCATCAACCTCGCCATCAATGGACTACGTGAACAACAACGCGTCAGATGTAGGTTTCAACGGTAACATAGGAATGGAGTCGAATTTCACAGCTCAACAGTATGGCCCGGACAGCATAGATGACATTCTAACGGAAGGCAACGTTCCGGCCATTTACACTCAGTATGTGCAAACCAATAATCAACTCTATGACACTGACATTGGAACAACAAGTAATTTCTCCGCTGAACAGTCGGCAGGCAACACTTATGACTCATTAACCGAAGCCAACACAAATGGAGCCTCAGAAAGTTACATTCCCATAACAATCATCAACACCCAATCATCTGCAACTCCGAACCCGTTTCAAGAGGAGGTAAGTTGGAACCCCTCTATCTACACAAGTTTCGAAGCAGGGAACTTGGGAAACATCCGATTCTACTCGGATAGCGCCCTCACGTCGCCTCTATACGCGTGGCTTGAATCCTGCGCCCCTTCACTCTCCAACACTGCAACCAGCGCCACAGCATGGATCAAACTGACCAGCCCTATAGCTGCGAACGGAGGCACACTCACAATATACATGGCCTTCCTATCCACTGCATCCAGTTTTGACGGAAACTACTGGGGAGACGCACCTAATCTCTCAGGAACCTACGGCGCCTACGACAACGGTGCCAACGTCTTCAATGCGTATTTCAATGGCAATACTGCAACTTCGAACTTTTCTGTGTATAGCGGGTATACGCTCTCAAAGGCGACAGGTATTTCTGGCCCTGGAGGAACGACAATTAACGCAATAAGAGCAACCGGTTACAATGCGAATAATCCCGTCTTCGCATTCAATAAGGCAATGAGCAATACTGCTCTAATAGCAGAATCAAGTTTTTCTTCCCCAGGTTCCGTCAGTCCTGGGACTGATACAGGCGCCGTTGGACTTGTAAATAATGCTGCAGCATCGAGTGTAACTTATGCAATCAGCGCAAATACAGGGTACTCTAAAGCTTATTTCGACCAAGACTACGAGATTAGTGGCACAGTAACCGTCAACGTGAATAATCAGGGGAGTTCAACTTCGAGCTGGCTATATGCCACTCTAACATACACGGGTTCAGGCTGCCTCATCGTGGAATGCATACATAGCTCCACAGCTATACTCGTCAACAGGAGGATATTCTGGCACTGTCTCAAATAACCCACTGAGTTCCGCAACTAACCTTTATCTTGGCCAAATAAGCGCCACATCCAGCACCTACCCTGTAAACATATACTACAACTTCGTTCGTGCTAGGGCCTACCCTCCAAGCAATGTCATGCCTGCGGCCTCTTTTGGCAGCATATTCCCGACTCCAAACTATCAGCTTGATTTGGAGCGGCAATGGACGACAGCATCGTACAACGCAAACTCGTCAAAGCTCCTCTGCATAAAAACTGGAGCCTTCAGCGACAGTGAAGCATTAGAAGTTGACGTGTGGAACGGGGCATGGACAGTGTTAAACAACAACTTGGCCGCCAACAGTTGGAACAACATGTCAGTAACCCCATATCTGACCTCCGCAAGCTTCGCGATAAGATTCATCGACACTGCAAGAACAGACGACCCTTCACAATCAACATGGCAAATCGGCAGCGTACTGCTTCAAACATCGAACTCCACAGACAATTACGGCCTTGACATTGAGGGACAATGGACGAACGTCAACTATTGGGCAACGAATATGAGTTTGGACATTTTCGCGGGACCGTTTTCTAGTCCAACAGATACTCTGTCTGTTCAGTTCTGGAATGCCACTAATAGCTCATGGTTACCCCTAATTTCCAGTTTGGATACTGGTAGTTGAAACAACGTTTCAGTAACGACATATCTTGCGGGTCCAACATTTACCATTAGGTTCTTGAGCAGAACTCAGACCGATCTTGTGCAAAGCAGTTGGCAGATAGACGCAACTCTTCTCTTCCTTAACGGTACACCACAAATTGCTCTCCCGTCCGACCCTATTACGATGGAGCTATTGCAGAATGGCACTATGCGCTGGCTCGGACAAAGCCTGCAGTTGACAACTCAGACCCTGCCCGTCCCGCCGCTTCCCGTCAAGTCAATACATGTTGACGAAACCATAAACGGGTTCGATTCCGAGGTGCCCTTCCAAATAGAAGATTGGGCCTCCAATTACTTGATACCATTGGGCTTAACAAGTAATGAAAGCGTCTTCAATAACGGAAACATGATAGTGTTTCTGGCAAACAGCAATGTTTCAAGTGTCACAGTATGGTGGAATGGAAGCGATTTAGCGACTCAAACACCGTACGCGTACGTTGATAATTACTTTAAGGCAGATAATTCCAATGCTGGAATCTTGACAAACGGCATACTGTCTCTCCAATTCCAGGGAGATTTTCAACCGTTAGTTTCAACGGTTGGAAGCACGTCATGTGCAGCCACCTTCATGCGAACAAACGGACAGAGCAGCATTTACGGGGCAAGCCCTGCGTATATAATAACCAACGGGGTCGTGAGGGATATTGTTCAACAAGAAGCTGAATGGGGCGGAGGCGTCACTAACTGCCCGAATATTTATTCACATATAGTCATAACGTTGCCGGCAAACTCGACCTACTATACCTATGAGTTGAGAGTCTTGTTCGTGCAGTCGCAGCAAAGCAGAACCATCAAATACTTGTCCCGATCGAATTGCAGAGCTCAATCACGCAGACGCAGACTGAGAACGGAACGGCAAGCGGTTATCCCATTGTTTCAACAGCAACGGGCACGTTCTATAATCTGACAGCGATTTGGCAGTATCACTGGAGCCAATTCATTTCAGGCAACAGTGGAGCAGGAATAATGTTCACCGACACAGGAAACAACGAGCTCTACAGTTTCGACAGTATAGCTGGAACCCAAACTGGAGAACTCAGAGTGAACCAGACAGCAGGAACCATAGAACTACTTCCCATAGAGAAAGCTCCGGTAAGCTTCTCATATGCCTTAAACACGATTTGGTGGGGTGCAGTGTCAACCTTCAGCAACACAACACCAATCTATCAAAATGCGAGCGGCCAAACCAGCGGCTCATGGATAAACGTCGAATACCCGCCAACCGCTACGGTATACGTTGGAAACTAGCCGTCAATGCAACTATAAGACGAAGCAGAGTCCTATCATGTTCATGGAGCCCAATTCAGAAACACGCATTTAGCAAGAATGCGGATTCAGAGTTCATACAAGTTAAATATCGAATTTGAAACATCTTGGGTAACAAGAAGGTGAATGCTCTGACAATCAGGTTGTTCAAAACCAAGAGAGGCATTTCGCCCATACTCGCTACTCTGCTATTGGTAGTCATAGCCGTAGCGGCGATAGTGGTAACGTATGCATGGGTTATGATGTACACTGGACACCTAACCGGACAGGCAGGCGTGATTCTCTACAAGTCAAACGTGAACTTCTACGGAATTAACAATAGCAAAATAGATATTGACATAGGAAACTCGGGAACCTCAGACACGATGATAATTCAGGTTTACATCGGAACATCGTCCTCAACAATGGAAAACCAAACAATCACACCTATGCCACTTGCAGGAGGCAAAGTTCAGAGAATAACATTAGACTATCAATGGCAGTCCGACACAAGATACTACTTGAATGTGGTAACACAAACTGGGCAATCTTTACCACTGAATGAATTATCGCCAGCATCCTAGAAACTCAACTGGTTTTCTTAACTCAAGTGAAACCATGTGGAAAGATAATTTAGGCAGAAGAGATAATTCGATGCTTATTGCGGTGTCGCTTTGCAGTTGCTACTGGACTTGGCGAGAACAGCATTGGCCTTGGCCTTTCTCTTCTATGCTTCGTGGAGTGACAGCAAAACCCGTGAAGTAAGCAATGCCGTTTGGGTGGTTTTCGCTCCACTTGCTTTCGTGTTGACTTTTGTCGAGGTCTATGTTTACGAGTTTTCGCAGTTGCCTCTCTATGGAGTCTGCTTTGGCTTCACGGCTTTTTTTGCCATAGTGATTTTCTATGCTGGAGGTTTCGGAGGAGCCGATGCGAAGGCTCTGATGTGCTTAGCGCTTGTGTTGCCATTTTACCCTGCAAATCTGCTTTCGCCTCTGTTTGGAGGGGTTTCGCCGATCTCAAAGATACTTTTTCCTTTCAGCGTTTTCAGCAACTCTGTTCTGATGGCAGCTCTAATGACGCTTGTCATGCTTGGGTACAATGTTCTTTGGCGGGTGAGAACTGGGGGGAGACTGTTTGAGGGAGAATATCAGAACGGGTCCTTGGGCAGAAAAATATTGATTCTGGTAACAGGCTACAAAGTTTCTATACAGAAACTAAAAGATAAATGGCATGTTTACCCGCTTGAAGATGCAAGCGAAGACTCCGAAAGCAACTTTAAAAGAAAACTGGTCACTGTAGCCGAGAGACGAGGGAAGAGAAGCGGTTGTTGCAAGACTGGATGAAGCTGTTAAAACTGGGAAAATTCAAGACAGTATATGGGCAACGCCTGGTCTACCCTTCCTCATCTTCATCACTGCGGGTTTAATAGTAGCCCTGTTCTTCGGCGATCATAGCGTGGATCGCTAATTAGCCACGCACTTGGTTAACCCACAAGAACTTCGAGTGCCTTTTCCCTGCTTAGTTTTTATAAGAACAACAGGTTCCACTTATCTTGGAGTCTCCGCGGGCAGGAGGTCAGGAGTTGCAGTTGTTCGGCAGTTCAGGAGTTCGGGGCTTGGCCAATGTAGACCTGACGCCGATTTTGGCAGAAAGGGTAGGTTTAGCAGTAGCAACTTTCTCCAACGCAAAACATGTGGTCGTTGCAAGAGACACAAGAGTCACCGGCCAGATGCTTGAGCACGCTTTGGTTTCAGGTCTTGAATCGGGCGGTGCGGACGTAATATGCTTGGGAGTCACCCCGACCCCAGTCCTCGCTTTTCTGACGAATAAGATGGGAGCCGACGCTGGCGTGATGATCACAGCCTCGCATAACCCGCCTGAGTACAACGGCATCAAACTTTTCAGAAGAGACAGTTCGGCTTACGACGAGAAAAGCCAGATTGAAATCGAACGGATAATCGCTGAAAACAGGTACAGGCGGGCGCCTTGGACAGGCGTCGGTCACATCCACCGATCAGACGAGAACCACCTGTATTCTGAGAATTTGAGGAAGAGAGTAAAACTGCGAAGAAGATGGCATGTTGTTGTTGATCCTGGATGTGGAGCAACGTTCAGCCTTGGGCCGGCTATTCTGCAAGGTTTAGGCTGCAGAGTAACAGCTTTGAACGCGCAGGCAGATGGCTGGTTTCCAGCCAGAAGCTCTGAACCCAACTCCAAATCTCTTAAGCATTTGGCCAGAGCCGTCAAGGTTCTAGGCGCAGACATAGGTGTGGCCTACGATGGTGATGGGGACAGAGCAGCCTTCATAGACGAAAAAGGCAATTTTGCAGATTTTGACAAAACCCTTGCTGCATACGCCGCGCACGTTGTGAAGAAGAATTGTGGCGGAACAGTTGTAACAAGCGTTGAAACTTCAATGAGCATGGAAAAAATGGTCGAACCATTCGACGGAAAGGTTGAAAGAACAAAAGTCGGCGACGTCTACATTTCAGAAACAATGAAGAAACGCAAAGCGCTGTTCGGCGGTGAACCGTGCGGCGCGTGGATACATCCCCAGTTTCATCACTGCCCAGACGGCATTCTCTCATCAGCCTTAATCTTGAAGACCTTGGAAGACGAAAACAAGAACTTGGCCGAATTTCTCAGCGCCGCACCCACGTACCCAATGTTCAGAGAAAACTTTGACTGCAAGAACGAACTGAAAGAAAAAGCCCTCAGAGAAATCGGAGAAGGCTTGAAAACTGTCTTTCCAGAGCACACCGAGTTTTCCACGGTTGACGGCGTCCGACTAGTTCTTAAGAAAGGATGGCTGCTCGTTAGACCTTCAGGCACAGAGCCGACCATGAGGCTCACCGTTGAAGGTGAATCGTTAAAAGCAGCAAAACAGATTACTGAAAAAGGAGCTGAACTCATCAAAAACAAACTTGGAAATGGTGGGAGATGAAGGCAGCAATCCTAGCCGCGGGAGAAGGCGTCAGGCTTCAACCCATAACTGCAACTCGACCGAAACACCTGATAAAACTGGCTGGAAAACCGATACTTGAACACTGCTTAAACGTGTTGAAGAAGGCGGGAATAAGCGAGGCCGTGATAGTTGTCCATTACATGGCAGATGCAATTCACCAATATTTCGGGGACGGAAAAGACTTCGGGCTTGAAATAAAATATGCTGAACAGGGAGCCGTACTCGGAACAGGCAACGCCGTGAGTGCCGTTGAGCCTTATATGAAAGACGATTTTCTGCTCGTCAACGGCGACATGCTGTTCACCGTGGATGCATTGAAAACCGTGGTTGACCTGCACTGCAAAGAGAAACCTGCTACAACTATGGGCGTGGTGCCTGTTGACAGGCCTGAAAGCTACGGCATAGTTGAGCTTGAAAATGACAGGAACGTCAAGCGTATAGTTGAAAAACCCAGCCAAAAAGAAGCGCCGACAAACTTGGCCAACGCGGGCATCTACGTTTTTTCACCCGGAATATTTGCCATGATAAAGCAAACTTCCCCCACGTCTAGAGGAGAATGGGAAATTCCAGATGCTCTTACTCTTCTTATTAACGAAAAGAAGCCTGTTTTGGCCGCGAAGATAGCTGGCGAAGACTGGATTGACATTGGAAGACCATGGGATCTTCTGGAAGCAAACCGCTGGACATTGAAGAAGATGAAACATAAACCCTTAGGGCTAATCGAGAACGGCGCCCACCTAGTCGGCCCCGTGACAGTGGCTGAAACCGCACGTATACGTTCAGGAGCCTACATTGAAGGGCCAACCTTCATAGATGAAGAAGCTGACGTAGGCCCAAACTGTTACATCCGGCCGTTCACGAGCATCGGCAGGAAAGTAAGGGTTGGAAACGCCTGCGAAATCAAGAACAGCATAATAATGGATTATGCGCACATAGGCCATTTGTCTTATGTTGGCGACAGCGTAATAGGTGAAGGAGGAAACTTAGGCGCAGGCACGATAACAGCCAATTATAGGCTTGACGCAGGCACAATCAAGATGATGGTGAAAGACAAAGTCGTTGACAGTGAAAGAAAGAAGCTTGGAGCCGTCCTAGGGGACAATGTGAAAACAGGGATAAACGCACTTTTCATGCCAGGCGTCAAAGTCGGAAAGGACAGTTGGATAGGCCCAAACCTTATTGTTCAAAGAGATTTACCAGCAAACAGCAGAGTGTTCGTGAAACAAGAAGCAGATAAGACATAAAACCGTCACACCCTTGGTTCTCCGAAAAAGATAAAAGCCGTCGCAAACTGTTTTTTGATTCGAAGAAGACCACCATGAAACAGGAAAAAATCTCCAGGCTTTTGAAGGAACTGATACGAAACTCCAGAAGAAGCGACAGAGAACTGGCCAAGGCCCTGAAAGTGTCACAGCCAACAGTGACAAAAAACAGGAAGCTCATCGAAAACCTCATCAGAAGCTACACGATAGTGCCAGAATTCAAAAAAATCGGCTACGAAATCCTTGCAATAACGTTCGCGAAGGCAAAAACACATGACAAAGAGCAAGTGGAAGCGAAACTGGAGACAGCAAGAAAATGGGTTATGCAGCACCCTAACGTTTTCTTTGCATCAGAGGGAGAAGGCCTCGGAAAAGACACTGTAATTTTCTCACTTCACAAAGACTACTCCAAATACGCGGATTTCATGCGTGAATACTCGTTCAATTTTGCAAACTCGATGAGCGAAGCCCAATCATTCATCGTAAGCTTAAAAACGGGCACAATCATCAAACCGTTCGACCTCAAATACTTGGCAGATGACCTGTAAAAACCCTAAACCAAATGCATCATACACTCTTCTTCCTCTAAGCGCGCATCGCGTTTCAGCATCACGAAAGACCCGCTGCTCAAAGATGTGGCTGCGAAGAAACGCTTAAACGCTTTATCTTAAGGGAATGCTGCTCTTTGTGCGACGCTCCGGTAGGCAAGCGCGCGCCAAAGCAAGGGCAGTTCAGAACCTAATGGAAACTTTTCAGGAAAGCTAGCCGGAATAGCAGAAAACGAGAAGTCAGCTAAAAAAAGGCTATGGGTAGTGTTGCCCGTAATGGTTGGCTAGTATGACAATGTCTTGAAGGTTCACCATACCGTAATTGTTTATGTCTGCGTTGGGGTTCCAATTTGGGGAAGCTGGTTCTCCTTGGTAATGATAGTTGGCGCAGTGTGAACCATAAGCGAGTGCCAAAGTGACTAGATCCATGAGGTTGACTTTGAAGCCGCCAATGACGTCGCCTGGAATACTAACCGCAACCACGCCCCCTGTGAAGCTGTTATTCGTCATATTTGTTTCGCCGGGAACAGTTGAAGCGTTAGCGCTGATGGTGTAGTTGTCGTAGGCTACGCCAATGGTGTTCCAGAAGAACATGAAAGCCGTTTGACTTGACGCGTTCAAGTTGACTTGTTGAGTGCCTATCACCAAGGAATTTGCATATACAGCAACATTGAAGACTTCTGCGAGGCCGCCGTCATTCATTGCTGTTACGCTAATATTGATAGAGAAGCCAACTCCTACCACCGTCTTGGACAATTCCACGTTGCCAATGCCAACATCATGCTTGTACGCTGGCGCGGTGTATGTAGCGTTGATTATGGTTATGTAACAGCCAGGAGGATTTAGGTCGACCGTACTATTGCTTCCTAACCACGGCGCGACGGGTCTCTCAGGGTGCGGCCACGAAATCATATCCGTGGGACCGAGCGCAATAGCGCAAGTCGGCGTTGGATAGCTTGAGGCGACATAAGTAACGTTGAATTCCAAAAGAAAAAGACTGTCTGTCCCTGTGGAAGGCGTTGGATTCGACAGTTTAGTATAGTTTACTTCTACGCTATCCACAGTCGAGTTAACCCAACCCGATGTTGACGCCCCACCTTGCCGCAAGAAACTGCCTTCAAAAACATCCACCAAACTGATCAACGTGTTATTCCAACTCACCGTCACATCAAACCCTGCAACATCCCACCAGGAGTCAAAACTCGCCGTTACTGAGTAATTGAACAGTGAACCCAATATCGCCGTGCCCGTGTAAGATTGCGGAGTAACGGAAATCCACGGGAAAAGTGGCGAAGGAGGACGTGAAGCAAACTCAAGAGTTCCTTGCAAGGCCTCATGCGGTACCTCGTTAACGCCTCCGTCGGTTAGGTCATCAAAGGTCAACGTTAAAGGTAGCGGAGGACTAGGGGTAGGGGGCTGTCCTTTAATCCAGAACTCGATGACGGCAACCAAGCCGTCTGCTGCGTTCCATGGAGTACCAGTCGAACATGCTGCAACGATGTACTGTACACCGCCAGTATACAGAGACCGACAGCCTTTGTGATGCCGTCAGCCTTGTATATGCCGCCAGGCCGGCTCCTCGAGGACAGGTGCGTTGAATACGCCGCCTGACCCGCCGAGATAGTCGGTGAAGCCGACGATGGCTGCGTATGCCAAGAGTTCCGTGAAGTCAAGGTGAACCTCGAGACCTATGATGCCGGCAGCAACGTTTGCGAGAGTCGCACCTCTCAGGTGTATCTCCACATTGAAGTTTATCCCAGCTGACGGCCACTCGAGTATGTGCAGAATGTTGGGGCTTGGGTCGCCGTCGGTCATGGGTGGAACAGCAACGGGTTCAACGCTGTAGCATACCCCGCTGTTTGCGGACGCTGGTTTTACCACGAATAAGGTTGAAGAGAGAATTGCAAGAGCCAGAATCCAAGCAGAAAACTTGCGTAACTTCATCCTTTCCCCTCGCACTGCTTCTACTGCTATTTACTATTGGGCAACATCTTGCGTTTAAGCTTATCCTGAATCTTCCAAGACACCTTTCTGGCCGATGGTTTCTATTAGCAAACAAAGCACATGCGCAATTGAACTCGAAACTTCGCTTCAAACCGAAATCTTGAGCCAATTAAAGAAATTGGTATATAGTTGTTCAGCAATCTCGTTACGTGAATGGAGGCATAATTGTTGTCTGTAGCGCAGAGAAAGTTCTTCACAGAGGTTTCAGCATTGGTGGATAGACACGTGATTGTGATGGTAACTACTGGAAAAACGTTTACTGGGACAATGCTTGGCATCAATCCGGACACTATGAGTCTTTGCTTGTCCAACGCAAAGGATGAGGAAGGGAAAGCTTTGCACAGGGTTTTTCTTAATGGAAGTGTTGTTGCCCAAGTTCTGAGTGTTGAGAAGCCCTTTGATCTGAAGGCGCTGGCCGACAGGCTTGAAAAAGTGTTTCCTACGATGATAAAGCTCTACGAGGACAAAGGGTTCATTTGGATCATGGACAAGGTCAAAGTGACTGAAAAGGGCGTCGTTGAAGGCTCAGGCCCTGCTGCTGAGCGCGTGGAAAAAGTCTATTCATCCTTCATCACGGAATCCAAGGGCAAAACCTAGATGAACCAGCGAAACTGTTGTTCCTCTTTCTTCTTTTCTGTTCCAATCGTTCTTATCAAACCGAAAGACTCCAAAACCTTTTTGGTTTCTTCAGCAGCCGCATCCAACTTGGCCAAGTCAACGTTCTTACCCAAGAACTTGTTGAGCGCCATCAGCACATAACGTGTGGCGTTTGTATCAGGGTACGTGCCCAGAGTGTCCACCAGAAGAGAGAAACTCTTGAGTTTCCTGAGGCGAGCAAGACCGACCATGAGCCCAGCAATTCCAAATATCTGCCCTACCATTATCTTTGTTCCGAGGCTCAGGGCATCGTTTAAGGCTTCATGATCCGAAGCGGCACAGTAAATCTGGGGTGGACTCCTAGTCTCTTCCTGTCTAAATCCACCCAACGTCACAATGTAATGGCAGTCCAATTCCTGAGCAATATCCAAGATTTTGCCGCAGAGCTCGTACTGCCCCGCAGTGGTCAACGCCTGCGTATTACCATACCACACTATCAAGTCATGTCCGCCATTCGGGTCTTTGCTGTAATAAAGCTCGTTAATTGGAAACTGCGCCCCGCCCTTCTCCGTCGTCACCGCCAAGTCTTGGAAGGCTGATGAATGTATTTCGCCGAAACGAATTGCTTTCAACTCGTTAATCAGATGCAAAGCCGCAATGTTGGCTACGAAACCTATTCCAGGCAGACCCTCAATTAACACTGGGTTACGAAGCTTCGGTTTTTCGAAAATCTCAACTGCGCAGACCATTGATTCCTCTTCCCTTAGGACAGGCATCCATTAAAAGGAAAAAGGGCATATAAGCATATTCAGCCTCAAAAAGTCAAGTCTATGAGAGCTGGACAAGTTTGGCTTTCTCAAGATCTTCCAGAAACTTGACCACAACCTCGGGGCGGGTTTCACTGTACTCCCCAGAAACGGCCTTCACAATCTCGTGGATGGTTCGTTTTCCATCCATGAAGTTCAGTGTTTCAGCCAACTTTTTGTCAAAATCTAAATCCTTTTCGCGCGCTTGTTCATACCACCCAGATTCCTCGTCGCTCAGCGTCTTCTTCAGGAAGCTGGAATCAAGAGTGCCTCTGAACAGTCGTTTCGGAACCGCTTTCAGTCTTGTTTTCTGCTCCATGTCTGCAGGCTCATTTGGAAGGTTCAGGCCTGATGTCTTGGCTATGAAATTCAGAGTCTCCTGAACCCGAGAGATTCGTGCGTCTAGAAATGTCCTCAACGTGCTTGCAGTGCTCCTCAACTGATACGACCAGTTCTGAATTCTCTCCAAGTCTTCTTACGGATTTCAACAGCCTCTTTCTCACGCCAGGCAAAATGTTCTACCCGATTCTTAAACTGAAAGAATATTCCGTTCAGTTCTGTAGCTAACGTCCCATGCTTATTCTTCAGTTTGGGGTCTTGTCTCTTCATGAACAGTTCTCGGACAGCTTCTCGTCCGGCTTCTTCAATTCTGCCAATTCCTCTTGAGGCGGTGTCACTTGCAAGTTGAAACGCTGTTTCGAATGTGGCGTCCGCAAGGGTCAAAGCCGCGTTTGCCGTTATCCAACCGACTCTTCTCAAGCTGTCTTCACTCACTTTGTCAATAGTGTCCATGCTTGTATGATAATACAAGTCAGGCCACTGAAGTAGCATGACGCATGGAATGCTTATCGTCGAATCGGTGAATTCTGCGTGGTCGCTGCCGCCGCTAAATGCGCCTGTGGCAAATCGAAAAGTGGATGATGAACCGAAGGGGGACGGCTTATCGAACTCCTTTACAGATTCTTCCATGAAGCGAAAGACAATATCATTCAGGTAAGAGGGCAGTGAGTCAGGAGTGCGGTCAAGATTGAGTGTGGACTTGCACAACTCTTGGTTTTGACCTACCATGTCCAAGTTTATGCCCGCGACCATTTTTAGTGGCAGGTCCTCGTGACTGCACAGGTAGCTTACGGAGCCGTACGTTTCAGGCACCCATAAGAAACGTATTGTCCTGGCCTGGCGTTTAATTCGGCCAGATTCAATTAAGACATTGATTGTTCTAGCTATCTCCAGAAGCAAGCCGCTTCCAGAAGCATTATCGTTTGCGCTGGGTTTTGGATGACAGAGATGGGCCACTAAGAAGACTTCCTCATTTGATTTCGAACTTCCGGGTATTGTTGCTGTGACCACGTCCAAGTTTCCAGAAAAAAGGTGCGCATCCACCTTGGCGTTTAGTTTGACTGTCTTTCCATGTTTAAGCAAAGTGCGCAGTCGGTTTCCCTGTCGTTTGCTCAGAGAGAAGCCAAACGTGACTTTGTCCAGGTCCTCAGCTGTTGGCCATATTGACTGATACGCGTGAGCGTCAGGAATGTCTAAGCTTTCGCGGATCTTTGGCATTTCAAGAGTCACCGTGTCTGTTATTACACCGGCTGCGCCGCGCTTGTAAACAGCCTGTTCATGAACGGATTTGGCTTTGCCCGTGGCTAGGACAAACTTGCCCTTGACATCCTTTCCATCATAATCCGCTGGCTTCGTTCCAGCTCCGACATCAACAAGCTCGGCTGTGACGCCTTCTCGAGGGGTTGCATTGCTGTACGTGTGCAAACTCTGAGGCGTATCCAGATAAGAGGCTAAAAGTTCCTCCTCAGGTTCCAAAAGTCGAAGCTCAGCATTCTTCACTGTCCAGCCCATTGGGGAAATGTGAGTCCAATATTTCTTGGCTCCATCGGCAGGAAATTGCTCTATCACAGCATCTTTCAAACCTATTTTCAGAAGCTCACATTTCACGTATTCTGCTGCTTCATGAAACATTGTTGATGCTTGAACCCTGTGAAAACTGGAGATGCGCGCCACATATGACTTAGCTATGTTCCCCGAAAGCTCTTCTTTTACAAGATTATTCAGACTCATATCTAAAACCTAACAGTCTGATTTCGCTCTGATTATCTAGTGAACGTTTTTTATATCTGTATTTGCTCTTCTGTTGTTCAGAGTTTGACAATGTCTTTTGAAATAAAAGAACAAGGCCTGCTTGCAAGAATCGGAAAGCTTCACACCAAAAGCGGAACGGTCGAGACCCCCCTTCTGTTTCCAGTCATAAACCCGAGAGTGCAACCTATTTCTCCGAGGAGAATCAGGGAAGAATTCGGTTTTGAGGCTTTAATAACCAACGCGTACATTTTGAAGAAGCAATTGCAGAGACAGCCTGACAAGGATGATTTGCACAGATTCCTAGATTTCAACGGCCCAGTCATGACTGATTCTGGCGCCTACCAAATTCTCATCTACGGTGACGTAGAGGTGAAGCCGAGGGAAATAGTGGAATATCAAGAACACATAGGTTCAGACATTGCCACAATACTTGACATCCCAACAGGCTGGAAAGTTGCAGAAGACCACGCACGACACACAGTTGATGAGACTCTCAAACGAGCCAAAGATTTCTTCACCCTCAAATCAAGGGAAGACATTCTCTGGGTGGGCCCAGTGCAAGGTGGAAAATACCTTGACCTAGTAGCAAAGTCCGCTCGAGAAATTGGGAAAATGGACTTTCAGATACATGCCTTAGGAAGCCCGACTGAAGTCATGGAACGCTATCGCTTCGATGTCTTGGTCGACATGATATTGACCGCCAAAATGCATTTACCAATCGAAAGGCCGCTTCACCTGTTCGGCGCTGGTCACCCTTTCATGTTTGCTCTAGCCGTAGCCTTAGGATGTGACTCTTTCGATTCAGCAGCCTATTCATTATATGCCAAAGAAGGTCGCTACTTAACTGAAACAGGCACTTGCAGATTAAACGAACTTGATTATTTTCCATGCGAATGCCCCAAATGCGCAAGAACATCTCCAAAACAGATAATGGAACTGCCTCCTAAAGAAGCACAGACGTTCCTTGCTGAACACAATCTTCACGCCTGTGCCACAGAGTTGAAACGTATCAAGCAAGCCATAAAAGATGGCAGAATGTGGGAACACTTGGAGATGCGAGCACACGGGCATCCAGCGCTATTTCAAGCACTAGAGAGACTGAAAAAATACGAGGACTACATTGAAAAACACGATCCAGCCACAAAAAACAGCGGGCTGTTCTTCTTCAACTCCATCGGGCTTGCGCGACCAGAAATTGTTCGATACAAAAAAAGGCTTGCCGCAAGATACACCCCGCCAAGCCAAGCGAAAACCCTCCTTCTGTTACCCCAAACAAGGAGAAAGCCATTTCACAAATCGGAAGCTTTGATGAATATCACTAGAAAGCTTGTCACGCCCGTGCACCCGAAGAACCTACACGTGTGCTTCTACGGCTCTCCATTCAGCATCGTTCCAATAGAGCTCGACGAAGTTTATCCTTTGTCACAGCATGAAGCTGCCCTCTCACCGGACAGCGAAACAGCCAAGACAGTGGCAGCAGATCTTGCCAGTTACATTAACCATTCAAACTATGAAAAAGTCGTGCTCCTCAATGACCCTGCAAAATGGGGAAAATCTGTTCTGAACGCATGCAAAAAAACATGCACCGAAAGAAAAATCAAATTCAAAAGCATCGAGACTCGAAAAAACAAAAAATCAAAGTAACAGACTGATTCAAAAATGGCGCACAAGGAGACATCAATAAGCCCTAATCCTAGCTGATTTGCACATGCACACAACATACTCGACGGATTCACTGATAGCCACGAAAATGCTTGCAGAGCAGCTTCGTTCGCACCTAACAATCAAGGCCTTTGCCCTAACTGACCATGACACCGAGAACGCGCGCTGAACGTTGCGGAAAGTGAGGTCCACAACATCGAAGACCAAGGGAGTGTCTACACATAGATGAAAGCTTCGCTGAACGTTGACGCGGTTGTAAAAGGAACGACAGAAGGATTAGTCAAGGCCTCTTCAACTTGGAAGTCAATACATTTTTAAAAGAGCGCAAAGCATCAATAATGAACCAGTGGATGAAATGAAATGGGACAGTTGCAGTTAGGTTTTTTGGGTGGAACCCGGGAAGTTGGCAGGATCGCAATCGCTGTAAAAACGGAAAAAACTCAGATTCTGCTGGATTATGGTGCGATGCTAGATCGCGAGCCAGGGTTTCCTATGCACGTACCGCCAAAGGACGTTGATGCCATAGTTTTATCGCACAGCCACCTGGACCATTCTGGAGCCATCCCCATATTCTATGTTCAAGGAAGGAAGCCCTTGTACACAAATAGGGTAAGCGTAGAACTGAACCAGTTGCTGATTTCAGATTTCATCCATTTGTCAAGCTATTACCTGCCTTTCGAATATCTCGAATTGAGAGCGATGACGCAAAACAGCAAAAATCTAGATTTCAACGTTGAGCAGAAAGTTGGAGACATAATGTTCCAGTTCAAGAACGCGGGGCACATACCTGGAAGCGTGCAAACGCTAATCGAAGCTGAAGGAAAAAAGCTGTTGTATACTGGAGACTTCAACATGATAGACACTAGGCTTCTCGAAGGCGCCAAGATGGACTACAAAGACCTAGACGCTGTGATAATTGAAAGCACGTACGCCAACGAGGAACACACTGAGCGCAAGGAACTTGAAAAACGGTTTGTGGACGCATGTTCCGATGTTGTCGAGAAAGGCGGAACTGTCCTTGTCCCTGCCTTCGGTGTGGGCAGATCACAGGAACTTGCATGTGTTTTAGCCGCTCATCATTTTGAGTATCCTGTTACGCTTGATGGAATGGCACGCGATGTAAGCAAGGTGATGATGAATTACCCTCAGTTCTTGAGAGACGAAAGAACCTTGGCTGACGCCATACACTCTTCAAACTGGGTTGAAGGATGGAGAGATAGAAGAAGAGCTGCAGGAATGCCTGGTGTCATAATTTCCCCTGCAGGCATGCTTAAGGGCGGTCCTGCCATGTTCTACCTTTCGAAAGTCGCGAAGAAAGCGTCTAACGCTATCTTTCTGGTGAGCTATCAAATTCCAGGCACGCCTGGAAAGGAACTGATGGAAAAAGGCATCTGTGTCATCGATGGAAAAATGAGGAAAGTCAAGGCTCAAGTGAAGCATTTTGACTTCTCATCACACTGCGGCGCAGGCGAACTCAAGGAAGCCCTCAGGAGGCTTGGCGGAAAACCAGTAGTCTACGTAGTTCACGGTGCAGAAGGAAACTGTGAGCTGCTTGCAAAATGGGCAAAAAGCGAGTTAGGCTTGGAAGCACAGGCGCCCAGAACTGGGGACATCGTCAAAATCTAAAGAGAAAGAAATGATGAAAATTGCAATACTACGTCTTGGACAAGCAGACCCGCTTGTGATAAGCGGCATACAAGAAAACCTTAACACGATTTTTCCCAACACAACGACCGCCCTAATCATGGAAACCATGCAGTTGCCAGAGGAAGCCTATGCTGAATCGAGACAGCAATACCGATCAAACATCATCCTCCATCGGATAAGTGAGTTTGCTCAAAACCATGTTTCCTTCGATCTCTTTCTAGGCATTGTGGATGTTGACCTTTTTCTTCCACGGTTAAGCTTCGTTTTCGGTGAAGCAGAATGCCCCGGAAAAGCAGCTGTCATATCGCTGTGGAGACTAAAACCTGAGTTTTACAGAAAAAAACCTGACAACCAGATTCTTGTCCATAGAACAACAAAAGAAGCGGTTCATGAGCTTGGGCACACGCTTGGATTAAAACACTGTGCCAACCCTTTTTGCGTCATGTATTTCTCCAACTCCATTTTCGAAACAGACAGAAAGCAAAGCTTATTCTGCAACAAGTGTTACATGAAAACGATGATAACCGCAGACAAGGGTAACGTTGTTGGAAGACAAATTCAAAACTAATCCAATACAGTTGGTGCCCGTGCTAGTTAGCCTAGTTTTCGGCATAGCATGTGCCTACGTAGTCTTGGCATCAAACATCGGTCCTTACCAGGTCACTCCTTTCCCAGAGGGCGTCGGATCACTTGTCAATGGACTGTACTTCGTCATACTCGCTGGAATCGGCGCAACACTATTGTATCTGCTAATCAAACGCAGGAAAATGCGGGTAATCAGCTTAATAACAGGCTTCGCACTGACGGCCGCAGCTCTGCTGCTTTCAATTGTTTATCTTTCCGCAGGGTTTTCTTTGCTCGGCGTAGATTCCTCGACTGCCTTGATATTAACAGTAATACTGGCAGGCATTATCACAGTCATAGCGGATTGGACAATCTTCAAGATCAAAGGCAAAGCTGCCAATACAACAATTCTTCTTCTGGGCGGAGCTTTAGGCGCTTTTCTCGGAATTTCAATACCTTTAGCAAGCGGCATCCTCATTCTGGCTTTCTTGGCTGTCTACGATATATTTGCAGTCTATCGTGGCCCAGTGGGGAAGATAGCTCAAAGCGGACTTGAACAGCTTCGCGGGCTCAGCTTCTCTTTCCGAGATGTTCAAATGGGCCTAGGCGACCTCACGTTCTATTCGATGCTCACGTGCCTAGTATTAGCAAATGCGGGTCCAACCCTTGCATATGCATTGGCCTTCTGTGCCGCCTCAACAATCGGCGTGTTAATCGGCGTTTTGCTCGTGCTCAAGATGCTGGAGAAAAGAGGAATGTTCCCAGGATTGCCCTTCCCAGTACTTCTTGGCCTTCTGCCCCTGGCGGTCTACGTCTATTTCATCTGGTAACACAACACGAAAAGCAAATCATCCTATCCGCCTTCCTGCAAGAAAAGGAAGACAAGTTTGTTATGAACCTCTCTTTTGAATTGCTGTTTCTGCCAGAAAAAGGAAAGGCTACTAGGGGTTACTCTATTTTGTGCTCTTGACTATTTTCAATGCAACTTCCTGCGCTTTTATTGCGTCCCAAACCGTTACAGCAGGTTTCTTTCCGTGAAGAATGCAGTCTATGAAATGCTCGTCGAGTTGACGGTGCCCCCAGACTCTAGTGCCTTTAACATTCAGATCCCATTCCTGCGGTTGTTGGCCAGCCCCGTACAACAGTATCTTGTTGAACCAGATAGCATGAATAACGTTTGTGCTGTCGCCGTAAACCTCCAATCTGCTCGTGCTTGCTGATGGAGTCACTGAGGCGCTGTAATGAAGCGAACCCACAACCCCGTTTGAGAGCTTCACAACGCCCATCGTGTTGTAACCCAGTATTCCTCCATACTTCTCGAATTTGGGATAGTTTGCCATCCAACACACGTCCTCAACCTCGCTCTTGAAAAGCCATCTAAACATGTCTATAGACCATACGGAAAGAGTGAAGTCAGGGTATCCCCCGCTTCTCTCAACGTTCCAAGCCCAAGACCCAATAGGCCACTGTTCAGCTATGCTCGAAGCAGGTATGAATTCGCGAAAATGGAAAGCTATCGGCTTCCCAATCAAGCCTGATTCAATCATCTCCTTTGCCCTCACGTATATTGGCGCAAACCGGAACTGAAGAACAGGCATCAATATCACCTTGTTTTTCTCAGCAGCCTTCTCAAGCTCCTTAGCCTTGTCTACTGTCGCTGCAAGTGGCATCTCACATAGAACATGTTTGCCTTTCTTGATTGCCTTCATAGCTAGATCAAAGTGCATTGGAGTTGGAACCGCCAATACCACTGCCTGAATTCTCGAATCCTCTAACAGCTTGTCGTAGTCCAAGAAGTACTTGACGCCATACTGTTCAGCGAGAGGCTTCACCCGTTTTTCCGTGGTAGCCCCCAAAGCAACGAGTTCAGACCCTTCAATTTTTTTGAAGCTAGGAACATGTGCCTGTCCACCAACGAACCCCACCCCAACAACAGCAACGCCAACTTTGTCAGACATTAATCCTCACTCACACAGTTGTTTCAAATTCACACCACTTCGTTTAAAACACTTGCTCTTCTTTTTTCCGCAGGACCGCTAGACGGACTTATACCTAGAAATGGACTTGTCAAAGCAGAGGGAAGATTCAAAAACAATTCATAGAATCTGCCGCCCCACGACTGATCTGATTATCAGCATGCTGAACCAATGTGCATTTAGGTTGAGACCTGTTAGTTATGATTTACAGGTCTAAGACACAATCCGAACAACACTTACCTAGAAGATGATGCAGATGTCCAAAGAGGGCAAGAAATCTTTGCGTATCACACGCAAATTCTTAGAGGATGCTGAGAAAAAAGAAAAAAAGAAGCGCCGCAAAGAGATACTCCCTTCGACAGGCATGAAAGAGTTTTTTGTTGAAGGAACCATTGAAATCAAAAGAAGAATCTGCCGCGGGGTGGAATGCAGACTGTGCATCAAAGTATGCCCAACAAACGCCTTGTTCTGGAAAGCGGGAGAAATTGGGCTCACTGAGGAACTCTGCACATACTGTGGGGCATGCGTCCTAAGCTGCATCGTTGACGATTGCATCAAAATCACAAGGAAAAGATCCACTGGCGAGGTTGAGAGATTCAGCAAACCAAGAGACTTCATGGTTCAGCAAAGTGAAATCAATAGCAAAAAACGCCTCCACAAAGTCAAAGAGGTTTTTCCAAACACTGAAGACTATCTCAAACGACTCAAAAAGAAGACGCACTGAATAGCTGTTCACACAACGCGCGTCACTGCCTTTTTTCTCACGTTATTTTGCATAGGGACGAAAAACTCGATGTCTGTTGTTGGACCAAAGCTACGCTACAACAGGCGTGTCGTTTCATTAAGATTGGTCTTCGCCTTTTTCCCTCTCTTCGGTCGCTGGGCCGAATTCTTTGAGTCTTTCTGCCATTTGCCTGAGGCGTTTGTCCACTTTGTAGTTCACAGTTCCTTCTTCAAAGGTTCCATCTTTTTGCTTTTCGCCAGCTCTTACGCCAGTTAGAACCTCTATTCCCTCATCGATGGTTTTAACGGAGAAAATGTGGAATTTTCCTTCCTTTACGGCTTCCACTATTTCCTCTTTCAACATCAGGTTCTGTACATTGCTCTCCGGCATCATCACTCCTTGTTTGCCAGTGAAGCCTTTGGCTTTGCAGACCTCAAAGAATCCCTCGATTTTTTCGTTGATGCCGCCTATGGCTTGAACCTCGCCCTTCTGGTTTACTGAGCCTGTGACGGCGATGTTTTGTTTTATTGGTAGCTGAGAAAGGTCGGACAGGATGGCGTAAAGCTCCGTGCTTGAGGCACTGTCACCTTCTACTCCCTCATAGTTCTGTTCAAAAACCAAGCGGGCTGAAAGGCTGAGGGGCATGTCCTGCGCATACTTCTCGTTCATGTAACCGCTTAGAATCAGAACGCCTTTTGTATGTATGGGCCCTCCCGTTTTGGCCTCTCTTTCAATGTCGATGACTCCCTCTCTGCCCAAACCTACGCTGGTTGTAACGCGAGACGGACCGCCAAAGGCAAAGTCGCCTAAATCTATCACGGAGAGGCCGTTCACTTGTCCCACCTTTTCTGTTTCCGTGTCGATTAGCAGCAAGCCTCTTTTTATCATCTCTTGGATTTTTTCTTGGATGAGCTTCGAACGGTATGTCTTTTCTTCGATGGCTTTTCTTACGTGTGTTCCAGTGATTAGCTCAGAGTTCTCTTGTGTTGCATAGAAATTTGCTTCCCTGATGATGTCAGCGACTTCAGCGAATTTAGTTGACAATTTCTGCTGATCTTCAGCCAGTCGTGAACTGTGCTCCACCAATTTTGCCAGTCCCGAACCGTCTAGATGCTTTAGGCTCTCTTTCTGGCACAGTGTGCACACGAAAGCAGCGTATTGCTGCGTGTTCTCTTCCGTCCTGTCCATAGTAGTGTCGAAGTCTGCTTTCACCTTGAAGAGCTGGTTGAAATCCACGTCCAAAATGTACAGTTGCTGATAGAGGTAGGGGTCTCCGATCAATATCACCTTGACTCTCAGCGGGATTGGCTCAGGCTTCAAGCTCTTTGTCGTGATGAAGCCCAGACGCTCTTCCGCCTCTTCGATGATGATGTGCTCGTTTTTGAGAGCTCTTTTCAAGCCGTCATACGAAAATGGGTTGCGAAGCAGCTCTTCAACTGGAAGTATCAAATATCCACCATTTGCTTTGTGCAATGATCCGCCGCGTATCATCGTGAAGTCAGTGACAAGAGCGCCGAACTGAGCCTCTTTTTCCACCCTGCCAAAAAGGTTCTGATACGTCGGGTTAAACTCCAGTACAACAGGGGCGCCGCTAACGTTTGAGTTATCAACAATAACGTTCACTTCGTACTTTTTGAAGGGAGTCTCTCTCATCCAACGATCCGGAAAAGGACTCTGTTGAGGTTCTTCTGACCTTTTTATGAAGCGGGACAGGTTGTTCAGAATATCATCCTGCACATGATCTATGTAGGCAGTTACGCTTGGAAAATCCTTGTATTCCTCTTTTACTTCAGCCAGCATGTGCCCGATGGCGAAGAGTGCAACATCACGGTTCAGTTTCCCAAGCGCTTCATCGGCTTTTCCCTCTAACTCTCTAAGCTGCCTCATTGCATTAGTGAATTGGTCAGTTAATTGCTGCCTCTTCTTTTCTATTGCATCGCGTGTTTTTTGATCCAGGGCGATGAATTCTTCATCGTTTACAGGCTTTCCCTTGATTACTGGAATCATAAGCCAGCCCACTGGCGACGCCTGCAGGATGAAACCCTGCTCCTGAGCCTGCTTCGTCAGTTGGCCGATGAGCTTTTGTCTTTCCTCTTCTACACCTCTGATTGTTGTCGCTCTTCTTGTGCCATAATCCTCACTCTCAAACGCTTTCGGCAGAGCTACCAGTGTCTCCCTGATGAAAGTGGCCATGTCGTCACGAAGGTGTATTACCTTGCCAGCCGGAAGCTTCAGGGCTGTAGGCTCGTATTGATTGTGAAAGTTGTTAACGTAACACCAGTCATAAGGAGCCGGTTTAGTTCGAGCCAAGTCTTCTAGGAAGCTTTTCACGGCCGTTTTTCTACCTGTGCCAGGAGCGCCGGAAACGTATATGTTAAAACCGAGGTCTTTGATTCCAAGCCCAAACTTGAGAGCTCTAACGGCCCTTTCCTGTCCAATTATCTCCTTGAGCGGTGCGAGACCCTGCGTTGTTTGGCAATGCATGAAGTCGACGGTACATTCTTTTCTGATATTTTCGGGGGTCAGTTCGCTTGTCATATCATCTGTCTCCTTGTTCTCAGCAAGCTAGTCTTCAGTTCACAAAGATAAACGTAGCCGTTTTGTGTTGACCACATGTTTCAGACATCAGAGCCCGTCAGTCTTGTTGTTCCAAGTCCCCGTTTCGGCGTTTAAACATCGGAAGACACCGTAAGGATATCTTGGACCGTTCCGAGCCAAAAACGGACATGCGGTTAAGGTCACGACTGTTTCTGCCATTTTTCCTGCAAGAATTTGGGAATGTCAGAAGAGTCTCGAGGTCCGATTAGTACTTGCCAACCGCTAAGCTCTTCAATTTCGCTGCTTAAGCGTGCGGCTTTGCCTGGAATTACAAGTTTCCTGTGTCTTACTTTATTCTGTATTCCTGAAGACTTGAGGGCATCAGCAACCTTTTCTGCGGTAAGCTTTCTTCCCGCAACAGCGCTGTCCACGGCTATTCCCTCCGTGTCCACTACGATCAGGTACGCGTTTATTTTGGCAGACTCGATGTCCGATGCAACCGTGTAGTATGTAAGTGCAAAGTTTGTTGTGAATAGCACTGGCGAGTTTTCTTCAGGAGTGCCGAAGGCTTTCAGACCGGGCTCAACTGCCACGGGTTTCCTTGGGTCTGTGTAAATGTTTTGTCGCAGTATGACGTTGGGAAGGAGCGACCAACCGTCGATGCTGTGTATGATGACGATGTCTGCGAAGCGAACGATTAGCATTGAGGCCAAGCAGGCTTCCCTCCACTTCACGATTTCGTCCAGTGCTTCCCCCCTTTCCTTCCACACGACCATGGGTACGCCCATGAGTGGAAAGCCGCAGAGTTCGTCTCCCCTCTCGCATGCGGCCCTGCGAATCATCGTGAAGTTGTTCAGCATGTTGGTCAAACCATCGTTTGGGAACGTGCCTGGATCCAGGACTAGATTCTCAACGCCATATTCAGTCAGAGTTCTGGACAGGGACAGCAGCATATTCAGAATCGTTTGGCGCAGAGACTGCAAGGGGACAATCATACATCAGGGCAAGCTCCGCCATTTCTTTCCAGTTGTCCTTTGTGGCCGCGTACAGAAGCGGTCGGGACTTCGCCGCAGCCATCAGTCCTGCCTCCAGAACATTTGGGTCTAACGAGCACAGAATCAGCGGCAGGCCCGTGTTCTCTGCTACTTTTTTGACAGCGTTCGCGAATTTTTCAGGGTCATTTGAAGTGGAGCGGACAGCAATCATGTTGAGTCTAAGCACTTGCCCTATGTATTCGAAGTTGAAACTTTCAGTGCGCTTGATCCTGTCAGTGATTGTTTCTGACGACATCTCGTCAGAGACGTCGATGGCGATGGCTGTAGGGTTTGTGTAGGTGAGCTCGTGTCGGTACATGACGAGTTTTCCGCCGATCTTCACTGCTCTGTCGCCAACGCCCACAGTGACTTCTCTCACAGCCGGTTTCAGCATCTCTTTGAGTTGCCCGTAAGCCTTCTCCTGCATATTGGCCAGAAGCGGTTTACACTTTTCCAGTGTTACTTCGCGGTTGACAAGCTTCGTTGCAAATGCCAAACAGTTTTGTTCTTCACATTCTTTGCAGTTCGTCTTTGGGAGAAGCTTGTAAACGTCTATTGGACTTAACTCCTTTATTCCAACTCTTCCTTTGCCTTCTCTCTCGCTCATTCTAGCCCTCCAAGCCTAGATTCGGGCAGAGACCCATTCAGCAAGTTTGGCAGTGCTCTGTGAACTGCCGTTTCCAAGCTGCCTGGTTATGTCCTTGAGAGTCTTCACCGCAGCGGGGTGCATCATCATGAACAAGTCAACCCCAGCTAACAATAGCGTTAATGCAGTCGTCACTTCCCACAATGGACCACGCAGTTCGCGGGGCTCCCATTCCGGCGCCATCTTCAGCCAAGCTTCTCTAGCTGCCCATGCGTTTGTGGTGCCTGAGGATATGGGATGAGCCAGTTCAGGGTCACCCATGAGCGCGCCAAGTCTGGCCCTCTCCATGTTTGTGAACGCGTATTCCAGCCCATAGCCCAGTGCCGCCGTCGTTAAGTCCATAACAATATCCTCTTTCGGCAAATAGTCGTAGAGACGACGGTTAAGTTCTCGGGCCAAGTTCAAGTCCATAGGAGTGAACGATAACGCTACATGCCCGTTTTTCTTGATGAACTTTGCACATCGCTCAACGTCCATATCCCTCGTCACAGAGCTGATGAGAAACCTCTCACCAGCAAAGGTTTCAGCCACTTCTGCAAAGACATCTGCGTCTTTAGCGGGGTCTCCACACCCTCCGATGATAAGTGGCACATCAACCGCTTGAACTACTTGCTCAACGGTTTTGACTGCCTCCTTCGGCGAAGCGTTTTTCAAGAGGGGACTATGCTGATCAAATGTATGGTCAGAAGATCTGCTCCAAACCTGTCGACCGCAAGCTTTGCCCACGCTGCAGGATCGCCAATCACTTCTTTCACATGCATCTTCACAGCTCTAGGAAGAGGGATTTCCATGTCAAAAACGTCCAATGCTACGACAGGAGCGTGCAGCGTGGGTTTTTCAAACGTGTAGAATGCAGGTGTGGTTTCTCCCCCGATGACGATGGATTTCGCTCGGGTACCGCCGCTTGCGCTTGTTGCTCCAAGCTTTACTTCAACAATCTGGCCGGGATAGGACGTGACCGGCAGAACAAACTCCGTCCGCATGATGGTCTGAGGCTTAGACTTTGCCAACAGAGCAACCTCGGACTCCCAGATCGCCTGGGGAACGACTGCATCATTTTGAAACGAGATTTCTAAGTCACCAACTTCCATTTCAAAGTCTTCAAGCTCTATTTCTTGAAGCTTTGCCAAAATCTCTCCCAAATGCAGGCTGAGCTTCAAGTCTGAAGGATTATCTTCTTTCTCTCTCTCCGTCTCCTTTTCTGACAAATATTCTCACCTTTTGTCCGATTTCTCGCTTTTCAACTGGCGACGGCAGCAGCTTGATGAAAGCCGGCTTTACCAATGATACTGATAGAGGATTCACAACGTATTTACCTATTGGACATCAATTCTCATTTTGTCTAACCACAGTCATTTACGTTGTTTCACTTTAGAGGCGTTGAACTTGTCTGAGGCAGCTAGGATTGCACTCCTTCAAGAGATGATGGCGGATGCGAAGCGAGGTGAAAGAGGAGGTCTTCTCGCCTGTGTAGTAGGCGTCATCCTGTCGGTTGCGGGGTTTTCAACAACTTGGCTTGCTGTCTAACTCGATTAACCTTGGTTTGTTCGGCTTGGTTATTGCTGCGGTGGGGTTTGCGGTGTACCTACATTACGCGCGTTTGTACTCTAGGTTCGTTGGGCAATTGGCAAAGATTGCGTTCAAGAGTACAACGCCTTGCCCGCGGTGTGGGAAAGCGCTTCCTGAAGGCGAATTTGACTTTTGCCCTTTTTGTGGTGGAGCTCTCAATTCGAAGGGTCAGCCACAACAAGAAATCGTGCAGAGTGACACTGTTACGGTTTCCTAGAGAATACTCCTAGCAAACGTTCTTGGCTGTGAAGGTGAAAGAACATGAGGTCTTATGATTTGGTTTCTAAATTTCTCGAATTTCACATTGGAGCTTCTTGATGATTTCTTCAGCCGCTAATGGCGCAACTCTCAATGTGTAAAGGTTTCGTGGCGTCCGAAGCTTCAGTTTTACAACACCTTGCAGTCTTTTGACTGCGCAGTACTCAGCATTTCCGCTTATTTCGACGAACCTGTCAGGATCAGAGATTTCTGAAGGCATTTCAGGTCACACTCATCTGGCTCATTCATGGTTCACACTCAAGTTCTTATCTGTTTTGGTGTGGAACGTTAATGCCGGGCTTTCGTATTGGCGCCAACCCGGACCGTCAAAAACTATTAAGGAGTATCACATATCAAAGCGTGAATATAGACGGAAGGCGCGCGGAAAGATGGGCATCTTTAGTCTGGGTGCACCGGATCTGAGCTTGATACTCCAGCTCGTGGTCATTGCTTTTCTTGTTTCTGCAATGTATCTTCGGCTCAAGCGCAGTTTCGTTAGACATGCTTTGATGATGGGGGCGGGCATCGGTCTGCACACCATTACGATATTCGCTATCATGGTTCCTTCCCTGCGGAGCCTAGGAGGTCTCTTGGGAAACTGGTCGACGCGTTTTTCTTTGATAACGCTGACGCATGCTGCAGCTGGAAGTCTCGTGGAGATTATGGGGATATGGCTGATTGCAAGCTGGCTCACCGACACTGCCAACGTTGAGAAGTGTGTCAAGAGGAAGAATGTAATGAGAGCCACAATTGCATTGTGGCTGGCAGAGTTGGTTCTGGGCGTTTACATATACATGATGCTGTACCTCGGGGCTTAGCGTGCGTTCGGATGCTTCGCCAGAAGTCCAACCGTATTGCAAAACATAAATGACTGCGGAAGAGAGCGGCTTGAATGCAAGAGGAACTGAATGATGCATCAGAAGGATTATGATGTCATCGTAGTTGAGCTCTCGAAAAGCGATGCATATCTGGAAGAGATTGGATCCAGATACTCGTCGTCTCACTATTATGACGTGTCGGTCCGCCACGAATCTGGAGGCTGGATAGTGGAGCTGACTCGCAAACCTTTCGAAGTTATATTGAAAAAGAATTATCATGGAAGGCTTTTCGAGGATCACATTGAAGAACCCAGAGTCTTCGCGGCCGTGTTAAACAAGGAGCAGGTTGGTTGGATTGAGCTGGGCTACGACAAATGGAACAATAGGATGCGAGTGTGGGAGTTTCTAGTTAAAGAAGAGTATCGGGGAAGAGGCATCGGAAAATCGCTGATGGATCAAGCTGTCAGAACTGCGAAAGAGAAAGGAGCAAGGATGCTGGTGCTTGAAACGCAGACGAACAATTCTGACGCAATAGGTTTCTATCTGAGTTTCGGGTTTGAGTTCATCGGGCTCGACACCGCGGCATACTCGAATGAAGACATTAAGAAGAAAGAAGTCAGGCTTGAACTGGGCATGAGACTGTAGCCAGAGAGCACTCAGAGAACCATGTTTACAGCTTCATTTCAAATTGCAGTCTCTATCTCCGTTGATGCGTTGACTCTTCTTTTGATGGTAAAAACAAAGAGAAATCAGAAATCTCAACAAATCACCAAGCTTCTCCATAAGTCTCTTCCAACTGCGAGTCTTTGTCTGATAATGTTG
>CAWIRG010000010.1:0-36596 GCA_963838505.1 Candidatus Bathyarchaeota archaeon
TTTTTGGTTTCGTTGGCCCTAACGGAGCAGGCAAGACCACCACCATCAACATGCTTACGACCTTGATCAAGCCTTCATCGGGAAACGCGGTGGTCTGCGGCTATGACATATTCAAGGATGCGAACGAGGTGCGAAGAAATGTTGGAGTTGTACCGCAGGAGTACACTGCTGACGAGGACATGACTGGAATTAACAACGTCCTTCTCTGCGCTGATCTCTACGGGATACCAAGAAGTGATTCAAAACCACATGCACAAGAGCTGCTGAAACTGGTAGAGCTTCAAGACGCTGCAAAGAGGAAGGTGAGCACCTACTCAGGAGGAATGCGCAGAACTAGAGCTCGCCTGCGGTTTGATCAATTATCCAAAGTTGCTATTCTTGGATGAGCCAACGCTCGGTCTCGACGTTCAAACACGCACCGTTGTCTGGAAATACATCAAAATGTTGAAAGATGAATACAACATGACCCTCTTTCTGACAACTCACTACCTCGAAGAAGCCGACTCACTCTGCGACAGAATAGCCATAATCGATCACGGGCACATCATAAGAATTGGCTCACCTGAAGAGTTGAAGGAAAGCATCGGCGGAGACGTCATCGTGGTCACCCTAAAGGAGACAGAGCCGGACATTTCATCCGATATTGCCAAGATCAAATTGGTAAAGAACGTTCAGAAGAACGATAACAACTATCGCATAAAGGTGGATCTCGGCGAGGAAGCCTCCCCACAAATCACGGATGTAATTCGATCCAAAGGGCTTCACGTGACGAAAGTCTCGTTGACGAAGCCAACCTTGGACGAGGCATATCTGGAATTTACTGGCCGCAGCCTGAGGGAAGAAGAAGCTGACAGGATGCAGATGTTCAGACAACGCGTAACGGTGAGAAGAGCAAGATCGTAAAATGAGGGAGTGAGAATGGAAAAAACCAAACCGACAACAAGCAAGGAAACAGCAAGAGGAGAACAGCCTAAAGAGGTTTCCGCGGAGAAGCAAATGGTAATCAGGGCGGCTCCAAAACTGAGCAGGAGTCCCCTTCATGGGTTATGGGCGCTAACGAACAGAGATTTGAGAAAATGGTACACGAACCCAATCCAGCTACTCACATCGCTAATCCAGCCGGTGGTCTGGCTCGCCCTGTTCGGCAAAGCCCTGAACTTTGGAACATTTATTTCGGGAATCAGGAGCCACGCAGGCGCAGCAAAACGCAATCTTGCAGGGCTTTTTCGGTACAACCAGCTACTTTTCATTTCTAGCTTGCGGAATGCTTGCCTTTGTCGTCCTATTCACTTCCGCGTTCAGCGGAATGTCAGTCGTGTTTGACCGCAGGTTTGGTTTCCTGAACAAGGCTCTTAGCACGCCCGTGGCGCGCGGAGCTATTGTGATGGGCAAGGTCCTCCAAAGTGTTGGCAGGTCGTTGATTCAATCGGCCATAGTTCTCGTGATCGCAGTAGTACTCGGAATGGAAACAGGTTATTTCACCGTCGTCGGAATTGCGGGCGCATTCGTCATCATCTTCCTCATGGCCACGGGGCTGTCAGCATTGTTCACCATGCTCGCTTTGAGATCAAGTGATTGGCAGACACAGGTGGCCCTCATCAACCTTATCAACCTGCCTTTGCTGTTCGCAAGCAACGCACTGTTCCCCAAGGCGATAATGCCAACTTGGCTTCAAGACATCGTGAACGTCAACCCGGTCAGTTACGCTAATGATGCGGTGAGACAGCTGTTGATAGGCGCGACAGGTTCATACAATCTTTTCGTCGACTTTGCGATCTTGATTGGGTTCGCGGTTATATTATCTGCAATTGGCATCGTCCTCTCTTGGAGACTCCTTTCCAAGTAACCCCGACCAAGAAGGCGTGCGCTTTGTTAGAGCGTTCGCTCTTAGCGCACGAAACGCAGATGCCAAGTTTCTTCATTGTTTTTTCGTTTTTTTCTTTTGCGGCGGAAAAAGGCAAGCCAAAACAACAAGAAGGCGGCGGCTAAAATGGCAGCTACAAAAATAACGATCAGCCATATCCATTGGCCGAAAGCACTTGCTAAAGTCTGCTGGTTGACTTCATCTCCCTCACCACGTGCGGGTATTGATGATACAAACGTTGAAAGCGACATCGCAAACAAAAAGACAATCGCAAGAAAGACATATGATTCTCTTCATTCTCTATTCACACATCAAAAAAAGTGGGAACCCTAGATTTAAGCAACTATGGAAGTTTCATATAGTCGCATTGTCTAGAATATTCCTCTTAAAGATAGCTCTAGTCTAACCTCTTCAAATGGGCAAACGCGAAATTACCATCGCAGCCGGCTCTGTTTGTCTCCAACCAATGAATCAGCCTGCGCTATGATGTCCATGTTCTTATTCGTATCGAAGCAGATATAACGGTTCTTTCGCTCCCTTTTTTCCTTCTTCTCTTGAAATGCTAGATGAATCAGTTTTCTTGGTCCCCATTTTTTTCACATTCTTTCTGTATACTTAGCGAGTTTCTTTCCTGAATCTTCAAGTTGAACACGGATTCCTACGGTGTTCTTGAAGCCACAGTCAGTTGATTTTCAATGAATATGAATATCTAGTTTCGGAAGCGTGAATCAGTATTCTGAAGACTAATCACAGATCAGTAAGGCATTGTTTAGACAGACGAGCTGTTCGCGGTTCTTGTGGAATAGGAAGAGTGTAATGAAGCCTAGTCGTTTATGGCTTAACATTGGCGGATTGAAGTCTTATCGCCTTGCGGGCAAAGGTGATGTATCCCGTGTGACCCGTCATCATTGTGTGAGGCCGGGTTTTTCCCCTTTCAACCTGCATTCCGCGCATCAGGCATTCAATTGTCTCCATGCTCACGAAACCGTTTTCTTTAAGTGCTTCAGCCGTCTTGACGACTTGATCTATTGTTGGACTGAAGGAAACTAGTGTTCCGCCCGGTTTCAACGCGGTTTCAGCATGCGAGATGATCATCCATGGAATTGCCAAATCAAGTATCACGGAATCGACCTCTCTCTCGTCTATGCCCGTTGTGACATCTCTGTTTTTCAACTCGACATAGTCGATTAGGCCAGCTCGTTTCAAGTTCTTCTCAGCCGTCTTTCGAAATTCCTCTCTGATTTCGTAACTATAGATTCTGCCGCTGGGCTGAACGTAATGGGCTAAAGCAGTGGTCAAGGCGCCCGTTCCCGTGCCTGATTCAACGACGCGGCTTCCTGGCCCTATCCCGCTGAACATTACTATGAGCGATATGTCCTTTGGGTAGGTTATCTGAGTTTGCCGGGCGGACTTCATTATGTAATCGTGAAGCAATGGTCTTAGGGCTGTAAATTCGATGCCCAAGCTGCTTTGGACCGTTGAGCCGTATTCTCTGCCTATTAAATCGTCGAATTTCACGAAGCCTTTGTGGGTGTGGAAGCTCTTTCCGCCTTCAGCCTTTATCATGTAGGTATGTCGTGCGCTCAGGCTTAGAAGTACATAGTCGCCATCGGCTATCTTTAGTTCTGTCAACTGTTTTCACTATGGTGTGTACTTGAAAGGATGTTTTGATCTGTCCTTGTTCTCTATAAGCTCATCGATGCTAGGCCTGTTTTCCAATGCCTTGCGAAGAGCGTGTCGCATAGCTTTGTAATTGTTTATGTAAACTCGTTGCCGATCTACGGCCGAGGGATGGACAAAAACGTTTGCGATGATAATGAGTTCTTCAACGGCTTCTTTTGGAACCGTGCCGTCCGCGACGCTGTCAACGACAGCCTTGGCAACAGCGGTCTGGGCTGGTCCATAGACCATGCTTGCCTGCCGCATGCCCGTGATTGTGACGGTTGGAACGATCAACGTGACTGGCTTCACTGACAGGTTTGGCTCCAGTATAGCCAAAAGCGGTTCATGCCCCTGCGTTGGTGTTGCCTTCGCCTTCGTGAAAGCTTCTGCTACAGGACTGTTTTTCGTCCCGACGAGTAGGTCGATGTGCGCCACCTCCACCCCCTGGCCGGCCAACGCCTCGCCAACAAGCAGTCTTGAGTCCTTGATTGTTTCTGAAGTGATGTCAACGGTTTCAAAGCGATTCTCCAGAGGTTTCTCAGTTAGTTCAAAGGTTATCAGCTTTGGCTGGACCTTCCCTATTTTTTCCAAATCAAGACGCAGCTCTTCCTTTGATTCGTAGGTCAATTCACCTCCAACGCTAAGCGGCATTCTCACAGGGCCGACCTTCAGCTTCATCATCTTCAGCGCTTCCTTTGTGCCCACAGCGCCGCTTCCTGCTATTATCCTTGCTATTTTCTGCACTTTGTACTGAAGTTCGCGGGCCTGTTGCAACTCGCCTTTTCTCACGTGGTCATAAATTTGAATCCAGATGTCAGGTATGACATTTGCGCTTGCAAGGATCGCTCCAGAGCATCCGGCTGCAAGTGCCGCAACAACGACTTCATCGTGGCCGCACATAACGTTTATTTTGTCCCTGACTTTTTCCAGAACAGCCAAGATGAAGCTCAACTGACCGCTGCTGTCTTTTACGCCCACGATGTTTGGGATTTGTGCCAGATCCTCCACCATTTGCCATGGGAGTGGCAAGCCTGTACACTGCGGAATGTTATACAAGATTATGGGAAGGTCTACCTTGCTTGCTATCGTATAGTAATGCTCGTAAATTCCACGGTCCGCTGGTTTCAGGTAAAACGGCGTGACCACCAAGGCAGCCGTGGCACCAACATCTTTTGCATACTTCGTCATCTCCACCGCTTCGTCTGTGCCGCTTGCTCCTGTTCCGGCCACTACTGGGACTCGACCGTTTGCTTCATCTACCACGATCTTGATTACGCGTTTCTTCTCTTCGTCAGTTAGATTGACAAACTCGCCAGTCGTGCCGCATGGAACGACCCCATGGACGCCTAGTTCAATACAGTGACTGACTAGAAGGCGCAGTTTCTCTTCGTCAACGGCTTTGCCGTCATCCGTGAACGGTGTCACCAGCGCAGGCAGAATGCCTTCAGGCTTGTACATAATCAATCTCCACGGTTTATTCCGACAAGGCTTCTTATATCATTTAAGTCCAGGAATGCTGAAACGGCGACATAGGCGTGTTCTTTTAATTCATTGTCGTCTGCTCTGGTGAAGTAGAAAAGTCGTTGTTCACACATGTGAACCTATGATACTCAAAGCGCAAATGCTGTGAAATGCTTAAATCGTCTTGTCTTAGAATCTAGGAGTACGTGGGCGGTGGTTGTCTGGCGGACGTTAAGGAGAGGCTGAGGATAAGCGATGATAACTTGGAGGAAGATAAATCGCTTCCTGCTGCAAAAAAACAATCCTATCATAGATAATCTTCTGAGGATCGTTGAGAGATATGGCGGCGTAGAAGAGATTAACCGCAAATCCAAGGAAGCTCGCAGAATTGAAAACCTCATTCGCAGATTGGAGAAGAAGAAGTCTTCTTTCGCGAAAGATCTTGAATGGCTGACGAAGAAGCGGGACGAGGAGGCATTTATCAGTATCCAGAATTACCGAGAGAGTGTCTTGGGAAAAAATGCCCGGTCGATTAATTTTGATGAGTCTTTTGCTGTGACTCTGGAAATAAGCGCGTCCAATTTTTTCCCTTGGATAGTTGAAGAGGCAAAGAGAGCGATTGCGCAGAAAGACTTGATGCCCTCGCGATATATACGCGTGCGTTCAATGAAAGAGCAGGTTGAGGACGATGATATCATAGCCTTCGCTGCCGCGATGAATATTATGGGTGCGTCTTACGTGCAGACCCTAGATACCAAGGGCACGATGGCAGGTCCTGATGGCAAACCTATCAACGTTCACCTAGGCGGCGCGGACACTATTACAGGGTATTTCGGAGGGGTTGGGGTTCCGAATGATTACACGTTGAAGTGGGTGGACGAGTTTCTTCATTACTATACCGAATACGGTCTGCCTCAAGTCTTGAACACGAATTCGGGTACAGTTCTGCTGGGGTATTGGCTCCGAAAGCTAGGAATCGACGTTGAATTCAAGATCTCAGTATTTCTTGGAAACGATAATCCTTACTCAATCCTTTGGACTTTGATGGCCGCGAAGCTATTCAGCCGAGAGGATGGTTCCACACCACTCATAGGGCTCAACCTTTCAAATTCGGTGAACAACGAGACGATTGAGCTTTCAGCCTATGCTAGAAGGGCGTTCGGTTTTGAAGATATCATTCGAATTGAGCACCACATCACTGAGGCCTACAAAAGCATCGTCAGACAGCCGTACAACCGCACAGAGGGACTAATTGCACTTGCAGATCACGTCAAGAACATCAGCGCTAAACATGAAGGAGGAGAACCTGAAGTTGAGGAGAAGAGGGAACATGCTTCAGACATATTGGACTACTTCATGCCCAAAAAAGATATAAATGAAAAAGGACTGATGCCGAGACTTCTGACCAACTATCTGGACAAGCACGATGCGGTGAACGTCACCGCCAAAGCTCTTACAATGAACGGACTGACTTTCAAGGCGGCACAAAAACTGCATAAGCAATAGCAGAACATTTTTTGTAAATTCATTTCATATGAAGTCGACTTGTTCTTCCTGACTGGCGACGTTGAGGCCTGCCTAGAGTCTTCTACCATTCTCTGGCGGGTCTGCGCATGACCATGAAAACGGTCGTGGCCACGAAGAAGACGGTTGTGATGGCAAGGATGGCCGCCACTTGTCTAGTGCTGCCCATAGTATTGTCCAATTCGCCGACGTTATTTTGAAGAGATGTGTAGTTCTGCTGAAGTTGCAAGAATGTCTGATTGAGCTGTAGATATGTGTTCGTCAGGTTGGCGTAGGTTTCATTCAATTGAGCGTAGCTCTCATTCAGACTTTGAAGTTGACTCCGCAGGCTTTCGAGGTACGTGTTCTTAACCAGAGTCATGTAGAATCCAGTGGTGGCATTCGGAAAACTCAAATTTATCGATCCGAGGCTGATGCGGGAGATGATGTTATAATTCAAAGTGATTTCTGTGAAGGTCACGCCTGATACTCCTTCAGGAACTTGGAATTGTCTGCTATAGAGGCTTGAGGTACCGTTCGACAGATTGCGGCCGTTGATATTGCCTATGGAGGTTCTGGTGGTTCCGTTTATGAATCCATAGACTTCCAGATTGAAGGAGTCCACGTAAACGTTTGATTGGGGCGTCATTTGCAGCCACACTGTCAAGTTTTCCATATCATTCGTCTGAGCAGTAGCGTTGAACTGTATCGCTATGCCCGGCATGTTTGAGTCGAAAAAAGTCTTGACGTTGTCTTCGGGCGCCTGTGCTCTCACTCCACAGACCATTGCAATAGTAAGAATTGATATGACTAGGACCAAACTTAATCTAAGCCTTCCCACTTTTCACCCTCCGAGTGCAGCTTGTTCACGCTGTTTCGATTAAAGCTTATTTAACATTTTCTATTTGCTATTCAATCCACAGGCAGAAAGAGAAAGCGAGGGTCAGGTTCTTACTTATCTTGCTGAGCGAATGAAGCGTTGATACATATACGCGAAATATACTGCTGAGAAAGCAGTTAGAAGTATTTCAAACGACAATATTGCTGGGTTGTTTTCGACAGCCATGAAGTACCCGTGCTGAAGTATATCCGTGAACACTAGGAGCTGCAGGAATATGGCTCCCCCTAGACAACTTAGGCCCAGCGTGTGAAAGAGCACTTGCGCCCGACGGTTTGGCTTTGTTGGGAAGCGCATCCTAATCGCGAATATCAAGAGTTGCTACGTTCACTTATGCATTGTGAATCTAAGCACACTACAACGCCTCCTAATTGAAGGTTGGGATTTTCGGTTCTGTCCGAATAGACACGCTTTCAGAACCCATCCTCTGAGTCACCTACATGCTTCAAATATGAATATGACGCTCGTCGTGTCGCTTAGAAGCGACTCTGGCATGTAATGCTGGTCCGGCGAAGCGTTAGTAGATTTGGAGCACCGTAGCCTCTTGAAGGAGCAAGGAACGCCCGAACGGCACTGTCAACAATTGCAGAGTTAGCATCAAGAGAAAAATTGAATAGGTTAAATCACCTGCTTAGTGTTAGGAAAGCTCGCGCGGGAGCAACGCTAATGCCTGATTATGACTCTTCAGGGAACGCACATCACCTTCAAACGAAACCCAAGAACACTAATCCGAAGGTTCCCCTAGAATGGTTAGAGTATTCATGTTGATTGAGAATGAGCTCGCATACGTGCTCAAATTTGGCATCGCCAGCCTGTGCCGATGCACCATGACTTGCCCCTTCGTTGGAAAGCTTAGGAGCGGTTGACAATTAGAGACTATCTGATAGGCACTGGCGGGTGGGCATACTTTCAAGTACCCGGACTCAACTCGCTGGCAGCTTACTCAAAAGTCTTCAACTTTGTTGAAGTTAACTCAACATTCTACAAGATGCCGCTGTTGGAAGAAGTGGATAGATGGAGAAAACTAGTGCCTCAAGATTTCCAATTCTCAGTCAGAGCAAATCAAACGATAACCCACAAGTTCAAACTCCAGCCTACAAAACAGGTCTTCTACGCATTCGAACGCATGAAGCAGATATGCACCAGATTACATGCAGACCTTCTACATCTTCAAGTTCCCTCGTCTTTCGAGTTCTCCAATAAATCAATCCTCAATCTTCGTAACATGCTTTCCTCCATGAGCGTCAACAAGCTTCGGCTGGCTCTTGAACTGAGAGAAAAGAATTCCTCACAGCTTCCTCCTCAACTCGTGAAGACGATGCAGGAATACAATATTATCCACTGCGTAGATCTTTCGAAGGGCGAGATGCCTGTCTATGATTCAGACATAGTTTACACAAGACTTTTTGGAAAAGGAAAACACAACGTGTACCAACCCGCCGACGATGAACTCCAAGAAATAGATAACAAAGCATCAAACGGAAATCACGAGAAAATAGTGATGAGCTTCCACTTCGTAAAGATGTACAAAGATGCTGCGAGACTCAAAATGTACAAGCAAACCGGAAAGTTTCCGAGAGCCACAGGATCCACGGGCCTAGCCTCACTCGAGGAGGTTCTAGGCGAAAATGCAAGGTTCCCAACGACAAAGGAACAGCTAATACGCAGCCAAGGTTGGAAGATATTCGACTTGACCGAAACTGAAAAAGTTAAAGTAGGAGACGCGTTGAGCAGGCTTCCCGAAGGAACCTACAATGATCTGAACCAAGTTTCACTGAAGCTAACGGCGGTGACAAGATGAAGAGTTCGCCCTCTTTTCCTGACTCTGTTTTCCTAGGCACTTCAGGCTGGAGCTACAATGAATGGGTCGGCCCGTTCTACGCAAAAACCGACAAAAGCAAGCTCCGCGCTTACACGAAGGTTTTCAGAACAGTTGAAATCGACTCAACATTTTATAGGTACCCCTCAAAAGGCACGGTAATGGGGTGGACCCGATACTCTCCTGAAGGCTTCGTTTACACAGCGAAACTTCCTGGTCTCATCACACACGACAAGAAACTGAATCTGCAAGAAGGAGTCGACCAGGATGTGGAACGATTCACAGCCCTCATGGAGCCTCTCATTCTCAGCGGTAAGCTTGGCTGTATACTCATTCAGCTCCCACCCAAATATCACTTCAAACCCGAACATCTAGAGGCCTTCTTCAAGACACTTCCAACGCATGTGAAATTTGCTGTCGAATTCAGAGACCTGACATGGATGAGAACTGAAACATGGGTTCTTCTGGAAAAATATCATGTAGCCTACACGATCGTTGACGAACCCTTGCTCCCTCCAGAAATTCATTTGACGTCAAACGTTGCTTATTTTCGGTGGCACGGACGAGGAGAAAGACCATGGTATGATTATCGTTACTCCCTTGAGGAACTTGAACCGTGGGTACCGAAAATGAAAAGCGCCGCAGAAAAAGTCGAGAGAATATACGGATACTTTAACAACCATTACCACGGCTACGCCGTTGAAAATTGCCTCCAGGTTATGGAAATGACTGGAAGCATAAATGCAAAGCAAATTGAAGCCAAGGTCCGAGCAGAAAAGCACCTGAAAGCTCCAGGCGAACTGAAAACTTCTACGCTTGAGAGCTTCTTTGAGTCTGGAGACCAGAGTTTCGCAAGTCTTATGCGCTATTTCGTACCATCCGAGAGATTGAGAAGAGCTGAAGAGATCAAGGACAGCGAACTGACTATCCAGAAGCAGGATTCCGCCAGAGTTGAAGCAACGATAAGAAACTACCGTATAATCATAGACGCGGAAGCAACCACAATTTCACACTACTGCGCCGACTGGGAGAAAGTCATTACAACTGGGAAACTCTGCAAACACGTTGCGAAACTGCTGCTTTCAATAAACAGAGAAAACGCTTCCGAGATACTCAGAAAAATGTATGCGCAGAAGAAGAACTGGCGGTTCCTCCCTTACACAAGCCAATGAGCACACTAATTTTCGCTTCGCTGAGTGTCTGTCAAGCCTCAGAGCTGCGCTTTCAGGCAAGGAATTCGTTAGGGTTGATTTATGCTTATCGCCCACGGTTCCAGGTGCCAGTACTTCATCTTTGAATGTTGCTGGGAGCAGCAGGTTACATCACCGACTAGACGGACGTTCCCAATTTGCATGATGACAAATCCTGCAATCAAAATACTAGTTATCAGATGAAATTCATCAATAATTAGTGGTGCTTCGTCTTCTAGCATAGAAACATGGCTACTGTTTGAATATACGAATACAATGAGTCGAATCAAACTATTTATTCGTAGAAAAGAAGGTTTAAGAGCGATATTTCAATGTATGTTTTGTGTAGAATATCTTACGAAGTGGGACACGATGGGAAAAAGGATGCAACGCAGGGGTTGGAACAAAAGAGGCATCGTAGGCATAGAGGCTGCGATTGTGCTTATCGCCTTCGTGGTGATAGCCGCAGCCCTAGCCTACGTTGTAATAAACATGGGTTTCTACTCGGCTCAGACGGCTAAGTCGACGATAGACAAAGGTATCCAAGAAGCCACGAGCGCGCTTGAACTCGACGGGTTTGTAACGGGAAAAACGAGCGCAACAAACACTACCATAGTCTACTTGGCAATTCCAGTGAAACTCGCCGTAGGTCAGGAGGATGTAGACTTGGCAACCAACACGGTTGTTGTTGCAGTGCAGGCAGGGAATTTCTCTCTTGCGAACATTTACAGCGGTTCAATAGCCACAAATGAAACATCAATCAGTAACTTGATGGCAAATGTGACGAGTCCGCCTAACGCTACGTTCTTCATCTACAACACTCAGTACAGCACGGATACAGTTCTAAAACAGAATGCAAAAGCCTACCTTATCGTAAACCTAGGAGACTCGTATGGCATAACATCATACTCTAAAGTCACAATCGAAGTCAGGACGAGCAAAGGAGCAGCTCTGATGGTCATAAGGGAAATCCCAGGCAGTTTGCCACAAGACATGATGGTCTACCTCGGCTAAGAAGCCCAGCAAACTCCACACAATCTCCCTTTGCGATCAGCTCAGCAGAGCTGGCGCTAGACTCTGCATTCCCGCCCCTTTTGGATCAAGGCCACCTTTCCTTTAAGATCTCGCACGAATCTGCGGTCCAGCCTAGCATCTTAGCGCGCACAAAAAGACCTTTGCGCCTCTATCTTTGAGCAGGATCTTGTCGCCGCCAATCTCGTTCACTCCATCGCAAAACGTTAAGGTTGTCTCTTGCTTTGCCCTGTCTATTTCTCCAGTCTGTCCGCTTTTCTGCACATGCTTGAGAGTGTGAGCATTATGTGTGGGAAGGTGAAGACACTGAAGACTTTGGTGTATTTGGGGTTGCCAGCGTTTTTGACCGTTTTGACGTTTCCGCCTGCTTTCAAGTAGCTCTTCATGAAAGCTTTTGCCATCAGCTCTAGCCTATGTGTGCTTGCGAATGGGGAGATGTAATGGCCGGCATAGTACAGGAATTCCGCAATGTCCCACGCTTTGTCTCCATTTCGGCCAGCTTGCTCCAAATCAGTGAGGTAGAGCTTTCCTCTCTCGTCGACCAGAATATTCTCGGGTTTCGTGTCTCCTAAGGCAACACCTAGAGCGTGAACCTTTGCAAACAGGTCGCCGGCGTTTGCTATCAGATCCAATGCTTTCTTCAATTCGCTATCATTCTTTGAAATGGCGACTCTTCTCACTACGATGCTGAGATCTTCGCCGACTATGTACTCCATGTAAATCAAGCGCTCGCTAGGACTGACGTACAGGATTTCAGGTACAGCGAAACCGTGCGAGTGAAGCAAGTGGTTGATTGCGCATTCTCTTTCGAGTCTTGAGCTGCCTAGTACAGCAAAGGTTTTGGTTCCGACTGACCACAACGTGAGTGGAAACCACTTGAAGTTAGACCAATCTCTGAACCTCTTGACAACAACTTTTTTTTCCTTGCCATTGACGTTGGCGCTCACGACATAGACATCATTTAGGATTCCTCCAATGCCCTTGACTGTGACTTGTGCATCGTCGTCTACGGACAGAATCCTTCTTGAAAGTGATGAGATGCCCATCCGGTTCGTTAGTGGTGCAAAGCCTCTCGCAGTCTTAAGATAGACATAGGCCTCTGGATCTTCTATCGGTGATCTAGCCTTCACATTTTGAGCAAAAATCTTTTGGAGATTAAGACGTGAGTCTCTGTTCTGCGAAAGAGCATTAATCACTTGAGGAAGTATTCCCAGCAGTGAGGCAAACAGTGCTCTTTGTCCTGTCTTGAACAGATTTAGAAAGCGGGTTCTCTTGCCACGGGCTCTGTCAACGAAATCCTTCGAAAGGGTCACATATTCACCTGAAAAGCTGATTATTTCCTCTTGTTCCAACTCTTTCAATGCCTCCAGAAACCCTTGTAGACTCTGCTGAAGACCTTTGGGATTTTTGACTAGGTTCGCTAAGGATTCAAGCATCGGCGGGAAAAGCCGGGCGCGAGTTAACAGGGTTTCGTACATGAAGTACTTGGGTTTAATGTAGAACTCGTAAGATAGCTCGGGGAAATCTAGTACAAGGCTTTGCAGGAGTTCGAGGATAAGTCGCTTTTTTAACGTTGTTTCTTGAATGTGCAAATACTCCTCGTTGACAAGCGGTTCGTATGGAAAAATCAATCCTGCAGCAAGAGCTTCGCCGAGAAGCCCTTTGTCAACGTCTCTTTCAAAAACCCATTTGTCAACGGCTAGAACTGAAAGGCTGCCTGCGCCAAGAGCCTTCCCATAATTCATTAGCCTAGGTTGGAAATCTTGTATGACCAGCAAAACTTGAGACATTGTTTGCGACGAGGCTAGGCTTGAACCATAGCCGCTGCACAGGCATGCTGCGGTGATTTGACAGGAACCTGCAATGTGCTTGCTGAAGCTTAAGATGTCTTGCAGCCTTTCATGTTCATGGTCTGGACGTTGACCCAATTTTCCACCTGAAAACAGGAAGTGTCATCAGTAGAATCAGTGCGTTCGAAATATAGTTTCAGGATCTCTAAACGCTGTATTAAACACGTGTAGTGGGCGCGATTCATATGGAAATAAGAAGCAGACTCGAAAAAATGGAACTAGTCAGGGAGTTGTTATCTGCGCTCCAGAATTTTCATGTAGGCAAATGCCGCCAAGAAGGCGAAAGTCGCGGAGAAGGCCGCAATGTAGAGGATTGAAAAATAGGAGAAGGAGAAGAAGCTGGGGAGCAGGAAAGATCGAATCATGTCGGAGGCTCCGCTTAAAGGATTAATCTCGGCCAACGTGACCAATACTGCCGGAAATTGGCCGCTGGTTCCCACGGTCTGAATTACAGTGAGCGGATAGAAGACAGTGCTGCAGAAGAAAAGCAGATAGTAAACTGCTCCCCTTGCGGTGATGAATTTCTCGAGGCTCGACGTTGAAACGGCGATCGAGATGCTTAGGCCAGAAATGCCAACCGCAAGCAGAAAAAGAACGGCCAGAATCAAGAGCAATTGCCCTATCGTAGGGAAGCCCACAAAGATGAAGCACGTCAACAGGAGCGGTGACATGTACATCATTCCTCTTAGTCCGCCGGAAAGAACGCGTCCGATGGCCAGTTCCAACCGTGTCATCGGTAAGCTCAACATGTAATGGTGCACTTCTCTTCGGCATTCCATGTTGATTTCCCGACCTATCATGAAAGCCGAGGCGAAGAGTCCGGTCACCGCCAAACTTGGCGCGAAAAAATTGAAGTAGCTTCCGATTTTTGCTGAAACGCTTTGCTTCAAAATAGTATTGTAAACTAACGCCGAAATGAAAAGGTCAGCAAGGTTCATGCTGATTAAACCTACAAGCCACCACTTGTAGCGGAAAAAGTTCCTGAAATCGTGTTCAACCATCCGAATGATGCCCTTCATCTACTGCCAGCCTCCTCCTTCTATCATTCTTTCATAGATCGTAACCCCTAAGAGAGTAAAAAGTCCGAAGAAGATTGCTATTCCCAAAAAAGGCAACAGAGGATTCTGAGTACTTATTATGCTTTCTACACCAGTCCCCCATCTGAAAAGGTCGGCTGCGTAAGAGAGAGGGTTAAGGTTTGCTGTCCAACCATAGAGCGGGTTAGTTTGCTGGATAACTGCTAATGGATACATGGCCGTACTCAAACGTACGATCAACGCGTCTAGGATTCCCATGAAAATATCGAACCTATCGCTCGATTTTATCAACACGGCCAACGCGATGCTCATACCTGACACCCCGAATGAGAAAAGGAAAAGTGCAAGCAAGGCCAGCGCAAAACTCAACGGGTTGAACGCGCCAATCACAAACAGCGATACTGCTATCAACGGCCCAACGTATATGAAGGCTCTGAGTCCCCCGCCTATTGATCTGCCTATCACAAGTTGCCTTCTGGAGACAGGTAGACTGAGAAGATATTCAAACACACCGTGCTCAGCTTCTTCGTAAATGTCGAAACCAATAAAAATAGCGGTTGAATAGAGCGTCATCACTGCCAACCCTCCCACGTAGTAGCGGAAGTAATCTGGAACATTCACCATGCTGGCCGCGATAAGCCCAAAAAGGGCCACTTGTGAAACAAACCAGATGGCACGCATAATGATTAGAAACTTGTACTGGAAGAAGAGACGAATATCTCTCTCGATCACGAACAGAGTCTTATTCGTTTACAGCTCACCCTTCATCTTTTTGGGCTTCCTCGATCGTCAGACCCGTGTAATGCGCAAAAACATCGTCGAGGCTTGGCTCGCTCATGCGTATTGAACTTATAGGCACGTTTCTCTTCGAGAACAAACCCATTATCTGCGGAACGACCTCTTCCACTTTGTTCAGGTAAAGACGCAAGCTGGTTGGCTTTGCCTGCATTATGTCCACGACTTCTTTCAGTCTTTTGAGGTCTGCAACAATATCATCTGATGCGGCCTGCGATAGTTCGACGTCGACTATGTCGCCTCCCAAGATACTGTCCTTCAGAGTCTTAGGTGTGCCGAGGACTAGAAGCTTGCCTTTATGCAGAATTCCAACGCGGTCTGAAAGCCGGTCAGCTTCGTAAAGCTCATTTGTCGCCAGGATTATCGTGCTTCCTTCGTCACGAAGCTCCAGGAGCATGTTCCATATTTTGTGTTTGCCAACTATGTCAATCTGAGCTGTCGGTTCGTCGACAATCGCTATTTTGGGTCGCTGAACCAATATCTTGGCCATTTCAACTCGTTTGCGCATTCCACCTGACAGTGCATGAACATTTTTGCGTCTGGGCTCCCACATGTCAACCGCATCGAGCACTTCTTTGACCCTTTTTTTCCGCTCCGACGTCGAGAGTCCACACACTTTAGCATGCCAGTTGACCACGTCCCAAGGTGTGCTGACCCACAGCATTTTTGGTTCTTGAAAAGCTATGCCTAATACACCTCTAACCTTGTCAGGTTGTTTTCGGATGTCATACCCGCAGACGGAGGCTGTACCTTCTGTGGGTTTGATAACTGTTGCAAGCATGAGAATCGTTGTCGTTTTGCCTGCGCCATTTGGTCCAAGAAGTCCGAGAATTTCGCCCTCTTCTATTTCTAGGTTCAGATGATCTACTGCGGCTATGTTTCCGAATTTCTTGGTGAGATTCTGGATTTGAATTACTGGCGGCACTTCTGGCACCAAGTGAAAGAAAATAGTAACGCAAGGCCTAGCTAATTAAGTTGATCTGCAGCAACTGGGACTATTCAACCACATACCTGAATGACATGTGCTTTCCGGCTGTGGGACTCTTTCTAATTATGCGGAGTACGTCGCCAGGCTTGGCGCCGATGGCTTTGACGCATGGATCCAATGAACTTATTTGTGGCAGTTGATACGGGTGAACCCTGTGCTGTGCAAGCAACGTCTTTTTCTCGTCTTCGTTTAGTATTTCATGTTTGGGTACGAGTTTGTGTTCAAACAAGTCAAACGCTGGGAATGTCTTGGGCAGCAACTCGATTTTCTTTTTCTTCGCACCGAGCTTGACCGCATGCGTGTATCTTCCGTCGGTGACGATTATTGCTCTTTCCACTTCAGCGTCCTTCATTGCTTTTGTCACACGGTTTATGCTGTTTATTCCCACCGTTGTCTCGCCTGGGACGCACCATACAAGCGCCTTCTCTTTGTCCTTGGGTATGTTGACCGTGTAGCCTATCGCGTCTTCGTGTTTCTGTTTCTTTATTAACTTGTAACCTCTCAGTTTAATCAGGGTTTCTGCTTTTCGTTCTTCTAGAGTCAGTTCTTTTTTGCTCAAGTCTCAGTCCATCCCTAGAGCATTCGAAACCTAAACAATACGTTGACCCTTTAAACTTTGCGCACCCAATGTCGATGAGTGTTGCGAAGCTGACGCTGTTAAGCTCGAATTGTAACGTTCTCTGCGTACGGTTTCATACGTTCGGCGATGGCTATGATGCTTTCCAAGGCATAGGGTTTTGTGCCGCAGAGCTTCTTGTCAAGTGCGTCATCTGGCACGAACTGTTGCAGCGCGAAATTCTTCACACCCTTAATCAGTTCACTTATCTCGCTCACATCTGCTTCATCAACAAAGTCTGGCACGACCGTCGTCCTGAACTCATATTCAACTTTTCCAGTTTTCAGCATCTCGATTGTGCGCACGAGCCCATTCGTGTCTCCTGCTCCCAACCGAGCGTATTTCTGAAGGCTGGTCTTTACATCCAGTGCTACGTAATCCAAGTATGGCAGGCACTCTTCCAGCGCTTGCGGGTTCAGACCGTTCGTGTCAAGCTTCACTGCAAAGCCCTTCTCCTTGACTTTTCTCAAGAATTTCGGGAGTTCCCTGTGAATTGTAGGCTCGCCGCCTGTGATGACAACAGCGTCGACGAATCTTTTGCGTTCCTCGAGGATTCTAAGGGCCATTTCGCTGTTCAAGAAGGGCGGCTTGGGGTCGACAACGATCCTCCAGTTGTGGCAATATGGGCAGCGCAGATTGCAGCCTGGAGTGAAGAGAACCGAGGCTATGCGGTTTGGAAAGTCAACCAAACTTGTCTTTTGGATACCGCTGAACTTCATGTACCTTTCACTCAGGCAGTCACTGTTTGCATGACTACTGACTTGTCGAAAGTTCGGCGAATTGCAAACTCTGCCTGTTTGCCGTCGTTCCACTGGTCAACAGGTCTCAGGTATCCGACCACTCGCGAGTAAACCTCGCATCTTGCCCCGCAAGTGGGACATTGTTTATGCTCTCCATTTATGTAGCCGTGAGTCTGACATATGCTGAAAGTGGGCGTGAGGGTAAAGTACGGCAGATGTGAACTTGAAGCAACCTTCTTGACAAGTTCGACCGTGGCTTTCCATGAGTAGAGCCTCTCTCCTAGAAAGATGTGAAAGACTGTTCCGCCCGTGTAGAGTGGCTGTAGCCTGTCTTGGTGCTGCAGGGCCTCAAAGAGGTCGCCCTCGTAATCCACGGGCAATTGTGAAGAGTTGGTGTAGAATGGTTCCGCTCCATGCGAGGCGTTCTTCTCGTTGGCTACAATGATGTCCGAATGCTTCCTTCTGTCGATACGCGCAAGCCTGTAACTCGTTCCTTCAGCGGGAGTAGCCTCAAGGTTATAGATATTTCCTGTTAGCTCCTGGTAATCCGACAACCTTTCGCGCATGAATGTCAGCACTCTAATAGCAAATTCTGTTCCATCACTCGAAGCTATGTTGACCCCGAGCAGGTTCAGGATAGCTTCGTTCATCCCTGCTACACCTATAGTTGAAAAGTGGTTCTTCCAGTAACAGTCAAACCCTTCTTTGACGTTTCGTAAATAATGCTTAGAATATGGGTACAATCCGTTGTCTGTGAACGATTCCAACACCTTGCGTTTTGTCTCAAGACTGTCGCGCGCGATTTCCATTAGTGCTTCCAACCGTTCAAAGAATTCGGCTTCATCTTTTGCCAAATATCCTAATCTTGGAAGGTTAAGTGTGACGACGCCTATCGACCCTGTCAACGGGTTGGCCCCGAAGAACCCTCCTCCACGTTTGCGAAGCTCCCTGTTGTCTATCCTTAAGCGGCAGCACATGCTTCGAACGTCCTCTGGTTTCATGTCGCTGTTGATGAAGTTTGAAAAGTAAGGGACACCATACTTGGCCGTTACCTCGAAGATCTTTCGGCATGGAGGCGAGTCCCAATCAAAGTTTTTTGTAACGCAGTACGTGGGTATTGGAAACGTGAAAACTCTGCCTTTAGAGTCTCCTTGGCTCATCACTTCTGCAAAAGCTGAGTTGAATATGTCCATCTCTGGCTGCATGTCGCCGTATGTAGTGTCCATCATTTTCCCGCCGAGGACGACGGCCTCATTTCTCATGAAACTCGGCACTGTTAAATCCAGCGTCACATTTGTGAACGGCGTTTGGAATCCCACGCGGGTTGGAACATTCATGTTGAAGAAGAATTCTTGCAGTCCCTGCTCAACCTCTTTCTGATTGAGGCCGTCGTGACGTATGAAAGGCGTTAGGTAAGTGTCGAAATTGCTGAAGGCTTGGGCTCCTGCAGCTTCACCTTGGAGAGTGTAGAAAAAGTTTACGATTTGCCCCAACGCTGTTCTGAAGTGCTTTGCTGGCTTGCTTTCGATTTTCCCAGAAACGCCTCCAAACCCTGACGTGAGCAGCTCTCTCAGGTCCCATCCAACACAGTAGGCTCCTAGGACGCCGAGGTCGTGGATGTGCATGTCCCCGGAAAAGTGGGCTTCAGCCATGTGCGGGGGGTAAATCCTGCTAATCCAGTACTTGGCTACGACCGTCGATGAGAGATAATTGTTCAAACCTTGCAGGGAGTAGCTCATATTGGAATTTTCTCTCACTCGCCAATCTTCAATATCCAAATATTGATCCACAAGGTCTGCGTCGCTCAATAGTGCAGCTAGTTCTCTCTGATCTTGGTGCTGTTTCCTGTAGAGAATATATGCCTTGGCGGTTCTTGCGTGTCCATTTTCTATCAGCGTCTTTTCGACCAAGTCTTGAATCTCTTCTACTGTTGGAACGCCATCTTCTCCAAAACGGTTCTTGAGTTCGACTAGGACTTGATCGCTTAGTCTGCTGGCCTGTTCACGGTTCTTTCCACCCACGGCCTTCGCAGCTTTCCAAACCGCGGTGGTTATCCGTTCCTGATCGAACGGTTCTAATTTTCCATCTCGCTTTCTTACGAAATTCATGTTTTTACCTCTTTGAGTAATTTCTGGAAATCTTCAGGTTCCTCAAACTCTCTGTAGACCGAGGCAAACCTGATGTAAGCTACCCTGTCAAGGGTCTTCAAATGACGCATGATTAGGTCCCCGATTTCTCGGGAGCTGATCTCCTCCTTTCCGAGAGCCATTAAGTCTTGTCTGACGTGCTCTGCCAGCTCGTGTATCTGCTCCATCGTCACGGGTCGTTTCTCACATGCTTTTTGAAGGCCTCTGACTATTTTGTTCAGGTCAAAGCGTTCGGGCCTACCGTCTTTTTTCTTAACCATGAGCTCGACCGTTTCAACGTACTCGTAGGAAGTGAAACGTTTTTCACAATCTCCACATTCTCTGCGTCTCCTGACTGTGTTGTCAGATGAGTCCCTTGTCTCAAGGGTCTTCAGATTCTCCGAGCCGCAGTAAGGACATTTCATCATGGTCACGATCGTGTATTTCACAACTCTTAGTGTTTTTCTGGCTAAAGTAGACACTAAAGGTAGGGTCTCTCTATTTAAAGCCTTTTCACATTAACATAGAAATCGTCAAGCGAAGATACAAAGGCAATATGCCTTAAATATACATAATCAGCAAAAAAGAAGAGTGGCAAAACAAGGGTCTTCGCAGAGATTAGCCTCAATTCGAACGAATGAAGTTGAGGTTTAAGACTTTGGTACCGAAATGCTGGAAATCCTCAGCTCAAGAACAACAGCAAAACGGAGGATGAGTATCAAACAAGCAGTTTCAAACTGACCAACGTCCCACCATGTTAGCGCGCACGCCACCTTTCCAAGTGTAGTCGACCAAACTGTGAGCTCAACCATATTTCGCCCATTTTAAGGGCACACGACCCGTGGACGACGAAGAAACCAGAACTAAAATATGCTTTGCACATATGTTCTCGAGCAACTGTGCGTCCTAAGAGAAGAAATCGTTTTGCGGAAACGTGAATTTGGGTCATTGAAAACTAGACGTTTAGAAAAGGGTTCAGAAAAGGGACAGTCCGAGTCACTGTTTCTTGCCATGGGCGATCTCTCTCTCCAAATCCAATTCCTTCACTCTAGTTTCAATGAATTCTGCGACTTTGTCTTGGCTGTACTTTCTGTCCAGCTCCTGCTTTCTCAATTGCTCGTCGATTGTGCTTAACACTTTTTCCACGTCAAAAGGTTTCATTATGTAAGCGTCTGCGCCTTTGTTTACAGCTTCCACGGCATTTTGCAAAGTGGGATAGCCCGTGATGATTATTTTTCGCATTCGAGGAGTTGTGTCCCTGATTTTAGTCAAAAGATTTATTCCTTCCATGTCAGGGAGTCGAATGTCTATTAAGGCTAGGTTGTAGTGTGTCTTCTCAGTTTTTCTTATTGCTTCTCTAGCTGTGCCCACTGCCTCGATATTATACCCTTTATCTTCAAGTATTGCAATTAGGACCTTTCTTATGTTTTCGTCATCGTCAACTATGAGAATTCTTGCGTCGTTATCCATATACACTCACCTCCACGCCCATCATTCTACAGTTATTTCCCCTTTGTTTATTATCCGACTCTTTGCGATCTCTACACATTCCAGAAAGTCTGTGTTCCTGCTTTCTTCATATTTCAAGCCGAGTTTCTCATGCAGGCGTTTTGTGATAGCCTTTTCAAGATAAAGTGCTCCTGGCCCAAATATGCCCTCCAAAGCTTTCTTGAACTCCGTCAAGTTGCACGGAATGCTTTCTTCCTTAATCTGAAAAGAAGATTCAAGGTAGAAGAGGACGGCTTGCTTAGGCGAGTCACCAAGCAGGCATAAACCTTCATCAACTGCGGAAAGAAGGATTTTGTTGAAGTCATCTCGGATCAATTGATGTCCTCGCCTGCAACGTTGCCTAGGTTTTGAATGAAAATGGGTATGCATTGATAAAACGTTTGTGAACCATTGATATATATTACCAAACCGTGCTCGAGTCAGGCGCATTTCAGATGGTTTCTGCAAAAAGATCTAGGGTTTCTTTGCCCTTGAGTACTTCCGTTTCGCCGCTTCCACGTAGTCTACGAATTTGAACTCTCTGCCCTGTCCTATTTTCAGAATCTTCCCTTTTGATCCTAACTCTTCATACAGCTTCTTCATCATCATGACTTCTAAAAACCGTGTTCCTGGCCCGAAAATCCTTACGAGCCCACGATCGAAATCCTCAATTCGACCGGGAATGTCGTCCCTCCTTATTTCAAACTCCTTTTCGAGGTGGAAGTAGACTGACTGCCTTGCAGAGTCGCCAAGCGAGGACAAAGCCGAGTCGACAGCTCCAAGCAGTAGCCTATTGAAAGCTTTCTCCGTCAAACCCAAGATTCCTCTGAGGGAAACCCAGTGTAGTTAGTTACAATGGAGGTCGTATAAATGAATTCTCCATGGATCCCAAGAATCTTCGAATGAGTTGGTCTCGGGCCAAGGGCTGTTCAAGAGTTGGGGACCTTTTTGAACTCACTTCAACGAGTTCGTACTCACCATCAACTGAGATTCTTCAGTAGCATCATTGGGGCCTCTTGTGATAGCCGTACGGAAAAAAAGGAGAATGGTTTGTTTTCAGCGTTTCTTCATTGAAGCCACAAATTCGTCAATAGGAATCGCAGCCATGCTTATGATTTTGATTGTGCCTCTCGACCCAAGTTCGATCGAAACTCTTCCTATGGTTTTGTTATCAGGGGCCTCCACTACGTTTGCGAAGTCATAGGGACCAAGTACAGCGTACTGACTCACCACTCGAACTCCGAAGGCTTCAAGTTCCTTATTGACTTCTTTGATCCTCTCAGGTTTTTCTCTGATAGTTTTCCATCCCTCGTCCGTCAGGTTGGAAAGCAAGAGGTAATAGGGCATGCAAACCACTGTAACGCCATATGGGAGCAATCAGGATTTCAGCTTTTCTATTCAACGTTAACAAAGGGGAAAAAGTGTCTGCGACGTGTTTGGCACAGGCGCTTGCTATGTGTTCCTTGATTCCTTCTATTCCATGCCCCACTTCTTGGCTACCTTCACGATAAGGAACACCACGAAGGCTACGATGATGAAGGTTATCAGCGCCACCAAAAAGTCTCCTATTCCGAATACCTGTGATGCTACGGTAGCCGCATAGGTAGCCATGTCTTTCATGCCTGGGATCGCCAGGCCTATGGCAGGAAGCAGGAAGTCTTTCACGAGAGCTTGCACCAAGTTTCCGAGGTAAAGACCCATGATGAAACCGACTGCGAGACCGAGGACTTTGTATTTGGAGATGAAATCCATGAATTCGGCCCACAGGCCTTTTGGTGCTGGCAGTGCCGCTGGTGCAGGTTTTGGTTCAAGTAATGCGCGAATCTTCTTGAGCTCTTCAAGCATATCTGCGTCTTTGGACAAAGAACCACCTTGAACGATTTCTCTTTATTCGTGTACTTATAACACTTTAGTTCTTGAAACTGAAGCTTTCAAGAAGTGGGCCGGGAGAGATTTGAACTCTCGACCTTTCGGTTATCAGCCGAACGCTCCAGCCAAGCTGAGCTACCGGCCCTAGGCAGCGGTGAACTAGAATAAGAGGCCAGATTGTTTTTAAGGGTTTTTCCGATATGGTCAAGAGAGAAAAACGCCTCTAACCGTTCGAGCATATTTTTTTCTTTAGCAAGCGGCTTCTGCAGACCTGCCGGTGCACGTTTTGCAATTATGGTCAAAACGAAGAACTATGCGCTAAAGGTGGGTGTACGTTTTGAGTTGTCAAACAAACCAGGATCCTGCGAAGATCTAAGTTTGGGTTATGCTTAGGGGTCGGTAGTCGTGTTGCGATACTTGGTGAGGATCATTTTGGCGTGTTTCTCTGCTTGATGTTCCCACATGGGCTTCTTTTCAGTCAGTTGTTGCAAATGCATTGCTTCGTGTGCCGTGACTTTGACAAGTGCTTCTTTCCAGTTTCTCAAAATTATGGCGTATTTTTGGCATCTTTTATGATTTGGATATACTGAGAGGTATGGAAAGTGTTTCTTGCTGCCTATGCGGACCACAATCAGAAAGCGCTGACGGTTGCATCCGCAAGTGCAATTCTCTGCGCTTGCAAAGACTCGTCCGTAGAATGCATGTTTGCTACCTCTTACATGCACTTCCAGTCTGTCTGACTGCGGCGCATTTTTCAGGGCAAACTTGACAAGGCTTTCAACTTTGTCAGACGGGTATCGCGAACTGTTCTGGATAATCACGTGAATTTGCTCCTGATCATTAGTGCTAAAGGTTCAGCTGTACCTCCACCCTAAGCGCGTTAGCTTTGGTTTTCTTTGTTAAAGCATTTTATGACCGTGTAATCTATATCAGGACTCAGTAACGCGGATCTGCTAACGTCTGCACGTGAAACTCGACAACGCCGTCTTCAAGTTCTTAGACATCATCGTATTGGCTCTGCACTGCGAACAGCACTGCTTGCACTCACTTAGGTTAACTTGCTGACGCTATTGTCGACCTAGGAACTGGCGGTTGTTTTCAAGGTTTTTCGGAACTCTTTTAATCAGCTGCGAGCTACTGTTGAATGGGCCCGTAGCCCAGTCTGGATTAAGGCGCCGGCCTTCGGAGCCGGAGATCTCAAACGACCGGACACCCGGGGTTCAAATCCCTGCGGGCCCGCCATTCAAACACGATCATAGAAGTGCGCATAGTTCTTTTTCCAGCAACTTGTTCCGTTTTTGCTGTTTACGGAAAGCTGTTCATCAGAAGAGTTGTTGGCTAGAAGCTGACCGAAATCGAATAGTGCATGTCACTAGCGATCAGTTAAGGCACACTGGGATTCTTGTGGCTGGATTAAGGTGTGACAGAAGGCTTAAATCGACGCCGTCGTAGAACCTTTTTAGGAGTTGAAATGAACAGCCTTTATCTTCTCATAGGGATTTTTGGCCTCGCAATAGGGCTTCTGGCGTATTATGCGAGCGTACACGATAAAGTCAACGCGCTGGGAAGGTTCACGAGACCTGCTGCTGCCTTAGTGCTGCTGTGCGGGATTATTTTGATGGGGCTTTCTTTTGCCTAATGGTCAATGCCAAGGCGGACTCTTACCGTAGAAAGATGCATTATTGCCGACGCTGAGCGCATCTGGGCATGGTTTAAATGCTAGTCCGTTTGTTTGCTCAACGACAGGAAAGGAACAATCGTGCTAGTGTCGCGAACACCGTCAATCTTTCTGATTCTCTGAACTGCTTGTTGAGCCAGTTCTTGGATTGACGTGAAAATCGCGGTTCCATGAACGTTGAGCTCCAGAACAACAAGCAGATCATACTGACCGCTGACTAAATGAACTTCTTTGACTTCCTCAAGAGCGATTATTCTTTTCATAGTCCCAATGTCTTCCCCAGTCTCAGTATCCACGAAGACAAAAATCCTATGCACATCCTTCATTTCATGAATGTTCATCGCACATTACCGCCGAAACCGACGGAAATTAGGAATCTGTATCTATTAAGGTTTTGCACAACAGCGACAGGAGCATGGTTCGACGATGAGACCATGACATACACGAAAAAACACTTCTGTTATCCGAGTTTCCTTGCGGGGCTTGCGACAGTTCTTCTGTCGAGTCTTGAGGTTGGAAACCTGGCGCACCATCCCGCAAGTCACCCGGCCTCAAGGTCCGAACGCACGTAGAACAACATGCTTATTTGGGTCTTCAGTTTGGAAGTTGCTCTGAAAGAAGCTGGCCATGGTGCCCTGTCGTACGTGGGGTTCGCCAATTCTGAACAGAAGCGGATACTAGAAACCTCAGATAGGTGTCAATCCACTGGTATTCTGCGCGCTTGGAATTCGCGTCTTGATATGACGAGAAGTAGGCCGCTAATAACGGATAGGAGAATCACAGTGTACCCGACAGTCATGCCGACGAAAGCATCCCCAGGATCTTGTATCGCTAGCAGCGTATAGAAACACATCAGTATACCCCAATATGCCGTCGTCAACGGTCCAAGGACAGACAAAATCCATCTCTTTCTTTCGAATGCACTAACCGACGCACTCAAACCGATTATGAACCCTAGAACTGCACCTATTCCAAGGATCAACTGTGCGGTTGCGACGGAACCGCCCTTGATTCCAAACATAGCGAGGGATTGGATCAGAAGATAGCCCCCAAACGAAAAACAAGCAATCAAAAAAAGGATGCCGACAACGACGAATTCCGATATACCTGCCGCAACGGCTAAGATGTGCATTTTCCACGAGGCCAATATCTATACCTTGACGTATTATTGATCCAGCTGTTCTTTAAGTCTTTGCGCGAGGGCAAGGTCTCCACGTGCGAAGCTCTGCTATAGGTGATTTGGCTGTGTACAGTCCGTTCGCAACCCTTCTTGATGGAGAAGTCGTGTTCAAGGCTATCAAGAGGACTTGCGGGTTGCTTCCCGAACCCTTGTGAGCGAAGGTTTGCAAAACGTCGTCTCTATGCTTTGCAATTCAGATAGCACGATATCGAGTAGTAGTTGCTAATACCTCTTTTTTCTTCAACTCTCTATTCCGACACATAAACATGGAAGAAAACAGTATCGTCACGTAGAGGGTCAGACGCGTATTATCCAACCTTGGGGGGGGACTTCAACGCGTGCTGCGCTTACTCCAAGGACTTGTCGTCAATAAAGTCAGTGGCGCCGCGATTGCCCAACTCTCTACCCTTCTTGAAGCAATCATTTCTCAGGTTCATTTCCGTTGCTTTGCTTGCCTTCCTATCAGAGTTTTCACGTGGCCCCTCAGTGAAGGCAGTGTTTCCAGTTGTGGGTAATGAAGTAGACCTATCCGTAGTGCTGTGCCAATATGACGAGGTCTGTTAGTCCGACAACGCCATTATCATCTATGTCAGCGTTTGGAGTCCATTTCGAGTCCCCAGGAGGCGTTCCGTAGGAATTTGCCAGCATCACAAGGTCCAGAAGGCTGACTTTGGAGTCACCGTTTAAGTCGCCTGGAATGGTTAGGAACACCTGGGCACCCGTGAGTGTGTTGTTCCAAGTGTCTGTTTCGCCTGAAACTTGCGTTGCATTAGAGCTTATTGTGTAGTTGCCCGTGGCAAGGCCGGTGGTAAGCCACGTGAAGTTTAGAAAGATGGATTTCCCTCCTGCTAGAGTGATGCTTGTGATTGTACCGATAATAGTGTTATTGGCGTATGCTGTTACGTTGAAGGTCTCAGTGTAGTCGCCGTAGTTCATTACGAACACATTGAAATGCACCTTGAAGCCTAAGCCTGCAGCCGTTTTTAAAGGAAAAACCGATGGAAAATGGTCCTGCCATATCTTGCCAATATAGGTCATTCCAATGTCATGGGCACCCCATGGGAGAGGTTTCATGATAGGGAAATTGTCGCGGTTGTTCTGGTCTAATGCGTAGGGTTTATCAGCTATGCCGTCGCTGCCGGTCACATTTTGAAAAGTGCCACTGTACCAGTCTCGTCCAGCGCAATCACTCCAGTAGTTCCCCCCTAGCGGGTAGCCATCATCCCAAATATTGATTGAGTCGTAGGTGGTGTAAATGTTGTGTGTTGTTGACAAAGTTGTTGCTGTAAATAATGTTGTTTGATGAACTACTGAGCCACATGCCATAGGCGCTGTTCTGTTGAACAGTATTGTCAGAAATATTGCTGTTTGAGGAACTGACAGCCCATACGCCGCAGGCACCGTTCTGCTGCATGTTGTTGCCAACTATCGTATTGTCATCTGACGAACTGATTAAAATCCCAATTATCTGGTCCTGTGATGGTATTCCCTGAAATGACGTCCTGAGAGGTCGACGCTAGAACGATACCCAAAGAAAAACCCATCACATTTGCGTTCTTGACCGTTACACCAGTTGTCCCTGTCAGGTCAACGCCCTTTCCGTTAGAACTACCTTGGATCGCATATCCGTCTACATCAACAGTTACGCTGCTGGCTCCAACTACGATTCCATCCCCAGCACTGAGGATATTGTCAGTCAGCATGTAGATATCGCCGTTCACTGTAATGGGCGCTGCTGGTGGATCAACGCTTCCGTCAGCAAGTATATTGATTGTCCCCGCCCATGCCTTTGTCCTCGGGATATTGACCCTTAATGAAGGCAAACTAGCCAACAGCAAGGTTAAGAAAATTCCGCACGCGATCTTTTTTCGCATTTGTGCTCTAATTCAAGAGGAATCCGACAGGTAGATATCGTTTGTGGAAATAAGTTCTATTATGCTACAGAATAGAAGAGAGTTTCACAAGATTTATAACTCTTAAGAGAGCTAGATTCTGTGCCAAGAAAGGAGTAAAAAGAAGAATTCTAAGGTGTTAAATTTGAACAGAAAAATAGTATCAATAATAGCCATTGCAACGATGCTGCTTAGTTTGATCGCATTCTTGCCAATGTCAAGTGCTCTAACCTCAAGCGTGATTGCACAACCTAATGTTGCCAAGATAGCGCCTGACCTCAAGTCCCAGATGGATGCAGATCCCTCTGGCGGCAACCGCATAATAGTCATGCTGCAACCAGGAGTCGCCCAATCCGTAGCAGTGAATGCCATCACGAGCCTAGGAGGAACAGTCACCGCGCAATTCCATGTCATAAACGCCATCGCAACCACACTGTCAGCAGACAAGATACTCGCCTTGTCCTCACTGGTGAGCGTGGACAAGATACTTGTAGACGGAAAGAAGTATCTTCCTCCAAACACACTAGGAGACGACAGCGGCGCAGCCTTCAACCAACCAGGCCCATATGCCTATGCGCAATTCCCATTCTGGATTGGCGCTGACCAAGCGTGGAACATCGGAATCAACGGTACAGGCGTAGTAGTCGCTGATCTGGACACGGGAATCTGGTTCAACCATCCAGATTTGGCTGGCGTGGTCACAAACTACAAGATATTCACAGGTGAAGTAGACACGTCTATACACGATGGTAATGGCCACGGGACAGCAACTACAGGTCTAGTCGCGGCACAGGGTATTCTGACTTACTATGGCTTCTTTAAAGTCATGGGAGTCGCACCTGGCGCCAAAGTCATCGGAGGCAAAGTGCTTACAGACGCGGGCTGGGGATGGGACTCATGGATAATCAACGGAATCGACTGGGCTGTCGCGAGTGGAGCAAACATAATAACGATGAGCCTCGGAGGCCTGGAGATTCCGAACAACGGGTACGACCCGACATGTCTAGCACTGGAAGCTGCTACACAGCAAGGTGTCACGTGCTTTGTCGCTGCAGGCAACAGCCAAGGCGCAGGTACCGTTTCATCAGCTGGCGACGCCAAGGACGTCATCACGGTAGGCGCCTCAACAGAGAACTCGGGCGTCTTCTGGCTCTATGGTTATTGGCCAGTCAATCCTGGCTATGTCACTGGCTACGAAAACGACCAAGTTATCTTCTGGAGCAGCGGTGGTACAACTGCAGACGGCAGACTAGACCCGGACGTATGCGCACCAGGTGCATGGGGCGAATCACTAGACGCGGAGCACGACAGGCGCATATCTGCAGTTCGGTGGAACAAGCATGGCCACGCCAGTTGCAGCAGGAACAGGCGCATTGGTCCTTCAGGCATACAAGCAGGCTCACGGCGTTTTTCCATCACCAGCAGTCGTGAAAGAGATCCTGATGAACACTGCAAAAGACCTTGGGCTGCCCGCGAACCGACAGGGAGCGGGTCGTGTCGATGCTTACAAAGCCGTCGAAGCTGCATTGAACAGTGCAGCATACTCTAACACAGACTACATAAGCAAATTGCTTCCTGCAGGTTCAAGCTGCACCACATCGTCCACCTTCACAAGCACCATAAACAGTGCTCAAGCTATCTGGCTTCAATATGTTAGCACTACTAGTTTCAGCGCATCAATACCAACGGGAGACTCGTCGGCGGCACCAATAGCGGAAGCACGTGGATACCCTTCACAATTCCAGCAGGTGTCGACTATGCGGATGTTCGCGTAAAGTTTGATCCTGTAATTGCGTATGGAACGCCAATTCCCTCATACGACGGAAGTACATGGACAGATGTTCACATCAACACGGTGCTCTACAAGGAAAGGACTGAAGGAGACCCAACTGATCTGATAATGATAAACTATGCATATGCCCACACGAACGTCCAATGGTTTGACGCAAGAATTGACTTCGGCCCTGGAACATACGTTCTCAGATTCTGGAACGCCTATCCAACTATAAACACTGTGGACACTCAGATTAACTTCTACAAATTTGTAGCTTGGAATTGGGTGTCGACATCAATATCCAACACTAGACTGAGAACCACGATGGCAGTTCCAAGAGGCACGGCACCCGGTATCTACAGCGGCTTCGTTAGGACAACGGTCAGTGGATCATCAATCGACATACCAGTCGTCATTACTGTGCCAGCAGCACTCGGACAGACATTCACGCTGCAGGCAAACGTAATGAACGAGCCCAGAACGGGCGATTCAGGAGACTGGTACTACATACCTGTGCAAGCCTTCACCCTTGGGAACCTAATGCTGACAGTCACTTGGACGACTCCAAACGCAGACTTTGACGTGTTCCTCGTTAACCCTGCAGGCCTCGTGAAAGCTGCCTCTGAAGCTCCACTGGCTTCACTGGGATACGAGTGGTACACCACAACGGGAACAACGATGGAGATGCTATCAACGTTAAGCTTGTCTCCAGGCTACTGGTACGTTGGAATCCACGCCATATACTTCGGAAACACATTCGGCCAGACAGTTACATTGAAGCTGAGCCAAGGCACGCCGATAAAGACGCCATTACTGGTAGCCCTGACCAAATTCCAAACAAGCAAGACCTTTACGGTGTCAAACACTATACCTGGAAACGTGAAAGTTCAAACCATGGCTATGTCTCTTGCAACCGAAGCATATTCACAATCAATAACTGACACGCTAAACTCATTCGGGGGCTCAAACGTCGGCTACAACGTTTATGGATTGCCGGTGACACCTGACATGATAACACTGAAAGTGACCTTAAGCTGGGTCGGAAGCCACTCGCTGAGCCTGATGCTCTGGGATCCATTCGGCCACAACGCTGGAACGATAAACGCAAACGGAGGATCAATAACCATCAACAATCCAGCCATCGGTGTTTGGGCAGCAATACCAACTATTAATGACGCGGGAAGTCAAGTCTTCACGCTGGCCGTTAGTGGACAGCATTTCAAGGCATTAAGCGGGGTCACCATAACGCCATCAAGCTTCACACTACCCGCATTGGGAACACAAACAGTGACAATAACCGACACGTCTTCAACACCCAGCGGATTAGGCGTCATAGTGTTCTACGATATGACAAGCGGAAGCACATACGCAGAAACAATTCTATCCATCACGCACTAGTGCCAAACAGCAAGACAAACAACTATACTCCCCTTTTTTGTATTCAGCTTCAAGCAAAGTGTGAACTTCGCACGAAACAGCTACGTAATAATCCAAGCACGTTGTGATGGCGCCATCGAAAACCTGAAACCCGGCCTTCAGATAAACAAAAGTTGACAGCTAGCGCGCGCTTTTGTGCTTACTTGGGGCAAAGCCTGAAACAAACCTGCGACTGTCTCCAACACTGGATAGCATAATTTACCTCACGTGTTACGAGCGATCTTTAGAGGGAAGAAATATTGCGCCAGCCCAGCTTGTAACGCCTACCCTGTGAGGAAGCACGTAAATAACGCGGGAACCAAAATAACCCAGCGAAGGTTGATGAGATTGAAGCTCCTGCTCGATGAGATGTATGCTGGCCTCAAAGAGTACTTTGAGACTTTGGGATGGGAAGTGCTTACTGCGCAAGAGGCTGGCCTGAAGGCTGCAAGAGACAGACAAATCGTTGAATATGCGAAGAGCCATGATCTATTACTGGTCACGCAGGACCAGAAACCTGCAGACCTGGCTGAATTAATCGGAGTTAAATGTGTGCTGATATCATGTGCGATGATCGCGAAAATTACAGACGAAAGGATAAGAGAGAAATATCCGATTAGCAAGTGAATATGGTGGGTTCTTCATGTCAATAGCCGAGGTCACAGTTAAGAGTCAAAAAGGGAAATGTGTCTTCGGTCATAGGGCAGGGGACAAGGTTTTCCTCGATGGGAGGTGCGTCAAGGGCGCTATCTGCTACAGCGTCTTGACTGTTCTGCTTCCCAAGGTTTTTGCGCTGAGGTATAACGCGAGCTTTCCGTGGGCTGAAGACGAGGATGTAATCTACAATGCGTGTCCAGATGGGGAAAACCCCGTCGTTTTCGAGGTTCGAAGGCTTCCAGAAAGAGCTGCTGCCAAACGATCTACTTTACGTCGTTGAGAAGGGTTCTCTGCCCCGAGCCTGAGATTAGATTTGACACTCGCAGGCCGATTAGTCTGATGCTCCTCCCTGGGTCGAGGTAGGGTTTGAGAAGTTCTTTCGCAGTTTTTTTTGCATCCGAGTGTTGACTCGTGATGAAGAGCAGCGTCTTGCTGCGTGTGTGAGTTTCGAAATTCTCGTAGCGAACCTTGACTGTCACAGTTTTGAACTGAAAATGTTGCTTCAGAGCGTCTTCGCATACTAATTCGGCAAGTTTGTCCAGAGTCAGGAGAACAGCTTCAAAATCATCCTCGTCTTTTTCAAACGTCAACTCTCTGCTTATAGATATAATCTGGTCTTTTTCTTGAACATCGCTCTTGTCGATTCCCTGTGCCATCAGATGAAGCTGTACGCCAAGTTCGCCGAACATGTCAACCAACAGGGAAGGGTCACAGAGTCCTAAATCGCCCACGGTTTTCACTCCCATGCTCTCCAGTTTCTGTCCAGCCTTGCACCCGACCCAAAGAAGCCTCCGAACAGGCAAAGGGGCCAGGAATTCTCTAACGTCCTCCTGCTTGACGACGGTCAAACCGTTAGGTTTTTGAAAGTCGCTGGCTATCTTGGCGATTAACTTGTTCGGGCCTACTCCGACTGAGCAGGTCAGCCTTTGCGTGGTGTAAATTCCATCCTTTATCTGGCGAGCTAGAACTTCAGCTGCAACGTAGTTCTTCACTTTCGAAGTGACATCTAGGAAAGCCTCATCGATACCCCACTTCTCACACTTGTCAGCATATCATCGTATCATGCCCATGATTTCATTCGACACTTTCACGTAAAGCCCATAATTTACGGGCAGGTAGACCGCATTCGGACACAGCTTCCAAGCGTTCGAGATGGGCATCCCAGACTTGATGCCGAACTCTCTGGCCAGATAGTTAGACGTGCTGACAACACCTCTTCCAGTCCCCCCCTTTGGGTCGGCCCCAACAATGACGGGCTTGCCCTTGAACTCAGGATGCTCTCTCTCCTCGACAGCCGTGAAGAAGTGATCCATATCAATGTGAAATATAATCCGCTTCTTTTCGCTCATAAGACTTCTTTTCCCATCCAGAGTGCTCCAGTCTCAAGAGGCTGATGTCAATTTGAACCTATGGTCTGACAGTTTAGGTTTGTGCTTTCAAATAAGTAGCAAGTATTATAGCTCAAGATTTTGTCTTCATAACCCTTAATGCTTTCAATGGAAAACATTTAGGGCGATTTGCCCGAGGAATTGCAATGAATGAGAGCAACATCACGAAGGAAGCAGCCGAGCAACTAGCAGTCGAATTTCTTAGAAAGAGGAAGTGCACCGAAAGAGTTGAGGTTTCGACAGTTGAACTAAGCAACGAGTTCTGGGTTGTCCGCGGCACCTGCCCTATAGACATGGAGGGGCATCCATGGGCTGAAAAGTTCGAAGTCACTCTTGACACGAAAGGGAAAGTCAAGTCCACCGACTTCGCATTGTTATAAGACTCGTTTGCTTTGCTTTCTTCTTTGGTCCGCCATTTTCCAGGATGTAAGCCCAGCAGGTTGCAGGCCAAGAAGATGTGGTTCTTCCAGTTTGGAAGGTTCTGGGTAGAGACAAGACGGTTCTCAACGTTCGGTTAAGTCTTCGTAAACCAGTTTTCACACGCGAAGATGTCGAGTCGAATGCTCACAAAAGACTAGCAAGCTCAGCCGCATTTCTGCTTGAGAAACAGCATAGAAAGATATTTGTGTTTAGTCAGCTAAACAGTGAAGTTCTGAGCGTGTGCGTTTTGGTGCAGAGGAAAGACATTCTGCGAGAACCTGTACAACACATGAAGATAAATGGAGTGCTCACTGTTGACCAACTTGTCAGTCAATTCAGGCATTCAGGGTCTTTCGAAGCGGGGAAACTTGCGTCGGCATGCGATATCTACGAGAGGATGCTGCGCGACAGAAAGTGCACGGTTTTTCTTGGTCTGGCGGGGGCTGTCGTTCCCGCTGGTATGCGAACGCTGATCGCAGACATGATGCGTGAAAGTCTTATCGACGTTCTAGTCACAACTGGGGCGAACATGGTTCATGATACAATAGAATCCTTGGGTGGGCATCATTACAAAGGCTACTCGAAAGCAGATGATTACGTGCTTTACAGGAATCACGTTTACCGCATTCATGACGTTTTTATTCCTGAGGAAGATTTCATAAAGCTGGATATCAGACTCGTCGAAGTGTACGACGAAATAGCCGCAGAGTACGCAGGGAAAACCTTGTCCTCAAGGGATTTCGCATGGGAACTAGGCAGAAAGGTCAGCGACCACAACTCGATTCTGCGAGCCGCATATGAAACCAAAACACCTGTTTTCATTCCTGCACTGCGGGATTCAGAATTCGGCTACATCTACAATCTGCATGCTACTCGAAAACACTTCAGAAACACGTTGGTAGTCGACGCATTCAAGGATGTGCCAGAAATAATCAGCGTATTCAAAAAGTCTCCAAGGAACGGCATGATAATAATCGGGGGTGGGGTGCCCAGAAACACGATACAATCAGCTGCTCTCGCAACCAAGTCAGGCATCGACTACGCTGTGGTGATCACGATGGATCGACCAGAAACCGGCGGATTGTCAGGGTCAACGCTGGAGGAAACAGTGAGCTGGGGCAAACTAAAGGGAGAGTCAGACAAGACTATGGTGATCGGCGAAGCAATGATGGTTTTCCCATTCATAGTGGCCTCAACAATTGAACGCTTAGGCAAAAGTTTCAAGCGTGCGCCGAGGCTAAAGAACGAAATGCTGAAGGGAAAAGGATCCAAATGAAGAAAGCCGAAAGCACACAGAGATATTGCGGTAACTGTACAAGCCACAACGCATACGAGTACCCGGATAAGGTGTTCTGCACAAGACGCTTTCTGAAAAACATGAACCCTATAGTGCAAACGCTGTGGTGCTGCCAAGACTATTATCCGAGCCGCCCAAGAATGCAACTGCATAGGTGAAGCAAACCAGAAAAAGAAGTAGAAAACCTTCGTTGAACCCAACAGCAAAGTTATTATGAAGAACATTCCAGTTTTTAGCTTAAACATACTCGGTTCACACGAATATGAAGCCCGGTGGTGCAGTGGTCAAACATGGCGGCCTCTGGAGCCGCTGACGAGAGTTCGAATCTCTCCCGGGCTACCAACTCAAACCCTCAAAATACTCGCAAATCAACCGCCTTTTCGCTATAAAACCAGTAGAAATCGCTATCGAACTGCGAGCAAGTGGAACCATGGCTTTGACCACCTAGCAGTTTGTTTTAGGTTGAATATGCTTTTAAGATTTCGCGCCAAAATGCTCGTGTTCTTGACACAAATTAAAAAGAAGTGTAGTTGTCACCCGATTTGTTACAGGGTGAACCATCACTCAAGATAGACCCAGAACCTGCAACAGCGTAGAACACAAGAACAATGAGTCATCCCACGACAGTTAACACGAACCTAAATCTCATGAGAAGTTAGCAGAACCCGTCATTAAGTCTCCGTCTTATGTGACTCCGCTTCTTTCAATGCTTCAGCGATATCGGAGCGTCAAGTTTTAAAGCGACATGAAGTTAGTCCTATGAAAGTACTTCGAGGAGAAGACACATCGTTGGCAGCTTCAAGACTTAGGCAGCTCTGGAAGAGAGAGTATTTTCAGATAGCTGTAGTAATCGTTTTGATTGTCGTGGTCGTGTTCGGTTTCTGGTTCGGCTTGAGATATGCGTTGGGCACAGACTATCCGATGTTGGCTGTGGCTTCAGGAAGCATGTCCACCGTACAGCCTGACGATGGATGGCTTTACCCGTTTACCCCAACACTGCACACAGGAGATTTAATCATAGTTCAAGCAGTCAGTCCGCAAGATATCTATGCGGCACCATTCAACCAAAGCGGCAGGTCCGGCGACATACTGGTATTCAACGATCCTGACCTAGGCGAATTGATAGTCCATAGAGCCGTCGGAACTGTAGTAGTGAATGGTCAGACCGAATTCATCACTCAAGGTGATGGAAACGCCGAGCAAGGAATTGGGCCTGACCAGGGTCGCCAACTCCTCCGGAGAACATAGTCGGCAAGGTTGTTTTTCGCATTCCATGGATCGGCTACCTCGCCCTCTTCATGCGGGACAGCTCTGATGTTACGTAGATATTTGCTCTGATAATCATTATCATAGCTATCGAACTTGTTATTTCAATGCTAGGAGACAGAAAAACTCGGGCCGACAAAAACATGCCTACCGACGATGCTCCTGAAACCCGGGTCTCCACTGCATCCTGACAAGTTCATGAGTTGTGAACATACTCTTAGGAAGGTTAGTAAAAGCACGTGCGCTCAAGTCAGGGTAACCGATTTTTCACACGAAGGCTTATCAACCGAAGACTTCTCAGAACTGTGTTTCGGGATTTCCATGACAAATAAGTTTACAGTATCCCAGTACAGACTACTGAGCTGCCCGTTCCATGCCTACGAGCTTAACAAATCTGACATGAAAAAGGTTCTAATCCATTAACGGCAAAAGCACATTTGGTGATGAGCGCGTGCTCTTGGATGGAAAACCCCTGATACGCGCCGAGCATGGGTGCTTGACGGTCAGTCAGGCGCGAAGGGACAAGTATTTGAAAGGTTTTAGGAGGGACGCTCATTGAGGAAGACTTTTTATACATGTGAGGAAGAAGCGCTTTTGGTTTTGTGGTCTGGGTTATTAATTGTTTGCAATTCTTACTGGGGTTATTATTAAAGTATGTGGCAAAGTTAATAAATCTGTGCCAAGATTATG
>CAWIRG010000011.1:0-9331 GCA_963838505.1 Candidatus Bathyarchaeota archaeon
CTCCCGCAATCCCTTCTTGTCCTTGGGGCTCGTATCTTCGCGCCCAGCAGTAAACAACAGTGGCCAAAGGACGCCTCAGAGTTACAGAGAATGCGGTCAAAGCAAGTCAAAACTTGGAAAAAAAAGGGTGCTACGAGCCCCTTTCTAAGTCTCAGACCTTTTGCCACGCTTTACTAAGCTCAGGATCAGCTTTCGCAAGATTGTTAACCGTGCGTTGCTCATCGGCTTGTCCGCCTTTTCCACGATCAACGATGTTATAAATTAGATCGTTCTGATCCAGTTAGTTGAGTGAGCGATAGCGTTGACCTGTGTACTGAAGTCGTTGGTCAGACTGATTTTTTGGCGCCCGATAATGCCCTTGAGATTTTAGAGTCACGACGGTAGCTGATGCCTCGTTTGGAATACTGACCGCCAGCGTGTTAGGTTCATCGTTGACTGTTCCTCCACCATGCCGCGCGTTCTGCAGCGCGCCGTGCGCTCATTGTATTCCCCAGGTGCCTGCGGCCAATTATTGGAAGCGCCGATAATCGTGCCCCCAACCGATGCCTCTGCGTATCTGCGTAAGAGAAGATTCTGCCCTGCAAGAGCTTGACAGCGGAGAAATCGATTCCCGGAACAATCGGGCGGGGCAGAAAGCAGTTTGCTCCGTTTCAGCAAAAAAGTTTTCAGATTGCGGTGAGGAGTCTTCCCTACGGGCATAAGGGGAACTACTTCGGGCAAGGTTTTTGTGGCATAAGAGGGTCGAAGTCCTACTAAACTCATCTGCCATTTCCACGATCCTGAACACATAACCATACTCTGCTGTCTTCCCTGAGGCAATGGTTTCATCCCAGTCGCGAGTTGCAATGTCAGAATCCTCACCTGCCAAACGATTAGCCTCATGGCGGTCAATAGTCTCTATTCCTGCTTTTGGCTTCCAATGATATTTAACGTAGACTGCTTTGCCTTTGGCGTTCACCCACTTGTACGTATTGACACCAAATCCTTCCATTTTCCTGTAACTCTTGACTGTTCCTCGGTCTGAAAAGAGCCAGGTAATCATGTGAGTGGATTCAGAAGTCAGCGAGATGAAGTCCCAGAAGCGACTGTTTGCCGACGAGCTTGTGGGGTAACCAGTGTCAGGTGCAGGTTTGAAGGCGTGCACCATGTCAGGGAATTTGATGGCGTCTCGTATGAAGAAGACTGGCAAGTTGTTGCCTACCAAGTCATAGTTGCCGTCTTCGGTGTAAAACTTCACTGCAAAGCCCCTGGGATCGCGCGCTGTGTCTGCGGACCCTCGTGAGCCGACAACTGTGGAGAAACGGACGAAGACAGGCGTCTTCTTCTTAGGGTCTTGAAGGAATTTTGCGCAGGTGTATTTTGCCATGCTCTTGTAAACTTGGAAATATCCGTGGGCACCGGCACCCTTCGCGTGGACCACACGCTCGGGGATGCGTTCACGGTCGAAGTGTGCGAGTTTCTCGATCAGGTGCACGTCCTGCAGCATCACGGGCCCGCGTTCGCCAGCCGTGAGTGAATTCTGGTTGTCGGAGACTGGAACACCCTGATTCGTTGTAAGATGTTTATCTTTCATAACACGTACACCCCCTTTCTGTTGTTGCATAACGTCTCTGCGTCTGAAGGGCTTAAAGGTTTATTTAAGACTTATTATTATCTAATAAAAACTATGAGTTACTCCAAGAAATCAGAGGCATCGATAATCGAAGCTCTGCGCAAACGAGGATTCAAGGCGACTCCACAGCGAATAGCCATTTGCCGATTGATACTCAACAACCGAAATCACCCAACCGCGCAGAAAATCTATGATGAAGTCAGGGAATTTCACCCCACGGTCAGCCTTTCGACGGTTTATAAGACACTTCAGATGCTGACGAAACTCGGCCTAATACAGGAACTAGGTTTTCCAGAAGGACAGGCAAGGTTTGATTCCTATATTGCGCCTCACATAAATCTGGTTTGCTTGAGATGTGGCAGCATCAAGGATTTAGACGATCCTGCCGCGCGGGATATGATTGCAAGAATCACTGCTACAGCCGAATTCACGCTGAGGGGGCAACGCTTGGACATCTACGGCATCTGCAAAACATGTCGCCACAGAAACAAATAGACATGCATCAATCAGACCAACAAGACATAAAAACGTGTGTGAGTGACCGTCTGAGAATGTTAGACCTCGTCGATTTTCTGATCGGGTTCTGCGTTGTCTTTGGCTGTCTATTTCTGGTTGGCATTACTCGAGGAAAATGGGTTTCACAGAAAATGTGGGTTTTCTTATGGTCAACTGTCTCCTTGCTATTCGCCATTTTCATATGTGTATCCTTCGTTCTGGAAACAGTCTTCTTGAGCTTCGCATTAGGAGGTTCATTAGGTTTTGTAATTGCAGTCGCGATACACACAATACAGCATGCGATAAAAGAAATTAGAAAGTCAGACGCGAGATGATGCGTGCACTTTTGATGTGATGTCAGTTGGAAACAACCGTGTATTCATCTTCGTTTTTTACTCCAAGCCCGAGGGCGGTTGCGCGGCGGATCTGCGTATAGCTCCAAGGGTTGTTTTTCAGTTTGGACCCTTCGAAACTTTCAAGAACTTTGATGGATTCAACGTCTATGGCTACTCGGTCTCCGGAAGCAAGAATGACGTTTGGGTTCCGCACCTCGCCGCTGAATGGTCCTCCGGTTATGAAACATTTTCTTCCGTCCATGATTATCAGGTTCGGATGCACGACTAGGTTTAGATCGATAAGTTTCTCTTTCAGATGCCTGATGTGAAATCCGTTCCTTTCGCTCTTCTTTGTGAACCCGAAGGGCAATTTCAAGCTTAAGGAGAAGTCAGCGCGGAAATGTGTCTTCATGCAGCAGGAATAGACTATCTTGTCAACTCGCATGGCTTTCTCTGACAAGCTGACGCTTTTCAGGTATTCGCCGCCAACGTTGACTTTGACGTATTCTTCTTCATCGAAAAACGCCAATTCTGCACCTGAATCTTTAAGCGTGGCAAGTGTCCCAGTTCGTTCCAGCGCCTTCCTCGTGGACAGTGCTTGCCAAGAAGATTCTCCAACGATAACTCTCCCAGCACCATGCTCGAACAGCAACTCAACTATCGCCTTGAGAAATTGCGGGTCGCTTGAAGCGGGCGGAGAATCCGTGCTGTTAAAATTGGGTTTCAGCAGGACTTGGTCGCCTTTGTCAATGGCCTTGTTGAAACCACCAATCAAATCAACAGCTTTAAAGATGACCTCCTTCAGGGTTCCCGTCGCCGCAACCTTGCTCAGAAGGACTTTTCCATCTGTCGTAAATGGGTTGCTTGAAATCTTCCCTATTCCTTCACCGGATGACACGGCACAACACCAAAGATAGCGCGATGCGCCCGAGTTTTAAAACGTTGTGACTGCAATCCGATGGGAACATACTTCCAAAGAGCCTGCCGTAAAGAGTTGGCCAGCAAATCCTGCAAGGCCTTCCGGAAATGCGGATAACCTCCTAAAAAACATTAAAGCCGGGCCGAATGGTCAGGTTTCCTACAAACTTCTGATGTGGGTCGCAGAGCACTGGCGAACTTCATGACTTCTGTTTTCTGCCCAGATCAATCTTTCAGCGCATCTACCGTTTCTTCTGTAATTTCTCTTCCAGAGATCTCACGCGCGCTTCCAACTTGTCGAGCTTATCAATCTTGCTTATCCTTTCTTCTAACTCGCCTAGCCTTTTTCGAATCGTATCCATTTCACTTGGAATAGTTCTCACCACCTTATCCGAGATGATATGGCTGATATTTCTCTTAAAGTTTCGCGACTGCGACTTCGCAGCAACAAACCTAGGAACGATTGATTGCAATTCGACACAGCGCGCCGCCTTGTCCGTTTATATTGCGGGCCCACTTGAACAGCCACACGGCTCCGCATCCAACCTGAACATCCTCACCGTTTTCAATAATGCTCGCTACGACTGTATATGCAAAGTGTATATGCAAAATGAATAGGCTCTTACGCGCGCTATCAGCAAATTTTGGGGACAAGTCAGCGCGCGAACCTTTCGGTTTCGGCTGGTTAAAGTGAGATTCGTCATCCAAAATGAAGACTTGAGTTTGAAAGTTAAAGGCGTTTGTCAACGGAACATTTCTGAAAAATGGACAGACGAAGGTTAGAGTGGAGGCAGCCTATTCTTTCTTTTCCTCTATTTCCAGCAGGTGTTTGGCGAGGGTTGAGAAGGTCAGGTAGCGGTAGTGGACTTTGTCATCAAGATCTATGATGAAATGACGAAGCCCATACTTGCTTAGAGAACCGAACTGCTGCAGCCACTGTTGGAACTCTACGAAGTCAGAATAGGTCTGATGAAGAGAAATCACTACGCCGTTAGCTTCTTCGCCTATGCCTCTCTCAATCATCACGGCTTGAGGAATTTCCGACAATCTTTTTCCCTGTTCTTCAACAAGCTTCCTCATTTCTTGCAAGTCCTTCGGTGTTTCAAAATTTGCGAAAGTCAAGGCACAAATGTGGTATCCGATCTTGTTGAAATCAGGAATAATCGTGTATTCTCTAATGAAGCCACCTTTCATCAATTTGCCAATCAGTCTGCTGACTGTAGGCTGAGAAACTCCTATCGCCTTTGCTAATTCCCTGTCACTCCTGTGACTGTCCTTCAGAAGCTCAGCAACAAGCCTCAACTCAACGTCTTTCAAGAATCATTCTCCTGCCTTCGGCTACACGTGTCCAATACACTGATTCGATGCTAAAAAACCTTCAGTTTTTTCTGCCCTACCGATGAGATGAAGAAGGGACCATATCTTTCTTTTCTATAATTATCTGGCCAGTGACGGCTGCTCTGTCTTTCGTCTGCCCCTACACCGGCAACAAGTCTTCAAAAAACGCGAGCCCACTCATAAACGAGGCAAAACACCAGCAAGCTTCGTCTGCAGTGAAAAGTGGAATTTGAATCTGCAACCAGATGGTGAAAGCTCTAGCAACTCCTGCCTTCTCTGTTTTATTGAGCGTATTTCAAGCTATCAGACCTTAATCACACTGAGCAAAGCTGGGGAGAACGAAGGTTTGCGAAGCATAGCAGTTTCAAAAATATACGGTCCTCAGAGAGGGGGCATTTGCAAAGAGGCTTGAAGGTTTTGGAAAAAAGACTTTATTTGGGAATACCGTGCTTCGTTCTCCAAGGAGATGCTGAGATTGACGTACAGAATGGTGAGATATAGAACTGAATATCGCGATGCTGTCATCAAGCTGTGGCGAACGTGTAACCTAGTCGTTCCCCAGAATGACCCGGTGGAAGACATAGAGAAAAAGATGCGCTTCCAACCGAATCTTTTCCTCATAGGCCTATTGGATGGGAAGGTTATAGGTTCCATCATGGTTGGTTACGAAGGTCACAGAGGTTGGATAAACTACCTTGCCATCACTCCCGAAGATCAGAGACACGGCTACGGCAGAAAACTGGTTCAAAAAGCCATAGATGAGCTAAAGAAGATGGATTGCCAGAAAGTAAACCTGCAGATTCGCAGAAGCAACGTCAAGGTCATCGACTTCTACAAACATATTGGTTTCAAAGAAGATGATGTCGTCAGTCTAGGCATGAGACTCGCTGCAAGGCAACATACACTTCGTGGCGGGCGGAGTGGGATTTGAACCCACGACCACCAACTTAGGAGGCTGGTGCTCTATCCGTACTGAGCTACCCGCCCAACACTTCATTAAGGTAGGAGTAATCTAACGCAATGTAGATTTTAACCTAGTGCCAGCCTCTTCAAAAAAGTTTAACTGCACACGAATATCAACCTTTATCGCTGCTGCGGGGGTACCCGAGCCAGGTCTAAATAGGCGGGCCAAAAGCCTAAGACAAGGGGGAGGACTTAAGATCCTCTGGCGAAGGCCTCCGTGGGTTCGAATCCCACCCCCCGCACCACGTATGGAGAAAATAGCTAGGGTTTGTGCAGAAGGCCGTTTTGAAAGATTCTTATTTTAAGATGCTGTGGCCTTCGTAGTCGCAGACATATTCGCGCGCTAGTGCAATATTAGGACCACAACAGACTTAACAGTACTTATCTCGATAGATAAGAAAAGCAAGAGGAATGATGGGTAATACGATGTCGATGGAAGATCTGACCTGTTCAACGATTCTGAGGCTCAAACCGGTTCCCCCGTACGACTTTGCTCTCACGGTCCACAAGCCGGCTGGATGGTCGTTGCTAACGCCGTTTGAAATCTTCGAGAAAGGTGTGCTGTGGACCGCTGTGAGAGTGCCTTCTGGAAAAGTGTTCGGACTGAAACTAAGGTCCCTCGGCACCGTTGAGAAGCCACAGATATCCTGCCAGACCTACTCTCGCAGAAAGCTTGGATCGATCAAAAGAAGAGAGCTGTCGGAAACCGCAGCGTGGACGCTGAACCTCAGTGAAGACATCAGCCAGTTTTACGCGCTTGCCCAGCATGACCCGCTGGTCAGAGTGTTGGTGAAAGACCTGTACGGAATGAGGAATACGAGACAGCCTGACATCTTCCCGCGACTCATCCTAGCTTTGACTCTGCAGATGGCGCCGATATTGAGGAGCAATCAGATGATGGACTTGTTGATCAGGGAATACGGCGAAAGAGTAAGGTTCGATGGAAAAGAGGTCCTTTACTGGCCCTCTCCAGAGAGGATAGCCAACACCGCGGTGAGAGAGCTTGAGAAAAAGTGCAAGCTCGGCTACAGGGCGAAATTTCTCAGAGGCATAGCAGAGGCCATAAGAGAGGGTTTCCCGTCGCCTCAAGAACTTGAAAAGATGACGGATCAAGAGGCAAGAGCCAAGCTTATGGAACTCAAGGGGATAGGCGAATACTCCGCGGACATTGTCTCTCCCCACCCTGGATTCGCGCTAGACGTTTGGAGCGCAAGAATATTCAGCTTGCTCATCCTCGGCGAGGAAGCGGAATCGCCACGCAACGTGATTCCGAAGCTCAAGAAGATGGCTGAAGACAGGTGGGGCCAGTGGAGAGGCTACGTGTTCATCTACGTGCTTCACGATCTGACCAACTTGTCAAACAGATTCAAGCTAGATCTTGCCGCGCGCGCTTCAACGTAGGGTTCAAGTTAATGGGCAGCAAACTCTGAGTGCAACAGCTACCACCACAAGTGGACCGAGAATCGCGACCAGTCAAGAGCAGAAGCTTTACGTTGGGAAAAACCAATTCCACAAGCGGGTAACCACAGGCTTATGGGGTGAGAAGGCAGGTTGAATACAGAAACAAGGCAAATAGTAAGACAGCGCATCCAGACACTCTTCAACCTAGCAAGGAAAATCGTTCACGAAGACCCTGCCCTAGCCCAACATTACGTGGACACGGCCAGAAAAATAGCCATGGCCGCCAAGATTCGCCTCCCGAACGGATATAGACGCCAAGTCTGCAAGCATTGCAAAGGCTTCATGCTGCCGGGTGTAAGCTGTCGTGTACGACTGAAACAGAGACGGGAACCCCACGTTGTGATCACCTGCCTAAGATGCGGCGGACAGACAAGAATACCGCTAGTGAAGAGAAAGGAGAAGCTGAAAAAGTAAGCAAGCCGACTGTTACGATGAAACGATTAATAAAGAGGAGGCTCAGCGAGGAAAAACCCACGGTGTGGGTTGGCAGGGGAGGAGCCTCAGCAGAGTTGCTTAAGGAAATCGACAAACAACTGGCGAAAAAAGAGACTGTAAAGGCAACAATCTTGAAGAGCGCCCTGTCTGAACATGAAGCCAAGCAGGTTGCCTCAAGAATCGCCGACCAAACTGAAGCATCGTTGGTAGAGGCCAGAGGCCACACATTCACACTTTACAGATCGCGCGACAAGGAAAAGCCCTAGTATTTGGTCTATCGGCCCTTGCGAAACTAGCCTTCATCGGAGAGTTTCTTCTCGAATTCAGCTTTCAAGCTTGTCAAGTTGTCGATCACCTTCTCTTTTTTGACCTGTTTAGGAAACGTTTGAAGCGCTACTAAAAGGAGGTCTTGCCTCTTCCACCGTTCGTAACGCCTATGGAACGATTTTATAAAAGTTCCAAGGACCTGTTGGTCTAAGTCTCTCGCCTTATCCTCGCTCATTGTCTCGTTCGCCTTCTCCTTCTCCTTCGTGTCGATGACGTGATTCCGAATAAAAGGGGTTCTTCCCAACCTCGCAATATTTTTTATTCCAGAAACAGTGCTGGCTCTTGAAACACGAGTTGTGTGAGATTTTCAAAGAAGAGGTCAGATGGCGGACATTATGATCCAAATGGAAAAAAGAAGTTGTTTACGCTAATAAGATGCGAACCCGCTTCTCGTAGGCAATCATCCAGTTTTTTTCCCTTTCATTTTTTTTCGGCAGCTTTTTTCGTCTCACACAACGAGTAAGATCGGATCTCCTTAAACGTTGACGCGCATGCTGAGAAAACATGAAACAATCCCAGAGCGTTGCCATCTGACACAAGCAGGGTAGGCTTCGGCACCGTGCGCCCCATAGGAGTTCATCCCACGTCTCATACGAGTCTTCATCATCAATGAAGGCTAACTGAGGTCCATCATCGACTGCTTATCATCAAAAAGCGAATGTGAAAAGAGGAGTGGTGAAGACTGCCAAGCGACGTAAGTCTTCGACCAGACAATATTTATATTCGGCGTCATGATTTTACTGAAGGAAACCTCAAGAGGACAAGAAGCATTGGTCACCCCTAACGACGTCCCAGCATCCAAGTTAATCGAAAGAGTAGCCAAGTACCTGAAGGAAAACGTGGACGCGGTAACGCCGCCAGCATGGGCGACCATCGTGAAGACGGGTGTTCACGTGCAGCATCAGCCTCAGAACCCAGACTGGTGGTACGTTAGGTGCGCCTCGATACTGCGAAAGCTCTACGTTCACGGCCCGGTGGGCATCCAAGAACTGAGGGCTAATTATGGTGGGAGAAAGAGCAGAGGTGTCAAACCTGGGCGTGCAGCAAAGGCAGGCGGTTCGATAATAAGAAAAGCACTGCAGCAGCTTGAAGCTGCAGGTTACGTTGAAACGGTGAGGCCGCGCGGCAGAAAAGTGACGCCTGCTGGATCGAAACTTTTGAAGGAATTGACTGAAGAACTCGGCAGAGAAATGGTGAAGGAGCTTCCAGAACTCGAGAAGTACCTGAAAGGTGAGTGAGTTGTCAGAGGAAGAGCTGGAGGAGCTTCGCAGAAGAAGACTTTCAGCCTTGCAGAAGCAGATGGGTGAAGAGCAGCGGGGCATGCAGGCTGAACAGCAGGTGGAACAACAGAAGCAAGCGCTGCTGAGAAGCATACTGACACCTGAAGCCAGACAGAGGCTGGCGAACCTCAAGATGGTCAGGCCTGATTTCACTGCACAGCTGGAGC
>CAWIRG010000012.1:0-61063 GCA_963838505.1 Candidatus Bathyarchaeota archaeon
TGGCGCAAAATATACACAGACGACTACTTTGCCCTCTTAAACAAGGCTGTCTCAGGAGAAATAACCGCAATTATCCAGTATACGAATCAGCATGAGAAAATGGCTTTCCTTGAACTCCGAACGAAAAACACACCACTAGAAACTATCACTGAAACCAACAAAGCCGCCGTAGTAAGCAAAATACTAAAAGAAATCTTTGTGGCAGAAATGGACCACCTAGAAAAAATCAGCGAACGTATTTACCTACTTGAAGGCGAAGCAACATACAAACCAGATCCACTACCAGTAGTCGGCGATACAGCCCAGGACTTTTTAACATTGGATCACGCATTGGAAAGCACCACAATATCACTGTACCGCCAAATCATCGCTGAAGCACTCAAATGCGGCGACACAACAACAAGACGCATGTTCGAAGACATCATAATCCAAGAAGAAAACCACTTCTGGACATTCGACGACTTCGTAAAATAAAACAAAAATCCTCTTTTTATATCGAAAATTTTAGGCGCGCGCTAAAAATCACACTCTTTCAAACAGAAGGTTCAAGAATCAAAGTGTAACTCCGTTTTCCATCAAGAACAGCTTAAACTTCTTCAAGAACAGCGAAGTATCGCGCGCTCTTGATGAACTTAACAAAGCGCAACTCAATTTCAATCTACAACGGTCTGAAGTCGACGGCAAGCTATAATTCTAGGCTTTGGCAATTGAGAAAAGAGTGAGGAGATTACGATGGATAAGACGAATGAAAACTTGAAGAACGCTTTCGCAGGTGAGTCGCAGGCGAACCGTCGTTACTTGGCTTTCGCTCAGAAAGCTGAAGAGGAAGGTTTTTCACAGGCTGCAAAGCTGTTCAGGGCGGCCGCAGAGGCGGAGACTGTTCACGCATTGAATCATATCCGAACATTGGGAGATGTGAAAACTACTGCTGAAAACTTGGAGACCGCCATTGCAGGAGAAACTTTTGAGTATAAGAAGATGTACCCCGAATACGTGAAGACAGCTAAGAAGGAAGGAAATACTCAGGCTGCTTGGAGCTTCAACGTCGCCAATCAGGTTGAACAGGTGCACGCTGGGTTCTTTTCAAAAAATGCCAAAGCTTTGAAGGGCGGCAAAGAGCTGGCTAAAGTGGACTACTATGTCTGTAGCGTCTGCGGAAACACTGTGGAGAACGAAGCGCCCGAAAAATGTCCAATCTGCGGAAACCCAAAATCTAAGTTTTTCAAAGTGGCTTAACCGTAGAACTTCAAATCCTCTTCTATTTTTCTATCATTGATAGCCGGCAAAGTTCTCTTTCCTTACGTTTGCAGTTGGGACATTCAGGGTTCTGAACAGGTTTTCCATAGCCTGCACCATTGCAGGTGGGCCGCATATGTAAAACACAGTTTCAGGATATTCGGGAATCTCTTTCTTAACCATCTCAGGTACTATGTTGCCCGTGTAACCTTGCCAATTCTCGTTTGGCTCAGCCAAAGCGAGCGCTACTTTCAGGTTACTGTTCTGCCTTTTCATCAACTCAAGGTCTTGTCTGAAAATGATATCTTCTTCTGTTCGGTTTCCATACAGTAACGTTATCTTCGTGTTCAACCTCATGTCCGTGCAGAATCTACAGATGCTTCTGAGCGGAGTGATGCCGACGCCTCCAGAAAGCAGGCCGATTCTCTGAAATTCTCCCTCAAACGTAAAGCTGCCAAACGGTGCATCTAGCTTCACTGTGTCACCCGCACTCAGTGCATTCAGTCTCTCGGAGAACGGATGACCCGTAAGCTTCTTGGTGAACTCGATGAAGCCCTTCTCAGTGGGGCTGCTTGAGATGCTAAAAGGCTTCTCTGTCTCCTGCCCATCTATTTTCAAGGTGACAAGCATGTACTGCCCAGCCTTGTAATTCAGCGAATTGGGCCTTGGAAACCTAAAACTCTTTACGTCGTAGGTGCGCTGGACTATTTCCAAAACTCTTGCCTCAAACTTCAATGCGATCGTGAAACTCCTAGCAGATATTGACGGACAGCTGACTCGTCTGGCAATAACTCTTTAAATAGGTTTCCGCTGCTTTCTCAAAGCGCAATGGACCGTCTTTCGAATGAGAATCCTAGGGATGTATTGATGCCTGCTGAACGCCAGTTCAGTGAACTCAATCCATTTTTTGGAATAGTCAGCTTCAATGTGCCCTATTCAACGGCCCTTGGGCGTACATCTCGGTAAGCATTCTGCTCCAATGGAGAACCGAAAGTCTAGGAGAAAAAGATGGTGGTGCAAGCGTTGGCCCGGCAAGCCCGCGCTTGCTTGTTTTTGCTTCGCTTATTGATGGTACCATGTTACGGAGAAGGTTGTCCCGCCATTGCTCAACGAGGAGGGTAGGGCTTTCACTGTTCCAGATGGTGTTGTCATTGTTATGGCGTCATGTTGCCATGCATTGTCGCTGATGGTGCCTATGTGTCCATTCAACGTGGCTTGAGAACTCGTGAAGGACACTTTTCCGAAGTCCGCTAAGGGTAGAACGCTGGATACTGAGGATGGCGCTTCGGCTGTCCATTCGGCGGAGGACCTTTTGGCGCTGTTCAGTCTCTGTGTTGTAGAAAACTTTGCACCTGTCGTGACATCGGTGATGGTCAGCTGGAATCTGCCTGATCCCAAATATTCGACTTCTGCGGACATCGAGTCTCCAGGAGAGATTTTCATGCTCAGGTTCACGGGGTATTTGGGTACATTTCGTACCAAGCGTAGTATTGGGGAACACCAGAAGAAGTGTCCGAATCAGTGCCCATCTGCTCGACGCTTCCAGAGGAATAGCCATCAATTCGAATCCAGAAGGAGGAGTATGCATTCGGCGTCACTGCACCGTTGACTGCGGGAACGATACATGAACCCTTAACGTCCAATACTGCGCCGCTCTGCGGTGAGCTAATACTTGTTTCGACAGCATAACCCGACCAGTTTGTGCTCGAGCTGTTTTTCGCGTGAACCCCTAGAACGCGCATCAAGAGCGGTCCTGAAGAGAAGAGAAACAAAGCCAGCACGAAGGTCAAAGCCGACAGAGCAAGAATTGACTTTTTCAAAATCTCACTCCCAAATCAGAGTCTCCGACTGGAGAGCACTTAAGCTTTCCTTTCTTGTCACCAGTCGAAGGGTTTGCCCACCACTTCTTGCATGTCTTTCACTGCGGTTTTGGGTCAATAAGCTTTAGCATCTTGTTGGGGTCCGTGGTCGGTGGGTTACAGACGCGGTTGCAGCAAACGTAAGCTGTTGCTTTTCCTTCAATGCTCGTTAAACTTTCAGTTAAAGCAGACGGGTGAGGCTTTTTTTGAAGCTGGTTTAGGGGCAAGTGTTGAATCACCACTTTTCTTGGCGCAAATCTGCTTCTGAGAGCTTCTAACATGCGCTTCGTCCCGGTTTCATCTGAGCCACCGACGATAACCACTTCGCAGGATGGGCCGATGGCAAAGTCGAGCGCACTCATCAGCTGAGTGCAAGCAGAAGGAGCCCGCGATACAACGCTTGAAAATGAACGCATCAAATGCGCAGCCTTCTGTTCGTAGCGAGCCTCTCCTGTCATGTGGGCAAGGCGAACAAGAATTAGGCATGCGACAGAGTTGCCCGAAGGCAAAGCCCCATCATAAATTTCCTTCGTTCTCACAAGAGGGACGTCCACGTCATCAGCCGTGAGGTAGAAGCCGCCCTGCTGTTCATCCCAGAAACTTTTCAGCATGTTCTCCGTCAATTCAACTGCGTGCTGCAAATATCTCTCGTCAAACACGGTTTCATAGAGTTCCAGAAGCCCCCACACGACATATGCATAATCGTTCAGCAAACCAGCCACCTTGACTTCCCCGTCACGATAACGATGATAAAGCCGATTCTGAGTCCCATCAAACATTCTGCCCAGAATGAAGTCTGCAGCTCTTCTCGCAGCACCCACATATTCGACAACGCCGAAGACCTGAGCAGCCTTAGACAGCGCAGCAATCATCAAGCCATTCCAGTCCGCAAGAATTTTGTCGTCCTTTCTAGGATGCACACGTCCCTGCCTCACGTCGAAAAGCCTCTGTCTTGCTTCTTCCAACCGTTGTTGAACGTCCCGCAGAGACGTGTGCTCGTCTGTGCCCAACGGGTCGGGCAACCCCTGCAAATGCAGTGTGTTCCTTCCAGTCCTCTTGCCTGTTACCATGTCCATGAAGTTGCCGTTCCTCTCAACGCCGAAAATCTTGTTCACGAAGCCGGCTTCGCGTGCGGGCAACGTTTGCATGACTTCTTCTTCTGTCCACAGGTAGAATTTCCCTTCTTCTCCCTCGCTGTCGGCATCCTCTGCCGAGTAGAAGCCGCCGGAAGGATCTGTCATGTCCCGCAGGACATATGTGGTTATCTCATGTGCTGTCTGTATGAACGGCTCGTATCCAGTTGCTTGGTAAGCCTCCGTATAAGCCATGATAAGCATCGCTTGGTCGTAGAGCATCTTTTCAAAGTGCGGCACGAGCCATTCTGCATCCGTTGAGTACCTGTGAAAACCGAAGCCCAACTGGTCGTAAATTCCACCCATCCTCATTGCTTTCAAAGTCTTTTCGCACATCTCCAAAGCTCTTCTGTCTGAGGTTCGCTTCCAATAGCGAAGTAGAAAAGTCAGGTTGTGGGCGGAAGGGAATTTCGGCGCATCTCCAAACCCGCCGTTCTGCTCGTCGAAGCTCTCTGAAAGTTTGAAGTAAGCCTCATCCAACGTTGAGGCTCCAAGCTCCTCCTCAGAAGCTCGGCTTTGCCTCGTCTCGGTTTGCGCGAGGGACTCGGCGATTTTCGCGGCTGAATCAAGCAGCTCGTCCCTGCGGGATGCCCACAGTTCTTTGATCTTCGGTACGAGATCTTTCATTCCGACTTGTCCAAACCTGTTTTCCTTTGGTATGTAGGTTGCCGCGAAGAACGGTTTCTTTTGTGGCGTCATGATTATGTGAAGCGGCCATCCGCCGCTGCCTGTCAGTTGCTGACACACCTTCATGTAGATACTGTCCAGGTCAGGTCTCTCTTCGCGATCAACCTTGATACAGACGAAAGCGTCGTTCAACAGCTGCGCGACTTCGGCGTCCTCATAAGACTCTTTTTCCATCACATGGCACCAGTGGCATGCTGAGTAGCCTATTGAAAGGAAAATAGGTTTGTCTTCGCCCTTTGCCTTGTCGAAGGCTTCAGGATCCCACGGATACCAGTTCACAGGGTTGTGAGCATGCTGCAGCAAGTATGGGCTCTTTTCGAAAACCAGCCGATTAGGTTTCGGACTTGACATAGACTACACTTCTGACTCTACCATTCCATATCGGTTTTGAAGCAGAACTTAAACATGTCCTGTATAGAAGACGAAGACTCGACAAAGCGATGTTCTGGTCTGCCTATTCTTTGCTGATTTCCTTGATGATTCGCAGCGCTTCTTCGACGTGCTTGGTCGGGTTTAGCTGAGAAGAGAACATGTGCCTGATGATTCCTTTCTTGTCGATGACGTAGGTCACTCTTCCCGCCATCAACCCGAACATCGAAGTAGCACCGTAAAGCTTTTTCACCGTGCCATCTTCGTCACTCAAGAGTATGAACGGAAGCGAGTTGGCCAAAGCGAATCTCTTGTGAGAATCCGCGGACTGAGAACTCACCCCTATCACTTCGGCACCTGCATCTTTGAAAGCTTCGTAGCTGTCCCTGAACGCACAGGCCTCAGCCGTGCATCCCATCGAGAAATCCTTGGGGTAAAAGTATAGCACAATGATTTTTTTGCCGACTATATCTTTAAGGCTGACCATTTGGCCAGACTGGTTTGGAAGCGTAAAGTCCGGAGCGCTGTCTCCAGTCTTCACATGACCTTCAACAGTTTTAGCATCCATGTATGATTACCCTTTCGCCGAAGAAACGTCCATGGCTCAAATTGGTAATGTGAATCATCGGAGATAAGCCTTCTGACCGTTAGTCCGGCGCGTGCTAATCATGAAGCATCTTTGATGTCTTTTCTCATAACGTAAGAGCGGTATCTTTCCCCTTCCTTCTTGAAGCCCTGCTTTGCGTAGAGTCTCAGAGCGGGAGTGTTCGCCTTGTTGACTGAAAGCTCTAGAGCGTTCTTGCCTTGCTGTTTTGCCAGTCCGACTGTAAAGCTCAGCAAGTAAGTCGCTGCGCCCATCCTCCTGTAGAGTGATGAAACCGCTAGGTTGCTGATGTATAGCGTACTTGTTCTATCTTCCAATGCGAGAACGCCGACCGTCTGCTTCTCAACAGTGATGAAATACCTCTTCTGTCTGAAAAAGTAAATCTCCGAGAACAAGACGTAAGGAACTACTACGAACATGAAGAGTGGACTGCTCTCAAGCAAAGAGCCTCCACCATAGCCGCTTCTTCTGAAATAGAGAAAATTCAGTATGTTGAAAAGCAAATGTTGACGTCGTGGGACAGGTCTAAGCTGAAAACGTTGATCACCCAACTATCCAACCTCGCCAAACTCTCTCAAACGTGTGAAAGCCATTTTCTTATACATATCGCACTAAGAACTCAGAATGCCGATAGTCTTACAAATACAAAATGAAACTTGCCTACCTTGAACTACACACAAATGACGTTACATTGCACAGGATAATGGATAAAAGCGTGCACGAGAAGAACTGGTCGAGATGCTTATGGCCGCAACCATCAGAAAACTTCGAGACTCGGATCGTGACGACATTCTGGAGATATCGAGACACATTTGGGAAGGGCACGACTACCTCCCATCCGTTGCGGACGAGTGGCTGCACGACCCACGAAGCCACTTTTACGGCGTCGAGACTGATGGTCACGTAGTGGCAGTGGGCAACCTTCGGCTTCTTGAAGACGATCGGAGGGGTTGGATGGAAGGACTGAGGGTACACCCTGAATACAGGAGCAGAGGGTTTGCAAACAGTATCACACTGTACTTTGTTAGAAAGGCTGAAAACCTAGGCGTGCAATGTGTCCGCTACACGACATCCACTCAGAATACGGCGTCACTGAAACTTGCAAAAATGGCCGGATTCAAGAAAGCCCTCAGAATGACCGTCCTCTGGCATCCAAAGCCCAAACTGATGCCCAAACCTCAAGGCTACCCTACGATACGAAAACAAACCCCACAGAAAGTTTGCAGTCTGCTGGAGACAAACCCGCGAATCGTTCCCCACGGAATCTTGGTTTATGACTGGAAAGCAGTAGGTGTTACATGCCCGAGCATCGAAAAGATTGGCAAGACACACAAGTTCTTCTTGGCTCTAAAAGGGAAAAAGATCCATTCGCTGTCGTTCGGCAGTTCTGGCCTTCGTGAAAACCGGCTCTGGTGGAACTTCACAATCTATTCAGCCGATTCACTCGGATTCGTCTCCCAGCTTTCTCACAACCTGACAATAGCCTCGAAACAGGGTCATGGATCGATTGCGTGCACGTTCGAAACAAGGTTCGAGAAGGCACTAAACGAGTTGAAGTTGGGAAAGGGACAGGATGGAACTCACCTAGTCTTGCTTGAAAAGACGCTGCACCCGAAAAAAATGCGAAGCTGACAGCACTCCAATCAGTATGGTTGATGTCGGCTACGCTGAATGTGCAGCGTGTCAGCGCGCGTCAGATTTGGCAAAAACTCAAGTATGCCTGCAAAAGTGTTCTTCCAGCGCCCCTTTGAGAATCCCAAAAAAGCTAGAGCGCTTGTGGCAGGGTCGTTCATCTACGGCCTTCTTTGAACCACGCGCGCTGGGGCTCAAAGCCATTTTTCGCTGGGCAGCATACTAACGTTGTTGGAAAACGCTAGTGGCCTCTTGTTCCTTTCTTCCTGTCCAGTGGTCTCCTCGTCGTGCCCATGCTTGATTTGGATCAAAACTGAAGTTCATGCCCGGTTTGTTTTCTGGTCGCTTGAGCATGTGTTTTGAGAAACAAGTTCTGCAGTATACTGGTTTGCCTACTGTAGGTTTGAAAGGAACCATAGTGGTTTGACCACAGTCAGTGCATTTGACTTCGAACGTTCTTCTCTGCGCCGTGTAGAATCACCTCTGTTGATACCTGACATAATTGAGGAATGTTAAGTCTCAAATTACCATGCGTCATACAGCCTACGGCGGACTTAAAGGTTTCCATCAGTCCGCTGTCTTTCTGAAGGAGGCTACTCGGAAGCGGGGGCAGGTGCGAACGGTTTCTTGCAAAGCACGTGCACATGCAGTCTAATCGGATGCTCCATAGCCAGAATTGGGGATATTCTTCACTGCCTCTTCAAAATCCTTCAGGGGGCATCGCCAATACGAGTTCGTTTGGAGACCACTTTCCCGCTATTCTTTCAAAGGCTGAGATAAGGTTGATTTCAGGACTTCCCTTCGCTAGGACGTTTGTTATAGTTGAACATATGCTGCTCGCAGGATAATACATGAAAGGCTCAGCCCCCTTAAACGAAACCAGCCCCAGAATCCTTTCAGCCTGCGCAGGGTTAGTAAAAAGAAAGACTAAATCAGGGTCTGACTCAAAATTCTCAAGCGGACCCAACGTGAAAAAGTCCCCTCTCTTCACCGGCTGCGGTTGTTTGCTTATCGAAGCCAAGGCAGTGTCCGTTGATTCATAGACCCTATGTTTCTTCGTTGTCAAAGCGGCGGCAATAGTTTCTAACGGAACAACTTCTAAACCAGTGAAGTGTCTGCCACCTGGGCAAACGCAATTCTCCTTCGAAATACAAAGAACGACCTTGTCACGCTTAACCATATCAAAAGCTTCACAGATGCTGAGTTTCCTGGCAGAATCTCCGGTTCCTCTGTTAACAACCGAGAACTCTCCTGCAATCGGTGTCCAATTCAAGCCCACGACTTCAACTATCTTTTTGACCTGTGCTCCGAACCTGGACATTACTTAGACCCTCAAGTCGAACGCTGACATATTGAGCGTGGCAAGGGTATTTAGACGTTCCTTCACCGGCCAAATACGAGTAGACCACATCAACAGATACGTCGAATAAGGGAAAAGAAAGATCTTTGAGGAGTCGTCAGAAACAAGTTTCGCTATCCGCTAGTCCAAAACTCTATATATTCACCATACCGTCTTTCCAATGTCCATCGCCAGTACTAATCTAGAAGAGTATGAGAGCATGATCAAGAAAATTGGGCACATAACGATTCTTGTCAAAGATCAGGATGAGGCACTGGAATTCTACACAGAAAAACTCGGATTCAAGAAATGCCAAGACACGATGTTTGGTGAAGGCATGCGCTGGGTCACCGTTGCGCCGAAGTATCAGCCAGACTTGGAGATCACTTTCGTTGAAGCGGATACTGGGGAGAACCTGAAGGCTTTGGGAAAGCAGGCCGGCGACCACGTTTTTCTAACTCTGGAAACCGATAATTGCCGTAGGGACTACGAAGCGATGAAAGCAAGAGGTGTCACTCTCCTTGGAGAGCCTGAACGTCAACCCTATGGAACAGAGGTTGTTTTCGAAGACCTATGTGGCAACTTGTTCGCTCTCATACAACCCTCATAATCGGACATGCAGATTCAAGGACAACTATCTCTATCTTTCGTTGATCGTTTTCGGCAGTAGGATTTGAATAAATCGTATCTCTGCAAGCGTGGCCAACCAGTCTTTGCATAAACCATTTTCTCCGGATTCTTTTTCAGCCAGTTCATCATATGAAAGAAGCTTTTCGCCTTTTTCTCATCTCTCTCTTTCACTGGCTCATAACCCAAGTTTCTAATTTCGTCAAGGTACGCTATTTCCGTAAGCCTCTGCGGTTCCCCTATCACTGTGACCCTCTCAATCTGATTCTCGCCATGCACCTGCTTTAGACCATTTACCGCTTCGTCGAAGATGTAGCCTCTGCAGATTTGAATTTTCTCATCTTTTCCCAGCTTGAGCTTAGCCAATAGTTGGAATACGACTCTTGAAGCCTCCTTCAGATACTCTTTTGACTTGAAACATGGATATCTGAAGTACTTGACATCCAAAACATCGTATCTGAACTCCTGAGTCTCGCAGCGAAAGACACCTATGACTACGCCGAAAAGGAGGTCGCCTGTGCCAGCATCGTCAACAATTAACGTCAGTCAACGCCATCTCCATCTCGCAAGAAGCAAATGAACTATTTGCGCATTCATGAAAATGCTAGTGTGCGTCTTATATTGTTTGTTTCTCGAATTCCTTGTCACTCGTAAATATGATGCCCATTCTATTAAGAAAGTCGAGCATTGTCCATATTGCAATATTGTGGTGGGGTCACGCGCACGTGACTCTTGATTTTAGAATCATCGTCGTCTATAGGGCATGAATCAACTCTCGCGCTCTACAGAGGGGATTTAGGAAAACGCTAGCGAGCTACAAACAAGTTCAGTTCTTAATAATGTAAGCCTTATCACCAAGGTACTACAATTATTCTAATGAGTGAATGCTTATGGAAGCTTGGGAAGCTGCCAAGAACGCGTTGGAATGTGTGTTGGAAGCGGAAAAAGGTGAAAGCTTGGTCGTTTTTTGTGATGAAGAAAAGATGAATATCGGAGAGGCGTTCATCAGTGGTGCCCTGAAGCTGGGTCTTCAGACACGACTAACCACATTGAAGACGAATGCAGATACAATTAGGAAAGAGATACTCACAAAAGATTCGGGAGGTTCTGAAAGAAAAACCGGCCATTTGCATTAATGTTTTGCGTGGAATTCGTGAAGAAGCACCTTTCCGAATAGAATTGATAAAACTGGAGACAGAGGGGCAAAGAACCCGGCTGGGACACTGCCCAGGCGTTACGCTGGACATGCTTACCGAAGGAGCTTTGGCGTTGGGGACTGAGGAACATAAGAGAATGCAAAGCTTCGCAAAGAATCTCATTCAAAGGCTATCCGATGCAGCAAGAGTGAATATCACGAATCCAGCAGGCACAAATCTGTCTCTCAGCGTCAAACAAAGACCTTTTTTTACTGACACTATAATTGACAGAAAAACAATGAAGTGGATGAATCTTCCGACAGGTGAAGTCATAGTGGCGCCAGTTGAAGATTCACTTGAAGGTGAACTAGTCTGCGATATGGCTGCAGGCGGGATAGGTCCGATAGAGAAACTGGTCAGATTGGCTGTTAAGCATGGCAAAGTGCAGAGTTCTTCATCCGAAGATCCTAAAGTTTTGAGGAGAGTCAAGGATTCACTGAATACCGATGAGAACTCGAGTACCGTGGGCGAATTTGCCTTTGGCGTGAACCCTAAAGCACGATTCACAAAAGAGTTTCTCGAAGCTGAGAAAATGTTTGGCACAATCCACATTGCTTTTGGCAACAACTCAGACTTCCCGGGCGGGAAAAACCCATCGAAGAATCACTTGGATTTCTTACTTTCAAAGCCGTCAGTAAGAATTTTCAACGCGGACGGTTCAAGCACCGACGTGCTAGTAAATGGCGTCTTTCGATCATTATCTTAGCGCACGTTTGGTGGTGGGGTCGCCGGGATTTGAACCCAGGTTGCCAACGCCCCAGGCTGGTATCCTAGACCAAGGTTCTCTGAAATTTCTCAGGATACCCTACAAAACAGAGAACCCTGATTTCCTAGACCAAGCTAGACTACGACCCCCAACTAAGAATGATGGTCTGATAATAAAAACCCTACTAGAACTCCAAAAGCAAGGCAAAGCAGAAAACACCAGAAACAACATAGACGAGATTCTAAGACAGCTCAGCAGAAAAACAGACCTCACAAATCCCGAAAAAGTCAAACTCTACATAAGCACCGCAACAAACGAAAAAACAAAACAACCGCTAGCTAATGCAACCAAAAACAAGCTGTGCCTAGCATATGAGTGGTTCTGCAAAGCAAACAACCTCACGTGGCAAAAACCATACTACAAAGTCGCAGAAGGGACACCAATTATTCCTTCAACCGAAAACGTCACAAAGATAATCAACGCATCAACCAAAAGATACGCCACAATCTTCACGCTCATGGCAGAAACAGGCGCAGAAGGCGAAGAACTATACAGAACACACCGAAGAAAAATAGACACGCAACTAGGACAAATCACCATCACAGGAACAAAAGGACATGGCTCTGCGACATACAAACTGAAACAAGCCACTAGCGAAATGCTGAGAGAATACCTAGCCAAAAATTCACAAGACTATCCCTTTTCCAGACCCAAAAAACATGGGCTAACATATGGAGAAGAACAAGAGACAGAATAGCCGACAATCTCAAGCAACCAGAACTAAAAAACATACCAATGAAAAACCTACGCAACTACTCAGGCGCAAAACTCTACTACCCACTACAAGACCCGATAGCCGTAATGAGACACTTACGACACAAAAAACTAGAAACAACAATGCACTACATAAGAGGCATAACAATCAACGGAGAAGAAGAATACACAGTCAAAACAGCAACCAACGTCAAAGAAGCCGCAGAACTACTCGAAGCTGGATTTACATACATCCAAGACATAGACGGAATCAAACTATACAGAAAACGCAAATAGAAACAACACCCCCTTTTTTAATACTCGCATAAAAAGACGGAATCAAACTATGCCAAAACCTAAGTAGAAAGGAAAGAAGTTTTATGTTCGCTTCGGCTTACGCCTCAGCTCACCGCAATTACCTAGAAAGAAAAGCAACAGACGCCATACTCCTAATCTTCACAACGTCATTACTCGTCATAGTTTGCATAGTCAACTAGACCACGTAAATATTAATAATGACTTCTCTCACGATACTTAATGACGTGTATGACTGAAAGTAGTACCCGAACAGTAAACAAAGAATTTCACAGTACTTTTGCAACGATAGCAGTAACCATTCTATCGATCATGCTAGCGTTCTATGGCATAACGGTGATTACTCTTGCAAATCAAGCACAGCAAACTGTAACAAGCGAGCAATCATGCAACGCAAATTCATTAACAAGCGAAAACGACACAGTAAATTGTTTGAGGCAAACTGATGGTGCAATCGGAAACTTTGTCTACACCACCAAACCCGAACTAACATCTGCCAATTGGAGCATAACTATGGAGCAAGAAAACAATCTGCAAATGGTTTTTGACAAATTCTATGTGCCTTCTTATAATGTTGTCAACTCTGATATCAACTCAATACTCGGCAATTTTACAGAAGGCTTACAGATGGATGAGAGCATGACCGATTGGCTTGCCCAAAACAACGTTACACATTTTGAAGCTAATTATGTTCTGGCTATCATTAACTTGGATGAACTCATTCATGTCTTTTATGAACAGTTTCCAGCGCCCCAAGCTACTATAAATCAGTCACAAATTGTCGTTTTCATTGATGATAACTTCTCGAAGATCCAACCGTTCTTGAATTGGTTCCAAGAATATCAATCATTTTATCAAAATGTCTCAGATGCACACTCAAAACTCAATGATGCAATTAAGGGCATTAGTCAAGCGTATATGGATAGTTATACGATGGACTCTCAAGCAATAACGCAACTCCAACAGAATAACGTCACTTGGGCAATCCAAGGCCTTAGTGAAATCATGGCTTATGATAAAGCTATGTCCACATATTATCCCTCAATTTTTGGTTTCTTTGATACGATATTCTCATCTGCAAACAATGCAAGTCTCTCCTTTGATCTGTACAAGAGTTATGTCAACCAATCTCAGAGTTATCAAGAACAGTATAATGCTCTTCATGATGTGGCTTTTTCAAACGTTTTTTCTACTGTCCTTAATATGGCAATTTCTGGAGTTTTTCTACCGATGAGTCTGCTAGGTTTGGCTAATTCGTATCAGTCCAAGCTTGAAAAAAGCAAGCGCGCGCGCTACCTCTATTTTGCAATCATTGCCGTGTATATACTCTGGTTTGCTATTGCAACAATCATTGGAATGAACACCCTTTGGGCACAGATTACGAAAATCTTCCCTTGATTGTAGTGCCATGTTGCCTAGCCACCGTTACGCATAGAGCGTAGCTACCTCTGTCAATTTCATAAGGAAAAAGCGCGCGCCATCCGAACAAATAAACCTATAAACACAACAAAACACAATGCGCGCGTGGGGAAAGTCTGAGTTGGATAGTATAGCAAGACTGTCTGAGAGTTTTATTTTGAACTATCTCAATTTGATTAGACTTGACGCATCGCAGATTTCTGAGGAAGATAGAGGCATTTTTTCAGCCTACTGGTTTTTTCCATATCAAATTGCTATTTACAAAAACACCGTAGATGACATAGCCATTGTCTTAAAACGCAAAGTTGCAGGCAAGAAAGACAAGATTAGCATAAGGAACTGTAATAGTCGAATAGAAGAAGCAGTATTGCCAAATCTAGACTACACGCAAATTCCAATGTTTAGATTTGCTGATGATTCTTGCGAAATTGCTTGGTGCGGAGGGACGTATATTCTTGGTAACCATCCTCTTCTTACACTTGGTCTTGGTTCAGAAGCAAGATTAATGAACCAACGCATTGAAGCTTCAGTTCAAGGTTATCCAATGGAATTTGAGCTTGTTTGGTTTTTGGCATTCCCAAACAGAAAGTATCTCACTCAAGAAAAAGCATTAGCAAATGCTGGGCAAGACTTTTGGAGCGGACTACAATCGGTTCTAACCAGAAAAATGGAAACTGTTTTCGCCAAAAATCTTGGAAAGGAAACCATTCGACTATTTGTCAATTCTCTGGAAAAAGTCCGCGTTCAAATGCTTCAGCTAATAACTCGTCAAGATTTGGCTGAACAACAGCTCCAAGAGTTCCTTGAAAAGCACTACTTTTTGCTCTATCAAGACAAACCAATAGTAAAAGAGTCAAGAGAAATTGGAAACTACAAAACTGATTTCACCCTTTACTTGAGTGACGGCTCGAAGATGTTAATTGAACTTCAACTGAATAATGACCCTATTTTGGTTGATGGGAAACCATCGCGAGGGTTGAGTGAAGCAATTAAGCAAGTTACCGATTGGTTCAATTGGATAAGAACCAATGACTTACCGAATCTCGACACGTATTCTGGACTAATTATTATTGGCAGAAAAGCTGATTATGTCAAAGACAAATCGCTCATAGATGGATTTCTTACTGAAACCACCTATCCCATTAAGTTGAAAACCTACGATGACTTAGGAGAAGCCATTGACAAAATTGAGTACTTGCTTCATAAAAAGAAGTAATAAATGTGCGCTATTCTGAGGAATCGTCAGACGCCATTAATGATAAGTGTAAGCCTAAAGCGCGCTCTCCACAAGGCACTCGTAACAAACAGACCTAGCCAAAAAGAACACTACGTTTAGCACACCCTAAGCCGAACCCTCAGCAACAAACTTCTAATAAAGAACAACTAACGAGCAGACAACTTCAGACAAAACAAACCAGTCAAAAAATGCTCATGCGGAACAACACGCCCACCTTCTAAAAAGAAATTGATACCACCAAACACCATCAGACGCACGCACAAAACCAACACTAATCTCGCCGACACAAAACCAAGAACTAGGATTACGGTCACCCAAACACTCAAAACAGCGCGCGCGCAAAACCAGAAATGGAAAGATGTTTATACCGATTCATTCTAGAATTGAAGATGATGTGAAAATTGTCCGATAGCGACACGCGACTCATCAGATGCCCTTTCTGCGGAGCTCCTAAAAGAAATTACGTCGGACAATGGAACGCTGAAACCAAATGCGACTATTGCGGCTCCGTGTTCCTAGTCCACCAAAAAGAAGAACAAAAGGAAGATGACGATGACATCGCTGCCAAAGCCGTAGCCTTCAAAGACTCCATAAACGGCACGGGTGGAGAGGAACTCTATCCAGCACCCAACGAAGCCGAAAGAGAAATCAATGATTACCGACTCAGTCGCGCCTTAGGAGGAATGTTTGCAGGCGTTCTATCCTCCATATTATTCACAGGGCTAGCCATAGATGCATTTGTCACGCAAAACATAGGAGAATCCATCATGTTTGTGCTTCTTACAGCTCTATGCGTGTTCGTCTTCTTCGTCAGCTACCGCTTCCTCCCAAAAAACCAACAGACCAAAAAACTTCCAGACTACGGCGGAGACTGACCTAAAGCGCGCGCGCTAACTTAAGAGTTTGGGAAAATCGGATGGAACACTGACATTCGTTTCTGACAGGCTTCGTTGTGTGATTGCTTGTCGGTCGTAACTGTAAAATGATTAGGGTTATTCCTCTATGTTCTCGCATGTCAACGAGTCAGGAAGTCAGACGTAATGCACTGAAGCTTTACTTGTACTAGCGCGCTCTCTCTTGAGGTTTAGGCATTGCTACACGAAAGATGATATGGAAGGTTGTTGTCATGAACCGCTAGTTGTATGAAGCGCGTCATGCATTCCGATAGTTGTTGCTTGAAGTCGTGTTCGCTGATATCTTCTTTGAGGTTTGCCATGAATGTTCTGAAATATGCAGAACTTTGTGAAAGATGACTGTCGATTTTGGATAGAAAAACCTGATTGGCACTCATTGCTTCCTGTTCGAGGTGTCTGATTTGATGTCTCTCCAGATTGCTTATGACAAAGGCATTGTTTAGCATCACTGACAAATCGAGCCACGCTTTCATTTTCCTGTTCCTTGATTGTGCTGGTTCAGTTCTTATCCAGTTGAGAAAGAATTCGCCGATTTGATCTAGCGATCCGAGCCTCCTCTGATTCTTGGCAAACACCTGAAACGAGATGTCATCAGCATACAAGTCTTGCACGTGGTTTACGATTTCCTGAAGGATCTTCACTTGGTATCGCGCATGAATTTTGAACTTTGCAGTAATAAGTGCTGCAACATCGTTAAGGAGAATGCGATTGTGAGACGGATGGTTTGCTTCAGTTCTGTAAACATGCGACAGCTCATGAACCAACAATCCCTCGATCATGCCTGAACTTAATGCCTTTCCAGCAACGACAATCAGGTGCTGCTGTCCTTGGTGCATCGTGTATCCCATGAATGGAAGCTTCTCATCAACAACAAACCTGACAGAAGCTTTCATTATGAAACCTGCATTATTCATCATTGTCAAGGCATTGTCTGCTTTTTCATTCAAAACCTTTGATCGGCGCATCTACTCCTTCCTTTTTTCATTTCAAATGTTTAGAAAGTGATGACCTTATTTCGTTTTCGACTGAATCATAACAAGCGCTCGCGGGCTAGTGTTGTCCGTAGGAGAGGGTTAGCACCACGAGGTTTGCGAGGTCTACGACACCGTAGCGCGTGCTAATTAGTGAAAATGACTATTTAAGTGATTTTGGTCAATGTACAAAGTAGTGAATGGAAAATGAGTAATATCGCCCTGAGAATCAGAAACGAACTCAAAGAAAACATTGATGAAAAAACCAGAAACAGCTTTCAAAGGTTTTTCAAAGAGGAAGTAAGATACTATGGCGTAAAGACAGGAACAGTTGGCAAGATAGCAAAGAAGTATTGGAATGAAGTAAAGAGCAAGAAAAAGAAGGAGATCTTTGAGATATGCGAAGAATTGCTTAGGTCCGACTATACTGAAGAGGCATTCATCGTGAGCTTCTGGGGGATGAATTTCAAGGATTTCGTCGCGTCTGGAGATCTGTCAGTTTTTGAAAAATGGATAAGAAAATACGTCAACAACTGGGCAAAGTGTGACGGATTCTGCAATCACACGGTAGGTGACTTGATTGCAAAGTACCCTGATAGTGTGGAGGAGTTGAAGAAATGGGCCAAATCAAACAACAGATGGCTGAAGAGGGCTTCTGCAGTAACTCTGATTATTCCTGCAAAAAAAGGCGAGTTTCTGAAAGAAGCTTTCGAAATAAGTGATATGCTGTTAGTTGATGCTGATGACATGGTCCAGAAAGGCTACGGCTGGCTATTGAAGGAAGAAAGCAGAAAGCATCCAAAAGAAGTGTTCGAATACGTAATAGAAAATAAGCACAAAATGCCAAGAACAGCATTAAGGTATGCTATTGAATTGATGCCTGAGGAATTTAGGAAAAAGGCAATGGAAAAATGAACCCAACGATAATAGCGCGAGCTCGTTTGCCTAGGAAGACACTGTTTTGAACATTATGTGATAAACATGCTGTCAAGACTCAAAGGTTAAGTAAAGCGCAAGAACAGTATTATCTAGATGAAAGAGAGAGGGGTGGCGCGTAGTCTCTTCTCCTTTCTCCCCAGCGCCTTCCCTCTCCTTGACATCCTTTTCCCAATACGAAAATATTAGACTGTCTCCAGAGCACGAACGGGCCTTTTCATGCCAGTCACTCGTTGAGTTGCTCGGTAATACTGAAAGGATTTGGGCAAACGCCGCCAAGTCCTTGACAACTTTCATTGGAGGCTGAGAATCTGACTACGAAACGACATCCTTAGCGCACGCAATAAACTTCTCGAATTGCTCGCAAAGAGACTTACGTTCGCAAGCCCCTTTGGTTCGCGAAGCCCGTCTCAGCTTGTGAACAGGCTTAAATCTTAAGAGTCACAAGTAAAACTGACCTCCGTTGATGAAAGAAATTAAGAAGATCGTTTCCGAGTACGACCCCGAGAATGTCAGAATAGGAGTTCTCGGCTCGCATTCCGCTTTGGAAATAGCGCACGGTGCCAAACAGGAAAAGTTTGAAACAGTTGTTGTATGCCAGAAAGGCAGGGAGAAAACCTACTCGAAATACTACCGCAACCTGTTTGACCACATAATATTGTTGGACGATTTTGCAGACATAATCACACCGGCTAACCTCCAGAAACTCCAAAACCTGAACACTATCTTCATTCCGAACCGATCTTTCGCGGTATACGTAGACTACAAGAACATCGAGAGGAAATTTGCGGTCCCACTGCTAGGCAACAGGTTTATCCTAAGAACTGAAGAGCGCAATACGCCGAAAAACCAGTATTATCTCCTCAAGAAGGGCAGCCTGTTAACTCCCAAGATCTTCGATTCTGCAGAGGAAATTGACAGACTCGTCATCGTGAAGGTTCCTGAGAAGAAACGCAAGATCGAACGAGCTTTCTTCTATGCTTCTTCGCCGAGCGAATTCAGAAGCAAGGCAGAAAAACGAATCAGTGAAGGACTCATAAGCCGCGATGACTTGGAAAAAGCGGTTATAGAGGAGTATGTTCTAGGCGCAAAGTTCAACGCTAACTATTTCTGGTCGCCGTTAAGAGATGAAATTGATTTTCTAGGCTTTGACAGGAGAATCCAAACAAACTTGGACGGCATACTGGATATGCCAGCTGAAACGCAAATGGAATTTCACAGCCCAATCCAGAATATCGAAATCGGCCACATGGGAGCAACAATGAGGGAGAGCCAGCTTGAAAAAATATTTGATGCTGGAGAGAAATTCGTGAAAATATGCAAGAAAGAATATCCGCCTGGAATGGTTGGACTCTTTTCCCTTCAAGGCGCAGTGTCCAAAGATCTGGACTTTTACATCTTCGATGTGAGTCCAAGAGTGCCAGGATGCCCATGTGTTGAACCAACCTCGCCCTATATGGAATACAAGTATAACATGCCTGTAGGTCCAGGACGAAGAGTCGCCATTGAAGTGCGTCAGGCAATCAAAGAAAACAGACTTGAGGACATCGTAACTTGATAACCCCACAGAAGATATCCAAGATTCTCTCCTCGTACGACAGCAACAATATTGCCATCGGCACCTTAGGCTCTCATTCAGCCTTGAACATTTTCAAAGGCGCGAAAGAAGAAGGGTTCAAGACCGTCTGCATATGCAAGAAAGAAGACGCAATCATCTACAAAAAGTTCCCGTTGGCCGACAACATCATAATCGTCAAAAACTTCACAGAGATGCTGACTGAAAACCTTCAACAACAGCTTCGCGAATCTGAACGTCATCCTGATTCCACACGGCTCGTTCACAGCTTATCTTAGCACGAAAGAATTAACCGACAGACTGAACGTCCCGATGTTTGGAAACAGACAGCTGCTACATTGGGAAGCCAGCCGAACGAAACAAGAAGAATGGCTGCGCAGTTCAGGGCTCAGGCTGCCGAAAACTTTTCCGAAACCCAGCGATATAAAAGGGCTTGCCATTGCAAAACTACCCGGAGCAAAGGGAGGCAGAGGATACTTTCTGGCAAATTCGCCGGACACGTTCAAGAAGAAAGTCAAGGACATGATCAAACGAAGACTCCTTACAAAAGAGGACACAAAGCACATTCACCTGCAACAGTACGTGCTGGGAGTCAACGTTTACCCACACTATTTCGCATCTATCTTGGAGGACAACGTCGAATTCTTCGGCGTAGACCGACGATACGAGTCAGCTGTAGACGCCATTGGCAGAATCCCTGCAAGCGAACAGCTTGAAGTGGGAATCAACCCCACGTACACCATTGTAGGAAATATTCCCATCACGCTTAGAGAGTCGCTGTTGCCCGAGTTGATGCGGATGGGAGACGACGTGATGAGAAAAGCCGCCGACCTAGCGCCCCCTGGCATTATTGGTCCGTTCTGCTTGGAAACAGTGATCACAGATAACCTGGAAATCTACACTTTCGAAATCTCGGCAAGAATCGTTGCAGGTACAAACGTTGGAATAGGTACAGGGCCCTATGCCTACTTGAAATATGGGTCCAACATGTACACTGGAAGAAGAATTGCACTTGAAATTAGAAACGGCATTAAAGAAAACCGCCTAAAAGAGATAGTCACCTAGCACTAAGATCAAGATTAATTAGGGCACAGAACAACTTAGCAAAGCAACCGCCGCGTGACCACATGACAGGCAAAACCGTAATTCTCATGGGTTCAGAACATGATTTGGAGTTCTGCCGCGAAATAGCCAAGCAACTTGAATTCTTCAACATAGAGTATGAGTTCAGAGTTGGCTCCGCCCACAAAACGCCCACGAAAGTTCTCGATATTCTCAAGGAGTTTGAAGAGCACAGGATAGTTTTCATTACTGTCGCAGGTAGGTCAAATGCTCTAAGCGCTTTTGTAGACGCAAACACTTCAAAACCCGTCATCGCATGCCCTCCTTACTCCGAGAAGTTCGGCGGAGCAGACCTTTTCTCGTCTCTTCGAGTCCCAAGCGGCGTAGGCTCACTCGTAACCATCGAACCACAAGGAGCAGCAATTGCAGCAGCGAAGATACTCGCACTTGGAGACAGCGCTCTGGAAAAAAGAGTGACAGAGTACCAAAAAGCTAAGAAAAGAGAAATCGAAAAAGCCGACGAGTCAGTTAGGAAACTGAAGTGATACGTGATTATGGGCAGCGTCAAAGATCTTGAAATCGTCAAGAAGCCAACGAAAAACGCGTTAGGTGTCGGCAGGTTTCACTTTTCAGATCGATACTCGATTTTTGATTGGGGAGAAATGCCTGACCATATCGACAACAAGGGAGCCGCATTATGCATCATGGGCGCATATTGCTTTGAGAAACTTCAAGAAAGAGGCGTCAAAACTCACTACAGAGGCATCATAGACCGAAAAGGAAACAGGGTCAAAGTTGAAGAGTTAGAGCAACCATCGAACACAATGGAAATAGATTTGGTTAGCGTGTTTAGACCTACGGCAAAGATGAAGGAAGGAAAACACCAATATGACTATAGCCTCTACACGCCCAGCCTAAAGAACTTCTTGATACCACTCGAAGTAGTCTACAGAAATGGGTTGCCTGAAGGCTCCTCAGTCTTCAAAAGGCTTGAAGAGGGTACAATCACCATCGAAACATTGGGGCTGGATCATTATCCAACGCCAGGAGAGAGACTCTCCAAACCTATCTTCGATGTCAGCACAAAACTGGAAGAAGCTGACAGATACCTGACTTGGGACGAGGCTAAAAAAATCGCAGGCTTGACAGATGAAGAGATTGAAGACATTGAGGCACTGCTCCTGCGAGTGAACAAAATGATAACGCAGATAGCGTTGAAAGCAGATCTGGAAAATGAGGACGGAAAAATAGAGCTTGCTTTCGACCCTGCGAGAAAACTGATTGTGGTTGACGTAGTGGGAACACTTGATGAGTGCCGGTTCACCTATGCTGGACTGCACGTCAGCAAGGAAATCGCCAGACAGTTTTACCGGAAAACAAGCTGGTTCAAAGACGTTGAAGACGCCAAGGCAAGAGCAGAGAGAGAAGGAGTCAAAGACTGGAAGAACCTCTGCATGTCCAAACCGCCAAAGCTTGACCCTAACCTAAAGAAGACTATCAGCGAAATGTACATGGCTGTTGCAAACGAATTAACTGAAACCAAAATGTTTGACGTTCCAAGGCTCTCAGAGATAGTGGAACGCTACCGAAACTAGAAAATCCTGTTGAACACTGTCAACGTCAATCCATGCAAGACGCGAAAGAAGACCCTCCCCACGCGTTGAAGTTCAGAAGTATTCTGCCTTCGCTAGTTTGAATCAGCAATTGTAATCATTAGGCCCCCTCCTAGCTGCTGATTCACAAATCTTATTTTGAACCTGCAATTCCTCATATCCGAGAAGATAAACGTGAAAGCCATAGACATCCTCATTGAAGTCCCATGTTTCAAATGTCTGTTTGCAGAACCGATAATGGAAAGCCACCTATATTGTAACCCAAACGAATGCGAAAAACTAACGCAGTGGCTTCTCCTACAGGTTGAACAAGATGACAAGGCCAGAGAGACCGTACGCGTCGCAATAGTCCATGCCGAGACTGCAGATTCATCTTGCAAACCAGATCCATTATAACCAACTTTTCCTTGTTCTCCATACAGTCGAATGTGGCATGGATGGCAGTTCCTCCGCCGCGCGCCAGCGTGCTACGAAATTCATCTTGTTCGGCAGTACCGACCAAGCTGCAAGCTTTAACAGTATTTCGCTCTTCCAAAAAGACGCGTTACGACCCATAGACGAAGCACAAGTCGGAACTACGAGATATTTTGCAAGTGAATTTCGGAACGGGCATGCATCTTGATGTAAGAATTGTCTAGATTTCTGTTCTATTTTGTTCTTACATGTGCAGTTATAAATCAAACAGCACCTTTTTCCCACGGGGAGAAGAGAGGAATGCCTGAATCCTGCAGCTGGCTGTTCGTTGAAAATACACCGTTGCTCTTCGAAAAAGAAAAAGTCACAAGGCAGCTCAAGGTTGAAACTTGGTTGGACTTGAGTCAGCTTCTGAAGGAAATAAAAAATGAAGATGACGAAAGAAGGCCACAGCAACCAATGTGCTATGTGGTCTAGAGACCGCAAGCCTTCAAGATTATGTCAAAACTCTCGCGGTTCTTGCACCTCTTGTAGAACCTTAGCGTTTCAATCATTGCCTTCTTGTTTCTGTCTCCTTTCTTTTCAACAACTTCAGCCAAAGCACCATTCAAGAATAGAAACTGACAAATTGAAGTGACATTCGAAGGTTTTCGGTTGACGCTGGCCGATTCAAAATCCACGATGAAAGGTCTGTTCGCTTTGTCAACGATTATGTGTTTTGGTGCGTGACTCAACTCTCCATGATCTAAGCCAATGCCTGTCAAGAAGCCAACACTGTTCTAGGACCTCGCGCAAGACAGTTTTGACTCGCCTTTTTCCCACGTGCTCTTGAAGCCATTTGGGAAGCAGACGGCCTTCGACAAACTGCATCAAAAGCAAGTTGGTGGAGCATCCCAGCAACCTCGGTCCAACGTTGACCGAGTTGGCCTTCTTCAGCATTTCCGCTTCGTGAAGCATGCTTAACCGATCAGCATCTGACCTTCGAATCTTCAAAGCCGCCTTCTTCTTGTCTAAGTGAGCTAGCAAGACGATTCCGACACAACCCTTGCCCAAAACGTTCACACCGAAAACACATTTGTTTCCTTTGAATTCCAAAGCTTTTACCTTCAACACTTGCAGCTCCTTCAACCGCCCTTTGAAGTCAGCTTCTTGAAGCATGGGATAACTGAGCACCTTTGCATATGCTGTGTCAAACACAAGTTTTTCGACAGGTATGACTGGGGTTTTCTGCAAGGATCGTTGTCCTCAGTGTTTTATCTCCAACCACTCTGAATAAAGGTAGTGGAATTCTACTTGTTGGCAAGGAATAAACGAAGCGTTTCTGAAAGGGAAAACAGGCTTTCAAGGAAACAGGGCAAAAGATACACTTTGTCGAAATTGTTCCGTCACAGCTTGGGCTCACATGGAAGTTTAAAAAGCGCGAGTTGAGAATAGGAAAACTAGTCCGCAGGGAAAAGTCGTCATGCCCAAGTTTAGACAGACAGAAGAGATTCTTAGACTGATGAGTAGGAAAGAGGCTATTCGCAATGTAGGCATAATCGCCCATGTTGACCATGGGAAAACGACGATGAGCGATTCATTGCTTGTCAAAGCAGGATTGCTGTCTTCGCGTGTCGCTGGTTCAGCCCGAGTCCTTGACTACTTGGAAGAGGAGCAGAGGAGGGGAATCACCATAAAGACAGCTAACATTTCACTCCTACACGAAACAAACGGTCAACAATATCTGATCAATCTTGTCGACACTCCCGGCCACGTTGACTTCACTGGCAAAGTAACAAGAGCCTTGCGAGCGATAGACGGTGCAGTTGTTGTCGTTGACGCTGTGGAGGAAATTATGGCCCAAACGGAAACCGTCACTCGCCAAGCTCTCGAAGAAAGAGTCAAGCCAGTACTATTCATCAACAAGATTGATCGGCTGACAGAAGAAATGAAACTGGGTCCTGAAGAGATTCAGAACAAGCTCACCAGGATAATCACAAACTTCAACAACCTGATAGAGAACCATGCAGAGCCGGAATTCCGAGAAAAATGGAAGGTTGACCCTGCGCGGGAAAACATTGTTTTCGGGTCAGCCCTGCAAAAATGGGGATTCACCGTCAAAACAGCTGGCGAAAAAGGTGTAAAACTCGGTGACAACGAGGTTTCAAAAGCCAGCCTCAGAGATGAAGGTCAAAGCCTCTCAAAGCTAGTTCCACTTCACGCGGCCATCCTAGACATGATTGTGAAAAACCTTCCAAGCCCAGTTGAAAGCCAGAAGTATCGTCTGCCAAGAATCTGGAAGGGTGACGTGAATTCCGAGATCGGCCGAGCAATGATGAACTGCGATGAAGAAGGACCAACTGCAATGTGCGTAACTATGGCACAAGCCATGCCGGGAAGCGGTTTGGTAGCGACTTGCAGACTTTTCTCAGGGTCAGTAAAAAACGGAGACGAAATCTACTTAGTCGAAGAAGCCAAAGAATACCGGGTGCAGCAGGTTTCTATGTACATGGGAGCCTTCAGAGAACCTGCTGGCAGCATCAGCGCGGGTAATATTGCAGCATTATCTGACCTCACTCTTGCAAGGGCAGGACACACGCTGGTTGACTTCAGAAACAGAAAGGAAATGGCCCCGTTTGAACGCGTGAAGTACGTTGCCGAACCTGTGATGACTATGAGCATAGAACTGAAGAAACCCGGCGACTATTCAAGGCTGTTGGAAGCCATGGACAGGCTGATGATAGAAGACCCTAACCTCGTAACTACGATAAACAAAGAGACCGGCCAGTATCTCATTAGTGGAATAGGAGAGCTGCATTTGGAAGTCGCCATGAACTTCTTGAAACAGTATGCTGGCAACGTAGAGCTCACAACCTCCAATCCAATAGCGACTTACCGAGAGACAGTTTCAAAACAAGGAAAAACAGTGGTCGCCAAGAGCCCAAACAAGCATAACAGTTTTTCGATACAAGTGGAACCATTAGAAAAGAAAACCTTGGAAGCTGCAGAAAGGAACGAATTCTCGATAGAACCAAAAGAAGGCCAAGGCACCAGCCTACTTGGAGAACCACCAGGAAAAGTGTGGGCCATAGACACAAACAAAAGTGTGATGATAGACCTAACCCGAGGAACTCTGTGTTTTCCAGAAGCAAGGGCAAGCATCATAACAGGTTTTCATTGGGCATGCAGAACAGGGCCTCTCTGCGAAGAACCGCTCAGAGCGGTAAAAGTCAAGCTCATCGACATGAAACTTGACCCAGACCCAAGCTTGCGTGAGCCAACACAGATAACACGAGCCGTTAGCCGCGCAATCTTCGGCTCATGCCTCACAGCAGGACCAACCCTTCTCGAACCGATATACAAAATAGAGGTGCAAGTCCAAGTTCAATGGTTCGGCACTTGCGTCAACATCATATCCCGAAGACGGGGAAAAATACTGAAAACGGAACAGAAGGGCAATCTAACCATAATTGAAGGGCGCATCCCAGTTGCGGAAACCTTCGGCCTGTCGGCTGAAATGCGTTCCGCAACATCAGGATACGCCTTTTGGCAGCTGATATTTGACCGATGGAACATAGTTCCTGAAACCATTGCGAAACAAATAATCGGCAACCTTCGCAAAAAAAGAGGATTGCCAAGCGATATTCCCAAGCCACAGGTCTTCGCAAATGAAGCGTGACGTAAGGACTTGAGAAAAGTGAAGATCAAGCTAAACTCAAAACGCCCCTTCAACCTGGACTTCACTCTTTGCTGTGGTCAAACCTTCAAGTGGAATAAGCAGGGGGACTGGTGGTATGGCGTCGTAGGACAAAGAGCTTTCAAAATACGTCAAGAGCGTGATGTACTTGAGTTTGAAGGCGTGAACGAAAGGTTCGTGTGGAACTACTTTCGCCTGCAGGATGACCTGCCGAATATTCTATCAAACATCAACAAGGATGAGACTGTTGAAACAGCCATCGACGAGCTCAGAGGCCTGCGCATCGTCCGCCAAGAGCCTTGGGAATGCCTAATCTCGTACATTTGTGCGACCTACAAAAGCATCGCCGCAATAAAGAGCATGCTGGCCAATCTCTCCAAAAGATTCGGCGAAGGAATCCGCCTGGATAGCCAGAGCTTCTACGGTTTTCCGAAACCAGAACAACTCGCAAAAGCAGAACTGCAGAAGCTTGTTGCTTGCGGCTTAGGTTACCGAGCCAAATACGCCCTTGAGACAGCACGTCTGATTTGCGACGGCACCCTAGACCTTGGGCAGTTGAAGAAGAAATCTTATGCGAAAGCAAAACGAGAACTGATGGGCTTTCCCGGTGTAGGTCCAAAGGTAGCAGACTGCGTTCTGCTATTCTCATTGGAGAAACTTGAAGCTTTTCCTGTTGACATTTGGATAAAAAGGATTATCCTTAGTTATTACGCGCAGCATCTTCCGAAGGATTTTGCCAAGAGAATTTCACCTCAAGGCTCGTTGAGCACTGGTGCGTATGAAAGGTTGAGTTCGTTTGGAAGAGAGTACTTTGGCAAGTACGCGGGATACGCGCAAGAGTACCTGTATCATTACGGGCGGATGCACCATTAGGCGATTAACATGACTACCCTCATGTCACTTACCGACGGAAAATCTACGTTTCGAAGCTGAAGGATAGGTTCCTAACGTCTCCATGTAATCTAACCCAAAAACACTTAAATTAACTTGAAAACAGCAGTATGAGAGAATACTGTTGAACAAGGGGCCCGTAGCTCAGCCAGGTTAGAGCGCCAGGCTCATAAGCGTGAAAAACGTTCAGAAACCTGTTGATCCCCGGTTCAAATCCGGGCGGGCCCACCATGCTTCGGGTTCAGAACGGTTGCTGCGCGCGGGCTTTCGCTTTCTGAACGACGTGGAAGAAAGAGTTTTGTTTTTTTGTTTTTGGAAAGGGTGTTTTAGGCTTCTTTTCTGTGGCAAGCTTTGAGTTATGGTTGGTCCACGTCTGGTTTTGGCGCGGAAAGGCGTGAATCGTTGCCTCTGACCGAGTCTGCGAGCTTTGAAGCCGTGTTGCAGAGGGGAAACCGCATTCAGGTCCCACGGTTGTTTCGTTGGCAGTACAGGATGGAGGCTTGTCAGGTGTTGAGAGTCGATGTTAGGATTGCGGGTTCTTTCGGCGGCGAGAGGTTTCTTACGAGGATGATGAGAGACCGCCCTCTAACAATTCCAAAGTTGACTTGAAGCTTCTGAAGGAGGCTGAAGAGGAAAGCCTAGCGCGCGCTAATGGTAGTAAGTTTTTCTCCCTTCTCTCCTTTCTCCCCTAGTGGAGTAAAGCTACCATCTTCCCTCATCTCATTTTAGGTTCTGGTCTATCTCCGGGTGATGGTTCACCCTGCAACAAGTCGGGTGATGGAGGCGATATTATTCTCATTCTATTGGCGCGTGCGCGTTGATTATGTTTCTTAACGTTTCTTCTTCTTCTTGAGTCCTGCATGTGCTCTTTTCTTTGGCATCTTCTTACCGAGTCTATCTATGTCCATTGTTTCTTATAGGTTTGATAGGTTAGGGCCTACAATCCGCATGAGCAATCTTGTATGGCGTACACACGAAAAACGAACCCGCACGCGATTTTTCTTTTGTGAGTTCATTTGAGTTATCATAGGCGTGGCAGTTCACGAAGCTACCTTGTTGTTAGGAGAAAAGGCAGCAGTCCTATTTGCGTTGTTGGTGGTGAACGTTTCAGGACTAAGAGGAAAGCTGAGAAAGAAGCTAGAGAATTGAGCAAGGCGTACAAGGGTTCTGATGTCAAATTTATGGTGCGTGCGGAAGGTTGGAGAAGAAAACGCGGGCATTCGTGACGACTGAGCCTTTTTCGGAAAGCCTTATCTTATTTTAATGATGCTGTAAACGGTTCTGTCAAGCCTAGCGCGCGCAAGTTACCAGAACCAAGATTAGGAAAACATAAAAGCGGCAGATGTTTTGAAGTCGCATAGTCGGGATGAGTTAATTGGCAAGAAAGGTTCGAGCGAGTAAATGGGAACCAGAGGCCAGAACGGAGCCAGGCGCTAGGACGGAGCCAGCAGCAAGAACTGAACCAGCAAGCGACAAAAGACAGGCCATCAAGTGCCCATCTTGTGGTTATCTTCTGTTCTACGTCAAAGGAACCGAAAGGCGTAGCATTAAATGCACAAAATGCGGAAACGTCTTCCAGGTAAAGTAATATTAGAGCGCACGCTCAGGAGCCTACGAGTTGTATTATTCCTACTGCTGACTCGCAATTCCCTTGGAAAGCTTGACTCCTTTCTCGGTCAAAAGAAAGTAGAGCGTCCGTCCGCCAAGCTGAAACTGCAAGACGTAACCGTCCTTGGTCAACTTTTTCAGCAATGTTTGTGAAAAACCTTTTGATAGACCAATCTTTTCCGCGATGGCCTCCATACTGAGAGAGAGCGCGCTGTGTAGCTTCGTTTAAGCATGACAAAATTAATAAGTGAAGAGCATTTCCTCCACATAAGGTGGTTTTGAATGGATCCAGTGACGTTGGGAATAATGCTTTTCGTTCTTTTCATCGTGTTGATAATTCTTCTGAGCGGCATTAGAATTTTGAAAGAGTGGGAAAGAGCTCCACTACTCACTTTGGGTAGATATAAAGGACTCAAAGGTCCAGGAGTAATCTACGTGCCACCAATCATAAGCCGCGTACCCTTCATCATATCAACCAGGCTTCAGGTGGTTTCCTTCAAGACCGAGCAGACTCTAACCAAGGATAACGTGCCTGTGGTTGTGGACGCCGTTATGTACTTCCAGCCTGTAGACCTGCAGAAGGTTCTGTTGGGCGCCGAGAGTTTTAGAGACGCCACCAACTTTGCCGCGCAGACGACACTGAGAGAGGTTATCGGGCAGGCAAGCTTTGATGAAGTGCTTGCTGAAAGAGAGAAAGTCGGTTCAATCGCTAGAGGAATAATCGATTCAAAGACAGAGGCTTGGGGAATAAAGGTGACGTCGGTTGAAATCAGGGACGTCGGCATTCCTCAGGTGCTTCAAGATGCCATGTCAAGACAAGCACAGGCCGAACGGGAGAGAAGAGCAAGAGTTACATTGGCGACAGCAGAATTTGAAGCCGCAGGGAAGATGATTGAAGCTGCAAAACTCTACGAAACAAGCCACGAAGCTTTAAGGCTGAGGTGGATGAACATCCTCTACGAAATTGGACAGCAATCCAAAACAAACACAATAATGCTCGTTCCATCATCGATGCCAGAAGCAGGATGGCCGCCCATAGGCATGTTTGGCTTCAAAGAAATCGTCAAAGACACAAGCAAGAAAGATACAAAGATGGAGAATCAGAAAACTTCCTGACATCGCAACAACACATTCTAGCGCGCTAGCGCGCGCTAACCATCTAATATCAGGTTTTTCCCGTCTAAATTGAATTTCTCTTCCTTGGAAGCACGATGCGAGAAAACCATTCTCTGAGTTTCAGAGCTAGGCTTGCAACTTTTTTTCCGAGTTGCTTGCAGGATTCAAGCTCCTTTGCCTGTGGTGCTCCCACCGGCTGCTGCCCCAAAATGCTTGTCATCAGATCTGCCTTGGACAATCATGCCGTGGACGAGCATGGTTTCGACAATAGAAAGTAGTGTGGTTTCTGCACCTGTCGCTGTTCCTCCTGCGCTTGTAAAGGCCGCTCCGACTTTTCCTTCAAGTTTCCCGTGTATCTTCACTGAACTGTCGATGAAGGCTTTGAGTTTGCCAGACATTTGTCCATAATACGTTGGCGACCCCCTGATGATTCCGTCAGCGGTGCAAAGGTCATCGAGGCTTGCTTTCTCAACATTTTTTACAACTGCATCAACGATGTCAACCTGTTTGATTCCCTCGGCAACGGCAAACGCCATCTTCTCAGTGTTCCCGCTCAGAGAATCATAAATGACCAATATCCTAGTCAATCTGACACATGCTTCCACTCTTAATGAAGTATGTTTTGAACATTAAGGCTTTCTGCTCAACACTCCTGCAGTGAGCCACATAGAACATTTTTCCACAAGCTATAAGTGCGGAATAGTTGCCTTAATTTGAAGATGAGGGACATGGTAGTCTGCTAACGAGGGGAGAAAGGAGAGAAGGGATAAAAACTCAACTACCATTCCCTCATTCAATTTCCAATACTCATGCACATGTTGCTTTTAAATATTTCTTCGGTTTTTGAATCGGATTTATGAAAAAACGGGCAGAAAGTCTTTCCAGCTCGCTAAGCCACCGACTTTCTTCTTATTTTTTCTTCGGTTTTGACCCAAAACGTATCCTCCCTCGTCAGCAGAAGTGCGGGGGCAACATGACTCCGTGAAGGTCGTCATATCGTTAGAGAAACAGGTTCAGTTGAAGCCTTTGATGATTTCGTCAACTGTTAGGATCTTGGCGTTGTAGATGTTTTTTAGGTATTCAAGTCCTTTCTCATGATCTTCTTATGTGAAGGCCTCTACGCCGTCCTTTGCCATATGATTTTGTAGCCTCTGAAAAACGCGTCGGCCGCCGTGTGTCTGACGCATATGTTGGTGTGCAATCCTGTCAGAATGACCGTTTTCACTCCTTCACCATGGTACAGCCCCCTGAGAAGCATGTCCATGCCTTTTTCATGAAAACCACTGTACGTTCGTTTTTCAACAACATAATCTTTCTTTTGAGGCTTGAGCTCAGGAATTACCTCTGCCCCTTCCGTTCCCTTGATGGCGTGTTTTCCCCATCTTTCAACGACTTCTTCGTCCACAGGAAGATGAGCGTCGTTGCTGTAGATGACAGGCACGTTGTTTTTGCGAGCTGCCACAACCAGTTTCTTAATGCCGGGAATGATGTGCAGAGCCCTTTCGCATTTCAAACCGCCAGTAACAAAATCGTTTAGCATGTCAAGAACTATGACAGCCTTGTTGTTCAAGAACTCAGCTCCTTCATAGACTCTTGGCACGGACAATAAAAAAAGTCTTATGGTAAGCTACTTTTCCAGCTTCCAAAGTGTACGGACCTTTTGTGAAGTTTCTCACTTTTTCCTTCTTGCACCAGAACAGTGTCCTCTATTCGAATGCCTCCAAAGTTCAGGAGTATATACCCTCATTGTGACCACGTTGCCGACGACCAATCTGTCTTTGCTCGTGGCCGCAAGCGATCATTTGTCACGACGTTCCCGACGACCAACCTATCTTTCTGGTGGCCGCGAGTGATGGCGGTTCATGAATTTCCAAGCCTACCCCGTGGCCCAGCCCATGGACAAAGTACTCTCCATATCCGGCCTCTTGAATCGTTTTCCGGGCTGCCATATCCATGTCTTTGGCTTTTGCACCCATCTTTTATGGCTTGATGAGCCTTTTCCTGAGCCGCTTTGACGGTTTCGTAAATTTTTCCTGTTTTTCTGAGGGCTTCCCAGCCACTATGGTTCTTGTCATGTCAGAGTGATAGTGCTCGTAAAGAGCGTGCCAATGTCCACAACAACGAGGTCTTCCTCGCGGGATTTTTCTGTTTGCACATCCGCCATGTGGATAGGCCGAACGAATTCCTGAAGCCACTATTGTCTCGAAACCTGTTCCCCAGCCGCCTTTCTTTCGCATCGCATACTCGATTTCTGCTGCAACTTCAATTTCAGTGACACCAGGCCTTATCGTTTCATATGCTGCCTGCATCCCTGCACTCGTAATGACTCCGGCTTTTCGCATTAGCTGGATTTCTCGTTCGTCCTTCACTCTGCGCAATTTCCATATCAAACTGCCGTCGACGTTCAGTCTTACTTTTCCCCGAAAGTTCTTGGCAAGCAAACGGTAGAAATCGTAGCTCAACGTGTCTAACCCGAGCTTCTTCACCTTCAAACCTTTCAGCAGTGGAGCAAGCTTCTCATTCAGTTTTTCGCCAGCCTTGAGGAGTTCAACCTTGAAACCTTTTGCCTCCACTTTGTCTGTTCATAGTTAACGCCATAAGCGAAGATCGTGCTCTCTCCTTTGCGTGGGATCAGACATGACAGAATGCGCCTGGAGTTCCAGTCATGTACAGCAGATTCTTTTCATTGCTGACGAGAAACGCATCGTAACTCTTCTTTTCGAAAGCCAATTCCCTCAAAGCTTCTACTCTGTCCAACGTCGTTCACCGTTAGAAAGAAACCGTTTACGTTATAAGCTAAAATGTTTTGCCCTTCTCTTCAGCCGCCGCTCACGATGGGCATTAGCACGACATGGTCTCCGTCCTTGAGCTTCGTTTCAACGCCGCTGAGCTGGTTGAGCAGGTAACCGTTGACTGTTGCAATGAAATTCGACTTTATATCTTTGCCACCAAGCTCGTAAATGGCCTTCTTGAACGATTCCCCGTGCTTCCCGGCGAGCAGAGCAAGTAAATCTTTGACGGAAGAGCCATCCTCAAGTTCAACATCTTCTTCTCTTCTGCTCTCCAGTATGTTCTTGATGTGACCTAGATACTCAACCTTAACCTTCAACCTAGACACCAGAAGGACACGATTATGTAGATTTGAGGTCGCTATATATCCGTTTCACTAACGGCCTCTTCACAGTCCCTTGTTCTGACAATTCTTTTATTCTTCGCAAACAGTCTACCTTTCGGGTGCTCTAATTGACATATAACGAAGGAAAAGATCGATGAAATAACTCGTCGTAGGGAACAGTGGGAAAAAGAAACTGTCTTGAAAAGCTTCGACAAGCTTCCCGAAAAAGGCGAATTCTCCACAAGCTTCAGAATACCTATAAGCAGACTATATACTCCTCATCGACGTTGCAAAGATGAATATTCTGCAAGAGCTAGGCTTTCCAGGAGAGTTTCCGTTCACCCGAGGCGTCTATCCAACAATGTATCGAGCCAGATTCTGGACAATGCGACAATACGCAGGCTTCGGCACGGCGGAGCAAACAAATCAGCGGTTCAAGTATTTGCTTAGCCATGGTCAAACAGGTTTAAGCGTCGCCTTTGACTTTCCAACCCAGGTCGGCTACGACTGCGACCATCCGATGGCGCTAGGCGAAGTCGGCAAGGTCGGCGTAAGCGCAAGCACGCTGAGAGACATGGAAGTCTTGTTCGAAGGGATTCCCTTAGACAAAGTCACCACTTCAATGACCATCAATGCACCCGCAAACATTCTACTCGCAATGTATGCCACAGTAGGTCAAAAACAGGGAGTTGAGATAGCTCGGCTTGGAGGTACAGTTCAAAACGACATTTTGAAAGAGTATGTGGCTCGAGGCATGTACATTTTCCCGCCTAAGCCCTCAATGCGCATGGTCACAGACGTTTTTGAGTACTGCTCCCAGAACATGCCCCAATGGAACACCATCAGCATCAGCGGCTACCACATTCGCGAGGCAGGCTCCACCGCAGTTCAGGAAGTCGCCTTCACCTTTGCAAACGCAATTGCATATGTCCAAGCCGCAGTCGACAGAGGTCTAGATCTGGACAAGTTTGCAGGAAGATTATCCTTCTTTTTTGCTGCACAAAGCAACTTTCTAGAAGAAATCGCCAAGATTCGAGCGGCGAGGCGTTTGTGGGCAAGAATAATGAAGGAAAGGTTCGAAGCCAAGAACCCGAACTCATGGACGTTGCGATTTCACACTCAGACTTCCGGTGTCTCTGCTCACAGCTCAGCAACCCTACAACAACATAGTGCGCGTTGCGCTGCAAGCAGTTGTCCGCTGTTCTAGGCGGCACGCAGTCTTTACATACGAACTCTTTTGACGAAGCCTACGCATTGCCCAGTGAACAAGCGGTCACAATTGCACTCAGAACCCAGCAGATAATTGCCCACGAAAGCGGTGTGGCCGAAACTCCCTGACCCCTTGGGGGGTTCATATTACATGGAGTACTTGACGGATCGAGATTGAAGAGAGAGCTGCAAGAATACATCGAACAAATTGACGCTATGGGCGGGGCGGTTGCAGCCATCGAAAAAGGGTTTCATGCAACGCGAGATTACGGAAAGCGCCTACAGTTATCCAAAAGGAAGTTGAAGCCAAAAAGCGAACAGTTGTAGGCATGAACGAGTTCGTAACTGAAGAAGAGATTCCTATGAAGATGTTACAGATAGACCCAGAAATTGAGAAGAAGCTTGTTGAACAATTAAAGAAGGTAAAAATACAAAGAAACGAGGCCAAAGTGCAGGAAGCCCTAAACAAGCCTTCGAGCGTGCGGCAGAACAAGAAAACATAAACTTGATGCCGTTAATTCTTGAAGCTGTAAAGGAGTATGCAACTCTCGGCGAAATATGTGGAACTCTGCGAGAGGTTTTCGGTGAATACAAACCGCCTTCCGTCTTCTAGGCTATTACCAGAAGCGTTTCGCCTTCGTTAACAGGTGTCCCCTCAGCAATATTCACTTCTTGGACAGTGCCAGCTCTTTGGCGCGCAGATTTCGTTCTCCATTTTCATAGCTTCGATTACGCATAGGATTTGACCAGCCTTCACTTGGTCTCCCTTCTTCACTTTGACCTTGACCAATTTGCCAGTCATCGGCGCCGTTACTGCGCCTTCAACCGTGCCTTTTTAGGCGCACAGTTTTTTGTGAAGCCATTAGTGGGCTCGGTTCAAAAGCAGTCAAAGCCTGTTTTCTGCTGGCGTTTGATCACCTCACGTCAAATGTGGCGTCTTCAACCTTAACTGAAATGTCTTTGCCCGGCTTCAACTTTAGGCAGTTCAACTTGGTATGTCTTGCCATCTATTTCTATCATGAACTCTTTGCCCAAGTCATTCAGTTTATTAGGAAGTTCGATTGCCAGGGACTTACCATCTACTTTCGCCGAAAAAGAATTTCCGCGACTTTATTGTCAGTTCGATTTTCCGCGGTTTGTCTTCAACGAAAACTTCATAATCTGGCATTGCTATGCACCTGTTCATCTAGGCTTTGCCGACCAGCAAATACCCAAGGTGACAACACGCCCTTCGCCCAACGTGTATCAATGCCTTAAGTCCACGCGAACTCATCAGGTAAGTGGCGAGCTGCCACGACAGGGCTGCAACTTCTTCAAGTTCGGCAATTCTCTCAGGCGGAATTCCAGTTTTGACGTCTTCCCGTTTAGCCTTCCTTCTCTTAAAGAATTCTAGAGCTATTTGCGGAAACAGTGCATAGGTGATTTTGTCTTCCTCTGTCTCAAGATAGGGCTTTACGTCGTCTGGAATCTTGTCCAGCGCTGGTTCTAGCAGGTCGGCTGGGCGGCCATGTTATGGGTTCTTCGTCACCGATGATTTTCTTCTTGATTTTCGGGTCTATTGGTGCTGGAGGTTTTCCGTAGAGGCCTCGAACATAATCCTTTATTTCTTTGGGAACTATCCCGTAGCGCTTGCCAGAAATAACATTAAGAACAGCTTGTGTCCCGACGAGCTGGCTGGTGGGCGTCACAAGCGGTGGATATCCAAGTTCTTTTCTGACTCTGGGCACTTCCTCAAGAACTTCTTTCAGCCTGTCGAGAGCTTTCTGTTCGCGCAGCTGCTCCAGCAGGTTGGAGAACATTCCTCCTGGGATCTGATGAACTATTATGGAAGGTCTACTCGTTCAGACTTTGGATCGATAAGCTTCAATGGATCATAGTATTTTTCACGCAGCTCTCGGAAGTATTGTGCTATTTCGTCTAGGAGTTCACTGTCTAGCCCCGTGTCGTATGGGGTTCCCTTCAGCGCTGCCACGACAGATTCTACTGGCGGCTGTGATGTGCCCCATGCAAGAGGCGAGAAAGCCGTGTCCAAGATGTCTACGCCCGCTTCGCATGACCGCAGATAAGTCATCATGACCATTCCGCTTGTGCTGTGACTGTGCAGATGTACTGGCAGACCTACTTCTTTCTTCAAAGCCAGTATCAATTCATAGGCAGGTTGAGGTGCAAGCATGCCAGCCATGTCTTTTATGCATATGGAATCGCATTCCAACTCGGCTAGTTTCTTCGCGAATTCGACGAAGTGCCTAATCGTGTGGACTGGACTTATCGTGTAACTAATGGTTCCTTGGGCATGCTTGCCAGTTCTCTTCACTGTTTTGATGGCCACTTCCATGTTTCTTATGTCGTTCAAGGCATCGAATATTCTGAAAATGTCAACGCCGTTCTCCGCGGCCTTTTCTACGAATTTAACGACGACATCGTCTGGGTAGTTCCGATATCCGACAATGTTCTGTCCTCGCAGGAGCATTTGCAGAGGCGTCCGTTTTACGTGTTGCTTCAGTTTTCTGATACGCTCCCAAGGGTCTTCACTTAGAAGCGCACTGCAACGTCGAAGGTTGCGCCGCCCCATGCTTCAAGTGAGAAAAAGCCTACTTGATCCATTTTTTCGGCAATAGGAAGCATCGTGTCTGTGCGCATCTTCGTTGCCATTAGGCTTTGGTGTGCATCTCGGAATGTCGTGTCCGTGATTTTAACTGGCTTCGAGTTCAAACAGGTGAACTTCCGGTTGCTGTGGATCCTGGAAAATGAGAATCTGGAGAAGCTCTATTAATCTATAATGGTACGTTTGAGTGCTTTCTGGATGGGCGTGTTTCGCGTTTTGTCGCGAGGCTTTCGAGGGCGCTGATGAGTTTGGGTCGTGTTACTGATGGTTCGATGACTTCGTCTATGTACCCTTTCTGAGCGGCGATGTAGGGGCTTGCAAACTTGTTGCGGTACTCGCTGACAAGCTCGTTGTGTTTTTGTTTGAGGATCTTTTGCTTCTGCGATTTCCTTTCTGAAGATGATGTTGATAGCGCCGTGAGGACCCATAACCGCGATTTCGGCGGTTGGCCAAGCATAGTTGATGTCAGCGCCTGAATGTTTGCTTCCCATTACGTCGTAGGCTCCACCATAATCTTTTCTCAGGATCACCGTTATTTTCGGCACGGTTGCCTCGCAGTATGCGTAGAGAAGTTTGGAGCCATGTTTGATTATTCCGCCGTGCTCTTGCTCAATTCCAGGCAGGAAACCTGGAACGTCTACGAAGGTTATTATGGGGATGTTGAAGGCGTCGCAGAAACGTACGAACCTGCCTGCTTTCATCGAGCTGTTAATGTCCAAAGCTCCAGCGTAGTGCGCAGGTTGGTTGGCTACGATTCCAACGGTTTTGCCGTTGAGGCGGGCGAAACCTATGACAATGTTCTGTGCCCAGAGCGGTTGAATCTCGAAGAAATCACTATTGTCCACGATTCGAAGTATGATTTCTTTCACGTCGTAGGGTTTGTCAGCATCGTCTGGGAGCACTTTGGCAAGGTCTTCATCTGTGCGACTGGGGTCGTCTCCATTTTCGACAACAGGTGGATCCTCCATGTAGTTGCTGGGCAAGTAACTCAGAATCTTTTTGATAATCTGAATACAGTGTTCCTCGTCTTTCGTAATGAAGTGGGCAACACCGCTGGCTTGGCTGTGAACCATTGCTCCGCCTAAGTTCTTCAAAGGAGACCTCTTGCCCCAACACAGTCTTAACGACGTCAGGGCCCGTAATGAACATGTGGCTCGTCTTATCCACCATTATTATGAAGTCTGTTAAAGCCGGCGAGTACACCGCGCCGCCTGCACAGGGCCCCATTACAGCAGAAATCTGTGGAACAACCCCTGAGCTTATGACATTCCTGAAGAAGATGTCACCGTACCCAGCGAGACTTGCAACACCTTCCTGAATTCTGGCTCCGCCAGAATCATTCAGCCCGATCACGGGAGCCCCGGTTTTCAAAGCCAGATCCATGAGTTTGCAGACTTTCTTCGCAAACATCTCGCCCAAGGAACCTCCGAAAACTGTGAAATCCTGCGAGAAGACGTAGACTAGTCTGCCATCGACCGTACCATAACCTGTCACAACACCGTCGCCAGGGATTTTCCGTTCTGACATGCCAAATTCAACGCATTGATGAACCACAAACTGGTCAATCTCGTTGAAGCTTCCTTCATCAAGCAGCAGTCCGATACGTTCTCTAGCAGTCATCTTGCCCTTCGCATGCTGCTCTTCGATCCGTTTCTGCCCGCCACCTAACCTGGCTTGCTCCCTCACAATCTTTAGCTGTTTTATCTTCTCGTCAACTGAAGGCTCTTTGGTCGGTGTCGTACACTATCCCCCCATTTTTGCAAGTAACATTGTTCTGTTGAGTATTTAGAATATGCGAAGACTCGCCTTGAAAACGTATAGTCTCCAGGCTTTCGAGCAAGATGGCAAGCAATAGGGCAAGTAGCAGCGCGCACCGCGTACATTTTCAAACAAACACAACTACAGAAAAAAGAGCGACAACCTAGTCGATTTCGTGTGATTGACTCTTGGCGAAAGCGATGTCCCCAACAAGGATTCGCCGCGTTGCTCCGTTTTCAAGCTTCATAATTAATGCACCATCAACGTCAACATCCGATGCCACGCCCTTCAGACTCTGATGTTCTTCGTTAGCTACTATCCGTTTACCAAGGAACTCTGCATACAGTTTCCATCTTTCCAGCACGGGACGAAAACCCGTCTCCAAAAAACTGTAATAGACTGCTTCCATCTTCTCAAGTAATGCTTCAAGCAAGTTTTCTAGTCGGATTTTTTTCCCGAGCTCGGTTTCGATTGAGATTGCTTCAGTTTTCAACTGGTCTGGCAAAGAGTCATTCACGGAAAAATTCGCGTTCAAGCCGACTCCCAGAATGACATGGTTGACGTATTCGCCTTTCGTGTTCATCTCAGCCAAGATTCCACATATTTTTCTGCCGTTAACGAGCACGTCGTTTGGCCACTTCGTCTTGGTTCTCAACCCATATTTCTGATGCAGGACTTCGGCGACGGCTAAACTGGCCACAAAAACCAGTTTCGCAGCTTGCTGGGCTTTCTGATTAGGCCTGAGAATTATTGAGAACCATAACCCGCCTCGGGGTGAGATCCACTCTCTTCCAAGTCTTCCTCGTCCAGCTGTTTGTACTTGTGCCAGAGTGACCGTTCCTTCTGCAGCACCTTTCTCGGCGAGTTCCTTTGCCCATTCGTTAGTGGAACCGACCTTCCGACTAAAAAACACATGCTTTCCAAAACATTCAGTGTGTAACCGGTCGCGAAGCTTCCGCAGTTCTACTTCTGTTAACACTGAAGGCCTGCTGCTTAGGGTCCTTGGCATAGCTCCAGAAGAACACCCCTAGTGCTCTTTGGGTGAACGAAAGCTATCTTCTTTCCTTCTGCACCCACCTTGGGTTTCTCATCAATGAGGGTCACGCCTTTCTGTTTAAGCTGTTCCAGCGAGGCTTCGATATCGTTAACCTTCACAGCCAAATGGTGTATGCCTTCTCCACGGCTTGAAAGGAACTTTGCAATGGTGCTTTCGGAATCAAGAGGCTCCAACAGCTCGATATGCGCTCCCCCTCCGACAGAGAAGAAGGCCACCCTGACCCCCCGCTCCCGCAAGATGTGAGTGCCTTCAAACTCCAGACCCAGAACATCCCGATAGAAACCGATTGCCGCATCCAGGTCTTTGACCGCAACTCCAATGTGATCCAATCCCTTAGCCGACATACTAACCAACCTTTCTAGCAATGCTAAGAGTTGTCAGACATTCTATAAAGAGTTTCTAGAACCCGAGCCTAGCCAACATGTGGAAAACTGATTTCGCGTTCCAATCATGTTTTGCGTGCCTGCGAGATTTTGGCAGTCGCAAACATTTTAAGGAATATCTCAACTATCATTAGCGCATGCCAGACAAAGTTCACTGTGCACACGTCCTCGTGAAAACAGAGCCAGAAGCTAAAGTTGTTTTGGATAGACTGAACAAAGGTGAGAAATTCGCGAACATCGCTAAGGAACTCTCTCTTTGCCCATCTGGAAAGAACGGTGGAGACCTTGGCACCTTCACTAGAGGAAAAATGGTTAAGGAATTCGAAAACTGCGCGTTCACTCTTCAGAAGGGGCAAATCTCAGCCATCGTGAAGACAAAATTCGGGTATCACATCATCAAACGCCTGTGAGTTTGTTTATCACAAAGCATTTATACTGAAACAGCTACTATTCTCTTGACCAAACTATGACTCAAGATTGGCACGGAAAGATGACAGCTAAAGCAGCTTGGAAATTCGGCTACATAACAAGAGAAGAATTTGTTGCCATCCGCAAGGCCTCGAAACTCCGCGCGCTAATGATGGACTCCGAGGCCTAGGCCTCTCCAGGAGACGCGAATAATGCAGCTGGAACTCCATCCTCAAATTCAGCGTTGGCTTGAAGAATGCCGAAAGCCAAGCACGCGCAGAAGCTATGAGAGCAGAATCAAACGGTTTTTCGAATGGTATCACGGTTCCTGCGAGGACTTCATGGCTCTTGAAGGCAAGGACCTACGCCATACCCTTCTGCAGTATATCGCTCAGCATAGCACGCAGAAGTCGAACACGACCAATGCAATCGTCAACACCGTCAACGCTTTCCTTCTCTACCTAGACAAGCCCATCAGTTTCAGGCGAGGCGAAAGGCCCCGTATGACGCCGGACCTAGACAGTCACAACTTCAGCAACGGCGACTTGAGCAGAATGTTCGATGTGGCCACCACACGAGATAAGGCATTGTTGAGTCTCATGGTTAGCCTTGGCTGGGAAATCAGCGCCGTCCTAGAGCTCGAGCGCGAGCAGCTTGAATCGTTGCTGGCCAGGGCCAGGGAGGAAGGACAGAAATTCATTTTTTGGCGTGCGGTCCGCAAGAAGACAGGTGTGCCCCGTCTTGGAGTGTTGAATCCTCTGGCCATTGAATGGTTGGAAAAGTGGCTCAAGGAAACTGCTGGCAAACAGCTGAGGAAACGAAAGCAGAACAAGAAAATCCCTGATTTGCCAGTGTCCAATGTTTTCGACTTGACGCCGGAGGGAGTCAACAAGATGCTGCGACGCTTGGCCAGAGACGCGGATTTGACGGTTACAGGACGCATTCATGTTCACAAGATCCGCGGATGGGTTATGAGTGGCTTGAGCCGGGCAGGATGGAACGAGTTTCAAATCAAGTTCCTAGTTGGCAAGGCCATTCCTGTCCAAGACATGACTTACCTACAAACCTTGGAACTCGAGATACGCAGAACGATATCCCAAGGCCTACGCGGATTACTTGAACATCAAACCTGAACGCATCGTGAAGGTTGTGGATGAGGAGACAAGACGAAAGGCTGCAGCTGTTGAGTCCTTGCTGAAAAGGGTTGAGGACCTAGAAAAACGACTTGGAGGAGCGAGTTAGAATGTCGATGAAGATTCCTGAGAAGAAGCGCCACCCGAACCCCCGTAGCCTAAAAGAGATTATCAAGAACCCCCTTGAATTCTACGAGCATCTCGAGAGAATTCCAAAGTTTGACAAGAACCACCATTCTTTGAGAGCGCAACATCTGGCGGATACGGTGAGTGGTGTCAAGGATCTCATGAATGCAAGCTTTAAGAATATCATCAACGGCATACAGTTTCTGGCCAAAGTGGAGACGCTTCGACAGTATCCAGACCCTCAGGAGATTAATGAAAGCGCGGATATGAAAAAACGCAGAATTCAGCATGTTAAGGCTTGGCTCGACAGAATCTATTATGACATAGTTTTTAAGGATCCTAGTTGCGAGGCAGCCATGAATCAAATCATTGTCTCTCGAGGACGTTCACAGTTTTATGGGAAAAACAGGTGTATGTCTGAGGAAGAAATCATCAATATATTGATTCGAATCGGTGTGGCCATGGCTCAGGGCAAGTGGAAGGGCCCTCTAGACATCAACCGAAACAAAGTCAGAGACCCGGACAAGCTTCAAAGATTATCTGTGTTTCTTATGAATGCAGAGAATCCCATTATTACAGATGATGAGAAGTTTGAACAATTCCTAAGGCGTAAGGAAAAGCGTGAGCAGAGATCCTTGGGGAAACTTCAGCAAACCATGTAGACCAGTTGCCTTCAAATGTCTCAATGGTACGCTTGTCAGACATCGTTACCTGTAGCTATATTTCTTCTTAAGTTTTGACTGACGCTTGGCAGTCGTGGAGACGACTGGAATGAACAAGCAAGTTTCCGAGACTTCTGAGCCATCTGAGACTGTTTCTGAGAAACAGCGGTTTCCTATTAAAATTACCGTTAGAATCGATTGGCCTATGCGCAAAGAGCTTGAGCTGATTACGCTGTATGAACGGAAGAATGGGTCCTCAACTGTTGTGCGAGACTGGATGACGGAGAAACTGCGTGGATATGAACGCAACCCGCACTACATCAAATTCAAGAACCAGATGAAAGAGCACTCAAAACATGAAGGCGAGAAGCAATGAGCAAAGAACAAGAAGCTCTATCAGCCTTCCTTGATGCCGTCGACGCCGGAATCGTTCAAGCACGCAGAATCTTGGGTGAAAAAGCAGAGTCGAAGAGCGGCCAGCAAGACTTCACTTATAACCCTGAAAAGATAGCGTGGAAGCACGCGGACGGCCCTCGAGGAGTCTACGAGAAAGCTGAGGATCCACAAAACCCTGAATTCCAGAAACTCGTTAAGGACCTCCAGGCACATAAGGGAAGCTTCACGCGGGATGGCCTCTACTATTGGTTGTTCACTGATGCTGAGGTTGTGGGCCGAAAGAAGGTGAAGACTGCATAACCCCTCGTCGGAGGGGCAGCCCGCGCGCGGAGGTTTTCCAAGATGGGTTTTCGTGAAGGAATGAGTCCTGTAGTATCAGCTGCAGAATGGGAAATCCGAAAGCAGCTCCAACTCCAGGGCGTTCGCATGCAATACCAAAAAATGATTATTCTTGATGCTCACAGCGTCGACATTTACGGTGAGAACGCGAGGCGAGAGAGGCATTGTTTCGAAATTGATGGTCCTCCGCACCGACTATTTGAGAAGGTCAAGCTTCGAGGCGAAATTGTTACTGAGCTTCTCGAGAAGCGCCATTTCAAGGTGTGGCACCTGGACTATGAGCCGCCCTTGAGCCAGACCCGTTTGAAAGATATCGTGGAATTCATCAAGGGAAAAGGGTTCTTTGGAAAAGTCTGATGAACACCAAGCCTCTGCAATGGCTGTCTTGTTTTCGACGCCTTGTTTTCGATGCTTCCTTTCGGACGATTTGAAGGCCCGAGCCTGCCATCCTGAAGCATGCGACGAATTAACCGCCGCCCTTTCTTCCCCTCCAGCTTGCACACCTCGAGATCAATCTCTTCATACACCTCCCATGGACACTTTTGCACTCGAGATCATCCCGGTCACGACTTGTCTACACCTTCGCCAAGTCAAGAATGGCGTTAGAACCATCCACGGCGCCAGAGTTCAAATCTATCGTTGTAAGGACTGCCGCAAAAAAGTGCCGCATGTCGTGCCTGGATGGGACCGGAAGATGAAGCATAGACGCGAGGTTGTGGAATTCGCCCGGAAGCTCAGCTTGAATGTGGACCCGGCCTTTTCCAGCCGGGACATTGCCAAGCGCGTCCTGGAAGTCTACGGCGAAAGAGTAAGTCATGTGACTATTGTTAGATGGCTTCTTCTTTGATGGACCGCGTCGTCTTCAGTCAAGGATGACTGAATTGTACAGTGCACTATAGACCTTGTGAAGCCTGAGTGTGCGGGAGGAAGAAGGTAGGAAGGAAGAAGGTAGGTACACTAACTAGATAGATAACTAATAATGGATCACTAACCACGAAAAACCGTCTCGCATGAATGGCGATATGTTTCTAGGCATACTTAATATGCTCACTTTTCAAAACACTCAAAATCTATTGTCCCCCACAACAATATTTCCTTTTTTCCCAATTGCCCCCTACATCTTCACCAATGAAGGGGAGACAAATGGACGACAAAGCTAAACTTCAAGCAATCGTGGCGGAGCTGAAAGGCATTCTCCAGGACACATTGAAAGTTTTGAAGCCCCAGGAGGCATGAACCGGTGGATTCAAACGAGTACACGCTGATTCTTACTCGGGATCCCCGAACTCTGAAGCGCCTGAGTACGCCTAAGATTTTCAAGCATCCAACCGGGGATAAGGCGCAAGAGCACGCGCGTCGTTTGCTCAAGACCCTCAAGCATCATGACTTCAAGATTTTGGCGCCAGGCGTACCCGTCAGCGAGGTGTGCTAGGGATGGTTGGCACCGGTTCAAGTGGGAACCATTTTTCAAAGGAGCATGGATTGCTTCTTTTTCTCCCTCCCGAGTTGCAGCTGGCTCACGCACAGCTCACAGTAAATCGAAAACTCAGTAGGAGCCGTGCGGGTCTTCTCGCGTTGACTGAAGGGCTCCATGAGTTAGGTTGTCTTGACAAAGAAGCGTACGAGGCGTTGAAGGAACGCTACTCGCAGAAAATGGTTTTCTCCATAGTTGCTGAACGCAGCAAGCCACGGACCATAGATGATGTTCAAGAGCAGACTAAACTAAGGAAGCTGGACGCTGCCTTTTCGAATGTTATCAGTCAATGGCCAACGATGTCTACGAAAAGTCGCATTATCTGGGTGAACAAGGCCAGGGAATTCAAGGATAAGGTGCCTAACGCGGAGCTTGTTCTGGACCTGGTCATTGGAAACAATGATCCTTCAAAACAAGAAACTCTCGTCGGAGGGGCCTAACCATGGCAGCAACCCCGAATGTGTGTCCTCACAGTGTTTCTGAGAACGGTTTTACTGAGTTGCGGAAGTGTCGCGGATGGGGCACTTGCGGCCGCGTAGGTTACGCTGGAGACTACAAGCAGTGTCCAACATTCCGTGAATTGGACAGAGCAAACCGGGAAGGAGGCCAGTGACCTAGAATGGCGACTGTCCTAACTCAACAGGTTGAATGGAGCTACCGAGACTTTCCTCATAATCTCTGGCCAGCTGCTTATGTTGAAGTGAACGGTGAAGTAGTCATACCCCGTCTTGTCGAGTTTGGCCAGGCATCGACGGGTCAACCTTGCTGCATTGTCACTTTCGACGACGGTTCAAGACTTGATGTTTGGTTGGATCCTGACTTTCCCCGCAGGCACCTCAAAGACTATGCAGTCTGGAACAAGAGCCCCTATCAAGGTTTGACCTTGAGCACTTGCCCCGAATGGCGCACGCACAGATGCAACCGTTGCCGGGTGAAGGTTGAAGTTTGGAATCCTCCTGACCAGGTAAGTGTGGACTTGAAGTTTTGTGAACGAACCGACCATAAACGCTTGAACGCAACTCCGCATGCTCACATCATTATTCGAACTGCAGGAATCATTCAGAAAAGGTTGGGAGTTGAAGCGTAGCATGCCAACAATCAAACTAGACTGGGATCACCTAATCGTCGAAATCAACAGACCAGGAGCTCCTCCGGAATATGTTTTCAAGAGGAGGTTGTCTATTGCTGCGATGCTCAGTTCCGCTCGAGAAGCCCGTTTTGCACGCCAATGTATCCGCATTGAAATACCGAAGGGAATCAGTGAAGGAAACAGCACAGTCGTCGGTTTGCAAGTAGCGGCGGAACTGGCAGAGAAATTCAGTCACCACGAGGAGAACCCGAAGATCTGGCAAAACCATGTACACCTTTATGAGTTGTACAACACCAAGCAGCTCAAGGATGTGGTGGAGGACCTGTTCGCGGATATCCGAATGCTTGAGCACACTGAAGCTCTCCAGGAAGTCAACAGAGCCCTCGCGTACCTTCAACGGTACTATCCAGTTGAGCGAACACGCATGCGAGAAGGTGAACTTAGTGGCGACAACGCGCCTCTTGGCCAGACGATTCCAGTGATTCCTCCGGACAGTCACGGCCAATGTCCTCGAGGCTGGATGTACAGTAGCCACTACGGCGGCTGCATAGAATTGCCTGACGGCCAAAAAGCTGACACGATCCTCCGTCACAACAGAACTCAGCATGTTCCTGAAGGCGTCACAGTCGTCATGGGAACCGAAGCGGGTCCAGACAACAGCAACGAACCAAACCTCGCTATGGGCAGCACAAAGAAGCTGAGAGGCCTCCAGGAAGGGGAACTCAGCGGCGATAACGCGCCTCTTGGCCAGAGGGTTCCAACGAAACCGCTGGATGCCAACGGTCAGTGTCCTTCAGGATGGATCTACAGCTCTCTTCAAGGTGGCTGCATAGAGCTTCCTGAAGACGCTAAGGCCTCGAGTGATCTTCGCAAGCCCAGGGGAATGACGGATAGAAAACAGTTCTCGCCGGAGGGAGTCGACACAGTCTTAGGATCCACTCCTGGACATGACAACAGCGGAGAGCCAAACCCCGCAATGGGCAATGTCCAAGGCCTCCGTAGAATGCAGGAAGGTGAATTAAGCGGTGACAATGCTACACTTGGCCAAATTCTGCAAGGAGTGGACCCTGATTCAAAAGGCCAGTGTCCCAGGGGCACAATTTTCAGCGCTCGAGTCGGCAAGTGCATCCAGCTTTCCATCGACCAACAAGCCGACGCACTACGCGGAAACAGAACCCAACACTTTCCCGAAGGCACAGATGTCGTTATGGGCTCACAGGCGGGTCCTGACAACAGTGGCGAACCGAACCCTGCAATGGGATTCCATGGCCCCCTGGCCACGCTTGAAGGGGAAAGCAGGAGCAGCCTCACCAACCGCTACGCATACTGCATGAACATGCTCAAAACAGCAGGCTATACCTACTATGCGAGTTTGCATGCTTCTGAACGATTCTGCTTTTTCATGTTTGAAGGCGTCAACGACGGCTTCATCAACGCATTCAACACGATGGTGCATGCTCATCCGTTCAACCTAACAGCGAAAACCGAAAAATTCCTTGACGACTGGAGGCAAACAGAGGAGAAGGACTTCAACGAGAAAACCGGGATGGACACGGCGTATCAACGAGACATCGAGCAGCGTTTGCGTTACAGGAAAATTTTGGTAGAGTTCATTCGGCATGGAAGAACAGACGAACAGATACGACGGGCTCTGGAACAGACTCAACTGTCACGCGAGGCAGTCCGCAGCTTAATGGTTGATGTGAGCATGCTCAGACGAATCACACCTTCAAAACCGCATCCACGAATCATTATCCAGATGGACTCGGAAACCGCGGCCTCCTCGAAACCGTTGACTAGAAAAGAACAAGTGGACCAGGTTGAAGACGCTGCCAACAATAGGAGAGTAGACTGAAAGTGAAAGCCGCTAAACTACGCAGATGGGCTTCTGAGGGAAACTCTGTTACGCTACGAACAGAGAGGCTAAAGGAAACTCTGGCGATGGTTTCCTGGCTCCTTCTCCCGTTCCTTCGGAAGCCCAGGTGTCGCATGGTGTCGAGTTCATATCGGCCGGCTCAAATTCTAGGGTGGGAAATGAAAGTTGAACCGTAGACTTGACTTGAAAGCTGAACTGCTGAAGATGGAGGGCGCCGGCTTCAACAGATCCGAAATCATTGATCAGCTCTGCAGCACTTTCAAGGTTAAGCCCTGCACAATTTACTATTATTATCGGACGAGGCCGCAGTGGCAGCCTGAAATCTTGGGCTTGTCTGAGGCGAAGGAAGCGTACCATCAAACCTTGAACCGCCTCGAGTACATTTATCAGAAGTTCAGCGCGATCAGTATGCGAGCTTCTGAGGATAGCAACAAGATTGGAGCGTTGAAGGGCATGCTGGAAACGACGCTCAAGAAAGCGGAGCTCACGGGCGTCATTGTGCCAGGCGTGCCTTCTGCGGAGAAACCGACTTTCCAGAGTTTGCTTGATCAGGAAGTCATGGATCGCCTTACCCCGTCTGAGGAGGCGGTTGTTATGCGCGCTGCTGAACTCTTCCTGAAGAAGCGCGGTGAATTGTTGGAGCTGCGTGAAAAGGAGAAGTGTCTGGCATGACCAGGACCGACCGTAACTTTATGCAGAGGGCTTTCTCGGATTTGATGAAGCATGTTCCAGTCGAAACCCTAGAGGCTATGGCACTTGGCAGAGCTGTTACCGCGTACCAGGAGCTGCTGCGGGTGGCTGCCTTGGAGAAGTTGAAGCTTCGCGGTGAGATCGTTACCGAGGAGAATCTGGAGGCTGAAATGGCTTTGCGGAATGCCGGGGATGCGCATGAACTAGCACGAGAGTACGGTGAAGGCAAGGGTGTTGTGGCGGAGTTCAATGGCCTCGAAAAAGTGCCAGTCATCGATTTGCACAGATTCAAACATTATGAGTGGAGGAAGATTATGGTTTGACGGTTCAGACTGATCAGTGTAAAGCTGTGATTGTGCGCATGCCGTACGAGGCTGACTTGCATAATGTGATTCAGGTAGGTCGCGCTGAAGGCATGAAGTTGTTCAAGCATCCTGGCAAATTGAAGGTTGTAGATGTGTTGAAGTGGTATCCGCACGGTTGGATCGTTGTGGTGCAAAATGATGATGGATGCCACGGGGTTGTTCAGAACGGGGACAGTTGCATCCCTGAGAACGGCAAGGAATGAATGGCTACAAGACAGACCGTTAGGTATCGTAGTTTCAAGGAAGCATATGAATCTCACAAGAGTGTTCGCTCCGTCTTTTTTGAGGACCCGTTCTATCTAGCGTTGCTTGAGGTCCTAGGGGAAGCTGCAGCCAGGGAAGCTGACGGCGTCAAAGTTGACCCGTCCACTGTTTTTTTTGAAGCTGTCTGCAGATTCGAGAAACGCATGCTCGCGGAAGCTCTGAAGGACATGCCGGAAACTACCCTCGAGGACGCAGGGAAGGTGTCTCCATGACTGAAGCATCCATGAAAGGTTTGAAACAGACCCTTGGAGTTGTGCGGTCGACCGGGAAGGCGGCTTACGCCTTCAAAACATCGGAACACACAGAGGTAGAAGTCGGGGATCCTGAGGCTGAAGAGTTCACGCCTAAGCTGGCCTTGTACAAGTGGAATCGTGAAGTCCATCTGAAACTTTATCCAAGCATGCGCCTCACAACAATTCAATCGGGCCAGGACCCACAGAACCGTTCCTCTGCAAAACAGAACGCTGCTGCTCCAACTGCAAGACTTGACAAGAACCAAATCAAACACTCAACAGGACCCGTCGACTACAGATTCTATTCTCTGGATCCAGCTGAGCAGATGGAGGAAGGCGGCGTCGAATTCGAATTCACACTTAACGAGAAGCCCGACAGCAATGTCTTTGTGTTTCCTATTGAAACGCGTAACTTGGTCTTCTATTATCAGCCTGAGCTCACGGCCGAGGAGAAAGCCCATGGATTCCATAGACCCGAGAATGTTGTTGGTAGCTACGCGGTCTACCATGCATTGAAGGGAAATGTTCATCCTTCTGATGTCATCGCGCAGAAATACAAGACTGGCAAAGCATTTCACATCTACCGACCCAAAGCAACAGACGCAGATGGAAACAGTGTTTGGGCAGAGCTCCAAGTCGACGCTGAGCATGGAACATTAACCGTCACCGTTGACCAAGCCTTTCTTGACGACGCCGCCTATCCCGTTGTTGTGGACCCTACCTTCGGCTACACTGCATGTGGATTGTCGAATTACGACTATGCCAACAACAACATCGTCGGAGGCCTATTCACGACGCCGCCTGGTGCATCGAATGCCGCCACGAAAATCACTGCTTATCTCCAGACTTCGGGGGCCAGTTGTATTAAATGTGGGTTCTACAAAGACTCAGACAGAAGTTTTCTTCAGGGAACGGTTGAATTAACAAACCCTTCACCTATCGGGGGATGGATTGACTTTGCTTTTTCCCCAAACTACACTTTACCCGATACTGTTACCGTTGACATGTGTGTTTGGGCAAACGCCTCTACTAAGGCGTATTATGACTCAGTTTCTGGGCAAACAGTGAAGGAGAAAACACAAACCTACGGTTCATGGCCTGACCCCATCCCTAGCGGCTGGACTGTCATTTATTCAAACATGGAATTAAGCATCTACTGCACCTATAACGGTTCAGTTCCGCTAACAATCGACGCGTCCTCTTACGGTGTTACATCACCCACAGCAGGAATACACTCTTACACCCTCGGTCAAACAGTTCCAGTCACTGCAACGCCTAACGACTCAAACCATATGCTGAGCGTATGGCTTGTTGACGGCGTAAATGTTGGAAGCGCAAACCCCTACACGATCACGATGGACACTAGCCACACGCTCACACCGTGCTTTTTAGCAACAACACTAGGCATAGCTCTCACAGACTTGGACGCCCTCGTAACATGGGCTGCTCCTGCACATGATCCCGCTAATGGAATTGGAATCTTCTTTTTCGGCACACTCTTAGGGCACTACGGCGTCGCTGATTTACTTGCTGAAGCCACCTACCAGAACAGTCTTGCAACTTGGATGGGCTATATATCTGCCCTCAAAATCTGCCGCACGGCGATTGTTCGCGGCATCCCAAACGCGGGCACGGTGACTCAGCAGAAAGCAGCAATGAATGCTCTAGCCTTTTTCGCTGGAAAACACTGGCCTATCACAGGCACTTATAACATGGGCTACGGCGCTGAAAACACCTGTTTCCACGACTACTATTACTCGTTCTCAGACGCTTTTCAACTGAGCACCCTTCTCAACTATTTGCCGACTAAATGGAATCATCATTTGGCATGGCAAGAATTGATGGCAGTCTGCCAAGCTGCAGGCGGCAAGGGCATTCTCTGCATGAGCCCTATTAATCTGCACTACTACAGCGTTGACCGTTTCTACGATGAAAACGCATTAACTATCAACAGTCTAGTTGAACTGTACATGCTTGACCCTGACAACAACGCCGCATCCCTAGCCTACGCACTGACGCTTTGGAGTCACATCAACACGGCCATGTGGTCAACAGACCACTACAATTATCGTCCAACTTGGCCGGGCTTCGAATGTGAAGGCGGCTTTTTCCCTCAGGTCATAATGAAATTGTACGCGGCAAACGGCTACGCACTCACAAACTTTGACCGCATGCTCACAGACCTTCATACTCGTTTCCTGGCCAGCGGATGGGCTGCTCCTCAATGGAACTATGCAAGCACATGCTACTATGTCGTGGTCCACATGCCGGGAAGCAACTCTCAGCGCCGGCTTCAAAACACGCTGGGCGCATGGGTCACATTACACGCGTTTTACCCTGCCCTCCCGGCAGCAGATCAAACAGCTATCGTCAACCTGTTGAACGCTGCCACACCCGCATGGAAACACCTCTTCCTGGACAGCACACTCTACATCCGATAACCGGCAAATTCAAATTCTACAGTGACAGCGGATCAGCAGACCCGTCAACAGCATTGGCTATGGCCTTGCTGTTTCTCTACGGCATCGTTCCAGACACGGGCAACCTCTACATTCCCCTCATCCACAACGACTACGAAGACACCTACACACTCAACAAATATTTCAGCGTCGACCTCACAAACCACAAGATACGGATCCCAGTCAAAGCCGGCAACCTAATCTTCATCTACGGCACGACGCCGTTGACAGTGGTCTTCGCAGAAGACGGCGTCTACGATGTGACCTTCAGCGCTGACTGGAACATGCTTTCAAGCAAAACGAAAGTTGCAGATGTGGATCCCCGACTGCTCTACGCTGTGCAGCCCTCATTGGCCGGGCTCTCCGGAGGAGGCAGCCTCTACAAACATTACACTCAAGAAATATCAAAGAGAGGCGAAGCGGTCACCTGGCAAACCTTGTTCCTCGAGGACATAGTTGACGACACCACTGGATGGAATGTCAAGAGTTTCCAGAATAGCACGGTCAAGATTTGGATGGTTCCCAAAGGCGAACGAGTTGAAGTTTTGCCCGTAGGCCTAGCGTCAATTGAGGATGCATTGGCCGTCACTCAAGAAAACATTTTGGACGGCGACAGAATCCGAGACGGCGCCTCCAGAACCTTCCTCGTCAAAACATACCATGACAACTATTACCAAGGCAAATTCGTGTACAGGGCTCTGCAGCTTGGACGGTTGCCCATGGTGATTTAGGACGGTGAACATGAATGGTTGATACTGCTCAGAAACGCACGAAAACATGGCTCGACACCTACTGGACTCCTGCGAACATCACGAAAGACGATGCTGTCACGCTTGCCACCGTCATAACTGCGTTTGACTGGCCAGACTATCCTATCACCCGCTTGTTCCTAGACAAAGATGTGGACGGCGCAGTTAGCATCGGGCAAGCAAGTTCCAAAGCAATCGTTGACGCAGATCATTACCCCTACGGCTACGAAGAAGTTGTACCTATCCTGATGTGCGCCATTGACAAGCCGGGAATCACTGGCATCAAGCTTCTTGCCGAGATGGATGAGGAGCTGAGAAGAATCGGCGAAAACTATCCATTGGGAAGCGTCAGGCGCCTCACTGGTTCTAGCCCTAAGACTCAACGGTTAGGCACCTACTTTCTGTTCAGCGTTGAATATTCATTGACTTACAGGAGAGACTTGACTTGAGCGTAAAACCGACAATCAGTTATGGACATGCCTTCGTGGATGACTGCACAAACGCGTCTGTGGGCAACTGGGCCAAAACTGAGGATGGACAAAGCCTAGCGGCATTGGTAGTGTCGAATGATGATGTGTTCGACGCAGAAGCCACGGTGTCAGCAGGCAACAAGAAGGGTTACTGGGACACGAATGTCGCGACATACTCAACCACTGTCTATGCCAAGTGTCGCTGGCGCGTCAAATGTGGCAACGCCTCAGTGAAAGTGGGCATAACACTTGTCTTCAACGATGCCACGACACAGGATATTCTAGTCGACATGAACACGCAGGTTTGGAAGGCAGGAGTAGGAACAATCACTTCCGGCAAGACCTTGACTCATGTACGCTTCAATGTTGACAACGCAGTCGGGCATGTCTACATTGACTTCATCCTAATCTACAAGGCGGACTTTACGATTCCGAACACGGGAATGCTGGCGCATTTCAGCGTTGCAGGAAGGCTTCCCATCCTTGAGCCTGTCAGCGCCCTAGGCGACACTATCCAGAATTTGGGCTTGCATTCTGCCGTTGTTGAGATGCACTGTAACCTTGACATTGGCGTGTGGACGCGCGCCGGAGACCTTCTGCCTGGACAGGTTTTCCTAGACATCATTCAAGCCAGCATGACAGAGCCGTTCCAGTGGATTGTCTTGGGCGTGCAGCAGGCGCAGTTCAAGGTGCTTTTGGTCATGCCTGACTTTCAATACACCGCTTCAGAGTCAAAGGCGTCTCACAATTTGCTTCTCACTTTCCGCGAGTACAGGCGCGCGCCTGCGAACAGTGAAACTGCCGCTGAGAGGTTCGGATTAACATGAGCGGTCAACAGCTAGTAGTCACTACGCTCACTTGGAACACGCACGGCTGTGTTGAACCGTGCCAAACCTGCGCATCCCTGGATGGGTTATCATGGGAGCAGGACATCAACGAGTCCATATTACACGACCCGTTTTTCGGCGACATCTGGGATCTAGACGCAGACCAGAGTCTTGTTCATCCAAGCTGCCGTTGCAACCTGATAGTGGAGGCTAAAATCAACCTTGACGAGTGGACTGACCTGTCAGCGTTTGCGCAGGCGCTTGAAATTGCAAGGGGAAAATAAACATGAGTGAAGACTCAACGGGAAGCATTGCCAGCCTCCGCGAAGCCATTCAAGGCTTGAAGAACGATATGGAAGACACGAACATCAGCTTGCGTGAGGGCGAGATGACTTTGATGCGGTTGACCAGAGCGATAGAACGGCTCGGGCTTCCTAAAGATGTGCGTCAAGTCGTCACAGAATTGATGCGGGTCATTCAGACTGTGCGTTTGCTTCAGATAAGCATCTCGATGCTTGAGGCTGCTGAAGGGCCTGTTGGATGGTTGTTTGCGGGTATGAGTTTTGTCGCAACGGGGTTGACGGCGGCTTCTGCTGTAAGTGATGTTACGCAGGTGATGTAAATGCAGCGTGCAAGCCTACCGGAACTTCAAGTGACCGTCACAACAGGCGGAGTCTCCACTGTCTACACGAATTTGGACTACATTAATGGGCGCATCACTCGGAACGAAAACAACTTTGACACTGCCGTCCTTGAATGCGGCGATTATCTCAGCAAAAACTATCCAACGAAAATAAGCAGTGGCTCACTCATTCAAGTGGAAGCTAAAGACGCTTCTGACGCGTTGTGGACAACTGTTTTTCAAGGCATAATTCTTCAGGCAAACATGGATTGTGACGCTCAAAAAGGGGAAGTTCTCCAACTGCATTGCAGTGGTGCGGGCTACGGCTTCAAAATGTGTCCCATCAACGCGGAGTACGGCGACCAATCTATCAATTCAACTTTGAATAGTCTGCAGAAAATAGTGACGGACTCTGGCGCTGGCATTGTGCCGAAGTATGTGAACAAGATTCTAGGAGGCTCAGTGAACAGTGGCTACACCTACACGGCTGACTCGACGACGGTGCAGGATGTTGTTGGGGATGTGCCTTACATTGGTTTTCCCTACAAACCCTGCCATAAAGCATTGCAGGACTTGTGCGATTTGCTCCAAGCCATCAAAGGCGCCAGTGCAGGCCCACACTGGATTGTTACAACAGACAAGAAGCTGCTTATGACTACGGTTGGCAATCATCATGCAGGCGCCGTCAGCAACGGATGGACAACATATTACGGTGGCAGCCAAGCGAAGGCTACTGTTGAGCAGGGCCTAGACTTCATCCAGTTTAACTTTTCAAAATTGATGCCTGAATCCAACCACATACTCTATTATGGTTTGTGGCGTAGGCCTTCAAACGGTGATGCTTGGACAGAAAAATCGGCGAGTCTATGGGCACTTTACGGTTTGGGCGGATGGTTGTTGCAGGATGATAATACGGTTAACCGCGTGAACTCTTACTGCCTAGACATATTCTTCAACAATGGAACCTCAGGCGGCACAGCGTACATCAACTATCCCTACGCGTTCAATGCTGCGTGGGATTTCACTAAAATCTTCAGTCCCAGCAATGTTCCCTACCTTGAATTCTACGCGCGAAAAAACGGTGCAATCAACACGGCACAAGTCTTGTTAGCTGTTGATGAGACAGACTACATCAAGTATGATTTTCTCAGCGGTTTGGTCAACGCGGACACATGGTACCATTTCACTTTGCCAATCGGCCCGTACTTGCCTTCAACCTACACGCCGGGCTCGCCTGTTTTTGTTCCAGGCTTAGGAAGCTTCAGTTGGGCAACTGTCAACGCCGTCGAATTCTACAGTGTCCTGCTAGGCTCAAGCGGCACAGGGCACCTCTATATTGACGACTTACATTTTGGAGGCGCAAGCGTTTGCCGAGTGGCTAAGAACAGCACGAACATTGCAGCTAACAATCTGCGGTCAAAAATCATCACGGACAATGTGGGTAAAGATGACAGTCTCATAGCCTCAGACGATTCTGGCATAATCGCGCAGATGGCAAAGGCCGAATTGCTCCGCTGCCAAACCATGCCCATCGTCGGCACCGTTGCCGTCGCATTCATCAAGGACTTGTTGCCAGGGCAGCTTCTGCATGTTCACGCGAAGAAAACTGCGTCTGGCTCTTTCAGCATCAACGAGGATATGCGCGTCACAAAAGTCGAGCATTGTTTCAACAAAAGCGGGTTCTTGACGAAAGCCACTGTGACTGATGATTTGATCAACGCGAATGCTAGGCAGAGTTTCACAGAGGTGAACGCTGTTTTGAAGGCGGTTCGTCCTGAATGGCAGGACCGTCAAGCGTCAAGCATCAAAGCGGGCACTGTTGACATAACCGTGCCCATTCTCGAAAAAGACTATCCAAGTTAAGGTGATTACGATGAAAACCCCGATGAAACACCATTTTAAAAAGCACCCTGAAATCGTGTCTTCAATGGACTTCTTTGCCATAACCTTCTTTGCAAGGAAGGAAATCAAACGCGATTCTGAACGCGCCATGGAGAGTTGACTGGTTAAAGGTGACAAGAAATGAAAGAAACAAGTGAGTTTCGAAGGTTGCTTCAACGGTTAAAGCAAAGTGTCCATAAGCCCGCACATGTTAGAGACGACAAGAAAAGCCTACTGAAACAGATGGCCAGGAAGCCAGGCGATCCATTGTTGCAGTCCTTGGCCCTCGGAGATGAATTCATCGCTATACACAGAAACAAGCACGGCAAGATCCTGGACTACTATGACTCGCGGTTTCATCTGCACAAGAGCATCGTGAATGTTGGCTTGCCATTGGCTGCAAGTCTCCTCGGAGGGTTAGGAGCAGCTGCCTTCACCTATGTAGGCATTGGCACAGGAACTGCAGGAGTCACGACAGGGGACACGAAGCTGCAAACACAGATTTCCAGGCTCGGATGCACGCCCACACGAGTGATGACAGTTGTTGCGAATGATACGCTTCAGCAGGATGTGGTTTTCAGCCATGCGACTGATGCAGGGTTGACGGGTACAGCTGTAAATGTGACGGAGACAGGCGTGTTTGATGCTTCGGGCACGACGGATAATGCGATGTTGTGGAGGCAAACTTTCACTGCGATGCCTATGAACTGGAACAACGACGACAGCTTGGAAATGATTACGAAGACGCAGATGAAGCAGGGCTCATAAACGCGGGCATGGAGACTCAACATCCCAACGAATTGGGAGGTTGAAAGAAAAACGACTTTTACTTCTGTAGGCAGACCGACTTTGGTCACGAAGCAGGATGGTTCTGGCTTGTGGCTAGTTGTCACAGGTTCAGACGGCAACATCTACATTGCAGGCTACACTCGCTCAACAGATGCATGGACGAAGTTCATACAGATCACGGGGCCGACAAGCGATGCTCCTGCTGCTGCCATGCTTGGCTCCCAGCTTTGGATTGTGAAGCGAAACTCTGACAATACGCTTTCTTATGGGCATTTGACCGACCCTACAAATCCATATACATTCTCAGGCTGGACAGTGATGAACATTGGATCAACGCCTTATGCGCCACAGATGACTTCAGACGGTTCAACCCTTTACTTGTGCGTCGCCAACATGGCAAACATGATCGCATGGTGTACCTATTCTAGCGGCTCTTGGAACTCTTGGAATACGATTCCTTCAGGTTCAACGTAATGTAACCCCCGCGATTGCTATACTTGGCAGCACGGTATACTTCATAGTCAAATCTAGTGGGGATACTTCACTTTGGTTGCAGACCTATAGTGGCGGTTCATACGGCACTTGGACAGAACTCACTGGAGCTTCAAGTATTAGTCCGACTTTGACGCAAGATGGAACTCACATGGATTTTATAGTCGTCGGTGGCGACAACAATGAATACTACAACATTTGGAGTGGCGGGTTTGGAGGCTATCTTCAAATTACTGGTAAGACCACAGCAGACATGATTGGAATCGCGTTCATCACTTGCAGCAGTGTTCTCGAACTTCATGTCGCTGTTTTGAATGGTAGTAGCATCTATCATGAAAACATCAAAAACTCGGATGGCAGCGTTGTCAGAGCATGGGTTCAGCTTGTTAATGAACGCGCACGCGTGTTAGCGGGAGTAACAAGAGATTCGAGCGGCAACCCATTGGGAAGTGCAACGGTCATTCTCTACAGGACGGTCGACTATGCTTACATTGCATCGGGCACGAGCGACGGCACTACAGGGGCATACACTTTCAGCGGACTCCCTGATGCTTCAACTACCTACTTCGTGGTCGGCTTCAAGAGTGGAAGTCCTGACACAATGGGCGTTACAGACAACAATCTGGTGGCCGCATAATGGTGAACGCGAATGACGCGTACTTCTACCCTGCCGCGACGAATGCAAATGACATCAAGTTCCGCTACGCAGGACAGTCACTGTCAACTGCCTATCAGCATACATGCAGTGAAATTCTCGGTTTGAAGGATGCTCTTGGACCGAAAGCTGTGAAGGCTTTCAAGACTGAAATTTTAGGTTTGAAGGACAGCTTCAACAGGCACGGCGCTTTCCACAAAGTTGTATCTGAAATCTTGGGTTTTGTCGATTCTGTTAGCAGCCATGTTTCAGGTCGTCCACAGTTGGGTCCTGGCCCGGGAAGTCCCCTTCGGAAGAGGCCGCCGCGTGAGTTGTTGTTTGCCTTGAGAGCTTTTCTTGAACAGAAAATCGATGCTCACGGCACGGCTGCGCGCATGAGTGAACTCCAGATTTTCCAGGCTTCGCGGAAGGTGCGAATTCAAATCGTCGGCCTCGAGGAGCATCGTGAAGGAAAGGTTGATTCTTGAGGTTGTCTTGTTTGGTTCATGCTCATTTTGAAAGCGTGCATTTCCTCGAGGGGAGGTGATATAGAACATGGCAGACCCTAAAGGAACAATCTCGTACGACATAACCTTCTCAGGTGGACCGTCTGAGGAGAAATTCTACTGTGACATTAACGGAATCATAACAGTCACTTCAGGAACATTGGCAGTTGACAAGATGGACCTGAAAGTGTTGATTGACAAGTTAACACAGTGGCTTTTACAGCATAAGATGGCAACGATGACAGTCGTGCTTAACTCTTAATGTGAACCAAGTTCCATAACCTTGGGCTTGGATCCCTCCTTTTTTTCTTGGGAGTTGAGCAATGATTCATAAGAGTTAAACTGGAATGGTCACAAACAGTAGTGAAGTGCGCCATAGGAAGTTGGAGAATGAATGTGCGGGTTGCGGCTTTCCTGATTTTTCTTACGGCCTTTTTGCTTGCCATCCTAAGCGTTGCTTCGATTCCGCATGATGTTTGGGCTTCAATGCCAACATATGAAGGGGCAATCATAGCGTTCAACCTGTTAACAGGTTTAGCGGCAGTCATGGTTGCCTATTGGATCCATGCTGACTATGAACGGTTGCAGCAGGGTCAAGAACAGAGGGACAGCGTCGACAGCACCGTTGGCAGGCTTGGAAAAATCGTTGACGACAACTTTGACATCGTATTCAAGAGGTTAGAACAAGTAGAGGAAACGCGCAGGAAAGAGGCAAAACACGAAAATCGCAACTGATACGGCGCGCTTGATATACTCGGGGATGTTCTGAAGTCTTTTAAGCGGTTAGCCCTGTAATGTTATAGTTGTGTTGGGTCCAGAAGGCCGTGGCCACCGATCAAATCATCGTGGCAGACGCAATGAGTTCAGTGTGCAAAGGCGTTTTGTCAAGCAGCTGGTATCTGGGTCTTCCCGGATTGATAGGGTCCGCTCTGAGAAGATTTGCATGCTTGACGGCGCCGCGGTTTCTGAGGCGTTGAAACAACGCTTCGACTCTGTATTTGTGGGCGCCAGTTGTTTCGAACGAGGCGAGGTTATTGTTGATGCTAGGGGCCGAGGGAGTTTTCAAGTTCCAGACGATTATATGGATTGGTTGCTTGCCATTGACGGTGTCCACGAGTAATAAATAATCAAACTTTCCATTTCGTTATCACATCATCAAGAGACTAGAGTAGACGTAGCCAACGCTTCAGTTGCCAAAGCATCATGAACTGACAGACTTGAATAATCCTAGGGACGTTTCACTACGTTGGTGAACTTTCTGAGGATTTCTTCTCCATGTTCGGTGTTGTTGACTTCTGGATGAAATTGAACCCCGTAGTATTGCTTCTTCAAATGTTTGACGGCTTGTATACTGCAATTCTCAGATTTGGCAAGTACTGTGAACCCGTTTGCCGTTTTGACCTCGTCGTTATGTGACTCCCAAACTAGAAACTCTTTTGGCAACCCTTTGAACAAATCGTCTTCTTCAATGACCCTTATCTTGGCCAGTCCATACTCGGGAACCTCAGAGGGTCCGGCCTTCCCGCCGCAGTGAACGGCCATTAGTTGGAGTCCTACGCATATGCCCATCAAAAAATAAGTCCATACCACATAAAGAGCTTCGCCTTCTATTAAAAAGAAAGTCGCTACATGAATACTCCGTTGCTATGGCCGAAATCAAGTGGAGTTCTGCCGAAAATTATAAAAAAATTTCGACCGATTTCCTTCTTGGAATGCTGAAAGAGAATCCTCTTATTAAACAAGAAATAGACTTCATTTTGAAGGTATATGAAGATCAGAAATGTGATGAGCTCCGGATCAAAATCCTTGAATTGTTAGTGTCTACACGTGCCGTTGCTTATGGCTCTTTTATCCACCTCGAAGTCCTGAAGGGACGCGATAAGACTTTCTGGATTGCCAAACTTATCGATGCGGCAACCGTGGAAAATGAATTTCTTATAGTGGCCCGGAAATTGCTTGATAAGATTGGTGAAAATACAAAAACTTCACCCTTTGAACTCCAGCTGCAAAAACTCCTGGAGATCTCTTTAAAAATTAAAGCTAGCCAATTGAATGAACCGTTGAGCGTAATCGCTAATTTTTCTGATTATTTAGAGATTGATCTGAATAAAATTCTCCGTGAAAATCCTATTTCTTCCCAAGAATTCAAAACGATTGTCCAACAGAAAAAAAATATTCTCTCTGCTCTTTTCGAAAGCAGCCTATGTCAACAAAGCAAATTAGATGATTATTTTAGGTTTTTTAATTTCATTGAAAAACTTCCTACCGTTGACAAGAGTGAAGCTTTTAAATCAATTATCCATAAAATTAGTCAAAACCTTAATCCTCTCAACACGAAAGAACATAAAGATCTTGCGGTTAAAATGTTAACGTTTTTTATGGATTGTCATACTAACATGATGTTGTCCTCTAAAGAATTGCAAGAGCTCGTTCTTCCTGTCTTCACATTCAGCCGTAATTTCAAACTTAAAGAATTAATCCCTGTTTATATAAACTATCACAAAAATATTTCAATTAAATCTAGAGAAGATTTAAATCATTAATAGCTTCATTAACTCTTAT
>CAWIRG010000013.1:0-123056 GCA_963838505.1 Candidatus Bathyarchaeota archaeon
TTGAAGGATGAAGAGGACCATCACGACACCTTCTCGACTCTGTTGGAGCAGGTTTAACTTACAGCTACGAGGCGAAATGGAACCCTAGCATCTCCTTTTTTCTGATTTCAGCCCTAGTTCTGCAGTTTTTCAGTTTTCCAAAAACTTAATCTTCTAGACGATTACTAGAGTCGAGTGGATGAGCGAAATGAAATCAGAAAAAAAGGTACCTTTGTGTGAAAAATGTGGCTGCCCGATTGATGAGTGCAAGTGCGCGTGCCCATACTGCGGAGAGACTTCAAGTTGCGAGTGTTGTCTGGGCGCCGAAGCGGCCACAGGCGGTTAAGGCGTAGGCCACCGTGAACAATTTTCCGTGAAAACTTTGAGGAGGATTCCAATGGAGGAAGTCAACTGGATGGCAGGTGGGCCTCAGGGAGCAGGAGTTGACTCTGCAGCTAACATTTTTGGTAGGGCCTGCGGTTACGGAGGCTTGTACGTTTTCGGAAGAAGAGAGTACCACTCAAACATCAAGGGGTTGCACAGCTATTTTCATCTTCGTGTTTCCCAGCGGGAAGTCTTAGCTAACGTCAACGACGTTGACCTGTTGGCTGCATTCGACGGCGAAACCGTTGTGAGACACGTGAGCGAAGTAGTTACTGGAGGCGGCATAATAGTTGACAAAAACCAAATCAACACGGCAGTCTTGGAAATACCAACTTTGCCGCCTGAGTTCAAGGATGAAGTTCGCGCGTACCTTAGCCAGAAAGGGTTGGGAGACAGCTTGGCCGACATTCTAGGCGATGCCAAGAAAGGCGGTGTGCACGTTTTCGAAGTTCCATACATGGATTTGCTGAAGACAATCGCGGCAAGGCTTGGAATAGAACAGCTGAGCAAGGTGACGCGTATGATAAACGTTTTGACGATGGGAGTCTCTTTTGCTCTACTCGACTATGACGTCAGTTTGGTTGAGAAAGCCGTCACTTCTGTCTTTTCTGAAAGGACGAAGGCGATTGAGATGAATATTTTGGCGTTGCACGAAGCGTACGATTACGCGAAGAAGACTTTCAAGGATCCATTCCCACACAAACTCGTTAAGACCGATGTAAACGAAAAAAGAATCTTCGTTTCAGGAAACCAAGCGGTTGCCATGGGAAAAGTTCTTGGAGGATGTCGCATCCAAACTTACTATCCTATAACCCCTGCCGCGGATGAAAGCGAGTACCTTGAAGCACATGAAATTCTCAAGACCCGCATCGGAGAAGGAGCAATCGTCGTAGTTCAGACGGAAGATGAAATTGCCGCCGTCAACTCGGCGTCAGGAGCCGCATTAGCAGGCGCAAGGGCTGCAACATCAACGTCGGGACCAGGGTTCTCGCTTATGGTCGAGGGTCTCAGCTGGGCTGGAAACTCCGAGGTGCCTTTGGTTATCACCTACTATCAACGAGGGGCTCCAGCCACAGGCCTGCCGACCCGCCACGGACAGGCAGACCTAAGGTTTGCCGTTCACGCTGGCCACGGAGAGTTCCCACGTATAGTACTTGCTTCCGGCGACATCAAAGAGTGCTTCTACGATGCAGCAGTCTGCTTCAACTATGCCGAAAGATTCCAGATGCCCGTCATACACTTGATAGATAAGGCCATGGCAAACTGTTCCCAAACATACCCTGTCTTCGACACGGGACACTTCAAGATTCAAAGAGGCCATGTCCTCGACGAAACCATGCTAAAAGACGCCTCGTACAAGCGGTTCCAATTCACTGAAACAGGCTTGTCTCCAAGAGTCTTTCTTGGAACTAGAAACGGCGTGCACTGGCACACAGGAGACGAGCACAACGAGTATGGCCACATCAGCGAAGAACCTATGAACCGAATCAAGATGTTTGAAAAAAGAATGAGAAAACTCGACCTAGTAGACCAAGAAATTCCGGTTGAGGAGAAACTCAATTTCTTTGGGGACAAAAGCTCCGAAAACCTTGTTGTCAGCTGGGGATCTCCAAAAGGAGCTATTCTTGAAGCTATGGAAATGTTGGAAGCCGAAGGGTTCAGTCTCGGCTTCATGCAGCTTCGCATGCTCCAGCCGCTTCCGAAAGAACAAGTGGCTAATGTTCTGAAGACAGCGCAAAAGATTGTTGACGTCGAAAACAACTATCTAGGACAGCTTGCGGGAATATTGAAGGAAGCAACGGGAATTCAGACCAACTTCTACATCCTTAAGTATACTGGGAGACCGATAACAACGACTGAAGTGCACGCTGCATTGAAGAAGATTCTGCGTAATGAAGCTCCTGAACGGCAGGTGCTAGCCTATGGTTCTTAAACCATCAGATTTCAAAACAGACGTTTTCGCTGACTGGTGCCCAGGATGCGGGGATTTTGGCATAATGACTGCGTTGCAGATGGCTTTCTCCGAACTCGGCTTGGAGCCGCATCAGATAGTGATGGTCTCTGGAATAGGATGCTCTGGAAAGGAAGCTCACAACGTGAAATGCTACGGCGTTCACACCCTCCACGGAAGGACTTTACCGTTTGCAACGGGCATAAAAGTGGCGAACCCTGAACTTGTCGTCATTGCCATAGGAGGAGACGGCGACGGGTTGGGCATTGGGGCAGGCCACTTTGTCAACGCCGGAAGAAGAAACTTGGGCATCACGTACATAATTCACAACAACGGTGTCTACGGATTAACTAAGGGTCAAGCTTCGCCTACGCTAAAACTTGGTTTGAAAACGAAAGCTATCCCCAAACCTAACATCAATGAAGCAGTGAACCCAATTGCGTTGGCGCTCGTTGCTGGATACACGTTCGTTGCGCGCTCTTACGCGTACGACGTGAAACACTTGAAAGACATTGTCAAGCAGGCAGTCCAACACAAAGGTTTGGCGTTCATAGACGCATTACAGCCTTGCCCCACCTACAACGACATAAACACTAAAGAGTGGTACGCAGGTGAGGACAGAAAAGATCCTAAAACTGGAAGATACTCAGTCCAGGCTCTACAAGCTGGAAGAAACAGAGTACGACCCAGTTGTGCACAACCAAGCGGAAGAGTTTCAGAAAAAGATTTCAGCGATGACCAAGTCCAGCGAGTGGGGAGACAGGATTCCAATAGGCGTCTTCTACAAAAACGAGCTTCAAGCAACCTTCTCGGATCGCATAACAAACAGAATACCATTCTACCTAACCAACCCGCCTGCAAAACAGAGAATCAGCGACGAAAACGGCGAGTCCACGGCAGACTTGTCCGAGTTCTTTGACGACCTCAGAACGAGCTAATCAAGCGGAAGCTGAACGTTCTTCAGAGGCAGCTTTCTGGCCTTCAGCTGGCTGAACGGAGGAACACACAAACAATGAACCTGAAAGAATACGAAAACAAGAGGAACTTCAAAAAGACCACCGAACCCAAGGATAATTCTGAGAAAAGCGAGGGAACCACGTACGTCATTCAGAAGCATGCCGCAACTCATCTGCACTACGATCTGCGACTGGAGATGGACGGCGTTCTGAAAAGCTGGGCAGTTCCCAAGGAACCTCCAGTCAACTCGGGCATTAAGAGACTTGCCGTTCAAGTGGAGGATCACCCGATGTCTTATGCGAATTATTCTGGGAGAATTCCAGAAGGTGAATATGGTGCAGGCACAGTAGAAATCTGGGACAAAGGTACCTACAAGCTTGTCGACCGAAAAGAGGACAAACTCATCGTGGAAATCAACGGTGAAAAACTAAAAGGTCCATACGTTCTAGTCAGGCTAAAAGACAAAAAGAACTGGTTATTCTTCAAGAAGAAATGATATCAACACACATAACAGCTCGAACCGAGATTTCAGACAGTGCCATTCAACGTTAACACGCACTCGCTTTTGCATTCCTGCTAACCTGTGTCCTCACTTTTATGCGGTTCTTCTCCTCCTACAACCTCGGCCTCTGCAAACCTGTTGCTTATCAGCGTCACTCTGACTTTCACGTGTTGACCTTGACTTGCATTTGGCACGAATATGACCAGACCTTCGATTCTTGCTACGCCTTCTCCTCTGCGGCTTATTTCTTGAATGTCAACCTCGTACTCTTTGCCCACTTCAACGGGTTTAGGAGCAGAACCGCCTCTTTCACTGCGCCCTCTGAATCCTCCTCTACTTTGGCCGAATCCTCGTTTTTCTTCCATGCATTTCACCTCTCACCCTTGGCCACACACACCTTCAGATCACCCGAGTTCGCTTTCCAAAGTCTATTCAATTGTCAGCGTTCCGTATCTTCCTATGTTAAGCTGGATTTCCCCTCTGAAACTTGTGATGTAACCATTCTGTATTTTAACCATGTCGTTGACGTTAACTTGATCTATCTGTTCGTTCCAAAGCGTCAGTTTTATCGTGCCAGTCTCGTCGGAAATAAGAGCGGTGGCAACCTTTAGTGTTTGAATCCTTGAATTTGGAAGTTACTTCCCGCGTTTCAGATTTCTCTTCGACCTTCGCAGTCACGTCTATTCGTTTCGATCCATCTCGTAGTTCATTAATCTTCAAGCTTATCCCTTCAGTTCAAGCAACACTTTCCGCGAAGACAAACCTGTCAAGGTTTTGGATTTTGGCCGTGATGCATATCCCTGTCTTGCTGACGGGAACAGACATACTGCAGCTTTGAATCCTTGCCTCATTGTCGCCTCTGTCTCCGAAATCATCCATAACAACTTTTGTTTTCTGATTCTTAGAGTTTGATTGCGAAAGAAGGTATGTTCGTTCAGAATCTGATTTGGTTCCCAAAGTCTCTCAGTTTTCCTGGTGAGTTCTTTGCCTTTTGGTAGTCTTCTGGGCATGTTGTGTTTTCGTCCCATCGCGGAGCAGGCCTCTTCCTGTTAGACCCGACGTGCCTAAGACGTGGCACTTGAGTCTTGGTTTAGGCCAGGCACATGCAGAAAAGTTTTTCAGCGATATAAGTCTTGCTGGACGCCTCCTCGCAATGCAGAGCCTACACAGTATTTAGCTTCACACCTTTTCTTGCATAGAACCACAATGAAGACTACGCAGGCCGCTGTCGCGCGCGCAATTGTTGGTGTATCAGCCGATGAGGACTATCACGAGGAGTATTGTTACCGAGTAAGCGATTATGGCCACTCCACCGCTCTTGGGCCATGATGACTCGGTGGCAACATGGACGGCAATTGCAGTTAACACTGTGGTCCAAGCCCACACGAGGATTTGGCCTATTAGGCTGACATTGGTGGCGAATGCAGCTTGATCTGTTATCCCATTAAAGGCTGTCTTGCCTTCTCCCGCCACACCACCGTAAACGTCAAAAGGATAATGAAGTATCGGCAAAGTTGAATATGCCAGCCCTGTTATCAGGATTCCTATGAACATTGTTATGAGGAGAAATCCCACTGCAATCAGCATGGGTTTCCACGCTATTTTGGTCTTGAAACCCTTCAATACTACGTATACCATACCTGTGAGTAAGACCCATGTTACTATGTATTGAATGGCGCCTGGAACTCCGTAGCTGAGCGGGTAGGCCCCACCAGCGGTCTGAAGAAACGGCGCATAAGGGCCTAGGAAGAAAAGACCGTCGATGAGCAGGGTTATGCTGGAATTATGGGCCCATGTGAACTCCAGTTGCAACCCCGTTATATTGCTCCAGTCAGGTTGACCAACCTGGCCCACTCTGTCCCCGCGAGCGCTATAGCGCGCTCGCTTGTGAAGTTGTTCCATGTGTTGTAAGTGGAATTGGAGAACGTGTCGGTGAGATTGTCATAGAAGTAGTCTGAGGAGGAATTGCCTGAGTACATCTTCATCGTCAGGTCGCTAGGTGTTTCCTGAGGGCTGATCCATTTTATCCTGAATGACAAGAGGTTGTAACCGCCGTCGGCAGAACAGTTTATGGATCCCACGTCGCTCAATCTCATCCAGACTTGGGAACTGTTTTGATTTGAGAAGACTATGCTCGCGGTGCCATAGTATGCGCCAGTGATGGAATCGTTGCTCTGGCTGACATTTGCGTTTGGGGATGTCCAGTAGCTGGTGTTCTCAGTCCATGTGTCTACTCCCGTGTTCGGTAGAATCTGCTGGTAATACTCTTTGGAGAAGACGACGTAGGCAGATGCGATGTTCACTGCCACCAGAAGGATCAGGATAAGGAGCGGCCCGATGTATTTTGGTTCTTGAATGATTTCCTTCAACGTTTTTCGCGGCGAATAAATAACTTTCAAGATTTTGGAGATATACAATGGGTTGAACTCCGTTCATAAGTTGTGCTTGAATTATTAAATGTTTTCTACATACCGAGCTTCAACCGTCTGTAGGTTGTGTAATCTACGTGTTCCAAGAAGCGGTTTTGCCCTTGATAGGCAACGGTCATTTTCTGGTTGGGCCGTTTGTCAAGTATCTGGCTGGTCGTGATGAGTGAGTAGGCGTCGCTTCCTGCTCCTGAACCGTAGCTTGCTACGAGAATGCGGTCCTCGGGCTTGGCTATGTCTAACACTGCTGCCAACCCTACGGGTGAAGCGCCCGAGTATGTGTTGCCAAACTTTGCTACTTGAAGCATCGGCGCATACTGCTCTTCTTTGAATCCAAGCTCCTTCGCGATTCTTACTGGGAACTGAATGTTGGGCTGATGTGCCACGAAATAGTCAATGTCTCCAATTTGCAGGTTAAGCCTTTCAATGAGTTTTCGGGCTGACATTCTGACGTGTTTGAAGTATGCTGGGTCCCCGGTGAAGCGTCCTCCATGCATAGGGTGCGGTTCCCCGTCTCTTCTCCAGAAGTCAGGGGTGTCGGACGTGCATGAATACCATCCTTCGATTTCCGCGATGACATCCTGTTTTCCGAAGATGAAGGCTGCGGCACCGTACCCGACGAATAGGTCTAATTCTCCGCCGGGGCAGTCTCTTGGAGCTGCTTGCGAGTTGTCAGTTCCGATGACCATGGCGTACTCCACATTTGATTTTGGATAGCTGACTAAGGATGTAGCGTCTTTGAACATGCTTGTGGCGGCTTTGCATGCAAACTCGGTGTCTATTGCGTCAACGCTCTGAACGTCTTCGCATTCCTCGCCGAGCTTCAGAACCTGCGCCACTTTTGAGGCTATCGGTTTGACCGCGTAGGGGTTTGACTCTGACCCGACGTAAATCTTTCCAAGCCGTGAGTTGTCAACGCCGGAGTGGATGAGCGCAAGTTTCCCAGCTTCAACGGCTGCAGTTATGGAATCCTCGTCGATGAACGGAACGGAGCGCTCTATGTTTCCTTCCTTTATTCGGAACCTTGAAGTGTAGACTGCGTAGCCGACGATGCCGGGTGAATCATACTCTTTTTTTGGCTTCAGAATCCTGTATTCTTGGTGGGGGTAATACTCGTCTGCGAACGTGAATGCCAAAGATATCGTTGGGATGACTTCGCTTTTTTCTACAGAGTAACGTCTTCGAAATCTGGGAACGACATCTCTTCCTTCGAGGCTTGAGAAGTCAACTTCCTCGTTGCATATTGCTGTCCTATCTGTTAATCTTCCTGGGACGCGTATTTTGCAGTCGTGGAAGGAGACTGTTCCGTAGATGTAGCTGCCAAGCTTGGTAAACTTATTCGTCGGCTCGTTAATCAGGGTGCACACTTCAAGCTTGCCCTTTTCATAAAAGAGATCAGTGTTAACCATTTTTCCAAAACTCTTTCTACCGCAGTTTCCGCAGTAGTCTCTGATCTCGAAATATTCTTTCCCGCAGATGAGGCACCTGTTTCCACGCAGTCTGTCGCCGAGGTACGAAACTCTTCGTTCTATCGGTTCGCTACTCATCTTCATTCTACCCCCAAGATGTAAACATAGCCTTTCGTTCCAAAACCTTCAAGCTCAAGTATGCATCCGCATTCAAGCTCCTCGTCTGGTTTAACTTGGCGTTCGCATGCCTCTTTTCTCAGTTGCTTGAAGACTTCGAAAACCTGCGCTCCACCCCTTGCTCCCAAAGGGTTTCCATCAGCCTTCAACCCGCCGCTCATGTTTACAAAAAGCTTTTTCCCATCGAAATCGTAGTAGCCCTTGTAGTCTTGGCAGCTTTCGTTTATGCTACGCCATGCTGTTCCGCGCTTGCAGAAGCCCATGTCTTCAAGTGACACCATCTCCATAACGGTGGACTGATCGTAGAGTTCCACAAGCTGAATGTCATGAAGCTTCTTTCCGGCCATCCTTAAAGCGTTTTTCATCGAGATTTCGCTTACAAGAAAGTGAGTCATGTCTTCTCTCGCTGGGTATGTCAAGTAGTCGGTTGCAGAAGACGAGCCCAGAACATAGACGGGCTTGTTTGTGAATTTCCTGGCAACATCTTCGCTTGTGAGGATAATAATCGCGGCGCCGTCGGAGATTGGAGCGTAGTCCAGAAGTCCTAACGGCCTGCGTGCCTCTTTTCTTGCGTTCAGCACCTGCTCAACGGTTATCTTTCTTTGGTACTGTGCGTACTCGTTCTTCGTTCCATGCAGGTGGTTTTTCACGGAAACGTGAGCTAGAGCAATGCTCAGTTTCTCGAGGTTCTCTCCTGCCAAGCCGTGCCTTCTGATGTAAGCCCGAAGCATGAGTTCATGGTTTGCCTCAGGCGTGCATCCAGCGTAGTAGCTCCATGGATCTTCAAGGAGCATCAGGTCATCTCGTATTTTGTCCCACCTGTCAGTCATCTTTTCTATTCCGCCGACGAGGACGACGCTGTGTCTTCCAGCTTGAATGGCGTTGCATGCGTTTGACAGGGCTGAACTGAATGAACGTGTCACTTCCATTGGAACATGAAGTTCCGTCAGTTCTGAAAGAAAACCCTCTTCCAACCCAAGCTTATTCGTGATGGGAAGAAAATAATCCGAGAGATAACACGCTTCTAGGTCTTTTCGTTCCAAGTTCACTTCCATCGAAGCCTTAAGCCAAGCTTCTTCTATCAGTTTTTCAGGCTCTTTTTCGTAGTGCTCTCCAAACTTTGTTCTTCCAACAGCAACTATTGCTGGCCGATTTGGCATCAATTTACACCTATCAATTAGCAAATATCCCTTTATCATGCGACTCTTAAGTGTTTGCCATCTTGGCGTTCAACACTTGCAACATTCAAACAGGGCTGATGACCAGAAAAGTCTGGAGCAGTCAACGCGGACCACTCGCGAAGACAGTATGAGACTGTTCATTGAAGGAGAGACGCCTTCTCAGCGCGTTTTGAAACAAGCTAGGCTAAGTCGCGGTCTTCTTCTCTTCAATGTTTATTCCGCGGGCTCTCAGGCCCTCCGAAAACAACTTGAAAAGCTTTCTGTCCATACCTATTTTTTCAGGTGGAACCACGCCCTTTTCTTTCAGAGCTCCTTTCAAAAGGAGCTGTGCAATTATGGATGCAGGGTAAGCTGTGGTTCTTGCCATGGCCGTCAAGCCTCGTTCTTTGTCATGAAAATCAAGCAAGTCGTAAAGGTAAGTCGTTCGTTTATTGTTTTCTACACCGCAGATATCTCGCTTCTCAGCGCCACGATGTCGTTTGGAGTCTTGGTTGAGAGTTTCTGTTCAAGAATTTTCGCTGCGAGTTTTCTAGGCTGAATATAGACTCCTTCAATTCCGATTCTTAGTCTCACTGAAAAACCCTAGGGTTCTGAGTAACCCTATTTTCTCAGCGTGTCCTGGGTATCTAAGTGTTTTTTCCCACATGTCAACGACGCCTTTCATCGTGTGTAGCAATGTTCTAAGGCCGTCAGTGTAAAATGCTTCGAGTCTTCCAACGTTTGGGAACTCGATTTGCTCCAGTCCAGTCAATGCTTCAACTTCAACTTTTCGCCCGTTCTTGATTATCCACGCTTTTCGCGTGTACTCGTCGATGAGGCTTTCAGCGGACCATGTAATGACATAGTCCAACGGCGGCACAGGTTTTTCGGGGATTCCGCCTACCATTACATGAATTGATTCAACTTTCTCGAGTCCTGACACAGAGTGTCCGACGAGTACGTTGCTGATTCCTGGAGCTAAGCCGCAGTCTGGGACGATGGTCATCCCCGCGTGCACGGCGGCTTTGTTAAGTGGCAGTGGGTCCTCAGGCATGTATGATACGTCGACAAGATCCTTTTTCGCTTCGATGCACGCTTCAGCTAGGCTGTATCCAAGGTTGCCCGGCAGGAAGCCTATTGCAAGATCAAACCCTCTCAGAGTGTCTACCAGTTCATCGTGCTTTGTGACGTCAATCTTGATCCAAGAGAGGTTGCTAGCCCCTATTCTCTCTACCACGCCTTTTGCTTTTGTTTCATCATAGTCGGCGACTACTATTTCGGTTGAGCACATACTGTGCGCCAGATCCTCTGCAGCCACCGAGCCAATGTTGCCGCAACCCAGTACTATTGCTTTCATACTCTCATATTCCGAGGCATTTCTTCATTAAAGGTTTTTCTCGCGCGGGGGGGAGTAGCGCGCATGAATTTGAAAGTTTTATATAGTCCAATGGTGATCGTACAACTGAGTATCATGGCTGAGATCTGTTCAACATGCGGACTTCCCAAGGACTTATGTGCCTGTGGCGAGATAGAGAAGGAGCAACAGAGGATTCGCATACGGCTTGAAACACGTAAATTTGGCAAACCTACCACAATAGTGGATGGTATTGACGAGAAGAACACGAATCTGGCCGGGATCGCTCAGAAACTCAAAGGATATTGCGCTTGTGGGGGAACGGCAAAGAACGGTCAGATAATGCTTCAAGGTGACCATCGTGATAGAGTTCGCCAGTTTTTGGTGAAGCTCGGATACCCGGATGAGAACATAGAGCTTCAGTAGCCGTCCAGACGGAAGGTTCAAGCTTAAGATGAGACTGCTCCAAGACGTGCATGTGAAGCACTAAAGAAGATAGTGTGGAGAAATCCATCGAAGAAGTTCTACCCAAAATGTGGGAATTCCAACATTGATTTGTCCAAGAGCTTGAACTATTGGCTTGCTCCTTCTAATTGCTAGTGCGAGAAATGTGGGTATAAGGACCGCATCTTTACGGAGCTTGAAAAAGAGAAAGGCCAGTGGCTTTTGCCAGTCTGATCAATCAGGAAGCTCTAGGTTGAGTTGTTTCTTCAATGTCTTGTAGCGGTTTCTCACTGTGACTTCGGTGACGCCTGCTGCTTCAGCAATGTCTTTCTGTGTTTTCTTCTCATTGCTCTGTAGGCAGGCGATGTACAATGCTGCTGCAGCTAGTCCCATCGGGTCTTTTCCTGCCGCAGCCCTTCTGCTTCTGGCCTCTCTGAGAATCTGTATAGCGAGTCCTTGAGTTTTGCCTGAGATTCCTGTTCTTTCAGCGATTTTCGAAACGTAGGTTAGGGGATCTGCAATCGGCATGTGTACATCAAGCTCCCGCAGTAGTAGTCTGTAACAACGCGCAACGTCTTTCTTGTCGACTAGGCTTGCCTCGGCAATTTCCCGTAAGGTTCTTGGCGTTCCACTTCCACGGCAGGCTGCATAAAGTGCTGCCGCAGCTATGGCTGCGATAGATCTTCCACGCACCAAACCTTTGTCTAGAGCCTTGCGGTAAGTGACTGCTGCTTTTTCCTTTATGGGAGGTGGAATGTAGACTTTGTCTGACAGACGATCCAATTCAGCCATTGCCTGCGCCAAGTTCCTGTCTATTGAAGAGTGAACTCTTGAGCGTATCTGCCATTTTCTCAGACGCCACATTTGCAGGCGTGTTGAAAGTGGGAGCTTTCTCCCGAAGGCATCTCGGTCAACTTGGCTTATGGCCGTTGACAGACCTTTATCATGAACAGAATAAGACGTTGGAACTCCAACCCGGCTCCTTGACGCTTTCTCCTCTTGAGTGAAAGCACGCCACTCAGGTCCCTTGTCCATCATCTGCTCGTACACAACTAGCCCACAATCGCCGCAGACGGTTTCACCTGTATCATAATCATGGACAAGGTTTGAACTGCCGCACTCTGGACACTTGTCAACTAGACGTTGGCGAACACCTGTTTCCTTTTTGCTCAACTCTTTTCGCCTCGACTATTTTTCCGTAGAACCGTCGTGGTTCCTCATCATTTTTCAGAAAGCAGTACGTTCGGTTCCGCGTAACTAAGCACGTGCCATGTTTTAATATATAAGCTTTACGATTCTTTTCTATTGATTGAAATGGTTCTTCGGTTTGAGCCGTCGCCAAGTGCGCGCGCTAAGGTCGCTCCCAAAGGTTTTCGTCTCTATGTCTGACACATCCATCCTATGCGGCTTACTCATAATGGTTGGAGGCGTTCTAATTCTGCTGAGAAGCAGCATCCTAGGCGCCGCAATCAGCATAATCTTCGGGGTTTTCCCCACTCCACTTTCTCTTCAGCTCATCCCTCCCTCGCTTCCACAACAAGTCACCTACCACGCTTTCGATCTCATTGCGAGAACAGACCCATCATCGGCGTATGTCTTCTTAATCGCCGCAGCCGTTGGATCTCTACCAATAATCGGAGGACTACTTGCCCTCTCCGGCGCACGAAAAATCCGAACATGATCTGACGAGCGCGCGACGGCTCGGACACGGTGAGGAAGGCTTAAATTAGTTCCCTCTCTTTTGTTGAATTTCGAGGCGATGTACTGTAAGTATCAGAGCTTACACTCTCAGTTTAATCAAAAACGTCGCATTAAAAGGGTAATTTAGCGAGAAAGCAAAATGAAACAAAGGATCAGCAACATTCGCCTCAACGGAGCGGCCCGGAGAAGCCCGGTGGAGGGAAGAATACCTTTCCGCCGAATGTAGTGGACAAGCATAGCGGGCTTTGGACCCGCCGACGAGAGTTCGAATCTCTCCCGGGCTACCATTCCCATGTTGCAGTTAGCGTGTGCGCTAGGAAAACTTGAACTCTGTGTATCGATTCTCGCATGGTTTTCCGTATAAGACCTTGATTGCTCTTCTGTGCGGATAGAAGATTACCGAGCGCAGCGTCGAAACAAAGGTAGCGTGGCGACAGATTGTGAACATCGAAGGGGAATTGTCTTTGTCATGATCAGCCAAGGCCGCAGTGATCGTGTCCTCTCCGATTCTGTCTGTGCCTTTCAAGAGTTCCTCGGCTCGCTCAAGTCTTTTGTCGCTGGATCCGTGGACTCTGACTCCTAGGTGCTCTTTTGGAACTCGCTTCCCTGCAAAAACCGCGTTGTGCGGTATTTCGTATCGCTGCATTTCAACTGACTTGTAATGATTTGTATTCACGACTTTGCCGTCAGGTGTTTCGTACGCTATGGCATGATTAGGAGTTATTTCAACAGTCCTGATGCTATCCTCCGCATCTGCCAAAGTCAAAATGGCGTCGTGTCCTCCTCTTCTTGATTGCATAATGAACTCTGCGGCTTCGCTTACGTTTCTGCACGTTTCAAGCATTTCCTGCAGCACCATCGACAGAGGCACGTAACATTTGGGTTTGTCAAGAGTATACGCGAGATTGTACGTCACAGTCAACCCATATTGATTCATGCCATCCAGTATTCCTGCCAAAGGTGACATCTTGCATCCCAAAGTCGCGTAGCCATCTTTCGGTTTCGTCTCACAGGTCAATTGGTATGGTTGCAGATCATCAATGTAGTCAAAGTTCTTGGCAACTATGACATCTCCCGATGCGGTATGACCGGAGTCAAAGGCAAAGGTGGTACAGGCATCAAGACGATAGCCGCCTGCTCCTCCGCCCAACGACAGTTCCAAGGCGTGCATAAACAGAATATTTGACACGTTTGTTTTTGCGCCCTCAACTATTCCCTTCAGGCGTTGTGACTGTCTTGGATAGAACTGAAAAACATCCCTCTTCAACATTTTTGCCGCTCGACGTCGTGCCATCGACATGAAAAGTGAAGTTGGAAACAAACTCGGTTTCAACAGTCTGACGGCTTCAAACCTCGGGATCATTTCTGTCGCCTCATCTAGCTGCTCACGCACAGCTTGTCCCTGCTGAACGCCAAGTTCATAATGAGAACCCGAAAACCTATGCAGCCTCACGCCCGTCAAGAATAAGTCATCTCAACCCCAGATTCTTCGAATGATACGCTTAAAAACCTTCATTTTACCTCTGTTCCATTCAAGAAATTAACGGCGTTTGATTCGCATAGCCTGCGCGCGCTGATTGAAGCAGAATTCAAAAGCATTGCAGGCATCGATGAAGGAAGCTGGTCAGGAAGCGAAACTAGCTTTCAGCTTCTCGCGCGCCATCCTTGTGTCGTGCTGCACAGAAATCTTAAATCCACATAGCTTGGAAATAGCCTAAGCATGGAAGAGAAAAAGACTCAGAAAGATGAACTGCTAGAAAAGATTTCTAAGACTGAAGAACTGCTAGAGAAGATTCTCCAAGAGCTTAGGAGAAACAAACAAAAGAATTGAGACTGACAAAGAAAGCGCGGGCCACGCTAGGGATTCAAAAATAAGTGAACCAAGAGTCAACGAAACAAAATTAAGCGAAACTAAATCAAAGAAAATGGTCAGCAGAAGTGTTGCTGTTGCACTAGGAATCGTTTGCATTCTTTTGATTGCTGGCTTAGGCGGAGCTCTGGCATACTACACTATGACAACCAATGATAAAGATGACCAGGCAAACTCTGTGAATAACACGTTTAATCAGTTGAATGCGACAATAGCAGACCAGAGTAACACGATAGCTTCGTTGAGTGCTAATATCACGAACTTGATGAATGAAGAAAGCCAGCTTCAAGCATGGCTGCGTGGAAACGAAACATTGCTTAATCAAACACAAACGTGGCTGAGTGGAAACATCACAAGTCAAGAAACCCAAATTTCTTCATTAAATGCTCAGATAACTCAATTGCAGACTTGGCTCTATGGCAACATTACTGCCTACCAAAATGAAGTAAATCAATACAATGATGAAGTAGCTCTATACAATGCTTACGTTGCTGACCATCACTATACAAACGAAAACTATGAAAACGTCTATTCTCTATACGAAGAATTATCCAATATTACCAACCTTACTGTTTCTACTGTCTGGTTGAGCGACCAAACAATAAGCCAATCAGCTGGAACATATACTTCTTGGACGGAGTCAGCAAATTATGCAGGATACGTTTCAATCACCGTCTTATCGTCAACAACTAGCAGCACCTATGCCAATGTAGTTTATTCTGTAGATGGCGTTAACTATAACAATCCCGTAAGTGTGGGTACAAATGGAACAGCATGCTTCCCTGTCTTGCCCTCTTTAAGCATAACAGTCGAAGTTGGAAACGGGAACGTGGTTAGCGGGGCAACAGAAACCGTAACAATAATATACCATTACTAAACGCACTCTTTTTCCAGCTTAAGCCATGCAGTACAGAGGCTCTAGTCAAGCTGAAAAAATTGCCTGGGCAACCTTTTGATGAATTACAGTCAAAGTTGTCATAGTTATTAACGTGCGCAGCAGCAAAGAGATGATGGAGACAATTCTGCGCACTCTATTTGTTAATGTAATATGTATATCCATTTTTCAAATCTGCGGTGAAAACAAAAAAAGTATAATATTGATAATAAATCAGGGTAGCATTCACTTCTTTGATCTTATCCAGAAATTGAAGTTCACTTAGATTTGTGCAATTGACTGGAGTACTAGTTTCAAGTGGTTTTACTTGATAGCCAAGCTTTAACAATTTTGACTTAAATGCATCTGTCTGCGTGTTATAATAGTGAGTTGCAAATATGACAATTCCGCAAATCGAGGTTACGAATAATATGAGAACCGTAACAAGTTTTAGGTCAGATTTCTTCATCGTTTCTGCTCAACCTTAAACCATTTCTTCTCATACTTCAGGATTTCCTTTTCCAGAGAACCCGACAAGGTCATTTACAGACAACATAGCTTTTCTTTTCAACCCATATGTGCATCATTGTTAGAGCTCAAACAGAAGACACACGCGCGAAGATTTGAGGTTTTGAACTGGAATCTGGTGCGGTCGCCGGGATTTGAACCCGGGATCGCAAGCTTGGAAGGCTTACACGCGCCTTGGGAGGCTTTGTGTCCTAAACCAGTCTAGACGACGACCGCTCTTTTGCTGTGGTAGATTAGCTAGGGGCTATAGATATTTCTTTTCGGTCTAGTACGGTTTCTCGTCCTGTTTGAAGAGCGTTTTCTCATGTTTAGGTCTTGGCTCAAGGTTGCCAGGATATTTTGGCGTAATGGTTTTTTGCCGTTCCATATTCTTTATCCTAGCGTAAAGTTTTGAGACCTTTGTTTTTGAAGGCGTTTTAGGCTTTGGAATTCGTACGCGAACGGGCGTGAAGGGCTTGATTTTGCTTGTTGATCTTCTTTTCAATGCCGCCTCTCTGACTTTCTTGAAGACTACGTAGCCTTCCTTCAGGTTTACTTCTTGCACTTCCCAACCTGCGTCCAACCATCCTTTGGCGTGCGGGCTACGGGGAAGGTTGTCCCACCATTTCTCATTATGATAGGCGCTCATCGGCAAGTTTTCGCCTATTAGGCCGTCGATTCGCGCGAAACTGAGTTTGACCAGTCTAGTGAAAGCACCTCTGAACCTCAGGTAGCCTGTCAGTCCACTGTACCGCGACACAGTTCTCGGCGCGACCATCCTGCGCGCACAATTCAAACAGGTTAGCTTCGTGGGGTCGCCTGTGGACACTTCAGGAACCATGCAGTCCCTGCAGTAGAGCCGCCCACATTTGTAGCATCGTTTGAGGTAGGTATACGAGAGAACCCTGCCGCACATGCCGCACTCGTCCTTGAACGGCATCCCAATCACCGGTAACTTGCATTGAGCACGTGGTAAATATGCAGATGTTTTTGATATATACTTCGCCAAACTAATTCGAGTATCCTGAGCCATCGCAAAACTTATACAGCTGGAGCTAAGAGAACAAATCGAGGGCCCAATTGCTTTTCAGCGAATACTTGCATGAAAAAACAGAAGAGTCACGGCACAACGAAACAATCGGCTATCTCATAATGATCACTGGTTCAGTGTTCTTCGTTGGCGGCCTGCTTGAAACAATCATCACAACTCTGATAGTCGGTTCGAATCTGGAGTGGTTTCTGATATTTCCTTACCACTTCACACCGCAGCCGGACAGCCTTCTCGGCACTTCCTTGACCTCCGTGGGCATAGTTCTGATTATATTGGGAATAGTCTTGGCGTTCCATTATGCAAGAGAAAGATCATGGTACATGAAAGAGCTCCAAAGGGCACATTCAGTAGAAGAACAGAAACTCGAACAGAAAAGACAAGATGACCAGAAACAGGGCGATTGAAACAATAATATGGAAAGGCCGACTCGACGGGGGAGAGGCCTAACCTTTAACGACGGCTATGGGAACGAGTCTAGCAACCTTCGTGGCTATCCCGACTCTGTCGCTTACGTCAACAACCACGTCAACGTTCTTGTAGGCAGGATCTGCCTCCTCAGCCAACACAACAGGACTTGCAGCCCGAACATATATCCCCCTTTTCTCCAGAGCTCTCTTGATGTCTCCCCCGTAAAAGTTTCTTTTTGCGGCGCTTCGGCTCATCATTCGACCAGCACCGTGGGCAGTAGAGCCGAAGCTCACCTGCATGGCCCGCTCGGTTCCTACCAGAAGCCAGGAGCTCGTTCCCATGCTTCCAGGTATAAACACAGGCTGACCTACAGAACGATAGTCTGAAGGTATTTCCTGATGACCTGCTGGAAATGCGCGTGTCGCACCTTTTCGGTGAACCCAAACCTTCTTCTGGTCACCGTTGACCTTGTGGTTTTCTATTTTTGCAATGTTGTGAGCCACGTCGTAGACTAGTTTCAATCCGAACTTGTCGGGGGCTTCTCTGAAAACCTGTTGGAAGCTCTGGCGGACCCAGTGCAGGATAGTCTGACGATTTACGAACGCGTAGTTGACGGCGCATGCCATTGCTTGATAGTAGTCTTCTGCCTCCTGGCTTTTTCCTGGAGCGCAGGCCAGCTCCCTGTCGGGTAGGACTATTTTGTACTTTTGAACTGCTCGCTCCATGACCCTGAGGTAATCCGAGCATACTTGATGCCCAAAGCCCCTTGAGCCGCAGTGAATCATTATTGTCACTTGGCCCTCATGCTCGACTCCGAAAGTCTTTGCTGTCCGCAAATCGTGTATTTTGTCCACTTTCTGGATTTCTAGGAAGTGATTTCCTGAACCTAGAGTGCCAATCTGGGTTAGCCCTCTGTTCTTTGCGTTTGAGGAGACTTTGTCGGGGTTGGCGTTCTTCATGCAACCGTTTTCTTCGCAGTGCTCTGCATCTTCAGGCCAGCCCAGTCCCTTCTCAATTGCCCATGGAACTCCTTTTGTGGTGAGCATGTCCAAATCGTGTTGTGAGACCTTGAAGTCTTTTCGGCAGCTTCCAAGTCCGCATGGAACGTTGTTGAAAATGGCGTCTGCAAGCTGTACGAGTTTCGGTCTGATGTCCTGTTCAGAAAGGTTCGTTGTGACAAGACGGACTCCACAGTTGATGTCGTAGCCTACACCGCCTGGGCTGATCACACCTTCCTCAAAGTCTGTCGCTGCCACTCCCCCTATGGGGAAGCCGTAGCCTTCATGACCATCGGGCAAGGTGATCGAATACTTGTATATGCCAGGCAAGTGTGCAACGTTTGCGCACTGTTGAAGCGTTCTGTCTGTCTGCATCTTGTCCATCAACTCTTTGTTGGCGAACACGATGCCAGTCACGTTCATGCCTGGTCTATACTTTGGAATGCGCCAAGAACAGTCATCTATCTTTTCAAGCGGGATTCTCTCTGAAGGAGCACGTCCTTCTCCCTCTTCCACTTATTTCACCTGCTACACAAAAATGAAGACGCGCAAATATAAACCATCTTGACCCTTGATGGCAAGCTAAGGTTTTCCAATACCATGCTTCTCGGCGAACTCCATGAAACCTTGTATGCTGTTGCCAAGAACGGTTTCATTCAGAACGGGGTGAGCCTCAATGAATGTCAGAGCCTTTCGAACCTGACTGTCCCTTTCAATAATTCTCCGGCGCACTTCTTCCAAGCTCTGTTTTTCCTGTACGCTTTGAAGCACAACTTCTCCCCACAAACGCAGCTGGTCAGCGTACGCCCGAAGCCGTTCCAAAGGATTGGATGCACTCCCAAAATGACTGTAGTACAACGCTTTCGGCTTCAAGCCTCCCAGCTTATCCAATGCGGCCAATGCACCGTCAAGCCGGAACGGCGCAGGTGTGGTGGGCACGATTGCATCAAGTTCCCTCAGATAGATTCCAGCTGCATCTCCGGGAAAAACTCCGCGCCCACGAGTCTCGTAGTAGCTCTGATGATGCGAAGCATGCCCAAGGGTCTCCACAACCGTCAGACTGACGCCTTTTCCGAGGCTAAACGTCGCACCATCCTCGGTGCCAATAATTCTTTCGGGCGGAACAGGTTCGGGTTGGCCGTAGAAATCTGTTATCGCGCCAAGAACCTCCCTCGACTGTTGCCAAAGCTTCTCAGGGTTTGCCAGATGAGGTGCGCCCCTCGGGTGCACAATAACCTTTGCAGCAGGCAGACTCTTCACCAGAGTCCCGACACCTCCACCGTGGTCAAGGTGAACATGAGAAACCGCAACGTACGCCACTTCTTCAGGTTTGACGCCCACTTTTTTAAGACCCAAGAGAACGTTAGGCACAGAAGACGTTGGACCAGATTCGATGATTGCGGCCTTTTCTCCCTTCAGCACATAACTTGCAATGAAGTTTTCAAAACCGGCTGTTTCAACATCAATCAGGTACACATGCTGCTCAAGTCTTGTCACGTGCATCTGCTACGCCATCCGCATATTCGGGTAAAACCATGCTGTTTCGGGCTGCTTAAACGTTTTCATGAAAAGAACATAGAGCTGCAATGTCTTTCTACTTGCGGATCTTCCTTTTTAGGTCATGATCCTCTTCGATCTCAGGGTCAGGTTCTTCAGCGCCTAGGAGCAGTCTGAGTGACCTCACTTCTTCCCTCAACATGCCGACCTCACTTTCCAGAGCCTTAGCCTTCGAGTCCGCCATCTTCTTGAGCTCATCAATCTCGAGCAGAAGATTTTTGCGTTCATTTTCTAGGTTTTTGACTCGTTCTACTACGCCTTTGAGATCGCTTATCAAGTGTCTGTACGCCTCTCTCTCCCCGTTCTGCTCCTACTTCGCTTTTCGGCCCATTTTAAGTTTTTGGAACAGACTTCTAGGGTTTTCTTATATGTCAAGGATGAATTTCAACGTCACCTTTTTGGCTTCTTTGAAGATTTCCATGCGGTGATAAGTAATGGCTTTGACGCCTACCTTCTGCAGGTGCTTTTTAGCGTCAAACTTTTCTCCCCACACCTTTGCTTCAAGTTGAAAGCCTTTCGCGGAATGCGCGATCCGCAGAACTCTGAATCGGGAGTAGAGCATACCGTGTGTTTCGGATCTTATCAGCAGTGCCTCAAGCCAACTGTAGAGCAGGCTGTATTCGTCCTCAGCTTCAATCTTGATGGAATCTTCAATTTCTGAATTGACTGTTTCAACCTCGGTCATCACATCGAACATTGCAACAGCAGCATTCTCAAAAGCTTCGGCTAGATTCTCGCCGTAGGCAGCAACATACGCGTCTGCTGTGTGTTCAAGAAACTCGTAAGTCTTTTTGCCTTCCAACGGTCTGACCGTGAGAATAATGGCGCGTCTTAGTTTTAAAATGGTTTGCTTGATGCCGAAAGTGAAAGATTTAATTTAGGTCTCTGTCAAGCTGGTTTACAGTCTGGGAGGCAAAATATAGGTTGAGAACAAAAGCCTATACCCTGAAAGTAGGTGTGGCTTATTTTGCGATTGCCTCTGCCCTTCTTCTAATCGCCTATGTTTTTCCCGGACAAGACGAGTCCGTGAGTTCAGTTCCAGTTCTCGCCTCGCTTCTCTTGTTAGTTCCACTTTACGCATGGTTCAGAATGCGCGGCGGCAAGAGAGAGCTTTCTAAAGACATAATTGCAGCAAACAAAAGTGAAGCCCTTTTCTGGGTTTTTGCACTTTTTCTTTTGGCCATGCTTATTCGAATCCCATCGGTGCTAATCTTCGGTGTGCCTTTTGAAAAGACTCCAGTGATTTTTCTCACAATCTCAGCAATAGTTCTAATCGAAAAAACTGACCCCGCCACGTTCGGCTTCACAACAAGAAAGCTTGGGAAATCACTTCTCTACGGAGTGATCTTCTACATAACGTTGAACATTCTGGCAACGGTGACCAGTTACCTGCTCGTCTATGGACTCATGGGAGGAATAGCGTTTGAAAGCTTCAATCCAATCGCTTTCTTGTCTGTGCTACCCTTCATGACTCTCTGTGTTGCCATTTGTGAGGAGGGACTCTTCAGAGGGTACATTCAGACTCACCTCGGAAAATTCTTCACAGTCAGGGGTGCCATTGTTGCTCAAGCGATTCTTTTCGGAGTATGGCACTTCGTGTGGAACCTCTCACCTTTCGACCCGTTCAACATGGCGCAGTACATTTTGACCACGTTTTACATAGGCTTATTCTTCGGCTATTTCTACAGCAAAACAAGAAACTTGGCCCCTCTCATCTTTGCCCATGGACTCTGGAACAGTGTTTCACTGGGAATAGTTGAAAACCAATCGGCATTCGAAGCCCTCACAAAGACATCGGCACTAGCCCAACTATTAGTCTTCGTTTTGCCGCAGGCAGTTGCGGCTCTAATAACCTGTGTCTTCATACACTACTTTGTGAAAAAGGTGGAAAGCGACTAAACCGTGACGCCACTGAAGGATACAAGAGACTCAACGACTCTCTTCACAAAGAACGTGCACTTCAGTTCAAAAACATCCTCTTCATAAGCTCTTCTCCGCTGTTCTTCATCCGAAAGGTCGAACCCGATGAGTTCTCTACACATGACGGTTCCGTTCTGTTTCTCGAATGCTTGGTAAAGTTTTCTCGCAAGTTCGGAAGCCTCAGAACGTTTTTCCGCTGAAGGCTCATTGGTTCCATATTTTATTCCGATTGCCATCAACCCTCCCGTCAAAGCCCCACAGACTGAACCACACCTTCCCATTCCTCCCCCAAAAGCAGTTGCAACCTTGGGCACCAACTCACTTTTGCAGCCCCAATATTCAAACATCGTGAGGAGAACACTTTGAGAACAACTGTATCCGTCATCCCTGAAATGCCTTACAGCTCTTTCTGCAAGAGAGGTTTCATGTTCCATGAATTTCTAACCCTTCCTTCGTGCATCAGAACCTCACGAACGTCGAAATATGCCTTACGGAAACTGCTCTCTGTTTGGCACGGTACATTCGTTGAGACTAATTGAGTGGGAAAGCGCTACATGTTGATCGTCATGCTATGGCGTTGCCGAATCGTATTGTTGTGTTGATTTCTGTTTGTCTTCAAAACAAGGCTACACTCTCATCAAGCTTCGTGCCAGATCATGCATGGCTGTCCAAGCCCAAATGTGACGAAAAGAGCTCATGCCAATGCCCCTGGATCAGGGCAAGTATTGGTGCACTACTAAGGACTGACTTGATCGTGTATTCTGCTATCTCGAAGGTTACACCTCGGGAAAATGAGGTTAGAATTTTTTTTGTATTTTCTTGATTGCAGCAACGACGAGTTTCACAGTGTTTTCTACATCTGACAGGCTTAGGAGCGATGTTGCGCTGTGAATGTAACGTGTTGGTATGCAGATGCTGCAGCTGGGCACTCCTTCTTTTGCGAGTGACATGCGCCCGGCGTCCGTTCCTCCGGCTAAGCCTGTTTCAAGTTGGTATGGGATATTTGTTCTCGTCGGCGACTTCTGTCAGCAATCGCAGCACCTTTGGATGGGATATGTGAAGAGCATCGGAGATTAGCAATGATGGGCCTCCCTTGAGTTTTGATGGTGCTTCAGCTTCTTTGACCCCTGGGATGTCACCCGCCACTGTAACATCAAGTGCAAGACCGACATCCGGGTAGATGCCAAACGCAGAGGTTGTTGCTCCTCTGCACCCAACTTCTTCCTGCACTGTTCCGACAGCGTACACGGTGCACTCGGTTTTCGGCAAGCGTTTCAGAACTTCAATCATCGCCGCGCATCCGACTCTGTCGTCGAGAGCTTTGCCAATGATGATGTCCTTATTGATAGAGGTAAACTTTACGTCAAACTCAACCGTGTCGCCTATTCTTACACCCATTTTCTTTGCTTCTTCCTGGCTGCTAGCCCCAACGTCAATGAACAACTCATCGTAAGGGATGACTCTCTTGCGTTCGTCTTCCTTCTGTATGTGCGGAGGTTTTGAACCTATGATCCCGTGAAGAGAGCCTTTATCTGTATGCACAATAACCTTCTGCGCTAACAAGATACGATCGTCTATCCCACCCATCTTCGCAAACTGTATGAAACCTTCCTTCGAAATCGTCTTCACCATCAAACCTATCTCATCCATGTGTGCAGCAAGCATCACCCGCGGGGCATTTTTCGCGCCTTCCTTCACTCCTATTACGTTGCCTAACTTGTCCTCTGTGAGACTGTCTACACATGGTTTCATGAACTTGTGCATCAGAACTCGAACTTCCTCTTCCCTGCCCGTCACACCGCAGGCATTCGAGAGCTTTTCCAGCATCTCTATAGACAACATACCTACTCCTCTTAACGATATTCACAGTTATTGCGTTTCATATTAAACAATTGCGGTGTCTTCTCCGCCTGCAGAAAACGACACACCTCAAGAAAGCGCGCGCGCTGACGGAACGGAACATTACGGCAATTCTTAAATGTTTAAGGTTCAACATTAGCGCAGGCGAAACCTTTGCCGGAATCGCAGTTCAGGAAAGTGTTCATTTTTCTCGACACAGACAAACATGCAAGCCCTTTTGACATATTGATGACAATAGACGCTTTTCCCGAAGCTAAGATAATAAAGTACGAGAACGTAGCGGCTGATGACGCGGATAGAATACTGTACGACGCCATGTTTCCCCGAGGACCTGAGGGTGCGAAACAGACCAAGGTCTTCATAAATGGGCGCGATTTTGATCTCGCAAACGAGATTCTGACTCGAGCCAAGAAATGCATGTTCCCACCCTTCGAACTCTCCATCATCATCGACCCCAGAGGAGCCTACACAACCGCCTCAGCCGCAGTGGCCAAAACTCTAAAGGCCTCGCTTGAAAATAGCCTTGGAGCATTGAAGAATAAACATGTGACCGTGCTGGCGGGAACAGGGCCAGTAGGCCAGACAGCTGCGAGGCTTTACGCTTCCGAACAAGCCGACGTCGTGATCACTTCACGCGTGCTCGAAAAGGCCTCCTCCGTCGCGGCGAAGATAAACGAGGAGTTCAAGAATGGAAGAATCCGCGGATACCAAACTCGGAATTCTGAAGACGTCGGAAAAGCAGTATCTGATGCCGATATCGTTCTGTCAGCTGGCGCTGCGGGAACCGAGCTTCTGCCGCAAGCCGTGCTCAGACAAAAAGGAAAAAGATGCAAGATAGTGGCCGACGTTAACGCTATTTCCCCGCTCGGAGTCACGGGTTTGGACCCCAATTCAGAGGGCAATGAGATGCTGCCCGGCGTCATCGGCATCGGTGCGCTTGCAATCGGGAAATTTAAGAACAAAATCGAAGTGGCACTCATAAAGAAGGCAGCAGAAGAGCCCAGCGGCATATTCGATTACAGAATGGCCTATGACCTAGCCAAGAAATTCATAACCGAGAAGCGCAAAGACAAGAAAGCTCTTGAACCTAATGCTCAGAAAAGCTGGCTGCCCTAAGACATAGCTGATTTGGGGAAAGCGAAAAGAGTTTAAAGTTCACCCAGCAAACACTGTTTGTCCGTCCATGATTCGCTTATGGTTTGACAAAGGCACGATCCTTCTGAACGGGGAAGTCGGCACACCGTACGGCAAGTGGGACCCCAGAGTTGACTCGTTCAGAATAAAAGCCGTTCACTACAGGGATGTGCTGGTCTATCTGAAGGAGAGCAATATGGCTTTTCAAGACGACGTCCCAAACCTTCCCCCGATTGAACAATTGAAACCGAATGTTGAACTGCGATCCTATCAGAAAGAAGCCCTGGATAAGTGGCGTCAAGCAAACATGCGCGGCGTTCTCGTTCTGCCCACAGCAGCGGGAAAAACCTATGTGGCGCTGAAAGCCATAAGTCAATTGAAAACGCAGACTCTAATCGTTGTTCCCACCTTAGATCTCATAGACCAGTGGCGAAAACGAGTCTTAGACCATCTTGAAATGACAGCTGGAGCCGTCGGCGGAGGCGAAAACACCGTGAAGATGATAACTGTCTCAACGTACGACTCGGCCTATCTCCAAGCAGAAACACTCGGCAACCGCTTCTTGCTCATAGTCTTCGACGAAGTTCACCACTTGGCTTCACCGAGCTACATTCAAATCGCCGAAATGTACATCGCACCCTACCGCATGGGTTTGACAGCCACATACGAACGAAGCGACGAAAGACACTCACTCCTGCCACGCCTAATCGGAGACACCGTCTACACGGTGGACGTGGAAGAACTAGCCGGAGAGCACCTTTCACCCTACACCTACGAGAAAATCTTTGTCGAACTAACCTCAGAAGAACAACGAAGCTATGACAACAACATCGCAACCTTCAGACTTTACCTCAGAGAAAAGGGCATCGTCCTCAAAAGCCCTGAAGACTTCCAAAAATTCATTATGACCACAGGCAGAGATCGCCGTGCACGTGAAGCTCTACTGTCCCGTAACCGCGCCTTGAAAATCGCACTCAACTCGGAAGCAAAACTAGAGCTCTTGGCCCGGCAACTTGAAACAAACAGAAACGAAAAGACATTGATTTTCACACTTCATAATGACCTTGTTTATGCCATCAGTCGCAGATTTCTGCTGCCAGCAATCACCCACCAAACGCCCAAAGAAGAAAGAAGGGAAATTCTGGAAAACTTTCGAAAAGGCGAGTATAAAGCCATAGTCACATCCCAAGTCCTCGATGAAGGCGTAGACGTACCTGACGCTTCAGCTGGTTACATACTGAGCGGGACAGGAAGCGCAAGAGAGTACATCCAGAGGCTTGGAAGACTCTTGAGAAAAGTAGAAGGCAAGAGAGCCAAACTCGTGGAAATCGTTTCCAAAGAAACAGTCGAAGTTGGAATAAGCCGCAGAAGAAAACACAAGAAGCCCATGGAGAGCTGATACATGCTTCCAAGCGAACTCCTAGCAGTTTGGAAGAGAAAAGGCGATGTTTGGCCAAGGTACGCAAGAGCGACCGAAGACACCTTGGATGTGGCGACAGGCCTCATCAAAGCCTACAGAGACCACGTTGGCGAAAAGAAAAGTGTTCTGAAGGCCTTCGCCGCCGAACTTGAAGACGAAGGATATGATTACCGTTTTGTCAGGGGCGCAGCCTATCTCTTGGACAGAAGAAGCAGGTTCAAATGCAACGACCAAATCAACCCAGTAGAACTGAGACGAAGGATTTTCCAGGAAACAGGAAAGCTGGAACCTGCAACCTCTCCGGAGAGAAGAAAAAAAATAATTGAAGTCGTTGCCTCAGAGTTGAAAGCGACGCCTGAGACCATCGACGACTTCCTGTACGCTGATCTCGACAATGAACTCATCCTCCAAGAATTCGATCCCCCCACGCTCGAAGAGCTGATTAAAGAGTACAACCTTAGCCTCACACAAACGCTCCTCTTTGACTCCACGGAACTCAACTTCACCGCTTCAGGCAACTGGCAGAGAATATTTCATGCCGTGAAAAGACTAGGATTAATCTACGAAGTTTACAAGCAAGACAGGATATGGGTGAAAATAGATGGACCCGCCAGCTTATTCAAACTCACCAGAAGATACGGCACAGCCACAGCCAAGCTTCTTCCAGCAATCATAGCAAATCCAGAGTGGACAATTGAAGCAAAGATACTGTGGAGATACACGAACGAAATATGCAACTTCAAGCTTGAAAGCTTGAAACATCACATGCTGTTCAAGAGCATATGCCAGCCAACTATTTCCTTCGACAGTGTAGTCGAACAAGAATTTGCCGAACAGTTCCAAGCCCTGAAAACAGGGTGGCAGCTGAAAAGAGAACCTGAACCCCTTCCAGCAGGAAAACAGGTAATCATACCCGATTTCTCCCTCGAAAAAGAAAACGTTAAAGTGTACTTGGAAATCGTGGGGTTCTGGACTCTGGAATATCTCCTCCACAAAATAGAGAAACTTGGAAAAGTAGACGCAAACATGCTCATAGCAGTCAACGAAGACCTCGCCTGTGAAAAAATTGCGAACTTGGGGCAAAACACCAAGCTTAACATATTATACTACCGCAACAAAATCCCGTTAGCACCTGTCCTGCGGTACTTGGAGGAAGCATCCCGGGGAACCCGACTGGTACAGAAAGAATTCTTGCAAAACCTTCCCGTGGTATTCACCGAACCAACCGTTGAATACGAAGAGTTTGCAACACGAATAGGCGTTTCCACAGAGGCCGTCAAAGAGGCACTTACAGAGAAGCCACCCGATGGATACATAGCGATGCCGAACGGCCTAGTGAGGAAACAAAAACTTGAACATATCAGAGATAGAATCGAGAAACAAATGAAAACAACAGGCCACCTGACCCTTCCAGACGCCATAGAAATCGTCGAATCGGAAGGAGTGGCAGACGCCACCAAGTCGCTTGAAACACTAGGATACAAGATAGTCTGGCGCGGAATCAACGCAGAAAAAGCAGAAATCACCAAACCCTAAAACAAAACCATCACCTGAACTATTTTATAGGCAGAGCTCGATAATCACTTTTTCAACGATACATGAAGGAAAGTGAATGAATGAAGAAAAGAAAAATCAAACCTACAAGCAACAGTGCGGATAACAAGCTACTGTGGTTTGACGAACTTAGCATGAAGGAAGCTGAGGCTAGAGCCGACGCTGGAACCGTGGTAATAGTTCCGATCGGAAGCGTCGAAGAGCATGGGCAGCATCTGCCCCTGTGCACAGACAGCCTACAACCCGAATACGTGGCCTTGGAAGTGGCCAAGAAAACAGGATGCCTTATCGCACCCCCGCTAAGGTATGGCGTCTGCAACGCCGCTCGCGGTTTTCCCGGCACAATCTCACTAACATTCAACGGACTGTATGTAATAGCCCGCGACATCCTTGAAGAATTTGTCCGTAATCGTTTCACGAGAATCCTAGTGATAAGCGGACATGCAGGTCAAGCACACATGACCGCGCTCAGACTGGCTGCTCAAGAAGTCGTAGTGCATCACCAGAAGAAGGACGCCAAGGAAAAGCCCAGAATAATGGTGTGTTCAGACTACGACTTTGCCTATGAACTTAAAGGGAAGTATTTCAGCGAAAAAGATGGGCATGCAGGGACGATTGAAACCTCACGGGTGATGGACATCAAACCCGAACTAGTGAAGGCCAAAGGAACAAAAAGCTTCCCAGAAATGCCAAGGTTCGAAATAGTAGCCGACCCAGAACGCTTCTTCCCAACAGGCGTGATAGGTGACCCAACAACTGCATCAAAAGAAAAAGGCAGAATGATAAACAGCTATATCATAAAGGAAGTTGTAAAACTTATTGAAGAACTGAAACGGTGACATCCAACCCATCAACCACGTTTTCAACAAATCTTCAAAAACGATTTTCTCCGAATATCAAGGTTGGCATTCACTGCCGTGTAGGTGACGGAAGCTGTTCCACTTTCCCATGATACGATACAGGGATTCTTTCTGAATTGCACTGATGCCAAGATAAAGCAATGGAAACTATTAGAGAGTATTAAGAGGTACTGAAGGCTAGGGTTCAAGTGTGTCACTTGAAGAGAAGAAGCTGGAACCTTTACGCATTACAGATGAATTTGAGTTGACCGGGGTAAGGCCAGCAACGACAACCTGCTGCTGAAACATCGTGGTACAGGCAAATACATGCGCTTTGGCAGGTGCATTTGCCGAAATGTAACATCTCATTGAGACTTTCAGTCGGTCTTGGGCGAGAACTCCTTTTTCTTTTTTCATATGGGTCGCAGTCTTCGCAGGGTTCAAACCATGAGGTTATGGATAGTGTTGTCCGTAGTACATTGCAAGAGTGACCAAGTCTGTCAGGCCGACGACTCCGTTGCCATCTATGTCCGCGTTCGGATTCCATTTAGCGTCGCCAGGTTTGGATCCATAGGCGTTTGCCAGTATGACAAGATCAAAGAGGCTGACTTTAAAGTCGCCGTTGAGGTCACCTGGAATAGTGACTGTCGCCACGCCACCTGTGAAGTTATTGTCTGCGGTGTCTGTTTCGCCTGGCACTGGGGCTGCTGTCGCACTGATGGTGTAGTTGCCGTATGCACAGCCAGTGGTGTTCCAAAGGAAAATGATAAGCGCGAGTGTTTCGTTGGCCAAATTGGCAACTGTTGCATTTCCGATTTCAGTTGTGTTAGCAAACAGTGCCAAGTCGAAAGTTTCTCGGCAGTCCCCTAGATTTGCTGCGGTGACCTTCACGTTTAAGCCATAGCCTCGACCGACAACGGCTTTAGATAACTCAATTCCTGTTACTGCAACATCATGCACAGGGTTCGACCCATAGTACGCCGTGTACGTTCCGGCTGAACTGACCGTTATGGTCGTGTTTGTTTGTCCCGTGCTCCATTGCCTGAATGGATCACCCGCCCCATCATTGCCAGGTACTGCTAGCGTGTGAGTACCATTTAAACCCGTGAACGTGTACGGCGTTGTGTAGCCTGTGGGCGAACCGTCCATCGCAATCTCGACCTTCAAGTCTTTGCCTTCAGTGATGCAGTGAGCGTTTAGGGTTGCATCATAGGTTGCTGGCGGTGGTGCGGGGCTTTGCATGAAATATATACGGTTTGTCGGCAAGGCAGACACGTACGTCACGTTTGTTATCATGTTCCACGAGTTGCTGAATGCTATTTGCCAGATGCCACTCTGATTGAAGTTGCAGGTTACGGGCGATGCTCCATACTGGAACACCATGGTTCCAGCACCGCTCACCGGAATGGTTACAGTTTGGTTCGTCAGGTTGAACTGGAACTCTTGCGGATCAATGTCCTGAATGTATTCATAGTTCAATTCTTCGAGTGGAAATGCAACCGTAGTGCTCTGGGGAACCATCCCCAACAAGAATAAGAGAATTTCTGCATATGCGGTAGCATTGTTGTCCCAAACTCCGTTGGAATTCCATCTGAAAAGTCCGCTTGAGCGTTCATAGAGTTGAGCCGCGATTCCAAAAACCAAGGCCCACGCTGGTTCAGTTGCACTGTTGCCGTACAGCATGTCCCTCACGTCACTCTGATACGCAGAATCAAGCTGTGAATACACTCCTAATAGCGTCTGCCACGCACCGAAGGTATTCTCCAATCGTCTCTGCTCATTTCCGGGGTACATATGAACAACCACATGTGTGCTGGAAGGGGTAGAGTCCAGCCATTGGCTACTGCTCCATTCAACACTCAGAAACCTGTTTTCAATATCTGACAGAACCCTTGTCCAGTTTTCCAAGGGAGGATAGTAATACTTCAAGGTACTGATGATTTTCAAGAAAAACGGTGCTTCGCACTCATAACCAGTTGTTCCTGTATATCCATAATGCTGCTCTGCCCCGTTCCAGTGAACAGAATTAGTGTAGGACCACCAACGCAATGCATCATCCATTGCTCCAGAAACATTTAGAAGCTCAGCAAAAATGGTGTAGCAGTCAACGGTGCAAGCATCTTCATCGTAGTACCTGTTGGTAGAAGTTGTCGCTGTTCCATCTGCGTAAATCCAAAGAGGAAGCCCGCCGCTGTGTTGAATTGAATAAAGAACTGAACTGTTAAACTGTTCAAATGCCGCTGTGATATTCCATTTTGTCAAGCTTGTGCTGTATTTAACAGCATAGTAATACCCGTACAACGCCCATTTCTGTTCTGGAGAAAAATCAGTGCCGCCAGAATTAGGCGTGAATGGAAGATTCCCAACCATTGTGTAGTTACCTAAAGCGTTGATTATGTCTGTTTCTTGAGCTATTCCAAGTTTGTTACAAACAGCACTCCAATACAACACGTCTGTCCAATCACTCACACTTGCATAATTATCAATCATTCTCTGTAAATCGGCGGTCGTCTTTTTCGCCAGTACAGTCTGGGCATAAGTGTCAGCAGTATTCCAGTTGTTTGCAGAATCCACGCTCTGAATTGCCTGACTCAACGAGATGAATGGAGTTGAAGTGTACACGTTCATACATCTTTGTCCTGTCGTTGACATTGAACCATTGTTGTTCCAAAACCAAAGCTGGAAAGAAACCAGACAATCATAAGCGGGAAGTGTATGAGTGTAATTAGCCCACGCTTGAGTGCCAGAAAGCGGAGTCGAAGAGTCGTTGATGAAATTCTGTGTGACGTTACAGCCGAAGACCGCATGGTCAAGACCTACGGCATCTGCCAGGTAGAAGCTCCACTGGCAGAGCTGACCTGACCACGTACTGTTGATGTAGAAATCTTGAATCACCGGAGAGGCAAAATCGTCAACGGTTCCCATCCCCGCAACTATGGGTTGAATGTACCTAAGAGTTGGAAAGCTGAGCAAAACCATAATACATACCAGAATCGAAAGAAACTTCCTAACTTCCACCTTACTTGTCTCCAATACACAGAATAGTGTTTCAGGGAAAAAAGGCTTTATAGAACAAACTTCTAGCTCGACCTGCTACGCCACCAAGTCGATTTCAAAAGAGAAGTTTCACGACTTGCGCGTGCCATGAAAAGAAGGCGATGTTTTCAAAGTCCCCCGCCCAACCCCTCTTTTTTCCTTGACCGCCAAAACTTTCGCGCACGCGTGAACGGGTTAGGACAGAGTAGTCTGCAGATTGAATCGGTGCACAAACTATTATTGCATTGTCAACAATTGTTGACCTATGGTTTGGTTTTGGTCAAGAACACAGGAGTTATCTGTGCATCTTCGGTTACAGCATCTTGTGGTTGTTGCTATGGAGGACCGACTTGAAGGAGATGAGTCGGGAGCGTTTCAAGCTCAGGCAGCTGAAGCGTTTGAGAAGTTGCGGCTGGGCTTCGCGGTTTCAATAGTCTCAGTTGTTCTGTTCGCGTTGAGTCTTTTCAGGCTGAGTTTTCTGTTCATTCTGGTTCCAGCCACCTATTTTCTTGCCATCTATGAACGGGCAAGCGGTTGGAAGCTCTTGGGCTTCGAGCAAACAGAAACGGTCATGTGGCTTAGTGCGTGCCTCCTGGCTGTTTCTCCGTTGAGCTGGGTCTTCGTCGGGTTTTTTGGTTTGTCTTACTCAAATATAACCATAGGCATAGTTTATCTGGCTCCTCCAGCACTGTGGGGATTCTACACGGCCGTCGAGAGTCACAACGTCAAGGAGCTGGAAAAGAAGCTCGGTTTGAACCTGAGACCAGGAAGAATCTTCGCTTTGTGCGGAATCCTGACCCTTACCGTTGCGTACGGCTTTGCACTTTTTTCAGGGATTCTTTCCCCGGCCTTCTACATCTTGCCATTCATTTCGGTCGTTTTCGCTTTCCGTTTCTGATCCTTTCCTGCGTCACCTTCATCAGAAGACTCCAACCCAAGTGTGCGCGTGCCACTCTGTAACACCTTGCTGTGCTCGGCTTCGAGGCTGTCAGGAACTTCTGGGCTTCAGGTCCGAACTCCAATCTGTCACAGTTAGAAAAATAGCGTTAGACAAGACTAACCACAAAAACAATAAGACTCGCCGCGCTCTTCAGACCCTGGGACATCCGTTACGTGCAGAAGAAAATGGGGCTACAGAAGCATAACTAGCACTACTATCTACGAGAGCAGCGAGCCCAACCAAGACTTGGAACCCTGCCCCGTCAAAACCGTGACCACCCAGGAAGAAGCAGAAAAACTTATGGCTTTAGGCTACGAGTTTCATTATCGCACAAAAGAAGGAGTTAGATCTGTTCCGCAAAAAAGTGATAGGACTTGACTGAACCAGACTCACTTTACTTCAACAGAGAGACTAAGAAACTCCAGTGGGAGAAACCAGCAGGCGAGTTTCAGAATACATTCTGTGAGATACAGAACACGTTTGCCGAAATGTTTCCTATGTGGGCGGGAAGGGTCTTCATTACGGCGGACACGGAGAAATGGGCGCTGACAGCGGCTGAAGTTGCAACAGGATTGGCTACTAGCGTCATCATGTCGCCCGCTGAGGCAGGAATAGAAAGTCTCGTGTCGCCTGACAAGACGCCGGACAGCCGAATTGGAGTTTTGGTGCAAATGTACAACCGTAGCAGGTTCGACCTGAACGGACAGATGATCCTCCGCATAGGACAGTGCATTATGACCTGCCCCACTACGGCTGCTTTCGACGCCATGCCAAACGCTAAGAGAACGCTCAAAGTTGGAAGAAGTTTGCGTCTGTTCGGCGATGGGTTCCAGAGAAAGGGCATGGTTGGACCACGAAAAGTCTGGAAAATCCCAGTTATGGAAGGCGACTTCATAGTTGAAGACCGCTTCGGAATAGTACAAGCAATAGCAGGTGGCAACTTCATCATATTCGCTAAAGACAGAACCTCAGGCCTTGCAGCAGCAGAACAAGCTGTAGAAGCCATAAAAACAGGAAAAAGCGAGGTCATCATGCCCTTTCCAGGAGGAATCTGCCGCTCAGGCTCAAAGGCAGGCTCTCTCAAGTACAAGCTGAAAGCCTCTACGAACCACCCCTTCTGCCCCAAGTTGAGGGAACTGGTGCCCGATACGCAGGTACCCGAAGACGTCAAGTGCGTCTACGAAATCGTAATCAACGGCCTAACCCTCGAAGCAGTCAAGAAAGCCATGGGCGACGGCGTGAAGGCCGCAGCAGCTGTGCCCGGAGTCGTAAAGATTTCAGCAGGCAACTACGGAGGAAAGATAGGCCCGTATAAGGTGTTCCTGAAAGAAGCATTGGGAACGACCTGACATCCCCAAAAATCTTATTTGAACCCTCAATGTAGCTTTAACATCTAAACATGATGTGAAAACATTTGAGCAACACGCCGAAAAAGACTTCACTCGAACTGTTCAGACTTAAAAAGACACTGATGACGCTGGCCAGCAAAGAGGGGCGCGGAACCGAACTCGTTTCGCTTTACGTTCCGCCTGGAAAACAGATAAGCGATGTTTTGAATACGCTCAGGGATGAGTACGGCACTGCCTCGAACATAAAGTCCACCACAACCAGAAAAAACGTGATGGACGCAATCGTCAAAGTCCAACAGCGCCTCAAACTCTTCAAGGAACCTCCTGAAAACGGGCTGGTCATATTCTGCGGTGCCATTCCCCAGAACGGTGCTGGAAGCGAGAGAATTGAAACTTATGTCATCGTGCCGCCTGAGCCAATACACATCTACCTTTACAGGTGCGACGCTCGGTTCCACACTGAATATCTGCAGGAGATGCTCAGGGAAAAAGAGACCTACGGCATACTCCTAATCGACAGCTCTGGCGCAACTCTGGCCACCCTTCAAGGAAGAAGGCTTGAAATAGTGAGACAGATGACGTCTGGCGTACCAGGCAAAACCCGCGCTGGCGGACAGTCTGCAAGAAGGTACGAAAGGCTCCGAGAGATGAGGCTTCAAGAATACTTCACGCGGGTGGGTGAACACGCCAACGGAGTTTTTCTACCTATTGAAACTCTGAAAGGAATCATAATAGCTGGGCCTGGACCTACGAAGTATGATTTTGAGAAGGGTGAATACCTCAATTACATGCTGAAAAACAAGATCATAGACACCGTGGACACGGCTTACGTTGAAGAACAGGGTGTTAAAGAAGTCGTCGAAAAGGCGCCGGAGGTCATGCGGAAAGTGCGGTACGTAGAAGAGAGAAGAATAGTGCAACAGTTTCTCTATGAAGTGGGACATGACACTGGAAAAATCACGTATGGCGAAGAAGCGGTAAGAAAAGCTCTGGAAACCGGAGCCGTTAGGACGCTGCTTCTGTCGGAAGCAGTTGAGATAACTGGGATCACCGTGAAATGCAACACTTGCGGCTACCAAGAACAACACAGTGTCAAAAACCTGAACTTGAACAACTTCCACCAGAGCCTCTCCGGCAAGCGGTGCCCAAAGTGCAATGCAGCAACCCTTAGTGTAGCTGACACACTGGACTTAGTTGACGATTTCGCGAAACTTGCAGAATACACGAATACAGAAGTCGAGATAATTTCAACTGAGACAGAAGAAGGACAGATGCTCAAGAACTCCTTCGGCGGAATAGCCGCAATACTGCGCTTCCAAATGCACGAGCAATAAAGACATTTACTTACCAGTCAGCACAGATTCAACCTCACTTTTGCAGGCGTCTTTTATGAGCAGTCTTTTCTGTCGAGAAGTGTGGCCTGAAAGAAGCTCTACTCTCTTGCCCAGAAGCTTCGAAAGCCTTTTCAGCAGCTCAGCGTTGACCCTTCCCCCAACAGGCTCCTCCTGACAGTGAATCACAACCTCCCCGCCCTCAACTGCAAATCTGAACTCTTTCGACCGTGGCTTCACGTAGACCTCAAGAACCAGCCCTTTCTCTGTTTCCAGAATCTTGACCAAGCTTCCACAGCAAAACCAACAATTGGCCTTTCCTTTATAAACACACGTTCAAAAAGCAGAGTCAGACGGAAAAGGCTATGCGGCAATATGGTCTACAATGTCTTGGCGACTGAATTGAAGCATCCCTCGATGTATCTAGACTGGTACGTTCATGTGCCCAAGCTGAAGTACGATTTCAGATCCAGCGGTACCTCCCATTTCACGCATGACGTGAGAATGGGCAAGTTTGATTTGAGCGTCAACTATGACCATGGTAACCCAGAGGCAACAACGCAACTGGCTAGATGGTATGGCGTAAACCCTGAAAACATCTTCGTCTCGTCCGAAGGAGCCTCAGGCCAGAATGCCCGCATCATCAGGTATCTGGCAGAGAAGAACCCACGAAAAAACGAAGCGATTGTGGAGTATCCCACATATGAGCCTCTGCTGAGACAAGTGCAAGAATGCTTTCGACAAGTAAAGAGGCTGACGAGAGCGGAACAACACGCGTACAGGCTTGACGCAAGCAAGCTGGCCACGCTTGTTTCTGAGAGAACTGGCCTGCTCGTATTCACGAACCCCCATGCGCCGAGCGGTGCAATCTCTGGCAGGAAGGAACTGAGCGATGTGATGAGCGTGGCCCGCGAGCATGGCTTCTATGTGTTGTGCGACGAAATATACGCCGAGTTCGACCGCCAAACTGTGCCAACACTGTACTGTGAAGATGCCGAGCGGAGTATCGTTACGACGAGCTTCACAAAAGCCTACGGTCTCGGAGGGTTGAAACTCGGTGTAGCGTTTGCTCGAAAGAACCTTGTCGACGGACTTTACGCCGACACTCTTAACACAGTTGGTAATAGCCCAAACATCGTGCAACTCATCGCTGCAGAGTTGCTGTCCAAGAACAGAGAAAAAATGGAAAAACACAAACAGAAGTGGTCACGTCTCAAACAGCAGACCCGTAGGTGGTTGGAAGACAATGGCCTGGAGTTCTTCCCCAGCGACATCGGCGTGACCTTCTGGGTGAAGACGCCCATCGAAGACACATACAAGTGGACGAACGAGTGCACAATTCCACAGCTCAGCTTAGCAACGGTGCCTGGAACGTTCTTTCTCTTCAAGAACGATTACAAACTCATGAAGACTAACATGGTGAGGCTTAGCCTCGGCAACATAAGCCCGAACACGCAGAGTCTGACTGAAGCCTTGAACATGCTGGAAAAAGCGATTAGCACCTACAAAGGCACACGAGAAAATGAATAGGTGAAAACGCCGAACATACATGTCGGGATTTTCGCAATCGTTCACGATAATATGACCCATGGTTTCTCGCCTCAAGAAAGTGAGAAAAAGGCAACCGACCATGCAGATCATGGTAGTAATGCATGGTTTTGTAGAACTGCAATGAGCCCAAGGGGGTTTCTAGACACTGTTGGAATGGAAAATGTTTTATGCTCATCCCATGTAAATGGATGATAAGGGATCATTATGGCTAAATGTCCTGCATGTGGAAAAGAAGTTAGCACACCAAAGAAGACATGGAAGATGGCTGGCAAACCAGACAAGAGCGGCAAGAGAACAGAGCTTACAATAGGACTCTACGAACACTGTGGAAAAACCTTCAGATCCACGCTAGGCAAGAGAAAAATCTAGACTCATTCAAAAACTCTTCAACCTCCTATTCTTTTTTTGTTTCCAGTGAAAGCATGCGTAGCGCTTTCGTGGGTGTAGTCCCCACCCAGCGAAGTGTTAATGTTCAGAGAAAGTTTCCTAAGAAAAGAATATAACCTCGTTACGAACACACGCATATTTGCAGTTGAGGATTCTCATGTCAAGAAATGGGAGATATCTGTTCACTTCGGAATCCGTGGCTGAGGGCCACCCGGACAAAGTCTCTGACCAAGTTTCTGACGCTGTGCTTGACGCTGTTTTGTGCAAAGATCCTAAGGCAAGAGTGGATTGTGAAGTGCTGGTGATGCAGGGAAACGTGGTGGTCACTGGTCAGATAACCACCTCTTGTTACGTGGACATTCCCAGAATCGTTAGAAACACTTTGAGGGAGATAGGACTTGACAACGCTAAGGACGGCATGGACTGGGAGACCTGCGGTATCTTGGTTTCGATAACGGAGCAGTCTCCCGACATTGCGTTGGGAGTAACTGAAACTGAAAACCACGAACAGGGAGCTGGAGACCAGGGAATGGTGTTCGGCTATGCATCGAACGAAACAGAAGAACTGATGCCTTTACCGATAATGCTTGCACACAACCTAGTGAGAAGACTGTCAGAGTGTAGAAAGAAAAAGATTCTTCCTTACTTAAGGCCTGATGGAAAGTCGCAAGTCACAGTCGAATACGTTAATGGAAAACCGAGACGAGTCGCGGCCGTTGTCATAGCTGCTCAACATGTTCCCAAGGTTGATAGGCAGAAGATGAGACGAGACATCATAAACCAGGTAATAAAAAAGGCAATACCTCCAGCCATGCTGGACAGGGAAACCAAATATTTCGTCAACGAAACGGGAAGATTCGTAGTTGGCGGAACCCTGGCTGATTCGGGCCTGACCGGAAGAAAAATTATCGTCGACACCTATGGAGGCGTCGGAAGTCACGGTGGAGGATGCTTCTCTGGAAAAGACCCTTCGAAAGTGGACAGATCTGGCTGTTATATGGCAAGGTACATCGCAAAAAACATCGTTGCCGCTGGTCTTGCGGACCATTGTGAGATCCAGATATCTTACGCAATCGGCGTGGCTCAACCTGTCTCTGTAACGGTCAACACGTTCGGCACGGGGAAACTGCCTGACGAGAGAATTCTGGAACTGGTGAAGAAGCATTTTGACATGAGACCCAAAGCCATCATAGATCATCTGAACATGCTCAGACCAATCTACAGAAAAACAGCGGTATTCGGACACTTCGGAAGAAATGACCCAGATTTCACGTGGGAAAAAACCGACAAAGCGGAAATCCTCAGAAAAGACGCCGGAACCCAATAGCGCTGGTCAGCATACGCTCAGGCACTTACAAGATATTTTGGGCGCGCGCCGCTGATGCTCTCTCGCACCGTTGGAAACTATCTTGACAACGAGATATGAGATACTCTGAACTGCCTGTGAAGTCCGCAGTACTTTCCTGAAGGGGGTTAGTTCGAGTACAATTCACAGTCCGTGACCTTGACTAAATGGCATGCTGGCGTGTTGTTAAATTCGGAGTTAACACTTCCTTGTTCAACCGTATTAGAGTTTAGAGGAACCCAAATTACCTTGCAGACTGAAACTGTTGCAAGATGGGTGATTCGGTAACACCCGAGCTCTCGGATTAAGTGTGCTAAGGATTGCGTGTGCATATACCTTATTAAGACTTGCGAGACAATATATATTCGTCAACCATCGTACAGTCTGAAGGAAACAGGACAGTGCCAGCATTGAAAGAACCGTTTCGTAAAGCTTCTACAGAAGAAAAGACGATAGTAGAGATTTCACTAGGAGAAGAACCCAAGAAGACGACTGCCTTCAGAGAGGCCTACCCAATCCAAGAACCCTCCGTCTATGCAGCCATAATTAGAGATAGAGAAACCCAAAAAATAAGCTATGAAGTGATAGAACCCACTCTTCAGAAGGAGGAGGAAAAGCAACTAAGAGAAGTCAAGGCTTACTTGATTGAAGAGGTCGACGTAGACCTCAAGCAAATAGAAACTAAGGAGAAAGCTGAGAACTATCTGAAAGAACAAACAAAAAAGACTATCAGAAAACATCGCATAAAAGTGGCACCGGAAGCCGTTGACAAACTCACATACTACGTGATAAGAGATTTCATAGGCTACGGAAAAATAGACCCGCTAATGAAAGATCATCTAATCGAAGATATCTCCGCCGACGGCGTAAACATCCCAATCTACGTCTGGCACAGAATGTACGAATCTCTACCTACAAACATCATATTCAAAGATGAAGCAGAGCTCAATTCATTCACAGTTCGAATGGCGTACCTCTCGGGGAAAAACATCTCGATTGCATCGCCGATTCTGGATGCATCCTTGCCTGACGGAAGCCGCATACAACTGACCTACGGGAACGAAATCACGCGAAGAGGTTCAACCTTCACGATACGACGTTTCAAGGTTGACCCGTTGACAATTTCAGACCTTATTGCATTTGGAACTATTTCTTCAGAAATGGCAGCGTACCTGTGGTATGTCGTGGAAAACAGAGCCTCGGTATTGGTAGCTGGAGGCGTGGCTTCCGGAAAAACGACGATGCTGAACTGTTTGTCCATGTTCATCAAGCCCGAGATGAAAGTGGTCAGTGTAGAAGACACTCAGGAACTCAACCTTCCGCATGAAAACTGGATACCTTCTGTCGTAAGGCTAGGCTTCGGCCATGATGGCAAGAAGAGCGGAACGATAACACTCTTCGATCTGTTGAAAGCCGCAGTCAGACAAAGGCCTGATTACATCATTGTGGGCGAAGTCCGAGGCGAAGAATCCTATACGCTGTTCCAAGCCATGGCAACGGGCCATCTTGGAATGTGCACGATGCACGCTGAATCGGTGGAGGCCGTCATAAACCGTTTGCAATCTGAACCCATGAACATTCCGAAGTCGCTCATAGCAATGACGAACGTCATAATGGTCATGGCAAGGACAGAAATCGACGACAAACCCGCAAGAAGAGTGAACGCCACAACAGAAGTCCTAGGGCTTGATTCTAATTCTGGAAACATCACGACTGGCGAGATTTTCCATTGGAACCCAAGATTTGACAAATTCTCACGTTCAGGCAAGAGCATTCTCTTGGAGAGACAGATGAAGAAGCTGGAAATCGGCGAAGAAGAAGTGAAACGCGAGTTGAATCGAAGACAAACAGTCTTGGATTGGATGACGAACAAGAGCATTCGTCGCCACACAGACGTTGCGAACGTGATAAGAGAGTACTACACTAACCCTGACCGTGTCTTCCAAAAGGCCAGAGTGGGACTGAAGTGAAGAACCGCATTGTTGGAAAAATAAAGACATTCTACGCTCGTTTAAGAACGGAGTTGACGCGTTCTTCATTCAATCATGCTGAGGCGGACATCAAAGAGTCACAGTTGAAGTGCTGAGAAATCGTTTGAAGACCCAAAATTGACGATTCACAATCTTATTGGCGACAGAACAGCATGGATTTTGCCTTTATTCAAAGACTTGGATTCAAGATTACGCAGATCAGGACTCAAAGTCAACTTTGAGGCATACGTCAGTCTCACGCTTTTCACCACGGCATTGATTTGCGTTGTTGCTTTGACACTGATACCTTGCCTGCTTTTTCTCTTTCTCAGCGTTCCGCTCTTACCCGCAGTGCTATTCGGCGTAGGCGGAGGCCTGTTCTCCTTGGCATTTTCTATCCTCGGATTCTATTTCTACCCGATTTACCGCGCAGACACAATTAGAAGAGAATTGGAGGACGAGTTGCCGTTCACGACTGGTTACATGGCGATTCTTGCAAGCGCAGGTGTATCTCCAGAGAAGGTTTTCTACTCTCTGTCTCATCTCAATCCGCGGTTTGCTGTGACCGCCGAGTCAAAAAACATTGTGAGAAACGTGAACCTGTTTGGGTCAGATATAATCTCTGCGCTAGAGGAAACGTCAGCAGCGAACTCCTTCCCAGAGATTTCGTGAAATGATAGAAGGGTTCATAACGACTATCCATTCAGGAGGCAACTTGGCTGCCTATCTTCGGGGGAAATCCAGAGAGTACATGAAGTTGAAAAGAATAACCATGAAAAAGTATTCAGACACGTTGTCAATGCTGTCAGAGGTTTATGTGACTCTACTCCTTACAGGCCCATTGTTCTTCGTAATAATGCTCATTGTCATGTCGATGCTCGGCGGAGGAAATCTCTTCGTATTCAGCCCGGACCTTATCCTAGAGCTACTCACATACGTCGGAATTCCAGTTGGAGCGATAACCTTCCTAATAGTCTTGGATACTATGTCACCCAAATGGTGATGAAATGCCCAGAATCGATGACAAACTGAAAAGGACCACGTTGGTGGTTTCGATAGTGCTAGCTGCCGTCATAGTGTTGTGTGGATTTTTGACGTTCTGGCCGACAACAACGTTCGATGAATTTGCCTTCTTCGCCGTGATTATGGCAGTCTTTCCCTCGGCGATGATGAACTACATGGACTACAAGTGGAAAAAGGCAATAGATGAACACATGCCGAACCTTTTCAGCAGCATTGTGCAGGCTCAGGAGACAGGCATGACACTGCCTCAAGCAATAGAGGAAGCGTCCAAACGAGACTATGGGCCTCTTACGCAGGAATTGAAGAAGATGACCATGCAGATTTCTTGGGGAATGAGTTTCGAAGAGAGCTTATTAAGTTTGGAAAAACGAGTCAACACTGCTCTGATTCACAGAACCATCCCTTTGATTATTGAGGCAGGTAAGTCTGGAGGAAGAGTTGAAGAAGTGTTTGATCCAATGGGCAAGTTCGTTCAAACAACGCTACTTCTTGACAAGGAACGCCAAACTCAAACGAGACCATACATTGCAATAATCTACGTGGCCTTTTTCGTTTTTCTTTTCACCATAATCCTGCTTTTCAAATCGTTCTTTTCAGACGTGCAAGGACTGTCAATGCTGGCTGCTGGAGCAGTACCCCCAACAACGATTGAACGGATATTCTTCCACTTGACATCCATCCAAGCCTTCTTCGGGGGACTTGTCGCAGGAAAAATGGGTGACGGAACGATAAAGGCAGGGCTAAGACACAGCCTCGTTCTAATGCTTTGTGGCTACATAGCACTGAAGCTCTTCTTATGAGGCGACAAGAATGGGTGAAAAGCTCAGAAAATTCCTTCATAACAAAAAGGCCATAACTCCAGTCCTCAGCAATCTTCTGCTGACAGTTGTCGCAGTGGCGGTCATGGCACTTGCCACAACCACGACCTACGTTATAACAACCAACTTGCGCCAGACCATGAGCGAGCGGGTCATAATCGAAGACTTATGGTTCAACAACTCGACAGGGTTCAACAACTCGACAGCAAGCGTTGACATTTATCTTCGAAACGTAGGGCAAGTTGCCATCGAAATCTCCATGGTCTACATGAACCATACTTCCCAGCCTTTCACTGGAGCGGTTAGACTTGAAATGGGAGCACACGATTGGTTAAACGTTACACAAGACCAGATTTCGGACGGCGCGTACTATGTGGATATCGTCACTACACGCGGAACACACGTCGGAGACTATTTTGTCACGCCTTGAAAGTTCCTAGCAGCCATCTTGCAATTGTTGGCCTGCAGCCATACGCAAGCTGTTTGATCTGGGAGCAGCGAAAGCCACAAAATTCATGTCAGGAAATAACGGTCGGATGCGTGACTTGCAGGCAGCTGTTCATGAGAACAGCCTCTCACATTGTCCTCGTCATTTTCTCTTTCAGGCTATCTATGGCTTCTTTCTGGTTTTTGGCTTCGATCGTCAGAATATTGTAAAGCTCTGCCATTCTCCTTGCATCGTTGTTTAACCTGGGAATTGCGATGAGGTAAGCTTTTTTCGGCGAAACGTCGAATATCTTTGCGAACAGGGCAATCACGGGTTGCTCTGAGACAACGTTGTCAGTTGAAGTCGCCAGATCTATGACTATCAGGCTATGTGAAGCATCTTGTTTTGAGGCGACTATGTCGAACATGTGGTTTGCGCCGGATTTACCCTTCAGGAAGGCTGGACTTTTGACTTCGAACCCGTTCTGCACAAGAAACTCGGTTATTGGTGAAATCAGAATCCAGCCTTCGGCGACCTCCTTTCTGGCGTCTTCCTTCAAGACATAAACATAGGCGTCCTTAACTACAGCGTCCTCAAAAGTGAAATTCTCATGGCAGTCTCGGCAAAACATCTTGACGACGGGAACGTCGAAGCTCTTGTTGCACTCCCTACATGTGCACCATACGCCTGCCCGTCTATAATCAACGTCAGCCTTTTTCAGTTCGTCATGACATTTCTGGCAGACAAACTTGTCACCTTTCTGGAAGTTTTCTTCTATGTCCATGTAACCGCATTTCACGTGTTCGATCAAATAGCTTTTCTTGATGTTGAATGATTTGCAGTATGGGCAGCAATAGCGGGTAGAGATGCCTGCAGAATTGCATTTTGGGCAGAAAATTACTTCGTCATGGAGTTTCCTCGTTAATACTCCTGCTTCGCTCAGCTTGTTGAGGAATGCTTCGGCCTTCAAAGGGTCTCCAACAATCGTCTCGACAACGTCGTATCGATATCCGCGTTTAGGGTCATAGGCGGGTTCAATCTTGTCAATTTCACCGTTCAGGAACTTGCTCAGGAGTATCTGCACGTTGCGATCCTTGTAGAGTTCCAACCGTTCTGCCTTGCTTGTCGTCTGATTTCACTCCATGACAAACACGGTTCTATCCGTCCCAAATCTTTTAACACTTCCTCTTCAAACCGTTTAAGCGTTTCCAGCAAATCGATCCAGTATGCATAGATTAGATCGCCGGATTGTATGCTTGTTGATCACACGCTGCGATGACATCGCTCTGTTTCTTGAAATTCTTGGTTTTCGGACGATCAGTCCTGTGAGGTAAGTCAACGTTACGCTTTTTAATGAGAACCTTAATATTTCGAGCACCTATTGAATTTAGAAGTGATAAAGAATCTACGGTGGAATGTTTGACAACTCAATCCGGCTCAAGACATTTGGTGATTCGTTGGGCGGCGTTGAAAGGTTCAGCCTCAATAATCGTGTTCTTGGCTGTGGCAGTCTTAGTCCAAGTCCTTGTTGTTTCATACGCGATTGATTTAGGCGTAGTAGACACCACTGCGGTGACAGTGAACTGGCCCTTTACATTTACAATCAGTCCGCTGTTCCTACTGGTTCCTATAGCTGTCATTATTACACTTTTGTTCACTTGGATTTACTTGACAAAGAAGCTTTCAGTCAGGCTGACGATGCCTATTGGAAGAACTGAGGTTTCTGGTGGAAGAAGAGCAGAAATGAAGCAGCCAGCGGCCAAAACGGATCGACCTTCGAAGGGTCAATCAGAGAAACCGAAGCCAAGTGTATCAGGGGTCAGAGGAATCTGGCAAAGAATATACTTCTCAAGGGCAACAATAAAAAGTGCCCTAACGGTGTTTCTAGCTTTTCTTAGCCTTGTTTTCATCGTGTCTTTGCTTGCATACCCCGCTGACATCTATCAAACCATGACTGCGTCCTATCAAAACCATTCGTCACTGTACAACTTCGTCGTTTCTGTCGCCAACTCTTTGAAGGGGTTTGGGCAAACTGTGGCACCACTCGGCTGGATTGCGACAGCAATAAACAATGGTCTCGCAGCCGCCTCCCCCAGCATCAGAAGCGTTGGTCTCGCCTTAGGTAGTCTAACTGCGCCCTTGGCGAATCTGGATGCTGCAGGCAAGTATCTGGCCCTACAGAACGCAGCAACGTGGACTTCTGTCCTATTGATTCTGTTCTACGGAAGATTCGCACGCAGAAGCTATCGTTACAAGAAGAAGTAGGAAACGCCGGGGATTTCGATGGCAGACCACCCCCGGTTTGGCCCGGCCGGAGTTCCCCCATCATTTAGATTCATGAGAGCTGCCCTCGAAGAAGTCCCCAAGCTCCTGCAGGAAGAGGGTCTCGACGCTTTTGAGTATGAGGCGGTCCACTGGGGGAAAAAGCCACAACTCAAGAAAGAAAACGCTCTCGAACTTGGCCTAGCCGCTAAAGAGAACGATGTGTGGCTCAGCATGCACGGTTCCTATTTCATGAACTTCTGCGGCAACAACCAAATTGTTGAAGCAAGCAAGCAACGACTAGTCGCGTGTGCCACTGCAGCCAAATGGATGGATGCTTACGTAGTCGTTTTTCATCCTGGATTCTACGGTGAGAGGACTCATAAAGAAGCTTTTGACATGTGCTCAAGAGCTTTAAAAGAGACAGTTGAGAGCATACAGTCTTTGGGAATACGTGATGTGAAGTTGGGCCCAGAAACAATGGGCCGGCTCTTTCAACTTGGCAGTCTCGAGGAGATAATGAAACTCTGCGAGACAATTGAACAGACGCAGTTGGTGATTGACTGGTCACACTTACACGCACGAGACCAAGGACTGTTTCGCACAGTTGACGACTTCAAAAGAGTAGTAGAGATCGTGGAAAACAGGCTTGGAGCAGAAGCTGCCAAGAACATGCATTGTCATTTCACAAAAATCGAGTACACGAGAAAAGGCGAGAAACGTCACCATACGTTGGATGAAGAAAGCTATGGACCAGAATTCGAGAAATTGGCGAAAGTAATAGCCGAATTCAAGCTTAGACCCGTCATCATAAGCGAAAGCCCAATCCTCGACATAGACGCTGCAAGAATGCGTGATATACTCCAGAGAGAATGGAGCAAGAACTAGACTAGCAATAACTACGATACGTTTTTCTAGCCATTATCACTGTGCTGTTTACGGGTACAGGCGTTGGTGAGACTCAAAGGATTTCAAAAGCTGACTTCGGTCGATGAAGCGCTGGAGAAGTTTTTCGAGGCCATCGAATTCAGGAAGCCGAAGACAGCCACAATACCATTGGGTTCAGCTTTGAGCCGCGTGCTAGCGGAAAATGTCATTGCCGAAACAGATGTGCCAAGGTTCAACAGATCAGCGGTTGACGGATACGCTGTCAAGGCAGAGGAAACAACTGGAGCAACACAGCTTCGACCAAAGGTCTTTCAATTGGCATGTGGCAATCGGATAGAAGCTGACAAAGCAAGGCAAGTCTGGACGGGGAACCCGCTTCCTGAAGGAGCAGATGCTGTGGTCATGCTTGAAGATACAATGTCAGTGAAGGACAGAATCGATGTTTGGAGTCAGGTGACACCTGGCGAGAACGTTTTCAGAAAGGGGGAGGACATTCAAAAAGGGCAACTTGCAGTCGGGGTCGGGGTTCGTTTGAAGCCACATCATCTGGGATTGATAGCCTCCTTGGGGAAAAGCAAAGTCAACGTGTTCAATAAACCCAAAGTAGCCATTCTCACCACGGGAAATGAACTTGGAGAGTTAGGCAATGAACTTGGAGAAAATCAGATTTTCGACACGAACAAAATCATCATTTCTGCCCTTTGCAGCGAATTAGGCGCAGAACCATTGGATCTAGGCATCGCAAAAGACGATGTGAACGAGATTTCGGAGAAGCTGAAGGTTGGGCTTTCAAAGTCGGATGTGGCAATAACTTCGGGGGGAACCAGTGTCGGAGGATTAGACCTTGTTCCAGAAGCAGTTAACAGAGTTGCAGAACCGGGCGTGATTGTTCATGGTGTGGCTATGCGTCCTGCCATGCCTACTGCTCTTGCCGTGGCAGATGGAAATCCCATCTTGATTCTTTCTGGAAACCCAGTCGCGGCGATAATCGGTTTTGAAGTCTTCGCACGGCCAATTATTTGCAGGCTGTCGGGCATGAAACAAGCAGAGTCTCGGCCTGCAGTGCGGGCCAAGTTGACTAGAGGAATCGCTACAGCGTTGGGGAGAAGAAACTTTGTTCGGGTCCGCGTCTTCGGACGTGATGGTGAAATGTTTGCAGAACCCGTCAGTGCCCGAGGCTCAAGCCAAATCTCAACTATGACAAAATCCAACGGATACGTTGTGGTTCCTGAAAACCGAGAAGGCATAGCGGAAGGAGAGTTGGTTTTAGTTCAGCTGTTTGACGGTGTGGAAGGCGAAGGAGATTGTTCAGAAAACTGTTGACTTTTGATGAGGCAAAAAAGATTATCGAAAGCGAGTTTCACGCGAAACCCCTGGGCATTGAAGAGATTTCTCTGTTAGAATCTAGTCACCGTGTTCTCGCCGCAGACATCGTTGCGCACGTGGAAGTCCCGCCTTTCAGTCGATCTACTGTCGACGGGTACGCTGTTCGAGCAGAAGACACGTTTGGCGCAGACGAAAATAGCCCAATCGTATTGCATGTTTGTGGAGTAGTGAATATTGGAGAACTCCCAAAAACGACCGTCAAGAAGGGCGACGCTGCTGATATCGTCACTGGTGCGCCATTGCCAAAAGGCGCAGATGCCGTTGTCATGCTAGAATATGCAAGTCGAAGGGGTGACGACCTCAAGATCACGGGCGCTGCTGGTAAAGGTGAGAACGCAATGAATGCAGGCTCTGACATCAAGAAAGGCGAAACCCTCCTTAGGAAGGGGCAACTTCTGGGTTCACGAGAAATAGGCCTCTTGGCAGCCTTGGGAAGAGCAAAAACAAAGGTCTACGCGGTTCCCCGAGTTGCAGTGCTCTCCACTGGCCCCGAAATAACCGAACCCGGCCGGAAACTGCCTCCAGGGAAAATATACGACATAAACGCTTTCACACTAAACACGGCTGTACTTGAAAGCGGAGGAAAACCAGTCTACCTAGGCGTGTATCCAGACAAAACAGACGAACTTCGTGAGGCACTAACGCATGCGTTAACAGTATCAGACATTGTGGTAACTTCAGGAGGAGTCTCCGTAGGCCCCAAAGACATCGTACCTGAAACTCTAAAGTCGCTCAAAGAGTCATTCGTGATTCTCAGTGGAGTCGCAATTAAACCAGGAAAACCGTTGACTGTGGCTTCCGCGGCGGGAAAGCCAGTGTTTTCACTTCCAGGCCATCCGACTTCAGCACTGTTGACCTTTCTGTTGTTCGTTCGTCCGCTGATTCAAGTTATGAGTGGAAGAAAAGCTGAAAAGCCTCTGGAAGTGAAGGCTTCTGTTTCCATTAGAACGTTCCCGGCAAAAGGCCGCAGAACCTTCATCATGGTGAAACTGAGGAGCAGAAAAACAGGAGAACTGATTGCTGAACCCGTCCCAGCTGGACTTTCGGGGGCAATAACAACGCTTGCAATGGCTGACGGATTCTTGGAGATCCCTGAAAACGTCCAGTTCATCGACGTTAACGAACTGGTCACAGTCAAGCTTTTCACGGTTGAGAGCATCTTGCAGCTCAGCTAGCCCTAGACGGCGAAACAGAATGCACTTCAAGTGAGTCCTGTTGAGAAGTCTATTCAGCTTTCAAACGCTTTTCTCTTCATCATGGCATAGGCCGTGAAGATCCATGTCAAAACAAGATATACCACTGCACCGATGCCGAGAAGATTTTCCTCGGGAATATAATAAATCATGACGAATGAGAAAGTTGTTCCAACAAAGAAAAGGATCATCACAAACCAAACTACCCAACCTCTTTTTCTAAAAACGCCGTAAGCGGTTATCAAACTGAATATGCCGATTATTCCAAGGTAGGGAAGAAAGCCAGCGATAACCAGCAAAGCAAAGAAAACAACCCCAACTGCAGCGTAGAAAGCAGATGTAACGAACATGCCTTTGTTTTCAATCCTCATCTTGGATGCGATTGACACTTCCACATTCCTCATTAAACATAATGCATTTACAGTATCGTTAATAAGTTTAATGTTTCACTATCCCATTTAAATTCACAATGTAGATTTGGAAAGCATGAGAAGCGCCGCGCTTTGGGATAATCGAAAATGATAAATCTTGCAAGAAGAAAGAAGAGGATGACCTGGGATGACTAGCCTCGGTGGCTTTTAGTCGTGAAGTATGCAACTGGATGTGTTGTTGCGGCAGTCATAGCAGGAACCGCAAGCTTGGTTTTGCCTTGGTGGAACCTAATCTTCATTGGAGAAGGCAATTTTAACTCCACTTTCAGCTTGTTCCTTTGGGGGGTAGTTAAGACAGGCTTTTACAAAGCCAGCATACCAATTGAATGGTGGTCTTACACAACTTTTGCTCTGGTTGCCATTGGGACTCTTCTCTGTTTAGGCGGATATAGACTGCTAGCGACCAACATAGGGAATGCAAGGAGAGTAATCATGCTTGATTCAGCCTTTACAGCTTGCGGAGTCTTGTTCTATTTAGCCAGCCTTAGTAATACCTTTGCAAACTTTTTTCCTCAAGGCTACCAAGATTCATGGATAATAAACTATCCTAACAACAACAGCGTGCTAAAAATCTGGTCACTTGATGTCTTCAAGATTGAGAATTGGCGTTATTATCAAATATATGAGTTTCTTAGTTTAGGCTTCATTCTTGCCGTGATTGCACTGGGCCTATCTATATTTGCCATCCTTATGCTGCTGGACGAACCACATGTAAAGACTCTGGAGAAAAGTGGAACATAAAACTCGACTTTGGTTTTGGGAGGTAAAGTCTTATTCTATTTTCGTTTTCTGAATAGCATATGTCCATTGTGAGTGCAGACAAATTCAAAGCCCACAGATATTAACCTTTGAGCATCTTCCACATTATCAGCAACAGCAGTGCAATATTTGTCATCTTCTTCAAACTCTATTAGTTGCGTGTAGATCAGCGTGTTGGAGATATTCTTATGGCCTAGGAGTTTCATCACGTACAAGATGTCTTTTGTTCGATGATACTCCATGGTTGCCTTCCAATGACGAAATGTATGAAAATGAATCTTCAATAATCTTGGATTTCCAAGCTTCTTTGCAGAGCGTTTTCTTTGGTTCAAAATCGGGCTCTGCTGGCGTTATCTTCCTTTGCCAGTTGTATCGTTTCCGGAAGGTTTACCCAAACATCCTTGGTTTTCTCGGTTCTCGGTTCAATGGGAACGTTTATCCTAAAAGTGGTTCCTTTTCCAACGGTGCTTTCCACGGATATAGTGCCCCCGTGTGTCTCAACTATTCTTTTGCATATGGGCAAACCGAACCCCATGCCCTTTGCTTTCGTGGTGAAGAGTGGCGTCCACAGTTTCACCCGAGCTTCTTCACTCATTCCAGTTCCAGTGTCTGTGAAGCTGAAGGACACGTGTTTCTCTTTCTCTTCACTTCTAATTGTTAATACTCCGTCGTTGGGCATAGCGTCAAGAGCGTTTTTGATTATGTTGATGAAGACTCTTTTCATTCTTGGCACGTCAGCCTTCATTCTTGGCTTGTCTTCAGTTTCGTCTTGTAATCGGACGTTTTGAGGAATCTCCAAGCTTGAGTACGCCTCTTTCAACATTGATTTTGGTGTGGTTTCAGTCAATTCCAGTTTTATCTCCCTTGAGTAATCCAGCAAATCGCTGATGATTTTGTCTGAATACGCTACAGCTTTCTCGATGATCTCCACCATTTCTTTGCCTTTTTCATCAATATTCGAATCATATTTTGTTTTCAAATAATATGCTGCTCCTGCAATGCCGGTCAGCGGGTTGCGCAAATCATGACCTACCATCCCAGCCAGTTCTCCAATTGCAGCCAACCTCTCTGTTTTCAGCAGTTTATTCTGAGCGTCAGCCAAATCCCTTGTCCCTTCTTCCACCTTCGTTTCAAGCTGCCCAGCATATTTCTGCACTTGACTATTTGCCTCATTCAATTGTTCGATCAACCGAGCGCGTGTGCGCATGTACAGATTTACGAAAATGCCAATAACAGTAAACGACACGAAGATGTATATCCTTCCAAAGATGATGCCTGGCGAAGAGGAGACGAAAACATCCCAAAATGATCCATAATGATAGGCGAATGCATCAATTGCCACGTCCATTAGAGAAGCAGATATAGCAATCCCAATGAAGATGATGACTATTGCGTGTTTGGTCCTAGACTTCGGTTTGAGTTCAGAAGCATCCATTTCTATTGTGATGGTAATCACGAATCCTGTGAAGATACTATTGATGCCTGCGCTCATCAAAAACTCGGTTCAATGGCATAAAATGTTTATGAAACAAAAATCATTGGGGGAGATTAACGGTGTTATTTTCTTTTTCTGAACAAAATTGTTTCATTGTAGCTACAGACGTACTCACATCCAGCTTCGATAAGTTTCTTTGCTTTGTACGTGCTAAGTTTAATGTTTCACTATCCCATTTAAATTCACACCGCTGATTTAGAAAGCAAGAGAACGTACGCTTTGTGATTAATGAAAATGTCTATATTTCAACTAACGACATATTTGTTCGAGGAATAATCTTTGAGTGATAAGCCACGTGAATATGCATATGCTGGCCAACTTGAGGAAGCAAATAGGCTCGAAGCACAGGCCAAAGCATTTGGGAAGATAATTGAGAAAGAACTTGAATTTTTGGATTTGAAGCCAAATATGAATGTTCTTGATGCTGGTTGCGGAACGGGCGCTGTTACAAGGAGAATGGCCATGAAGGTTTTCCCAGAAGAAGCTTGCGGTGTGGATGTTGATCCTTTGTTCATCGATGAAGCGAAAAAAACAGCTTCCACGGAAGACATCAAAAACATACGGTTTGAACTTGGTAACATTGACAATCTGAAGTATGAGAACGATACTTTCGATTTGTCATACTGCAGACTGGTTCTTATGCACGTAAGCAGCCCTGTGAAGACGATTGCGGAGTTGAAAAGAGTTACCAAGAAGGGAGGAATTGTTGCGGCTTCTGATATGGACGATGGCGCAATACTTTTGTTTCCGCAGGCGCCAACGTTTCTCAATTTGTGGTCAAAGTGGGGTCAACGAGCAAAAGCATGGGAAGACCGTTACATAGGCAGACAACTTTTCTCGATATTTTCAGAGGCCTGTTTGAACTCGGTAAACATCTATCCTCTCCCAACGTATGCCACCCAGCAGAATCCTGATGCACTGAAGATGCTTGTTTATGTTCCAGTTCAAATTATGGAGCAGGACAAAGATGCCATGATAAAAGAAGGCTTAACCACGCCAGAAGATTGGAAAGAAGCAATGAGAGAAATACAGCTTCTGTTGAGCCATCCGGGTGCATTTGCCATGGCAATGACTTTTCTCGCCAAAGGAAAAGCTCCTTGAGCGCGCGCGCTACTCACACTTTTGTCAATCATCTTTGAGAGAAAAGAGCGCTCGCGCTGTCATCTCCTATTATTTTCTTTAATCTCAATTACAGAGTGACATCGTGGACAGTGTCTAGGTACTCCCTCACTCTTGAATTCTAGACTGCATGATGGACATCTGTAGTTCTTACTTCTGTTGTATCTTCTCTCACTCATCTTTTCTCACCTTCTCATTCTACAAACTTATGGTTGATTTTCCAAAATGGCTTTGAGTTCTCTTGAATCCTTCAACTAGACCTAACTTATTCAACTTCTGTAATAGAAGTATCGCTTGAAGCCCGGTCAAATGGTCATCATGATAGCACGCGCCATAAATTAATCCATCTTCTAGCGCGCGTTTTGCTTGGACTGCGGCTCTTCCTCAGATGCTATATCCAATACTCTCCAAATTTCTCTTTATTCCTTCACCGAGTTTTTTCTCTTCTTTCAGTTGCTCTACAAGCTCATTGTGAGCCTACTTTAGAAAATGGTGTTGTGGCGCCTCAGAATCAACTTAATGTCAAATCATCTTGGGAAAAAAGGACCAAACTTAAATCCCTTCATACTGACGTGATGTCATCATAGACGCCATGATTATTTCGACTTTCACCAGCTAAGTCTTATGAGAAACCATTGAGTTAAAGCTCGCTACCCAAGGACGGACTGCTTTATGCTGCTATAGGCAATTATGGCTATTTCTTCCATAAAGAACATTGAATCTTCCATAAGTAGACCGGACGTTATTAGGGTGTATTGGAGAATGGTGATTCTTTTGAGACCCCTTTACTATTTCTTATTGGCTTTTCCAGCGCAACGGGAACTGCAATATTTAGTTTTATTATCTAACGTCGTAAAGACTCTTCCGTAAATTGAACATTTCTTTTCAATGATTACCATTCAGCAGACCTCGTAACCTCATCAGTATAATTACGATTCAACAAATATAAGATTGAACTGTGTGCGTGGAACAAAACTTTGCCCTCGGCACCAATTCATCGTTTTGGATAAGCAGTGCGAATACACTATAAGCCGCGAAGCACCTATTATCGGAAATGCAACCTAATCAGCAGAGGAGCCAAATCAATCCTGGTATCCGCGTAAAAATCGTCTTGAAGCAGGACCAACGCAACGGCAAATTAACTGAGGGCATCGTCAAGAATATCCTCACCAACAGCTCAACTCACCCCCACGGAATCAAAGTACGACTGATAGACGGCAAAGTCGGCAGAGTACAATCAATAATAAAATAGTAGCGCGCGTTATTGTCTTCCTATTTTCTCTTTCTGAATAGCATTGTCTTATCATGGCTGCAAACATACTCAAAACCTGCTTCTATAAGCTTCTTGACCTCATCCACATTGTGAGCCACTGCAGATGAAAACCCGTCTCCTCCAAACTCTACCAGTTGCCTGTAGATTCAAGGTACTGCTGATATTCTTGCGAGCGCTAGGCTGTTGCTAAATCGAATCGTTCGTGTCAATTTCCGAATAGCGTTTAGGCATGATAGTGTTTTCTTCACTCTTACGTGCCAAGTCATGGTGTCTGTCCAAGCCATAGAATGGCAGAACAAGTTTGTGTGAATCCCGCGAATTTAGCAACACGCTGGCGCGCCTTCTAAATCTTTAATAAGTTGCGAATCTTCATTGCCAATGGAGTTGTTGGGATGGCTGCACAGCTGACTCTTCTAGGTCTGCAAATGTTCTATTACAGAATGCTTCTTCTATACTATCATTTCTTGATGCGAATAGGCGCATCGGAAAGGGTCTTAGTAGGCATTCGGGCCAAGCTCATGAAGAAAGGCATGCTCGGCGCAGTTGGAATCTGAATTTCTCTGCTGGTACGCGCGCTTTGACTAGCCAGAACGTTCTGAGCGCGCTTTCTCTATTCTTTTTTTTGGTTTGTTTCTAGAAGGTGCTTGGCAAGCGTTGAGAAGGTTAAGGCTCGATAGTGGATTTCGTCGTCAAGGTCGACAATGAAGCTTTCCATCCTGGCCAAATCAACGTATGGACTCTTTTTCATTTCACTCAAGAGTTTCGTGTAGGATGAGTAGTCTCTATGGAATGACCCCATAAAAGAGTTGTAGCCCAACCCGATTCCTCTTTCAATAAGAACTATGTTAGATGGGACAGAGAGAGCCTTCTCTTGAGCCAATTTGATTGCCCGTTCCATTTCGCTCGAACTGATACCGTGTTTCCATGAGAAAAAAGTCAATGCAAACAAGTGATAACCTATTTTGTTGAAATTCGGGAATAATCGTGTATTCAGAAATGTAGCCTTCTTTTTCCAGTTTTGCTTTTGTTCGCGACACTGTGGGCTGAGAAACTCCCAATGCCTTAGCAAGCTGCCTATCGCTTCTACAACTGTTTGCCATTAACTCAGAAATCAATCTCAACTCAACATCTTTCAAAATACCAAATCACAATTGATACGCATGGAACACGGTTAAACTTTTTGTTTCGAGTACGCGCTGCACATTCATGAATCTTTCAAAAGAAACAATTTTTCGCTATCTTAGCGGGCATTTGCGAGTTTCATAAAGGTTCTGCGTCAACAAGGCTTAAATTGGTTGTATCATTTAATCCTTATAGGATGTGCCGTGCATAAGGCTTCCTTTCTCCAATGATTAGCAAAAGAATTCTTGTGCACGGTACACCTCCTAATCAAAAACCTGAATAGTATGAAGTCATCCCTATTTGTTTCATTGACGCACACTTGTAACCTCCAATAAGTAGTGTCTTAGTGGCATTACTCCATGATTGAGATGCGATGATAGCCTTATAGGAATCTGGATTGAAAATATCAGCGCCTCCTCATCCTCCAGTGAATAGTCACTTAACACGCCGTGGCTTCTGTATCCAGCACTGCAATCGTGACCAAAATTAGGCATAGTATACATGGTCCTTTCGACTTTTCGCGATTTAACAAAAAGTTGCATAACTTCTCACAATTAGTTGGAACACAAGCAGATTTGATCTTTTGTAAACAGAAAGCTTCTTCTCACACTCACAAACCATGCGCGCGTGCATTGTATATTGGCAGGCATCGGCATAGTCAGGGGTAAGAGTTGGCACAGTGAGTGATTGAGAAAGTAAGTGGCTGTTTGTTCTCTGGTGGCAGTGGTTCTGGTTGATTGGGGTGAAGTTTTGTTCTGTTTTCGTTTTCTGAACAACATCATATTCTCGCGGTAACACGCACGAACAGCGTACCCTAACCCTCATGTTATTCTGATGCTTCTTTCTTTTTCTTGCGTTGATACTTTCTTGATATTTCGTCGGCAATGTTGCCATCTTCGAGGATGAAGGGGCCTTGATAGCCGCAGTTGTGGCACCTCCACGTTGAGGGCTGATAAAACACGCAGAAGTCAATATCACTTGATCCGCATTTTGGACAGAATTTCCTCGTCTGGGCAAGTCTCTTTTCTTCCTCGGTTTTCTTCAGCGATTTCTTCAAGTTCCACTTCTGTTTCCACAGTTCACCGAGGGCAGCAAACGAGAACTCTTCAGCATCCGCTCCACATAAGGGGCAACGTTGCCGAGGTTCCAGTTGCTTGTCATAAACACAGTTTGTGTTCGGACAGGTCCACGGAGACATGTTCCATCGTTTCCACGAAAGGACTCAGAAGAGATAAACATTGTTCTGCGATTCCCAGCGAGGCGTCCAAACTGTACTGATAAACATGTGGAGCTTTCAAGGATCCTTGAAGCTGGATCGATTAAGTGCACGCACACTCTTGTCAATCATATGCGCGCGCTGCCTTTTCTGCATTTGTGGACAAGCTGTTTGAACGGAGCTCGCGGGATACGAGTTATGCAAAGTATAGAACAGAAGTAATTGTGAGCAGTATTCCAGCAACTATCCAAAGAATGCTAAGCCATTCCTGAGGTAAATAAATAATATGCAGGGAACGTGTCACGTAATCTTCGCCTGCAGCGTTGACATATCCTTGTGCCAATGGGAAATTCCAAGTTCCCAAGAAGAGAATTAATCCTCCTGCGATTAGCAAAAGCACATTCCGAAACCATCCAATCAGAGCCTTTCTCCGCACGACAAAAGAGGCGACATAAAATCCTATGCCCAAAACAGTCGGGAAGATTCCATACCACACAGCATCACTTACTAATCCTTGAACGTATGAGTCTGAGATTGAGGTTGGATTTCCCTCAAGCACAGCAGTTATATGCTCAATATCCTGATTAGCGAAGGTAGCTGGCCACAGGAACACGAAAAACTCAAGGGCAAAAACGAGCAAGCCCACGCTCAGAAGAAAGCTGCCTTTTCCAACATAGAATGCAACCACACCTAACCCTATTACCATGAAGCCGACATACACCAAATATACTACAGGTTCTGGTGTCAGTCCAGCATTAGAAATGGGCAAAGACAAGCAAACAATCGCCGTTACGATTGCCAAGAAAACAATTTCTGCCTTCTTCATATTCCACTTACACCTAATTGAGGTGGACATGACAGGTAAGTGTTTACGCCTTATTTTCGTTTTCTAGACAATAGCATATTCTAGTGGTCATAAACGATTCAAATCCAGCTTCAAACAATTTCCTTGCGTCTTCCATCGCTATGGCATTGCCGAGTTGTGCTCGTTTATCACCCTCAGCTCACGTTGTTTGAACTAATGTTCTCGATTTGGAAAACAAGAGAACGCCTGCTGAATATCTGAGGACAGTGCAAAAGGCTGTGTTTTATTTCAGCATGGTCAACAGGTATTTGGCTAAGGTCGATAAAGTGAAATAGCGATATTGAATTTTGTCGTTGAGGTCCACGATAAAGCTCAACGTGGCAGAAGTGTCAACAAACGGATATTCTCTTATTCTTCCGACGAGTTTACTGTAGTCAGAGTAGCTTTTGTGGAATGAAACAAGCACGCCGGTATATGCTCCACCCATTCCTCTGTTGAAAAGCACGATTTCGTCTGGCGCTCTTTCCTCCATATCTTTCAGGCTGATTTGCCGCGCTTTTTCCATCTCCTCTGCTGAGAGGTCCTTTTTGAGCTTCACGAGAATGAATGATGCAAGCTGAAACCCCAGCTTAACAAAATTAGGTATAACCGTGTACTCTCTGAGGTAGCCCTCTTTTTCGAGTCTAGATCTCGTTCTTGTGACAGTGGGTTGAGAGACTCCAAGAGCCTTTGCCAATTCCCTGTCGCTTCTGCGACTATTCTTCATAAGCTCAGCAATTAGCTTCAGTTCTATGTCCTTCAAATGAATGCCACGTTTTATCAGACTACTGAGGATACTTAAAGAGCTTTCACCGCAGCGCAAGCGGAAAAAAGAGAGAGCTCCATGCCTAGAAAGATAAGAAGTGTGCGCATTACGCTTATTAATGACCAATTTTGAGAGATCTAGTACATAGCACACCCAAGGAGCTTGACCACGATGGGAACAAGTAAAGAAGAAAACGCTGACAAAGTCAATTATGAATGTGAAATCAAAGTAACCAAGAATGGCCCATACCTTGTTTCTGGCAAACTTCCCATATCCGAACAAATCATCATCGTCAACAACGAAGGGGTTCCGGTTGAATGGCGTTCAGGCAAGAAATATCCTTTGCAGGAAAAATGCGGCCTTTGCCGATGTGGAGAATCAAAGAAAAAACCTTTCTGTGATGGAGCGCACATGAAAACCGGTTTTGATGGCACTGAAATGGCCAGCCCTGAACCCTACTTGAGACAGGCAAAAATCATACAGGGCCCAACGCTTAAGCTAACCGACTTTGTGGATCTTTGTGCCTCTGCGCGTTTCTGTCATAGAGCAGGCGAAATCTGGAACCTTATTCCAAAATCAGATGACTTGGACGCCAAACGTGCGGCAATCGAAGATGCAGGAAACTGCCCGTCAGGTCGTCTTGTGGTTTGGGACAAGAAAACAGGGGAGGCAATTGAACCGAAATTGGAAAAATCAATCGGGTTAATCGAAGACCCTCAGATGGAGTGCAGTGGCCCGATTTGGGTGCGAGGAGGCATCCCGATTAGATCTGCAGACGGAAAAACCTATGAAGTTCGCAATCGCGTTACTCTCTGTCGCTGCGGCAAGTCCTCCATCAAACCATTTTGCGACAGCAGTCACTTCCCTGAGCATCGCTACGAAGAAATGATGTCTCACAAGTAAAAACAACGTAACCCTATATCTAGCGCGCTGGTTTATCCCTAAATCAGCGAGTGCACGCGCTGTTTGCCTTCATACTAAATGAAGTGACAAAGAAACAACAAACATCAGCGCCCGCAGCGGCGTAGCAGGCTGTTGGACCAAGCCATTCTATCTTTGCGCCACGCGCAACCACATGTAATGCCTGGGTTTGTTACAATTCACATTACTTTTGACGTTACAAACAAAAAGGCTGAGTCCACTCTGAACAGTAGCCCAGACTGTTTTTGTTCATGGTTTGTTACAACCCACATTACTTCTGACGTTACAAGTAAAAAAGGGGGGGTCGACTTTCAAGAGCAGGTAGGGCGGGCGTGAAATCTCTGCCGAGGAAATTCAGAGTTTCCCGCGGCATGAAAAATCTACGGGTTTCGTGTGAGTTCTGCTAGCTGTTTTTTGGTTAACCCAACCCCATGCTCGGCATCAAGTCTCTTGTGCACCTTTCCTTTTCTGAAAAGAATCACGGTAGGGTAGTACTCTATCGCGTATTTCTCACATAAATCTGGCCTTTCATCAACTATGACGCTCATGCACCTTTGCGGATTGTCTCTCGCATACTCTTCAAATGCCGGCAGAAACCTTTGAGAAAATGGACACCAAGTAGCATAAAAAAGAACGAAAGCCTCATCCTTCTCTTCCATTTCTCCCACTGGACTACTGCTTTCGGAGACTCCCACCTTACGCCTTTCAGCTTTGCTCAATCACATGTCTCCCCTCGGCGATAACACGCCTTAACTTGTACGCCCAACCACCATTATAGAGTTTTCCATGTTTCAAGATACTCACAGAACATTGCTGCGCGCTCTGAGACGAAACTCTCTATTTTTTTCTCGCGTTCGTCTCACGCCGATTTTCCCCACTTTTTCGTGCGCTACGTCGCAAGAAATTACGTGACTCGTGGAACCATAACTATTCCAGTCACTTCACGATATTCACATTACATTTAGAAAATAGGTTGCGCACGCATAGAAATCAAAAAGGAAGCGGCACAGGCATGCCGTTTCTTGCTTCCTCAACTATCGGGAGCGCTTGTCTGAGTTCTCTGAAATACTTGAGCACGGTTATGCCTCTCGGAGTTATGGCGAACACTATTCTGCTTCTTCCAACGGCCCTTTCCTCAATAAGATTTTGCTTAATCAGAAAGTCCAAGTATTCTTTCAGAACTTTGCAATTGACATTCGCTTTATACATTATATGCGTCAGTTTTAATGGTCCACGCTGGGATAACACTTGGAGAATGTTTACATACATCTCGAGTTTGGAACGTCTCATAGTTCTACCCTTCACGCATTTGCCTTCAACAGTTGGAACAAGGAGTATAAACCGTTTATGAATTAGAAACCATGGTTCAAACCCACATATTGCCACGCCAACACAAGTCTCCGTCGCATCTTTGCAACACATTTCTGTTCATATCGAACCCCTAGACAACCTGAACTTGGGATAGTTATTACAAATATGTATTCCAAAACCGTATCTTAACAGCACATGCCAGTAAATGCCCACGACACAGAAACTCTTCTCAGGAATAAGCAACAGACGAACAGTACTACCCGCTCAGCGCGCTCTCTCTCCATGGTTTGTTACCACACAACATTACCACGGTTGTTACCAACAAGCAGGCGGGACGACTCCAAAGAAGGAGATTTCACTTGATTTCTCCATGGTTTGTTACAGCACAACATTACCACGGTTGTTACCAGCCAAAGATAGGGGGTCGACTCTGAAAAGTAACATGTCTATCCTGAACCAAGCGCTTCAACGCACGTTTATAAGCTGGGCAGAAGCTCACATTATTGTCTAGGGTAAGAGTCGATGCAAGCCAAAAAGACTCTTTTGTGGGCAATTCTAATTGTGATCGTCATAGCTGTCGGTTTCGTAGGTATTCAAATCTGGACGGCTTTCAACTCTCCAACAATCACAACAAAATACACGGAAATCAGAGAATACAACGGAACAAAACTAGATTCGATAAATGACTTCAGAATAGAGGCAATAGCAGGCGTACAGCACATAAACACAAGCAGCTATAGCCTCGTCGTCGATGGACTCGTTCAGAACCAAACCACCTACACGTACGATAACATCATCGAAAACCACACAAGCTACCAGGAAGTTGTCACGCTCCACTGCGTAGAAGGATGGCAGGTCACAGCTCTATGGCAAGGTGTGCGAGTGAAAGATCTACTTGCAGAATCCGGATACGACCAGAATGCCCAAGTCGTGATATTCTATGCTCAAGACGGTTACACGACAAGCCTGCCGCTCTCCGACATAGTGAACAACAACATACTGATAGCCTACAAAGTCAACAACGTAACCCTCCCGCCTGAAGAAGGCTACCCCTTCCAACTAGTAGCTGAAGGCAAACTAGGCTACAAATGGATAAAATGGATAACACAGATATCAGTATCCAACGACACAAGCTTCCGAGGCTATTGGGAAAGCAACGGATACAGCAACGACGCCAACTATCCTTGATCCGGATCCCCAATAAAGATTTCACGTCGACCACCATCATACGCCACATTTGAAAGAAACATAGGTCAATCACTGACGGGTGATCACAACGCACAAAGCAGCAAAGGTTCCCTCAGCCCATAAGCGCGCTTGCCTTGTTTTCATCATAACACTATCAAGAACCCCACGGGTATGGATGATTGAAAAGTTTTTATCGGCTACAAAACGATAGTTGTTGCAAAGGCAATCTAACGATGAAAAGAGAAGAAGACGGCTACTTGAAAAGATTCAACCGCCTGCTCGCATGGTTTACCGCAGTGCTGTTTGCCTTTCTTGCAATTTCAGGATTCGGCATAACCAACCCTGGATTGACCAGTCGACTAACCGGAGGAATCATGACTTCCGCACTCTCAATGTACTTACACGCGAATCTGGCCGCACCCACTCTGATACTGCTGCTAATTCACCTTTTGATCGGAATGAAAAATGCTTTAACTCGATTCGGAATAACCGACACGAAGACGGTGGATGCCACATTGATAATTCTAGGTCTCTTCGTCGGAACACTAATCATCCTAGCGCGATACCTCATGCTTCCACAAACCTGAAAATTATCTAAATGAACCTGCAGCTTGCAGCCACAAACGCGCGAAAACCTGTTTGTAAAAAGAAAACGCGCGCGAAGGCCGTTCAGATTAAGAAGCAGACGCACGCATGCGCTGAAGGTCTTGAACCCCTTGCCTATCAGTCACAAGTTCACCAAGCTTTTTCTCAAGCTGAATGCGGCGTATCTTAGAGTTTCAAGCAGTTGGAAAAAAATGTTGCCGCGACAAAACGCAACACAAATTCTCTCGTTTGTCGTCTTTTCCCTCCCGAAACGCACTTATCTGTTTGCGTCGCTCATACAAGCAAGGCAGAATCATGATGACGGAGATAATAGAATGCGTACCTAACTTCAGCACTTCAGATCCCGAGACAGTGCAAGCTATCCTCAATGAACTCAAAGAAACCAAGAAGACATTCCTACTGGACTATTCTTTCGATGACTACTACAACAGGCTCGTTGTCTCTTTCATAGGTAACAAGAAATCCGTCTTGGAAGCAGCGTCAAAAATGGCTTCCAAGGCTGTAGAACTGATTGACATGAGAAAACACAAAGGGCAACACCCCCGCATCGGAGCTGTTGATGTTGTCCCCTTCATACCGCTAAAGGACGCCACATTAGATGATTGCATAAAACTCTCCATGAAATTCGGCCAATATCTAGCCGAAAGATGCCGTGTCCCCGTTTACCTGTACGGTGCTGCCTCAAAAAAACCTGAACGAAAAGATCTAGACTGGATACGGGAAGGTGACTACGAAAAACTGCCTGAAATGATTGTCAAGCCTGAACGCAAGCCCGACTATGGAACGCCAAAGCCTCATCCCACGGCAGGCGCCACCATAACAGGCACACGCAAAATCATGGCCGGTTTCAATGTTAACATAGGAACAGCAGACTTGAAAACCGCAAAGAAAATCGCGAAGGCCCTACACGCAAGCAAAGGCGGCTTTTCCAACGTCAAAGCAATGGCTGCCTACTTGCCCGAGAAAAACATTGCACAGATCGGCATGAGCATAAGCGACTTCGAAAAAACTCCACTTTACCGCGTTTATGAAACACTAAAGATCGAGTGCGAACGTTACAACATCCCAATAATCAGTTCTGAATTCTGCGGCATGGCTCCGCTAAAGGCCCTAATCGACACGGTGCGATACTACCTCAAAGTTGAAAATCTGCCTGAGGAACGCATCTTGGAAATAGCCGTACGAGATGCCATTGAAAAAGGCGGTGCTTTTGAGTAAAGCTGCCAAAGCAAAGGCAAGAGAAAAACTAGACTTGCTCATCGTCAACGCAAATGAACTCATCACGCTTTCCGACGACACCCAAAAACCACGCAGAGGAAAGCAGATGCAGGAGATTGGAATAGTACGGGACGGCTGCTTAGCGATCAAGGATGGAAAAATCCTTGCTGCTGGAAAAACCGCTGAAGTCACAAAGGCTTTCAAAGCTGAAAACGTGATAAGCGCAAACGGCAAGATTGTTCTACCCGGTTTTGTCGACCCCCATACACATCTGGTTTTCGCCGGCTCACGAGAGGACGAGTTTCAAATGCGCGTCGCAGGCACTCCCTACATGGAAATCCTCAAAGCTGGCGGAGGCATATTGAGGACAGTCCGAGAAACGAGAAAGGCTAGCTTCGAAAAACTCGTCGAAAATGGCACGAAGACGTTGGATTCAATGCTGGAACACGGAACCACGACGGTTGAAGCAAAAAGCGGCTATGGCCTGACCACAAAAGACGAGCTGAAGATATTGCAGGTCATTCAACGCCTAAACCAACTGCACACAATCGACATTGTCCCAACCTTTCTAGGCGCACATGCTATCCCGCCAGAATTCTCTAACAGCCCACGAGACTACGTCAACTTGGTCATCGAAGAAATGATCCCAAAAGTGACCGAGAAGGGACTCGCAGAGTTCTGCGACGTGTTCTGCGAAAGAGGAATATTCAACCTTGAACAGTCAAGACGCATCTTAACAGCAGGAAAGAACTCAGGCCTGAAACCCAAGGTTCACGCAGACGAGATGAGCTGCCTAGGCGGAGCAGAACTCGCAGCCAGCATAGAAGCAGCATCTGCAGATCACATGCTTTTCTCTTCCGAAGAAGGCATCAAAGCCATGGCTGACAAAAATGTCATAGCTAACCTACTTCCCGCAGCAGCATTCAGCCTCATGAATAACCGATATGCAGACGCTCGAGCGATGATAAATCTCGGCGCCTCAATAGCTCTTGGAACCGACTTCAACCCAAACTGCTGGGCTGAAAACCAGCAGCTAATAATTGCGCTTGCTTGTCACTTCATGAGGATGACACCAGCTGAAGCAATAACTGCAACGACCATCAATGCCGCCTACGCCGTAGGCAGAGGAAAAGAAGTGGGCAGCCTAGAACCTGGAAAGAAGGCTGATGCTGTCATATTGGACGTGCCCAATCACAAGTTTCTTGGCTACCGATTTGGTGTGAACCTCGTTGACAAAGTGATAAAGAACGGAAGAGTCGTGATCGACACAGAAGCAAGTCGAAACGAGTATCGGATTCTAGAAGAGCAGAAGATGTAGGAAATAGACTTGCCGTGTCCTGAACATTTGATGGTATTTGGGCAAAGAATTAAAGTGTGTTTTCTCATTCTTGATTCAGGGTGGAAAAACTATTGGTTGAGCTGGAAAAGCCTGTTCACTTGCTGAGAGGGAAAAAACTGCATTGCAAGAACTGGCAAATTGAGGGCATTCTGCGGATGCTCTGTAACGTTGTCGACCCGGAAGTAGCGAAGGACCCTGAAAAGCTCATCGTATATGGAGGAACTGGAAAGGCCTGTCGGAATTGGGAATGTTTTGACCAAATTGTTGAAACATTGATAGAGTTAGAGCCTGACGAAACAATGCTCATTCAAAGTGGAAAACCCGTGGTCGTTTTCACGACTCACACGTGGGCCCCAAGAGCATTGATCGTTAATTCAATGCTCGTGCCAAAATGGGCAACGTGGGACTACTTCTACGAGTTGGAACAGAAGGGACTGATAATGTATGGACAGATGACAGCAGGATCGTGGGCATACATAGGAACGCAGGGCATTCTTCAGGGAACGTACGAGACAATGGCTGCTGTTGCGAAGGAGCACTTCGGCGGCAGCCTTCGCGGAAGGCTCGTTCTCACCGCGGGTCTCGGCGAAATGGGAGGCGCACAGCCTCTGGCTGTAACCATGAACGACGGTGTAGCTTTAGTCGTGGAAGTTGATAAACGAGCGATTGAGCGCAGGATCAAACACAATTACTTAGAAACATGGACTGACAGCCTGGAAGAAGCTTTGAGGCTAGCTCTGGACGCTAAGCAAAGGCAAGTTCCAAGAAGTATCGGTCTGCTTGGCAACGCCGCTGATGTTTACCCGGAACTTCTAAAGAGAGGCATAATCCCTGACGTTCTGACTGACCAGACCAGCGCACATGACCCCCTGAATGGCTATTACCCTGCAGGCATCAGCAAAGAAGAAGCGGACGACCTTAGAGAGAGCGATCCAAAAGAATACTGCAGACGTGCCAACGAGAGCATGCGCTTGCAGGTTGAAACGATGGTCAAGATGATGCACAAGGGAGCTGAAACGTTTGATTACGGAAACAACCTTAGAGAACAGGCCAGCAAGGCTGGCTTCAAAGAGGCCTTCGCTTACCCAGGCTTTGTCCAGCGATACGTTAGACCAATGTTCTGTGAAGGAAAGGGGCCGTTTCGCTGGGCATCCCTCGTAGGCACCGAGGACGATATTCACGAGTTGGACAGGGTCATAATGAGGGATTTTGCGTATAACAAAGAGCTGTGTCGATGGATTACCAAAGCGAGAGAACATGTCAAGTTCCAAGGCCTACCCGCAAGGGTTTGCTGGCTCGGTTTCGGCGAACGGGCAAGATTTGGAAAAACCATCAACAGCATGGTCGCCAATGGCAGTCTCTCCGGGCCAATTTGGATCGGCAGAGACCATCTAGACGGAGGAAGCGTCGCTTCTCCCTACCGGGAGACGGAAGGCATGAAAGATGGGAGTGACGCAATTGCTGATTGGCCTGTACTAAACGCTCTAATAAACGCCGTCGGAGGAGCCACATGGGTTAGCGTGCATCACGGTGGAGGAGTCGGAATTGGGTACAGCATACACGCGGGAATGTGCTTGGTGGCCGATGGAACCAAAGAAATGGAACGTCGAATAGAAACGGTCTTAACGACAGATCCTGGAATGGCAGTAGTAAGACACGCAGACGCTGGCTACAAGAAGGCCCAGCAAATTGCAAAAGATGAACACATCAAAATGCCAATGCTAAGATAAAAACAGTTGACTGGAGCAAATTGCCACTTTCAATCAGCCGACCAAAACAAAATCAAGCCCTTAGCATATCCTACACGAATTTTCCAAAGCAGAGTGACTGAGAACAAGCAACAAAATCAGTTCTTTCTGTTCGCCTTGACGATTTTGTAGCCTGAAGCTTTTCGCAACCTATTCATTACCGCAAGTCCAAGTCCCCTGAGAGGCACGCCTTCAGCGAGCATTACATCAACTTCTTCCAAGTCAAGCTCTCTAATGTTAGCGAACAGATTATGCGCCACAGTGACCAGATTGCGTCTGCTTCCGAGAGATTTCACGACGTCGGCCTTATAAGAACCCACAGTTTCATCTGTGCACAGAATCCCAACCTTGCTTCCTCGTCTCTCATAGTAAGCTATCAATTCATTCATTCTGCGGACCACGGCAGATGATTGGCCTTCAACAACGACCACCTGAGCATTTGGGGCATAATGCTTATGCTTCATTCCTGGTGAGCGGACGCTCCCAATGAGCACTGGCTTCTCAGCCGTCACAGCCGGATCGAGTTCTACTGAACCGAGAACCTGTTTTAGAGATTCAAACGTTGTTCCGCCGGGACGCAGAATCCGAGGTGGGTCGACCGTGACGTCAAGAACAGTGGATTCGACACCTATTATCGTTGAACCAGCATCCAAAACAACGTCAATTCTTCCATCTAAATCGTCCATAACATGCTTCGCTGTTGTTGGGCTTGGCTTGCCCGCGAGGTTGGCGCTTGGCGCCGAAACTGGACATTGGCTTTCGCTGATCAAGGCGAGAGCGACTTTGTGCCGAGGCATCCTCACCGCAATTGTGTCCAAACCCGCGACGGTCACGCGGGGCACTAGCCTTGAACGTTTCAAAACTAAAGTTAAGGGTCCAGGCCAAAATGTTTTCATCAGCCTTTCAGCTTGTGGAGGAACCTCTTTGGCCAGTTCGTAAACATCCTTTACGTCGCAAACGTGCACGATGGGCGGGTTGTCCAAAGGACGTTTCTTTGCCTCAAAAAGTCTGCGGACAGCTTCTGCATTTAAGGCGTCAGCACCTAAGCCGTACACTGTTTCTGTGGGAAAAGCGACCATGCCGCCTGCCTTGATGAACCTTGCAGCGACACGTATTTTCTCGACCTGAGGATTCTTCGGATGCACCTTTAACAGTATTGTCTTCATTGAATAGCGTAGAAGGATGCCTTACCTTTTAAACCTCGCCGCAGCAGAACATAAAGAGATGCAGAAGTACGCTTACACAACGTAACGGTCAATGATTTTCTTCATACTCTTCGGTGCAGCCTGTTTTGCAGCAAGTTGTTTCAGTATTGAGATGACTTGAGGTTGAAAACGAGCAATGTCTGTCAGACTAACAAGTCCCACAATTCGTTTTCCATCAACTACAGGCAGCTTCTTGATTTTCATCTGAAACATGAGTTTCACCGCTTCTCCCAAATCCATGCTTGGCTCTGCCACCACAAGCGGGGATGTAATCACGTCCTTCACTTTTGTCTTGACTGCGTCCTTCCCACCGGCAACTATGCGCTTCAAAATATCCCTCTCTGTCAGAATCCCTATTGCCTTTCCTCTTCTAATAGCAATCAGGCAACCTATATCGAACTTGTTCATGACGTCGGCGGCCTCCTTTACTGTGACGTTGTCATCGATTGTCATCACTTCTTTCACCATCACGTCCTCAACTTTTATTGTAACCTCGCCCTCTTTCTCCTTGATTTCATTTTGTGCCAAAATGGCCACCAAGCCTTGGATCAATCATTCACCAAATATATGATTTCTGGAGCCTCTCTATGCATTCACAAGCTGCATTTACAAACCATGCAACCTGTCCGCAAGCATCTCGGTCTCTTTTGCAACAATGATTCTTGCCTTTTCAAATTTCTCCTTGAGTTTAGAAAAGGGTCTGGTTGCGTCAACTCCAACTTTCGTCGTCATTCCTGTTTCCTGATCCGCGGAAGAATCCAACGTTGATCCTCGCACGTTGTTCACGACTATCATATCCTTGTTTGCCTGGAATCTTGTCGCGACAGCCCATTCAACACTGGAAGGGTCAAACACGTCGATATCAGGATCCACGACGACTGCGTGTTTCAGGCTGGGATGCGCTGCGAAAGCTGCCAACAAAACGTTTTTTCCATCGCCGTCAAGCTGTTTCTCCACAGAAATCACCGCGTGTAGCCATCCGCACCCTCCAATTGAGAGGTTGACCGCGTGGACTTTGGGAACAACTTTTGAAGCTGCTTCCCAGATGAGGACTTCATGGGGAACTCCCATCAAAAACCTGTGTTCAGGATCCAGAAGGCAACAGTCCATGATAGATGTAGTCTTCTCGTTGCAAGATGCCTACGATTGTAACGACCGGCTGTTTTCTTTGCACATCGTATGTGCCTGTGATATCCACGAAGGGGCCTTCAATGACCTCTTCCGTCGCTGAAATCTTTCCTTCCAAAACGATTTCGCTGTCAGCAGGGGCATAGGCATCGACGTTTTCACATTTGACCAAATGCAGGTTGCCCCCTATCAAGGTGTTCGCAACGTGAAACTCGCACACGCCGAAGGGAACCGGAGACGATGCAGCAACTAGAACCGCGGGGTGCACACCGATGGAGATAGCAATGTCAAGATCTTGGCCTGCTTCCTTCCCCTTTCGCCACAGTCTGAAAAGATGTCTAGGAACTAGACGGATAGCGAGATGGCTCTTGTCCAGAACTTGAAGACGATGTATCGAGACGTTTTCGATTTCTCCAACAACGCTCTTCGCATGAACGACAGCCGAGGTTATGTATGGAGCCGCATCCTTTTCGAAGTGCGTTAGAATTGGAAACCTCGACAAGTCAACTATCTTGATTCTCTTCAAGACCTCGTTTTCAACAACCCTCGGCTTGCTGGGCGTATGCCAAGCTTCGACTAGTTTTTCGCAGAGTCTGTTTTGGTCAACGCCGAGAGCTTTGCAAATCCTTTTTCGCGATCCGCAAACATTGGTGACGACCTTTTTGTCACTGCCTTTCACGTTTTCAAACAATAGAATCGAACCTTCGTTGTCAAAGCTTCTTGAGACGTAGGAGATTTCAAAACGAGGTGAGACCTCTTCTTTGACACGAACTAAGTCTCCATCCTTCTCTGATGTCTTCAAGAAGTCTCTGAAGCTCATGCCGTCACTCCTTCCCTTTGCGGTTCTTTGTGAGTAACTCTCTCCATAAGCTTCTTGAAGGCCGATTGCGCCTGCCTTTCGTCCATGGATTCCAAGTATATCGAAACAAACGCTATCTTCCCTTTTGATTCCGCAAGGTTCTCAGCAAACATTCGGGCGGATATCACATTTCTGTCGCCCACAAGAATCGACGATGATGGAGGCCCGATCAAGTCTTTTGGTTTTGGAACCGCAATTGCCAGCGTTCCAAGCTTGTCCTCTCTTTCGCTCAGCAGAACCAAACAAGAATTCTTTGCTTCGACGTAGACTGCAAGGAAACGTTTGTCTTGTTCAATTATCTCATCTTTTACGACAGCTGCACGTTCCATATTGATTCTCCATTGCTCATTAATAGCGTCATCCACTCACTATTTATCACTTTCAAAAACTTAAGCAACTACGTGACGAACGACCGCCCGAAGAGAATCCCTGATACATTTGAAAAGGCATTCGCAGCGCCAAAGCAGAAGCCATCAAGCGCATATGTTTTCAAAACGTTAATTGTGACAACGATTTCATGTAATGAGGCGGATAGAAACGTCGAAAGAGCTTTCGAAGATATTTCGAGCAATTTCAGGATAGCTCACGAAGCCCTAGCGAAGGTCAAGAAAAAGAAGGTGAGGAATAATTGACTGCCAGAAGGTTATGCAGGAATAAGGCCAAGACGATGAAGCATGTTTCGCACGTATGCGTGTTCCACCCAGTTCGCGAAGTGGACGGCCCATGTAAATAAATAGATCTCCAATGGCGTATTTCTGTTGCAGACTTGATGAGAGACTTGTATAGAGTTCTTGTGATGATCTCGTCACAGCAATTATTGAAGGCCCCTCCATTATTGTACTCTACTCATCGTGATATCCCAACGGTGCGTCTGCGACGGGATCCTTGGCATTTCTGATTGTTTTCAATTTTCTCAGTTACTTTCTTTGGGGCAATGCTATTGGTGGTCCTGAAGCTGGTGCTTCTCAGGGATCATGGATCCATAGCCCCTTATTCAGTTGGTTGCAGGAGTAGTTTGGAATGCTCATAATCGTAGCCGTAGTTGGCGAAGTGATAGCATGGCTGAGACGAGAGATCAAAAAAGCGTAAATGAACAAAGAACGCTTTTTGTTGAACTATTAGTCGCGCCTGTTCCTGCATTCACCTGTGGTGTATCCCACAGTTTTGGATTTGCTTCGTCGGGGCACGACGATACGTTCTCAAATAGACTGACCGTCATTTAGAGCGTATGACCCGCTCTATCACACTGAAAAAGGGAGTCTGGGAACCCGCTGGCGCTCTATTTTCAGAAAAGTTTCTTGAATGAAGGGAAATCTGTCTGGTTTTCTTCCTCTGTGATCGGGATTTCTCTCATGTTCTTGTCCAATTTGATTTTGCCTAGCGCAAGCACGCAGATATCTTGAGAAACAGGTGTGGATATCTTCACGGTTTTCCTCAGAAAGTCAACTTCTTGAAGAATACCTACGCCAAGGAAACTTCGATTTGAATCGTAGAGGCCTGCGAGTAATCCTTCCTCTTCACCTTTCCGAGCTACGAAAACCTTCTTTTTCGTATACTCCTCAACTTTCTTGATGTTGTCTGCATCTATCCAACGTTTCCTACCGATGATTACACAGACTCTGTCGCCGACTTCAGAAAGGTGCAGAGGCTTCATGCCGAGAAGACCATATATCTTGCTTGCCTGTCTGACGTTTGTGCGGGTCTTGCATATATCAAACAGTTCATTTCCCTCGACTTTCAACCAGTTCAGCGAAAGCGATTGCACTTTCGGATTTCTCAAATATTTCGTGTAGCCAAGTTCCCTCAGGTTTCTTCGCTTTTCGATGTCTCTTTGCCTTATGGCGGATGGGGATTCAACAATGACTTTCTTGAACCTTTCAAGTGCACTGATAAGCAGTGTTGGCGCGTCCTTCTGCTGAATAAAGAAAATGATATTCGGGTTAAGCTTTTCTACAAGCTGGATCTTGTAGTTTACAGCACATTCTCCTTCGAACCAACCGTCAGTGTTGATCACGACAGATTCGGCGTTACTGTCCAAAATCTCCTTTTTCAACGATGACAAAGCCTCGATTACTTTGTCTGTAGCTTTGCTTGGCGATGTCTCCCCGACAAACAGAGCGTTCTTTGCGCGAAGACTGAATAAATCCGTTATGGGCCTGGTAACGAAAGAATAAGCCACTGTTGAAGGAGGCCCTATGTCTGATTGACCCACGTCTCCATCCAATACCGCTACTTTTCTCTTTCCACCCAATACTTTGTTTGTGAGGTACGTGCAGAAGCTTGTCTTTCCTGAGTCAACAGCGCCGAGAACCAGAGCTACGACAGGTTTTGTTGGAAGATTAATGAATTCTTCACAGGATTTAACCCATGACAAGGGGATTGTGTTTCCTTCTACTTCCTCCGCAGAAGCCCTATCGCCCAAAGCTATTTCAAACGTAGCTGCTTCTTCCACAGCAAAAGGCAGTCTTTTGCCTTCCCGTATGACAACCTTTGCTGTCCCGTTGATTACAGAGCCGAACGCTTCCACCTTTCCTGAAGTCACTGTGACTGAAGCTGGCCCGTCAACAAGCAGAGTCGTTCCCTTCTTAACTGTTCTGTTCATCTTTTTTTCTCCTCTGAAACCTATGGCCATTTCTTCCTGCTATTTGTATGGCTGAAACGATATCTCTTAAGCCTCTTCTATGTTTCGCTCCACCTAAGTAACGATTTGTTCCAGTTTCGCTGACGCTTTCCAACGAAACATTTGCTGGTAGAGCCTTGTCTAGGGCGCGAAACAACTTCTCTTTACACTGGGGGACTCCGTCCCCTATCTTAACTGAGACAGATAATACGCGAGTATTTTCAACGTTTCGTATAATATCCGCTATTTTGAGCAACATTTCTTCAATGCTGAAACAGTTTCCTGTTTCTATGACCTTTCCATCAACTAGAACTGCCAGTCCAAACACTTCACCCGGATCTACGCCAACCGTGATTTTTTCAAAGAACCCTCTTCCTTGAGTGATTCTCAAAGCTTCATCTATCAAGGTTACTGGCTGCATCCCTTCTTTGAAGGTGAGTATTCTTTGATGTTTTATCAAGGACTTCTCCTTTTCGGTGGTGATAACAACGTCAATTTCCATGGGTATTGGTTCGTACGGAGTTAAGCTCAGGAAAGGTGTGTTCCTCCTTCTTAACTCGTTGACAACCAGATAATAGTTTTTCCCAAGGACGGTTACGACAGCAATTTTCGCTTTCATATGGGCAATCCTGGTTGTGCGAGATGCTCCAACGCAAAACAAATTATTGGTTTCGATGTTTATATCTGTGACGTGTCCAAACGTGCAGCGAAACATTCCAACAGGCTTAAGAACAATAGACCAGTATCTAGGAGGGGGCCTCTCGCCGGACAGTATTGGCCTCATCTATGGCGAGGCGGAGACTGGAAAAACGACTCTCGCCATGCAATGTGCCATAAACTGTGCAAAGCAAGGGCACAGAACGCTGTTTATTGACTGCGACAATACATTCTCAGTTCAACGACTTGCTCAGATAACGGCGGAACAGTTCGCAGGCATAGCGGATCTCTTGGTCCTGGCAAGGCCCCGTGACTTTCACGAACAAACAACTATTATGGATCAGTTGGTTGAGTTCGTAAAAAACAACTTCGGACTCATAGTCGTGGACACGTTCACGACTCTCTATCGTCTAAGAGTTGCAGAGTCTCCATCAAGAACGTTTGAACTGAACAGGGAACTCAACAGACAATTGGCAGTTTTAGCTCAAACCGTAAAAACCGAAAAAACCACTGCTCTGATAACAAGCCAAGTTCACAGCGTTCTAGACAAAGCCACTGCAAACATGGAGCCCGTTGCTACAAGGGTTCTGAAATTTTGGGCTAACACAATATTTGAGCTGAAACCCACCGAGAACCAACATGTGATCGAAGTGACCTTAGAGAAAAGCCTTCAGAAACTTCAGCCAAAGACCAAGAAGGCCATAATTGAAAACTCGGGCATACGCGAATGCTCAGGCGACAAGGGAGTTGCAGACTGATGGAAATCTCAGAGTTGATCCTCAAATCCATAATCGTCATACTTCCTGCGTACTGTGCGAATGCCGCGCCTGTTATTGCAGGAGGAGGGTTGCAGATGGATTTGGGGAGGAACTTTGTTGATGGAAAGCCGATTTTCGGCAAAAACAAGACTTTCAGAGGTTTTTTTGTGGGTTTATTCGTGGGCACCTGCGTTGGTCTCTCTGAAAGTGCAGTCTTTGGCTACCCCGTCCTTTTTGGACTCCTGCTGTCATTGGGAGCCCTGTTCGGCGACCTTGCAGGAGCTTTTCTGAAAAGAAGACTTGGAATTCGTCCTGGAAATCTTCTGCCAATTGTAGATCAGATTGACTTCATAGTGGGGGCACTTGTTTTCTCGCTCCTGCTTTCTTCGCCCACGCTATCTTGGGAACTTGCTTTGACGGTACTGCTAATAACGCCGCCTATCCATCTACTGACCAACGTCGCAGCCTACAAGCTGCGACTGAAACGCACTCCGTGGTGAAAGATTCTCAGTACGACCCAGTGAGTTTTATGTGTATTGCCAGTTCTAAGAATATATAAGCCATTAGCATGAGAACTAACCCCATAAGCAGCATCATATATGCTTGTCTTGGCTTGTAAACATACTTGGTGCTCTGGTAGGTTACCATCAATCCAATCACGCCCAGTGAATAGAGGATGACTGCAATAACCGTGTCATCCACGAATTGCTCGGATAGGTACGGATTGAGAAAAAGGAATTTGTTGTTGTAATAGACCGCAGCCACCGGTCTCTGTATCAAATCATATATGCCTCCCGCGAAGAGGAAAACTGCGAATGCTATGACCAATGTTGGAATGAGGAGATTCGACCTGGCAGTTGTGATTGTTCGATAGAGCTTATTCGCTGAAAAAGATAATGATGAGATACGTCTCTTAACAGTTCTTGACATTTTTCGTGTTCTCCTGTTCTGCCAGCTGCAAAGCAACTTCCTTTGCCCATTCGCCTGTTAATGGATTCTGGGCAATCTCACTTAAATACTCTTTCCAAGAAATGCCTAACGCTTTCCTCCAATCATCATATTTCTTGATGACAGCCTGATGGGCCTTCGCATGAAACTTGCAGTATCCCTCACTCCAGGCTTCTCTGTCGCAAATGTGACATTTCAATTCTTGTCTCTCCTTTTTCCTTCTTTCATTGCACAACCAGGATTGAAGCATAGCGACCACCTTTTTCCTCTTGTTCGAAAATGAACGGTTGGCCATCCACAGGCAGTGCATTTCCTGTTATCCAGACTGATTGTTCCATTTTGCGGTAAAGCAAATGAGCTATTGCAAAGCCCTTTGAAGTAGTTTGTGCAGCCGATGAACCGTTTTCCGGTTTTCCTTGAGTATATCACCAGAAGCTTTCCCGTTCGGCAGTTTGGGCATTCTCCGATGAAGTTTTCTTCGAGCTTTGTTTTTTCAACAGCGTTGCGTAGACGTTCGCCTATCACCAATTCCTCCTGCTTGAGCTCTTTCAGCACCGGCCTGAGGATTCTGATTGTGCCGGCCAGAACGTCTTTTCTTTTTTCGCAGTCTTGACTTATCCGATCGATTCTCTCCTCAAGCTCTCTTGTCATTTCAACTGAGACAACCTGTCGGCAGTAGTTTCTCAAAACTTCGAAAACTTCAAAACCCAAGTCGGTAACTTTCATCTTCTCGTTCTGAATGTATTCTCTTTCGTAAAGCGTTTGCGCAGTATCAGCTCTCGTTGCTTTTGTACCGATTCCTGCTTCCTCCATTTTCTGAAGTAGACTACAAGGGTTGTACCGTTGAGGTGGCCTAGTGAACTTGGTTTCCACCACAACCTTCTTGAAGCCAACTGGTTGCCCCTTGTTGAGTAGGGGCAAGAGTATTTCCTCCGACTTGACGTAGGGTACATAGAATTTCTGCCACCCTTGTTGTTCGGTCTGCCTTCCCTTCAGGCAGAAAATGTGACTGTTGACGCTGATATCTGCTTCAACGCTTTGTTCTATTGCCGGCTCCCCGAACACTGCCATGAATCTTCGAACGATGAGATCCCAGATGTTTCTTGCAGATCTGTTGAGATGGGGCTCAGGCAGTTTCCCAGTCGGATAAATTGCTGGGTGAGCTGGATCCTTCTTGCTTCCTTCACAGGGTTTCAATACAGGTTCAGCCAGAAGACCTGAAACAAGTTCTCTGTATTCTTTCAGGTTGCCCAATTTCGTGAGGATTGATTCGAAGTCTATCGCAGGTGGGAGTTTTTGACTGCTTGTCCGCGGGTAGGAAATTAGCGCGTTCAGGTACAAGCTTTGAGCAATATCCAGCGTCCTTTTGGGGTTATATCCAAAGAATCTGTAAGCTTCAACTTGCAATGCCCCTAAATCAAACGGGACAGGCGCAGGATGTTGAAATCGTCGGACAATCACCTTCTCAACCCGTCCTGTTCCCTTACACTCTTGTGAAACAGCGTATGCTTGTTTCTTATTCTCTACTACTCTCTTCACGTATTCAGCCCAAAAGGTTTGGCCGTTAATCTCAAGCAGTGCTCTTATTTGCCAGTAAGGCGCTGGCACGAAGCTTCTGATGGCTCTTTCTCTTAAAACTAGAAATTTCAGAAGCGGACCTTGAACTCGACCAGTACTCAGTGTACGGTATTTTCCGCTCCAGTTCCTCGCTGCATATGTAAGAGCTCTTGAAAGGTTTATGCCATAAAGCCAGTCAACCTCATGTCTAGTCATGCCTGCTTCGATCAGCGCAAAGTCTAGGTGTGGCAGCGATTCAACATATGCTTTTTCCAGCTCTTCTCTAGTCAGAGTGGAGAATCTCATACGTCTTGACGTTTTTTCCCTGCCTCCACAAGCATATTTCAGAATGCAGTACCCAATTACGCTTCCTTCCAGGTCATAGTCGCAAGCATCTACAAACCCGTCGGCGTTTCTCGCCAGTTTCATGATAACCTCAAGCCATGCGCGGACATGCGCGGCCCTTTTTTCAGCGATAAACCGTGGCACCCATTTGAAACTGAAAACAGGGTAAGAGCTTCTTCCTTTTTTGTCTGCGGCAACTGTGTAAAGATGCCCAAGGGCAGGAACAACGACAATATCTTTGTCGCGCCTAGCCAAGTAGTAGGACACGCCTTTTTCGTTGATTCTTTTTGCGTCTTGGTTTCTGTCCAAAGCCAAAGCTATCCTTCGCGCGGTATCCGGCTTTTCGGTGATGATTAGCGTGTAGTTTTTCATGGTTGATGCAAACTGCGCTACGCCTGTTAGGTCTATCTCTCTGAACGGCGCCTTGGCTGTTGAAATATTAAGGTTTTCCTCTTTTGAATCTTCTTCAGAAGCCAAAAACGTCAGGCATTTGGCAATCAGTCTTCCTCAGTCAAGAATCGTTCGCACGCTGCTCCAGCAATCGATAAATACGTCATGAACGCTTACTTCCCTTATTGATAGCAAACGGAGTGCGGTGTTTATGCCTCAACGTGTTACATGCCAGGGTTGTGGTCGCGTTCTGTACGAAGGACCTGAACTGAAGCCTCCAGATGAGATCTTGCATGAACATGAAGGTAAATGCCCTGGGTGTGGCAAGAAACTCTCGTTTGTACCTGTAGACGTAAATGTTAAGCCTTCGAAATAAACGGCCTGTGGGGAATAGGCTTGAACGGTGAGGTTCATCGGACGCAGCTTTACGAGGTACATCGAAAAACTGCGAAACTGACGGTTTTCGCTGGGTTTGAAATGCCTTTGTACTACAAAGACATAACTCCCGAGCATCTTGCCGTGCGAAACAGTGTCGGAATCTTTGACATAAGCCACATGGGAAGAGTGTTAGTGACAGGAATTGATGCGGAACGTTTCCTGAATTACGTAGTAACAAATGATGTTTCGGCCTTGCAGCCCAATGCAGCGCAGTACTCAGTTATGTGCACGGAAAAAGGCGGCATAATTGACGATTTTGTGCTTTATCGTTTGGAAAAGGAAAGGTTCCTGGTGGTTTTCAATGCGGGCAACCGCCAAAAAGACTATGATTCGTTGATGAGGAATTCAAAGAGTTTCAACGTGAAAATCGAAGAAATCTCTAATAGCGTTGCGATGCTTGCAGTTCAGGGTCCAAACGCTGAAAAGACGCTGCAGAGAATATCAACGGAAGATCTGAGCAAGATTGAAAGATTCAAATGCGGGCATTCCAAGTTGGCCGACGTGAAAGTTTTTCTGTCCAGAACAGGCTACACAGGTGAAGACGGCTTCGAAGTCTTCGTGTGGAACGCTTCATTTGAAAAACCAGAAAATGCTTTGAAGTTATGGAGGGCAATCCTTGACTCGGGCAAGACTATTGGAATAGAACCCTGTGGTTTGGGAGCAAGGGACACGCTGAGACTTGAAGCAGGATTATGCTTGTACGGAAACGATATAGACGAAACTACGACACCGTTCGAAGCGGGGCTTGGGTTTGTAGTGAAACTGCAGAAGGATGTGTTCATAGGAAAAGAAGCTTTGTCGAGAAAGAAAGCTGAGGGGATGAAGCGCAAACGTGTTGGAATAAGACTGGCAGACAGGAGAGTACCTCGCCACGGCTTCGAAATTCATGCTGAAACTGGAGAAAGAATAGGCAGCATAACAAGCGGAACATTTTCTCCTATACTAGGTCTCGGCATCGGCATGGGCTACGTCCAAATGCCTCACGTCCAAACTGGAAACGGCGTAGGAGTAAGAATACGCGACAAGACGGTAAGCGGCAGAATAGTGGAGTTTCCCTTCTACAACACTGACGTCTACGGCTTCAAACGAAGAAAAACAGCAAGCTAAGACACGAGCCCTCTGATTGGCCTCTTTCGTTTTTGGAAAGGTATATAACGATGACCAATGTCATCTAAATTATCTTCAGATAATCGCATAACCAAAAGCAAAAATAACAAACTAACGTAGCCCTTAGGAGGAAAGAAGCTCAAGTGAAGCTGTCCAGAGAAGCCTTGGTTAATGGCCTAAAGAGCCTGGGAAAACTGCGGGTAAAAGTCAGCAGCGGTTCACTGCTAACCTTCGCGGCAATTTCGCTCATAGTGCTTGTGGCTTTTACTATCAGGATTCTTCCACTGCGCTGGGAAATAGGGACGGGAACTCAACCTTCAGTAAACCTGTCCGAGTTTGACGCATTTTTCGAGTATCGTGTAAGTAACTACATGGTGAGTAACGGATTGTTCTCGCCATTCTGGCCAAAGCTTTGGGTGGACTTTCAACTTTGGCATCCGCAGGGGATCAACATGGGTTCAGAATCACTGCCATCAATACCTATGACTGGAGCTTTTCTTTATGACTTGATCCATCTGTTGGGCGTGAACATTGATTTAATGAGTTTTGTTTCACTTCTTCCGCCGATATTCGGCACATTATGCGTTTTGATAATGTATTTCCTTGGGAAGGAATTTGGAGGGAAAACCGTTGGAATGCTTGCTGCACTCATACTAGCGCTGGACTCATCTTTCATTACAAGAAGCAATCTGGGCTGGTTTGAAACTGAAATGTCTACTTTTGCTTTCCTGCTTTTCCTCTTGCTTTTTCCAAGGGCAATCGAAGAAGAGAGACCCATTGGATCCTCGATAAGATATTCGCTCGCGTGCGCTGCATGCTTGGCCTACTTCATAATGGGGTGGGGTGCAGCATATTACCTAGTTGACTTAGCAGCGCTTTTTGTTTTTGCTCTGCTGGTACTGAGAAGATACTCACGGCGAATTTTCTTTGCGTACGGCATATCATTCGGTCTTGGACTGCTAATAGCGATGAGCGCCCCCTTCCTAGGGATAAAATACCCGATAAGCTATGCAGTGCTGCCTATTGCAGGCGTATTCGTTTTGCTTTGCCTGGGTGAAGTCCTGCAGAATCTTGCTTCTGCAAGAGAGAGATTCCTGCTCGCAGTAACAACCATAGTCGTTATAATCGGCGCCTTCGCCGCGATTTTCGCGCTAGGATACGCAGGCAACATAGCAGGCAAGTTTTTTACGGTCATAGACCCCCTCGTGCGAAGTGCCAATCCGCTCACGATATCCGTTGCTGAACACAACGTAACTGCTTGGGGTTCCATGTATTATGATCTCGGCATCTTGACAATATTCTTCATTGTCGGACTGTATTTCATCGCAAGAAACATCACAAACAAGAACTTGTTATTGTTGCTCTTCGGTCTAACATCTCTATATTTCTCTGCCTCCATGGTGCGCCTACTTTTCCTTCTTGCACCGGCCTTCGCCCTCATTTCCGCCATTGGAATAGTAGGCATACTAAAACCGTTTGTAACAATGCTAAAAGAACCGCCAAAAATAACGACGAAAAAGTTTCGCTTAGAACATGTCGGAAAAGAGTTCAGCGGAACCGCCGTCCTCCTGATATTCGTGGTTCTGACGACGCAATTTGCCATTTCGCCACAAACAGGCGGTGTTCCCACAGTGTACAGGCAGGCTTATACTCCTTTGACCATTACTGCATCCAGTCTTCCCATAGTTCCAAACGTGCCAGTCAACCAATGGCTAGACATGCTCCAATGGACCAGCACTAACCTCCAACCGACTGATGTTGTCGACTGTTGGTGGGACTACGGATTTTGGCTTACGATCAAGGGAAACGTCACGACGATTAATGACAACGCCACCATAAACAGCACGGCTATCCAAAATGTTGGTTTCACTTTCGTCGCCAACGAGAGTGAATCGCTGAAAATGCTGAAGCTATACGACGCGAAATACGTACTTGTGTTCACCACAATATCTGTGCAAACGTCTTCAGGCACTACCTATGCTGTTGAGGCGGGCTATGGAGACGAGGGCAAATGGGTGTGGATGGCGAGAATCTCCGGTCAGAGCTCCAACGTGAACAGCCAACAGTGGCCTGCATGGAACTGGACTGATGAAACTCCATTTGGCTTTTATGATTCAAACGCTACGACCTCAACTTATTGGCCGAACAATTGGGCGTGGAGCGATTACGGATACAACTGCACAATCTACAAGCTGATGAGTTGGACGAGAAATCTTTATTGTACCACGAATAACATCGTTGACCCAGATTCAGGCAACGTTACACAGCCGCTTTACTTTACGCCTGCATATATTGCTGGGTTGAACCTTGCCCCAAGCGACGCTCAGAGCAATTATGGCAACCTGGTCCCGCTCGTCGCCCTATACAAGATCGACTATACTAAATACAATATCGACTATCCTAACGGATGAAGGGAGACGATTTGTTCCCCCGAGCTCCTGACCAGCATAAACCAAACAAACCTCTGGTTCCAAATGGTTTAGGCGCCATCTACGTTATGGTCAGCGTCGTGTACATTTTTCTTCTGTATTTCTTTAGTGAAAGAATCAGCCCTGCTGCAGGTGCTTCTGCCTCTCTAACATTGGCATCCTGCATTTTGTTCGGCGGTTTCATGGGTCTATTAGACGACTGGATAGACCTCAAATGGCGATACAAAGCTTTCCTCCCGCTGGTAGCAGCGATACCACTTGCCACTTTTGCAAGCTCTACTGCTGTACGTACTTCAATAGCTCTTCCCCTACTGGGAACCGTAAACTTCGGGATCCTATTACTATTTCGCAATTATACCAATCCTCGTGACCATAATCACAAACGCAGTTAACCAGCTTGGCGGCCTGAATGGTTTAGAAACAGTCTGTCCAGCGATAATCATGATAGGCTTGATGTCAATCTCAGGATCCTATGCAATTCTCTTGGTATGTCCACTTATCGTTTGGCTAGTGCTTGCTTTCTTCAACTTGCGAGGCAAGATCTTCGTGGGTAATACTGGATCCTTTGCTATAGGAATAACACTCGCCTCTTTTGCAATTATTTCTGATTTGAAGCTTGATTTGGTAATATCAGTTTTGCCTTACATATTCAATTCCACATTGATTCTCTTGACAATCTTCTTCTTCAGAACTAAGGCCAATGTTTTCTTCGATGGTAAACAACTCAAGTCAGATCACAGAAGAAGTCTGATAACAATCATAACGTTTAATCGTCCACTTACTGAGAGGCAGGTTGTGATAGTGATTTCGCTTCTTGTCGCGTCCTCAACTGTTGCTGCCGTAATCGCGCGACAACTGGTAATGGTCTAGCTTCTTTCGTTCTCAATATGCCGCATGCTAGGAGAAGTATAAGAAGACGGCTGATCTGCGTTAACTCATCTGGCCTACACTACTAGCCAGACGCTCATCAGGCCAGCAATAATGGAACTGCTGAAACCAGATGAATCAAGAGCACTGAACTGACGTTGGAGTTGTGGAGAATTATCAGAAGAAGCGTTCCAATTTTGTCAGTCCAATTATCTCGTCAAAATCCAAGCCTAAGGCGTCGAGAACTTGGTCGAAAGTTGAATGCAGATAGGCTACGTACTTGTCAACATCAATCTCACTCTTTGTTGCTAGTTCCACAGGTTTAACGTGAGGTTCTTTGTTGATTTTGACGAAGCTTATGAGATCACCTGCCCTCAATTCCGCTCCTTTTTCCTTCAGGATTTTTGCTGCTTTGACGTGTTGCGGCGTGGTTTTTGTGTAGTTTTCGATTTCTTCTCCTAGAACCACGTTGAAAGCAAGGTCCGCCATACTGTTCCACTCTCGCCTCTTGAGCTGCACGTAGCAGTCACGAACAGTTTCCGCTATACCCTTTTTTGAATTCTCAAAGTCTGCCGGTGTCTTCACGACTGCCAACCGCACTTTCATCTTCTCAAAAGCTTCTTTGATCAGAAGGGGTATGTGTCTTTTCTTTCCTGTCAGCCCTTTAACGTCGACTGTTCCATCTTCGAGAACGCCTAGGTAGTTCTTTTTTCGTGAACTGAAAACCGCGTACCTGTACACTTTGTCGACGTCAAGACTCATTTTCAGCTCCTTCTCCGTCCAGTGTGCCAGCTCTTCGACTTGTTGTCCTGATGGGTTCTTCAAGAATAGGCTGTCAGTGTCGCCGTAGAGCACTTGGATGCCGAGGCTTTCTGCTCGGTTGAGTATCTGTGTTATAGAGTGCCTTCCTATTGCAGCTGTGGCTTCAGCTACGGGTGGACAGTAGAGGTCGAAGCTTTCAGCCCCGAAGACTCCGTAGCTCGCATTTAGAATCACTTTGAGTGCTCCTTGAATTACATTGTACCAGCTTCTCAGGTCAGGGGCCAGGGCTTTATCTTTGGATTTGGGCTTGTACCATTGGACTCGCAAGTCTCTGAGCGAACCAATTAGGAGGCTTTCTAATGCCCTTTTCCTCGTGCAAACCCAGTGTGGCGTGTCGGGGATGATGTTGGTCCGACATTCTGGATGCGGGCAAAGAATGGATTGGTAGCCGAGGTTCCAAACTTTCATTATGGAAGGGTATAGGCTTGGAAAGTCCATGACGGCGACGTTGAAGTGAACTCCTGGGACTGGTTCGACGACTATTGCTCCTTTGTATTTCTTGCCTTTGGTTATGGCTTTGGTCGCGGTTTTGCCTTTGGCGGCAAGTATGTCCTGGGGAGTGGGAATCAACATGTTTCTGTGGCGATGTTCGCGCTGGAGGAAGTTTCTTATCCAACGTGATACTCCTTGACGACTTACATCTTCCAGAGGCATACTGCTTATTCTCGCGAGTACTAGAATCAGTTTCATGACCAGTTCGTCTTCGAAACTCGTTAGTTTGAAGGTTATTTCCGAGTCTCTGAGACAGTACTTGGCCAGTTCAGTGTAGGTTAGGTCTCCGAGTTTCTTTTCAAGTCGTATTTTTTGTAGCTGGATGAGGGCTCTTCCTACGTCGTTGAGGGTCACGTCTCGATAGCGATTGTTGAATGCGTATATCTGGATTGATCGGTTGAAGAAGAATTTGTAGAGATCTATGTGAACGCTATTGTTCAGTAGGCAGGAGCGTTTGCCAACTTCTATCGGGATGTCGTTGCGTTTGATTCCCAGGTTCAAGGCGCGGTTGGCGAGATAATGGAGGTCGAAATCGTCACCGTTGAATGTTAACACGAAGGGATAGTCTCGAAGAGTATCGAAAACAGCTTTTATGAGCTCTTCTTCCTTGCTGAAGTATTCGATTTTTACGTCTGCCGGTAGATGTTCTGCTCCTTCACGTAGCCCTTCGCGTTTGAGAACTAGCGTTTTCTCCAGCCCATCAGAGGCAAACATGGAAACACAGATGACCTGGTTGGCTGCTTCTCTAGGGTCGGGAACGCGTGTTGGAATAGGTGCTAGGACTTCGATGTCAATTGCTACGCGGCGGAACTTCGGCGCGGGATACTCAAGCAGTCTGGCCCATTCTACGATGAACTTACATTCTTCGTTCGTCGCTTCTTTGAAGATTTCACGTATTTTTGTTACTGTTTTCTCAGTTTCTTGAAGCGTTTTCGCGATGAGGTTGCCGTTTTTGACCTCGTATATCATTCCTGGAAGAAGATTTCTGTCGAACATGTAAGATTGGTAGTATTTTATGTTTGATTCCCACACTTTGATTTGTTCAGGCGTTATTGGAGTGCCAGAGGCTTTGGGGAAGTCTTCCGGAATTATGTCTCTTATGCACCCTGTGGGTCTTCCGCCGATAGCTAGAGGGTCCCTAGCCAAGATTTTTGTTATTCTGACATTTTTGTCTAAAAGAGGATCGAATTTCTCTATGGAGTCGAACCGATCCAGACCCGGATGCTCGACTAGACGGTTGATTTTCTCAAGCTCATAGGGCGAAAGGTTTGTCAAGCAGTAGGGCTGGTGTCCAGTGTTGTCGTACCAGAAGTAGATTCGGCCTGATGCTGGCTCATAGAGTTTCATCACGGCTTTTCCAGTTTTGCCATCGTAAGTGGCTGATACAAGGTAGGAGGCTGGCAGGTTGTGTGGTGCCACTGAATGAAGAACCTGTCTTCCCATTTCGTCATCTGGGCTCTCTGCAAAAGCAGAATTCTCATGCTCTTCTCTCTCCTTCTTCGAAAACGTGAGCTCCTTCTGTGAGAATTCTTCTAAGCGTTTCTGCGCCATCTAGGTCTTGACCCTGCTAGCCTAATGGGTCTTATGACTAAAATCTCTTATCCCCTAGGCAGAAACTGTGCAGGTGCTCGATAGGTATCGAGGGACGCGCTCATGAAATGCGGGAATGCCTTTAATTCTAGTCCCTTCATTCTTAGTGTACAGAGGACGTGAACAGTATCATTGCTCAAAGAAGCATGGACACTTTCGATTGAAACTCTGAGCTGGATGGAAATGCGAAGGCTAAGCGAGCCCTTGGCCTTGTCAAGGACAGTCAAACAGCTAGCGATGGACGATCACAATGCTGTGAGGATGGCTCATCATCTTGTGTCTGAAACCTCAAGACGACTGAACTTTATTGATGAGTTCATAGACGCAACGATGAAACCAAATTCGTTGGAGGAGTTCAACCTTGGAATTCAAGCGTTTCTAAGACTTTATGTTTACCAGACGAGAATCGCGAAGAATTGGGTCAAAGTAGATATTCGTGAAGCGGAAAGCATAGCGAGACTCGTTCGGTCGATACTTGGGTGGGAAACGCTCCAGCCCGTTGAGCCGATCCTAGGTGCCTTGCTCACAGGGCGCCTAGCCTCAGTGTGTGAAGGCCGAAGCGACGAAGAGCAAATCGGCCTTCGTACTTTTCATCCATGTTGGTTTGTTAAGTACTGCATGAAACTCTTTGGCAGAAGCGAAACAGTAGAAATGCTGCGAGCGAACATGGAACCGTCCCCAACATACATAAGGATAAACACGCTCAAGGCCACGTCGAACGAGATACTGGAGAGACTTGCTCAAGAGAGCATTAGCGCTGAGAAAGTCGACGGATTAAGACACTCGTATGAAGTTACAGCCGCACCACAGCCTATTACTGGAACGAAGAGTTTCCAAGAAGGCTTGTTCTACCTTCAGGACAAAGCGAGCTGTTTTGCGGTTGAAGCGGGAAATCCTGCGAGGAAAATGACTGTTTTTGATGTCTGTGCATCTCCAGGAGCAAAAACCACGTATCTAGCTCAGCTCATGCAGAATGAAGGCGAAATCATTAGTTTGGACTATTCAGGACGCAGAATGGCTACGTGGAAGAGTCAGCTTGCCAACACTGGAGCTGAAATTGCAGAACCAATAATTGCTGATGCACGCACACATTTGCCTTTGGCAGGAATGGCTGACCTGTTGATCTTGGACCCGCCGTGCACAGGCACGGGCACCTTTCGTAAATCGCCATCAGCCAAATGGAGACTTGCACCGAATTCTGCTGAGAAAATGGCTGAAGTTCAATGGCAAATGCTCGATAATTGTTCAGGGTACGTGAAGTCTGGAGGAAAACTAGTCTATTCTACGTGCAGCATAACGGTTGAAGAGAACGAGATGCTTATTGAAAAGTTTGTGAAATGGCACCCAGAGTTCTTGCTGACCGAAATAACACCAAAAATAGGTTCACCTGGGCTGAGAGGATTGGTGACGTGCCAGCGGCTTTTTCCTCACATTCACAATTGTAACGGCTTTTTCATCGCAAAAATGGTGAAAACAGAATAGAAGGAATGCCTGAGGCAAGTTTCTCCGTCATTCTCCCGCTGCATTGTTCCCAGCCGGATGCTCTTGCCTTGATTTTTCCAAGAAGCAGAGGATTTCGAAAATCACTTTTGCAGCTTGAATGGCTGAAACTCCTTGGTCATAGTTCGGAGCAATCTCGAGAACATCGAAACCTGCCACTCGGCTGTCGGACACAGCTTCCAAGATGTCGAGCAGAGCAGACATTTCAAGTCCATCTGGTTCGGGGTTTTGTACTGCTGGAACGTATGCTGGGTCGAGAATGTCCATGTCAACTGACAGGTATGTGCTCTTGTATTCTTCCAACTCTTTCCTTAGCTTGTCCCCAGTTCGTTTGCTTCCTTCTTTTCTTATTTGCTGGGTTGTGATGGAGTCTATTCCCGCTTTCTTGGCGTAGGCTAGTTCTTCTTTGCAGACTGCCCGTGTGCCGACTTCTATGATTTTCGCGGGTTTCACTTCTTCGTTTATTCTGCGCATGAAAGTCGTGTGTGACAGTTTCAATCCTAGAAATTCGTTTCGCAGATCAAGGTGTGCATCGAAGCTTACTATTGCAGTTTTCGCAGCGTTTCCTCTGAGACTCTTTGCGATCCCCAGAGTCACCGTGTGCTCCCCCCCGATTGTTACGGGGATTTTCTTGTTCTCAACAATGCTCTTTACAACGCGTTCCAAAGTCTCTAAGGTTTTCTCGGTGGCTGCTGACACATGCAGGTCGCCCAGATCATGCAGCAACAGGTCTTCAACATCTGTTCTCGTGCGCATACTGAAGGTCTCGAGGTTAAGGGACGCTTGTCTGATTGCGTTTGGACCAAATCTGGCGCCTGTTCGGTAGGTGCTGGTAACGTCGAAAGGAACGCCCAAGACTATGTATTTTGCTTCATTGAATGGTTTTTGAAAGCCGCCGAAAATGTTTGATTGCGACGTGTAAAGTTCATGATTGCTCATAGGAAGCTGTCACGTCCTGCCTCTGTTAATCTTGACGCTCCGTTCTAAACCTTTCCATAACATATCTCGAAGTGGCAACTCCGTTGTAACGTCTTGGAGGCTCAGAACGTAGCGCCCATGCGTGTTCCTAAAATGGTCAAAAATGGCTATGATTCCGTTTTGCACATTTCTGCCAGTGCTCAAGACAGTTACTCGAAGAAATCAAGAACAGATACGAAACGCAAAACCTTCCTTGAATCAGGGAAGACGAATAAAAACCATTTTAGGCCAATTTCGGAATAGGCATGTGCACCGCTAATTCAAGTATGCTGAAACCCCTTTTGCATAATAGCCCAGCAAAGTAGACCCGCCTTTTTTATTTTACATTTTTTGTAATGTTGAATTGTAAGATTTGATGTTGCGTTGGCGACCCCCCTTTTTCACTTGTAACGTCAGAAGTAATGTGGGTTGTAACAAACCATGAACAAAAACAGTCCGGGCTACTGTTCAGAGTGGACTCAGCCTTTTTGTTTGTAACGTCAAAAGTAATGTGAATTGTAACAAACCCAAGAATTACATGTGGTTGCCCGTGGCACAAAGACAGAATGGTCAGGTCGGGCAGGCCTACCTTGGAGTTACCGTCTACGTTGCGCGCTAGCCTGTTTCTAGATTTCTTTTCTTGGGTCGAGTAGGGTTGAGTTGCGGATGTTTCTTCAAAAGGTTGTGTCATGAAGAAAGAAGGATAATTCTTTGCAAACGAATTTAGGGTCAGGCATGCGCGCGTTGTGGCGTGCCATGGATCTGCGGAGCGCATATGACTCTCTTTTATGCGCCCGTAGTGCCTACAAATATCTTTTATGGGTATCGGGGTTCTGTATGGTTGTCGGTTGATGTGAATCATTGCAAACTGTCGATTGCGTATGCGGCAAGGCTTAGGTACATAAGTGTCACTTTGGAGATGAATTATCCTGATAAGCGTTGGAGACGGTGGTGCAGTAGTTCGAGGCTACTGAAGCCATATGTCGTCGAGCCAGCTACAGATTGAATGGGGGGGTTGGAGACCTGTGCTAATGCGCATTCAACAGTTTAGGAAGAACTGTGAAATAGCAGGTTTCAGGGACGTGGTGGTCGGGAGCGCTGAAGGGTTTTTGAAGGTGGCAAATAATGGGATTTCGGTTGATTTGGATGTGCAGTTTTTTGACGCGGATCTTGTTGCCACGTGGCGGCATCTGTACTTCGCTCTGTTGGATGCTTTGACGGCGTTCAAGAGCGAACAGAACCTCTCTAAGAGTGTCGCAATGGAGACGATGCTTTATGCCTCTGGGCGGAGGCAAATCAGGAGAGCAATGCAACTTCTTGGCATCAAACCGACATCGTCGAACGTGGCCGTTCTGATAGTTGGAGGAGAGCTCAAGGCTGTGCATTCGGCGTTGGGGAAGGTTTCAACAAGTATTGGTGGTCTGCCTGATGATTCGGTTTTGGAGCTTTCGAAGAAGAAGATGGAGAGAATCCAAAGGGTTTTCGAGATTTCAGAGGCGGAGTTGGACACAGTTGTTGAAGGGAACAACGTGGAAAAGGCGCTGGTGGATCTTGTCATTGAACGTGCAGCGCTCTTGACCACTGGGCGCTGACACTAGAGAAGCTTCTCTTTCAAAACAGACAGGATGTCCTCGGGTTTTGCAATTGACACGCCTGTCAGATCACCGACGATTTCTATCAGGATTATTTTGTCCGGTTTGGTCAAATTGACTGGTCTCTTGACGTTTGCTGCGACTTTTTCAATTATGTCTTTGGTGTGTGTCGTGGTGAATCGTTTCTCGACTGTGATGCGGAATGTTTCGTTCCCGCCGATTTTGGGGCTGAGTTCTGCAACTGTCTGTTGGATTAGGTCTAGGTTTGTTTGGACAACTTTTTCAATTGGAATTATCCTGAGTATGAAACGGAACTCGTATGGACTTTGAACTAGTATAGTCCGCAACTGCCTGACGGCTATGAATGGGTCCATGCTGGTCTTTGCCGCGATTAGGCCAGAAATGCTCGTTCTTTCGATTTCAGGTGAAGTTTCGCCCATCTTTTCAAAGAGGAAACGTAGTTCGGAGCGGGCGTACTTTTCGTTTCCGCGCGAAGTTGTGACTAGAAGATTGAATTCTTTAAGCACATGCTTCACCACACATAATGTTCACTTGCCCTAGTTTAGGTCTTCCAAGAGAGAGAATGATTCGCTATGAGTTTTGGGGTCAGTGTGCGTATATGGCTCTTTCATTGCCGATGGCTCTCAGCCGTCGCCTCACATCATCCCAGAGGGAATATTCAATTGCATAGATTTATCCATTTTGACCGTTTCTTGACGCTAGACTTAAATCTGAATCGAACAAGTTCAAGTCAATCGTCTGGAGTGATGGCGATATGAAGGCAATACGGAAGCCAGTAATGGTGGTTCACGGGGGAGCAGGAACTTGGCAGCTTGAACGCAGCAAACCCGGCATGGAAGGTGTTAAGAGAGCTGCGAAGACAGGTTTTGACATCTTGAAAAGCGGAGGAAATGCTGTCGACAGCGTGATGGAAGCCGTTGCAGTCATGGAGGATGATGGAGCATTCAACGCGGGCTACGGTTCGAGTCTGAACATGGAGAAAAAAGTAGAGATGGAAGCTTCTTTGATGGATGGAAAAACTCTTCAGGCCGGAGCAGTAGGTCTGCTACGTGACGTAAAAAACCCAATTCGTTTAGCCAAGATAGTCATGGATAGGACGGATTACGTTTTTGTTGTAGGTGAGGGTGCAGAAAAGTTGGCCGAGCTTGAGCACCTTGAGAGACGTTCCCCAATCACAGAACTGAGACTGAAATATTATGAAGCGCAGAAGAAGGCGTTGCTTGAAGGAAAACCCGAATTGCCAAAATTGGCTGCCTTAGCAAAGAGTCACCCCGAAATCTTCAAGCTTGGAACCGTGGGGGCAGTTGCTCTCGACCAAGAAGGAAATGTTGCAGCTGCAACGTCTACTGGCGGGTTTCCTCTGAAGCTTCCTGGCAGAATTGGAGACTCACCGTTAATTGGGTGTGGGACATATGCAGATAATCAGGCAGGAGCTTGTTCAACCACCGGCGTTGGAGAAATTGCAATAAGATTGGTCCTTGCAAAGACAGTGTGCAGCGCCATGGAAGAGGGCAGGACAGCAGAGCAGGCCGCTGAGGATGCAATTAGGCTGGTCAACTGTCGTATGTCGACAGGATACAATGCGATGGGTCTGATTGCCGTCGACCGGCGTGGAAGAATCGGCGCAGCTCACAATTCGCAGAACATGTGCTGGGCCTACATTAGGCCTGAAATGGGAGAGGAACCGAAGGTATCACTCACGGCGAAGATTGTGAAAGAACCGTTGTGAAACAAGTTATGCATACATAGCGTTACATTTTATTCTCGACAACTGACGTACGATAATCCTTAAAGACAGCGCGGATGCTTTCCCTATCCCATCCACGTGCATGGAGGTGGAAAACTGTGATAGAAGAAGAAGACACTGAAGAAGAAGATTGGGACGAAGAAGAGGATTTTGAAGAGGAAGAATGGTAAACGGGGGTCATATCAACAAGCACTTTTGTGCTTTTTCTTTGGTCAAAACATTTTCTTAACATTCCAGATGAATTACTTGGGGTTCATGTTTATAACCTACAAGTAAAGTGCATTCACTGTCGGGTCATGATGACAAGAGTCGCCGTTTTAGATGTCGACAGATGTAAGCCAAAGCGTTGCAACAAAATGTGTTTTCGCTTTTGTCCAATCGTGCGTAGCAAGATTGAAGCAATTCGCTTTGAAATCGAAAAGGCAGTTATCGTTGAGTCTCTGTGCACGGGATGTGGGATATGCGTTAGGAAATGCCCCTTCAAGGCCATATCAATAGTTAATCTTCCTGACGAACTTGAGAAGGATTGTAGCTTCCGCTTTGGAGAAAACGCCTTCAAGCTTTTCAGGTTGCCAACACCCTCGCCAGGCCTGGTGCTCGGGCTGCTTGGACAAAACGGGATAGGCAAGACAACTGCTCTTAGAATATTATCTGGAGAACTCAAGCCAAACCTAGGAAACTATCAGAACCCACCTGATTGGAGCGAATTAGTCCAACATTTCAGAGGCTCGACCCTCCAAGAGTATTTCCAGAAAATGGGAGAAGAGAAGCTCAGAGTTTCACATAAGCCACAATATGTTGACAAGTTGCCGAAGGCCATCTCTGGAAGAGTTGGGGAACTGCTTGAGAAGGTAAACGAGAGGGAGAGGTTAGACAGGCTTGCTGAACAGCTTGAACTTAAAACGCTCTGGAACCGCTCGCTTGAAGTTCTAAGCGGTGGAGAACTGCAACGTGTGGCTGTGGTCGCTGCGATATGTCGCGAAGCAGATGTTTACCTTTTTGACGAGCCCTCAAGTTACCTAGACGTCAAGCAAAGACTCGAAGTGGCAAAGGCAATAAGAAGTCTCAAGAACGAACAAAAAATGATAATTATTGCAGAGCATGACCTAGCGATAATCGACTATTTGTCAGACCATATATGTCTCTTCTATGGAGAAGCAGGCGTCTACGGAGTCGTTTCAAGCGTCCATGGCGTTAGAACCGGCATAAACATTTACCTTCAAGGTTACATTCCCGACGAGAACGTTCGTTTCAGGAAGGAGGCAATAGTGTTCCATGAAAAACCTCCAACGATGAGTGTTGGCGCAGGTGAAATGATGCTTGCATGGGAACAGATAGAAAAAACCTACAAAGGCTTCAAGCTTCTGGTCAAGCCGGGAGAAATCAGAAGGGGCGAGATAATCGGGATTTTGGGGGCCAATGGAACAGGCAAGACGACTTTCATCAAGATTCTCGCAGGAATCGAGAATGCTGATGACGGAAGAAAACTCGGCGAGTTGAAAGTCAGCTACAAGCCTCAGTACATTTCAGCGGAGTATGAGGGCACTGTTCAGGAACTTCTGTTGAGTGTAGCGAAAGAAGAGTTTTCGTCAGGCTGGTACAAAACTGAAATTCTTCAGCCGCTAAAAGTGAATCCACTGTTGGACAGAAATCTAGTGGAACTCAGTGGTGGAGAGCTTCAGAAAGTGGCGATTGCAGCGTGTCTCTCAAGAAAAGCCGACCTTTACCTACTTGACGAGCCCAGCGCTTACTTAGACGTGGAAGAAAGATTGAGCATGGCAAAAACCATTAGAAGAGTCATCGAAAATCGCAATGTTACAGCTTTCGTGGTTGAGCATGACGTCGTCACACAGGACTTCATAGCTGATCAGTTAATGGTGTTTGCTGGAAAATCAGGAATTGAAGGAGTAGCTAATCCACCGACGACCCTGCGCAAGGGAATGAATATGTTCCTGAAGGAAATGCAAGTAACGTTCAGAAGAGACCCCGCCACGAAGAGGCCCAGAGTCAACAAGGAAGGTTCAAAATTGGACAAGTTTCAAAAGCAGATAGGCGAATACTATTACGTGCGCAGGCTTCGAAAATAGGACGATGACAGAAGCACATGACCCGTCTAGGAGAGACAGAAAGAAAACTTTTGAACGCCTCTTTGGAAGCCTTGAAGAACGCGCAGGTCCTTTGGGGATTCCCAGTTGGCGCCGCGGTTCTCGCTGAAGATGGACAGATTTACGAAGGCTGCAACGTGGAGAGCTGGGTTTCAGGGTTGGGCATATGCGCAGAGAGAAGTGCAATAAACCATGCCGTCTTACATGGAAACCGAAAAATCAAAATGTTGGCGCTGATCCTTGAAGCCAACTCAAAAAGCAAACCTAGACCATGTGGAGCATGTCTACAATACATCTCTGATTTTTCAGCAAAGCAGGATGTTAAGGTCATAATGGCGAAAGCAAAGAACAAAAAAACAATGCCTGACACAATTGAAGTGAAAGGGATAAGAGAACTTTTCCCGTTCCCTTACAATAAATGACCTTCAAACTTCGTTGTCTTCCCGTTGCAACAGGTTAAAACCTCGCAACCAAGTATTTGTTTAGTCCCATCCGGCTTCTTCAGAAGGAACCGCTAGAATGCATAACGCGTGCTATTATGCCTTGAAGGACAAGGTTCCGGTTCACTGTCGTGGCCAAGAGAGCTTTTGGCGCGCTAGGCTGTTGCTAAATCGAATCGTTCGTGTCAATTTCCAAGTAGCGTTTGGGCATGATGGCGTTTTCTTGGCACTCTTACGTGCTAGGTCATGGTGTTTGTCCAAGCCTTAGAATGGCAGAGCAAGTTTATGTGAATCCCGCGAATTTAGCAACACGCTGGCGCGCATGTTAATCGGCATGGATTGGCAGGCGACGAACGTTGTACAAGAGATCTGAATGGAGACCAGTACGCGGTGTGCACTGCAGCGCAGTGCGGGTTCAAACCTTCTGGCAATAGCATAACACTCGTCATCAGCCGACAGTCTAATTGGGGGAGAATATTAAAGAATGGGCAGAGCATATCATAAAGGCAATTTGACATGGAGAGGGCTGGGAAGGCTCAAGTGGCTCAAACAACGTTTGAAGAGATCAGTGCAGCTGATTTTTTCTATAGGAATAGAGACATTGCAGGTTTCACTAATCCTTCCAGAGCTATCTTTGTGGCTGTGAGGGAACTCGTTGAGAACTCTCTGGACGCAGCTGAAAGCCATCAGATCCCTCCCGACATATACGTTCGCCTGTCCTACGAGGGAGAGGCTGGCAAAGACACGCAGATTTACAAGTTAAGAGTTGAAGACAACGGCATAGGGATTCCGCCAAGACACATTCCATCCGCTTTTGGACAGATTCTTTTCGGTTCAAAATATAAGTTGAAACAGCAAAGGGGCACTTTCGGCCTCGGCGGAAAAATGGCAATTCTTTATGGCCAAATAACGACGCACCAGCCCGCTACCATTATTTCGAGTACAGGAATATCGAAGACGTACCTATATAAGCTCATGATCGATATTCAGAAAAACCGCCCGCTCATACTGGACAGAAAAGTCCTCATTAACAGGGAGATGTGGCGTGGCACTGTAGTCGAGTTCACACTTGAAGGTGACTATTTCCGAGCGATGCCAAAAATTCTGGACTATTTCAAGCAGACGGCCATGGTTAACCCATACGCAAACCTGACCTTCGTCGATCCTAAGGGAAGGCTTTACAAGTTTACCAGAATTACAAAAGAGATGCCGCCACCGCCAAAAGAAACTTTGCCTCATCCATACGGCGTGGACGTAGAACTTCTTCAGCGACTCATACAGATTACGCCTTACAAAAGCATGAACGAATTTTTGAGGTTCCACTTCCACAGGGTTGGAGACATCACAGCTAGAAAGTTCTTGGAGTTCAGTAGCATAAGCCCGTCTAAGAATCCGAAGAAGCTTTCTCATGAGGAAATCGTCAGGCTCATGCACATGCTCAAAAGGTTCAGAGAGTTTCTTCCGCCCGACGCGAGCTGTTTGTCTCCTCTGGGAGAAGAACTGCTTAGGGCAGGCATAGAGAAGGAATTGAAACCCGAGTTTGTGGCTGTGCGTCAACGTAGACCCTCGACCTATTCGGGACACCCATTCATTGTTGAAGTAGGCATCGCCTACGGCGGCGAGATTCCAAAGAAAGGGGTTTTTCTGGTGTATCGTTTTGCAAACAGAATCCCGTTGCTTTATGACGAGGCCAACGACGTTTCGCTTAGAGTTATTACGGCAATGAATTGGCGCAGATACAGAGTGATCCCTGACATGCCCGTTGCCATTCTTGTGCACATCTGCAGCACGAAGGTTCCCTATAAGACTGTTGGGAAGGAGTTCATCGCGGACAGGCCTGAGGTCAGGAAGGAAATAGCCAATGGACTCCGTGAGGTTGCCCGTCAAATTCAGCATTTCCTGTCAAGAAGAGAGCATGTTGACAGAGAGCGCAAAAGACTAGATATTTTCAACAAGTACCTTCCGAAAATAGCCCAGTTTTCAACTCAACTGGCCAGGAAAGACAAGCTGCCTGACATAGAGAAACTGTTGACGAGTGTGCAGAAATATGGGGCCGAAGAAACATAAGAGTAGTATTTTAGAGAGAAAGAAAGAAATCATAGCAGGCTTAGAGAATCTTGGGTCCACAATTTACGATCAAATGGACAAGGGTAACTTCCCCTCTCTGGACATGCCAAGCCGTTCAACGGACAACATTACCTATGATGAGCAGCTTAGACAATTCATTTTAGGCGACAGAAGAGTCCGAAGAAGTGTAAGAAACATCCGACATTTGAAGCCCTTCACGCAGCTTGTGTGGGCTGCGCTTTTCTCCAATGAACTGTCTTCACAGCGTAAGACATCAACATTGAGAGATGTCTACTATTCGGCGCAGGCTTATGAAATGACTTTCAAGGATCAACAGGAGTCCAACAATATCATAACAGATCTAGAAACGATACTAGGTTTTTCGCGGGAAGATTTCAACATTTTTCCAGAGGAACGCTCAGCAGTTTTTGGCGACTTGACAATAGAGTACACGGTGCCAGGCTATGAAGGGAAAACTCTCGATTTGACATCACATCCTGATGGTGTACTTATCGGTCCAGCATTGACCTCTTCAGAATTCGTGAGAACATCAGCTGACAAGGTCATAGCCATAGAGAAAGGCGGTTTGTTCACTAGGTTCATAGAAGAGAACGTGCACAAGAAACACAATTCGATTCTTGTGTTGACGGCTGGACAAGCGCCTAGAGCAACAAGGCACTTCATCAGGAGACTAAGTGGAGAACTTAATCTTCCAGTTTATGTTTTCACTGATGGAGACCCTTGGGGAATGCACATAGCCATGGTAATAATATCTGGCTCTGCAAATGCTGCCCATTTAAGAGAGCTTAACACTCCTGACGCCAAATGGAGTGGGGTGTGGGCTACTGACATTGTAAACTACAAGTTACCAACAGACCCACTTGACGAGATGGACATGAAGAGACTCTATGAGCTTCAGAAAGACCCACGGTACAAAGACCCACTTTGGCGAAGGGAAATAAAGACCTTCATGAAAATCAAGAGGAAGGCTGAACAGGAGGCTTTCAGCCGATACGGTCTAACTTACATTGTCGACGAGTATTTGCCTCAAAAACTTGAAGAGACGAAGTAAAAGGAGAAGTCTAAAATAACCCTTTGTCTTTTTAGATAGAACGCATGTTAAAAAGGTCTGAGCGCGATGAGTGACGAAAGCGGTTTCGGAATGAATGTTGCTGCGAAATTCTTTGGCTTTATTATCCTACTTACGGGTGCCCTTGCTCTTTACTTCACTGTGACTAGTGCTGACGTTCTTTTGATTTACACAGGGCTTTTCAGTTTTCTAAGCGGCATCTTGATTGTTGTAGGCTTAGTCTTATTGGTTGCCAAAACCGAGTAGCTCATTCTCTTTTTTCAACGACGATTTTGCAGTTCGTGGCCAAAGCAGCTATTGCGCCTAAAGCGGCAAGCCAAGGAGCAAGCAGCACTCCGATCACTCCGACAGTGGCGGGAATCTCGAGCATTGTTTTCCCTTTCTCGTCTTTCACGATGATTCTTGTCACGTTACCTTCGTGAAGCAGTTGCTTAACCTTTTCAATGAGGTCATCAGAGGAAACCGTGAACTCCTCTCTTGTCACCTTTGCCGTGGCTGCACCGCAAACCGAGCAAAACCTGTCCTCATCCTTCAGTGCCACTCCGCACTTCCAACAATAGGGCACGTAAATCACTTTCCAAATCAGTATTTATTAGGGTCTATGTTTAATAGATTTCGAATGCTCCAATGAATATGCAAGCTGCTTGATCCTTGGAGAATGAGGAAAGACATATGCCAATCCGTCAACCAATCGTTTGCGTTCTCGGTCACGTTGACAGCGGCAAGACTTCTCTCTTGGACAAAATCCGCAAGACAAGTGTTCAAGCTAGGGAGTTTGGTGGTATCACGCAGCACATAGGTGCCAGCTTTTTTCCAGTTGAAACGCTTAGTCAGCTTGTTGGCTCCGCGCTTTCAAGAGTAAAGGCAGAAATAGAGATCCCTGGTTTACTTATCATCGACACGCCTGGGCATGAGGCTTTCACTAATCTTCGCAGAAGAGGCGGCAGCGTGGCGGACATCGCGATTCTTGTAATGAATGTTCTGCGAGGTTTTGAAGCCCAGACATATGAGTGTGTAGAGATTTTGAAGGCCAGAAAAACCCCCTTCCTAGTCGCGGCTAACATGATAGACCGCGTGCCAGGCTGGAATTCCTACACAGATACGCCGTTTTCGAAGGCGTACCAGCAGCAGGATCCATACGTTCGGGAGGGTCTGGACAACAAGATATACGATGTTATGGGCGCTTTCTCACGTCTAGGTTTCAAGACGGATCGGTTCGACCACATAAAAGACTTCAAATCAACGATTGCAATTGTGCCCACCAGCGCAAAGACAGGGGAAGGCATCACTGAACTGATAACGGTTCTCATAGGATTGACGCAGCAGCATTTGAAGACGCGTCTGCAAACGACGGAAGGTCCGGCCAAGGGTACAGTACTTGAGGTCAAAGAAGAACCTGGACTTGGCCTGACGCTCAACACCCTAATATATGATGGAACCCTGCAGAAAAGACGATGTAGTTGTAGTCGGAGGCAAGGATCAACCAATCGTGACACGTATCAGGGCGATTCTTGTTCCTAAACCCTTGGACGAAATAAGAGACCCAAGGGACAAGTTCTCTTCAGTCAATTCCGCTTCAGCCGCTGCGGGCATCAAGATCGTTGCCCCCAATTTAGAAGGGGTGCTGGCAGGAGCACCAATTTACGTCGTCCCTCCGGATCAAAAACCTGAAAAGTACGTGAAGCTCATTGTCGATGAAATCAAGAAGATAAGAATTGCCACTGATGTCGACGGTATCGTGTTGAAAACCGATACGCTGGGCTCGCTTGAAGCCATTGCGGAAATATTGAAACAGAACAACATTCCCATTAGGCTGGCTGATGTAGGAGACATTTCAAAACGTGATGTCGTCGAGGCGTCAGTCGTGAAGGAACATGAGCCCTTGTACGGCGCGGTGTTGGCCTTCAACGTCAGAATATTGCCTGATGCCGAAAAAGAAGCGGGAGACAGAGGAGTTCAAGTCTTCCGTGAGAAAATAATCTATCATGTCATAGAGAATTATCTAGCTTGGTTCAAAGGGAAGCGAGAAGCTGAGCTTGATCAGGATTTTGGGACTCTTGTCAAACCAGCCAAACTTCGGGTGATGGAAGGATACGTCTTTCGGAGGGCGAGGCCGGCGATTTTCGGTGTTGAAATCCTGTCAGGTAGCGTTAAACCCAAGATCGCGCTGGTTAGGCAGAATGGTGAAGAAGTAGGTGAGATCCAGCAGGTTCAGGACAAAGGAGAGTCGTTGCCAACTGCTGAGAAGGGGATGCAGGTGGCGATTTCCATGGATAAACCGGTGTTTGGAAGACACATATTCGAAAAAGACGTGTTGTACGTGAAGGTTCCCGAGAAGCAAGTGAAAACTCTGATGACAAAGTTCGCTGAAAGATTGACAGAAGAAGAACAACAAGCGTTGAACGAGTATGTGGAAGTAATGAGGAAGAAAGTGCCGTTTTGGGGAGCATAGAAGCCTGTCTCCCAGTTCACAGGGGAAGCATTCTTCCAATATTCGTCTTCTTTGCTTTCTCATATACGTGAATTGCAGTCGCAATGTCTTCTATGGCTAGGCCGAGGTTCATAGCCATTATTCTTTCCTCAGGGCTTTCTCGACCAGGTTTAACCCCAGACACAATCTCACTCAACTCTGCATAAACCTCTGGCACATCAGCAAAGTAGCCCTGAGCCTTGTAGTATGCCAGTTGATTTTGATCGTCGGTGCAGAACTTGTGCATCGAATGCATGGCTTCAGGTTTCCAGTAGGAATCAAAATCGACCGGACACCCAAGACCGCCGTCTTTGAACCATGTCTTGTCGATAACGGGATGAGGGTGTTTCAAGATTGGACCACTGGTGACCACTATGTCACAACCTTCTATGGCTTTCCTAGGAGATTCAACCGGTTTCACGTCTATTCCGTTTAGAGCAGCCATCTCTTTCACGTAGTCTTTCAGATTTCTCCCGTTTATATCATATGCCTTGACGTGTTCCAGACTCGTGCATACAATCAGTAAAGCCTCAAGATTGCTTCTACCCTGAACACCACAGCCCAGAACACCTAGGACACTCGAGTCTTCGCGGGCCAAACGCCTAGCTGCGACCGCGGTAGCTGCACCTGTTCGCTTAGCAGTGATCCATGTGCAATCCATGATGCAAATTGGAAAGCCAGTTTCAGGATCATTCAAAACTAGCAGGCCCGAAATGTAGGGCAGACCTCTCTTTGGGTTCTCTGGAAAACCTGCCACCCATTTGACGCCTGCGGCCTTCAATGTTTGAAGATATGCTGGCATTGCATGTATGAAGGCGTCCTTCTTGGGGTGTATTCCGGGCTTTGGAGGCACTTCAGTTTTTCCACAAGCTTTTTCAAGAAAGGCTTCCTCCACGATTTGAATTATCTCTCTCATGGGAATTCTTAGTTTCTCGACATCAGCCCTAGAGAGGTAAAGCACTTCTTCACTTGAACTCATGGTCAATACGGAAGCTACGGGTCATTGAAAAATGTGTCGGGAAAACAACTGCTCTTAGCCGCCGCTGACAGGTGGTATTATGACTAAGACATCGCCGTCTGAGAGTTTCGTGTTTAGCCCTTTAAAGTGCGACATGTTTCTGCCGCTCACTAAAAACTGCAAGAAGCCTCGAACTTCGCCGGTCTTGTGATCATAAACGTATTCAGCGAAACCTTTTCCATGGAGTTGAGCTAGATGTTTGAGTACAGTTTGAACTGTCACGGGTTCATTCTCTGAAAACTCTATGACCTCCTCCTTCTTGCCGGCCACTTCTCTCAGCGTTGTGAATAACCGTACCGAAACACGCATGCCGCAATCCGCCAAAACTGAAGGATGCAAACTGAAATTTAAAGTGTTTTTCCGAGAAAGTATATTTCATTCTTGACAGTGAAAGAACGGATGCGTTAGCTGGGAATAGCAGGACGCATGCGTCTAAGGACTCTCTTCAAGCGCACGAAAATACGTGTGACAAAGGGCGGGCTGAGGTAAAGATTTATATTTGTGGGCTTTTTTTCTTGTCCGGATTGGTAAGATTTTAGGTTTGAATGGAGGATTCGTATGGCCTATTTAACAACGACAGCATCAGGGCAACCAGTTTTAGTTCTGAAAGAAGGTACGACAAGGAACAGGGGAAGAGAAGCTCAAAGGAACAACATAATGGCGGCGAAAGTCATCGGTGAAGTGCTCCGAAGCACTTTGGGACCTCGAGGCATGGACAAGATGTTAGTAGACAGCCTAGGAGACATAACGATAACAAACGATGGAGCAGCGATACTGAACGAAATAGAGGTTGAACATCCAGCAGCAAAAATGATGGTGGAAATCGCGAAGACGCAAGATGATATGGTTGGTGATGGGACTACCACTGCAGTAGTATTAGCGGGCGAGCTTCTGAAGAGAGCGGAAGAGCTTCTGGATCAGAACATTCATCCAACGATAATCGTGAGCGGCTACCGAAAGGCAGCACAGAAGGCGATGGAAACGATGAACAAAATCGCTATGCTAGTGGACATTGATGATCGTGCTACGCTGAAGAAAGTCGCTGTGACATCCATGGCAAGCAAGGCTGTTGGTCCAGCAAAGGAACACTTTGCCGACATTGCTATTGACTCTGTGAGAAAAGTTGCAGAAAAGCGCGGAGACAAGTGGGTTGCAGATATAGACAACATTCAAGTGATCAAAAAGACAGGGAAGAGCCTTCTTGAATCTCAGCTAGTGGAAGGTCTGGTGATTGACAAAGAAGTTGTCCATTCAGGAATGCCGAAAAAAGTTGAAAAAGCCAAAATAGCCTTACTGGACAGTGCTTTGGAAATCGAAAAGACAGAGATAAGCGCGGAGATAAGAATACGCGATCCAAATCAGATGAAAGCCTTCATGGACCAAGAAAACAAGATGCTGCAAGGCATGGCTGACAAAGTCAAGGCTTCAGGTGCCAACGTTGTTTTCTGCCAGAAAGGCATCGATGACATGGCTCAGCACTTCTTGGCTAAAGAAGGAATACTTGCGGCCAGAAGAGTAAAGCAGTCGGACATGGAGAAGCTGGCAAGGGCAACGGGCGGAAGGATAGTTTCCAACCTTACTGATCTGAGAGCTCAAGACCTGGGCAGTGCAGGGCTGGTGGAAGAGCGGAAGCTGGGCGAAGACAAGATGATATTCGTTGAGAAATGCAAAGACCCTCGTTCGGTTGCTATTATCATAAGAGCAGGTCTAGAAAGGATGGTCGATGAAGCGGAAAGAGCGATGACCGACGCTTTGTCAGTGGTTTCAGATGTCATTGAACACAACAAGATAGTCGCGGGAGGCGGAGCAGTAGAAGTGGAAGTTGCCAAGGAGCTGCGAAACTACGCAACTGACGTTGGAGGAAGAGAGCAACTTGCGATAGAAACCTTTGCTGACGCAATCGAAATAATACCCAAGACCTTGGCTGAAAACGCAGGGTTAGAACCTATAGATATACTTGTAGAACTCAGAGCAGCCCATGGAAAACCGGATGGACAGTACAAGGGAGTGAACCTCTTCACGGGAAAAGTGGAGAACATGAAGGACAAGGTTGTCGAGCCCTTGATTGTCAAAGAGCAGGCAATAAAATCAGCTACAGAATCATCGACGATGATAATTCGCATAGATGACGTCATAGCTTCCACAAAGCCGAGAGAAGGACCCGGAGGCGGAAAACCGCCGGGTGGAATGCCTGAAAGCGAAGACTAAGCAATCCCCACTGGTTTTTTTCTTATTTACCATTTTTTTCTTGTTAAGAAAGGTAGAAAAGTGCTGCAGATGGGCACTCTTTTCTTGTTGCACTCAGCTACGCCGTGCTAGTGTCAACGCCTATTGATGAAGACAGGCACTCGTCTACTCAATCAGTTTTAAGAAGTCTTCTACGAGGTAGTTTATGAACTCTTGCGTCGTGCTCTTGCTGAAAAGCGTTACGACGCAGTTTCTTGTTATGCCGACCATGATTCCGCGTTTTTTGGTTTCGAAGACGACGTACCAGATCTTTCCATGTTCAATGTAGTCATGGTAAAGTTTTGTGTCAACGATGTCTGATCCTGCTAGGCACAGTTTCTCGACTCCTGGGATGTCGACTTCGTCGAACCATATTAGCTTCGTTGCTTGCGGGTTTGACTCATGCAGCTCCCTTAGAGTTTCATGAGGCATCCTGACTTCTAGAATTGACTGCGAGTTGATGAAAAGAACTTTGCTGAGTTTGTTGGCTACATAGTTTGTGAGCAGCTTCTTGACGCCTCGCGCCACGGATGGCGCCTCCGCAACAAGGAAGGTTCTTTTCTTTGAAGACACTATCCAAAAAGGGGCTTCCTCTGTGACGGGGGTTTCAACCAGATTTCTTTTATAAAAACGTCTTCGCATAAAATCCTTGCTTAAGACTCCTTCCACCAGGCCTTCCTTTGACTTCAAGTCCAGAATCTCCGTCGTCAGACTAAGGGTTTCACCAGCTTCAGTCTTGCAGGTTTCCTCTTCCTTGAAGTCCTTGAGTTTCCAAAGCATGACTCCCGGATCTACTTTTTCTTTGATCTCAAACACCTTAGCTGCGAGGACCAATCCGTTCACCACCAGACAGTTTATGCTTATTGATTTTAAAGCATTCGACCTACTGATTGTGGATCAATCATCTGAGAGAACTGAAAGGCTATTGCACAGCACAGAGATGATTCTCATAAGCAAGAGATTCGATCATGACATGCAAAGACACTGTCAAATCGTTCAGAAGCCTCTATTGGACATGGACTTCCACGCACCGAGGACTGTTGGCTCTCCGCTACATTTCTACGTGTGTTGTTCCTAGTGAGATTTATGAGACTGATATTGAATAGGAAGTGCGTTCTGTACTCTTTCCATTTGAGTTCCCAGTAAGGTCTAAATAAATTACACTTTGTTGAGAATCAAAAGAGATTTTGGCAGCAGATGAATAGAAAAAGAGATGGAAGGAACGGCTAATCATTGCCTAACCAGTTACCAACGTTATGTCGAAATTGCAGAGCAGAAAAACGCTTTGAGAACTTGCTCAAGCATTATGTTATTATGCAAAGGAGAGAATTTGGCTGAAGATGCTTTGAGTAAAAGTTGTCAAGTTTCTTTGACTTGACATCACTCGACTGATGACTGTTTTCGAAGATTTGGACGTTTGTTGTGTCAAGTTTTCTTGATAAAAAAGGTTTTCTTTGTGCTATGCCATTAGGCTAGTGGGGAAGACTTGTGTCGTTTACAGATGAGGAACCGTATTCAACCATTTTTGCTTCTTTGAAACATCCTATCCGCCGCAGAATCCTCAGAATGCTATCGAAGAAGTCTATGAGTTTCTCAGAAATGCTTGAGGTTCTGGGAGTTTCCAGTTCTTTTCTCACTTACCATCTTGAAAACCTTGGAGAGCTTGTAGGCAAGATGGATGGTGGTAAGTACAAACTGTCCAGCTTTGGGGAAGCCGCAATAACAACAATGACCAAGGTTGAAGACATCCCAACAACTGTACTTCAGCAATCCCCAGAAACGAAACCAAAGAAAGTCGTAGGAAGAAGTGTCGCCATAGCCTTAGGAATAATCTGCATTGTCCTAGTAGCTTGTCTAGCTGGAACGATAACTGTTTTGAACACTTCAAATCAAGGAAACACAAATCTTCAAAGTCAAGTGGATGGCCTCACAAGCACAATAAACCTGACTAAATCAGAAATTTTCTATAACAACGTAAGCTTGACTGGGCACGGAGGCTACGAAGACCAAAGTGGCAACGAACATTACCCATTTCAAGTTAATGTGCGTTATTCAGGTTATCTTGGAGTTCAAGTTCAACCATTTGACCCCCATTTTAAGGTTGATGTATCTTGGGATTATCAGGCGACTTATGAGACGTTTCCGCACCCATACTTTGACTACTTTCGTGAAACCAAATATATTGGTCCTAATGACCCCTTCTTCACTAATGTCACAACAACATACTATCCAGTCGTGGCTTCTGGCACCAAAGTCCTTATCCAACAACAGTGCTAGTTGATATCGTAAGCAACTCAAGCTCTCTCTATATTTCAGCAAACGTGACAATCACATACTACTACTAGAACCCACTCTCTTTTTCCAGTCTAAAGCCATGCAGTATAGAAGACTCTGGCCAAGCTGAAAGCAGACAATGAACAGAAAGAGGAAAGGAATACTGTTCTACATAACTAAGCCTTATCTACACGTACCAGAAACTCTTAGATGCGCAAATGCCCAAGTCCGTGTCTTGCCTTACTCTCCATCAATGAACTAAACTTTTATAAAGTGGTATGCTGTTTTCCGTGTTGGTCTAGATGCTACGAGACTGTAAAGTATACGTACAGGTGAGTTGTTTAATTCTCTGTAACCTACACTTTGCTTCGTAGTTAGCTTTGAACGATCTCATGGATGGCGATTAATGTCAGACGAGTTCCGCCATAGACTTCGAATAATCGATACCGATGTAGATGGCACTTTGAAGGTTTCATATGCATTGGCGAAAATCAAGGGAGTGGGCCCAAGCCTTGCTGATGCGATTCTCAGGAAGGCAGGCATAAGCGCTGACAAGAGAGCAGGTTTTCTGGCAGAAGCCGAGGTTGAACGGCTGGAACAAATTATAAAGGATCCTGCCAAGAGCGGCTTGCCGGCTTGGATGTTCAATAGAAGGAAGGAGCTGGAGACAGGGAAAGACATTCACTTGATAAGTTCCGAACTTGTTCTGAGGACGAAGATGGACATAGAGAAGATGAAAGAGATAAAATCCTGGCGCGGGTATCGTCATGCGTACGGTTTGAAAGTGAGAGGTCAGAGAACCAAGACAACTGGTAGAGCAGGTAAAGCTCTGGGAGTCAAGAAGAAGACGCTCATGCAGAGACCATCTGCAGCTACGGCGGAGAGTAAGTAGTCATGGGTGACCCGAAAAAACAGAGAAAGAAGTATGACACACCGCGTTTTCCTTGGCGAACAGACATAATGCAGGGAGAGCTTAAACTCATCGGCGAATACGCCCTGAGAAACAAACATGAGCTGTGGCGGCATGAAACCATGCTGTCAAAGTTCAGAGGCATAGCACGTAGGTTGATAGGCGAGACGCCTGAACAGCGCAAGAAGATGGAGAATGAGCTTCTTGCCCGCCTGAAAAAAATAGGTGTTCTCGATGAAACAGCAGTGTTGGATAATGTTCTGGACTTGACCATAGAAGATGTCCTTGAGCGCAGGTTCGAGACGATTGTTTTTCGCAAGGGCTTGGCAAAAACGATGCAGCAGTCGCGGCAACTAATCGGCCACGGGCATATGACTGTAGGTAATCGAAGAGTAACAACTCCCGGCTACATTGTGCCGAAAACTGAGGAAAGTCAGATTAGCTACACGCCGAAGAGCTCACTTGCGAACCCAGCCCATCCGCTTCGCCAGACAATATCAGCAGCACCGGCAGCGGGGCCGACGCCTGCCAGATCACGAAGTGAGGAAGAATAATGAGTTCGAGCAAGAGAACCGAGAGGTGGGCGGTCGTCCACATATTCAGTTCATACAACAATACGATTATTCACATAACCGACATTTCTGGAGCAGAAACGATAGCTCGAGCGTCCGGTGGAATGGTTGTGAAGGCGGATAGGATGGAATCTTCACCCTATGCGGCGATGCGTGCAGCGTCGTTGGCTGCTGATGTAGCCAGAGACAAAGGGGTAACGGCAATTCACATCAAGGTCAGAGCGCCTGGAGGAGCCGGGCCGAGAACGCCAGGGCCTGGTGCTCAGGCAGCCATCAGAGCGTTGGCAAGGGCGGGTTTCAGGATTGAACGCATAGAGGAAGTTACGCCTGTACCGCATGATGGCACAAGAAGACCTGGGGGCAGAAGGGGAAGAAGAGTTTAAGAGATTCATACGATTCTTCTTCTGACAGAAAAATTGAAATAATGCACCAATGTTCTATTGAGCGGCACAGCAAAGTGGAGCATTGTTACGGGGTGTCCTGTTAAGTGGAAATAAAGGTGCTTGAACGAGACGAAACAAACATGCGTTTGCTTATTCGAGGAGTTGATGTTCCATTCATGAATGCGTTGAGAAGAATCGTGACGTCTGAGGTTCCGAGCATGGCCATCGATGAAATTGTAATTGTAGAGAATTCTTCCATACTGCAGGATGAGACCATCGCTCACCGAATGGGGCTTATTCCGCTTAAGACCGACTTGGACAGTTATAACCTGCCGGAAGAATGTCCCTGCCAAAGCGAGTTCGGATGCAACCTGTGCCGCGTCACTCTCTCGTTGGACGTGGGAGCTAAGGATGGGACGCGAACGGTGTATTCAGGCGACTTGGTTTCAGAGAACCCAAACGTTGTGCCCGTGAGCGACAGGATCCCGATATTGAAACTGGCTAAGGAGCAAAAGATGAAGCTAGAGGCGTATGCGAGACTTGGAAAAGGCAAGAACCACGCGAAATGGGAACCAGTTTCAATGTGCGCTTACAAGTATTACCCTAAAATTGACATCACGAAGAACTGTAGCACATGTGGAAAATGCGTGGAGATATGTCCGAGGAGGGTTCTTGTGAAGAAAGGTGACAAGATTGAAGTGAATGATTTGATCGCTTGCACTCTCTGTCAAGACTGTGTCAAGGCTTGTCCAGAAAGGCCTCCGGCAATACTGGTGTCAGGAGAAGAAAATGCGTTCATGTTGAACTTGGAGTCTACAGGTGCGCTTCCTCCCGAAAGGATCGTTGCTGAGGCAAGCAAGATATTGGACAAGCATTTGAAAGAGCTCGAAGACGAATTCAAGGTGAAAAAGAGTGAAAAGAGCTAGAACGACGAATCAGGAACTCTTGGAACTTGTGAGTTCCCTCAAGAAACAAAGCAGAGAAAACAAAGTGGAAATCTGGCGGAACATCGCTGAACGTTTGCTGAAATCTAGAAGAAGGCGTATAGCAGTGAACCTAAGCCGTCTGAGCAGACACACGTCAAGGAATGAGACAGTGGCGGTTCCGGGCAAGGTGCTGGCCACGGGTGAGATGACCCATCCTGTAACTGTAGCCGCTTATGCCTTCTCTGGAAAAGCCCAGGAAAAGATAAAAGCCGCAAAGGGGAAATGCGTGTCTTTCTCGGACCTTGCGAAGAAGAATCCGAAAGGTTCGAACGTCAAGATAATTGGGTGAGAAAAATGGAGACATTGAACAGGGCCCCCATCGTCATAGATGCTGACGGGCTCATCCTAGGCAGGATGGCAAGCACAGTTGCGAAGAACTTGCTGCAAGGCGAAAATGTGATAATAGTAAACGCCGAAAAAACCGTTGTTTCAGGAAGAAGAAAGAGCAAAGTGAACGAAGCAAAGGAATTCTTGGACGTGGGAGGCGTGGGAAGAGGGCCCTTCCACTACCGAAGACCAGATAGAATAGTAAGAAAAGCCGTTAAAGGTATGCTTCCGATCAGACAGCCAAAGGGTCTTCACGCATATAGGAGACTCCACGTTTTCATAGGAATCCCGGATAATCTTAAGGGTCAGAAGATGTGCACTGTGGAGGATGCACAGGCCAAGAAGCTGACCTGCGCGTATTTCACAGTCAGCGAACTCGCGAAAGGAATAGGCTGGAATCAGGGAGGATGAATATGCCCGCAAAAAAGAGTCTAGTTGTCAGCGGAAAAAGAAAAACAGCCACTGCACGCGCAGTAGTGAGACCTGGAACAGGCAAAGTGCGAATAAACAGAATTCCAGTGGAGATTTTCGAGCCCGACATCGCCCGTGAGAAGATCATGGAGCCGCTTATACAGGCGGGAGATGAGATTCGCAGGCAGTTGGACGTTGACGTTAAGATGTCAGGAGGAGGCTACGTGGGACAGGCTGATGCGGCCAGAATGGCCATTGCAAACGCCATTCTGAAATGGACGAAGAGCACACATCTGCGCACTGTTTTTGCTGAATACGACAGGACAATGATTGCAGGAGACACCAGAAAAAAGGAACCCAAGAAGTTCGGAGGACCTGGAGCACGGTCGAGAAACCAAAAGAGCTACAGATAGAGGCCTGTGTCTGATGATTATACCCGTGAGATGTTTCACTTGTGGCAAACTGATTGGAGACAAGTGGGAGGAATTCGCTAGAAGGGTCAAGGCAGGAGAGAATGCTGGAGAAGTGTTGGACAACCTTGCACTCAAACGTTATTGTTGCAGACGTATGCTTCTGTCGCACGTTGAGATACTTGACGAAGTTTTGCGGTTCTATGAAGAGGCCGAGAAACGGAAAGAGGCAAGAAGCTATTACTAGACTAGTTGAAGGAGAAATCTGATGTCTACGATTATTGAGGATGTAATTGCCAGGAAAGTGTTCAACAATCGAGGAGAGGAAACGATAGAAGTCGACATCATAACAACTTCTGGTTTCGGCAGGGTTGCGGCTCCTGCGGGCAAAAGCCGTGGAAAGGCAGAAGTTGTCTATTATCCACAAGGCGGAGTGGATCAAGCAGTGAAAAAAGTCGAAGAAGACATAACACCTGAGATAGTGGGTTTAGGCGCCGACTCTCAGGAAGAGATCGACAAAACCCTGCATGATATCGATGGTTCAAAGGATTTTCGAGTGATAGGCGGTAACACAGCGTTCGCCATATCGTTGGCCACAGCAGAGGCTGCGGCAAACTCTTCAGGGCTCCTGCTGTTTCAGTACTTGGGAGGGCATATCGCGCATGAACTTCCGTTTCCACTCGGCAACACCATAAGCGGCGGACAGCATGCTCAAGGGGAAAAGTCCCCTGACATGCAGGAGTTTCTAGTTCTCGCGCATGGTGCAGAATCTTTTTTGGAGGCTGCTACGGCTAATATTCAGGTTCACAGAAGAGTCGGTGAGGCCCTCGGTAAGAAGGACAAACTTTTCGGTGCAGGAAAGAGTGACGAGGGTGCTTGGGTTGCCAATATCAGAGACATGGAGGCGTTGGAAATTATGGTAGCGGCATGTGAGGAGGTAGGTGCGGAACTGGGCGTCGAAAGTGGTGCGGGCCTTGATGTTGCATCATCATCGATGTGGAACAGCAAGGACAAAACCTATAATTATCAGAGAGAGAAGAAGAAGAGAGATTCAGGTGAACAACTTGAATTCATTCTTGAGCTCATAAAGAAGTATCATCTGGTCTATGTTGAAGACCCATTTCATGAAGAGGATTTTTCAGCATTCGCAGAGTTGACGAAGAAAGCAAAGAACTGTCTAATATGCGGAGACGACATTTTCACGACGAACAGCGAAAGGCTGAGCCGCGGGATAAAAATACACGCGGCTAATTCCATCATAATAAAGGTCAACCAGATAGGCACCTTAACCGACGCTTGGGAAACCATTGAAATGGCAAAGAGAAATGGAATTGAGCCGATTATGTCTCATCGTTCAGGAGACACCTGCGACTGGCACATAGCTCACTTGGCACCGGCTTTCAGGTGCCCGATAATAAAGACGGGGGTTGTTGAGGGTTCTCGCATAGCGAAAATAAACGAGTTAATAAGGATCGAAGAGTTTCTTGGAGAAAGAGCAACGATGGCTAATCTTGAGATGCTTCAGGGAGGATAGAATCTTGTCTGACGATGAAGAGAGCAAAGAGAATATTCCAGAAGAAAACGAAAGTGAAGAGATAGAAGAAGTGAAGCTGACAGAGGAAAGTAAAGGGGAGAACACGGAACTGCCAGCAGAAAGCGTCCCAGAAGAGGAACTCCTGATGTCCCGAGACGTGTTGCTGTCCGCTGGAATACACATTGGAACCCGGATGAAGACTGGCGACATGGAGCAGTTCATCTACCGGGTCAGAGCCGACGGGCTGTTCGTCTTGGACATCAAGAAAACAGACGATCGCATACGAGTAGCGGGCAAGTTTCTGGCACGTTTTGAACCTGGAAAAATCGCCGCGGCCGCTGCTAGACTTTACGCGCAAGAGCCTGTGAGCAAATTCTGTCAGTTGACAGGGGCGACTCCGGTAGTCGGCCGATTCATTCCAGGACTGTTGTCAAACCCGTTGTATCCTAACCGCATAGAACCCGAGGTGCTCATAGTGTCCGACCCTCGAGCTGACATTCAAGCCGTCAAAGAAGCGGCCTCAGTGGGAATACCTGTCGTTGCTTTATGCAGCACTGACAACGAGTTTAACGGCGTAGATATGGTCGTTCCGACGAATAACAAGGGTCGACGAGCTTTGGCTGTAATCTACTGGCTCTTGGCAAGGCAAACGTTGCGCGAGAGAGGCGAACTGGCAATGGACAAAAATCCCCCTCTGACGGTTGACGACTTTGAAGCGAAAATCGCCAGAGAGGAGGAGGAAACCTAGTTTAATGGTGAAGGTTAGGCGCCCATGCCAAGCCGGAGCTTTTTATGAGGACACGTATGATGCGTTGAAACGACAAATAGAAGAGTGTTTCACTGGCAAGTTTGGACCAGGCGAACTCCCTGAAGTCGCCAAAACCGCTAACAAAAGAGTAATCGGGCTTGTATGTCCGCACGCGGGCTATATGTTTTCAGGACCCGTGGCCGCGCACGCCTACTTCGAACTCGCTCTTGACGGCAAACCCGACGTTGTAGTCATTCTCGGTCCGAATCACACGGGTTACGGTAGCGGCTTAGCCATAATGAATGAGGGTGTGTGGCATACACCGCTGGGCGACGTTGAAGTGGACAGGGAAACGGCAAATCAAATCGTTCATGAGTCAAACATCGTGGACATTGATGATTCAGCACACAGTCATGAGCATTCAATCGAAGTTCAGCTTCCGTTTCTTCAGTATCTCTACGGCTCGTCGTTCAAGTTTGTGCCGATCTGCTTTCTGATGCAGGATTTGTCATCAGCCAGAGAGGTCGGACAGGCCGTTGCCAAGGTTTTGCTCAACAAGAATGCCGTCATCATAGCTTCCTCAGACATGACTCACTATGAACCTCAGAAAAACGCTGAAAGTAAAGACGCGAAAGCTCTTGAGGCTTTGAAAGCCTTGGATGAAGTTCGTTTTCAATCAACGATCGAAACACATAACATCACCGCTTGTGGCCACGGTCCAATAGTCTCTTTGATTACTGCCGCAAAGATGCTTGGAGGAAAAGAGGCAAAATTATTATGCTATAAGACCAGTGGAGATGTGACTGGCGACTTCTCAAGCGTAGTTGGGTATGCCGCCATGTGTTTCAAGAAATAGTGGTGTGGAATGGGGGTCGTTGCCTCAGCTCCCGCTAAAGTTATCCTCTTCGGAGAACACTTCGTAGTTTACGGGGAGCCCGCAATCGTTCTGGCGATAGACCGACGAGCATCTGTGACCGTTGATCGCGGCGTCGACAGACGCATCCACGTGCAATCTGAGAACCTTGGTGTTATGGGTTATTTCGAGAACGGAGAGTTTAGAGTCGAAAAAGGAGACGCAAGGGAAGCAGGGCTGAGATTCGAAGCAATAAAGGTGGCCGCCGAAAAAGTCATGAGCAAATGCGGAGAAAAAGTCGGACTGAACATTGATATCAAGTCATCTGTTCCCGTAGCGGCAGGTTTGGGCTCCTCAGCCGCTGTCATAGCCGCAGTAACCGCAGCAACTGGTTCACTCTTAAAAGTGGAGATGTCCAGAGAGGATATCTTCCGCGTCACATGCGAGGCTGAGAAGGCTGTACACGGCACCACTTCAGGTGTAGACCCTGCCATTTCAACCTTCGGCGGTGCACTTCTCTTTCAGATGGATACTGGCTTCAAGCCATTGGAAATTAAAGGAGACATCCCGCTTGTGGTTGGAGACACGGGCGTGCAGAGATCCACGCGGGTCCAGGTTGAAAAAGTACGAAGCATGATGGAAGACTATCCGAATCTCTTTGAGGCGTTGCGAAAAGCGGCTAGAGAAATCGTTCTGCTGGCCATCGACGCGCTAAAAGAAAACGATCTAGCTACTATTGGAGAGTTGATGAATGTCAATCAGGCCCTGCTGTATGGATTGGGGGTCTCTGACGAGTCGCTCGAATGGCTGATAAACGCTTCTCGTAAGGCTGGAGCGTTAGGCGCAAAGTTGACGGGAGCAGGTGGCGGCGGATGCATGGTTGCATTGGCGAAGGACGAAAAGCTTGACCGCGTTGTTGATGCAATAGCTAGGGCTGGTGGAAAACCGTTCATAGCCAAGAAAACAGACGAGGGAGTAAAAGTTGAGCAAGACTGAAGTTACAATCCTCAAGATCGGCGGATCCGTTATTACTGACAAGAATGGGGAGCTTGCTGCTCGAACTCAAGAAATAGACCGTGTGACAGGAGAGATTCAGGCGGCCAACGTCAGAAACTTGATAATTGTCCATGGAGGCGGAAGCTTTGGCCATCCTTTAGCTCAGAAATACCGGATAAAGGAGGGGCTGAAAGAGGATTCACAGAAGATTGGTTTTTCAGAAACTCACCATGTTATGACCGTGCTGAATGGCTTGATGATGGATTGTCTCATTGGGCACGGTGTTCCTGCAGTGAGTGTCACTCCTTCATCATGCATAGTAACAGAAAATGGAAGAATGAAGCATTTCGAGGATACACCCTTAAGAAAGCTGCTGCAACTGGGATTCACCCCAGTTCTCTATGGAGATGCGGTTCTAGACTTGAAGCAGGGCTTCACCATCCTTTCAGGCGACCAGCTTGTGTCATCACTGGCTGTAAGGTTCAACGCGGACCGCATAGTAATGGGCGTCGATGTGGACGGACTTTATGACGCTGATCCCAAGATGGAGAAAAAAGCTAGACTGCTTAGGAATGTGACGCTGGAAGAACTAAGAGAACTTCAGAAAAAGCTACGCAAGCCGATGTCTTGTGATGTTACAGGCGGGATGTACGGCAAGGTGGCAGAGCTCTTGGCGGCTGTGGAGCATGGAATCTCTGTAACGTTGGTGAATGCGTCAAAGGCCGGGAACATACGCGACGTCCTTGAAGGAAAGACGGTTGAGGGCACGATCATAAGGAAGGAATAGACTTTGGCTGAAAGGACAAGAAAACGGAAAGCCGAACACATTAGCATATCCTTAGGACGAAATGTCCAAGCACGAGAGGTGACGGCGGGCTTTGAAGATGCAAGGTTCATTCATAGGGCCCTGCCAGAAATAGATAGAGAAAAGATAGACTTGGCCACGACAGTTTTTGGACACAGATTTGCTGCGCCATTAATAGTAGGCGCAATAACAGGCGGAACTCATGAAGCCACGAAGATCAATGCGACGATAGCTGAAGCCGTTGAGGAACTCGGATTGGGAATGGGTGTAGGAAGCCAGCGTGCCGCGTTGGAAGACAGGAAGCTTGAGGAATCTTTCTCTGTGGCGAGGAAGAAGGCGCCAACATCTTTTCTCGTTGCAAACATTGGTGGAGTGCAACTTGTCAATGGTTACGGCACGAAAGAAGTAAAAAGAGCCATGGACATGATTGAGGCAGATGCATTAGCAATACATCTTAACGCATTGCAGGAGACAGCCCAACCAGAGGGACAGACAGACTTTTCTGGGATACTCAAAAAGGTCAGCCAAATCGCTGAGCAGTTGGACAAACCCGTTATCGTTAAAGAGACAGGGGCTGGCGTGTCTTCTGAGGAAGCGAAGAAGCTGGAAGCGGCAGGAGTGAAAGGCATAGACGTGAGTGGAGCAGGTGGCACAAGCTGGGCGGCTGTTGAGTATTACCGTGCAAGGGAGCCTCAAGATGCATCTCGACGCAGACTGGGAGAACTTTTCTGGGATTGGGGGATACCCACAGCAGCAAGTATCGTTGAAGTGTCCCAGACCGTGAGTCTTCCCATCATCGCTTCTGGGGGAGTGCGTAGCGGAGTAGATGTTGCCAAGGCAATAGCCTTAGGTTCAAGTCTAGCAAGCCTTTCTCAACCTGTCCTGCAGACGGCAGTCAAGGGGGTCAAGCCCACAAGGGACATGCTCTCGCTCATGATAGACGAGCTTCGAAACGTGATGTTTCTAGTCGGTGCAAAGTCAATTGAAGCTTTGCGTAGGTCAAACATTGTCTTGGCAGGCAAAACGTCTGAGTGGCTGAAGACAAGAGGTTTTAACGTTGAATCATACGCTAGGAGAGGAGGAAACTGAAATTGAGTTTTGAAGCGTTCCTTGACGATAATGCCTTGATAATTAACAAGGTTATTGAGAAATACATCCCGAGGAGTTTCTCAAGAAAATCGCTCCTTTTCAGTGTTAGCCAACCACGATACTCCTACAACGTTGAAGCTCTGAACAAGACTCTTACTGGTCCGATATGGGAATTTCTTGACAGGGGCGGGAAACGGTGGCGTCCCGCGCTGTTCCTTTTGATATGTGAAGCACTTGGCAGAAAACGCACAGATTTCTTGGATTTTGCGGTTATTCCTGAAGTGGTGCACAATGGAACTCTAATGGTCGATGATATAGAAGATGCGTCTGATTGTCGGCGCGGCAAACCTTGCACCTACAGAATATTCGGATTGGACATAGCCATAAACGCCGGAAACGCGATGTATTATCTGCCACTTCTGACGTTGCTTGAAAACAGGAATAAGATTTGCGAGGAGAAATTAGCTCAAGTTTATAAGGTCTACGCTCAGGAGATGATAAATTTGAGCCTCGGCCAAGCCATGGACATAGCATGGCACAGGAGCTTGGCGGACGCTGACAAAATAACTGAAAAAGACTACATGCAGATGTGCGCGTACAAGACTGGAACTCTGGCAAGAATGGCCGCTAAGGTTGCTGCGGTCCTATGCGAAGCAGATGAGCAGCTGATTGAAAAACTTGGGACTTTTGCAGAAAGCTTGGGCATAGCTTTTCAGATGAAAGATGACATCCTGGATCTGACGAGTGCTGAATTCACGGAAAAAAAAGGAGGGCGCGGCCAAGACATAACCGAAGGAAAGCGCAGCCTTCCTGTCATACACACAATCAAAGTTTCAAATGCCACCGACAGGAAAAGGCTCATCGAGATTCTCAACATGCACACTTCGGACCAAAAAATGAGGGATGAAGGCATCGCCATAATGCAGAAGTACAACTCAATCGATTACACCAGACGCTTTGCCAGAAGAATCGTTAAGAAAAGCTGGAAAGAGGCTGAACGTCTTCTTCCCGATTCACAAGCAAAAGAAAGACTAAAGGCTTTTGCCGAATTCTTGATTGAAAGAAAAATCTAATGGCTGAGTGCGAAACTCTTGACTTCCAAAGAAGATTCAGAACTGAGAGAATCAATTCGCAAAATTGCGTTGTTAAACGCTGTTAAATATGAAGGCAAAGCACAAACTGGTCCAGTTGTCGGAAAGATTCTAGGCGAAAAGCCTGAGTACAGGACAAAAGTCAAAGAAGTATCAGATCTTGTCAACGCAGTAATTCGAGAAGTCAACGGGCTTTCACTGCATGAACAAACACAGATTATCGAGGAAAAATGGCCCGAAACTCAGGCGAAAGAGAAAGTTCAGGAAGAAAGACGTCTGCCACCCTTGCCGAACGCCGCCAAATATCAGTGCATAGTCACCCGCTATTCACCCAACCCTGACTGCGTGTTGCACTTAGGTTCAGCCAGGGCCATAATTTTGAGTCATGAGTATGCATGTATTTACAAAGGCAAATTCATACTTCGGTTCGAGGATACTGATCCCAGGTTGAAGAGGCCCGTTTTGGAATTCTATGACAGCATCAGGGAAGACCTGAGATGGCTGGAGTGCAAACCTGATGAGGAATACATCCAAAGTGACAGAATCCCGATCTATTACGAGTATGCCGAGAAGCTGCTCAACGATGGAAACGCTTACATCTGCACATGTTCGTCTGAAGAATTCCGAAAAAGAATCCAGGCTAACAGTCCATGTGAATGCCGCGATTGCCCGAGCGAAGAACATCTCAAAAGGTGGCAACGCATGCTTCAAGGAGGCTACAAAGAGGGTGAGGCAGTCATGCGTGTCAAAACAGACTTGAACCATCCCAACCCTGCCGTCCGTGATTGGCCTGCACTTCGTGTTCTTGACACAGAGAAATATCCTCATCCGAGGATGGGAAGCAAATATCGCGTCTGGCCACTCTATAATCTCGCAGCAGGAGTCGACGACCACCTTATGGAAATCACCCACATTATTCGAGGGAAAGAACATCTCACAAACCAAGTGCGCCAAGAGTACATGTACCAACATTTGGGTTGGAAGTACCCGGAAACCATTCATTACGGCAGGCTCAAAATCACAGGGGCTTCCTTAAGCAAGTCTAAAATAGTTCAAGGAATGAGGGAAGGACTGTACAAAGACTGGGACGACCCTCGTTTGGCGACTTTCGTGGCCTTGCGGAGGCGTGGAATAAGCTCCGAAGCGATTAGGAGGCTGATGATAGACATTGGACCCAAGACCTCTGATGTCGTGTTGAGCTGGGAGAACCTTTATGCCCATAACCGCAAGATTTTGGATCCAATAGCTGACAGGTACTTCTTCGTGCAGAATCCTATCGAGTTAAAAGTGAAAGATGTCCCCAGAGAATTTGTTGCAAGGCTTCCTCTTCATCCTAATCATCCTGAAAAGAGCTTCAGAGAATACACGGTTACGCCTGCTGGAACCGATAACAGCGTGGCTTTTTGGGTTTCAAGGAAAGATGTAGATTCCTCAAAGATCGGAACGACGCTACGACTGATGGATCTGTTCAACATCAAAATATCGAACGCAAGCATCTACATGGCCGAAGCCTCTTTTGAAAGCGAGTCCTACGAGCAGGCAAGAGATATTAGAGCGCCGTTGATTCACTGGGTTCCAATAGGTGAGGACATGCCCTGCCAAGTAGTAATGCCTGACGCGACGCTGTTGGAAGGCGTTGCCGAAAGTGCCTGCAAACGGTTGAAAAAGGACGATGTCATTCAATTCGAGCGGTTTGGCTTCGTGAGAATCGACAGCATAGGCGATAAACTGACGGCATACTACGCTCAAAAGTAAGGAGACTAAAAATATGCGACAGCAGGACAAGATAATTATATGGCCGGCTTACTTCGATTCAACAAAGACGAGAAGTGAAGGGAGAAAAGTGCCGAAAAACCTGGCTGTACCCTCTCCGAAAATCGTTGAGGTCAAAGAGGCAGCAGAGAAGCTCGGCCTATCCAATGAACTCGTGATTGACGCAGGCTACGCCAAGACGCCTTGGCTGAAAACAGGCATGGTTTTGGTGAAGAAAAAAAATCCTAAAGGCCAAGTGGTGCTTCTCATCGCGAGGCAACTTCAAAAAATGCGCAGCACGACTAGTTTGAAGTGAATACTAGGTTTTCCCCTCTTTAGTTAGGACTGCGTTTAGGACGCCATGTTGCCCTGGCCTTGAAGTAATGCGTGCTTGGCCCAGCTTTGTCTCTACAATCGCGCCCTTGGTTATTACGCCTCTGCGGTTATAATCGATGTTCGTGGGGTTTTTTATGACCCGCAAAACCTCGGTTTTCTCCGTCTTTCCCGTTTTGGGGTCAGTTACGCACACGTGCTTTGCGACTAGAGCTTTGAGTTTAAGGTTTCCGCCTCTTCCGCGTATGACGCTTCTCTTGAGTTCGCCTACCACTGTTTCTGCTGGGAATGTACCTTGCTCATACTTCCTCTTCTTTCTGTAGCCTTTTTTTCTTGCTCCAGATGAAGTTTTCTTTTTTCTGTCTCCATGCCAAACTGACATTCTGTTCACACTTGAAGCTAAATTTGGTGTCTATCAACATTTGTTCGGATATAAACCTATCCGTTTTCGTTATCATTATGTCCCAGTTTGGGAAAGCTTTCGAAAACCTGCTTCAGCTCTCTTTTCATTGACGCTGTATCCTGGCTTAGACCGAAGTAGTCCGCAAAGTATTCGGTGGTCTTAAGGACTATTGAGCGTCCTTTTCTCTCGCTTGCGATCAAACCCATATCCTTCAAAACTTTGATGTGGCCATAAGCGTGATGTCCTCTTACGTCAACCACTCTTTTCTGAACAACAGGTTGCCGATAAGCCACGTAAGAAAGTGTCTTCAATGGACCGATGGAAAGTAAGGGTCTGTTAACGAATTTCTTGACGTTAGGTGTGAGTTCGCTCCTGAGTTGCATTACGAATCTCTCGTCTTTCAGCCTCAAGATTTCAAGGGCCGTGTTTCTGCCCTTGTAGTCTTGAACGAGTTTCTCCACAACCTTCCTAGTTCTGGCTTTTGATCGCGTCTTCAGAACTGAGCACAACTCGTTCATGTCCAACGGGTGCCCCGCAACATATAATGCGGCTTCCACAAGCACCAAATCATTCTGCGGTTTGATACTGCACGCTTCCTGACCATCACTCATACCTGTTTCGACTGCCTGTTTCTCAGCTTCTTCCAAGTCCTATTTCACCGACTGTTATGTAAATCTCTCCTGTTTCTTCGTTCTGCCACAGGTTTATCCTGCCTTCCTGGGCCAAGAACAGGAGAAGAATGAACGTGCGGATAGCCTCCAATCGTCCAATATTGTTCACCAGAGTTGACAGTTCGATTAGACCTGCACCCTTCACTCTGTTTGATAGGGAATTGTAGAGTTTCTCCATCTGGAGTTCAATTTCCATTAGGTACAGGTCAAATTGCGGGAGAATCTCGGAAGGCTCGGGCAGAACGTTCTGCACAACAGTTTTCTCCAAATGTATTAGTCTTTCACCCTTCAAAACATCGTCTAAGACCTCCAGCAAGTTCTTTATGGTTGTTGAGGTCAGTTCGTGTCTGAGGGGAAGAAACAACGGTGGTGGCAGAAAATCCTGCGGTGTCTTTGGGGGTTGTGGGGGCTCCTCTAACTTCAGCAGCAGCTTGGATTTCATAAGATATATGAGAGCTGAAGAGTCGAGGGCAACGCCTGAGGCTCTGAAGTCGACTTGGCCTGTTTTCTCCATGTTTTCAAGAAATGATGCTAGAAGATAAGCGATATTTACGTTCCAGGGTATGAGCTTTTCCAGTTTGCGGAACTCAAAGAGGATGTTCCACGGTGGAAGCAAATAGAAAGGCTTCCGTGCGGTTCCAGCCGACGTCAGTTCTGCGCCTCCAAGAATTTTGCTGAGACAACGTTCGAGTTTCCGTCGCGCATGTAGACCCCGTACACTTTCTGCGCTTTGTTCACCATTTCAGGTTTGAGCGTGATGACTATGAACTGGGTCTTGTCAGATTCTTCCAGAAGCAAATCTCCTAGTTTTGAAACGTGCAGTGCATCCAAATGTGCGTCCACTTCGTCGAGGACATAGAAGGATGCGGGTGTGAACTCTCTTAATGCGAATATGAATGCGACAGCAGTTACTGAACGTTCGCCTCCGCTGGCTCCGCTTACGACTATCGACGGCTTGTTGGGGAACGTTACGATCATGTCTATTCCGCCCAAGAACGGGTCTTCGGGGTTTTCAAGCTTCAGAACAGCGTCGCCTCCTCCTGTGACTTTGGCGAAATATTTTTGCAGGTTTTGGTTTATTTTCTCGAATGCTTCTGTGAAGATACGGCGTTTTTTGTGTTCGATTTCATCCATGAACTGTAGGATCGCCTGTTTCTCTTTTTCAAGTTCGTTCATTCTCAGCGACAATTCTCTATAGCGTGAAATCTGGTCCGCATAGTGGGAAAGGGCCAGTTGGTTGATGGCACCTATCCTTTCCAGCTCAAGCTGCATCATTTTTATGGAAGTCTCTGCCTCCACAACCTGTTCAGGCGTCACGGTCAAAGGCTGTTCACAGCCGAAGAGTCTGAGCTGGTTTCGGTGCTGTTCAAGCTGCAGCATAGATGTCTGCGTGTTAAGTCGAAGCTGATTCACTAACCTGTCGACCTGTTCATATTCAGGGTCGAGTTTTTTGAGTTCTTTGTCTATTTCGTCAATCTGACTCGTAAATTTCTTTGCTTCTTCTCTTGCTGAAAAAACATTTTTTGAAAGTTCAACCCGCCTTTTTTCCAGTTCTCCGAGTTCCTGCCTCAACGATTCTCTTTCTTCCAGGGCTCCTGCGACTTCCTTCTCGACTCTTCCTATTTGCTGATTAACCTTTGATACTTGAATCTTGGAGTTCTGGTATCCAACCCTCAAAACATTGTCGAACTGAGACTGAAGTGTTGACAATTCAGTCTGGGCCGAGCCGAGCTTCTGTCTTAGAGTGATTATTCCTTCGGCGAGTTTCTCTCTTTCGACTTCCATCTCCTGTATATGCCCAGGATCTGCTCTCTTTCTCAGGGATGTTAACTCAGCCTGAAACTTTCGCAATTCTTTCTGGATTGTGCTTCTCTCTGCTCTGTGTATCCACATTTGCGATTTTTCAGTTTCGATTTCCTTGTTGGTCCGCGCTAGGAGGTGGTCAACGCGTTTTACATTGAACCTTGTTCGCCTAATGTCTCTTTTAACCCTGAATATTTCTCGCTCTAACGTCGCGATGGCTTCCGAAAGGCGAGCGCTTTCAACGCGCGTCTTGGCAATTTCTTCTTCGAACCCTGTAATGTCGCTTCCCCTTCTCGACAGATGCTGCTGCAGTGCATTAACTGCTTCATCTAGGCTTTTGATAGCCACGTCGCTAGGGATTATCGTTGAAAAATCTATCGGAGCGCGGTAATATCCGCTTTCAAAAGCGCCTCCCGCCTCATACAGGTCTCCGTTCACTGTCACTGCGCGGTGACCCTCGGAGGAAAGGTCAAAGGCTGTCTTGTCGTCTGAAACGATTACTGTATCTCCAAAGACAAAGTTGATTGCAGGCTCATAGTTTTTCTCGTATTTCACGAAGATAGATGCTGCGCCGCTCATTCCCTCTTTTTGAGGAACCTTTGCAGGTTTGGCGTTTGTTGCTTCTTGAAGCGGGATTATTTTTATTCGACCGAGCTTCATTCTTCTCAGCGTCTCAGTGCATGTGAAAGCTGAGTCGACGTTTTTTACGACTAGTGCATCCAGCCAACCTGTTGCGGCTACTTCGATTGCACGTTGAAAACTCTTGTCAATTTTTATCAAGTTGCGCAGTCTACCGTAGACGCCTTGGATCACACCAAGCTCGCCTAGCTCTTCCATGCTTCTCAGCGCCTTCTCTTCCGCCCCGACAGTTTCCGCAAGTTCTCTTTGAGTAACGAACTCAACGACGGCTTCGCGTGCCGAATCAGCAATCTTTCCTGCTTCTTCTATCTCTCTCTGAACAGCTTCCCTCTGTGCCATTCGCCTTTCAAGAGTCCGTTCCAAGTTTTTCAACTGAACTTTCTGCTCCTTCTGAACCTTTTCCAGTTCGAGGAATGACTTTTCCAGTTCGCCAATCGTTCCAGAGAATCTAGCTTCTCGATCTTGCAGATCCTTGAGTCTTCTACTGCGCACCCTGACTGCCGTCTGGCTTTTCAGATATTCGGACCTGAACAAAGCAAGCCTTCTGTAGTCGTCTTCAAGTTTAAGCTCAATTTCGCGGATTCTCTTGCTATTCTCTCCGAGGTTCTCCCACAGGTGGGCAGTTTCTTTTGCGAGAGCGTCATGCTCTGCTTGTTCCTGATTCGTCTGGTCCAGAATTCTGCTATGCTCGTTTCTCAGTTGCCTAATTCTCAGACGATTTTCGCGTATCTCTTTTTGGATTAGTTCGTACTGTTCAAGGTCGTTCTGTCTTATTCGAGTTAAGCCTTCAAGACTTGTTTTCCCAGAACTTATTCTGGTTGCCAGCTCTGTCAGTTTCGATTTGAGTTCTCCAATGCTCACCTGAACCTTCAGTACTTGCGAGCCGCCCTCTTCGACCATTTCCGAGCTTAGCTTCCGCCATTCACCTTCGACTGCCCTCCTCTTCATTCGTCTATCATCGCGCAGTTGCCTCAGTCTCTCAAGTCTGCCGCCGATTTTCTCCGCTTCTGAGGAAACTACCATTATCTTTTTCTGTGTTTGTGCCATTTCATGCGAAATTTTCACTGTTTCAAATTTTCTGATTTCTCCATGAATAAAGTTGGTTCTCAAGAGTTCATTGCGCTCTCTTTCCAAATCGTCTAACCTTTTCTGCACCTCATCTATTCTTCCCATCGCGGTGCGAATGGAAATGTCTGCTGCCCGCAGTTTCTCTTCTGCTTGAGCTTTTTCACTGTCATACTGGCCTATTCCCACAAGGTCTTCGACTATTTTCCGGCGTTCCATGGGGGAAATGTCTGTGAGGCGCGTTATCGTGCCTTGCAAGATTATGTTCTGGCTTGAAGAGCTGATTCCGGCCATGGAAAGAATCTCGAGGATATGTGTTCTTGAGATTCTTCTACCGTTAAGTCTGTACACGCTTTGCCCGTTTCTATAAACTTCCCTTGAAATCGTTACGACAGTAGTGTCAACTGGCATACGACCGTCTGAATTATCAAATTGAATGATGACCTTGGCCATTTTTGCCCTTTCAAGTTCAAGCTTTTCAGATCCATGAAAAATCAGTTTGGAAGCGGTTTCTGCACGGAGTCTTCTGGTGCTCAGTTCGCCCAGCGAGAACAGGAATGCATCCAGAATGTTTGTTTTTCCACTTCCATTTGGACCTGTGATGACGGTGAAGCCCTTATCTAGAGCTACCTTAACGCCCTGCGGTCCAAATGATTTGAAGCCTTTAAGCTCTATCTTCTTTATGTAGGGCATTCAGCCCAGACCCTCACTCTCTCCGGAACGTGTCCATTCCTATTCGTAACATTTGTTCAGTGTTTTTATAAAAATATCTACTGTGCCCCCAAGCTTTAACAGTTATGTACTCTTCGTTGCTGTTTTTGCAGTTTTTGGCTTATACCCTGCAGCGATCTTCCTGACAAAATCTTTTAGATTTAGTTCTGGGCCGAAAACAACGAAGCCACCCTCGGTTTGTGCCTCGTGTGAGAGATGTGATTCTTCCGCGAGAACCTCCAGCTCTTGAGCAGGCATTTCCTTTGAGGTAATGAGGCGTATCCACTTCTGTCCTCTGGGCAGGCCTGTGATGAATCTGCTTTCCTCCTCTTCTCCATCCACTGTTTCCCGGCTGGCTTTGTTTTTACGCTCGAGCCATTCGTCAACGTATGCTTTTCCGAATCTTCTCTGTCCCTCAGTTACCAGATAGGATTCCAAGGTTGCCAAGTATTCCTCGACCTTTTGAACGTTTTCTCCACGATCTGAGTCGACTCTTAGAATCGTGATTATTGTTCTTGCATTCTTCAAGTCACAAACGACTTTTGCCGGAACAGTTACTCTTCTCTTCTTAAGATCGGCAGCCATCTCCTCCAGCACTTTCCAAACGGCAAGATATCCCATGAGTTTCTTACACTATTCCAGCAATCACTGAGTAAGTGTGGTTATTTAGGAGTTGCCATCGATCAACAGAACACGCGCGCCCTGTTGGAGGATTGAGTGGATTGATGATTCTGCTTTCGAATTCATAAACGTTTAATGTTTCAAGAAGTGAGTTGTGTCTGCAGGGTGTGTTGCCTTTGAACGAGCAGATCCTTCGCGCTTGCAAAGAGCTGGTTGACGACGCAAAGCAGGGTTGCGCTGATTTGGTTTTCAAAGAAGTCTGCCTCGAAATCCTGTCAAGAGCGAGTCACGTTTTGACACAGCGTCAGTTCAAACAGCTAATCGCTTACACTTCAGATAGAATGAGAGAAAGAATGTCTTTTGAATTTCAGCAGAAACTGGCCATGAACAAGTAAGGAACAGCGTGGCTTCGAAACTGACCATTCCAGCAGGAGCGCATGTGTCTTCACTGCACGACAAGCTACTCAGAGGCGTATCCACCCTGCCTTGTCTTCCTGCAGCATTATTCTGACTCGAAAGAAACTGT
>CAWIRG010000014.1:0-10992 GCA_963838505.1 Candidatus Bathyarchaeota archaeon
ATGCTTTTCAGCTTTCTCCCTTCGAACCTCTGTGATGATTGCCATGATTAGGTCTCCACGTGTTTCCGCTTCTTCATCAAAACGGGTTTTGTCAACTTGTGGCCAGGAAGAACGATGGATGCTTCCTTGCTTTTCCTCTTGCGCGTACAGAGTTTGATAAATCTCTTCTGTAACGTGAGGTGTTATAGGTGCCAGAAGATGCAGTATTCTGTTCAAGACAATGTGTAACGTGTATTGCGCTGCCCTCTTCTTGTCTTCTCCGTAGGTTTCTGGTCTGTAAAGGCGGTCTTTCACAGCCTCTAAGTAGCAGTCGCAGAAGGTGTGCCAGGTGAAATTGCGAGTTTCTTCCAAAACCGTGTTGAACTGACATTTCTCGAGAGCCTCAGTCACCTTTTCAGTAACCTTTTCAGCCTTGCTCAGTATCCACTTATCCAAGGGCTGAAGATTGTCTCTGGACTTCTCAGTCGGCGCATAGTCCTTCAACAAGTTGCTCACGAAGCTCGATGCGTTCCAAAGCTTGATCAAAAAGCGCCAGCCATATTCCACATCCGGCCATCGGAACGGAATGTCTGAACCCGTGGCGCCGCCCCCTGCGGCCCACTGCCTCGTCGCGTCTGCTCCGTACTTCTCAAGAACTTCTTCAGATGACACATAATTGCCCAAAGACTTGTGCATCTCTCGGCCGTCTGTTCCTAGCACCATGCCGTTGATCAAGCAGCTTCTGTACGGTTTTTCGTCAAACAAGGCCAAGTGCCTGACCATCAAATAGTAGGCCCACGTACGGATGATGTCTACGCCTGAAGGGTGCATGTCCGCTGGGAACAGTCTTCTCCAGTCTTTCTTGTCAGGCCACCCAGCGTGCACCGCACACGTTATCGACGAGTCAAACCAGGTGTCCAGCACATCTGTCTCTGGCTTAAACTCCCCGTGGCCGCATTTCGGGCACTTCGCAGTTCTTGGTCTTTCTAGCCGCGGGTCTATCGGCACCCACTCAGGTTCGGCAAGGATTATTTCACCGCATTTTTTGCAGTACCAGATGGGTATCGGCGTTGCGAACACTCTCTGCCGTGATATTACCCAGTCCCACTCAAGCGACTTTGCCCAGTCGATCAGGCGATGCTTCATGTAGTCAGGATACCACTTGATCTCTAAAGCGTTCTTTTCGACCTTGTCGGTGAGGACACGTGTCTTCATGAACCACTGTTCCCTCTCAAGGATTTCTATCGGAGTCTTGCATCTCCAGCAGATGCTCACCTCTTGCTTGAGAGTTTCAGTCTTTCCTAGCAGCCCATCATTCCGCAAGTCTTTAAGAACGGCCCCCTTGGCCTCTTCAGTCTGCATGCCAGCGTATTTTCCGGCGTTTTCGGTCATTCTGCCCTTTTCGTCTATGCACACTATGGCAGGCAGATGATGCACTGCGACACTCTTGACGTCAGCCTTGTCGCCGTACGTGCATATCATCACTGCGCCAGTGCCGAACTTCGGGTCGACCATTTCGTCAGTTACAACTTCAACCGTTCTGTTCGTCGTTGGCACCTTAACCCTCTTTCCAACGTACTGTTTGTATCGTTCGTCGTCAGGGTTCACAGCCACGGTTACGCAGGCTGGAATGAGTTCTGGTCTTGATGTGGCTATCTCCAGGAAGCCGCCCTCTTCAAGCTTGAACTTGATGTAATGCAACTCAGCGTTTCTTGTTTCGTGTTCGACTTCGGCGTCAGCGATTGCGGTTTCGCATCGTGGACACCAGTTCACAGGATGCGTCCCACGGTAGATGAAGCCTTTGTTGTAGAGGAGAATGAACGAGAGCTGGGTGCGTCTCCAGTAATCCGGGTCCATCGTCTTGTACTCTGTCGTCCAATCCATCGAATATCCAAGACGGGTCATGTCAGCCTTCATGGAACCAATGTATTCGTTCACGAGCTTTTCACATAGCTTCCTGAAATGGTCGGGAGGAATGTCCGTTTTCTTGATCCCGTGCTCCTTTTCAACTTCCACCTCAACGGGCAAACCGTGACAGTCCCATCCTTGTGGAAAGTGAACGTTGTAGCCCCTCATGCGCTTGTAACGGGCCACAATGTCAAAGTATGTCCAGTTGAGAACCGTTCCCATGTGGAACTCTCCAGACGCATACGGCGGAGGCGTGTCAATGCTGAACCTAGGGCTTTCATTATCCTTCCAGTCGAAACGGTACGTGCCCATCTTTTCCCATTCGCTCTGCCACTTCTTCTCAATCGCAGAAATATCGAGCACTTTTGGCAGTCTCTTCATTGCACTCAACAGCATCCAGACGCAAATCTTGGACTATGGCTAGGAAAAGTAAATATCTTCCTAATTAAGGCGATGTCTCCCGCAAATCCCCTTTTTTCTTTTGGAGCATGTTAGAAACCAAATCAGTGCATGATAGTGGTTGAGGAGTGCTTCTTCGGGTGAAGTTCATGAAAGTAAAAAATTTTCGCAGTCGGATGTCAAAAGTCAAATTTGACTTCAATACTGCGCGGCGCTTGAACTAGTTTGGTTCGAACCGTTGCGAAGTGCAATCTCGCTCCTTAAGTTAGCGTGCGCCAAAGTTCGAAATAGCATCCCTCCTGTTTTGTAGCCTCAAGAAGGGCGATTCTGTTTCTATCTAGGTTGACAACTCACACATAATCGTGGATAAGAAAACCAGTCGATGCAAGCGAAACAAGGCTAATGCTTTTTATTCTTAGCTCAATATCAGTGTAGGGATCGTTTCATGAATAATGGGAAGACGAAGCTAAAGAATACTGAGATGCGACTCGTTTCTGAATTGATGAAAGACAGCCGGAGAAGTGATAGGCAGTTGGCCAAGCCTCTAAATGTTTCTCAGCCTACCGTCACAAGAACTATGCCAAAGTTGGAGAAAGAAGGAATAATCAAAGAATACACGACTATCCCTGACCTCAGGATGCTTTGAATTGAACTTGTGGCATTTGTTTTTGGCGTCTGGTTACCAGAAAAGGTCAAGAGCTACTCGGATGATGAGCGTGTCAACAAGGTGAAAAAGTTTCTTTCGAAACATCCGAACGTTGTCTTTTCTTCATCTGGACTGGGTCTAAATAAGGGAAATATCATGATCTCTCTTCACGCGGACTATTCAGACTATAGTGAGTTCATGAAGCAAGCCAGAGCTGAATGGGCAGGCTTGGTCGATCTTGAATCCTTCATCGTAAGCTCGGAAGCGAATCTGATTCCTCTTCCCTTTTCCCTCAGAAACCTAGGAAAATACATAGAGACAATCTTGTAGTAGCGCCTGGGCTGGCGCTTCTCCGTTTGGCAAGGGTAGGTGCAGCGCCCGCAGACATAAACGGAGACGGCGTCGTGGACATCCTAAACGCGCTGAAACTTGGAAACCACTTCCAAGTGCCCGCGATAATCCTCGAATTATACGCTTGAACCGAAACATAACCTGCATAATCTGCTCCAAGCGCGCGCTAAGGTTCAGTTTTTTGGCGTTTCTTCGAGAACATAATCCTAATGTTCCTGTATAGCCGCGCGCGCTGGTAGCCCGTTGAGGAAATGACCTTGACAGCTTGTTACTTTAGTTTTGCGCCACACTTTGGGCATCTTAGGGGATAGTTTTCTTTGTTGACCATTTTCAGTCCGCAGCCGAAGCAGATGCAGATCTTGCACGTTGGGCAGTAGTAGTTGGCGCCTTGAATGCGGTTGCCGCACAGGCTGCATGGTTTGGTCAAACAATCATTGGACATTAGGTTCGCCTGGTGAAGGCAAGATTTGCTACGGTTGGAACGTCGAGTTTCAGATTTAAAAGGCGTTTGTCAATGCGACGTTCTGGAAAAGTGGAGAGAGTGGAGTTAAAGTAATGCTGTGGCTCGGAGGAATGCGTCATCCCTCATGCGTGCTTAATTCACTGCCAAAAACATCTGACAGAATCTTTCCAACAAACTACAAAGCGATGAGGCTATGCTTCAACCGCGCGCGCTCAGCGTAGACAGCGCAAGCGAGATCAAAACTCGAGAACGACAGAAATACATCGTTTCTGGAACCCTCTCGTGCTAGCTAGGGCCCTCGCGCTGCCCGCTCTTTAAGTCTTTTACTGTAGATAAGGTAAGTACATTATGTAGCCGATTACTGTTAAGGCTGCGCCTATGGTGAAGGCTAGGCCCCAGATTATCTTGCTCCAGTTGAATATTTTGTGTCCGTCGAAAATTCCGACTGGTAGAAGGTTAAATGCGGCTATGTACGCATTGAAGAAGCTGCCGAAGAGGAAAATTTGGGAATAAGACGGGCCTGATGCGAACGCTGTGCCGAGGAACAGTATTGACAAGATGATGTTGATGATGGGCCCAGCTATGGATATTTCTCCTATTTCTTTTCTTTCGGCGGCTCCAGCGATCATTACGGCGCCTGGAGAAATGAATTTGATTGGCAGAAACGCAAAGATTAGAGTCACAACGGAGCCCCAGAGTGTCAACCTGAATTCTGACCAGAGACCTCTTCTCTGGGCCGTTATTTTATGTGCCATTTCATGAATGAAAAAAGACATGGTCAGGATGACGGTGAAAACAGGAACAGAGATGCTCAAACTAGCCTCAGGTGAAATGCCGCCGTAGAGAACCGACAACATTCCGACAGCAATGACGAGCAACGCAGCTATGGTCAGATGCTTAACTTCTTTCGGGCTGAAATAAACTCGTCCTTTATGTTGCCTAGGTGATCCAAGAGTAATTCTGTACTCATACGTGGCCGGTCTCGAAGCAACATTGTCTTCCTCCTGTTTCGGTGCACGGGCAAGATGTATCTTTGAACAATTGTGGTTTTCTGGCAAACGATGAGCTTCGCAGAATTGGCCGTTGCAGTATGGGCACCGGAACGGTAGGAATGTTTCTTGGCCACATACTTCACATTTCATGCGATAGAACCGCCCTTTTTCCTTGCATAAGACGAGTAATCGTTTATATGTTTCCCTTGAAAATACTTGAATGACTTTCTGACCCGCAGTTTGGTCAAAGGTCTAGATCGATTTTTATGAGTCGGGCTTCTGTTCCCAGAATCAAAAGTGGCAAGCGTCAGGAAATTGAGACGTTAATCAATGAAGAGAGTTTCCTGTTTGCCATGTATCTGAGAAATGGAAAGCAAACATGGATTCCTAGATTTGTAACCCTCTAGCGCACGCCCTGTGCGCTGTTGCGTCTTCTTCTGAAAATTGTGGCTGATAGCAGTGTTGCTATTATGAATAGTGGCAGAATGAGGAAGGACGGGAACTCTGGTATGGTTATGATTATTTCCTGTGTTGACTGGTGATAGGTGAAGTACAGGTAGCTTTGGGTACTGTTAGAGTTTGGCAGTAGTTTGTATTGAACCTCTGTTCCGTTGACCAAGATTTTGTAGCTAGTACCTATCAGAGCCGTTGGAATGCATATTCTACAGAATCCAGTAGTTCCATTTTCACCAGAAACATCGAAGTTGATTGCTGTGCCATTGAAATGGAAATTGGAAATCGCGGAATTACTGACAGTTTGGACATCGTAATTTGAGGCAGTGAAGTCTTCAAATGCTCCCATAAGTGGGTAATAGTCTATGTTGTTTGACGGAAAAGTGTATGGAACATCACCTATGCCGTCTTGGTTTACATCTGTGCCGTTGTAGTCGCTCCAATAGTTTCCCTCAGAACTGAAATTCCAATAGCCAGTATTATCATAATCCCAACCATAAACTCGGTCACCATCCGACATTCCAAACCAGTTGTGGAAGATAGTGTTTTTTTCACACTTTATCATTCTAAATAGATTCCAACAATCGGATATGATGTTAGAGGATACCGTATTTGCAGAAGACCCTATGTCAAATGTGACACCGCTACCTGAGTATGGACCAGTGATATTATTGTCGAAAATCACATTTTCACTTGACCCAGCAAGATAGACACCGCAACCATTACTATGTATTTGGTTACTGCGAATCAGGTTGTGGTCTGATGAATCCAAGCTGATTCCGTCATAACATGCATTCAAAACCGTGTTGTTATCTATGACGCATCCACTGCAAGACGCAAGCACAACAAGGTCATTTCCCTCAAGCCCCCCACCGACTATCATGTTGTCTGCTATTACACAATCGTTTCCACTGCTCAGAAAAACGCATGTTCCCATAGCGGTTAATACGTTGTCTCTTATAGTAATGTTTGAACAGTAACTTGCTGAGATTTTGATGAAATACCAGCCCGTCAAATTGAACCCAGCTATCTCCACATTACTAGCAGTTATGTTGACCATTGAGGTGCCAAAGGACCCAGCTGGTACAGTTGCATCGAGTATAGTGTTGTTTCTGTTGTCTCCTATGAGTGATATGGACTTGTTGATTACGATGGTTTCACTATATACCCCAGCATCAACAAGAACTGTTTGTCCATTCAATGTTTCATTGGCATTTATTGCATCTTGAATTGTATTGTAGTTTAAGCCCGTGCTAATATTGTGAGCAGGAAAGCTGTCCGCTGCTTTCGGCTCGGGTTGGCTAAATCTCGCATATGACAAGCAAGACAGCAACAAAAGGACGCACGGCACAAGAAACAATTTGCCGTTCATGATGAATAATCTCCCTAACCTTCCACTTAAATCTTGACTCTTGGAATAATCTTCAATCGAAATCGTGACCGTGAAAAAACGAAAGCGCGAGCTGTTTGTCTGTGTGTTTATGTATGCAATAGTATGTATGCAGTAGATAATAGAGGGAGAAGGAGGGAAGGAAGGGGGTTTTGGGGATAAGACTTTACCCCCCAAACGGTTCTGTTAATTCTTAGGGTCTCAAAGAAGTCTGTTAAGTGTCGAAGCTTTTTCCTTATGTGTGCCCACCAATATCGGTCTTGGAGCCCTTAAGCAGTTTTGGAATAGTTAGCTTGAGAAAATCAAATGCTAAAGAACATAGAGCTAGCAAGTGCTGTCATGTACCAATGCTTGGTACTAAATGTACTAAAGCTTGGCATTAAGTGTCCGCACGCCGATTTATCTTTGGTGACTCTATGAGGAAAAAGAGGATAGCCATTGCAGCTGCACTGACGGCACTGGCGCTGATCGGAGTAGTCTTCGTCGCTTCTGCCGTTCTTTCTGGGCATCGTGCAAGCAACGAGTTAGACAGTTACACAAACTTGAATTCTCCAATAAGGCTGACCAAAGTTGGCGACATACCTAACGAAATCTTTTCTGGCGTTCCATACACATTTCATGTTGTGACAGAGAACCTGAACCCGTCAGAGTCCTATACTATCAGAATAGTCTTTGATATTTCACAACAAGAGTGGGTCTATCCATTGTATCCTGGATATCCATTGGTGCCAGCAAACAACGTATCAGGTCCCGTTTCTACGCCAGTTGTAGGTGTGCTTCCGTTCAATTATAGCGCTTTTAACCAGCTGACTCCAGACATGGTTACGTTGACTTTCCACGGCAAAACCGTTAACCTTGCCTACAATGAGACTGAAAATTCCCTAATAGGCTATTCAGATGCGTTCACGACAGGCGTTGGTTACTACGACAGCTCAGCAGTAACAGTTCAGTTCAATGACGCAGCGTTCTCAGCATCGACAGGCAGTTGGACAGTAAGTATATGGGCAATCTTCGCTTAGTCTCCCTCTTTTTTTAAAGCTTCAAAATGGAAGCGCATGCTAAGGAACTTTGCGCACGCGTCATACCTGAACAAGAGCTTTGCAACCAAGCCCCAGACTAGCGCCGCTTTTCCCAGTCATACTTACGATCGATAAGACCGCTGCCTTTTCTGTTCTATAGAAACAGCATACTCTCTCCTGTTGGCGAATGTGGGCGCTTCGCGTTGGATTTGCGATAAACCGCCTGCGAACCTTCTTGTGGATGGAACTTACTCATCTTTTCTCAATCTCAGAGTCCAAGAGGTCAGGTTTTCAAGCGTCTTAACTATGAGTTTCTTGGTGTTTTCGTCTTTCAACTCGCCGTTTTCATCAAACTTTTCTCGTGCGAAGGTTACGAAGACTTCAGGAAGGTTAGTTGGATGCATGTTGAGGAAAACGAAGCATTGGCGCAGGTGATACTGTGCCCTCGCTGTACCCAGCATCCCTGTCGATGCTCCCATAACGGTCACGGGTTTACCGTCAAACGCGTTGTCTGGATATGGCCTTGAAGCCCAGTCGATCGCATTCTTGAGAACGCCGGGGATAGAATAGTTGTATTCGGGAGTTACAATCAGTATCGCATCTGCGGCCCTGATTTTCGCCTTGAAGTCCTTAACCTTCTCTGGCAGTTGAGTCTCCAAGTCCTGGTTGAACAGCGGAATACCTTCAAGGTCAAAGGTCTCAATGACAACACTCTTTGGTGCCAGTTGAACAGCGGCACGTAGCAGTGCTTTATTGTACGAGTCTTTTCGCAAGCTCCCCGCAAAACCCAGAATCCTGATTGGTCTGCCCATGAAACATCAAGACTAATTGATCAACCAAGTTTTTAAGCATGTCTGACTGGCAAGAAGCAGCAACAGATCACGATCTCCCAAGCAGCGCATATTTCGTTGTTGCGCAATATAGAGTGTCGTCCAGAACGCTTTTATACGCATAGGAGACATTTACCCTCCATAGGTTTCGGGGAGCTGGGATTGTGACCCGGCTGAGAGGACGGTTGAAGACCGTCGACCCTTAGAACCTGAACCAGATAATACTGGCGGAGGGAAAAAACATAGATCAAAAACCTGCAAATCGGCATTTTAGGACCAATATACTCGCAGAAGTAATAGTGCTCGTCGCCTTGGCCGGAGCCTTAAGCCTCGTAAGCCATTCTTTCTTCAGCCTTCCACAAGGCGGAAGCATCAACATTGGAATGGTACCCATCTTCTGGCTGGCCTACAGAAGAGGCCCAAAAATAGGGATATTCGCAGGCGTCGTGTTCGGCGTCGTTGATCTTGCAATCGAGCCTTTCGTCGTCAACCCCGTCCAATTCATTCTGGATTACCCGTTGCCCTTCGGTCTGCTTGGCGTCGCCGGATTTTTCCGGAAAACCCCAGTTGCAGGCGTCGTCGTAGGCGGTACAGGCCGATTCATAAGCCACTTCGTCTCAGGTGTAGTGTACTTCTCCAGCTACGCGGGCGGAGAGAACCCCTCGGTCTACTCAGCGATTTACAACGGAAGCTACATGATACCAAGCTTGATAATATGCGCCATAATAATCGGCATTTTACAGAAAAGCAAGGCCATCAACATTTACCTGTAAGGTATCGCGAACACCATGGGAAAACTATCCGACTGCGAACTCAAAAAACTCTTGGCCTGCATCAAAAAAGACTCACGAGTCATCGTCCCTCCACTGGCCGGCTACGACTCAGGAGTACACAAGATAGGCGACAAGTACCTAGTAATTTCCACTGACCCATGCATTGGCGTTCCAGAGGAATGGTTTGGATGGTTACTAATTCACTATGCTGCCTCGGATGTGGCACTCTTTGGGGCAAAACCAGAATTCTGCACTATCAACCTCTTGGGTCCACCATCGACCAGACCCCAGACCTTCCTTAAGGTCATGCAGCAAACCTGCCGCGCCGCTGATGAGCTTCAAATGGCCATCGTGACAGGGCACACCGGAACCTACAATGGACTCTCAACCCTAATCGGGGTCTGCACAGCCTACGGAACAATCGACAGAAGCAAACTCATAACACCGAGCGGCGCTAAACCTGGAGACTACATTTATTGTATGAAACCAATAGGCTTAGAAGTTGCAGTCAACTTCGCCTTAACCCGCAAGGATACGGCGAAGAGGATTTTCGGAGTTCAAAAAACGCAAGAGCTAGAAGAACTTGTTCCAATGCAGAGTTGCGTCAGAGAAGCGTTGCTGCTTGCTGAAACAGGCAGCATTCATGCTATGCACGATGCCACTGAAGGAGGTTTGACAGCAGCATTGAATGAGATGGCTGAAGCTTCCAAAGTCGGTTTTAAAATAGAATTTGAGATGATTCCAATCTGCAAAGAAGTGAAAACGCTGCAGAAACACTTCCAACTGTCCGAAAAGCAATTGTTATCCATGTCATCCACTGGAACAATTCTAGCCAGTGTTAGTCCGAAAGCAAAAGAAAAAGTCGAAACAACAATGCGTCGAAGCAAGATTCAAGCAAACGTCTTGGGCATTTTCACAAAAGACACCCAACGCATCCTCTTAAGAGATGGAAAAGAAGTATTGTTTCCAGAAGATGCAGATGATCCTTACGCAAGAATCCTCTCTGGATAGCTGTAAATGTTCATCCGCTTCCCTCGGACGAACCCAACCAGAGTCAAATCGGCTTTCTTCGCAACTGCTATTCCGGAATCTATGGCCGCCGCCATGGAAGCTACGACTGGCACTCCTAATCTTGCCGCTTTCATCACTATGTCGCCTGTCATTCTTCCAGTTAAGGCGAGAAAGCATTTTCCAAGATTAGTCTTGCGCATCATCGCGATGCCTATGACTTTGTCGACCGCGTTGTGGCGACCAACATCCTCTGCTGAGGCCATAAGAGTTCCATCGCTGCTGAAAATCGCAGCGGCGTGTACTCCGCCGGTTTTTCTATAGATTTCTGCGGCGCGGTTCAGAGAGTTGACGCAATCGAGCACCGTCTCGGCTTTGATCGTCAAGTTTGACTTGATTCTGGGCAACCTTTGCGAAGGTGTAAAAGTCTCCTTGCTTCCGCAGGCTGAAAGAATAACTCGTTGAAAATGTTTCGACAAGCTTAGCCTTTTTTCCAAGTCAACGCTGGGTGTCACCTTAACCCTGCAAACATCCTTTTTCAGGTTTACTTCTTCAATCTCCTCAATTGATTTTACGATTCCCTCAGAGACTAAATGCCCAACTGCCAATTCCTTCAGTTTTGAAGGGGTGCAGAAAATGGTGGCGTACAATGTTCGGTTTAGGAAAAGGTGTAGTGGTTTTTCCTGCGCTACCCAGTCTTTCATCTGATTTGCTAGTCTGCTGGAAACGTCGATTCTCAGAATTTCAACTTCTCGCACGGTTCTCACTTCTTTAATTCTGA
>CAWIRG010000015.1:0-50814 GCA_963838505.1 Candidatus Bathyarchaeota archaeon
TGTTAATCATTATTCGTCTAATTCCGTTGGATAACCCCATGCGCATGTCTGTTCCTAATTTCGTTTGCAAAGCATTATCCTTTTTTCTTCATGACGCAACCTTTTGAAGGAACATGCGCAACTCAATTCTACTTGACCCAAAAAAAGGAATTTGGTAACACGCCAGCGCGCAACGTAGACGGCGACGGCGTAGTAGGCTGCGCGACCATGTCATTCTGTCTTTGTGCCACTGGCAACTCTGTCTTCAGTCCCTGACTCATACATTGAAAATTACAACGAACATTACAAACAAAAAGGCTCAGTCAACTCTGAAAAGAAGTCCAGCCTGTTTTTCTCCATTGTTTGTTACATTCCACATTACTTCTGACGTTACAAGTGAAAAAGGGGGGTCGACTTTGCTGAGATATGATGAAAAAGGTGTTTCAGCATACTTGAATTAGCAGCGCACATGCTTATTCCGAGATTGGCCCAAAACTGTTTTCATTCACCTTTCACGATTTAAGGAAGGTCTTGGGCTCCGTATCTGTTCTTGATTTCTCTGAGCAACCGTCTTCTTGAGCACTCGCAAAAATGTGCAAAACGGAAGCATAGCCATTTTTGGCCATCTTAGGAGCAAGCACGCGTACTGCGGAAAATCTTATTAATGCTGTGTAAAACATTACACAATGATGAATGTTTCTACACAGAAATCTAGTACGCGACCACAACGAAGAATCACCACAAAACCACTAGCTCTGATCGCGATTTTCGCCGCTCTTTATGCTGTCCTAGGAACTATTCCTATGTTCTATATTTTTGGCGCATACGGACAATTCATTACGGCTGCATTAGTCGTTGCACCAATAATCGGCATAGTCCTTGGACCAGCAAGCGGGGTTTTGGCAGTTACTATTGGCGGTCTCGTCGGAATGGCTGTTACTGGAAACACTCCGATGGGAATCCTTTCCTTTTTGCCAGGAACCTTTGACGTCCTCTGTACAGGATTGGCCTTCAGAGGAAAAATGCACTTGTCTGCCATAATATTCGCAGCTTTCATTCTAGCCTTTGTAGCTCTGCCAAGCATTGGAGACGCGAGATATTTCGTGTGGTTTATAGTCGCAGGATTGTTTCTGCTGCTCTCACCCGCAACTGCACTTGCAGCTCGCTACATTAGGACCTTCAACATTGAGAAAATAGACCTGCTTCCCTTCAAGACCCTCAATGTTGAAAAACTGGTCTTAGGAGTCGCCATATTCGCGCTAATAGGCGTCCTAGTAGACGAAATTGTGGGCAGTTTCATATTTCAGGCATTATATCCGCTTCCTCCAGGTGAATGGGAAGCCGTCGCTTTCGTTTACCCTGTGGAAAGACTTCTGGCAACCATCATGGCTTCAATAGTTGGCGCTGCCATTATCAGAGGATTGAGCCCATTGGGGGTAAAAATAGGCGAAGTAATTTCATAGAACACACTTCGAATTCCTTTGCTCATGCATCATGAACGGCGGTGATATTTGAATCTTCGAAACGCATCTACTATGATGAAGAGGTTTTCTCATTGGCATTGCCCACTCGTGCATTGATTTCTTTTGCTCAACATAGAATACTAGACTCTTAGATGAACGAGCAACGCATGATGCAGTACTACTTTGAAACGTCTGGCTATATTAGCGCGCACGCCATGACTCTCGATTAGGGTATGATGCTGGTACCTGCTTCTCCACGCAGTGCACGCTCAATGTTTTCCGGGTTTGTGATAATGGCTTTCTTTCCTCCGTGCTCGAGGTAGTTGATGATAGCGCGGATTTTCGGTCCCATGCTACCCTGAGGGAAGTGCCCCTGCCTGTAATACTTCTTCACCTCGCTGAGCGTCATCTTGTCAATCAGTTTCTGATCAGGTTTGCCAAAGTTCAACGCAACTTTTTCCACGGCAGTGGAAATCAGGAAAAGCTGGGCTTTCAAGCCGATGGCAAGAATTGCCGAGGCATAGTCTTTGTCGATGACTGCTTCCACGCCCTTCAACATGCCCTTTTCTTTAATAACAGGAATACCTCCACCCCCCGCAGCGATGACGATGACTCCTTTGCTAACAAGAGCCTCTATAGCTTCTTGCTCAATAATGCGAACTGGGAATGGCGAAGGAACCACGCGTCTCCAACCGCGTCCCGAATCTTCAATCATTTTCCACTTGAGTTCTTCCTGATATTTCAGAGCTTTTTTTCTGCTGTAGAAAGGTCCAATAGGCTTCGTAGGTTTCAAAAAAGCTGGATCATTCTTTCTCACCAGAGTCTGTGTAACAACCGTAGCGACAGACTTCTCCACATTTCTCTTTTGGAGCTCATTGTGCAGACACTGTTGAATCATATAGCCAAGTTCTCCTTGAGTCTCAGCGACGCAAGAATCAAGCGGAACAGTGTGCACGGTCTTACTGGCCTTTTCAGAACGCAGAAGAATAAAACCGACCTGCGGCCCGTTGCCATGCGTCACTATGGTCTCCCAGCCTTGCTCCACCATGCTTGCTATGTGAACGCAAGTTTCCCGTGCTGCTTTGAATTGATCAACCACTGTCTGATGGTCTTCATCTGCAATGAGGGAATTTCCCCCGATGGCCACGACTGCTGTTCTGCGCAACTAGCTTTCCTCATGAAGTGAATGATAAGCTGTAATGAATTCTATTGCGCCTATAAATAATGATCTCAAACACGCTTCGACTTTGGTCCTAGACAGCGTAGCAGCCGGGTGCGCGTACTATGGAACCTGCGCCATGTTGGAAGTGGACCGGGCGGGATTTGAACCCACGACTTCCGCATTGCGAATGCGGCGTTCATACCAGGCTGAACTACCGGCCCAAGTCATTTCTCTCTGAAAAGAACCAACAATAACAGATTTAGAGCTTGCGGTTTGATATGGTCGCTGAGAGATTTGCGCTTTAGAAACCAGGCTTCTTGTTTTCGGCGGGGATTGCGATGTACACTTTTTTTTCGTCAAGCTGCGATTCGTGCCATCCATTCACAGTTTCGTTCCGGCTGATGTCGAGACGAATACTCTTCGTACGCGTGAGCTCCTTCATTTCTTCTAGGTAAGGCTGAAGTAGCCTAGTGGTTTCCTCGTCAAGTTCAGCTACGTAAACAGCGTCCAGCACGTCTGTGGGCTTGTACCCGAGTTCTTTTCTCAGTGCCTGCACTCTACGAGCTAGATCACGCATCAGCCCTTCGCCCAGCAGTTTCTCATCGCGTCGGACATCCAGAAAGACTTCTATGCCACCGCCGGAAGCTGAAACCCATTCTGGGCCAGCCGCATCCGGCGGCACCGTTTCAGCGTACTCAACAGCTTTAACATTAGTGAGCTCCAAGAGCAGATCCGCGACATCTTTCAGGGCCGTGCAGGTTTTCTCAGGCGCTACTATGACCATTCTGTTCAGTGGCCACCTCCTTTTCAGCTTGGCATTCTGTCTTGCAGAGTATGCCAGTGACACTGTGTTGAAAAGTTTTTGGAAGATTTCTTCCGTTGCCTTGTCGCGAAGCTTTTCGTCCTGTTTTGGCCAGTTTTCAAGATTCACTGATTCGACAAGGTTTGGGTCAAGTGCTCTGTATACGTTTTGGTACAATGCTTCGCTCAGGTAAGGCGTGATCGGATTGAACAACAGTGTTGTGGTTTTGAGCGTTTGCCAAAGTGTTGAGTAAACCGCGAGTCTTCTATCTAGCGTTTCTACATCATCCGTCCAAAGCTCTTTTCGAACCATGGGCACGTATAGTCTGCTCAGATCCTCTATCACAAAATTCTCCAGTATAGCTAAGGCTTGGTTGAATTCGCACGTTTCAAGCTTTACAGTGTACGTCTCGATGGTTTCCTGAAGTCTAGAGAGCAACCAGACATCAGCGTTCTTGAGTTGTTTTTCGCGTCTTGCCCTATCGACCGTGTCCCTCTCTGGTTTGAAGTTGTCAAAACGAGCGTTTTCCGCGAAAAACCTGTTCAGATGGTACAATGTTGAGAGTATCTGATACGTGCGGCGGCCTATCTCTTGAACGTCGAAGTCGTTAGCATCGATTGGCGAACACTTTCTGAGCATGTAGAACCTGCAAACGTCCGCGGAGTATTTCTCAAGTAGTCTTGTTTGCTTCCATGACGTTTCCGAGACTTTTGCTCATTTTTCGTCCTTTTGCGTCCTGTGTCAAGCCTTGGAAGAGGAATGCTTTGAAAGGCGACTCGCCTTTTCCTGAAAATATAACATATTCTTGAAGCAGCCTGTTGGCCCACCCTCTCGTCTGGTCAATGGCTTCCGTCAAGAAGTCAACAGGAACGTATTCCTTGAACTGAGCGTCGGTGAACCTTGCAAAGAACGAGGCCCCACTATTATGCCAAGTGTCAAGGACGTAGTCTTCACGGCGCATCCTTCCTCCACACTTCTGGCAGTTCAGGAATACTTGGTCAACCCACGGTTTGTGCAGCTCAAAATGCCCGTTTGGTTTTTCTAAAGCTTTCTCTAGAAGCTCTTTCTTGCTTGCTACCAGAGTTTTGTCCCCGCACTCTTCGCATTTCCACACGGGTAGCGGAGTTCCCCAGACCCTCTCTCTTGATACGCACCATGGCTTGCCCTCTTTGAGGCATGCGATGAAACGGTTCTTTGGACTATCATAGTAGTATTTCACTTTTTCAGCTGCTTCGACTATTTTGTCGTTCACCTTGTCTGTGCGAAGGAAATACTCCTTTCGTGCAAGCCATATCAGCTTGTGGTGGGAGCGCCAGCACGTCGGGTACTCATGTCTCACTTTCGCAACCTTCACGAGCAGCCCTCTCTTGCGAAGCTCCTCCACAATCGTCTTGTCAGCGTCTCTGGCGAAGACTCCGCAGAATTCTCCGCCGTCACTGGTGAATTTGACCTCGTCGTCAAAGGGCACGAATATCGGTACGCTTCGTTTTGTTGCTGCGAAAAAGTCTTCTTCTCCGTTTCCAGGCGAAAGGTGCACCACTCCCGTTGCAGCTTCTACGTCCACGAAATCCTCGCAGACCACAGTGTGTACGAGCGGATGGCTTTTTTCCAGGTCCTCTTGTTTTGGAATTATGTCTTTAAAAGGATATTCATACCGGGACTTCTCCAGATCTTTGCCTATGCAGGTTTCGACTATGTTGTACTCTTTTATGCCGAGTTCACTCATGAGGGGTTCGACTCGTCCTGCCACCATTATCCATTTTTCATTTGCCACCGCAACTTTGGCGTATTCTGCCTCCGGACGAACAGCCAGCATCGTATCCGTGATAAGCGTAAAAGGCATGGTTGTCCACACGAGGAAATACTCATTCTTGCTTCCTGAGATTCTGAATTTGAAGTATAAACTCGGGTCCTCAACTTGCTGATATGAACCCTCATACCCCACCTCAGCACTGCTCAGACTGGTCTGGCAGCTGGGACAATAAGCAACGACATAGTGGCCTTCTTCAAGCAGGTTTTGGTCCCAAGCGCGTTTCAGAATTTGCCATTCTCTCTCTATGTACTCGTCCTTGTAGGTCCAGTAAGCCCTGCTCTGGTCGATAAAGACAGCGAGTCTGCTGTCCATGTCAACCCATTCCTTATGGTATTTCACAATTGCCTTCTTGCATTCTTCAATGAACCGCTCTTCGCCTATTCTCTCGAGCAGTTCTCGTTTGTTCTTAACGCCAAGAAGCCTCTCAACCTCCAGCTCAACCGGCAGCCCCTGGCAGTCCCATCCTGCCCAGAAGGGCATATAGAAACCTTGCATTGTCTTCCAGCGGTAGCGAACATCTTTCATTACGCGGCCCCTCGCATGACCTACGTGAGGTATCCCGTTAAGTGTGGGAGGCCCTTCTACGTAACCTAAAACGCCTTCGTTGATCTTTTCTCGGGACAGTGCCAGCTTCTGCTGCGTGCGGTTCTTTTCCCAGAATTCACGTATTTCTTTCTCAAGTTCAAGCGGGCTATAATCTGCCGTCAAGCCTTTGTCAGAAGCAGTTCCGAATTTGGCGGTCACCTTTCACCACATTGCACCCGCAAACACAGCAACATGGCGCCAGCAGCATATAACCTTTACTTATTAATGGTCACATCACAAAAAGCTTGGGCGGCGAAGTCACGACGCTGGACTCGTGTTGAACACCCATCATGGCACCTTCGGCCAGGGCATTGAAAATTGTCAGCTTGAATGGCATTCTCTTTCTGTTCAGGTTTTCAGTGAGTGTTTTCCTGCTTAACCAAGAGGTACACTTCGCCCAGTCGCGTCGCGTTTCGACCTTCCAAATTCAGCCTTGACTTCTCTCAGCTGTTTCAAAGTGAACACCGGCCCGTCCGTGCACACTCGGTACTTGCCTATCGTGCAACTTCCACAGAGGCCTATGGCGCAGCGCATCAAGCGCTCGAGGCTTGCCTCCGAGTTTGTTCGATGGTTCTCTGCAAGTTCGAAAACGCTTCGAACCATCTTCTCGGGTCCACAGGCATATATCATGTTGAACGTCTCTTCACCCAGAATCCGTTCGACTGGCTTAGTGCAAAGCCCAGTGATGCCACAGCTACCGTCCTCGGTTGAAGTTACGAGCTGCGTTTTGCTTTTGCCAAGAATTTGTTGAAGCCGATTCATGAAGAGCAGTTCACTCTTGGTTTTTGCTCCCAGAATGAAGACGCTCTTACTTATTCTGGATGACAGCCTCTTGGCCAGAAACAAAAGGGGAGCAGCACCTGTCCCGCCGGCAACGATAAGCACTTTGCCTTTCACGAGTGCGAAGCCGTTACCGAATGGCCCCCGCACGCCAAGGACATCTCCCACCTTTGCTGCATGCAGCGCCCGCGTCGCCTCGCCAACCCTTTTAGCCGCTACTGACACACGGCCGTTTTCACCAGCATCAAGTATGCTTAGGGGGATTTCATCAACGCCGGGAATCCACAGCATGAGGAATTGGCCCGGCTGGGCTCGAGTGCACTGTGCATCCTTGAAGGTGAGAGTTTTCACTGTAGGACTCTCTGTTTCGATACTAAGAACCTTAGTAGTTCTCAACTGATTACTTGCGATGTGATAAGCCGACAATGTCCTCCGGCCTCCGAAAACCCTTGGTTTTCAGGTACTTCTCAACTCCCCGGGTGATCCTGCTAAAGACGCTTGGTCCCTTGAGGGATACTGCGGTTCCTATCTCTACTGCAGAAGCTCCGACTAGCAGATACTCGACAGCATCACGCCAATCCATGATGCCTCCGCAACCTATTATCGGAATTTTAACGGTTTCATACGTTTCAAAAACACACCTGAGCGCTATGGGTTTTACAGCAGGCCCTGAAAGCCCTCCCACCCTGTTTCCCAGAATCGGCTTTGCAGTTTCAACGTCTACCGCCATGGCTTTGACAGTATTCATAATTGTCAAACCATCCGCCCCCGCCACCATCGCTGCTTCTGCAACTTCTACGATGCTCGAAACGTTTGGAGAAAGCTTCACAAAAACAGGCTTGCCCACAGAAGCCTTCACCTTCCTAACAACCGCAGTGATGGCTTGCTTGTTCTGGCCGATTTCTGAACCAGTTTCTTTGACGTGTGGGCAAGATACATTAAGCTCCACTGCATCTGCCCCTGCGACCACAGCCTTTGCAGCGATTGTCGCATACTCTTCTGCAGAATAGCCGAAGACACTGACGATTAGAGGCACCTTGATGCTGGCCTTGGACTGGCGCAGTTCCTTCACGTACTCATCTATCCCAGGGTTAGGCAGTCCCATCGCGTTGATGAGGCCACAGCTAGTTTGAACAACCGTTGGATTCGCGTAGCCTTCCCGCGGCTTCAAACCCACCGACTTCGTGACGACACCGCCGGCACCTCCTTCTACGATGGTTCCTAGCGTCTCAGTCGAATAGCCCAAGATTCCTGAGGCCAATATAGTCGGGTTGGTTAGCCTTACACCCGCCAGATTGACAGACAGTTCAACATCCTTCAACCTCATTCACCCAGAGCGTCTTTCCATTAACGATCCCTTTGACTATTAAAACACTGTCCCTATTGACAGAGTACACATATTGCTCTTGCTTTTCAAAGGTAGAAACAAGTTTTGAGTAGAACGCTTTTTACATACAAAAGTCCGTTTAAGCTCCGCGAGTTGGGTCCAAAAAAATACTGAACGTCTCTCGCTGCAAAAATGACAGCGAGGACGTTACTGTTTCTGCATCTTGCCCATGTAGGACCATGCCGCAAGTATTAAGCCCACTAGCCCAATTATGCCAACCAAGCCATAGAAGTACCACTTGTTCTCGTCTCCGCCATAGAGACTCTGATTGTTAGGACCAAAATAGAAGTGTTGCACTGCGAACAGTATCATAGCGATGACGATTAGTATTACACCCACGGCAAGAATCCTCTTATCCAAATTTTACTGTCGCCTCCTTTCCACAGCTTAACAAATAGCAAGATACCTCGGAGCTTAAGCTATTTTAGCTTTTCCATGGGAAATGAAGCTCTTCTTCTCAGTTCAAGGTTGAAGTGGGGCAGCTTTCGAAAGTCTATGTGCTAATGAACCCGAAGACATTTCTAAATGAAAAGAAAACCCATAAAAAAAGTCTGACTCCGTGAAACTTGAGTTGCGATACATTATTAAAGACAAACCTTAGGTTAGTTGGTGCTGAGGGATGAGTGTGAAGACCACGCTAGTTGAGTGTTCCTTTGGCATTCTAGCTTTCAATGAGGAAAACGAGCTTGTTGACAACGTGCTCTTTCAGAAGAACCCCCAATTCGCCGCCAAGGCCTTCGTTGACATTGAAGCGGGCAAGATGGATGACCTGATTCACAGTTTAATAGACCGTCTCAAGGACAAGGGCTTCGACATCTTTGTCTTCCAAAACTCGAGTCTCGCCAAGACAGTTGAGAGAGTTTTCGACGTCGACGTTCAAGTTGACACACGGTCACAAGCCGGCGAAATAGTTCGTTCGGACGCTGAAAAAATGGCTGTTGAGATGGGCTTCGTTAAGAACGCCAAGGATTTTGCATCTTGGATGCGTGATTTCGCGGTTGAGACTGCCAAACTGCGTGTTAAAGGCGCTGTGCAGAAGAGAGACTTGGTCGTTGCGCAAGCCATTCAGACTCTTGACGAGTTAGACAGGACGATAAACATGCTTATGGCACGGGTGAGAGAGTGGTATGGGATACACTTTCCAGAACTTGATAGGCTGCTGGAGAAACACGAAACTTATGCTCGACTTGTCGTGGAACTTGGAGAAAAAGAGAATTTCACAGCCGAGAAGCTCGAGCAACAAGAGGTTCCCAAGACCAAGGCAGATGGAATCTCAAAGGTGGCCGCAAAATCCATGGGCGCGGATCTTGCAGATGCAGATTTAGCTCAGATTCAAGCCCTCTGTGCAGAAGTAACGCGGCTGTACGGTTTGAGACAGAGCCTGGAGGGTTACTTAGATTCGACGATGAAAGAGGTTGCGCCGAACATGAAGTATCTTGTGGGCTCGCTGTTGGGAGCGCGTCTGATAGCCGTAGCTGGAGGCCTGACTAATCTCGCAAAAAGGCCCGCTAGCACAATTCAGGTTTTGGGCGCTGAGAAAGCGCTGTTCCGTTCACTCAAGACAGGAACAAGGCCGCCAAAGCATGGAATGATCTTCCAACACACGATGATTCACGACGCCAAAAGGTGGCAGAGAGGGAAAATAGCTAGGGCATTGGCTGGGAAATTGGCCATTGCCACAAGGGCAGACGCCTTCGGAAGAAGAGATATAGGAACAGAATTGAAAGCTGGGTTAGACAAACGTGTCGACGAAATCCACCAGAAATATGATCAGCCTCCGCCTCCGACTGAAAAACCGAGACGTGAAAGACCGCGAACGGAAAGGTGGAGAAAGTACAGACGTGAAAGTTAAGGTCAAGCCTCACCCCACGTTCCAAGGGATATTCCAAGTCATCCTTGAAGACGGCACGCAAAGGCTGGCAACAGAGAACCTAACGCCCGGAAGGAACGTTTACGCAGAAAGACTCGTAAAGTTTGAAGGCGCAGAATACCGCGTTTGGGACGCGTTCAGAAGCAAACTGGCCGCTGCAATTCTCAAGGGGCTAAGCACGGTTCCCATAAAACCTGGACACAGGGTTCTCTACCTAGGCGCGGCTTCGGGGACGACGGCGAGCCATGTTTCAGACATAATAGGCAAAGAAGGCCATGTATACTGCGTGGAGTTCGCTTCAAGATCAATAAGGGATCTCGTAGACAATGTGTGCAGTTATAGGTTGAACATGTCGCCAATACTTGAGGATGCACGTATTCCAGAAAAATATTCTATGTTCATGAGCAAGAAGGTTGACGACGTGTACTGCGACATTGCTCAGTTTGAACAAGCGAAGTTGTTGGCAGACAACGCAGACATGTTCCTAAGAAAGTCAGGATGGATAATGCTTGCCGTGAAATCTCAAAGCATAGACGTTACGAAGCAGCCATCAGAAATATACGAACGCGAGATTAAGGTGCTGAAGAAACGAGGTTACCGTGTACAGCAGGTCGTCTATCTGGAACCTTATGACAAGGCACACGCGATGATATTGGCTCAAAGCCCTGATTAATGAAGGTTAACGCCAAATCACGTCGGCGACTTCTGGTTCTTGCTTTCCTCAATTGCTGCCAAGGATTTGGGGAATCTGATTCCTGTCTGTTGTCTCACGTAGCACTTTTACTGTTCATTCAACCATAGGAAACGCTGTTTCGTGCTATTCATCACACTGTTTATATCTCTCAGTACGCGGTTACCTTTGGCGATTCTTTGGCTTGCTTGGAGAGGGGGGGCTTGGAAGCCGCAGAATCTACACTTAAAGAAGCTGGGTTCGCAGTTTCTCAACTTTGTCGCTCGCGGCCAAGCTGTTTCGACCTTGCAGCAAGAAGGGGCGAATCTCTTGTTTTCATTAAAGTGCAACTGGACATTGGGAGCCTGTCAGCAAACGATTCCACAGAATTGAGAGCCATATCTGACAGTTTTTCTGCCCCTTGTCTAATGATAGGAGAGCAGGCCCGTGAAAAAACTTTGCAAGATGACACTGTCTACACGAGGCACGACATAATGGCCGTCACGCCGAACACCTTCAAAAACGTCGTGCTCCATAATGTGCGTCCGCTGATTCAAGCTAATCCCGGGGGCTACTACGTTATGGTTGACGGTGAGTCACTCAAACGAAGAAGACAAGAGCTCGGACTGTCAGCCGGCGAAGTTGCCGAGATGGTGAAAACATCCCGAAGAACGATTTATGGTTACGAGAAAGGCATGGCTAAAGCCTCAGTGATGGCAGCCTACAACCTTATTTGGACACTTGGGATCCCCGTTGCAAAATCAGTGAATATTCTCGAGAAGCCAAAGAAGCAACGCAGGTCATGCATGCTCGCAACAGCAAGACTCATGATGGCAAGGAATAGGATTCTTAATAGTTTCCTCAGAAGATGTGTGCGATATCGGGTCACAGCCCTCAAGAAAGCACCGTTTGATTTTGTGATAAGCGACCCTGAAAAGAGAATGAGAATAATCGGCGCCATCGCAAACCCAAAGGAATTGGAGTTGAACGAACGATTGGATGAAATATTGAGCATCAGCAAGGTGGCACGTGCACGTCCAATTCTGATAACCGAGGGCCCGCAGCCAGAAAAAGGAATAGTTTGCATCAACAGCGAAGATGTTTCCCGAATGAGAAATGCTGAAGACCTTGTTGCAAGCATCACATAAGCCGCGTCTGCTCTGCACCTTTCTGGTCCTTAACCCTCTTGGCGGGCTTCCACGACTTTCTCACAAAATCAGGGTACTCCTCCAATTCCTCGCAACACTCTTTCAGAAAACGCATAGTTCTAGGGTCTGAAGGATAGCCCGACCCGAAATCGCCCAAAGTCTCTGCCAGTTCGGAGATAGATTTATCTCTTTCAACCTTAGCGATTATCGAAGCTGCTGAGACGACAACGTAGTTTCTGTCAGCCTTATGTTCCGAAACAATTTCAACTCTAAAAGACATACATTCCAGAATATGCTGTTTGAAACGCTCTTCAAGAACATCCGACGCGTCAACATAAGCCTTGTCAGGCTTTAGAGCCTCTATCACCTTAGCCATCGTTTGCGCCTCAAGGTAGTTGAGCTTGTGAAGCTTCCTGCCACTGTTTACCACCACATCGATTTCGCGAGGAGAAAGCTTCACGAAACTAAAGCGGTCGGCAATCCTCATGATTTCAACGGCAAGAACCTCGCGCCTGTGAGGTGACAGCAGCTTTGAATCCTTCACCCCCAACTCCTTGAGCTTCGACAAATTCTCTTCTCTAACTAGAACTCCAGCTATGACCAGTGGCCCTATGACTGCGCCGCGTCCCGCATCGTCGACACCTGCAACCAGCATGCTGTCCTCTCAAGAACCTATTTGACACAAGGGCTATAATGCCTTTTTCCTAGACGATCCTAGAAAAACAACAGCCTGCTTAACTACTTGTGCATTCAAGCTTTCCCTGTTCTCTTGGGTCACAACGTAGACTTCAGCGTCTGGTCTTCCTCTTATTTCGGCCAAAACACTGTCTGTAGCCTTCTGGTGAACAACGCATAACATGAGTTTCGAGCTCTTAGCGCGCGCGGGCGCTGTTTGTGTGACTCATTACGGAAGGATATTTCGCAATAATTGGGCTATGAAAGATTTTATGGGTTTAACTGACATGCGCAGCACAGAGCCTTATGTTAAGACTGATTGGCGAGACTACTCAGAAAGGATGCTTAAATAACCGATACCGATGCGCGCGCGTAGCCTACCATAGAAGAGCGTTCCACAAGTCTTATTAGCACTTCAAAACCGAATCAGGTAGCTGGAGGAGGGTGGAATCATCAAACGGTTATTTTCATCTATGATTATAGTATTACTAGGCTTAAGCATGCTGTTGGTGGCAGTTAAGATTCAACCCGGAGAGGCAGCAGATGCCCATGATTTAAGGATGGTCGACTTTGAGGTTGACTATCCACATATGCGGTATTTCAGCGCAGGAATGTTGGTGTGGGGTCACGCAATAGTCGAGAACGATGGCAGTTCTAGCGAGACTGCAATTATCAGGATTGTCGCGAGCGGAGTATTATTCGTCTCGAAATTTGGGAGCCATCTCTGGTCTAATACTGTTGCAATCGGTAGTATTGCGGAGCTCCCTCCAGGTAGGACCTTCACGTTTAATTGGGTATGGAATACTCGGGGGTGGCACGGAAAAATCACGCTAGCTGCAGTTGCTAATCCTGTGCCGGGTGAACAAAATGTGCGCGACAATACTATCACAGGACCAACCTTAGAAGTTATGGAAAAAGGATACGTGATAATAATGGCATCGAGTGGGATAATAAATAATATCCGCGCTTTTGGTGAATCAGCTTATGATGAGAGTTATTATAATTACCTGAATGTGGGGCTCGGTTGTTCGCATCTCTATGACACACTGATAAAACTAGGGTATCCTGCTAACGATATTTACTATATGGCGGGCAGCGCTAACACGCCTCCCCTGGACGCGCGTGCGCGCGCGCCTTCCACAAAGGCCGAGCTTCAATATGCGATTGAAACATGGGCAGCGGGTAGGGTAAATTCGTATGAACCATTGACGTTATTTATGGTAGGCGGCCTATGCGGTAAGGATAATGAATTTTGGACAAACGGTTACGGTAATACAAATTACGATATTATAACTCCCCACGACTTGGCTGATTGGCTGCAGAATGGACTCTTCTTTAAGGCAAAAGGGATTACTGGTGATCCTCCCTTGATAAGCGCCATAATAGATAGTACTGGAAGTCAGAGTTTCCTAATGCCCGTTTACGACGGCGGTTACGGTGCAAACATTGTAATCACTTCCCTCGGGAGTTCCGACAACCCTGATAGGGGCTGGCGACAGCTTTCAAACTGCTATTTCACAAAATGCTTCTGTGATCAAATAGGGTTAGGGTATTCTCTCTATGATTCATTTAATCTTGCGTGTCATCAGTACAACTATGTTACAGCAGAAATACGTCTTCATTCGTGGAGTGGCAACTACCTGACCGTCTACCCAAGTCCTCAATACTATGATGGTAACGGAGGTCAACTAGGAAGATTGATGTTCCCCGCGGACTGTGAATGGCCTGATCCTTGGATTAGCGAAGTCATGGCAAGCCCAACGTATAGTTGGCCGCCTTCAAACGTAACAGTCTGGGCAAAAGTCGACAATCAAACTACCCTTAGCAGTGTGAACGCGTTTATGGTTGCTCCTAATGGGTCAAGCCACGAGCTTTTTGAAATGTCAGAAATGAACGAGACTGGAATTTGGAGTGTAACCGTACCAGCAGTCAACTTCACAAATTACTCGTCAGGTCCAGGCAACTTCACTTTCGTGATAACTGCAGAAGAAACAAATGGAGAATCAGCAGAGTCCCAGAGTGTTAATGTACAGTTTACTTCATCGGGCGAGCCTTCGCCAGACGTAACTGCGCCGTCCATTCAAGTGGTACGTCCGATGGAGGATGCCATTGCCAGTGGAGACATTGTACTAAACGGAACAGTTTCAGATGATACCTGCATTGACAGAGTTGAAGTCTACTCAAATGACACGTTGCTCGGAACCTTCCACACGGCTCCTACATCGATGTCATATTTCCAAGTGGACATAAATACAACGGCGTTTCCGAATGGAAACACAGCGTTTCTAGTTGAAGCGTTTGACAAAGCAGGAAATAGTGTCAACCAAACAATCAATGTTTACATTCTGAACTTTGTGCATGATGTCGCAATTACAGACCTGTCCGTTGGAGATAACCTCTATCGAGGGCAACCTTTACGCATAGACGTTACTGCGGCGAATGATGGTTCATATCCTGAGGTGTTTAATGTTTCAGCCTATGCAAATTCAACGCTCATTGGGACTTTTCCAGCTACGCTATCCAGCCAGAATTATACAACACTTTCATTCACGTTGAACACGACAAGTTTTCCATATGGAAACTACACTGTATCTGCCTGCATAGAATCTTCGTCGCAGGATACTAGCACGTGGGACAAGAATGGCACAACCGACCCAACTGACCCATTAAAAATCACCTTGTTAGGCGATGTCAACTTTGACTTCAAAGTGGATCTATCAGACTTGGTTTTATTAGCCAATGCTTGGAGGTCGACTCCAAGTGATCCTAACTGGAATCCTTCATTCGACATCGCACCCCCATTCGACGTAATAGGCCTAACCGACTTATGCACCCTTGCGTTGCATTATGGATGGCATGCCTAAACCCAATGAAATCTTTTGACTTCTGAACTAGTGACACGTGATGTAGGCCAAACCTTTTTACGGGAGTACCTAAGCTTTCCGCGCCATGAACGCTTCACCAAACGCGTTAACTGCATGGAGAAAAGGTTTAAGCAGCTAGACTAAGAATGGAACTGCTAGCTCATCATATCTTCATAATCATGTGAACCACAAGCAAACCAGCGCGCTTCAGATTGAATGTTCTCTGTTAGACTTGATTATGCTCTGCGTCTTCTGCGTGGCTTATCAATTGCAATTACATGTTTAGGCATACTTGACTATTCGGGTTTTCAGCTATATACGTCTAATCTGAGACCTATATTTTTCGCATGGAGATTCTAGGGAGTCCGTGAACGAACCACAAGGATTAAATGAAGTCTGATTCTTTGTTTTTGGTGAATGGTGACTATGAAGATGTCTAATACTAGACTAAGCTATAAGTTAAGGTTATTGACCTAAAAGGGCTTTTCGTAATCTTGAACAGGCAAAATCAAATGATACTCAACAAGGACCTGAAACCTGGCTTTCCAACAGAAACCATCAAAGAAGGCGAGGTTGAAGCACTCGTCCCCAAGCTCGAATCGTTCAGAACGGCACCCTCCGACTACGCTCCCTCAAAAGCCCCAGTGTTTTACAACCCAATCATGGAATTCAACCGTGACCTCGCGGTTTTGGCAATTCAAACATACCAGAGGACGGTACAACATAAAATCACCATTTGCGAACCACTCATGGGCACCGGGCTGAGAGGCATCCGTTTTGCTGCTGAAATACGAGGAGTCGAAAAGGTTGTGATGAACGACCTAAGCGAAGAAGCTTTTCGCCTCGCCAGTTTAAACGTGAAATCAAGCGGGCTGAAGTCGAAGGCAACGGTGAAGCATGACGAAGCAAATCATCTTCTAAGCAGTTACAGCGTTCCGCATATGAGGTTCGACGTGGTAGACATCGATCCCTTCGGCTCTCCAGTGCGCTTCTTAGATTCCGCCATCCGAGCTCTGCGCGACGAAGGACTCATAGCCTTGACTGCAACGGACATGGCGCCTCTGTGTGGAGTGCACCCACGAGCATGCATCAGAAAATACGGGGGAAAACCTTTACGAACAGAGTACTGTCACGAGTTGGCTGTTAGACTCCTAAGCGGCTCTCTGGCCACGACAGCGGCAAGACAGGACATTGGCATACGCATGGTTTTCAGTCACAAGGCAGAACACTACATTAGAATCTACGCAACCATACACTACGGCGCCAAAAAGGCCGATGAAAGCATCAAGAGCATGGGGTACCTGCGGCACTGCTTCAAATGTTTTCACAGAGAAGCTGAGAACAGCATGTTTGCAGCGGGACGCTCCGAGACATGCCCAGAGTGCGGTTCAAAAATGAGTATTGCCGGTCCTCTTTGGCTTGGCGGGCTATGGGATGCACAATTTGCTGAACTCATGAATGTCGAATCTCATCGACGAAGGCTTAGACTTGCAAAGGAAATACAGAAGATGTTGAGCACTATAGAGGTCGAGGCGACGGCGCCGATAACATATTATGTGGTAGATAAACTGTGCGATTCCTTGAATCTCCCTGTCCCCCCTGTGAAAAAAGTGGTCGAGGCCCTGAAGGAGGGAGATTTTCGAGTTTCGCTCACGCACTTCAGTTCTCGAGGAATCAGGTCAAATGCTTCTGCTTCTGTAATGAAGGAAATATTGCTCAGCCTGACTGAAAAGGGAATCAAGCAGAAAGAGTCTTGCTGACAACTCGACCTGTCGTTTTCCGATATATTTTGATGTGTGAAGTTTAGTTAATATTGTCATGTACGAATAAGTCTATCAGTGTCTGCAAATGAATAGGAAGAGACTTTCAAGCAGCGATTTTCTCGCCTTGGCTGACATAATCTGGAATGGAGCTGCCAAGGTCAAGTATCAAAATCCAGACGCGTGGACAGCCGTTTACGCACATACAGCGTTATGAACACTTGACGGTAAGCTCTGGTCGTAGAGCAAACTGTCAAGACTTACGACTAGAAGTAGTGTAACTTACATAATCTTCACATGGACTTTTCTTCTAGAATCGAGTTCCATACGGGTTTATGAGTCGCTTTTCTTGAACTCATATTATACTGCCTTAGCGCTCGCAGTGTGAATATCATGGGGAAAAGAGAAAAAAACCGTGAAAAAAACCTGTAAAATCCTTGTGCGGGCTCGAATTCTTGTCTTGAGCATGTTGCTTATGGGAATGATATTCTTTGCTGTAAGAATTCCTGAGGCGACTGCTTCGGCGTCTCAAGTGGCCATAAACACTGCGATCGAGAAGGGACTTGTCTACCTGAAAAGTTCTCAATCTTCAGACGGATCATGGGGATCTGGCATTAATCCAGTCGCGAGTACTGCGATGGCAGTTCTAGCGTTCGAGAACGCTCCTAACAGTCACTATGGTTGGAATTCTTCAGATATATACCACAGAACCGTACAAAACGGATTGAACTGGCTGTTCTCACAGGCAACAGTGAAACCGATAGATAGCAGCAAATCGGCAGGTAACCCAGATAATAACACAAACGGCATTGGAATAGGCTGGTATGGTGACAATCAGCCAGTCTACGAGACTCCAATGGTGCTCATGGCTATAATAGCTTCCAATGCACAGTCGAATGTCACCACTACCGGACCAGCCAACGTTACCGGCCGCACATATCACGACATCGCCCAAGATGTTGTTGACTGGATAGCTTGGGCTCAAAACAGTATTGCAGCCGATGGCAAGTATGAAGGCGGATGGAGATACTACGCCCAGCAGACTTTTTATTCAGACGGTCCTGTTTCTGACAATTCAGTGTCTCAGTGGCCTGTTCTGGGCCTATTGACCGCTCAGCAGTATTGGAACATAAATGCATCTTCGTGGGTTCAAACCGAATTGATGAAGTGGACTGCAACGGCCCAGAATTTTACAGGCAACTCTGACACAAACTCGTACTATGGCTCATTTGATTACGCCCCGGGCGTGCATATCTACTCGCCCGCAGAATCAGCAGCGGGAATCTTGGAATTGACCTATTGCGGCGTGGGTAAATATGACCCTAGAATTGTGGCGGCTGAAGGTTACCTGAACCGAGATTGGAATGCGAACGGCAGCAGTCCTGGCTATGGCTTTGGATGGAATTGGAACATGGGTGACCTATATGCCATGTACGCCGTGATGAAGGCGTGCAGATTGACCACGCCGAATTCAACGTATGTTTTAAATTATGATAGTACTCCAGGGGTTGAATGGTACAACGGGACAGGGCAGTATGCAGACTCGCTTCTCGCTAAACAGGGTTCTAACGGAAACTGGACTAATTGGGCAAATGTCAATGATAATTCTTACGTATCCCATGATCTCAGCACTAGTTGGGGTGTGCTTATTCTTGAGTTTGTTCCGGTGAAGGTGCTTTACAAGCTCACGGCAACCGTGGAGGAGACCGTGACGAAGAATCCAATCGCTAATGCATCCGTTCTTGTTGAGGGTTCAGAGTACACCTACTCGGGTATTACTGGAGCTGATGGCAAAGCTGTGTTCGACCAAGTACAAGCGGGCACCTATTCGGTGACTTCTAGCATGACAGGTTATCAGTCCTCAACGCTCCGAAATGTCTCCGTGAAGAATGACACGGATATCACGATATATCTTCAAGAGAATCAGACTTGTAGCCTTACGGTCACTGTTTATGACTTAGAAACTGATGTTTCTCTTGTCGGCGCATCCGTGTTGGTAGAAGGCCAAGACACTTACTCTGGCACCACTGGGATCGGCGGAGAAACCGTTTTCAATATAATGAAGCCAGGCAGTTACCAGGTTACAGCAAGCATGACGGGATATTTCCAGTCAACACCACAAACGGTTTCTGTAACAAACGACACAGCTATCAGAGTAAGCCTACAACAGAGTCCCCAACCTACACAACCTAGCCTGTCACTTGTCCTATTGATCGCGGCAGTCGCGAGCCTCGGCATCATTGGTTCGGGGATTTTCTTGCTGATGTCAGCGGACAGGATCAGGCGAAGACGTAAACGAAAATTCTCCGATGAAAAGCGCACCCGGCAAAAAACAAAGGGCTAGGCGCCCGCGCTTGAACATATCCGTTTTTTGTGAGATTTGTGAGACTGAGAACACTAGAAGTTAAACAAAAGACGCATTATCTAACACAACGATTGGATACATTGTCATTTACCAGTAATTCTATCAGTGTCCGCAAATGAACAGAAAAAGACTTTCAAGCAGCGATTTTCTCGCCTTGGCTGACATAATCTGGAATGGAGCTGCCAAGGTCAAGTATCAAAATCCAGACGCGTGGACAGCCGTTTACGCACATACAGCGGTTTGAATGCTCGCGAAACCGCTTCTTTGCTAGTCTGAGTCAGGTTTGTCTTCTGTTTGATAATTGGTCTGTTCGGCCGTGGTGTCATTGAAAAAGCTGCATTGACACTGAAGCTGCCATCTTAATCGGCGATTCATATTCTATTTTCATAAGCCAATTAAGCTGCCTGCCATCTTGTTGAGTGAAAACGGAGGAAGGTTGTTGAGGCAAAATATTCCCCCAAAACAGAGAAAATCCCTTGCCAACAAAATGTGTAAAACTCTGAAGCCGGACATAAAGATGCTTACAAAGGAAATGCAGGAAATCCTCGTGGACGATTTGGTCACAGCTTTCCTGAACAGACTGGAAATCCTGAGGCGCGCGACCGAAGAAGAGTACAAGCATGATTTGATAGTTCAATATCCTAGAGACCTTCTTGAACTGACACATAGCCGTCACGGCCAGCCCTAAGCTTTCACAAGCTGCGATCGCTCTGCATGACTGAATGATTTCACGGCAAACATGTCGCGGTCGAGTGGACGTCTCTGAAGGATCAAACGCTTTGACATGTACTGATAGCCACAGTCACACATGAACCCATAAAACTCGTTCGTATGCGAATCAATAACGGGTTTCACCTTCGAAAGCGGGGCGTTACAACTTGAATGCTGTCTGTGAATCTTCCACAGTATGACGAGTTCGTCCAAAGTCAGAGGTTGGGTTTTCTTAGCCCGCGTTACAAACCAGAAGCTGTACGCACCGAAAACGAACCAAAGAAGCCACATCAATGCGTCTATCATTCGGGCCGGTACACCGCCATAGCAAATGGTAACAAACGAGACAGATGTATTTAACGCGTATGAAGCAGCAAGATTGATGACAAGTAAACAAAAAGGCTCATTCGTAGATTCTTCTTCAAGCTAAATGTCTGAATAGCACGATACATCAAATGACATCAAGCCCTAAGTCGGAAGTCAAACGCCCAAGACTATTGGTTCCTCAGACTTTTATCAGTGTTTGCAAGGATTGTATGGAAAAGAAACCGAGAATCGCGGTCACCATCAAGCTGAATATCACGAACACTATTACGGCCAGAATCGCAATTGCAATGCCCCCAAGCCAACCGGTCTTGAATACACTTTTGTAGACCCAGTATCCAAGCCAAAAACGCCAAGATGTAGCCTATTATGACTGCTGTCCCCCCTAAGACTCCAGCAAGGAAGAAGTCAATGCCAAACCTCACTGCGATATAAACGATGGGCCCAAGCACGGTTGCAGCCATAGCCTCTCCTAACGTTGATTTCCCACCAGTGACCATCTTCCCAGCCAAGTACGCAGGGATTGACACGATTATCCATAGTAGGATAAGCACTACAATAAGCAGAATCAGACCAACTAAGTCTGTTGGAATCAAAGATGCCAGAGCCGACAACACATTGCTGCATTATGCAAACATTCTTTTTATAAGATTTTCCCACTAGAAAAAAACAGAAGGAAAAACGCACGCCATAAGTAATAGATACAGCAATCTGTTACACAACATTAGACGGGGGAAAGCCGCTTTGAAAGCCGAAAAAATCTTGGTTGCTTCTGCTTGGCCTTATGCAAATTTTCTTCCCCATCTAGGCACGGTCATGCAATGCCTGTCAGCTGACGTTGTCGCTCGGTATTTCAGGTTGAAAGGCGCAGACGTGCTGATGGTAAGCGGTTCAGATGAGCATGGGACGCCGACAGAAGTTGAAGCCGTAAGACGTGGTATATCACCGAAACAGCTGACCGACGAGAACCACGCCAAAATCGTTGACCTGCTCAGGAAATGGGGTCTATCCTTCGACAATTACACCCGCACAGAAAACCCCCTGCACAAAGAGTTCGTACAAAGACACCTAACGGAAATCTACGATAGAGGCTACATTTTCACGCAGGAAACCGAGATGCTATTCTGTGAAAACTGTAACCGCTTTCTCCCTGACAGGTATGTCGAAGGTACATGTCCATACTGCGGTTATAAAGGCGCCCGTGGAGACCAATGCGAAAACTGCGGGCGATTGCTTGAAACAACCTTTCTGATTGAACCTTACTGCACAATCTGTAAGAACACTCCTACAAGAAGAAAGACTACACACTGGTACTTTGATCTGCCCAAATTCTCAAAGGAAATCAGCAGCTACCTCAAAAACAACGAACAGTTGCCTGACAACGCCAAAAACTTCAGCCTGAACATGGTGAAAGAAGGCCTGAAGCCCAGAGCAGTGACAAGAGACATCAGCTGGGGAATTCCCGCGCCTTTTCCAGGAGCAGAAGGAAAAAGCGTATACGTCTGGATTGAAGCTGTCCTTGGATACGTCTCAGCAACCATCGAGTATTTCAAAGGCACCCATGAACCGGGTAAATGGAAAGAGTACTGGTTCGACGAAAAAGCCAAGAGCACTTATTTCATCGGCAAAGACAACATTCCTTTCCACACCATAATCCTTCCAGCGCTCCTGCTGGCCTCAGGCGAGAAATACAACCTTCCTTGGAACGTTTCCACAACTGAATTTCTCCAATTTAAGGGCGAAAAACTCTCAAAAAGCCACAGAATCGGCGTATTTATCGACGAAGCATTGAAGCTTTTCCCAGCAGATTACTGGCGTTATTACCTGATGTCAACGAGGCCCGAGACCAAAGACTCTGATTTCTCGTGGGGGCAATTCATTGAAAAGGTTAACAGCGACCTCAACGACACCTTTGGCAATTTTATACACCGAACGTTGACCTTCATCTGCACACAGTTTAACGGGGAAATTCCAAGACTTGAATTGCCTGATGAAGATGCACAGAAAATGTTAGCTGCACTCAAGGAAAGAGTTGAAACTGTCGCTGATGAAATTGAGAACTGCAAGATTCAAGCCGCTGCAAACCGAATGATAAGCATCAGCCGTCTTGGAAACCAATACCTAAACGAAAAGGAACCTTGGAAACTCATCAAAGAAAACCGAAGCAAAGCTGCAAACATCTTCAACGTCGCAGCGCAGATGGTTAAGGCGCTGGCCATAGTTTCAGCTCCGTTTGTCCCAGTTGCAGCTGAACAAATCTGGACAGCTTTGCAACTGCCAGGGACTGTGCATGAAAAGAAATGGAATGAAGCCTTGAAACCTCTGACACCGGGCCACAGAATATCTAGGCCGAGCCCTCTGTTTAAGAAGATAGATGCAGACGAAGAGGAACTTGCTAGAAAACTGGAAGAAATCAGAGCCGACCCGCAAAAAGCTGACTGAAACCTAAGGGCCGTGAGCTTTTGCCATTGAAAATTGACATGCACGTGCACTCGCGCTATTCTGCTGACTCACTCATCACGCTCGAAGATATCGTTTTCTACACGAAAGAACGCGGTTTGGACGGAGTGGCAATAACGGATCATGACAGGCTTGATGGTGCATTGAAAATTGCGGCCAAAACAGAGCTCTTCATCATTCCAGGAATCGAAGTTTCGAGCGCAGATGGACACATTTTAGGGCTTAACGTCAACGAGCCAATTTCTGGAAGACTTGGTGCACAGGAGACGGTTGACAGAATTCATTATGCAGGCGGAATTGCAGTGGCTTGCCACCCCTTTGGCTTTCTTAAGGGGGGCTCGGAAACCGCACTAGTTCCAGCTTTGACGCAGTTGAGGTCATAAATTCCTCATCGGTTCCCTTCAACCATTCCATGAAAAAAAGTGTTGAAGTTGCTTCTCGCCTTGGAAAACCATGCTTGGCTGGCAGCGACGCTCACTATGGACCTGAGATCGGATGTGCCTACACAGTGATAAATGCCCAACGAAACGTCGATGACGTTGTGAAGGCTATAAGCAAAGGCCTATGCCAACCTTTTGGGAGGGGGATACCCCTGAATATCAGATTTCGCAGAATACTTGAAGTCAAAAGGAAAAGGCTCTAGCCATTTGCTGTGCGGAAGAGAAAGCAAAAAACAGTCTAGTTTTCCATTTGGTACAAGTCTAATTCAACGTTCAAGGCTCTTTCGGGTTCCGTATAAGGTTCCAAGTTGAAGAGTTGCGGCGCCACAATCCTCAAGCCGCTTAAGATGCGAGGTGAGTCCACACCTGTCATCACCAGTGTCACTTGCAGTTTACCATTTTGCTGTGGGTTAACCCTTGCTCCCCAAATCACCGTCGCGTTGCGGTCCATCATCTCGGTGACTATTTCGCCGACACGGTTTGCCTCTTCGATTGTCATTTGTTTGTCGCCTGTGACGTGTACCAGTGCTCTAGTTGCTCCTGCGTAGTTGACGTCTAATAGAGGCGTTCTCAAAGCGTTGCGCACCGCTTCTTCGGCTCTGTCAGGTGCGTCTGATTCGCCTACTCCGACAACTGCTACGCCGCCATGACTGATTATAGTCTTGAAATCCGTAAAGTCTAGGTTAATCAGGCTTGGAGTTGACATTGTCTCGACGATGCCTTTGATCATGTTTGCAACAACGTGATCCGCAGCTTTGAAAGCTTCACCTACTGGAAGTTGAGGTGCCAGTTGCATTAGCTTGTTGTTGTCGATTATCATCACCGTGTCGCATTTTTTCTGCATTTCCCTCAGAGCGACCGCAGCATATTTTTTTCGGCCCTTTTCAACTGGGAACGGTGTGGTAACCACTCCTACTGTGATTGCACCTTTCCGCCTTGCTATGTCAGCTATTACTGGCGCAGCGCCCGTGCCGGTTCCTCCGCCTAAACCAGCTGTTATGAAGGCTATGTCTACGTTGCAGAGTAAGTCTTCGACATGCTTCCGTGATTCTTCGATAGCTGCCCTGCCCAGCTTAGGATCTCCGCCGACACCCATTCCCTTGGTGAGCTTTTCGCCTATCAGTATCTTTTGATTTGCTTTCGAGACGTTCAATTGAAGTACATCAGTGTTTATTGCGATGCACTCTGCGCATGTTATGCCTGCCTCCATTAATCGCGTCACGGTATTGCTCCCTGCACCCCCGACGCCGATTACAGCAATGCGACAGTAGTCAGGGTCTCTGATTCCTGCATTACCTGAAAAATGCCAACTATATTTCACTGCGTCCTCAGCATGACGCGTCCTAGCCAACTCGATTCCTCCGCCACAACTCATCATTAATCAAGTCACGGATTGCAACCCGAATGGCTTCAGCCCTGTTCGGGTAAAACCTCTCGTCCACAAGCTGATCTAGTGCTCTGAGATACGTCTCTGGCACATAGAGCGTAATTAGCTTCAAATCATCTCCCTCCAAGGCATCACCAATGCTCTTTTCAGAGCTTATACTTCTCTATAATATGCTACAAATATGCTACAAATATGCTGGAGCCATGCCTTTTTGAAGCTTGCGCATATTCCATTTCAGCTTTCTGTAAATTCCTTAAGGCCGCAACCTTCACGTTTTTATTTCTTGTTGAAGCAATTAACATGCTGTGAGGAAAGCCTTTGCGTGTCTTCGTCAAAAGTTACGGGTGTTCAACTAACCTGTTTGAAGGCAGCGTTTTGGCAGGCTGCCTTGCCCATGCCGGGTGTGAGCTGGCGGATTCTGTTTCGTCTGCTGAAGTTGTTGTTTTGAACACCTGCGCGGTCAAGGGGCCGACTGAGGATCGGATGATTGAAATGTCGAGGCGAATTGCGTCGAGAAAAAAGTTGGTTGTTGCTGGCTGTTTGCCTTTGATAAATTTTGAAAGGTTGCGGAGGGAGGTGTCTTTTGATGGTGTGGTCGGTCCGGCTGCAGGTGAGAAAATTGTGGAAGTTGTGCGGCGCGTTTCATACGGCGAGAAAGTTGTTGCAATCGGAGTTCCTGGCCTTCCCGATCTTGATCTGCCCCGAGTTCAGTCCAATCCTGTCGTAAGCGTAGTTCCTGTAAGCTACGGTTGTTTGGGGTCTTGCGCCTACTGTTGTGTAGTTTCTGCTAGAGGCCGATTGAGAAGCTACTATCTTCGAGACATAGTCGAGAGGGTCAAGAAAGATGTAGCATCAGGTTCACGGGAGATTTGGGTTACGTCACAGGACACTGCGTGCTATGGTAAAGACAAGGGATCCAGCCTTGCTGAATTGCTTCACGCCCTTCTTGGCATTGACATGGATTTCAGAATTCGTGTAGGCATGATGACTCCTGACAATGCTAGGGACATTCTAGAGGGGTTGGTTGAGGCGTTTCAGGACGAGAGAATCTTCAAGTTCATTCATCTTCCAGTTCAAAGCGGCGACGATGATGTTTTGAATCGGATGAAGCGATTCTACAGTGTAAACGACTTCAGAATGATTGTAAATGCGTTTAGGGCAAGGTTTCCGAAGATTACGTTGGCCACAGATATTATTTGCGGTTTTCCAAGTGAGAGTGAAGAAGCTTTCGAAAGGACTTTGAGGTTGATGGAAGAGGCTAGGCCTGACGTAATGAACGTGTCCAAGTTCTTTGCCAGACCTAAAACAGCTGCGGCCAAGATGCAGAAGGACTTTGTGCCCTCCTCAGAAATTAAACGCAGAAGCGTCAGGGCACATGCTTTGGCTAATAGACTCGCGCTCGAAAACAACTTTCATTGGGTAGGTTGGACAGGAAAAATACTCGTGGACGAAGCTGGCAAGGTTCCTGGCTCTTGGGTTGGCCGAAATTTCGCCTACAAACCAGTTGCCGTCAAGAACGCGTCGAGGCTCATAGGAAAGATGATAAACGTGAAAGTGGTTGAAGCCTTTCCAACTTACCTCGCAGGTGAAATCGTCTGACAAGTTATTTATGACTAAAATGCCCTTAATGTTTCTGGAGGCGGAAATGTTGAGCGAAGAAGAATTTATTGAAATCGGAAAGATAACTCACTTCTTCTCGAAAATCGACGTGGCAGTAATTGAACTCAAGTCCGCATTAAACGTAGGCGACACTATAGCCGTTAAGGGGCCGACAACAGACTTTGAGCAGCGCATCGAATCAATGCAGATTGAACATAAGAACGTTCAAAGAGCCGAGCCTGGACAGAGCATAGGCTTAAAAGTGAAGGAACGCGTCCGAGAAACCGATATGGTATACAAGAAACTCTAGACCTTCCCCTTTTTCCCTCCCCGCCACATCCTAAGAAAAAGCAGCAAAACCGATGATAACGTTGGACTGAAGAAAAAACCAAGCCAGATCCCACATGATTCTATTTGATGAACCTCAAGATGTAATCGTTTACGGTCTGAATGAATGATTCTTCAAGGTCTATTCCGTAGTGTTCGGCCAGTACGAAGATTATGTAGAGCAGGTCTGAGAGCTCGGTGGCCAGCATCTCTTTTGTTTGGGGTTTTTCAGGGGGCTTGAACCCTTCCAGTCCTTTTACAACTGCAGCCGCTTCTCCGGCCTCTTCCAGCAAATCAGTGATCATGACAAACGGCGTCCACGCCTTACCTCGTTCAGGGTCGAGCTTATCGTTGATTTTCCGGAAATTCTTCCAGCAAAGATGCTGAGCATCCCGCAGAGTCACGGACAAACAAATCCCCAACAGCGATTTATGCAAAGAGCCTAATAATGGTTCTTCAAGCCGGTTTTGTCAAGGAAGCATATCTCGCCGCTTAGGCAATATCGCGCGTGCGCTAGACTGTTGCTAAATCGAATCGTTCGTGTCAATTTCCAAGTAGCGTTTAGGCAGGATAGTGTCTTCTTGGCACTCTCACGTGTCAAGTCATGGTGTTTGTCCAAGCCTGAAAAATGGCAGAACAAGTTTGTGTCAATCCCGCGAATTTAGCAACACACTGGCGCGTGTCTTCTTGGTCTTTTTCCATTTTATCTGTCCGCCTGCCTTTTCCACTAAGCCTTTATGGTAGAGAGCTGCAAGGCTGCGGTGAGTTGAGCTATACTCTGGCGTCTTGTATTGTATGTCTCTCGCCCACAAAATCTCAGCTATGTCTCTTGCTGTCAACTCGTCATACTTGCTCAATATTTCCAGTATCTTATTCTGATTTTTACCAATGTGCGCGCGCCTGATCTTCTTGGTCATTTCTTTCGCTTCGACGAACCTGGATTTTTCAGGAGTAGTTTTGTCCCCGTGCGTGCGACTGTTTGAGTGTTGAGAGCTAATGCTATCGTGTCCGACAGAAGCTGAGACATTATTATTGCAGAAATAGTCTTTCTGGGCAACCTAACCCCCTTCCTCAAACTCCAGAATCAACTTGCCGCATTAATAAGGTTTAGCTGGCGCCTCAAGAAATTTAAATCTGCAGCGCAACCATAGTAAACTATGGAAAAGAAGCCGATTAGATGCTGGAACACAGATAACCCGCTCTACGTTAAGTACCATGATGAGGAGTGGGGCACTCCGGTTCACGATGATAGGACACTGTTCGAGTTTCTAACCCTCGAAGGGTTCCAAGCAGGGTTAACATGGGAGCTCATACTCAAGAGAAGAGTGACTCTGAGAAAAGCCTTCGACAATTTCAACCCGGAGAAGATAACCCGATCCACAGATGAAGACTTGAAGCGCTTGATGAACGACCCGGGCGTGATTCGGAACAGGGCGAAGATTCTGGCGACCATCAACAATGCAAGACAGTTCAGAGAAATCAGGAAAGAATTCGGCTCCTTCGATGCGTTCATTTGGAAGTTCGTTCAAGGAAGAACGATCAACCATGCTCTCAAAGATTTCTCAAATCTGCCGGCAGAGTCCGAACGGTCGCGGGCGATGAGCAAGGAGCTGAAGAAGAGAGGGTTCAAATTCGTCGGCCCCACAATATGCTATGCCTTTATGCAGGCCGTGGGCATGGTGAATGATCATCTAGTCCGCTGTTTCCGGTATGACCAAATCAAACGGTTGGCACATTGAGACATAGACTCGCTCATTCCTCAGCTCATTCCTTTCCCATCTTGTACTCTGCACTGGCGCGTGCACCAAGACAACGCTACGGATTATTCCAAAAACTAAGGAATTATTTCGCATCCATTATATTTCATATATTCAAAGTCCTTTATTCGAACTTTCTTTCTTTTGATAAGTTCTTCTATCCTAGGCATTTGCTCACGGAACAGCCTGTATCAAGTTCCTCACAGTATCACAGACGTGAGAATACGCCTCTTGGCTCCAACGTTTGGTGACGGTCGCGTACAAACATCTGCCTCCACACAGATTGAGTGCGCCGCATTGTGTGCATGGTTCGCCAACGTCAACTTTCTTCAGTTTCAAAGGATCTGCATTACTGACGTGACCGAGATAGTAGTCTTTCATTCCCCACATCGTTGGACAGGGAATTATGTATCCGTCTGTCTGGATGGCATAGTTTATCCATCCTCCGCCGCAACGGAGAAAATTCTTGTCTTCTTTGAGAAGAAGGAATGGGCTACGCCGAGGAATGGGTAAAGCCGAAGGACGACGCCCTCTTTTTCCATCTTGTCAACCCAGAACTTGACGAGTTTGGCAACTCCAGGGTTGTAACTCTCATCGGCTCCAACGTTTCGAAGTCCCTTCGCGCGAAATCATTCTTCCAGAAACCCGCATTCAGCTGCCAATGGACAGAAGAAAATGAAAAATCCCTATTGTTCAGAAGCCATGTGACTTGCTCATATATGTCAGTTTGCTCCATAACCGTCATTCTGGCAATCAATTCGCCCTCGAAACCATTTCGTCTTATCAATTTCAAGTTGTCAATGACTCTTCGAAAGTCCCTGTTCCCCGATAAAAGTCTGTCAGCACTTCATCTCCGTCAACAGAAACAAGAATCGTGTGGAAACGATTGACGTATTCTGGTTCCAAACTGTCAAGCAGCAGACCGTTTGTCTGAATCATGAAATGTTTAACCTTGACCTTATCCATTATTCTGCTTATTTCTTCAACGCAAAGCAAGGGTTCTCCACCGTAGAAAGTCGAAGACGCAGTCACTGTCCTGTCTCACAGAACCTGCTTAGCACATTAATGTCGTAGCTATTTTCTGGGCAACGAGTAGTCAACATCAAACCCTGAGAAGTCTGGGTCAACATCTTCCAAGGCCTCTCCGTAACAATAAGAACATTGCATGTTGCAGGCAGTTGTCAAGATCACATGAAAGAACATTTTTCCCTCCTATTGAGTATTATCTAGGTTCCAATGTGATCCTTGCCTAATATTCTTCACGTTGCCTTTTTGAACAGTTGTCTCTGTCTGCGCCGTGGGAACGTTACTACCAGTTGATAGAGAGGGGAATGGTTAGCTACAAAAATGTAGCGTTATCACTTACTGCACAAGCGCTAGGCGTATTTGTCCTTGACTTTCTTTGCTTTCTCGAGATAGCTCTTAAGTTCCATTTCTTTGACCCGCTTTTCCGAAAGGGTTTCGTTGGCGTACATCAGTGGTAACACTGCCACGAACAAGAAAAAGCTGGCCAGCGAGAATGCTGTTGTGGCTAGCGCACGTGCGATCGCTACTGCAAGAGATGGTGTCACGATTCTCCGAAAGAAAAGCAGCTAGAAGATAAGGGAGACCTCCAAGGAGATAATATCTCTCCTTCTGATTGTTGCCCGCGAGGTCTCCCCACACGGTCATGAAGAAAACTGCGGCAAACATGCCCCACGCAATGCCATCTAACACAGTATACACATACCAAATTGCTTGCGTTTCAGAGAAAAGGCTAAAGCAGCATAATCGATACCCAAGAGGACAAAGCCGGTTATTATGACTCGTTTTCGACCTACGATGTCTGCCAATATCCCGCCTACTACTGCAAAAATACCTATTATCGCGAATTCAATAGATACAGCAAGAACAATAGATCATCAACGGTGACGTTCGATCCCATCAAATTACTGGCTCCAACAGATTATTGATTATCGGTGCTTCAGTGAAATTCACAAGTGAAAACATTATCCACGGAAGCAGATAGAGAAGCATGTCTCTCCTGCCAAGCAGTGACCGGTACGAGGGAACGCAGATGCGAGTGGAATTTTCCCCTGAATTCTCGATAGCCAGAAGAATGCGACAAACCCGAGAAATCTCCACAAAGCCAGCGCTTCGGACATTTGGGCTGGATTGAGTCCGCTTATCAGCAAGGCAAGTGCGAGGATGCCGAAGCCAATAGTGCCCCAGACAATACCCCCATATGTTCCTCGATTCTCGACATTTGTTACATCTGCAAAGTATGTGAGACATTGATGGAAGACCAATGCCTATGGAAACGCCAAACAAAAGCGATATCAAAATGTTGATTGGAATGTTGTTGAGGGCAATCATAGGTAATAATAGCTGTCATAACTGCTCCAAGAAGCATCCACAATGAGAGACATGTTTCTCTTGAACGCCGGAAAAGTGATGCTCCCAGGATGGCTGCGAAAGCTATTCCTACGTAGTAAACCCCAAGACCAAGAAGTCATGGTTAGCATAATGGCTAAACGGCCCGCTATACGTCATCCAGTACCATACAATGGTGTTGAACACTAGAACGAGAGCAGGAGCGAATCTCTTAACAGGGATTCTTGTTTTAAAGACTCTAGCTTGCTGCATGAGACGGGGCGACCCAATATATAGGAATATTCTCTGTCACATAAAACATTTCTTAACCTTGTAACAGTATTCATGTTCAACACAAATCTTAAGTAGTAGATGTGTTGTACACATATTACAGTGAGGGATTGAGATGAAGGTAAGGAAACGTAAGGTTCCAGTACGGGTTCTTGGAATATAGAGATCTACAAGTCTTCAAGAGTGCTTGTTGCTGATTCTTCCAAGAAGAGTTACGATTGCTTCGTTTCGTAAGTTAGTTATTTGTTCGTTGGCTTGAATTACAAGATCATCCATGTGCTTCCGCAGCTTTCGCCACTGGTTCTCGAATCTCAGCACAGATATCGAGAAGCCTATTGACGTCCTTAGCTCTAAGCTCCCCTTTTGTCTATGATTTTTTCTATTTTTTCTCTTGACTCTTTGTCTTGAAGGGCGTACAGCACAGGAATGGGAAAAGCCTCGGCTTTAATCCGCTGATTCAGTTCTTCGGCCTCGAAAATATCCACGAATTCTTCTCTGAGCGTGGCTAACGTTCCCAGAATTCTTCCATACCGTGCCAACGCCTCAGCCTCTTTGGGCTTCCTCCCCCGAACAGGGCAGCGACATGCATGTCTGCCTCGACGCTTGCCGCCTTCTTCTCCAATATCTTCATATATTCCTCAGGAGAAGCCTCCAATCTCTGCTTAAGACAGCAGCTCTGAGGCATGAGCGTTTCCAACGACGAAAAGCGAGGTTTTCAGAATGAGAGAAGACTTCGGATTGATTTTTCACGAGGAAGTCTGCTGGCGGCTTTGCCCATTAGTGTGAATCCGTCTATCATGAACGCATTTCCTAGGAGAAGCGCAATGTCTTTTCCATATTTGCCAAAGACTGTCGAGTTAGCCGTGCTTGGTTTTGGATCCATCGACTATGTCGTCATGTATGTCAAATGCTGCAGCCAGCATGGCCATGGCAGCTTGGGCTTCTATATGTTTGGCTGGGTCTCCTTCGACGGCTTCGAAGGCTATCGAGAAGATTCCAGGGTGAGTGAAATCGTTCCAATATGAGAAGTAGTGCTCGAGTGCTTGGCGAAGTTCTCTGTGTTCAATTTTTCCGACAACAAGGATTCTTTTAACAAATTTCTGACATTCTTGGCTTCTTTTTCCCAGCTCCTTAATATGCTCTCTCGATTGGTTTGGGGTCTTTCTGCGACTCATAGTTTCATCATAGCCGCTGGTTCTATTTAAGTCCTGACAACGATGGTTTTGATGGAAGAACGTTACTTCTAAGTCCTGGCGTCGTAGTTGTTCCTTCAGAATGTTGTTGTATGCTTCCAAGTATTGCTGTCCCTTTTGCGTTATCGTATACACTTTCCTTGTTCTTCCGCCTTGTCGTTGTTTTGGCTTGTCAGGAAGCTTTCGCATTCCAAGGTATTCAGCAGCGGGTACAATGCTCCGTGTCTGAGTTTTACGCCGAATTTTGTCTCTGCTTGTTTCTTTATCATGTAGCCCCACATTGGTTGGGTCCAAATGAGTCTTAGTATTTGGATGTCGAGCAGGTTTCTGGTGATGCGTTGTACAAGTTCCTGTTTGTAGGCTTCTGCCAATTCCTTCACGTTCTTGTTATGTCTGATCATGTACTGGTTCATGTTTGGGCTTATTAGAATTATGTTCAAGAAGGCTTTCTGATTATGCACGCATATGCTTTCTTATGTCTTGAGTAAGCATGAACCTTTATATCGCCGTTTAGCATCTATAAAGATTCAAGATATGTCGCAGAGAGGACATATCGTATCCACGTCCAACAACAAAACTGTTGGACAAAAAAACACAAAGGAAGGAACAAAACAATGGGAAACAACACAAAAGAAGTTCAGGCCAAACTAATGAAAGGCCTGCTGGACCTCATAATACTCCAATTCCTAAATGGACAGCCCATGCACGGTTACCAGATAATCACAAAAATCAGAAAAACCTTCGGAGTATACTTCGGACCGAGCACAATCTACCCTCTTCTAGGAACGTTAGAGAAAAAACGATTCGTAAAAAGCGAGTGGAACATGAGCACAGAAAGACCGAGAAAAGTGTACAAACTGACGACTGAAGGCCAAGGTTTACTGAACTTCACAGAAGACTCGCTTAACTTCATATGCAGAAAAATAGGCACCCCAGGAACAAACAGAAACGACATGCCCATGGAGAGTATTCACCACTCACCCTTGCGTCCCTTTCTCAGAAAACTTGAAGGGCCGAAGCCAATAGCCTAACGTCCCCATCCACCCCCCTATTTGACAAACCTTGAGACTGAAGGTCCAGCAAGCCCCAACCATTTTCGAGTTGAACCCATACAGCCCACACCGCCCATTGAGCACTCCACATACCTTTTTCTCCAGACCAAAAAAACAATGTCTGTTTCAGCTGAAACAACATACTCTCTAGCTTCTCAGTCGATTTGCCACTTGTTTCTTAATCGCTGCCAGCCTGCCACTTAGCTGAACACGGTACACGGCGGCCCCTTTCAAGCCTTTGTACTTCTCAGGAAGCTCCGAGAGATTCTTCAGCGCCGCTTTCCTCAACTCCTCCAACGGGGGCATTTCACCGATTATTTGACCATTCTCCATTACCTTCCTCAGAAGCCGTTCCCCCCTAATCTTTTCGTCCTCCAAACCTAGAATGTCCTTGACGTATCTTCCATTCTTGTCTTTTTGCCGGAATATCTGTTTCTTTCCCGGCAGAGTTGCTTTCCCCTGGCTCAGTTTCATCGTTGGAACAAAATCTCCTCCTTCAACTTTCCCCGCCAACTTATACACGACGTCTACGTAAGGCCTATCCATGGAAGTGCTCATCCTCGTTCCCACGCCGAAAGCATCGATTTTTGCTCCTCCTGCCACAAGGTCTTCAATGGCATATTCGTCCAAGTCGCCGCTTGCAAATATCTTCACGTAATTTAACCCGTTTCTGTCCAATATCTCCCTGACCTTTCTGCTCGTTACGATGAGGTTCCCGCTGTCTAGTCTGACAGCGTTAAGCTTGTAGCCGTTTCGCTCAAGTTCTTTTGCAATTTTGACTGCGTTTTCCGCGCCTTTCAAATCGTCGTAAGTGTCTACCAGAAGGGTGGAGGTCTGCGGAAACGTTTTTGCAAACGCTCTGAACGAGTCTATTTCCCTGTCGAAGAACATAACGTAGGAATGCGCCATCGTCCCGTAAACAGGGATACCATATTTCATTCCTGCTAGCACATTCGAAGTCCCATCAGCCCCTGCTAGGTAACTACACCTTGCAGCCTTCATCCCTGCGTCTGTTCCTTGCGTTCTTCTCAACCCGAACTCGACGATGGATCTTCCTCTCGCAGCGTGAACCACCCTTGAAGCTTTGGTTGCAATCATGGTTTGAAGGTTCACCGTGTTCAAAAGAAAGGTTTCAACCAGCTGAGCTTCTATTATCGGAGCAGTCACCCTTATCAATGGTTCTTCAGAAAAAACTATTGTTCCTTCAGGAACTGCCCACACTTCCCCCGTGAACTTGAAACTCCTCAGATACTCAAGGAATTGCGTACTTAGCCGTTTCTTTTTCAGGTAGCTGATGTGCTCTTCATTGAAACTCATTTTCTCGAGGAAAAGCAGCACCTGTTCAAGCCCGGCGAAAATAAAGTAGGATCTGTTCGGCGGCAGTTTTCTTATGAACAGGTCGAAGGTTGCAGTTTCATTTCTCCTGTTTTCAAAATAACTCGCGCACATCGTCAACTCATAAAAATCAGTCAAAAGGCTCATGTTAGCTTCGTCAACAAAGTCAAACTGCGGTTTTTTCATCTGTCCCGCCACAAAGCATTATTGTCCATTGGTTTTAAGAATGTTTACGTTTCCCTTTTCAAGGTCGTGATTTTTACTTTAACCTGTCTCTCCAAGTTCTGCGAAGCACTTTTCCAGCAAACGCTTATTTGCTTTCCCCGCGGTTTTCCATCTCGATTGAGGAAGCTGCGCATGTCTATTTTGTCAATTAACAAGCCCAGACGTCTTTCCCTCGGTTTTTCCACGTTAGACGATTTTTTCCAAGGGTTTGAGCTTGGAGACTTTGTTGTTATACGAGGCAACGCGGCTTCATTCATGTCTTTTGTCTTATCAGTGCAAACTCAACTTCCGATTGAACGTGGCGGTTTATCGTCTTCCACTGTTTTCGTGGATGGCGGCAACATGTTTAGTCCATATTCGGTTGCGGAAATTGCGCGCGGACACGGTTTAGACTCCAAGACTGCTCTTGAAAAAGGTTTACGTGTCAAGGGCTTTCACTGCCCACCAGCTTTCATCACTTGTCTTAGAAAAATTGTGTTTTGTTCTACGAAAAACTCGGGCCCGTCTGCTAATCGTCTCAGACATATCATCTTTGTTTTCAGATCGCGATGTGCCCAAAGCTGAGGCCAGAGAACTTTTCATGAAAATCTGCTCCAAACTGTCAGAGATTGCATCTGAAAAACAGGCGGTTGCTAGTTGTCACCTATCTTCCAAAAAAACGATTCCAGAATGGAGTTGTTTTTTGAAGCCGTTTTGTTCGGAAAGTGCACTGTTTTAATCAGGTTAAGAAGGAAAGGTGAGATTTTCACTTTTGCATTAGAAGATCATCCCAGCATCAAGCCCTTCTCCCAGGGATTTCACGGTAGATCAAGCCCCTTCAAACAGTGTTCATGGAGGTGTAGGTTTTGGGAAGAACCGTTCCATCTTATAGACAAGCGTTGGAAGCTGAGATTGCCAGTTGGGAAGGGTTTCGAAGGGCCTTGCGAGACAGAGACATTGAAGCTTTCGATGAAATGATGAACGCATGCAGGATGTACGCGTCGGCAGGCAGCATGGCGACAAGGCCAATGCCCATCGAAGCGATGTTCATGGCTGTTTTGTTAAGTCAGCAGAAGAAGCTCATGGAGATATCAGAAAACCTTGAGCGACTCGAAAGAAACTTCGTCAAACTTAACGCTGTTCGAGGTTGGCTGTTTGACGTTTACCCTTCAGGCCCTGATGAGATGACAGTGTGGCTCATTGCAGAAAACGGAGAACGAGTCAAGCTCATTGACAAGTTCACGTCAAAAATCTATGTTTCTGGAAACCCTTCACCTCTTAAACGGTTAATAGAAAAGGTTGAAACTGCAAGCTGGGTTGCCGATTGGCGTTTTGTTGAAAAGAACGCCGACTTCATGGAAAATTTCAAAGAAAAAGTCTTGGAGATCAGCATAAGCGATTACACAAAAACTGCATGTTTTGCACGGGAACTGCACAAGTCTAAGCACTGGTAAGGAGTTTCGCTTCTACAACGTTGACGTCCCAGTTTCACAGGCGTACCTGTATGACAAGGATATCTTTCCGTTAGCACACGTGTTGGTTATTGACTCGGGAAAAACGCTTTACTATGAAATGCTCGACTCGGTTGAAAGCGTTGACTATCATGTTCCGACTTTGCGTTCTTTGTGGCTCAGGGTGAGCGTGAAAAAGAAGGTCTTTCGCCTAAGCTGACTGACAAGATAGACAGTATATCGTTGGAGTCTGGCGACAAAACGTTTGTGATTGAAAGAGGAAGCGAAACAGAGAAGATTATGGAGCTGGCCAAAACTGTCAAGGAAGATGATCCAGACATAATTTTTACTGAAGGCGGAGATTCATTTCTTTTTCCCTTATCTAACCCATAGGGCCTTTGCAAACAGTGTCCTAAACAGTTTTGTCTTGAGCAGAGACGACGTTCCCTTGAAAGCCAGCAAAGGACAGGGAACAACATTCTTTCTCTTATGGACGAGTTTACCACAAAGCACCCATGCAAAAACTCGTCGGCCGAGTTCACATCGACGTAAACAACACGTTCATCTACACTGCCTGCGGCTTAGAGGGACTGATTGAGGTTTCAAGGACATGTAGAGTGCCTCTCCATCGAGCTGCGAGAGCGTCTATCGGAACCATAATGTCCTCCCTGCAGCTTTACATCGCATGGAGAGACGGAACGCTTATTCCTTGGAAGAAAAATGAGCCAGAATCGTTCAAGACCGCATGGGAACTGCTCGTCGCAGACCGCGGAGGCTTCATATTCGAACCTAAACTTGGCTTTCACACAGACGTTGTAGAAGTTGATTTCACCTCCATGTTCCCAATGCTGATGCTGACACGGAACATTTCAGCCGAAACCGTTCTCTGCAAATGCTGCCCAGACTCCAACAACAGAGTCCCAGAACTCGGGTACAACATCTGCGAAAAAAGAAGAGGCATCGTACCTAAAACATTGGATTTGCTCTTGAAGAAACGTTTGAAATACAAAAGTCTGATAAGAGAAGTGGAAGACGAAGGGTTAAGAAAAGTCTATAACAAGAGGCAGACAGCCCTTAAATGGGTCTTAGTCACCTGTTTCGGCTATTTAGGTTACAGAAATGCACGATTCGGAAAGGTTGACGCCCATATTGCAGTGTGCGCTTTTGCGCGTGATTCACTGTTGAAAACTGCCAGATTAGCCGAGAAACATGGTTTCGAAGTCATCCACGGAATCGTGGATTCCCTTTGGCTTAAAAAACCAAACGTTTCTCCCAAGAGGTTGCAGCAGTTCTGCAGCGAAGCTTCAGAGGCCGTCCGCGTTCCCTTGAGTGTCGAAGGAAAATATCGGTGGATTGTTTTTCTCCCATCGAAGGTTTTGAAAGGTGTCCCAGTTTTAAACCGGTACTACGGAGTGTTTGAAAACGGCGAAATTAAACTGAGAGGAGTTGAAGCTAGACGCGGAGACACACCCATCTTTATCGTCAAGGCCCAGATGGAAATGATCAAGAAACTTGCAGGAGCCAACAGCTTAGAAAGCTTCAAGGCAAGAATCCCAGAGGCCTCTGGAAGTTTTAGGAAATTATGCTTACAAGACTGGTTGAAGGTAAAGTTGATGCGCTAGAACTATTGATTACCAAGAGGCTTTCAAAGTCTCCCTCACGTTATAGCCACGATATTTTCCAAGCCATCGCCGCAAAACAGTTGAAAAAGGCTGGTTTTGAAGTGCATGCAGGGCAGGCAGTTCAGTACGTGGTTACCAAAGCTAAATCCAGATGGATTAACGAAAGAGTTACCGCTGCCCAGCTGCTAAAGCCAAATACACGTTATGATGCAAAGGAGTACATGAAGATGCTGTTTTCTGCCGGTGAAACTCTACTCGAAGTGTTCGGATACACTGCAAGCAAGAATCAGAGCTGAAGCCGTTTGCCGCGAAAAACAGATTGCACTACAATGAAGCTGAATCTATCGAGTGACCAATCGCGCGCGGGGGCTAATTCGACCTTGACTTTCTTCATAAACTATTTTTCTCAACGTGAGTGACTTTCTCTCTCAACCTGTTTTTCCCGTTAATGCCTAGTCTTTTCACTTCCCAACTGCCTTCCTCAGCCAGAACCTTGCCCAAGTAGGTTTCCAAACGTTTGTACTCACTCAACAGTCGCTTGCCAAACGTCGTCAATTCTGCCCCGCCGCCTCCTGACTTCCCGCCTCTAAAAGTTTCCACTACAGGCTCACCAACTGTTTTTTCAATCTTCTGCAAGTAGTTCCAAACGTAACGGTAAGACATACGCAGTTTCTTGGCAGCCATTGAAATTGATTTTTCCTCTCCTATTTGCTCAAGAATCTCGGCTCCGCCCTTGCCCAATATGGGGCGCCCATTGTCTTCTATCCATATCTTGTAGGAGAGCTTCCGTTCTTTTCGGGCAGACATTCTGGTTTTTTATTAGTGCACCACGTTTATAAGTCCTGCTTTGAGCTGAAGATTTCAATGGCGAGGGAAGCGCGCGCTCATGTCATCTAAACTTGGCCTTCGATTCCTCAAGCAACTCATAGGGAACGAACTAGCGCCTGAGATTCAATTGTGCAAGCCTTGAAGGAGGAATTTGCACAAACTTGAACCGTTTCCTTCTAGGGTGCAGTCTTTCTTTCGCCAGTAAGTTCGTACATTATGACCAGGGCTTCGCCTAATGAAGTTCTTAGTCTGCTCGCCAAATCCGCGGGCGTTATCTCGGGCTTTTCCGAAAGAATAACCGTCCTTGTGTAAGCTTTGTGACTCGGATACATGACGAGCGAATGAACTGTCTCAACCAATATCGGCCACAGAGCATCCTTCACGCAATCTTCGAAGTTCATGGCGAATCTACACCGACTTGTATTAAAACGGGAATATTCGGTTTGCCCTTCAAACATCACGTGAGGGTGACACGTGTTTGCAGGCTGCTCTGTCAAGCTTGAGCTTTGTTTGAGCAGAAATTGCAGGTGTCAACGCACAATGTATCTTCGCTTGCTTGATAACGTTCAGCGAGAACCTCATTTCGCCACAACCACAAAGTATATCTCCGCAGGAAAGTGACTAGAGCCTCCAAATTCGCGAGGCTCAAGTGAGATTCGATGAACACAAAAGCCGTAATCTTCGATTTGGACGGGACACTGACAGCTTTCAACCTTGACTACATGACATTGAGGTCCGAGGTCAGAGGCGTCCTCATGAAAAACGGTGTGCCTGCGTCGGTTCTGTTCATAAACGAAAGCATATTCGACATGCTAAACAAGACTGAGATTTTTTTTAAGAATACTGGCAAATCTGCAAAGACGTTAGACAAAGTGCGCGACGAAGCACTGTCCATAGCTGAAAGGCACGAGTTGGAAGCTGCAAAGATTACGGACCTTCTTCCAAGCGTCATGGAAACATTGAAGACTCTGAGACAAATGAAGCTGAAGATCGGCTTATGTACCGTTAACAGCGAAAAAACAGCGAATTACATTCTGAAGAGGTTTGGAATCACCGATTTCTTCGACGCGGTGGTTCCCCGCAACAGGGTCAAGCGCGTCAAGCCCAGCGGCGAACATCTGCAAGCAGCCCTGAAGGCCTTGAAAGTCAATCCCAAGGAAGCAGTGCTCGTGGGAGACTCAACCCGCGACATGGAGTGCGCAAGAGAATTGAAAGTTATGGCTGTTGGTTTGTTAACAGGAATTTCCACGCAGAAAGAGCTAATGGACGCTGGAGCAAACTACATCATCACATCGATCGCAGACCTGCCCAATCTGGTAGCAACCGCAAGAAAAAAGGCTCGAGAACAAAACGTAAAAGGCCAAATGTCTGACGCAGACATCAGACAGGTTTAAAAAAGTATCGGGGCCATTGCGGCCATGTCTGAGAAATCTCGCATTTTCCGAAGTCCATTGTCACTTCCATTCCAATCTTGATTTTCTCTGGCGTAACTCCTCTTATCATTCCAGGCATCTTTAGTCCGCCCTCAAACTGAACGATGCCCACTGCGTACGGGGCCATCGACTGGAACTGGGCCGGAGCAATGTGGATTATGGTGTAGGTCAGCAGCTTCCCCTCTGGCGCAATAGGAGTCCATTCAAAGCTCTTTGAATAGCAATTGTCGCACAGGGGTCTCGGTGGAAGATGTATCTTTCCGCATGTGGTGCATCTGCCTCCCAAGAGTTTGCCTTGGCTAATATGCTTGTAGAACTGTTCTATCGTAAACGGTGTTTGTTCACTCATTCTCATTCTCTCCTGTAGATGTGAACAGTTGCAGTTGCACCTGAACCTCCAACATTGTGCGTCAAGCCAATCTGCGCGTCCTTAACCTGCCGCCTGTCTGCCTGGCCGGTCAGCTGCAGATAGACTTCGTAGGCTTGAGCTGTGCCCGTGGCACCAACAGGATGCCCCTTCGCCTTTAGCCCACCACTCGTGTTCACAGGTATCCTTCCGCCGAGTCTTGTTTCCTCCTTCTCTATCAGGCTGCCGCCTTGGCCTGGTGGGCAGAAACCCAAGTCTTCGTAGGCTAGCAGCTCAGCTATCGTGAAACAGTCATGGACTTCCGCCACGTCGATTTGTTCAGGTTTGACATTGGCCATTTCGTAAGCCTTTTTGCATGCTATTTTGGCAGCAGCAAGAGAAGCTAGGTTTTTTCTTTCATGCAGTGCTATGGTGTCGCTGGCCTGTCCGCTTCCGATTATGCTTACGGGTGTGTCCGTGAATTTCTTGGCCATTTCAGGTTTGGTCAGTATCAAGCAGCTGGCTCCGTCGGTAATGAGAGAACAATCGTACAGTTTGAGAGGCCAAGCAACAACGCGTGAGGATAAGGCGGTTTCTAGCGTTATCTCTTTTTGCATGTGGGCTTTTGGGTTGAGGCTGCCGTGGTAGTGATTTTTCACGCCGATCATGGCAAGATGCTTCTCTGTGGTGGCGTACTGATGCATGTGTGCGGTTGCCATCAACGCATACAAGCCTGGAAAGGTCATGCCGTTCCACTGTTCGAATGGGTAATCCGAAGCCATGGCAAGATACTCAGTCACCTCGGCTGTAGGCCTATGGGTCATCTTTTCAACTCCTCCGACCATGACGACGTCACTGAGACCTGAACGCACAGCGCATATGGCGCTTCGAAGGGCTACGCCGGAAGAAGCGCAGGCTGCTTCCGTCCTGGTTGCCGGGACATGCTCCAATCCTATCCAGTCCGCCATCGTTGCGCCCGTGTGCCCCTGATGCTCGTATGATTCACCCATGTGACCTACATACAAAGCTTGAATGTCCCTTTTAGGATCCAGCTTTGGACAGCGGTCAAAGGCTTCTTTTGCTGCTTCCGCAAAAATCTCTCTTGCGTAAAGCCCTTCAAGTTTCCCGAACTTTGAGAGACCGACTGAGACTATCGAGACCAACGGTTTGCCGTTCAACATCTGTTCCCTGCGTTAGGTTATTCACTTGGAAAATTGATTAGAGCATAATCGTGTATTTAAGTGTCCTCAGTGGCTTTCAGTTTTTCCTTGAAAAACCCCTGAAACAAATGTAGAAGGGGTTTCTGATTCTCCGAGGAAAGTTGTGGAGGTTATTTCTTGTCGCCATAGGTCTTTTTGACCCAAGCTCGTGTCTTTTCCATGTCTTCTCTGAAGCGTTTTAGTTCTTCTGGCGTTCTTTTCGGGGCTGCTGGTTCTTCAGCTGGTGTTGCGAATACGTCTAGCAGGTCTCCTTTGGGCTGCTTGGATATGTTTATGTTGACTTTCAGGCCTATGTTCACTTTTTCAGGGTCCACTTCTCGCATGGTCATGGGCAGGCACGTGTTTGTGCCGTTGATTCTAACCATTGCGCCTACGAGGGGCTGAAGATGTGCCATTGAAGGCCAAGCGATTGCCATGACTGTGTACGAGTGGATTTCTCCCTTTTTCGGAAGCTCCAACCACTTAGTTTCTTCAAGCCTGCACTTGGGGTTGAAGCAGTGCGCCCTTGGCGGGCAGTAGACGAGCCCGCATTTTGGACATTTAGTTCCGTAGAGCTTCCCTTCTAACAGTCCTATGAAGAATTGTGACACTTTGCCGTAGCTATGGTGAAACAGACTTCCATGTGGCCTGTGAACGATTAGGAATTTCTCAGGTTTCAGGCTGTTGAGCGTTGGTCCATCGTTCATCTCTACTATTTTCCAGCCTTCCGGTGTCCAGCCACCTTTCCGTTCCCAATCTTCCCACGCTTTCACGTCGATGGGTTTTTCTTTAGTTATTTTCTCTGATCCTGGCTGTTTCATTTTCGTTACACCTCCAAAACTACGGCGCCTGCTTGGCATCCTGTGCCACCATGTCCATGAATGAAAGCTTTTTTCGGATTGCTCAGCTGTCTGCCTGGTGCGCCCCATTTCTTTCCTATTTGGCCGCTGAGCTGCCAAGAGCTGTCAACAACTTGGGCAATCGACGTTGAGCCTACAGCGTGTCCTTGTGCTGTTAAGGCACCGCTGAGTTGACATGGAAGTTCTCCTTCGGGCTTGATTATTCCTTCACGAACCATGTTTTTGCCTTCTCCTCTCTTGCAGAAATCGAAGTCTTCAAGACTGGCAAGAACAACTCCGGCGTAGGGATCGAAGATTTCCACGAAGCTCATCTCTTTTCTGGGGTTTTTGATTTCAGCGTCCTTGTAAGCCATTCTCGCAGACACTCTTAAAGAACCGAAGTTCAGCATATCAGGATAAGGCGACATCGGTTTCGGAACGTTTTTCGGCCAAACCTTTTCGTCTTCTGGATACACGCCTTTCCACGCGGGGTTGTCCGGACGGTCTCCTGCTCTCATGGTATCGCTGCCAAAGCCTACGCCGGTTATCCATGTGGGGTTGTCAGTTAGCTTCCTAGTCATTTCCTCGTTCGCCAACAGAAGCGCAGATGCGCCTTCGCTTGTCATTGCACATTCATAGTTGCGGTACGGCCAAGATATTAAACGTGACTTGTATACGTCATCCACGGTGATTTTCGTGAAGCCATGTTGAGCGGGCCATTGCGCGTAAGGGTTTTCAAGGGAATTGTTGTGACACATGGCAGAAACTTCAGCGAGATCTTCTTCCTTGTCCCCATAAACATGCATGCGCCTTGCTTCCATGGTCGCATAGAAAGCGTTATACGTGAAGCCTGAAACGAAGTCCCAATCCGTGTCTCCAGCTATCGCTATCGCCTCGTTCACTTTCTGGATCGGCAGTTCATTCATTTTCTCCCAGCCGACCACTAGCACCACAGGAAACATGCCTGAACGAATCCACAACACAGCGTTTACTATGGCATCTATGGGAGTTGCTCCTCCAGACTCAACTCGGTAGGAGGGAACACCGCTCAAACCAAGATAGTCGTTGATTATCCAATGCATACACTGTTGTTGTTCGAGAATATCGCTAAAATAAGAATAGCAGCACGCGTAGCCTTTCCTCAAAAAATCTCCAAGTTCCAGTTCTGGAACGTCATCAAGTATCATTTTGACTGCTTCTGCACACATCTCTTCCGCCAACGTATGTCTAGGAATATCAAATCGTGAAATGCTGCCTGCAACTATTCCAACTTTCTTCAAGCCTCACACCTCAATATCAAAGGATGTAGCTAGTGGAATTCAATGAGTATATGATTTTTGCGGAAGCCACTGCAACGAGCCTCCATACAAGTTCCTGAAAAAGACACAGGCACGCTAGGCTCATCCTTTAATAATTTCTACGGGCATCCTATCTGTCATGCAAATCCTCCAGGTATCAACGGCTCTTCCAAGAAACGAGTACACGACCAAGAAACTGATCGACGAGTTCCCGTGCCAGCTCCCTGAACCTGTGGTGCAAAACATTCTCAAACTAGGAGTAAGAAAACGTTACCTCATCAGACAAGCAAACCAACAAACAAAAGCTGAAGTCTTAATGGACGAAAATGAACTAATTGAAATCTGCACACGCGCATGCCAGAAAGCTCTCGCAAAAGCCAACCTCCGCCCTCAAGACATAAACTACCTTATTGTTGCGTACGATGCAAACCCGTTCCTGAGCCCAGGACTAAGCCAGCTTCTTGTCCCCCAACTAAGCTTGGACCCGTTCGTGAAGCATGTCAACGCCCAAGGCATAGCAAGCACAGCTTTCACGAAAACACTAGATCTAGCCGGAAACTATCTTGCAGCGAACCCGCAAGGCAACGTTCTAGTATGTGTCTCAGGAGTGAGCTCATACTGGTTTCAGAATCAAGTGCGGGGCTTGAAAAACGTGATGGAAATTGACAAGATAAACGCGATAGACAACGCGACTCGAAGACAGGCGGAGTTGAGGAAGTGGGTAGCCACGATGCAGTTTTTCCTTTTCGGGGACGGTGCGGCCGCAGCGGTCGTTTCGAACAAGAACGGAGGTTTGAAGATTGACAAGATTGTCGAAGTAACAAACGTCCATGAAAAAGACTACTTAGCTGGCTATGCAAGACTCTCCTGCTCGGATGAACCGTTTAAGTTCGGGTTTCACTCGCACTTGGGGAAAGAAATCCCTGACTTAGGCGTCAAATACACTGGTTTGGCGGTTGACAAGTTGTTTGGAGAAGAAAGAGGAAACAGAGTGAAAGCTGTTAAGAAGTGGGCTGTTCACACGGGTAGCGAAAGGATACTTGACACTCTGGCTGAACATCACGACGTCGACAAGGAAAAACTCGAAGAGTCGCATGAAGTTCTTAGAGAAAACGGCAATTTGGCTGGTGCAAGCTTGCCTTTTATTCTGGATAGAATACTTTCGGAGAACGAATTCGCTTTTGAAGACACTATTCTAATGCTTGGTTACGGATGGGGATTCTCAGCGTCTGCAGCGTTGCTGGAATTCCGTTGAAGTTTCCCCACCAGAAATGCACTGCGTACGCGCTTGTGTGATTGGTTTTGAACATGGACCGATAGGAAAATATCTTTAGGTTGATTCTGATAATACATCGAGGCAGCAAATGCACCGTTGGAGACAGAGCATTATGGCATATGACAAGAAAAAAGTTGATGCGATTGAGAAAGAACGGGAACGTTGGGAACAGACAACTCTGCCCAACTGGATTAAACATTCCGGCGAAAGGAAAAAAGAGTTCAGAAACACCTCGAACACGCTGACTAAACGGTTGTACACGCCTGAAGATATCAAAGATATGGAATACATGCGTGACATGGGCTTTCCAGGGGAGTATCCCTTCCTCCGCGGCGTGCACGCGACAATGTACCGTGGGCGTTTGTGGACGATGCGGCAGTTTTCAGGATTTGGCACGGCGGAGCAGACGAACAAGCGGTTCAAGTACCTTTTGAAAGAAGGCGAGACAGGCTTGAGCGTCGCGTTTGACTACCCCACCATAATGGGCTACGATTCGGATCATCCAATGGGAAAAGGTGAGGTCGGCATATGCGGAGTCGCAATTTCATCTTTGAGAGACATGGAAATGCTGCTGGACGGGATTCCACTTGACAAAGTCACGACTTCTATGACCATAAATGGACCAGCAGCAATGTTATTGGCCATGTACATTGCGGTTGGAGACAAGCAACATGTTTCAAGGGACAGACTTGGCGGGACAACGCAGAACGACAATCTGAAGGAATACTTCGCCCAGAAGCTCTGCATATACCCGCCGAAACCGTCCGTCACACTCACAACGGATATCATAGAGTATTGCACGAGGCACTTGCCAAAGTGGAACCCGATAAGCATAAGCGGATATCACATCAGAGAAGCAGGTGCAAATGCCGTGCAAGAACTCGCATTCACTATTTATGACGGAATAACATACGTGGAATCGACGTTGCAGAGAGGGTTAAAAGTAGACGATTTTGCCCAGCGGCTCTCGTTCTTCTTCGCTTCGCACAACGACTTTTTCGAGGAATTAGCCAAGTTTAGAGCTGCACGAAGAATCTGGGCCAAGCTTATGAGAGAGCGTTTTCATGCCAAAAACCCAAGATCTATGTGGATGCGCATGCACGTGCAGACGTCAGGGTGCACACTCACTGCACAGCAACCGTTAAACAATATCAGCCGCACAACGATTCAAGCCTTGTCGGCTGTTCTTGGAGGGACACAATCGCTGCACACGAACTCGTTCGATGAAGCCCTAGCATTACCAAGTGAAGAAGCAGTCAGGGTTGCGCTCAGAACACAGCAGATAATAGCACACGAAAGCGGGGCAACGGACACTGTAGATCCACTCGCAGGCTCATATTACGTTGAAGCCTTAACGAACGAAATTGAAGAAAAAGCAATGGAATATATACAGAAAGTGGACGACATGGGAGGGGCGATAGTGGCCATCGAAAAAGGCTTCTTCCAGAAGGAGATAGCTGACAGTTCTTACAGATACCAGAAAGAAATAGATGACAAGAAACGAACAATAGTCGGTGTAAACGACTACCAAATCGAGAAAGAAAAGCATTCGATAGAGCTTCTGAGAGTGGATCCCAAGGCTGAGAAGGAACAGACCGCCGACCTTCAGAGGCTAAAAGAAAAGAGAGACAGAAGAGCAGTTGAAGAAAAACTCGACAGACTCCAATGCGCAGCGGAGAAAGGGGAAAACCTCATGCCCACCATAATCGAAGCAGTCAAAGCCTACACAACGCTCGGGGAAATCACCAACGTGCTGCGCAAAGTTTATGGAGAATATAAAGAGCTAATTGTTATTTAGAGAGGCAGAAAAAATGGAGGATAAGAAAAAAATCAGAGTTCTAATCGCCAAGCCAGGTCTCGACAGTCACGACAGAGGTGCCAAAGTCGTGGCAAGAGCCCTGAGGGACGCAGGCATGGAAGTCATCTACACAGGACTCAGACAAACTCCTGAACAGATAGTTGAAACAGCTCTCCAAGAAGACGTCGACATAATAGGACTAAGCATACTTTCAGGTGCACACAAGACCTTGTTCCCGAGAATAATGAAGCTTATGAAGAAACAGGGATTGACCGACGTGATGATCTTTGCCGGAGGAATAATCCCAGAGGAAGACGTTTCAGAAATGAAACAGCTGGGAATAAAAGAAATTTTCGGCCCAGGAACCACGACGGAAGAGATAATACAGTACGTGAAGGATAATCTCCCCAAAAGAGACTAGTCCTCGCGATGTGTAGAAATCTTGACTAAAACTGAAGAAATCGTCAACGGAGTTCTCAGAGGAGACCGAAGGAGCATAGCAAAAGCGATAACGGTAATCGAGAACAGCATGCCTGAAGCACAAGAACTCATTGCAAAAACCTATCCGCACACAGGAAAAGCTCACGTTATAGGGTTGACGGGAGCCTCAGGTGCGGGGAAAAGCACGCTCATCGAGAAAATCGTCCGCGAATACAGACAAACGGACAAATCTGTAGGCGTGATAGCCGTGGATCCTACGAGCCCATTCACTGGAGGCGCATTCTTGGGTGACAGAATACGCATGCAGGACCTGAGCACGGATCGAGACGTTTACATTAGAAGCATGGCAACCCGCAACTACGCAGGCGGAATATCAAAAGCAACAAAGGACGCGGCCATGATACTTGACGCGGCTGGAAAGGACATCGTGATAGTTGAAACAGCCGGAGCTGGCCAATCTGAAGTCGAAATCATAAGAGTGGCCCAAACAATAGTTGTAATTCACGCTCCAGGCTTGGGAGACGAGATACAAGCGATAAAAGCCGGAATAATGGAAATAGCAGACATATTTGTAGTAAACAAAGCTGACCGAGAAAACGCAAACAAGACAGCAATCGACATTCAGGCCAGCCTTCAGATGGATAGCAAAAAAGGCGGATGGAAAACGCCTGTGCTAAAAACGGTCGCACTGACCGGTGAAGGAGTTGCAGAACTAGTCAGAAAAATGGAAGAACACCGATGCTTTCTCGAAGGTGACGAGGCATGCAAGGATATCCTCTTGAAAACTAGAGCTGAGACAGAACTCCTTGAAGCCATAAAAGAAAATGTGTCCAAGATGCTGATAGACAGGCTGAAAAAAAGAGGGAGAATTCGATGAGCTTGTCCGCAAAATCATAGATAAGACTACAGATCCCGCCTCAGCTGCTGAAAAACTCGTTAAGAAGGCGATTAAAGATGCCTAGACTTGAAAAGGGTCTGGTTCAAGTTTACACTGGGAACGGAAAGGGGAAAACGTCGGCCGCTTTGGGTCTCGCGCTGAGAGCAATAGGCAGAGACCTGCGGGTGTACGTCATCCAGTTCATCAAGGGCGGGTTCGACTACGGTGAACTTCATGTCGTGGGCAACCTTCCCAACTTCACCCTGAAAACTTTCGGCAGAGGCAGGTTCATAACGTCGAAACCACCTGAGGAAGAAGATGTCAAGCTTGCAAACGAAGCCCTCAAATTGGCCAAAGAAACCGTGCACAGTGGGCAATATGACATTGTCATCCTAGACGAAGTCAACGTTGCCATCCATTTGAAGTTGATAAACCTGCAAGATGTCGTGGAAATCATAAACAAGAAACCCGAAAAAGTTGAGGTGATTCTAACTGGTCGCGACGCAGCAGAAACGATAATCGAGCTTGCGGACCTTGTGACTGAATTTAGGGAAATCAAACACCCTTTCAACAAAGGATACCAGGCACGAAAAGGAATCGAGTATTAACATCTTCCAGAAAGGCACTGTTGGCACGCGCTATCACATGAAGAATTTGGCGACAGGTCAGAGTAACGCGCGAGAGAGACACAGAAAAGGTACAGCTATTTCGCTCATGGGGCGATTGGATGAGGACAAAGCTGAAAAAAAGAGCTGAAAACACTTGGGAGTTGCTTTGTCCTCGTCCTTTTCTTCGTGTCCTTCTCGTGCAATGCACAGTAAAGGCATCTTATTATGATTCTCCAAATAGTATATAGACTGCCCCATTTTGTATATAGGGCGCGCTGAGAGCCAAACCGTTGCCGGCGCGCGGACGCGTTTCGTTGTTCTCTTCTCTTTCGGCCCGCCTCGGAGCCTTTAGGATCGTGACTCTTTAGTCGCACAGGCCACAACGGGATATGCAAAGATAGAAGGACACTCTTCACGTTATGAAAATGCTTGGGCGCAGAAACATTCAGAACACTTTGATCGATGCTAAGCTTGTCAATTTTGGAAGTGACGAATACTACTCTTCGACGGCCGGCACAGTTGAGGAAGCTAGAGAACTGATGGAAGTCGGATTTAGTTAGGTGTGTGACATGTAAGGGTTCAAACTTTTCAGCAAGAGGAAATGAAGAACCATGCCTAATTGTTATGAACCTGTCCTAATTGCTTTAATATTGCGTTTTCGCCTCTACTAATGCGACCCAGAGGGCAAAAACATCAATGCTGGTTCAAGAGGTCATCTTGGAAAACTTTATGAGTTATGAGTATGCCAGAGTGCCGCTTCGACCAGGCGTGAACGTCATATGTGGACCGAATGGGTCAGGAAAATCATCTCTTCTACTTGCCATCTCCGTTGCCTTGGGGCAAACGTACACGGAGCGCTCTAGGAAACTGAGCGATTTGATACGCTGGAACAAGGAGCAAGCGCGCGTTACGTTGATACTCGACAACAGCAGGGCAAGTAGAAACAGGCCCGTGCCGAAATACAACAAGGATCAGATTTTTCTCACAAGAGTTTTACGACGAGACGGCAACTACTGGTTTGAGCTTGAAAACCGGGCCGTCACGAAGGACGATGTTGAAAGGTTTCTTGGGAAATTGGGTGTTGACCCAGATAATATACTTATCATCATGCACCAGAACATGGTTGAGCAGTTCACGGTGCTTTCCGTACAGGAAAAACTGCGCATAGTCGAAGCTGCCGTGGGACTTGAGCCCTACCGCGAAAATGTGCTGCAAGCCCATAGGAAGCTGACCCGTATACTAAGCCAAGAAGATTCAATGAGCAAGCTTCTGGAGTCAGCGGAGCAGACGCTGAACTACTGGAGAGAACAGTACGACAGGTATCAGGAGAAGAAGCAGCTGCAGACCAAGAGAAGGTTTCTCGAAAGAGAGCTTGGCTGGGCAGAGGCGACGAGAAGAGAGGAAACACTCGCACATTTGGAAGCCAACAGAAGGAAAGAACATGAGACTCTTACCAAAATTGAAGAAGAGGCTAAGTCAATTGACGGCAATCTGCAGAGCCAGCAGGATGAAAGCCAAAGGCTGAAAAACGAGCGGAGGACGCTGTTTGACGAACGTCTGGGCGTGGAACGGGAGAGAGCCGCAAACAAATCAACGATATCTCTGTGTGAGCAACTGTTGAAAGAAGCGGCCATTATCGATTCCTTCATGAACAACTATGAAAAAGCAGGCCATTCGACAGGGAAGCCACAGTTAAGACTGTTAAAAAGTGGCAGCCTTGAAGATCTAATGCGGAAGTCCACTGAGCAAATGACAAAGCTGAACGCACAAGTAAACGTCAACGAAACAAGAACATTGCAGTTGGACGACGCTACTGAAAAAGTCAGCGGACAAGTCGTGGAAAGCCGAATTAAGCTTGCCCTGCTGCAATATCGAATGGAAACCGCTAGAGACAATCTAAGAGGGCTTGAAAGAGAGCTGACCGATGCCAAGAAAAAAGCGGCGGAATCCTTGAAGGAAGCTGAGCAGCTAGGCGCCAGAATCGCGGTGACTAAGGAGATTGGAGAAATTCTTGATGAAATGAGGGTGACGGAAGGTCACTTG
>CAWIRG010000016.1:0-12905 GCA_963838505.1 Candidatus Bathyarchaeota archaeon
TAGAGATAAAGAGAGCCCTGGACCAGTTTCAGAATCCAAAAACAGAATCTTTTATCACTATTGGGTATGCTTTTTCAAGAATTCTCGAACGAGATAGACCTCAACCCTTGAACTTACAAGACGCAACCATGGTTTTTGATGGAAGAACCTTTCCAAGAGACGAATTAAAGTGTGATGCAGAAGTCTTTGCCCTCAAGTTATCGAGAAATCGAGAGGAAAGCGCCAAGACATTTATCAAGCAAACTGAAGGCGACTTTGCCTTTGCAGTTGCTGAACAGGAAAGGCTCATCGTCGGTAGAGACAGCTTGGGTTTACGCCCCCTCTACTATGGGGAGAACAATGTTTTGGCGGGTTTGGCTTCTGAACGCAAGGCACTATGGAAAATTGGAATAGAACACGTGGAATCGTTCCCTCCTGGGCACGTGGCTCTGATAGACAAACGCGGCTTCAAGTTCACTCCCGCAAGAACAGTTGCCTACGCAGAGCCAAAGAAGGTCACGATGGAAACTGCCTCGAGAAGACTCCGAACTCTATTGGAACGAGCCGTGAGGGAAAGAGTTGCAGGATTAAAGGAAGTGGCAGTCGCGTTTTCAGGAGGTCTGGACAGCAGCATGCTGGCGTTCCTTGCCAATAAGTCTGGAGTTAGAGTCGAACTCGTGCACGCAAGCATGAAAAACCAGTCTGAAACGGAACATGCAAAAAAGATGGCGGATGAGCTGAAACTGCCGATTCACTCCGTCTCGTTCACTGAGGATAACGTGCTTGAAGCTCTCCCAGTCGTCCTGTCTCTGATTGAGGAACCCGACCCTGTCAAAGCGAGCATCGGCATCCCTTTCTACTGGGCAGCAGAGAAAACGGCGGAAATGAATATCAGAGTAATGTTGGCAGGCCAGGGCGCAGACGAGCTTTTCGCAGGCTACAAACGATACGTCGACGATTACATACGGAAAGGAAGAGAAAAAGCAGAAGAAACAATCTTCAGAGATGTTGTTGGGATGCACGAGAACAACTTCGAAAGAGACATGAAGATCTGCAACTTTCACGGTGTTGAAATGAGACTGCCCTTTGCAACATATGAAGTTGCGAGGTTCGCAGTTAACCTGCCGATTGAACTGAAGATTCAGCCAACAGAGACCACGTTGAGAAAGCTTGTACTGAGAAATCTGGCAAGCAATCTTGGACTTCCACAGTTAATAGTGGATAGACCTAAAAAAGCCGTACAATATTCGACAGGCGTAAGCCAGAGTCTTAAGAAAGCCGCACGACGGAACCATCAGACACTGAAAGAATACGTGCAGGAAAAATTCCAAGCCGCCGTGAAAAAGATGATGCAAAATGAATAGAATCGCGCGCGCCGTTGCCTCGTCTGCGTGGTACTTAAACACGATTCAGGCACAAACCATCTTGAAACTCCGAGGCTCGTCAGCGCGATTTTCAGGAAGTTGGGCGGTTGGTTCTCAAAAAAGAGAGCTAGCGGCTTGTCCAGCCTGAAAGAGTACGGATGGATGCGGTTTATTATTGTCAAAAACGTGGGGAGGATTAGCTGCCTTAGCCCTTGCTACAATCAGTGGCAACCCTTCCAGTGTCAGCTAGAGAGTTTCTCCATTAAGAAGAAGGCTAAGGGAGCAGGGTGAACAGGTTAAAAGGGAAGTGAAAAAGTTCACAGAAGCGCTTGGGACCTACGTTGGGCACCGTGAGAAAAATCTTCAATTAGGTAAAGTTCGCGGTCACTCGATCACTTGGATCGCGGCCTCTGGGCATTGGACTTCGCATGCTCTGCACACCAGACATTCTTCAGGCTTGATTGCAATCGATTTTCCATCTTTGACCTCGTAGACGGCCACTGGGCATGTATCAACGCATGTTCCACAGCCCGTGCATTTAGCATTGTCAACCACTATCTTCACCATTTCTCATCCCCTCTGATGTCAGAATTTCTTTGAGAGCGAAGCAGCAGAATAAAAGGGTTTAGGTGCATTTAGCCAATTTCTTCACGTAATCTTAAGAGGACCCCGTTCATGGTTGCTTCGACCTTTTCTTTTCTGCGCTGGTAGTCCCCTAGAAGTTTTCGGTATGCCTCCAATGAAAGTTCTCCGCGGCTGTGGCGTGCTTCAATAGTTTTGACGTTAGCTTCGTACTCATTCATTCCGGCCTCTGCCACTTCGAGTTCACGCATCAAACCTGCGTAGTGACCGCCAGCCGACCTCATCCTTTCCTTGGCTTCCGTCAAGCTTCTAGACACCGCGTTAAGACGCGTTTCCAAGGTTCTTCGTTGTACTTTGTACCGTTGCCTGGGTAACCTGCCCTTCCTAGCTTTGCTCTCGAGAGAATCGATTTCAGAAGCTGTCTTCATCCTCTCCTCGTATGACTCCACAAAAGATCTGATGTATTCCGGATGAACCCTCATACCCGCCGTGGGCACGGCGGCGACAGGTGTCGGAGCTTTTGGCCTCCTCAAGACGACAACGGCAAAGCAGCCAACCATTGCTAGGACCAAAGCCCATATTGTGGGCACATAACCCAACCATAAAGGGCTGTAATCGTAGACTATTCTGACACTGAAGCTGTCTAACGAGATCACGCCCTGCGTGTTTATAACTGCCTCTTCCTGGAAGACGTCCTTGCTAATACTGTGTGAATCGCCAGCCAAAGAGTTTTCAAACGACTGCAACGTTGCACCTTCAGGCAAGACAAAGGTCACCGTTGTTGCATTGATGTAGTAGTCCAAGTCTTGGAACATGGTCATGCTCAGAGCATAACTGTTGGCTCCACCTTGCTGTTCAATGTAGATTCCACTCGGCAAGCTATAGGTTACTGTGAAGGAGCTTGATCTCGTAGGGTCCACAGCTGTTGAGAAAGCGATTGTGTAGCGGCTCGTGTTGGCGATAGTCTGCGTTGGCGGGCTCATCGTTCGGCCAAATTGATCCTGCGCGTTCACCTGAGTTGCGTTCGGAGGCAAAAGCACCTCAACAGAACTTAAAGAGCTGTTTACCGCCGTATTCGTTATGTAGTAGGAGTCTGTGCCCATTATGTCTCCAACCGCACTTACACTTATCTGGCGCCTAAGCTGGTTCACATCATAAAGCTGCATTTCATTATTAGCAATATTAAACGCCACTGTCGACGAGTTGTACGCAAACGCCGCTAAATTCGTCTGTGAATAAGTCAAATTATACGTCAAATTACTGATCGTTCCTTGGACGTAGACTGCGTTTCTAGGCAAGATTATTGAACCGTTGAAGGTGTCAACAGATGTCTCGAGACTCGGAAACGTTGGAAAAGTCACAGCATAGAGTGTGGCATTCGAGGTGGCTTGCGCAATCAGAACGTTTGAAAACAAGATTTGAACGCTGAAGGTTTGGGGCGCGCCCTTTGAAAAATCAACCTTTATGCCGTAGAAGCCGGTACGATTTTCCAACGGCTCGCTCAGGCTAACGGGAAAAGTGTTAGACGTGTTGTTAGCGTCTGAGGCGAAACAACGGAGAACGTAAGGGCCAAACGTGTAAGGGAAACCGAGCAGAAAACTGGGTGGCCCTTGTCCAGACAACATTATCGTATCATTCATCAGAACATATCCATTGGACAAGACGCTGATCGTATGATCGACGTTTTGTATGGTGTAAGTCCCATCTGCCCTGACGTTTCTGGCGTTGAACGACATTGAGACAGAGAATATCATGGCCACAGCCAGCATTGCGAACGCCCATGTTGCCTTTCTCAAGCGGTTGTCCTCCACTGCATTCCCTAAAGTTTTAGGCTTCCTATCTATTGATGAGCCTATTTATTTACTTTTGGAGATAGACCGCATGCGTCGCGTATATACTTACCCATCGAAGGGAACAATGAGAATCAATACCGAAAACTTTGGGCGCTTTTCTCGTCAGAGTTCCCCGTGTTTGAGGTAGTAGTCCTCTTCTTTCTTTGCTCCGAAGCTTCTGACACCTTTCTCCTTGAGCTGTTTCTTCAGCTTCTGAGCGTACAGTCCATCGATTTCGCCTCTCTTTTCCACGTAATCAATGATCTCCTCTGCCTGCTCCGGCGTGTCGCATCTCCGAATGAAGTCTATGACGTCAGGTACGTTGTGAACGAACCTTTCTCTCGTGACATGTCTTTCTCCAGCCTCATTGTCTGTTCGAACAGAGTTGACTGCGACCCTGTTCTCGCCCGATCCCAATTCTTGGGCCAAGTTTGGAAACATCTTCTTGACGGCTTCCTTTTCGAGCTCCAACGTTGCACCTCAAGAGCTGGCTGTGTTTCTTCACCCATCTATGGAAAACGCAAATATTTAAACGTCCTTTTTGGCCTGTCATCACTTGGACATAGGCTTCTACTTTTCAGGAGGGACGAACCTGCGAGTTGGGGTTTCTTCAAGAACTTTTCCAAGTTCTCGCAAACGGAGACCGACTATTTCGTCGCCGTATATTTCGCATTTCTCATTGAGACAGGCTTCGTCTGGACTGTGAACAAGAATCTCAACTTGCTCTTTGATCGGTGACTCTGTATGAATGTGGAAGGAACCTTTCTTCTTTCCCCGCTTCGTAACGTTGACCCATTCAGCCCGTTGTATCTTTAAGCCGGTTTGCTCAACCGTCTTCAAAACTTCTGCAGGTTCTTCATGATGAACTATTATGTCCAAGTCGCTATCATGGTGAATTGTGCCACGCCACACGCTTCCAACCAACAGCGGGTCGAACCTCTTCAGAATGTTCATGATCCTGAAAGCTTCTTTGCGCATCCTGACCAACCGTTCCTGTCTTGCAGCCCCCTCATTCTCCTCTGCGATCCTGTCAATTTCCAGAGCAACCTCAAGGTTTGTCGGCATGAAGTGAAGCCCAAACGTTTTTGCAGCCTTCAACTTCGCCTGCTTGTACTCTTTCTCAACTCCGTAGTAAAGAAGATTAGCAGCTTCTATGGCGACCTTCTTTCTTGAACTCACAGAATCGGCGGTCAACGCGTCACCGAAGAAAACTGCGTTCAACGCGGAACTTAAGCTTAGCGCTTGAGAATCTGCTCATAAAGTTCCAACGTTTTCTCAGCTATCTTGTCCCACGTGAACTCGCTCAGAACCCTGCGTCTACCGTTTTTGCCAAGCCATTTCCTTTTCTCAGCACTTTCGAGGACGCTGTTTATGCCCCAAGCGATGTCCGACGGATTGTTCGGGTCAATGTGGTAACCACACTGTTCCTCACCGCAGCAGACAACTATCTCTCGCATCCCACTGATGCCAGCGGCGCCCACCACGACCGGACGCTCCATGCTCATCGCCTCCAGAACCACTATTCCGAAAGGTTCATAGAAGCTTGGGAAAACCGCAACGTCGCAAGCTGCATAGTGAAGGATGCGCTCCTCCTCAGGAATGAACTCAAAACGAAACTTTACGAAGTCACTCATCCTCGTAGCTTTAACCAGGTTCACCAAGTATTCCTGAAGGTCGCCGAGACCAACGATTACGAGTTTCGCCTTCGGGTTTTTCTGCAAGATGTGCGGCAACGCCATCACAAGCTTATCAACACCTTTAACGCCCACGAGCCTGCCTATGAAGAGAATCATGAAATCGTCATCCTTGATGCCGTACAACGCTCTAACCTTCTTGACCTGATCGGCAGTCACGGCTCCCGGGTCGTATTTCTGCGGGTCAACTCCATTGTAGGCAACCTGGATTTTCTCTTTCGGAAACCCGAGGCCTATCAGCTCATCCTTCATCGCATAAGAAACTGTCACGATCAAGTCAGCTGCTCTTGCCGCGTGAAGCTCAATGTTGCTGACTGTGATAGAACCGTTTCCAAGCGTTCTTCCCTTCTCTGTTGAGTGAACGTGAAACGCAAAAGGCAATCCTGCCTCTTTTTTAACAGTCATTCCGCCTATGGCTGAAAGCCAGTCATGAGCGACGATGAGGTCGAACTTGATGCCTTCTTTTCTTATCAACTCATTAACGAGTTTTGCAGCGCTAAGATAATTGTACACAAGGATTTTTGAGAAAAACCGGAACCCCCCCCACCACTTCTTTATGTCCTCTGCGACCACATCAGGCAGTGAGTCAGAGATGTCAATGTGCAGAGGCCGATGAATTTCGATACCGCGCCATATCTCCCGCGTTGGCAAACTGCCAGCATCATCATTCATCGTGAAAACTGTAACATCGTTGTCTGTCAGAACAAATTTCCTAGTGATCTCAGCCGCGTAAGTGCCCAAGCCGCCAACGATCTTCGGAGGGTACTCGTAAACGAGGACAGACAGCTTCAATACTTTTCACCAGTCCACTCTACCAACAATTCCTTAATGGTTATCGAACAATGGTTTATTTACCTTGCTCATTCAGCATACACTTCAAACCGCATTGACGATCATCCACCCCGGAATAAACGCCTTCTCAACCCAAGAAGCAGAAACACCAAATTGCCATTCAAGGCAGATTCCCAAAGTGGAAAATTGTGAAAAACCTATTAGGTAGGTGCGACACAGTTAGGTCAAGTGCAACAGCATGAGTATATCACCTGTTAAACGTTTGATTCTTGAAACCATGTGGATGCTTGACAAGCCCGCAAAAGTGACAGAAATAGCCAAGGACACGGGTGTGAAATTTCCTGCGGTCATGATGCACATCATAGGACTCAGCACGATGCAATGCGTGACCTCGCCTGAAAAGGGGATCTATGTCATAACAGAGAAGGGAAAGAAGACTCTTGGCATTCCGGAGGTTGACAAGGAAAAAGCAGCTGAAATCTTGAGGTATTTGCCCGCGGAAAAATCGTTCCATTTTTACGCAGACGTTGGAAAGCCTTTGAACGTTTTTGCAGCGAGCCTCGGAGACTTCTGTGAAAAGATACAGAGAATCGACGTCGGCTCGATAGAGTTTCACATAAACCGTGGAGATTTTGAGGCTTGGTTCACTGATCTGGGCGACATTGAACTGGCGAGGAAAACACTGCTCGTCAGAGAGCAGAAGATGAACACGGAAGACCTTCGAAAGAAACTCTACGAGATCGCAAAAAAGCGATGTGAAGAGTTGACCAAGGTTAGAGGTGCTTAGGGCCGCGCTGAACTAGGCTGGCTAAACCGTTTCTTCAGCCTCTTCAACACTTGTCCCAGCGTTGTGTACTCTATTTCCTCACGGCCAAGCCGAGCTGGTTCGAACTCCCTCATTCGTCTAACATGGACGCGCATTCAACCGCTTCATATGGCGCGCGCTCCAGATTGTCCTGTTGATTTTAAAAATGTTCCGAAGAGAAAAACAATAAGGCTACTATCAACCAAACAGTACTGCTAGAGTTGAAAAGTGAGGGCACTTGGATGGATGCGTTAAAAGTTGTCTCTGCAAAGATTCCTGAAAACGTCTACGAGGAAATGCTCTTGCGAGTGCCAGAAGGAGACCGCAGCAATTTCATTCGAGACGCCATAATGGAAAAGCTGCAGAAAACGCCTAGACCAGACAGAGTGTTGGAGCTAAAAAATCGCGTAGACAAGATGGAGAAGGACTTGTCGGAGATCAGAAAATACCTGGCAGACCTAGAACTGCTCACCTATGAGCGGGGAACAACGAACCCTCATACGTTTGCCCTGGACGAGATAGACCACAAAATAATTGATTACTTGTTGCATTACAAGGGCGCCACCACGCCTGAACTGGCAGAATACCTGAAAACAAACAGGTGGCTCGTCCTCAACAGGCTGAGAAAAATGCAGAAGACTTCCAGAAAACAGCTTGGAAAACACATAATAGAATACTATCCTGGAGAAAAATCTGGAAAAAAGAAGGCCTGGTGGATAAACGAAGAACTGGTTGAAACGTAATCCGACACAGCAAGAATTAATTTCTGCTACGCTTCACTGTATTCTGAGGGCCCGTAGCCCAGTCTGGATTAAGGCGTCGAATCAAGACAAAAGATGCGCAAGCCTCCGGGCACGACAGGTGGAAGAAAGCCGGAGAACAGGGGTTCAAATCCCCTCGGGCCCGCCACCCACAGAGCGCATTCGTACTGATTTAAGGTCGTGTGGTTTTAATGGCTTCCTTGCTGATGATGTCGCGTAGTGTTTTGCTGAGGATCTGTAGCTCACTGTCTTCCTGATCGGCTGAGACTCTGTGCACTGCAGCTGGTTGAGACAGGGCTTCTCTAGTGAGGACCTGCTCGGGGTTGAGTCCCCAGGCACGGATGATCTCCCTTAAGGGCTTCAATCTTGCTTACGCGTGTTTTAGGCCTTATGGCCAAGCCACTGGCGGCGTATATGTTCCGTAGGAAGTCCATTTCCTTCATTTGGATGTCGTGGTAGGTGTCCACTGTGTGGCCCATCATGTAATCGACGTAGTCGGGCTGGCCGCCTAGGGCTAGAAGCTGGGTTTTGAAGTATTTGCGTAGGCTGCGCACTCTCAACTCGTACATGCGTCCTCTAGACTGCTTGACGAGACCGGCTTTGACGTAGAGCTCATGAACCAGTTTTCTTATCTGTTTTGGTCCTACAAGGCGTGTGGCTTGTGGCACGCGTCTGCGCAGTGCTGCCCTTCCTCGCAGTTTTTCTCATCTGGTTGCTGTCGTGGCTTTTTCCCGGCCTTGGCTCTCTGCTTTAACTCATCCCGTGTACTAAGCAGGTGACCAGCCTTTCGAGCCTTCTAGCGCTGCTCAGAATTGAGCGTTTGGGCTGCTCTTTTTGAGTGCCGACAGAAAGATAAAGAACTGCTCAAATCTGGCGGACTGGTGCAAGAAAAAAGGGAGATTTGGTTAGGAATGGTTCTAGGTGTATTGGAGGTTTTGTATTTGGCTGTTGTACGTGCTGGTTCCCCAGTAGAATGTGGATGCTGTGAAGTTGTAGGTGCGGTAGTAGTAGGCGTAGGTGTAGTAGTAGAGTGTCCATGTTGTTGCTTTGAGGGTTGAGGCTTGAAGTTGTTCGGTGGTGAACGTCGCGCTCGCAGTCCAGTCGCTGGTGCCCACCTTCGCGTAGACGCGTACGACGAGGGAGTCTGTCTGCTGTAGGGCTGTTTGGGCGACGGTGACCGTGTTGCTCTGCACGCCCGAGCCGACTGTTCTATAGACGACGGCCTTCGGCGTTCCCGTCTGCCCGTCCAAGCTTATCTCCTGCTCAACACCGTTCGAGTGTCTTATCCAAGCTCTTATGCCCCAAGAGGCCCCGTGTCCGTCTCCGGACTGCGTGACGCTGGCGCTGCTGGTTGACTCTGGAATGTTCAGCTTGTAGGCGCCTAGGCCGTTTATGGTTTGGGTGTCGCTGCGCATGTACCGGCCATAATAAACGCTCACTGAGCCGCTCGACACGCTGCACGCTATCGGCTCGGCCGTGCTGTTTGCCAGCTTGACATCTGTTAGGGTCAGAGACGTTGTTCCGATCTGCAGTGCTTGGAACGTTAGCGTTACGATTGTCATTGACCCGTTGAACGACGACGCCGGAGAAGTGGCGACCTGAGCCTGCCAGTACATCGCTGTCGTGGCGTTGTAGTTCGCCTGCAAGCCTGGACCAAAGTTCAATGTATTGTTCTGCCACTCGGATGGAGTTTGGACTGCGACGTTGGTGCAGTTGAGCACTGTGCTGTTCCAGTAAAGCTTAAACTCCCAGCCCTGCAGGTCCGTAACGCCCGTTACTTCCACGTTCACAGCGAAGACTTCGCCCTTGAACACGGTTTGCTGGGCTGGGTTCACAACAACGCTGGGTGTTCCGCCCGTGGCGGGTTGCACTGTCCCGTTAGACGAACCGCCTGATCCGAGGCCTCCGAGCCCGTTGCCTATGTATTGTCCGAAGTGGCTGGCAAGTATTATAGAATCGTAGATGTCCACGACCCCATCTAGGTTGAGGTCAGCGTCCGGATTCCAGTTTGGAGAAGCTGGTTCTCCTTGGTAATCGTAATTAGCACAGTGCGAGTTAAGAGCGATCGAGAAGATGACTGCGTCGTAGATGTCGACTATGGCGTCTCCGTTGATGTCGCCTACGAGTTCTTCGGCTTGAACCGTGTCGTTCGTGAGCTGGTTGTCCGCGGGGTTCATGTCGAAGGCGGTGTCATTGAGCACGTTTGCATAGCCGGTGATGCTGTAATTACCAGGGTTCAGGGTGTCCGTTTCGTTCCAAACAAAGGTGTAGTTACAACTCCCACCTAATCCAAGAATAGCGTTTGCGATGCCTATGTTTCTGTAATCGCTTGCATTGTTTACGTTTGTTCTGTTGAGGCCATACTCAATGTATACCAACCCAAATGATGTGTCATTGTCGGTTCGGCTTACGGTTACATTGTAGCTCATCGAGATGCTCGTGCCGTTCAGTCTCATCCCATGATGATAGACTTGAAAAACAGAATAATGCGGCGGAAGAGGATCGACACTGCTGATGCCTACACTGACTGGATATTGCGATGGGACGACGCCGGGATTCCATATGTACACGTCGCTGCCGTCTATCAAAACGCTTATCCCGCCAGGCACCGTATAGCCTTCTGCGGCTTCAGCAAAGGTGGTCCATGTTGGAGAGTAGCTACTGCCGTTAGTTGCGACCCAATACTGGTCGTGGAAGTAGAAGTTGAAACCTGGAGCACCACCGCTATTGTGTGTTCTATAGACTTCTTCATAGCAGGTATAGTCAGGACCACCCGTAAAATTTGGTCTGGAATTTCCCCAATAGGGGTCGGTGCTATTCAGCATCAGGTAGTAGCCCCCTGTGACATTTGCCTGGTGCCAAACATTGGTTGACCCTTGATAAGCGGCAAAATAGGCAACACCTGCTTTAACGGTGATATTGAATGTGTATGTGGTTCCTTGAGAAAGAGTCATGGAGTTGATTTCAGAGTGATATGAGTTAGGGTCGCCTAGAGGGCCAGATGTCCACGAGTAGCCTAGTGTCCAAGTGCCATAATCATTGCAGAGTCCTAACTGGTCGTAGCTTCCGTTACTGTCAACCGCGGAAAGTAATATGTAGTATTTTTCATCTACTAATGGCGCGGAATTGGGAACATCAATACTCGCAACAATGGTCGTCGCATTCTGAACGGTCAGGAAGGAAGGATATACACTCCCAGCCCACCAATGCGTGTTGTCAGTATAGACTTGCGGTGACGAATCAAGAAGAATTGGGTATCCGCGAATCGAAGGGGCTTTGTCTTGAGATGATTCCCGCAGAGGTGTATTGGACGTTGGCCCAGTTGAAGCTGCAAAAACCGCCACTCCCGATGCGCTGGACAAAAACATTGATAGGACGATCAAGATAACGGCTGCGCCTAGCAGTTTTTTCTTCATTGCTCCCCCTCAGTCTCATTGTATCTTTAATCAAGTTAAAAGCTTTTGCACAGAAATCAATCTTGCCCTCTTGTGCTCTTTGTTTTTTACCTCCAAGTATGGTGTGCTTGCTTCCTACGTTATTCTTAATCAAGAGACTGATTCCAGCATTGAATCTTCATTCGTTTTCGTTCATTATCCTCAATAGTGTCAAGGTATGAACATTGATGAGTATCGACGAGTTCAGAGCGAGGAAAATGTACTCATGGTGGCGGGTTCCAGGGTGCATCACCGAAGATAAGAACAGCTGCGCTACAGCTTCCAGCCGTCACATCTACAGTTTCATTTTGCGACTGAGCAGAGTCGTACGTTCCAAACACAGAATACTCTCCCGGTGCCACTGTGAACATTAAAGGGTCGTAATAATCAGTGTCGTTCGTTGTCCCGTTATGAGATTCTGGTCCAGTAATAGTTACTGAAGCTTGCACAAAGTCTGTCTGAGAATCGCCACTTGATTGATTGCCCGTGTACCATGCTTCAACGAGTATGTGACCCAGAGGAGGCAACGGGGAAGAGCCGAAGTTGAGAAATGCGTCACACAAGCTTCCAGAGGTCACTTTCACAGTTACATTCTGCGGTGTTGCCGAGCTGTACGTCCCAAATACAGAATACTCTCCAGGCATCAACACGAACCTCAGAGGATTCTGAGGGTCGGTGCTCGTTGTGCCATTATATTCTGGCCCCGTAATCGTTACCGAAGCCTGCACAAAGCTCGAACTGCCAACCGACTGGTTGTCTCCATCATATCCAAAAATAAGCAGATAACCCGCAAAAGAAGGCATCATACCCGGTGGCGCGAACGTAGAACCGAGACCTGCTTGTGCCGAGTTTCTAGGCTTAAACTCAAGGCCAAGAGCATGAACTAGGCTGACGCCCAACAGCACAGTGAGCACCGAAAGAAGTATCGCTTTCTTGAACGTCAGATTCAACTCGCTCACCGCCGTAGTATGTGATCGCAGAAGTAAATAAGTTTGTTGTTGAAGGGCTTTGTTCTACGTCGCGCGCTAGGCTGTTGCTAAATCGAATCGTTCGTGTCAATTTTTAAATAGCCTCCAGGCATGATGATGTTTTTCCTAGCACTCACGCGCCAAGTCATGGCGTCCGCCAAAGCCCAAGAACGGCAGAACAGGTTTATGTCAATTCCGCGAATTTAGCAACAAGCTGGCGCGCTCGATTGCAGTGTGTGTAAGAGAACAAAGTTGTTTTATTTGAGTCGAATATGAGTAATAGAGGATGGATCCCATCACATATAAACATGATGCGGCGTCAATAATCGGCGCGCGCTAATCGGAATTGAGTTTGTTGAACTCGGCAAGTGTTCAAAGTACCGACAAATCTACAACGCGCGTGCTAACGTAAACTCTCGGTTTTTAGACTTGAGGACTTTGTAAGAAATGCATGCGGTGAATCGTAAAAAGGGGAAGTGCTTGAGGATACCGTATCTATTCAGTTCTAGGGTGGTGGGGTTGCCCGAACTCACAGTCCTAAATCGCACGCAGATTTTCGAGAAGGCTGGGTTAAGACGTTAAGGCTGTCATGGCTTCTCCAATATGATAAGGACAGGGCCATACACACCAAAGCATGTGCACTGCGACAGAAAAAAAAGAAACAGTACAAATTCACCCCGCTGGTTTCAAGTCC
>CAWIRG010000017.1:0-69906 GCA_963838505.1 Candidatus Bathyarchaeota archaeon
AAAGAAAGGCAACGGGAAGGCCAAGGTGGCGGCGAAGCCAGGCAACCGAGCAAAAGCCCAGGCGCAAAACCAGGGCGAGGCTCCCGACCTGGATGCCCGCGCAAGCCGGTGCTTGACGCCAACGCTGGCCTGACCAAGGCTGAAACCGAGGCGAAGGCGCTCGTGGACAAGGCGCTGCGCTTGTAGCCCACGCGAAGGGCGAGTACCGCGAGGCCGTCAGCGCTCTACCGCGAAGCTTGCCGCAAGGCCGGAGTGGACTGCGAGTTTCCGGGTGGACGCTCTGAGAACGTGAGCCCGAAGGTGAGCTTCATCGTCGAGAAGGCGGACAAGGGCATCCGCGTGATGGTGAAGGGCAAGCCGGAGAGCGAGGAGCTGATCCCGCTGGCTGCGCTCAAGGCGTCGATCGGCAAAGCGGCCTACGCCTACACCGACAAGCACGTGGGGCCGCGAGAGCGCGTGGGAAACAAGGGAGGCACGCTGGGGAACAGGCTGAGAGCTGTGATGGCGGGGAAGAAGTAGCTCGACTTACACAATGCGAGGATAGGCCTGGAGGTAGTATTATCGCCTTTCCTTTCGTTTGAACTCCATGATTGGAACCAGCATTTTGTTGACGCCCACTCAAGAAGTGCTTTGCAATTAAGCACCATCTTCATATAGAATCCCCCATAGGTAAGTGCGAAGCGCCTTAAGTTCAAGAAATTGCATCCAGAATGCTCAGGCTCATCCGTCTCCTGATGAGTCTTGTCTTACTATCGTGAGCACTCCGGATACAATCCTATAAGTTGACGGCGGCACCAGCGGAAACAGGAGGAAGAGGGAGCACACATGAACAAGATTCAGATAAGGCATGGCGAGCACGAGATAGAGATCGAGGGCTCTGACGATTTCATCAAGGACCAGTTGGTAGAGTTCTACTCGCGGATGAAGCGACCACTCGCGTGTTCCTGCCTCCAAGATTAGGGAGGAGATTCTCGAGCCAATACCTAAGTCGGTCGACGGCAAAGAACAAACACCCGCCGAGTTGTCGAAAAGGGGCGGGAAGATGGAATCTCCCAAATTCTTATTCTCGGCAAGTACCTTTGAGGAGTACCGTGGCCTGTCGGAGTTCACTCGGGAGGATATCGACGGAAGGCTGTGCAAAGGAGCAGCTAGACTGCCCAAGGACATCCACGGCCAATATTTCACTAATGCCGTGAAGCAAGGCCTACTCCGCTCACATGGCCGAGGCAGGTATTCTCTGACCTTGTCTGCGGAATCAACGCTCGCAAGCGTGTCAAGAAGACCATGACCCTGCTCGAATTCCTTCCTAGGGGTATCCGAAGCTACACCCAAGAAGTATCTCGTAACCGTCGGAAATCAAAGATATCCTTCTCCTCCTGTCGTTCTCCTTCCTCAGGCACCACCGGTGTGCAGAGGGGTATGGTGGAGTTCTCGAGCAGAATGAATCTTGAGGCTGCCTGTCACGGCGTACTTCAGCCCACCTCCGATCTTAGAATCCAGCTCCGCGTTCTGGCCAAAGGGAAGAACTCACTTCTGGCACAAGGAGGAGGTTGGCCAAGAGATGGGGCTGTTTTCTCTTCTACTCCCTCTTAGACATGCCGGGCTTGGATGAAGTCGAGAGCTACTTGTCGGGAGCCGGCCCTGCGCCAGTAGTGGTAGGAGACGCGATGATCTCTGACGCCTTGGCATACCTTAAAAAGGTCGTCGCGAAGCTCGGTGATGACAATCAGCGAAAATTCATGGCCGAGGCCATCTCGTCGTCTGTGTCTCGCTGTCGACGCTCCTCAGGCCACGATGCGCTAGCGTGATGGCCACGACTGGCGCCCTGGATCATCTATCTACGACTTTCATCCTAAGGCACAAACTCGCCGACTACCTGGCCGGATCTGAAGAGATACGGCTGTGTCACAATTGCCACAAAGGATGATTTCGCGGAACTGAATCTTCATTGAAGTCGCTCGGTCGGGGGTATCATCACGAATAATGTCCGAAAAGTCTTAGATGAGAAGTTGGAGATGTCGCAGATACCTATAAACATACCGTTGACCTGAGCCCCATTCTGGCAGGTTCACCGGAGCAAGGTCGTCAACTTCATTGAAGACCTCGTGGACAATGTGATTCTCAGTATCTATTATAGTGGCATCGAACAAGCGGCTCCCGCGGACGGCTGACCGCCGCCGCAGAGCCGCGACGTCACCTTTCGAACCTGTATGGGGGGTACCGATGATCACTGACCAAGAGAAGTAGATGGTGGCATCCAAAACGTATCACACCTGCGCGAGCGAGATCGAGGAGGTATTCGACATAAGTGTTGGCGAGAGGGTGGGAGACGCCTTCGCGCTGAAGCTTTCACATTTGGCCCTCGTCCGGCTGCAAGATATGCTGAACGGCGTTGAAAAGACTCCTCTGAACCAGACATTGTCGACGACTTCTCCAAGACAGAGCTGCGCTTCGCCTTCGAGACGGTTGCCATCGGCATCCTGAAGAAGTCTCGTCATCGTGGGAAGGGGCGCTTCCTGCACGAGGGAAGGTTTTGTGCGCGCCGCCGCGTCGGCGATTGATCTGCACCGGGAACGTGGCCTTGTTGGGGGCAGGGTACAAGGTAAGTGTGGAGCGGCGAGAAGCGGTGTGTTCCCGACCCTCAACAAGCACTTCAAGTGGCTTCTGCGAAACTATCGAGATACCATGCAGGCGGAGGGTTCCTCTCCGGGGGCAAAGATCCACTTCGACGGCGCTCGTTGGCTGGAGGGTGAGGTGAAGCCTTAGGAAGGCTAGCAAGCGGCTGGAGCAGACGGAAAGACCCCGCCGCTCAACCACACCGTTAAACGTGAACGGAATCACGACCGATGGCAACGAAAATAGCTCAACAAGTACACAATGAGCTGTCGCAGGTGCAGGACCTAGCCTAATCAGGCTCGATCCAACACCTTGATCCCGTGGCCGGATCGTCAGCCTCGTCGTCTATGGCCACGTGCCGACATATCAGCAACAATCAACTCGGACGATACACTTATCGTAGAGATTGATGACATTCCGACCCTAGTAGGAGCATTGTGAAGTACTGGCCGCTGCTTCACTCTATTGCACATGGGACTTTCAGCTCTGCCAGAATACTCTTCGTGGAGATATCAAGTTCTGACAGCACCTTTGGTGAAGGGTTCGACTCTTGGCCCAATTATCGGAGACCGTTTTCGACGATACCAGGGAAGTTTCTATTCAGATATTTGCAGCTTCAGAGATAAGACGCCCAACACTGCCGCGGACATAATGATCTTTGTTCAGGAACGTGCTTAGAAGGGATAACGTTTACCCGTTAGACCTGCAAGGAGAGCGATGAAGAATTTCGACCAGCCCAAAAGGCCTGGCTTCGTCGAGAGAAGTCGATACTCCAAGAGGTCGTTTATGATTTTGTTCGCATAGTCAATGTCTTTTTCAATAATCTCCAACATCTCTTTTCCTTTAACATCCATTCTCTTGCCAAACTTCGTTTTCAAGTAGTAAGTAGCGCCTGTAATCCCTGTCAACGGATTGCGCAAATCGTGACCAATCATGGCGGCCAGCTCTCCAATAGTTGCAAGTCTTTCGGACTTGAAGAGTTGTTGTTCCACTTGCTTTCGTGCTGTAATGTCCTTTGTTATTGCCACGAATCCTATAGACTTACCTTTTGCATCGTTAATTACGGTTGCAGATAGTTCGGCAGGGAACTCGCGACCATCTTTGGTTACAAAGGCATATTCAACATTCTTGATTGACTGCTGTTCAAATGCTTTCCTAGTGTTCTCAACGGCTTTCTGCTGGTCCTTGGCCGATATTAACATCAGAGCGTTTTTTCCAATCAGTTCTTTTTTCGATGAATAACCGTGCATTCTCACTGTTTGGTCGTTGCATTCGATTATTCTCCCTTCCAGATCAGTGGCTGTGATGGCGTCTGGCGAGGCTGCAAAAATGCTTCCAAGCTTTTCCTCGCTTTCCTTCAGGTTTCTAGTTCTCTCCTTGACCTTTTCCTCCAGATGGTTTGCATACTCTTCAAGCTGCTTTTTGGCGTCATTCAACTGATGAATCAGTCTGGAGCTTTCAATTGCGATAGCAGCCTGATGCGCGAAAAGCTCAAGAGGAGCAAGCGACTCCTTGGTAGGACGCCGTCCATCTACGGGATCATCCATGCTCATCACGCCCACGACTTGACCTGTCGGCAGTCGCAGTGGGATGTACAGCAAGTCATCTGGGTTCCAATCAAATGTCTCTTTTTTGTGAACTTTGCTGGTCAAAGCATACTTGAACTGTTCCCGAACAATTGGGTCGCTCCACGGTAGATAGTAGAATTCGCCCAGTCGATAACGTTCAAACATCGAGCTCAGACGTTTTTGCCAGACATGTCCAGGCGCTTGGTGTCCTTTGAGGTACTGCTCCTCTTTCAATGTAAGGCCCGCAGTCACGATGTCGGTGGTGTTGAGATTTTCGTCGCGGAGTGATATGACCACCCTTCTCCAACCTTGCTCATGAACCGCTTCGGCCACGGTCTTGAGTCGTTTGTGCATGTCCACGGTACGAAGCATTACTGCCGAGCTTTTCATGAGGCTTTCCAGTCTCTTTGAGATGGCACGGTGTTTTTCCTCGTTTTCCCTCAGAACACGTTCAATTCTTTTTCGTTCTGTCATGTCTCTGAATAAGCCCACTGCGCACCATTTGCCTTTCATTTGCAGGGCTGACAGCGAGAGTTCAGCTGGAAACTCTTTCCCCTCTTTGCTCTTAGCCGCAAACTCTAACATCTTTCCGCCGGCTTGGAACTGTTCCGTCTTTCTTAGTGTTACGACTGCTTGTTGGACGTCTTTGTGAAAGCGTTTGGAAACGAGAAGCTCGAAGACATCTTGGCCGCATGCTTCCTCATCTTTGTATCCAAAAATCCTTTCAGCCGCAGGATTCCAATAAGAGATTTTTCCTTGAGCGTCAATCAAGACTATTGCATCCAATGCGGAAGAGCTTATCACCCTGAATTTCTCTTCACTGTTTCGCATCTGGAGCAGTGCTTGCCTGCGTTTTTCTTCAACTCCAACGGCGGAAGCCAACAGACTGATGATTTTCTTTTCTTCTTCGTTTGGGTTGAAATCACTTTGGTAGACGAGGCAGAGGGAACCAATGTATGAATCGTTGAATCTCACAGCCTTGCCCAAATAAGTCTGCAGTCTGTAGCGTGTCACGTTTGGGTCGGTTTTGGCGTAAGGTGTGTTCTGCAGGTTTCTAATCACGGTAACCTCTTCGGCACCCTGTTGAATAACGTCGTAGCAAATATGACCCTTGGGCTTGTCCACAGGATTATAGTCTGGAGGTGTGTTCCATCTGCCAACCGAACACAACATTCCCTCGTCAAGTCGATTGTAAAAGGCGCAGGTAGCACCCAATAGTTCTCCACAGAAGGCAACGATGAAATCTATGTTTTCGTTCGGGTCAGCTTTGAAGTTCAGGAAACATCGGTTCAGTTTTTCCATTCGTTCTTCAGTTTTCTTGTGTTCAGTTACGTCGCGGACAATACCTAGTTCGCCTACAATTTTGCCTTCTTCAATTTGAGGTCTGCTCGTAAATTCCCCGGTCAAGTATTTCACCGGATTTTGAGCGCACGCGAAGCTCATAGGGCGGCACGTCTTCACCGCTCAGTGTCTTCCTAAACGTTTCAATTGCCGCGGACAGATCATCGGGATGTACAATCGCCATGAAAGATTTGCCAAGCCATTCGGAACGTTGCCAACCAGTAATCTTTTCAAAAGCCGGGTTCAAGGAAGTGATGGTGCCCTTCTCAGCCGAAATCGTGTAAATTGCAATAGGGGCTGTTTCAACAAGGTTGCGGAAACGTCCATCCTCTTCGCGCAATGTTTCTTGCGTCTGTTGCGGATTTAGTTTTTCCAGAGTCACGCCAATGCAGTTGCCAGGGAGAGGAAAGAGTCTGACGGAACAGACGTTCCCAGGTGCGCGTTCGTTACCATAGTTTGTTTTTCCTAGGGCCATGCTCCTTCCGGAGCGAATAGCTTCTGTGCACAGTTTGGGAAATTCTGTGCCAAGCATTTGGGGAAACGCTTCCGCCAACGTTTTCCCAATGACAGTTTTTCTTGACACTCCTGTCATCTGTTCAGCAATAGAATTGCTGAAAACAAATGTGAGCTTTGAGCTATCATCGGCGTTTTCAAGGTGCCAAACGTCTATACCGATTTGCATGTTCTCCAATATGCCTTCGCAAAGTTGAAGATAGTCAACCGCCTGCGTGGAATTAGTACCTGCTCCTGCCTCAACGGAAGAACTGGACGCGTCCTCAACGTGAGTCTCTGTCTTTGATTCCTGCATTCTTGAATTCTCGTTTGTTTTCTTCTCTTCTATCGAACTCATTTTCCTTCTCAGCTCGTTTATGACGTTTGAAAACTGACAATTCTCAGTCTCCACGTATTCTAACCCCGCTTTGCGGTAGAGGTTCTTTATTATCAGTTTCTCTATTACGACAGCAGCCGAACCTAGAAGGCTCTCCAAACCAGAGGAAAACATGTCAGGTTTCCTCATGATATCCTCTCGTCTCAGCTGGAAATTCTTCTCAAAGGAAGCGTAAATGACTTGGACACCTACCCCCTTGAAAACTTCTTCAAGTGTTTCATCTAACACTTCAAGTAACATGGCATCCGATTTCACGTCTACTTTGCGGTCTCTGTTTTCGAATTTTGCGGAGGATGCCATCTTGTACCTCTCTACCATGGTGAATTTGCCTGTCTGGGCTTCCGTTAGCAGGCTATCGGTGGCATTGGCAATTGACAGGCCTTACGATTTATCCATTATGAATTTGAAGTACGTATTGACTCTAGCATATGGTCTCGCTGAATGAACGCGAGTTTACAGTTCTTGAAGGCAAATGAACCCAGGACAGGCGCCGCTTCTGAGAGCAACTTGTGCGTAGACCTTGTTGCGTGCGTCGCGAAGGTCAGACCGTGACCAAGTTAGATGCTCTAGTTGCTTTCCAGAATAGTGCATGGACAATCTGCAGGTGCAGATAGGTCGAATATTCCATAACAAAAAAGTACATGGTGAAACTGAACGAGCCATTATTCGTTCAGAAAGGATTATGTGCTTCGACCAAGTTTCGACTGTTCTATTATGCACTCGGTTCTTTCCATTTCTCCACTGTAAGCTTGTTGTCTCCCTGTTTGAAGTTGATTCTGACCGCAATCGAATCGGCTCCTCTTTTTGTTCTCGTGTATTCTTTGAACGGAAACATGCTGTCCTCCGCTAAGTCCACAGGCACGTATAGTAGGTACTTGCCGTCTTTCCTTCTGAACAGGCGTCCTCTCCCTTCGCTCACCAAATTCTATCACCTCGATTAAATCTAGAGTTTAAGACGTGAGTCATGCAGAAGAGGCTATTTAATCTTTGTTCTCAGATAACTCAAAGAACAATGATATTCACGCAGGTCCCTAAAAAACTGAATCAGTTATAGACGGCCCGACCAAAATCAGTAGCGTCAGATTGGCCTGCATGTCCCTGCGGTTTCGTGTGATTGCTCCTTTCCCTTCTCAAGTGTCTTGTTCAAAGAGCACTGCGGCTCTGTTCAGAATTTCCCTAATCTGAAGATGTTGAGGACACAGCTCTTCGCATCTGCCACATCTTGCGCATCTCTTGGCTTGGCTTTCAGGCGTAACGTGTTCCCAGTACCTGCGTTTTATCTCATCATTTCTATTCTCTGCATAATACTTGTTGTAGAAAGAGAGTATTTCAGGCACGTTTACTCCTTCTGGACACGGTATGCAGTATCTGCAACCCGTACATCCGACGAAACCAAGTCTTTCATATTTCCTCCTGACTTTTCTGATAATGCCAAGTTCTTCGTTGGTCAGCATTTTTGCATCTGATCTGCCTGCGTTTTCCACGTTTTCTTTCACCTGTTCAAACGTGCTCATGCCGCTGAGGGCAACTGACACTTCAGGATGGTTCCAAACCCATTGAAGCGCCCACTCTGCATGCGTCCTTCTGATTTTGGCTTCATCCCAGATTTCCTGAATTTCCTTCGGAGGCGTCATAGCCAGTCTTCCACCCGCGATAGGTTCCATCACGACAACCGCAAGGCCCTTGGAAGCTGCATAATTCAAACCTTTTGTTCCTGCTTGGTATTGTTCATCCACGTAATTATACTGGATTTGGCAGAACGTCCATCCGTCGTAACTGTCTACGATTTTCTTGAAAACCTCATACTCGTCGTGGAAACTGAAACCCAAGTAGCTGAACTTTCCTTCGTCAATCTTCCTCTCAGCCCAATTTAACACATCCAGCTCTTCAAGTTTCGTCCACCGTTTCTCTTCAAGCCCATGAAGCAGGTAGAAGTCGACAGAATCAAGTTGAAGTCTACTGAGCTGCTCATTGAAGTATTTGTCCATGTCTTCTCGAGAGTTGATAAGCCAAGTGGGCATCTTTGTGGCAAGTCTTGTCTTCGCACGGTAACCGTCTCGCAGCGCCTTTCCCACCACGATCTCGCTTTTGCCCCGATGATAAGGATACGCTGTATCCACATAGTTGACACCATGATCGATAGCGTACCTGATCATCTTTCATTGCTTCGGACTCGTTGATTTTCGAAGCGTCTCCATTAATAATGGGCAATCTCATAGCTCCAAATCCTAAAGCTGAGACTTTCCATTTTAGTTTGCCAAAGTTCCTGTACTTCACAGTGAAACCTTCCTTTGACCAGCATTGAGGCAACTGAGCTTTTAGGGGTTCTGGGCTAACGTGTACTCTGCGTGTTCAGATGAAGCCAGTTTGTTCAATGTTGTTTTCTGCGTGCTTTCGGCAAATTGCCGTGGCCTCAGCGACGGGAAACAGATTGCCTTTGCAGCGAAGGGATCACAGCATTTCATGTTGTTGATTGCAGTAAGAGGATGGCTTTAGCTAGATCTCCTTCACATTCTTCCAGTGCTTTTCTTGCCTGTTCCAAGTTTTTTCCCGTCTGGTCAGCCACAAGCTTGACGTCTTCTTCAGCTACACCCGAAGATCTGCGCTCAGCTACTTTCTCAGTGATTTTTCCGCCTGTCACTTGAAAGATCTTCTGTCCCTGCATTTCAAGCATTGCTACTTCAGGTTCCTCAATGGTTATCTCTTTGGTGCTCGTTTTTATGACAACCTGCTGCACTTCTGTCAGCGAATCCATGCTCAAACCCATGCGTTGCATCATGCGTTTTGTTTCTCGGGGGTTGACACGTCTATGCATAGCCTCACCTTATCTGAATAACATTTACAACTCACTTTTTATACTTAACTTTTCAGGAGGCAACCGCGTCTGACTTTCACTGCCACACCTCGTTTGAAGGCCTTCATCTCCTCGCCCGAAAGCACAGCTCGCCCAACAGCTAAGACTTTGGCATTTTCATCAAAAATAATGACCTCGTCCTTGGCTCGAACTTCATCGTCCGCTGATAATACATGCGCTGCAAAAACGTCGCCACCTTCAGCGATAAACTTTGCCACGTCACCTCGAACCGTCACAAAGCACCGAGCATGCTGCTTGCTGTTCGCGATTCTTTTCGCTCCGCTAATGTTTAGGGAGAAAAACCCGTCTGTCGGACGCATAGTGGCAACTCGCTCATCTCCTAGGTAGATGTAGCGGATTCGATTGGTTTTCCTTGAGAAAACAATTTTCACGTTCTTCGGGGAAAAGGGCTCTGCCAACCCCTTTGCCGAACTGATAATCTGCCACACTTCTTATCCTTCGTAAGGCATCATCCAAACATGTCACTACCAAAGGGCAAATTGTGTTTCGACAACTATAAAGACTTCTTAGACGATAGAAACAGCTCAGGTGGTTGGACACTTGCGATGTGAAGTCTGTGGACGCAGAATAAATGGTGAACCTTTCAACGTGATCATTGAAAGGGCAAAACTGACAGTCTGCACTGAATGCTCAAAGCTTGGAAAGACATACTACGAAGAGCCTAAACAGAAAGCGTTGGGTCCAAGACTTGTAACGACACAAAAGCCGCTGATATTTCAAACCAAGAAGTCGCAAACTCCGAAGGTGGACACAAGTCTCGAGCTAGTGCAGGGTTTCGATGTCAAGATAAGACAGGCCAGAGAGAAACTGGGGATATCCCATGAGGAGCTGGGCAAGAGAATAAATGAGAAGGTTTCGCTTCTCCGAAAAATCGAAACTGGAAAAATGATGCCTGACAACAGGCTTGCAACAATGCTGGAGCACACTTTGAAGATTAAGCTGATAGTTCCAGCTGAAGAAGAGAAAATCCCCCAGGCCAAGCTGGCCAGAACCACAGGCCACGACCTTACCCTTGGAGACCTGATTCACTTGGAAAAGAAGGGCAGTGAGAAGGAGGATACTGCTGGACGAAGGTAGTCATAGTTCAACGTCGACAACAATACGAGCCAGAAGGCCTAGACGAACTTGAAAGCCTTGCTGAATCGGCGGGCTATACGGTTGTAGGTAGGCTGGAACAGGTTAGAAAGGCAGATGCACGATATCAAATCGGCTCAGGAAAAGTGGAAGAGCTTGCGGAACTTGTGGAGCAAAAAGCCGCTGGCAAAGTGATTTTCGACAATCTCCTCAGACCTCTCCAATCCTACAATCTGGCAAAAGCCACAAAAGTTGAAATCATAGACCGCTTTCAACTGATACTTGAGATTTTCACGAAAAGAGCCACGACTGCTGAAGCGCAAATGCAGATCAAACTTGCAAGTCTCAGATACGATTTGACCCAAGCAAAGGAGAGAGTACGCCTGGCAAAAAAAGCGGAACAGCCGGGGTTCATGGGGCTTGGGGCCTACGAGGTTGACATCTACTACGAGAGTGTGAAAAGAGAGGTTCATGCAATCCGCAGGAAACTCAAGAAAATCCGGGGAAAGAGGGTTCTGCACCGCGAAAGAAGGGAAGAACTGGGGTTCACCTCAATTTCTCTAGCAGGGTACACAAAGGCCGGGAAGAGTTCGCTGTTCAACGCTCTCGCAGAAGAGACTGTTCCCGTGGACGCTGCTTTGTTTACAACGCTCTCGACAACCACGCGACTTGTGACGTTTTCCAAGAAACAGTTCCTGTTAACTGACACTGTGGGTTTCATAGATCGTCTGCCTTTAACATTGATAGAGGCGTTCCACTCAACGCTTGAAGAAACAATCTACTCTGACCTGATACTTCTGTTGGTAGACGGAAGCGAACCAATGAAAGTCATTGAAAAGAAGCTCGGAACATGCTTGGAAACGATAGAAGAAATAGGTGCTGCAGGTGTGCCTGTGATTACAGTGTTGAACAAGATTGACTTGATACCTGAAACTGAGGTCGCTGCGAAGCTTAAGAAACTGGAGGAGAAAGCAACGACACTTGTTTCAGTATCAGCGTTGCGCAGGACTAATCTTGAACAGTTGAAACAGGAAATACTGAAAGTACTCAAAAACTATGTCCGAGCAACTTTTACAATTCCGGTGACGGACAAAACAATGCAGTTTATGGCGTGGCTTTACGAAAATGCTGACGTGCAAACGACAGACTACGATGAGAAGTCTGTGCGTGTTGTTTTTGAAGCAGCACCATCGTTCGCAGAGAAGGTCAGAAACCGAGTGAAAACTCAATTCAACAGGAAGGTTGAGAAAATCTGAAAAAAACTACGCCCAAGGTCGTCGTGTTAAGGTGGGGCCACCGGCCGACCAGAGATGCAAGGCTCACCACACACGTTGCCCTTGCAGCTCGCGCCCTAGGAGCCGCAGGTCTCATCTTGTCAGACATAGAAGATCGAAAAATCAAAGATACAATAGATGAGGTTACGCGAAGATGGGGCGGAGAATTCTTTTTTGAAATGGGAACACCTTGGAAAAAGGCCGTGAGAAACTGGAAGGAAAATGGAGGGGCAGTTGTCCATTTGACAGTGTATGGAGAAAATGTTGAAATGACTGACGTGTTGGACCGCATTAGATCTTCCGGAAAAAAAATCTTGATAATGGTTGGCAGCCAAAAAGTGCCTGGTGAATTTTTCTCGGAGGCGATTTCAGACTTCAATGTGGCAATTGGAAATCAGCCGCACTCCGAGTGTGCAAGTGTAGCTGTTTTCCTTGACCGATTTTTCAAAGGAGAAGAGTTGGCTGGAACCTTTCAGGGCGGAAGGGTCCGAATTGTTCCTCGATTTAGAGGAAAGGAAGTTGAGTTGAAGAAGAACCCTTGAAGCTTCCTTTTTGTAAAGAGATTTAAGTCAAATCTTGCAGAATATATAATATAGAGAGACTGTGCTGATTACTGGAAGCAAAGGATTGCCATGTTGTCCAACATAGATGATGCAACGCTGCTAAAAGTTGCTGAGGCACTGGGAGAAGAAGATGCGGTCAGACTAATTGATATTTTGAAGGGCTCGAATGAAACAACGGACGACGAGATTGCAACCAAGACAGGCATTAGGTTGAACTCTGTCCGCAAGATTCTATACAAACTCTACGACCATTCCCTCGTAAGCCTAAGACGTACGCGCGATCCCAAGACGGGTTGGTTTATATTTCACTGGAGATTGCAGCCTGATCAGCTTGAAGGTTTCATACTGAGCCAGAAACGTCGAGTGCTCGAGAAGCTTGATATAAGGCTGCAATACGAGAAAAACCATGATTTCTACTATTGCTACACGCCAGGTTGTAAGCGAATACCATTTGAAGAGGCGGTGGAACTGGTTTTCCGGTGTCCTACGTGCGGGAAACCGTTGATGCATTACAACAACGAGAAAATTCTCGAATCACTGGCTAAGAAAGTTGAAATCCTGAGGAAGGAGCTTGGTGAGTGAAAAACTCCCAACGACGGAACAGGCGTTACGTTTCCTCAGAGAGAGCGGTTGCAAGGAGAACGTCATAAGGCATGTTCAGGCTGTTTCTGCGCTTGCAGTTGAAATTGCAGAAGCCTGCAGGAGCAGGGGATTCAGCGTCGATGTAGAACTCGTTGAAATAGGTGCGCTTCTGCATGATATTGGACGGGCAAGAACGCACAGCGTTCACCACGCGGTGTCAGGAGCAGACATTGCCAAATCTCTCGGCTTACCGGAACCTGTTATATCCATAATCAAAAGGCATGTGGGCGGAGGCATAACTGCGCGAGAGGCTCGTAAACTCGGATGGCCAAAAGATGTCTATGTTCCGCTGACGCTTGAGGAAAAGATTGTTTCTTATGCGGACAAGCTCATTGAAGGCTCGAGGCGAGTGTCAATAAATGTGACGATAGAAGAGCTTTCCAAAGAGTTGCCGCCGCCCGCAATTGAAAGACTGTGGAGACTGCATGAAGAAATGTTGACGTTGGTAGGCGACTGCGAATGCCTACCGTAACTCTATTTGCTAAGGCTCATAGCAACCTTCGTCTGGAAAGTTTTGACACAAATCTGAGGTCCTCGCTGGAAGGGTTAAAAGTTGAAGCAAAGACCTGTGGCGCCACTTCTCGAGGATGGATCCAAGTTTCAATTTGCGGAGAGGACGAAATCGCTGCCATCCACTACTTGGGTGATAGAATAGGGCTATGTCCCGTCAGCTTGGAGAATATCAGCAGGTCTGCAACGGTCAAAGGGCGCATAATAGGTTTGAAAAAAAACGCAAAAGAACTGCGCGTAGACATAGGCGTGTTTTCTCCGGGCATTTGTGATGCTGTGATTCCCTTATCACGCTTGCAGGCCCAACTCATTGACGGCAGAAGCGCTGCAATGGAGAAGATTATTGAGCTTTTCGGCTTATGTGAAGACTTGCCCTTCACCGTAAAAATCGGCAATGTCAACGAAGAGAAAGGTTTCGTTGAAGCCGAAGTCGCGTATGAGCAGCGGAGACAATGGAAAAAGTGGGCAGAATCACTGCTTGACAGACTGGTGGTTTTAGGAGCATCTCATAACAGGATTGAGGTGGCACTGCAAAAGGCAGGTTTAGGACGCGATGTCGTCCACATAGAGCCGCTTGGAGGTTTTGAATACGCGGTTGTGTGCAAACTTGGGACAGATGCTGTTGGTTTGATTCCGAAAATTGGGAAGAATCTGAGGGATGCAGGCTTCGCCGTGTTCAGTCCTAGAAGAATCATGTCTTTCTTCGGAAACGAGTTGCCGCTGCCTATTTCCTGATGACCATGTAGACGCCTGCGAAGATCAAGAGGCCGCCTGCAAAGGTGAACAGCGTGATTGGTTCGCCCACAAAGATTGTGGCGAAAATAACCGTTATTAGTGGTTCCGCGAACATGAACGAACTCGTTACGGCGGCTTTGGATTGTTTCATCACGTGGAACCATATGAAGTATCCTAGAAGGGAGCAGGTGAAAGCCAGGTAAAATATCGCTAACCACTCGTTCATGTTCATGGAAAAAGCTTCTTGAAAAGAGTTTTCGGCAAGAGAAAAGGGGACTAGGCATATTCCTCCCAAAATGTTCACGTAGGCGACGACGAGAAAGGGATCATACTTCTCCATGATTTTCTTGCCCCAAAGAGTGTAGGCAGCCCACATCACAGGTGTTAAGAGCAAGATTAGGCTGCCGAACAGAAAATCTGTGCCGTTTCCACTGACACTCAAGCTGCCGCCTACCACCACGATTACGGTTCCCGCTGCAGCAATTCCTATTCCAAGGATGCTCGATGCCGTCAGTTTTTCTCTGAATAGTCGAGCTGAGAAAACAGTGATAAGAATCGGCGCGAGAAGGCAAACCAGAATTGCGGCGATTGAAGCTCCAGCCAATTGTATCCCTGTGTATTGGACCGTGAAGAACAGGGTGACGCCTGTCAGCCCAAGTAGCAGAAATCTCGGGAAATCTCTTCCTTCAATGAGAATCTTGTACTCTCGGTCTCTGCTTTGCTTCAGAAAAAGAGCTGCGACAAAAAGCCCACCTGCTGTGAGAAATCTGAAAGTTGCTATGGCGACAGGAGTCAATCCTTCTCGAATTGTTGCTTTCACAATTACGAACGAACTGCCCCAAAAAGTGATCAAACACACCATCAGAAACGCGTTGATGGGGCTGATAGCTCTAGTTGCCATGCAAACTAAATCTTGTCTGGCCTAGTAAAGGATTCTGCCGAGGGATTCCAGACATGATGCTCAGTTTAAGCAGCCACGAGGCACACTCACAGTTCTTGAGGTCAGAATGATCAGCCCAGCTGGTTTACCTGTTTCAGCAGGTTCTCAAGGTTTTCTCTTTCCCCCTTTTCCAAGGGCAACGATGGTTTTCGAGGGAAACCGCCTGCTATCCCCTGCAGTTCCATTGCTTCTTTTATCGAAGAAATTTGGTTGAACCTCTTCACCAGTACCTCATTTGCAAAAGACAGGTGGTTTTGAAACCTGCTTGCCTCCTCGTATCGTCCGTTTCTAAACGCCTTGTACAGGCAACTGCACAAATGGGGAAAAACATTTGCAACTGCAAGCACCGCGCCTGTTCCTCCTGCCAGCAAAGTAGACAATGCTACATCCGCCGTTCCAGCCAACACAGAAAGCGTTTGTCCCGTTAGCCGCACAGTTTCTGCGATTGCGCCCACATTTCCGCTGCTGTCTTTCACGCCAACGATCTTTTTGTTTTCAACGGCAAGTTCGTGAATGAGGGTGGGTTCTAAGGAGACACCAGTGAACTTCGGAACATTGTAGATGACGATGGGTATATCGACTTTCTCTGAGACTGTTCGATAGTGTTCCAGGATTTCTCGGCTTGAAAGTTTGAAGTAGAATGGTGTTACGATGAGTGCAGCATCAACACCCACGTCGGCTGCATCCTCAGTGAAAGCGATTGTTTCTTGCGTGCTCATGCTGCCCGTGCCGGCTATCACAGGGATTTTTCCGTTGACTTCGCCCATAATGGTTTCGATTACCTTTTTTCTTTCTTGCCTAGAAAGGTAAGGGGCTTCGCCATTGCTTCCACACGGCACCAGACCTGAAACTCCCTCTTCCAACCAGAACCGCACACACGTTCTTAGCGCCTTGACGTCGAGCAGGCCTGCACGAGTGAAAGGTGTGACGCTGGGCACGAAAACTCCTTCCAAAACAAGCCTAGGCATAATGGTTCCACCGAGAACCAGACATGTGAAAAACATTATATAAACATGCGATAGGACAGCCCCTCGCACGCATGATATATGTTACATGTTTCCCAGTGTGTAATGCTCTTACGTACTCTACCCCCGTGTTGACGTATGACAAAATATGGTTCTTCGACAGAAAATGGACGCGTTTTAGGTGGGCCGGACCGGACTTGAACCGGCGACCTTTGGCTCGTAAAGCCAATGTCCTAACCAAGCTAGACGACCGGCCCCTGTTTTTAGATTCTAAGCCTAAATCATTGAGTTTATGTTCAATGGTATTTTCAGTCTTACATTGAACACTTGAACACTGGCCGTTATTGCTAGTGTCTAAGCTTTCATTAGGCCCAAGTTCCTTTAGTGTCCTCTCTACATAATCTTTACTCTGTTGGTGATAGAAGAACTGTGATTTTTTAGTGTCAGGATCCAGTCCTTTGTAATGCCTTATCCGATAGTAGTTTTTGCCTATCTGTTGTAAGAATCCCTCAATCCCACATTGTTCACATTTCAATCTCACTTTTTCACCTCCTTAGTTTTCATTATGCACTCGGCCTGAGAGCTGTTCAGGAATATAATGACCATTGAAGAGTTTTCAGGGTTCGTCAATAAGATGTAAAAGGCATACGATGCAGGATACATCTTAAAATGCAGTACATACCTCGGTCTAAGGCAACAACACACTCTATGCAGATGAGAAGTAGCAGATTAGTAGCATGTCTTTCTTTTTCCTTTCTGAGACATGCTAAGATGTGATCAAGATTATGATACTGGCTTACCATAGTGTTCAATGAATCTTGGCTACTACAGCCAAAGTCTGGTCAATGAATGTGACTCCCAGGATCAAAATGCCTGAAAAAAGCAATGGAGGGTCAGAACATAGCATAACAGTATTATGCCCCTTGCAGAAACCTTGTTTTGAGTCTTGTTTCCAGAAGAATTTGTTCCTTTTAGGGTGTGCACAATAAATGAGCTATATTGTGCTTGATAGTATGTAACTTACATGCAAGATAGGGCGGGTTCTACGTTCAAGGATGGTTTTTTTGAGGAAGAGATTATTCCAAAGGACAGAACGTTTATTAATAAGTAAACCTTAGTATTAAGTTGCATTTGGCAAATGGGACACGGGAATCTGCCAATATTCTAATCAGACCAGATATCTCTGCCATATTTGTCTAAGAAGATGAAGATCAAGAGATCTTTTGTAGAAGCTGAAGAGACTCTGCATCTAAGTCTTTGATCATGAGTCATCTTTGCTAGATCATAAAGTTGTTTGATCATGATCTTCCATCTTTGGAAGATCGTTCTGCTCAACTTCTGAGAAGAGTGTTTGGATTGAGTGTAGATAATGTTAGTAGATTTCCTATTGAACGACGTGCTTATAATAAGAAGACTGGCAGTCTTCTACAGCACAGAATTAGCCAGATCCTGAGAGATCTTGGTTTCAAGACAGAGGATCAGGAAGGTTGAGGCAAATGGTGCAGATTTGAGAGTCTACAACGATGAAGGTAATCTTATCGTTGTTGGAGAGATACTGAATTGGTCAATCCGTTCCTATTTGAATATAGATCGAAAGACTGAGATAATCAATAACCTCTCTGAGCATTCTTGCAGAAGGATCCTCATTTACACCTTAATGGGGGATGAGCATATTTTGGAGGATTTCCGTCTCCACGAAATTTCGACTATCAGAATAGGCTATCAAATACTGCCAGAGTATTTCTATGCTTTCTATGCCCAAAAGAACCAGATAAAATTCCGAAGGATAGACTCAAGAAAGACGACAGAAGATATAAGATCATTACTTCGTGACTATCTTCGATCTATCGAGCTCAAAGATCATTCTCGTACTCTGACTAATGAATCCTTAGTAGAAGAGATAACAAATTCCTGCTTGTAAGTACATACTCAAGAATATTGTCAGGTAGATCTATGGATCAGACCTAATATCTTTGAGATCAGCATTTGAAGGATCTACTGATTTTCTTATGTTTGCTTAGAGATGACAAATGCATCCTGAATGCCTTGTGATTGGCTTAGTCTTTGTCAGGAGGTATCTAAGGATACATTCCCAAAGAGAATGGCTGTCCCATAGGTTTTAGCTCAAAGCGTTGATTAGGTATCTTGGCTAGTTTTGCTCAGCTTAAGCGTTCTTCTTGGTATGTTTCAGTATCCAATAACCTACTCTCATAAGGAAGATCCTGACGCCTATCCCTGCACATACACAGGTAATTGCTGAACGCCATGGGATAACCATAGGAGTGTTTAGATAGGTCCAAAAATACCATTGCAACAGAAAAATTCTACTTAGTATAATTAGCAGATTGCCAACTGGATTGAAAACTTTGTATTGCGGCAATATCTCTTTGTTCAGATAGTCAAGACAGAAGTCTCAAGTCTGCACGGCATCAGAAGACAAACCAAGCTGTTCTGTTTTTGGTACATGCTGTTCTATTGCATGGATTATTAAGAGATTCCAAAGCTATTTCGAGGGTAGGGAGAGTTGAAAATGGCTCAGCAAGTTCCTTCACGGTCAAAACTTAGAAAGAGTTTCTTGATTGTTGGAATAGCTCTCTTGGTTTCAAGTTTCTTCTGTTTCTATTTGTCAAGCCGTTTCAATTGGGACTATGTGACGACACAAGAAAGAAACGTAAATATTGGCTATCCATCCACAATTAAGAACTATGGTTTTGGAGATTCCTATGTATACCAATTGACTTTTCATAATTCAGGGTTTTTTGGTTTGGGAATCATGATAATGCATAATGACTATCTCACGGTCAAGTGTTCGTCCATAGATTCACAGCAGACAGTTTACGCAGTTTTGGTAGACTTCGAAGCTGTCAATGATACAGCATTTAGTTACGGACTCGACTCACTCACTTATAAGAGTCCCAGCGACTATGAATGGGCTGGTATTTACCTTGCAATTCCCTCAAACCAAAGTACAACAAATACAACAGTCTCAGTAACATTCACTTTTAATCATTATGAAACACCTCAATGGGTCTATTTTGGTATTGGTATAGGTCTTTCGTCACTAGCTGTGATTCCGATTTTCAAATCGAAAAAGTCAGTCTAGGCAATCTGCACAGAAGTCTTAAATGTGCATGGCATTAGAAGACAAACTAGGGATTGGCAAATGAGTGAACCAAAAGCTAATGAGACAAAACCAAAGAAAATGGTCAGAAGAAGTGTGGCATTTGCACTTGGAATAATCTGTATTATCTTGATATCTGGTCTGGTTGGAGCATTTGCATATTACCACTACACTCCAATAATAAACGATAAGGACAATACTGTCTCTTCTCTGAATGCTGAGATTAGTCAACTGAATTCCAGTCTCTCAATTCTTCAAGAACAAGTGGGAGCAGATAATCTCACGATTAATTCTTTGAAGGCAAACATTACAAATCTGCAAGACCAACTGAATGGACTTTTGAATGTAACGGTAATTACTGTTGGAACAATCACGAGCAATCCTTCCACTTGGGTGGACAGAACAGTCATAGTTGAAGGCAGTCTTGGCATGGTCTACTTCCCCGTCCTTGAACATGCACCTTGGAGCTACGAACTCAGTTCTGGGGGTCAAACAATCGGAGTGTCATTGAGTGCCAACGTGAATCAATCAAGTCTCAATAACCCTGCATCTGTAAGGATTTACGGAGTTGTCGAAAAGGGCTTAATCACGACTACAGGTGATGTTCCCCCCCCAGAGGTCACCTATTACATCGTAGCTCTAGCAGTCGAGTCACTTTGACAACAGAACACAGTCCTACGAACCATCCTCAGTTCAAGCCATGCAGTACAGAAAGGCTCTAGTCAAGCTGAAAGAGGAATATGAGAAACAGTTAGAGTCTTCAAAGTTTACTCTTTCCCTAACTGATGGAGATTTCAGGGAGTCCTCAGAATGATAAACCATTCCAGCTTGTAAGTACATGCTCAAACTAATGCAAGTAGGTCTACTGAATTAGATCCAAGAATTCAAGGATCTGATCTTATCTTTGCTTAGAAAAGTCCATTTGTAACTAGGACACAAGCATCGGTCTCTAAGTTTCCTGTTATTTATCTGGGTCTTTCAAGCTTCTTGACAGGATTTGCCTGGTTTATGGGTTACATCTGACGCAACATGTCAGATGAGATTTCATAATGCTAGTTAGGTCTCTTGCTTTTTGGAGTATTTCATCTCGATTCTCAGAGTACCAAAACTCTCCAGTCTTGTTCAATGTCTTGCTAGAAGGGTGGATTCCTACAGGATTGTCTGGGTTGGCATGTGGACAGCTTATTCTATGTAATTTTGTATCTCTGGTTGGGTAGTCAACGTTCAGGATAAAACCTCCTTCTCCAAGTAGCTTCTTCAGCTTCTCATCTGTGGCAACCTGGATGAGCATTTCTTATCAACAATATAAGAATGGAATTGTGTAGTCTTATCTCTTTTTGTATGGTCCTGAGCAACTGGCTATCAACATTATGTCGAAAGTGCATAACAGAAGGGCACAGAAGAATTAGGCTTCCTTGCCCCTCAGGAAACAGTAACTCCAAGCACAAACAAATCCCCAAATGCAATGTCTCGCCAAATCAGAACAAGAAAGTGCCAAGCAAGAAAGCAACATAAGCGAATGCAACAACTGCAATGTATGCAGACAGAAACAAAAACATATTATGATCTTTGAACCATTTGCACGATTTCATATTTTCAAATGTCATTAAGAGTTTGTCTTGGGATGTTTTGGGGGTTTTCAGTTCTCTTATAGACTCATCTGCTTTCTTAGCAGTTCTTCCCACTGCCTTTTGGGCACGATTTGAATAATTGGTAAAATTCATAAAGGAATAGACGCCTAATGCCCCAACACTTAAGTAAACAAGAGACAAAAGAGCCAAAACTGCTGTTACAGATGAATCACTTCTTATTTTCTCAGAGTATCTTTCCATAAGTGCCAAAACTGCAAACAAACCAAAGACACTTGCAATAAAGAAACTCGCATGAGCCACAGCTCTTTTAGAATAAAAATCTTGAAGGACGGTCAACTGTCTGTCCGCCTCTTGTTCTTCTAGCAGTTTTCTTAGTTTTTCTAGGTCTTCTAGCTTCTTCAGCCCTTCTTCATCCATCAGCAGACGCCTTCTAACCTAATCTCAACAGTTCGATTAGTTATAGCTTTTCAGAATGAGACTGTTCAACCAAACACCTTCAAAAAAAGGGGGAATCTAAATTTGTTCAATCTCGAAGACAGAAATCTTTAATCTGCACAGCAACAGAAGACAAACTAGAGGTTCAAAAATGATTGAAAACCGAACCGTTTCAATAATTCTTTTCATTCTAGGTCTTTTCTTGATTGCTGTCGGAATAGGCTTATCTATGGTCACTCAAACAGTCATAACTTACACAGACTACTATGGTAATCAGGTTCCAACTGGCGTGCAAACGATTTATCCATATGTAAGTATAGGTTTGGTTATGCTGACAGTCGGGATAATTGTTCTAGTTGGTGCGTTCATAAAGACTCGAAGTAAGAAGACCGTGACCGTGAAAATGAAGATGCCCTGATTACCGCAAGAAAGAAAGAAATATCGCTTAATTCATAGAAAGCCTGATGGCTCTAGTCAAGCTGAAAGAGGAATATGAGAAGGCAGTTAGTTTCTTTACTAAGTTTGACTCTTCCCCAAATGAATGGAGATTTCAGGGAGTCTATAGAAGTTGTTCAAGTTTAGTTTCAAGTATTCTGTGAACAGAGGTTCAGTCGTTCAAATATTACCTCTTTGAATTCGAATCCTAACCCGGTTAACGTCTGGTTAAGTGATTGAAGGTTTGCTTCAGGGACATTTATTTCACTGCAAGCATAATCATTATCGTTATAGTCTATGTATGCTCCGTACATTGCAGATATTTTTGGAATTGACTTACCAGCTAATTCTGATGGTACCGTTGCATTCCAAAACTTGGGTATTGATGAGACATTCTCGAAAACCTCAGTCCATGCTTCAGGATGATACAAAAACTTATCATATATCTCGAAGGGAGGTGTGACCTCAACGAGAATGTACCTCGTCTTAGATGAAAGAACTTTGAAGTATAGAACTGGCAAAGCCACTGCCAAAACAGCCAGAACCAACACGATTGCAATCTTGATTGCTTTCTTCATCAACCAACACTATGCTAACCCCAGCTAAAATCCTACACTTTAGAACAGCACTGTACCAAAACCAGAACAGATGCAGACAATAGAGATTTCATGGACTCCATAGAAGTTTTTCATCGTAGTTCTATTGATGAAGAAAGAAAAGAAGGATGGAATATTTCGATTTGTCTTCGATACTCAGCTTAGTGTTTGTTCGAGCTGTGTGATTGCTGTTAGTGTTCTGTCTCTGAGTTCTGCAGCTTAGGGCTCCAATAATGTTTTACAAAAATGCTTGGTGGTATTCTGCCTTGTAAGAGGTTAATCTCTTGCTCTAACATTCCATGTTGCAGTAGATAGGTTCCAAAGAAATCCCTTAACTCGTTTATTCGACATCTCTGTGTGTTTCTCAGAAGTCTTTTTCTAATCATCTCATAGCTTATTGGTTCACTGTTGGCTATCTCATCAACCAAGTTTTCAGGTACGAAACTAATGAAACAGTTTTTCGTTCTTCTAGTGAAGTCTTTAGGATATTTGAAATGCATTAGACAGTTGAGGTTGGAATCGTGGTATTCATTCAGTCTGCTCTGCTTAGACAGCTCGATAATTCTGTTGAATGACTTTATGCCTTCATCTTTTCTCAATCCAGAATGCAAGAGATATTTCATGAAAGTCTTTTCGTTGTCTCTAAGAACAAGTTGAACTTCACTATACCATTTTAGGATGTCTGAGTTATTCCCGTTCATTATTCTTAAGAAAGCATTGAAAGTGCTTGGGCTTGATAGCTTGATGCCATGGTTCTTCAGCTTAGATGTGAAGTTGTCATAGACTCCCAAGTATTTGCTGAGAACTGTCAGAGACTTGATGCAGTTGTTTTGATAGATCGAGGTAGCAAGTCTAGATCTCTAAGATTGTCAGAGAAGACAAACTTGTAATACCTTTTGACATAGCATTTTATTGTTTGTCGGTAGGACTCTGCATATCTATTCTTTAACCAGTGGTCAAATTCATCTAAATTCAATGTTGTTTCATGGTTAGGGTCAATGCTGGAGCCTGCTCGTAAAGCCAATGTCCTAACCAAGCTAGACGACCGGCCCCCTTTATCTGCTATGTCTTGTTTTCTCTACGGAGGTGCCAAATTAAGGTTTTCCATGCTGCGTTGTTCTGCAAACAGTGCGCTTTTCAGTATTGCAGAATGAATCGAGGAACGCTTGCTTTGTACGGGTTGTTTAACGAAAGAGTTATCTGTTGGTTACCGAGCAGGATATGCTGGGGAAGGCAATTGGGAAAGCTTTTTCTTAGGGTTTTGCCCGTTTTGTTCGTTGCTGTTTTGGTAGGTTTGCCAGTGATTGCTGGTTCTAACAACCAGAAGCTGGGTAGTCTCTCTTTGGAGCCAGCCTCTATTCCTTCTTCTCTGACTCTTTTGGGTGCAGGGGCAAGTTGGGCGGCTCAGAGTGGTAATTCGACTTTGTTCATCGACTGGGAAGACAATTGTCTTGCTCACGGAAACACGGACGGAGCAAACTGGGGACCATGGCCTGCAGAGGCAGACATGACAAACTGGACTCAGTCAGTCGCTTATGTGCTCAATCAGTCGGGACTCGAGGTACATCTTGCCGGAGACATACCTGACAATCTGACGGGCTACAATCTTCTCGTTATTCAGGCGTACTGGGCAGTTGAGCCGAGACACGTGACCATGATTCGAGACTTCATTGCCAATGGTGGCGGCGTCGTCCTTCTGTCCGGCGTTCCAGAGTATTTGAGATGCTACTGCAAGGACTGGTGGCCCTATCGTTGTCCCACCGACAACGCCAGTTTGGGCATGGATAAAATCTTCGGTTGTGACGGGAACTACTTCAACACAGGCGGCTATGCTAACGTGACAGTTGACAATCCTTTTGGCACATCGCTGCGGGCCGGGGATACACTTATTGAAGGAGCTGGACAGAGCAACGCTGGGATACTTGCACCGTACAATGGGTCACAAGTAGTTGCATCATGGCAACTGGGGGTCACTTTTGCTTTCACATACGGATATGGTCAAGGTCGCGTGTACTATCAAGCCACTTTTGTAAATCTTGACCCGCCTACGCGAGTATTGGGCGACGTCAACGGCGACGGCAAAGTCACTCTTGCAGATCTGACTCTTCTAGCAAACGCCTATGGCTCCAGACACGGCGATGCAAAGTGGAACGCCAACGCGGACATAGATGGCAACGGCGTCGTCGGCCTGCCCGACCTAGTCATAATGGCATTGCATTACGGATAAGACTACTAGCAACCCCACTTTTCTTTCACAATCGCCGTAACACATTGACTCTGTGCGGGCTGCCACTTTTTCAGCGATGCCAGCTTGTCTGATTCCATCTTCCAGAACACTGTCTAACTCGGCTTAATTTTCCGAGAGCAAAAATATAAAGTGGTTACCCATCTATAAGCGTATCACGTTTGCATGATTAGCCAACAGAAACCGTTTGGAAGCTAAGGTGAAATGATGAAGAGAGTTGTCGTAACTGGGGCTGGCGGGCCTGCTGGCATAAACTTTGTAGCGTCGCTTCGAGTGGCACCCGAGAAACTCTTTGTGGTCGGGACTGAAGCGAATAAATACTTCATCCATCTAGCCACAACGGACAAAAAGTACTCGATGCCTAAGGCGACTGAGCCAGGTTACATTGACAGCCTGAACGATGTCATACGAAAAGAGAAGGTCGAGTTTCTCCACGCTCAGCCGGACGTCGAAGTTGAAGTCGTTTCTGAAAACCGAGAAAAACTGGATACCAATCTCTTTCTTCCGTCCAAAGAAGCGGTACGCGCCTGTCAGGACAAACTGGAAGCCACGAGGCTTTGGAAGAAAAGAGGAGTCCCAGTTGCAAAGTTCATAGAGCTCCATGAAAGTTCAGACATTGGCAGGGCGTTTGAAGAGTTGGGAAATCCGATATGGATTAGGGCAACTCATGGCGCAGGCGGAGTGGGAAGTACGCCGGCAAGCAACGAGAAAACAGCAGTGTCATGGATTAACTACTGGAAGGCACGAGGCGTAGACTGGAAATTCATCGCTCAAGAGCATCTGCAGGGGAGGAACATTGCTTTCCACAGCCTCTGGAAAGATGGAGAACTTATCACGTCGATGGCTCGGGAACGACTGGAATATATATATCCTCATCTGGCTCCTTCCGGCGTTACGGGTACTCCTGCAGTTCAAAAGACCATTCGTGATGAGACCGTGAACAAGATTGGAACAGATGCAGTGCTCTCCATCGATGCCAGTTTCAATGGGATTGCATGCGTGGACATGAAAGAAGACAGTGAGGGCGTGCCACGCGTCACAGAAATCAACGCTGGACGAATGTTCACAACATCGTTTTTCTTTTCGTATGCGAGCAAGGTCCTCCGAAAAGACTACTGGGCAAACATTCCGTACCTGTACGTTAAGCTTGCCTTCAAAGAAGAGGTTCCAGAGATTCCGAAATATGATGTTCTTCCCGAAAATGTTTTTTGGATTCGCCACATTGATGCTCCGGCGAGGCTTGTGAAGGATCAAAAGGTCATTGGAGAAATGTATCGGTGATCGGGGCAGTTATCTTTGACCTTGATGGTACCTTGATTGACTTGCCTCTAGATTACGAAAAGCTTCTTAGAGAATTCAGCAGGATTCTGGGGGTCCCAGACGTGAGGCCTGTGACCAAGACGGTTGCTGGATTGGATGGTAAAACAAGAAAGAAGATTTTTAAGGTCTGGGATGAGGCAGAGCTTGCTTTGACAGGGAAAATCAAGTTAAGGGATGAAGGGATGGCTTTGTACAGGAAATACTGCGCAAAGTCCAAAGCTCTGGTGACCATGCAGGGAAAAGCCCTAGTGCAGGCGATTCTCGACCCCCTAGATCTCTGCTTCGAGGTCGTGTTGACTAGAGAAGACAGTCTTGACAGGGTTGAACAGCTTCAAAAGGCCATTCAAAAGCTCAAGGTGAATTCGGGAGATGTGCTATTTATAGGGAACACAGACGGAGATTTTCAAGCTGCAGAGGACATCAAGTGCCAATTTCTGAGGGTCAAATGATGAGAATCTGGTACGATGCATGCACAGGAAAACATGTAAGGTATGGAACAACCATCGCAGAACGTCTGAGACAAAGCGGTCATGAAGTCACGTTGACTACTCGGAAACATCCAGACACATTGTCCATGATTAAGTTTCTAAATGAAGAATTCATCACAGTTGGGAAATACGAGCCGCAATCTCTTCTAACAAGGTTTAGAGCAGGCATAAAACGCCAACTCTTGTTCTGCAAACTTTTTGAGAAAACAGCTTGCCAACCAAACATTGCAGTCTCACACTGCTCAGTAGATCAGTGCAGGGTGGCATTTGGCCTTGGAATTCCGATAATCGCAACCATGGATACTCCATACGCTGACGCAGTCAACAGGCTGACCCTTCCAATCGCAGATTACATAGTTGCCACAAAAGCTATTCCTAAACAAGTTATCGACAATTACACAGCCAAAGCAAAGATAGTGCAGTTCGACGGAGCTGACGAAGTTGCATGGATCAAGGGTTTCAAACCGCGCGTGAAGTATGATTTCGGAAAGCCTCTCATTGTGGTCAGACAGGTAGAGGAAAAAGCGGCATACACAAACACGAAAGTGGACATGCTTGCCTTGGCAAGGAGGCTTACGCGTCTTGGCGTTGTTGTGTTCTTGTCTAGGTACAATCGTGAAAGAATCAAAGGCTTAATTGTTCCGAAAGGGTTCGTTGACTCAGCAAACTTGGTTGCGGAAGCAGACCTGTTTGTAGGTGTTGGCGGAACAATAACAAGAGAAGCAGCGTTACAGGGGACACCTGCTGTCATTGTCAAGCTGTACCCAGAGCAACATGTAAACGATTTTCTGGCAAGAAAAGGCTTCCCAATATTCAAGACAGACCTTTCTGAAGCGCCGAAACTTGCTGAGAAACTCTTGGGTGAAAAACGAAATGTCCGGCACTTGTTGGATAAACTCGAAAATCCTGTTGATGTGATAGAAAAGATAGTGAAGGACGATATCAATGAAAATTGAAGGGAAAAGCATCCTCATCACTGGAGGAGCAGGTTTCATCGGCTCCCACCTCGCGGACAAGTATTTGGAAAAGGAAGCGGAAAAAGTCATCGTGTTTGATGATTTCTCGACGGGGTCTATGAAAAACCTCGAGCATCTGAAAGATGAGAAGCTCACGGTTGTGAAAGGTTCGATACTAAACGCGAAGCTGCTGGATCAAACGGTCAAGAAAGAAAAAGTGGAAATTATCGATCACGAGGCCGCAGAACTTGAGGTCTACACGGGGATAAGAAATTCTCTCAGAGATGCAAGAATAAACATCTTTGGTACGCTGAACGTTTTGAACACCGCCTTGAAAAACAGGGTTGAAAAGGTTATCTTTGCTTCTTCTGGAGCGGTCTACGGAGAGGCCGAATATCTGCCTGTCGATGAGAACCATCCACTGACGCCACATTGGCCCTACGGCGTAAGCAAACTGAGCGGCGAACGTTACTGCGTCCAGTATTACAGGCTGTACGGCTTGGACACGACCTCGTTCAGGTACAGCATAGTCTACGGACCAAGGGAATGGTACGGCAGAGTGTTGACGATGTTCATGAAACGGATTTTCTTAGAGAACAAACCACCCGTCGTTTTCGGCGATGGAGAACAGGTTCGCGATTTCGTCTACGTGAAAGACCTTGTGAAGGCACATGTCAGAGCTATTGAAAATCAGAGAGCATCAGGTGAAGTATTCAATCTATCCAGTGGAAAGGGTATATCAGTACGAGAATTGGCTGAAACACTCGTCAGGTTTTCCGGCAAAAAACTCGAAACCATCTTCGATGACCCCTTAGAAGGCAGGGCCTCCAGTTTTCAGCCGGAACGAGTGCGGCTCATGGGAGAACTGAGAAGGTTCGTACTCAGCAACGAAAAAGCAAAGAGAATACTCTCATGGAGACCTGTGACGGATTTCAAGGAAGGGCTTTCAGAGGAACTGAAATGGCTGAAGCAGAATCAAAAAAGATGGGAGGTCAAACCGAGAGTATGACTGTCTGGCGCCTAGTCAAGCTCGACAATATCGCCCTGACGTGCAGCTTCGTGTGAAGCTTAAATAGGCTGGTTATGCTCTCTTTTTTCTTCACGAAGGTGTGACGGCATGATAAAAGAGAGCGTTCTAATCCTAGGTTTAGGCGAAATTGGGCGGCCAATATTTCAAATAATAAAAGAAAACCAGGGCTTCAAAGTTTACGGTTTTGACATTGAAGAAGCCAAGATGCGCGTGGTCGGGCAGTCGGCGGAAAACTTGCCTGAAAAAGTCGACGTCATGCACGTTTGCCTACCATGCGCGTCGCAAGGAGATTTTGTGAAGATTGTTATAGGTTATACAAGGAAATTCAGGCCCAAACTGCTCATTATCAATAGCACTGTTCCTCCTGGGACGACCTTCAAGATTCAGGAAGGTTTCAGCGGTCTTGTAGCACATGCTCCCGTGTACGGGACACACAAAAACTTGGAGTATATGATGTGGGAAATGAGAAGATGGACCAAGATTGTAGGGGGCGTAAACGCTGAATCTGCTAAGGCTGCATCCAACCATCTGAGAAAAACAGGCATCAAAACCAGTATTCTGAATGGCCCTGTCGAAACGGAGCTGACAAAGCTCCTTGAAACCATATACACAGCATGGATGATCGCGTTCTTTCAGGAAGCACATCGCATCAGCAAACACTTCAGTGCAAATCTGCAGGATATCGTGAGCTCCATCGGAGAAATCCACAAAGTGCGGCTTGATAGACCAGTGTGGTTCCCAGGAGTCATTGGGGGGCACTGTTTGATACCAAACACCGAGCTACTGCTGAGTGTTTACGACTCGGAGCATCTTCGCCTAATACTGAACTCCAATGAGAAGAGGAAGAGGGAAATCACGGACGAAAACGTGCAGAAGGAGACCGAAAGAGTCAGAAAAACAGTACAAGATTTGCAGGCTGATGTAGCCAAGAAGAAATGTTTAGCCACGTATGGCTCCTCAGGGAACGCTCAGTCATCTTGAGCTTTGAGAAAGGCAACTTCAGGCAACGTCCAGGTGGAAACAATGTTTGACCCATCCAAGACTGTAATGATCGCTTGGAAAAAAGCAGCTCGCCGGTCGGAACTACTATCCAAAGCTCTTGAGATAAAGATCTGGCTTTTCCCTGATGGTGTCCCCTACATACGTGCTTTTCTCAATACATTGCACAGAGTCGTGAAGCAGAAGCCAAGGATAATAATACTTCAATTACCACAGGGACCTCTTCTCCTCGAAGGAGTTCTTTTGAAGATGCTGACGAAATGCAAGATTGTTGTGGACGTGCATACTGGTTTTCTCATAAATACTGATTGGAAAGGTTTACTGCTAAATGCTCCATTCCTTAAATTCTTGGACGCCATCGATCTGATCATTGTTCACAACGAATTCCAGCTTAACTTGATTCCTCCGAAACTAAGAGGAAAGACAGTTGTCACTTTTGACCCATGGTACCTTATTCTTGATAGCGATGTCAAGTTCGAAAACACACAGAGCGGATACGTTGTGTTTCCAGCATCCTTTGCGTCTGATGAACCGATTTCAGAGGTGATCAAAAGTGTAGAGGCACTAGGTTCTGGCGTCAAAATGTACATTACCGGCAATTGGGGACGCCAACCAAAAATCATTGAGCATTCATCTGAGCGAATAATATTCACTGGTTATCTTTCCACCGAAGAATACTACAAGCTTATCTCTAAGTCAACCGCGGTTATTGCTGGTACAAAACGTGAATACACGTCTTTGATGTCAGCTTGGGAAGCTGTGACTTTTGGCAAGCCGCTCGCGTTAAGTGATTCAAAAACGTTAAGAAGTTTATTTCAAGATTATGCAGTCTTTTACAACTGGGAAGACATTGGAGGCATAATTGCTGCAATAGAGAGGATCCTGATTTCGAAGCCAAATGAACTGGTTCGTGACAAACTCAGGGAGCGCACGCTCAGAAGCTTGGAGATACTCATAAGCAAGTTAGGGCAATTAGATTGAATTTCTTCTTCCGTTGAAGATGCCCCTGAGAATGGCAAGGCGTAGAAGAGGATAAATGTATATGGCTTGCGGCGTGTTCTTTTTCAGACCTATTTGCAATCCTCTTAACGGGCTGAAGAAGAAGCGTAAGGCTGCCTGTCGCGCGTTCGCATTTCTTCTAAACAATGCCTGTTCTAATTTGTCAGCATCTATTCCATACCAATAATAATGGGACAGCTCTTCTTTCAGGCCTTTTCTGAGATGGACAGACTTCACATCGTAGTCGACCTTCCATACGAATCCATTCTGGTAGATTCGTTGAGCCAGAAGGTGATTACGCCGGCTGAAACCGATAATCTCGGAAAACCTCCTAACTTACGGATTATTTCCGTCTTGTAAATCGTGTTATCCAGGCTCTTAGCGAACGGGAAAAATCCGCCGCCCTTTTCGTCTTTTTCGTAGCTTTCCATTGCATATTCTTGAAGTTTCCTTAGTGCTAACGGCTTATTCGGCAGCCGAACGCCTGAAGCTATTACCACCTTCGGATCTAGCAGTTTTCTTGGAATCTTTTGCCACCAATCTCGGGCCAAAACCAGATCCTGCTCAAAACTTGCAAAATAATCCGATTTGACATTTCTCAAAGCAGTGTTTGCACCATCACCTATTCCCTTCCCTTCATTGGGGATGACAACCCATCCAAAAGACTCTGCAATATTCCGCGTGCTATCCGTGCTATCATCATCAATAATTATCCGTTCACGAACGAATTTGTTGTCTATAACTTCCTGAATCCTTTTCAAAACGGTGGGTAAAGTCTTAGCACCATTCTTAGCCCACATGACCAAATCGATTTTCTCAATCATTACCATCCATGCTATTCTTAACTAGCGATCGATAAAAACACTACTATGAACTCGGATGACAAAACTTTAGAGTCAAGTTCTCAGGATAACAAGTCGTTGTGCATATCTTTTGCGTACCTTGAAAATGCGTTAATCATATCATTGAGTACATAGGGCATGTAGGAAGGTCTTCTACAATAGGCTACTCATGCATTGCCATATATTCAGTCTCACTTTTCTCACATGGTCTAGGGCATCAACGAAAAGGTTTTTTCTTTAGTAATTAGCGGCATGTATTGAGTAGGAAATCAAGCCAATGATGGGTTCTTTGACAATGAAGATGTTTTTGAAAGACTGTTTCTTGGTTGTCACTCGCAGCTTATCATTGAACTTGTAGCGCGCCAGCGTGTTGCTAAATTCGTGGGATTCACACAAACTTGTTCTGTCCTTCTCCGGCTTGGATAGACACCATGACTTGGCACGTAAGAGTGAAGAAAACACTATCATGCCTAAACGCTACTTGGAAATTGACACGAACGATTCGATTTAGCAACAGCCTAGCGCGCTATACTGATCAGAAATGATCCTTGACGTTGCAAGCTCTGTTGTGAATCTTTCGGCAGAACCTGTTCACCTTATCACATTCATTATTATGGGTTGCATCGCTTCGCTGTTAGCGTTTCTTGCAGGCATAGACTAGCCAAAAATGCTAAGCTAAAAGTGGAAAGAGCGATTAAAGGTGTTACTATTAGTTTTGGCCTCATACGTGTGTTTCGTGTTAATTGCATCGCGCGCGCGACCGATTTAAACAGAAGTACAGCCTAAATAGGAGATTTGTGGTTCTTGCTTATCCTTTGACTGGCAAAGGAGGAGTAGCCGTTTTGATGGCTCTGAAATCGCTTTCAAAGAATTTCCCGAATTTGGCGATGGTCACTTTCGGGGAACCCGACAGTCGATTTCTACATGCATTGTGCACGAATGCCCCTTTGAGTTTCCCTGTGATAAATCTGGGCTGGATCTATGGTGAAGCGAAATGTGACGCATACGCTGGTTCAGATGTTTTCGTTATGCGCGTGCGTGTTGGTTTGCCCTTAGCGGGTAGCTTCATATTTGGTTGGCCTGATGAGACATGAGAAGAAATGATGCTAACCCGCGATTTCCTTGAGAAGACTTATCTGTCAACGTTTGGTTTAGGTACTTTAATTCCTTATCCTGAGACGGACGTTTGGAAATTAGCTAGGGCGAAAGGTTTGCTGCCTGAACATGTGGATTATGAAAGGTTGGTGCCGACTTCTAAACCTAAAAACATTTATATTTTTAACACTGTGATGAGTAATGATGAGTATGACAGGTTTGTTGTGGATGCTTCTCGGCTGGGTCACGGGTTAGTGCGTGTTAGAAGAGCGAAAGGTTTGAAACGGTTTAGTTTGGTTTCTCATGGGGTTTTCTGGTATCTCTTGAAGTATCCGCAAGCTTTTATCTGCACTCGTTAAAGTGACTTAGTGTAAAAGCGCGTGCTCGAGCGAAAAAGAAGCAGCCATGTAAAGTCGAGGAGAAAACTTTTGAATGAAGCTTGATGTTGGTTGTGGTGATCGCCCGACAGGAGATGTAAACTGCGATCTGCACGTGCGAGACATTGGCCACAGGACGGGTAGAAAAGGCATTTTAGGGGAGACTATTGATTCAAGGAGAACAAAAGACTTTGTTGTTTGTGATGTTCAGTTTTTGCCTTTCAGGGCTGGCGTTTTCGAGCAAGTCTATAGCTGGCATGTCATTGAGCACGTTGAGAACCCGTTTTTGATGCTTAAGGAAATGATCAGAGTCTCCAACCACACCGTACTAATCATTTGTCCCCATAGACTTGGGGATTGTCTTTGTAAGCCTCGTAACCCTTTTCATGTGGGTTACTTCAATAAATCTTGGTTTTTCCATGCTGCCAAAGCATTAGGATGCTTCGTAAGAGTAGATTATAGTTTATATGACGGTTTTCCATTTCATTATTTTGGGCTGCTCAGAGTTCCGACTGAATTAAGGGTGGAAATCAAGCTGAAAACGACTGTGGGATGATAACGAGTGACCAGGGTTGCCTTAGTTGTTCCTGAAAGCAAATTAGGTTTGATGGTGTCATCTCCACCCTTGAGCCTTGGGTATCTAGCCAGTTACCTGAGAGGACATTGTGAGGTTGACGTGAAGCTTTTTGATGGGTCAATCGGTCAGAACGTGAAGCAACTGCTCCTAGGTTATCAGCCTGATGTTGTTGGGGTTTCAGCAACAACGCCGTTGGCTCCTTCTGCTTATAGGTTGGCTGCTTGGATTAAACAGGTTTTGCCAGACACCTTCAGGGTGATGGGGGGCGTTCACGCTTCTGTTTGTCCCAATGAAGCGGCGGAACATTTTGACTGTGTAGTTGTTGGAGAGGGCGAACAAGCCCTCGTGGACATTGTCCGAAACCTTGAACAGAACAGGGTACCTGACAGGATTGTTCAGGGCGGTTACATTCCAGATTTGAATTGTGTTCCTATGCCCGCGTTTGACTTGATGGATATAGATGGCTACATTAAACTTGTCAGTCCAAAATTCAATTTTCTAGCAAACAAAAACCTATTGGGGTTAATCACAAGTAGAGGCTGCCCATACAAATGTAGTTTCTGTTGGAACAGTCATCGTCAAAGTCCAACTCGCTATTTCAGTGCAGAAAGAGTGGTTGAAGAAGTCAAGTATGTCATGCAACGTTACCATGTGAATCTTGTGGATTTTCACGATGACGAGTTCGTTATTAACAGGAAACGATTGAATCAGATGGCTGCTTTATTTAAAGAGTATGGGCTTAATGGGCAACTGGAATTTGTTTGTCAAGGGCGAGCACCATCCTTAACCATTGAAGCTTTACAGTTACTGAAAAGTATGGGTTGTTGCTTGGTGAGTGTCGGATTTGAAACTGGTTCGCAGAGAATCTTGGATGCTTACAAAAAAGGAACGGTCTCCGTTAGAGATAATTGGCAGGCGGCAGAAAACGCTAGGCGTGTTGGTTTGCCCTTAGCGGGTAGCTTCATATTTGGTTGGCCTGATGAAACAAGGGAAGAAATGATGCAGACCCGCAATTTTTTTGAGAAGACTTATCTGTCAACGTTTGGGTTGGGTACTTTGATTCCTTATCCTGAAACGGACGTTTGGAAATTAGCTAGGGCGAAAGGTTTGCTGCCTGAACATGTGGATTATGAAAGGTTGGTGCCGACTTCTAAACCTAAAAACACGTACATCTTAAACACTATGCTAAGTAACGACGACTATGACAGGTTTCTTGTGGACTCGTCCCGACTAGGTCATGGGTTAGCGCGTGTTAGAAGAGCGAAAGGCTTAAAGCGGTTTGGTCTGGTTTCTCACAGAGTTTTCTGGTATATCATGCTGAAGTACCCGCGTAAACTTTTATCCGTACTCACCATCAAGGATGTCGAGCGCACGCGGAAAGAAAAGCAACCTAGTTGAATACGAGGTGATCTGAAGTTATTTTTCTGCCATCGTGGCTTCTGTTCAAGGTCTTCTTTTAACGCATTAGCTATTTTCTTTTTTCTACCATGAAGCTCTCAAATAGAGTTCGAAACATTGCAGCATGCCTCATTGTTGGCGCAGTATTGCTGCTTGCAGTAGGCAATCTAGCTTACGACTACGTGTATCAGCAGGGCTCCAATGCAGGTTCAAGCTTCGGCTACCTTGCAGGCCAAAAAGCAACACTCCATCTGTTTTCTCTATCTGATCTGATGTTCAATCTCCTGTCAGTTCCACGGTTCTTTAATGGGTCTGCAGCGTGTGTAAGTCTGGACAGCGCGCGCTAGAGTGGTTGTCACGAGGTTGATTTTAAATTGGAGCAGCGGAGCTTATGTACGTAAATTGCTTCCTTTAGATGAAGCGTGCAGGCGGAGAATATATTGATAAAATTGAGAATTGACGTTGATTATCGCGCGCGCACGCGCTGGCGTTTGTGTTTTTCTGTCTAGAAATCCAAGAGCATTGGTTTCAGCGTCGAGGCTAAGACGAACGAGATTTTGAAAATGGACGCAAATTTGAAAATGTATAATAGAAAGATAACGGACTGATCTGTCAGAAGTCTCACTTGGAAAGCAACGCGCGCAGTGGTCAGAATGAAGCAAAGCACTCTCTTCAACTACCTTGCAGAAGGATTCGGAATTTTCCGAAGAAATGGGCTCAAGTCGATAATGAATCCTGTCAGCTTGTTCGGCGAAGTCGCTAGACTATTGAGATACAAAAAAAGTGTTTCTCTGATAATATCACTGGATTACTCAACTTCGGATCTTGCAAAAAACAGGGAGCTCATGACTCGATTTAGTGAGATGAAGAATCTCAGATTAGAGACCATAAACTGGTTCATTCCGTATTTCGAGCACCCCTACGGAGGAATCTACACTATTCTTCGTTTCGCAGATTACTTCCATGCCAAGAGGAATATTAAGAATAGATTCATCATCTGTGGAAACCCACTGGCATCGACGGTAGAGACTAAGAACAAGATTGTAAGATCATTTCCAAATCTTTCCTCAGAAGAGATAGTCGTACTGAGAAACAATAATGTCAAGAACTTGCCATATGCAGACATCTGCATTGCAACTTCGTGGACATCGGCTTACTTTGCATTGAAGTTCAATAAAACAATGGGAAAATTCTATTTTATACAAGACTATGAGCCCTTGTTCTATCCTGCCGGAGCAGTTTATGCCTTAGCTGAGGCTACTTACCGTTTTGGTTTCTACGGAATCGCAAATACACCAGGTCTTTACAATAAGTACACACAGGATTATGGGGGCATCGCAGAGTATTTTGTGCCGAGCGTGGACAGAGATGTTTTCTATCCACCGAAAAGAGAAGCTTCAGAACTAGAAAGGAAAAGGCCCTTCACTATATTCTTTTACACAAGACCTGATGTCCCACGCAATGCTTTTGAACTAGGCATTCTCGCTTTGCAAAGAATCAAGAAGAATCATGGTGCAAGCGTAAGAATATACACTGCTGGGAGAAGATGGAACCCACGAAATTATGGCGTTGGAAACGTTGTTGTTGATTTGGGAGTATTGCCGTATGAACAAACCGCTTCCTTATATCGCAACTGCGATATAGGGATGGTTTTCATGTTTACTGCGCATCCGTCTTACTTGCCTTTTGAACTAATGGCTTGCGGTTGTGTTGTTCTTACTAATCATAACCCAGCAACTACATGGTTGCTTAAAGATGGTATCAATTGTATGCTGACCGAGCCAACAGTGTCATGTGTTTCCGAGAAAATTGAAACGCTGATGCATGATTCACATCTACGCAAACAATTGGCCTCGAATGGCTTAGGCACAATAGGTGAGACTTCCTGGGACGGCGAAGTTGAAAAGATTTACAGTTTTATCTGCAAATTAGAAGGGTCGAGGAGAAGCGATTTTGAAGTGCAGAATTTGCGGAAACGATGAAAAAACCCCCACCTTTGAAGTTAAAGAGATGATGTTTGGCACGGGTGGAGAATTCAAATACTTTGAGTGCCCCTGTTGCGGTTGCCTTCAGATCTTAAAAATCCTGGAAGACATGTCAAATTACTACCCTGAAAGCTATTATCGGTCTGATCAAACAGGATCTAAGAGAGACTCTTTGGGAGAGCTGTTAAGAAAGACAATTCTTAGAGTGCGTATTTCGCTCAAAGGAGATTTTGTCTTCAAAGGTGTCAAATTTGGTTTTCCAATGTCGATTATTTTCAGTTTGCCAGGATGCGCTCGAATTGATTTTAGCTCGAAAATACTTGATGTGGGTTGTGGAAACGGTAGCCTTATGGTAGCATTGCACAACTTGGGTTTCAAAAATGTATCGGGCATAGATCCTTATTCCAGAGAAAGAGTAGTCGATGGCTTAAAGATTCTCGAAGAGTACTATCCATGCAATACCTAACAGCCAAGTATTTGATCTCGTTATTTTTAATCATTCGTTTGAGCATATTCAGGATCAATTGGAGACTCTTATCAAGGTATCAAGAATTCTGTCGAAAACAGGAATTTGCCTAATAAGGATGCCTGTTAAAACAGAGTACATTTGGGATAGATACGGAGTCAACTGGGTGCAGATAGATGCCCCCAGACACTTTTGCATTCACACCCTAGAGAGCTTCAGCATGCTTGCGAAAGAGGTTGGCCTCACGGTAAAGAACGTTGTTTTTGACTCCACTGAGTTTCAGTTCTGGGGAAGCGAACAATGTGTAAACGGAATTCCCTTAAGATCAGAGAAATCCTACTGGGTGGATCCTAGCAAAAGCGAATTTACGTTAAGTCAGATTGAAGAATTTAAGATGAAAACTAGAGAATTGAATAGGAATAATCAAGGAGATCAAGCACAATTCTACTTAGTGAAAACTGAAAAAACAGGAATTTGAAGATACCTTCTTACATCAAATCTGAAGATCAAGGAAACAAGTAACAGGGAAAGACAATTCCCAGCGCCTAACCGATAGTGAGAGAGTGCAAAATCAGAAGCATGATTTGGGTGCGAATTGAGAGCCTAGGATAATGAAAAGTGCCGATGCAAAAATGGAAAGTCTACAAACTCTTGTATCCGGAAGTGAAAGCGAATAAAGGCAATGCCTCGCTTTTATGGTTACCAAGCACTTTCTTACCTGCCTCTTGAATTCATCGCCTGCCAGCTTGGCTAGATTCGCCAAAGGGCAGCCGCTTGAAGCGCGCGCGCTAAAGGGTGGATTACATGCGCAAATTGCATATATATCAAAGCTGTAGTTTGAAGTGGTGCAGATGGAAAAGCCGTTGATGACACTGAGAATTGACGTAGACTATGCATATCCGTCAAGACTCAAAAGTTTTCTTTATACAGCTCTGGGACTCGGAACGAGTAAAGATTATCTGAAGAACTCCAAGATAATCGCGAAAATGATTGATGAATCACGCCAAAAGGTCAAGGCGTACTGGTTCTTCACTCCACAGACAATTCCCGATGAAGAGTTGTTAACCTTGCTGAACAATGAGAGACACGAAGTGGCGCTTCACATAGTCAACGACCCGTACGGTGAATTGGGGAAGTTGGAGGATTCCACTGCTAGAAAGGTTCGATACTATACCGTGCATGGAACATCAAGACTCTTCGCAAGGATCATGTGGAAAAGGTGGAAGAGCTGGGCTCCAAAAATTCCAGAAAACTTTCCTTTACAGTCTTTCTATCAGTTCCCCACGTTCAGCCTTGATACCCTTTGTTATTCTACGTCGTTTGACCAAACACTAAAAACAACTGAAGAAAACATCAGAAAAGGTTTCGTAATACACTTCCATCCAATATGGCTTTTCCAGCGGGGAAAACTGAACCAAAGAGCTCCATACTATGAAGTCCTCAGGAGAATTCTGGCAGTTGACGGCGAACTCGAATCTCTGACAATCAAAAAGAAATTCTCACTGAGAATCGCAAGATATCAAAACGAATACGAAAGAAGCATCCTTCCGACAGCAGAACTTCTGCAGAAACTCGGGGAAAGGGGAGTAGACATTTTGACCTTCATCGAGAGAAGTTGGTGTTGCAAAGTCCAGAACCCTGAACAGTCTTGGGTAGAAACTGAAGACAACATTGCACTCTTACATTTGAAAAGTCATAGTGACTGGTGGGAAAGCATAGGCAAGAAGACACGGAACATGATACGCAAGGCAGAAAAGAACGGGATAAAAACATTCGCTGCAGAGCCAGACGAAAAACTTGCTAGGGGCATATGGAAGATCTATAATGAGACACCCATACGGCAAGACAGAGCCTTTCCCCATTACGGGACTTTGCTGCAAGAGGTCATAGCAGGCTTGCGATTAGCCAAGAACTGTGTCTACGTTGGAGCCGACATGGAAGGTGAACTGGTTGGTTTTATTCAGCTTGTGCACGGCGATAACATTACTGTTATATCCCAGATTCTTTCCATGCAAAAACACTGGGATAAGGCAGTGAACAACGCTCTAGTCGCGAAGGCAATCGAAGTCTGTGCTGAGAAACATGTGGAATGGATCATGTATGGCAGAATCGGGAATCACCCTTCGCTTGACAACTTCAAACGCAACAATGGATTTGACAAGTTCCCATTAAGACGATATTACGTTCCTTCGACAAGCAAAGGCAAGATAGGAGTAAAGCTACGCGTTCATAGGGCTGCTGAAGATGCCCTTCCGCAATCAATAAAATACTCGCTCATTCCAGTCTACAACTTGATTAGCAGGACAAAATTGAGAATGAAGCTCTACCTACGCCACTAAGCATCGAGCGCACGCTAGGGTTAGATCACGTAAAGTGCTAGTGATTTGACTAATGCCCAGATTATTCTCAAGTTAGCTTTTGCTGTGCCTCCAATCTTGGGGTTCCTTCTTCTTGGCGGTGGGTCATACTTTGTCTCTCCTATTGCCAATCCTTTCTTCTTGGCGATTACCAAGAATTCAGCTCCGAATGTCTCGCGTCCTCTTAGGCTGAATTCTGAGACTATTTCCTTTCTAAACGCCCTGAAGTTAGAGAAAGTGTCACTTACTCCTACTAGTTTGCCTAGTGTTTTTGAAGCGATTTTTTCAGAGATTCTGGGCAGCTTTGTGCGCGAAGCTACGACCAAGTCAAATCTGGAGATTTGCTGTACTAGCTTGAGTATGTATTCCGGATTGTTTTCCAAATCTGCATCTATCGTGATTATCGTTGGATACTTAGCTAATTTCATTCCGTACAGCAAGCCTTTGCTTTGGCCCTCTCGTGTCTTTGTTACGGCCACATCTGCCAGTCGATTAGCAACTTGGATGGTGCCATCTGGAGAATTATCATCAACGACTATTACCTCATGCATGATTTGCTTGAGCACAGTTCTTATAGATAGAACCAGCTTCTCAATGTTTTCTCGCTCGTTCCAAGTCGTAGTTACTACCGATACTCCGTCAGAAAGCAAGTTCTAGCCTCAACGGAACAATGGATAGGAAAGATGCTGCTCTTTTCTATTATCATTAGACATTGGTAAAATGGTTTTCTAATATAGCCGCTTTGAAAAGGTGTTTTTACAACTCCCTTAGCGCGCCATGAATGGAACTCCCGACCAGCATTGTTTCGTTCACCTGCAGAGGCGCCAAGCGCACTGAAGCCGATGTCCATCCCGCCTGCTTCTACAGTGATTACTAGTGTCCAAACATCGCCAAAGCAAAACTGTGGGGAGACGAACTCGCGCATTATTACCGCGAATTTTAGTTTTCAGTAAACAGTCAGGCTTCAGTGTAGGGCTCATTTTCGTTGTTTCAGCGGCCTAGTCCTATGGCGGCGAACTTCATCTTACGGCTGAATTCTTCTGGGTCGTAGATTCTTCTTCCGTCTATGAGTATGGGTTGTTTCATGTTTTTGATGAAGTCTTCTGGTTTGAGTTTTTTGAACTCTTCCCATTCTGTTACATAACCGACACCGTCACGGATCTGATACTGTTGACAACAAGCGATAGAGCTAAGGGAGAAGTTGTGAACGTTGGAAATCCTCAAGAGACAACTATTTTGCAACTTGCAAAGAGAATTGTAGAATTGACAAAATGCAAGTCCTCTTTGGTTTTCCATCCTTTGCCCAAGGACGACCCAAAGAGACGGTGTCCAGACATACGCAAAATTGAGAGTATGTTGAAGTGGAAGCCAAAGGTAAGCCTTGAAGACGGACTTGAAAGGACGATTGCGTGGTTTTCATCAAAAGTCCGCGAGACAAATGGATATGGGTCGGCGCGTAGTTGAAGCTGTGCTTCTCTGAGAATTTTGAGACTGATCTCCTACAATCAATGAGAAACTCGTTCATTACAATTCACAACTGGACTAGTGGCGCGCGCGACGTAGACGGCAACTCCGAAGCCTGCCAGACCTGATCATTCTGGCTTTGTGCCACGGGCAACTACATGTAATCCTTGGGTTTGTTACAATTCACATTACTTCTGACGTTACAAATAAAAGGGCTGAGTCCACTCTGAACAGTAGTCCAGCCTTGTTTTCTCCATGGTTTGTTACAATTCACATTACTTCTGATGTTACAAGTGAAAAAGGGGGGTCGACTTTGCTGGGCTATGATGAAAAAGGGGTTTCGGCATACTTGAATTAGCAGCGCGTTCTAGTGTGCCTAGTTACACCATTCTTAGCAGCGAAAGTAATCCAAAGAAAGAAATGAATCCCCCCTAACAACTCTGGAATGAATGTCGGACGCTAGGCATGTCCTCTGGATTCTGATTGTTGTTGACGTACGATAGTCTCGCAGACGCGATTATGCTTTCAATAGTTGTCTTTAAATATCCATAACGGCAACCTTTCCAATAATAAGAAGTGAACGGTGACAGACGTGAGGGGCGTGATTCTCCACGGCGGTTTTGGGACCAAACTCAGACCCTTAACGCATACAGGCCCAAAACAGCTGATTCCAATCGCAAACAAGCCTAACTCGCAATACGTTCTTGAAGATCTTAAAAGCTTCAGGTATAATCGATATCGCAATAGTGCTGGGCAACATATTCCCTGAAAAAGTGAAAGAATACTATGGTGACGGCGGAAAGTTCGGCGTCAAAATACAGTACATCGAACAGAACGAACCAAAGGGAATAGCTCACGCTGTAAGCCTTTGCAAAGACTATGTCAAAGAACAGCCCTTCATAGTCTACTTAGGAGACAATTTGCTGAAAGGCGGAATCACGAACTTCGTCAACGAGTTCCAACGCTCCGATTGCGACGCCATGATACTTCTCTGCCAAGTGAAGAATCCCGAACGATTCGGCGTTGCTAAGATCGACGAGAAAGGAAAACTCGTTAAGCTCGTGGAAAAACCAAAAGAGCCGCTCAGCAACTACGCATTAACCGGCATCTATTTCTTCAAACCCATCATCTTTAAAATGATAGAGAAAATCAAGCCATCACTAAGAGGAGAACTCGAAATAACGGATGCCATCCAACTTCTCCTTAAAAGCGGCTACAATGTGGGCTATCAGATAGTGCAGGGTTGGTGGAAGGACACTGGGACGCCTGAAGACATCCTTGAAGCCAATCGTCTTGTGCTCGATGAACTCAAACCGCAAACAGAAGGGAAAATCGAGAATCGCAGTTCCATCCAGGGCAGAGTTGCCACAGCGAAAGGTTCGACGATAAGAGAAGGCTCCCTCGTCAGAGGCCCTGTCGTGATAGGACAAAACACCTCAATAGAACCAAGAGTATACATTGGCCCATATACGAGCATAGGTAACAACTGCACCATTAAGAAAGGCGAAATAGAAAACAGCATTATCATGGACAACTGCACAATCGACATGGAAGAAAGAATAACTGACAGCATAATCGGTCCTTACTCAGAAATGATCACCAACAAATCCAAACCGCATGGCAAAAAATTCATCCTCGGAGAAAGAACATGTATAGAACTGTGAAGTGAAAAGCATGCTGAAAGGGATAATTCTCAAACCATTGAAACGTGTGTGCGACGAAAGAGGCTGCTTTACAGAAATCATGCGAAAAGACTGGAAAGACCTACTGGGACAAGACCAGTTTGTTCAGACGAACTTCTCTGCAACTTATCCGGCATAATACGTGCTTGGCACCGGCACAACCGCGGGCAAGTCGACTATTTCACAGTGCTGAGAGGAACTCTGAAAATATGCGCGTACGATGAAGACATGGAAGAGCTCGATGAAATAGTTTCAACAGGGCAAGACCTGCAAGTTCTAAGGATGCCTGGCCACTACTGGCACGGATTCAAAGCAGCAGGCGATGAAACAGCCCTTCTCGTTTACTTCACCACGAACCTGTATGACTACCAAAACCCGGACGAAGAGAGAAGACCTTGGAATGATCCCAAAATAGTTCCGAAACTGATAAACGGCAAAAAAGACGACCCGCGAACAGGCAAACCATGGGACTGGAACTACCCGCCCTACAAGTGAAGAAACATGAAGATCCTCGTCACAGGCGGATTAGGCTTCATAGGAAGCAACTTCTGTCGCTACGCAGTAAACGCCCATCCGAACACTGAAATCGTAAATCTAGACAAAATAGGCATAGGATCCAGCCTCTCTAGCCTCAAAGACATAGAAAAGGAAGAACGATACAGATTCGTGAAGGGCGATATCCGTGACTCAAAGCTTCTTGGTAGCCTGGTCAAAGATGTAGACGCTGTCGTGAGTTTTGCAGCTGAAACCCACGTTGACAGAAGCATACTAGACCCAAACGAGTTTCTCCAGAACAACGCGGTCGGAACATTTACCCTCTTAGAGGCTCTACGGAAAAACAATAGTCAGGCAAGGTTCGTTCAAGTGTCCACCGACGAAGTGTACGGAGAAATCCCAGAAGGATCATTCAACGAAAACGACCCTCCCACGCCGTCCAATCCGTATTCCGCATCAAAAGCCGCTGCCGACATGTTCGTTCTAGCGTATCATAAAACCTACAAACTGAACGCGTCGATCACCCGATGCACAAACAACTATGGCCCCTACCAGCTCCCAGAAAAACTCATTCCAAAGACAATTATCAGAGCCCTGAAAAACCTGAAAATCCCAGTGTACGGGACCGGCGCAAACATCAGAGACTGGATATACGTACAAGACCACTGCGAAGCAGTAGACCTTGTCCTAACCAACGGAAAACCTGGCCGAATCTACAACGCGTCAGCAAACAACGAGGTGTCCAACGTCGAAATCGTCAGAAGAATCCTCGAACACCTAGGCAAAGACCAAGGCTTGATAACCTACGTCGAGGACCGACCTGGACACGACATAAGGTACAGCCTGGACTCTTCGAGAATACGGTGTGAACTCGGCTGGAAACCCAGACACTTCTTCGAGAAAGCTCTGAAAGTAACCGTCGATTGGTACGTCCGCAACGAGTCATGGTGGACACCTCTGGCTACGGAACAAATCCTGAGTCCGACACCTTGGAAGAAAAAGTGAAACAAAGTGAAACTGCTAATAACAGGTGCAAGCGGCCTGCTTGGTGCAAAACTGTGTCAGTTGGCAGTAGAGAGACGTCATGAAACATACGCCTCTTACGGGCAACACAAACCGCTGTATGGAATTCCGCTGGAGCTTAACATTCTTGATTCAAAAGCCCAGCAACAGGCATTTGACAAGATAGAACCTGATGCTGTAGTCCACGCCGCTGCCCTAACGGATGTCGACAAATGCGAAATGGGAAAAAAACTTGCTTGGAAGACGAACGTCGAAGCAACAGAAAACCTTGCACAACTCTGCAAAGAACGTGACGTTTTTCTCGTCTACGTGTCCACAGACTATGTTTTTGACGGACAAAAAGGAATGTACAAAGAAACCGACAGTCCAGCTCCAATCAACTACTACGGACTCACAAAACTAAAGGGAGAAGAAGCAGTTCAAAACCTTGATAATCACTGCATAACCCGAGGCAGCGTCATCTACGGTTCAACACCTGCAATAGGAAAAACCAACTTTGCATTATGGCTGCTTGACAAACTCGGCAAGAAGGAAAATGTCAATATTGTAACCGACCAGTGGAATTCGCCGACATTAAACCTGAGCATGGCGGAAATGATTCTGGAAACGGTGGAGAAGAGAATTGTTGGAACTTTTCATTTGGCCGGAGCCACTCGTCTAAGTAGGTATGAGTTCGCCAAACAAATTGCAGAGGTCTTCAATCTTGACCCAACGTACATAACGCCAATACGGTCATATCAACTAAAATGGGTTGCCAAAAGACCACGCGACTCATCATTGAATGTGAACAAGACAAGACGAATACTCGTTAACAAACCGCTGCAGATAGGCGAAGCACTCAGAAAGATGAAGGAAATCACTTAAAGAGAAAGGTTGCCTTGTTTTACACTCAGTCAAACTATCAAGAAGAATCCTCAGAATCTTCTGGTTTTGAACGGGTGCGCCCGCGCTTTCTTGCCCTTCTTGACATTGTCTGTAATACTGTCCCTGTTAGCGTTCTGGTTTCTCTGTCTATTGCCATCAATACAACTATGTAGACTAATCCTCCCACTACAGTGAAAATCAGCGTTAAAGCTCTGCTCACAGGGTTCCCAAGAGACAGAAGCATAGCCATTACGAGCGAGGCAGCAACATATTTTCCTATGCGTTTCCATGGGATGTTGACCTTCGCGTCTTTTCTCAAGACTTTGTATAGAATCATGAAAGTTACCAGATGTGCCACTGCAGTTATCGCTGTGATGTACTCGACCATCAACACTTGATTGCCACCAGCGAGGTTCGTTAGGGCGTAGAAAGCGATTGGCAGGGTTATTCCTGCTTGGACGTAAGGGAGAGAGAAAGCTATGAATAGTCTGCTTCTGGCGACTTGTTTGAAAGGTATTTCTGCTTTTTCATCGACTCTTTCGACTCCGTAAAGAACATACGTGAAGATGGTTGAAATTGTCGAGATCAAGGAGTCTATGGCCAATATTCGCAAAATCGGAGCAGCAACGGCGTATTCTCCAGTTGGCTTCAAGAACAGGAGAAATGAGCTGGGTATGGCTAGAACTCCCGCTGCCATTGGGACAGCGAACATCAAAACGTACTTCAATGAGGCCGTAGCTTCGTCAAGGTTCGGATCAGCCAAGAGTTTCGGGGTTAACGCAAAGGCCAGAAAAGTCGAGTATGTAATTATGTTTGCGAATCTGCACAGAAGCGTAATAGTAGCTGTATCCTATCGTTCCCCCGTAAATGACCAAAAAAACAAATATCAGCGATGCTAGCTGGTTGCCAGCAATGTTGTATAAGTTGAATGCTGAACCTTTCAACCATTGTTTAATGTAGCTTAACACAATTTTCTCCTGAAGCTCCTTGCGCATTGTGTAGAAGTAGAACCCTGCTTTGACGGCAAATGCTGTCCCCAAGGTTAGGATTGCACCCAAAAGGCCCAGCTGCAGTCTCACAACAAGTAAGTAAACCGACAGAACCTTGAGTGATTCACCTACAAGCAGGCCGTATCCCACAAAGTGGGGCCTATTGGCTTGCAGACAAGCTTCGAAGACTGCTATCATGTATGTCTCAATTATCTGCGCGGCCGCAACTGCGTAGACGAGCACATACTTCTCCAGGCCTTGCGACCTCGTTACGAGAGGGAGTGCCGCAAAATAGATGAGTGTGGTTATCAAGCTCACTATCAAGTTACCAATGATGCCTGTCTTGGTTGCGCCTTTTTTGCCCCTCGCTACGAAGCGCATCGTCCAGAATGATATGGGTCCAGATAATATCGTGAAATATGGTATGATTACATTGACAAAGGCTCCGTAAGCTCCGTAGTCGGTCTGGGATAGTTCCGTGGCAATAGTAACTGTGAAAATGATTCCGGTTGCGACAGTGGCCAGTTTTGCCGCAAAGAGTATCGCTCCTGAATAGTGAGTTCTGATCTCTTCTTTTTCCAACCGGTCACCAGTCGTAGTTCAAAGGAAGTGTGTATTTACTCAAATATCTGTTTTGGCTTCAGCCCAACCTTGCGTATGCTTAAGCAGTGTTAAATCAGTCGTAGGCGAAAATCGTGCATGTTAGTCTTTCCATCTAACGGGCATGGATATCTCAAGAGACTCACAGCTTGAATTGGAAAAGCTTCACGTCAAGAGCTCAGACAAGAGAGCGTTCAACTCTTCCTTGTTTTTCACGTCTCGGAAAATGGCTTTGCCGCTGCCGTACAATCGAAAAGAGAATTTCCCAAACGCCAATTCGAAAACTATCCCGGCAATGGATTTCTTGAGAGTGGCCTTTGCCAAAATCCTCTTAACCGCCTCGTCCTTCTTGTCGAACCTGAATATTACGATGACATCCTGTTCCTTGCCGCATGTGCCCTCAGTTCTGGCCACGTAATCGTCTACTGTAACCATCAGAATTGGCCAATCTCCTTCAAGACTTCGGTGAATCGATCAATCTCTTCTCGCGTGTTGTACACGTAGAAACTGGCCCTTGCACTGGAACTCAGTTTGAACATCTCATGCAACGGCTGAGCGCAGTGAAAGCCGCTTCGAACCATTATGCCATAGTTGTCGAGAAATAGGGCGACATCATGGGAGCTGACTCCTTTGATTCCAAACGGAATTATTCCACATTTGACAGACGTGTCTCGTGTTCCGTATATCTTGACGTTCCCGCAACTTTCCATGCGTGGAATAGCGTATTTCGCCAGCATTTCTTCATGGGCCTTCACGTTTCCAATGCCAATTCGCTTAAGATATCTGACGGCTTCTGTCAAGCCGACGGCACCACAAACGTTTGGCGTTCCCGCCTCGAACTTCCACGGCAGAACATTCCACGAAATCTTGCAGCGTTTGGTCTTCGGGTTGAACGAGACATCCCGTATCATCTCTCCTCCCCCGTGAAACGGCTCCATGCCTTCGAGGATGTGTTTCTTGCCATAGAGCACGCCAATCCCTGTGGGACCCAACATTTTGTGGCCGGAGAAGGCGAGAAAATCCGCGTCCAACGCGTCAACATCCACAGGCATATGCGGAACGGACTGGGCTCCGTCTACGAGTGCCAAAGCACCATTCTCATGGGCTATTCTAACGACCCTCTTGACGTTGTTCACTACGCCAGTCACGTTTGACACATGGGAGAAACAGACCATCTTGGTTTTTTTTGACACAAGGTTTTCCATCGATTCGTAGTTCAGTGTTCCGTCATCGTTGATTTCACTGTACTTGACGCTTGCTTTTCTAAGCGCAGCGATCATCTCCCAAGGAACGATGTTGCTGTGATGCTCCATGAGCGTCACGACTATTTCGTCTCCTCTATTGAGGTTGCGAAGCCCCCACGCGTAGGCAACCAAGTTTATTGCTTCAGTTGTTCCCCTGACAAAAACCGTCTCTTCCATACCTTTTGCGTTTATGAATCTTGCAACTTCCTCATGTGCTTCTTCGTAGAGCTCTGTGGCTTCCTGAGAAAGCGTGTGGACTGCTCTATGAACGTTCGCGTTGTGGTTCTCGTAGAAGTCCTTGATGGCTTCTATGACTTGTCTTGGTTTTTGTGATGTCGCTGCATTGTCAAAGTAGATTAAGGGGTTGTCGTTGACCTTTCTTTTGAGGATGGGAAAGTCTTCGCGAATTTGTAGGGATCCAGCATTATTTTTCTTCTGCCGCCTTCATCCTTTTGGAAAGCATGTTTGCAAGTTCTTCCTCTTCCAACGCTTGCTTTTCTTCAAAAGTCGGTTCTTTCTGCAACCAGCTTGGAGGGGCTTTGTTTTCGTAGTGTTTTCTTATTGCTCTCTTCAATGCTCCTACAGCCAAAATGCCGCAGTGGAACTTCACGCTGGGAAGACCACCTATCGCTTCGGTCACACTCTTGTATGAGATTTTCCAAGCTTCTTCAAGTTTCATTCCCTTAATCATCTCTGTGACGATGCTTGATGTGGCTATGTTGGCAGCACAGCCATAACTTTCGAAGGACGCCTTCTCAATGATGTCTTCGCCATTGATCTTGAGATAGAAGGTTATCATGTCTCCGCACATGGGGTTTCCAGCTACGGACACAACTGTGGCGTCTTCCATTTTTCCAAGGTTCTTGGGGTTTTTGAAAAGTTCAAGTATTTTGGGGTTGTATGGCAACGGTGCACGTGACATCCTATTCCGCTCCTGTTGAACCTGTTATGCTTCTTATTCTCTCAACAGCTATTGGAATCACATCCAACACGTGGTTTATGTCTTCTTCGGTGTGCTGCCAAGTGACCTTCATCAAAATGCTGCCGTGAGCTTGATCGAACTTCCTGCCTATAGCAACAAGAACGTGGCTCGGCTGCAGCAGCCTCCTCGAACAAGCGCTTCCGCTAGAAACGTACACGCCGCTGAGACTTAATTCGATGGTCAGAGCTTCTCCCTCGCATCTCAGAAAACTCATGTTAACATTGTCCGATGCCCTCTTTTGCCCTTTCGGTCCGTTAAGCAGCACGTCAGGCACTCTTGTTGAAATGCCCTCGATAAGGGCGTCACGGAGCTTTCCAAGTTTCCTGGTCGTTTCCTCAAAGTCTTCGAAAACCAGTTCAGAAGCTCTTGCAAATCCGACGATGAGCGGAGTGTTTTCGACACCCGGCCATAGCCTCTGTGTCCCTATCTGACCCTCCAAGATTTTCTCAACGTTAACTTTCTCATTTATGTACAGGGCACTAATTCCCCGCGGTCCTGAGATCTTATGGCTACTCAAAGTTGCCAAGTCCAAACCAAGATTCTTGAACATTGAACGCGATTTTTCCATATGCGTCCGAGGCGTCCGTGTGAAAGATTGTTTCAGGATTTTTGTCCTTAACGATTTCCAAAGCCTCTTTTATCGGCTGTATCGTTCCAATTTCATGGTTTACTGCTGAAAGACTTACGAGAACTGTTTCCTTGTCCACTATTTCTTTCAGTCTCTCGAGGTTTATGAAGCCATCAACGTCCACGGGGATTTTTGTAAGGGTGAATCCGTTTTTCTGAAGCATTTCAGCTACGTTCAACACGTTTATCGGCTCAATTTCTGAAATCACAATCTTTCTGCCCATGTTTTTCGTAGCAAGCGCTGTTCCTGCCAGTGCCAGATTGTTTGCTTCAGTGTCCCCAGGCGTGAAGCATATCTGTTCAGGCGTTTTGCATCCGACGAACGAGGCAATTTTCTGGGCGGATTCCATGATCGTTTCGAAAGCTTCCCAACCGGGTTTGTGGGTTAACGTTGGATTTCCGTATGCACGCTGATTGAAATATGGAATCATTGCCTTAACAACTTCATCAGGAACCCTGCTTGAGTTCTCACCGTCTAAGTAGACCTCGCGTTCCAAGCTTTCATGCGCTTTCAAAAGCTCCTTCACATTTTCAATCGTCATAGCTGAAGCTTTCTCCACACGAATTCTTTAATCCACGCTTACTATTCATGCTCTCTGATAGAAAAGCCTAACCCAGAAAGGGACAAATTCCAAAGTTGCGCAACGCTTTAAATCAGTCCCGTTCTAAAATTGTGTAACGAAAGAGATGGGCGCGGTCAAGTGAAGATAACCGAACTGTCGATTCCAGAAACCGTCAAGGAACTAATCATCAGAGCTGGAATTACTGAGCTTTATCCGCCGCAGGAAGACGCGATACGTGCAGGAGCCCTCGAAGGAAAGAACCTTGTCTTGGCGAGTCCAACCGCTTCAGGGAAGACTTTGGTAGCCGAGTTCTGCGCCTTGAAACAAGTAATTGAACGGAACGGCAAAGCTGTGTATCTAACCCCACTGAGAGCATTAGCAAGCGAGAAGTTCGAGGAATTCAAGAAGTACACGACGATCACGAAGAAGAACGGGCGAAAGATAAGGGTTGGAATAAGCACAGGCGACTATGATAGCAATGATCCATGGCTTGAAAGATATGACGTTATAATCACGACGAATGAGAAAGCCGACAGCCTGTTGAGACACAGGGCCAAGTGGATGGATGATATCTCGTTGGTAGTCGCGGACGAAGTACACTTGTTAAATGAGGCTGAACGCGGACCTACGCTCGAAGTCGTGCTTGCGAGGCTGATGCTCACCAATCCCAACGCGCAAATCTTGGCTTTAAGCGCGACAATAAACAACGTAGACGAAATAGCCCAATGGCTTAGAGCAGGTGCCGTTACAACGGAATGGCGGCCCGTTGCTCTCAAAGAAGGAGTTCTGCTTCAAGACGAAATCCAATACAAAAATGGAGACGCTCGCAAAATAGAGAGAACGGAACGTGATCCGACCCTTAATCTGGTCCTGAACGTCGTGAAAACAGGAGGGCAAGCCCTCGTTTTCGCTTCAACGAGGAAAAACGCAGCCGTTCTGGCCAAAAGGATCGCGGGCACAATTGAATCAATTCTTTCCAAGCCTGCCAAGCGGTCTCTAGAGCACGATTCAAACCGGGTCTTGGCAGCTGGAGAAAGAACAGGACTCGGTGAATCACTTGCCGAGCTGGTCAAATGCGGCACGGCTTTTCACCATGCTGGACTGAGTGGAGGACACCGAAAACTGATAGAGGACTCGTTCAGGCAAGGGAGAATCAAGGTTTTGACAGCAACGCCAACGTTAGCTTTCGGAGTGAACCTGCCGGCCAGAACCGTCATCATTCAAGATTACAGGAGATACGAGGCGGGCTATGGCTACTATCCAATCAGCGTGTTGGAGTACAAGCAGATGGCTGGGAGAGCTGGGAGACCAAAATACGACAAGACAGGCGAATCAATACTGGTGGCCAAGACCAACGATGAAGCTGACTATCTGCTTGAAAGCTACATTTTGGCAAGGCCTGAGCGTATATGGTCTAGGCTTGCTGTTGAGAGGATAATGAGAAGTCACGTTCTAGCCACTCTAGCGGCGGAATATGCTCATACAGAACGTGGCATCTACGAGTTTTTTGGCAGAACTTTCTATGCGTTTCAGTACGACATTAACGCAATGAAGGGAATCATAGCCAAAATTCTCAAGTACCTCTATGATGAGGACCTGATAGAGATCTTCGGTGAAGACATCAACGCCACGAAATTCGGAAAACGCGTCAGCGAACTGTACATTGATCCTTTCTCCGCTGTCATAATACGTGACGCTCTAAGACGAAAGCCCGCAGAGTTTACAGACTTCAGTTTACTGCATATGATCGCCCACACTCCGGACATGGGCCCCGTGCTCCGACCTTACGCACGAGAACAGGATGAAATATCAGTCTTTTTGGAGGAGCACAAGCAAGAGCTTCTGATAGTTCTGCCTGACGAGTGGCAAGATAGCGTGGCATACGAACAGTTTCTCGGAGAAGTAAAAACGGCCATGACCTTGAAAGCATGGGTTGAAGAGGCAAGCGAAGACCAGCTGATCAAAGGTTCAGTGTGCAACCAGGAGACCTGTACAGAGCGATTGAAAACGCAAAATGGCTTCTTCACGCCACACATGAACTCTCTCAACTCTTCAGCTGCAAACAGATTCTTCCTCTGGTTCACGAAGTCACGCAGCGAGTCGAGAAAGGGGTCAAGAAAGAGCTGTTGCCACTCGTAAAACTGGAGGGGGTCGGCAGAGTCCGCGGACGAATAATCTATGACGCCGGATACAAAACGGCAGAAGAGATAAAACGTGTTCCGTTGGATATCTTAGCAAGCCTTCCGTCTATAGGTCCTAGGCTGGCCAAGAGAATAAAGGAGCAAACCGGCGGTTTTGTGAAGAAGGAAACTCTGGAGAAACTTGAAAAGGAGCCCGAATGGAAGCAAAAAGCCTTAACGGAATACGGGAAGTCTTGAGGCTTCAGTTCGCAACTGTTTGCAAACAATTTGAGCTTTTATCTATATGTTCGACAACCGCGAGTGCATGTGGATGTTAATCCCTAGTTTTCTGTTCCTCCATGGTTTTCTTCACGAGAGAGTCTATCTGAACCGTTACTGTGCCCAAGTAGTTCATTGGATTCATTGCCTTGTCTATTTCTCTCTTTTCCAGCTTCTTAGTTACAGTCTTGTCTTCACGGAGCATGTCTTTGAACTGTCGCTTTTCCATTTCGCTTTTCAAAGCAAGTTTTCTCATCAGTTCATGAGCTTCCTGTCGGTCCATCCCCTTTTTTGTCAGTGCCATCATCACAGCTTCAGACATCAGACGGCCTTGGGTCCATTCAATGTTCTTTAGCATTCTTTGCTCGTCAACATGTAGGTTGTCGATTACGGTGGTCATCAGAAAAAGAATGTAGTCTGTCAATATACATATTTCTGGAAATATGAAACGTTCAGCAGATGATTGGGTCAGGTCTCTTTCGTGCCAAGTTGTAACGTTTTCCAGCGCCGGAACAACTAGACTTCTAGCGATTCTTGTCAAGCCGCAGATTCTTTCACAAATCTCCGGGTTTCGTTTGTGAGGCATCGTTGAGCTGCCAACCTGTTTTTCTGCTTCAAAATGTTCTGAAAGTTCACCGATTTCAGGTCTTTGGAGTTCGCGAATCTCGGTGGCAAAATTCTCAAGCGTGGAGGCGATTCCAGCTAGTACGCACACCATTTCGGCGTGGCGGTCTCTCTGAACAATTTGGGTGGATACGTCAGCAGGTTCAATGCCTAACCGTTGCATAACAAGATCCTGTATTTTCATAGCGTTTGCGCCCAAACCTGCCTGCGTCCCTACGGCTCCCGTCATTTTTCCAACTACGACCCGCTGCTTGCACTGTCTAAGCCGCTGAATATGTCTTGAGATTTCACGCATCCACACAGCCAGCTTGAAGCCCAGCGTTGTCGGCAGCGCATGTTGCCCATGTGTCCTGCCCACCATCACAGTATTCTTGTATTTGACGGCCTTCTGCATCAATATTCTCTCGAGGTTACCCAGTTTAGCGTCTACAAGTTCGAGCGCATCTTTCAATTGAAGAGCAGTTGCTGTGTCCACGATATCGTAACTCGTTGCTCCCAAATGAACATAGGCTCCGCTTGGTCCGCAGGCTTCCGACAAAGCTCTCACCAAAGAGGCGACGTCATGCTTTATTTCACTCTCGATTTCTTTGATTCTGCCCAGCTGCACATGTTGGAGCAGACAGACAGACGCAATTTTTTCCGCGTCTTTCTTCGGTATGTCCCCAACTTCAGCGTGCGCCCAAACCAAAGCAGCCTCAACGTCAAGCATTTTTTGGACTCTTGTCTCCTCCTCAAAAACCTTCTTCATTTCAGGAGTCCCATAGCGGCCAGTGTCAATTGGCAGAATCGGCAATTATCATACCCTCATTCAAATTGAGCTGATTAAAGATTAATGCTTTGCCGAACAATACGTAACAGCATATCTGAAGGTTCCTTGGCATGGGCGGTTTGGTTGCAGTCGTAAGCAAGAAAGGCGAAAACGTGACACGGACGTTGGTCGACATGATGGACGCTTTAGAACTCTCTTCAGAAGCGTTTGGAATAGCTTCCGCCACGACCATCAAGACTGAAATATCCCTCGAAGCCCTAAGGAAATCAGATGTCAAGGCCGCGGTCGCGGCTGGATGCACGTTCTCAAGGATTCTTGCCAGTGACAAGTCTGAACTGACGCAACTAGCGGATGCAACAATGGTTTTCGACGGAAGAATATACACGGTTCATGAGAAGGAATCTGACGTTGGGTTTGCAGCAAAAATGCTGAGGGAGAGTCCTGAAAAAGGAGCGGCGACGTTTGTGAGGAAAACTGAGGGCGATTTTGCTTTTGCAATGGTTAGATCTGAGACGATTGTTGCGGGCAGAGACACGATGGGCGTTCGCCCGCTTTACTTTGCCGAAAACAATGATGTTGCCGCCTTGGCTTCTGAGCGTAAAGCGCTATGGCGCATCGGGTTGAATGAAGCATTCTCATTTCCGCCAGGAACAGTGTCAGTCGTTGGGCGATGCGGTTTCAAGTTCAAAGTGGCGAGAAGGATAACCTACTCTGAGCCAAAACAGGTTACACTTCGGGCTGCCACTCAGGAACTTCAAAGGCTTGTGGAACATTCTGTCACGCAGAGAACCGCATCCTTGGATGAAGTTGCAGTTGCTTTTTCTGGCGGTTTAGACAGTAGCATTATCGCCTGCCTCGCAAAGAGAACTGGGGTCAACGTAATTTTGGTCCACGCAAGCATGGAAAACGAACCTGAAATGGAATGCGCGAAGCAAGCGGCGGAAGCACTGAAACTGCCGTTGTACTCCAGCCTACACTCTGAACATGATGTAACCATGACCCTGCCGAAAGTCATTCGTATCATCGAAGAACCGCATCCCATCAAAATAAGCATCGGCATCCCCTTTTATTGGGCTGCTGAAAAGACGGCTAGAATGGATTGCCCTGTCATGGTGGCAGGACAGGGTGCAGACGAGTTTTTCGGCGGATACAGACGTTATCTGGATGAGTATGTCCGAGGGAACAAACAGGGGACACTGAATGCTATCTTCAACGACATTATTGGAATGCATGAGGCAAATCTGGAAAGAGACTTCAAAATCTGCAATTATTCCGGCGTTGAGCTACGACTGCCCTTTGCAACGTATGCAATGGCGCGATTTGCATTAGATCTGCCGCTGGAACTGAAGATGGAGCGAAAAGACAACTCACTTCGCAAGCTTGTCTTGAGGCGAGTAGCCAAGAACCTTGGGTTGCCTCACTTCATAGTGAATAAACCTAAGGGGGCTATACAGTACACGACGGGCGTGAGCAAGGTCATCAAGAAAATATCGCGGCAAGGAGGAGTATCCGTGACCGAATACTGTCAAAAGATGTTCATGCTAGCTTTCAGAGATTTCCAAGAACTGACACGTAGCAGTCTGCAAGATTCCCCGCGAAGGTGAGGTTCCACGGAGTTGAATGAGCCCACACGCTAGTCGTCCAGTAACGTTATAACATTCGCAGTGTAGGAAGGTGACGCGGTTTCTGCTGAATGTGTAGAATGGACGGAGAGTTTTTTACAAAGAAACGAAGATGTTCAGGAAGCAGCAGAGGTTCGTAGGCTTAACATGTGAAATATTCAGAGTGAAAGCTGCTGTTCTACTCGATAACTTGGATTGCGCCTTCTGGGCATTGAACTTCGCATGCTCTGCAGACCAAGCATTCTTCAGGTTTGACGGGGACGGATTTCTTTTCTTTGATTTCGTAGACGCCTACTGGACACGTATCAACACACGTGCCGCATCCTGTGCATTTAGCATTGTCTACGACTATTTTCACCATTTTATTTCTCTCCTGAGGCTGGAATTTCATTGAGAAATTGACGGTGGAATAAAAGGTTTTAGGTCTGCTTATTGTATTTCTTCACGTAGCCTCAGCAGTATTCCGTTAATGGCTGTCTTGGCCCTGTCTTTCCTGCGCTCATAATCAGATAGAAGCTTGCGGTAGGTTTCCAAAGAGATCTCTCCCCTTCCGTGGCGGGCTTCGATGCTTTTCATGTTGGTTTCATCTTCGTCGATTTCGGTTTCAGCAATTTCAAGCTGCCTCATTAGGTCTGAGTAGTGACCGCCGGCTGAATGCATTTTTCCTCCAATTTCTCCCAACGTCTTGTCCAGCGTGTTTAGGCGTATTTCAAAAGTTTTCTTCTGTACCTTGTACCTGCGTCTCGGTATTCTTCCTTTCTGCACCCTATCTTCCAAGATGTCGATTTCTGACTCTATCTTCATCTTCTCGTCATACGCATCCACGAAGGATCTCGTGTCCTCTGATCCAAGCCTTATGCCCGTCGGAGGAGCCGCGGCTTCGCCTGGAGCTCTAGGTATTTTCCAAGCTACTACGACCACGGATCCAACTATTGACAAGGCCCATATCCACATTGTGGGGCCAAGGGCCAACCACAAAGGATTGTACTCGTAGCTGAAGCTGGCAGCAAAACTGTTTAGAGCGATGATGTTCTTCTGGTTTACAGTCATGGTGTCTTGGAAAACGTCGCGGTTCACCGCGTATGGATTGCCAGCTGTCGTCGCATTGAAACTTGACAATCGTGCGCCATCGGGCAACACAAATCTTACTGAAGCTTGGTCGATGAAACTGTTTGCGTCTTGGAAAAGCATCATGTTGGATGAGAAGTTGCTGCTCTGTCTGGTAACGTAGACATTGTCAGGCAAACTATAGGTCACAGTGAACTTGTCTGTCCTATTGATGTCCAAAGCCTCCGAGAAGCTGACTGTATACCTGTTCAAGCCTGTGTCCACTGACACCGCCTGCACAGTAAGGGCGCCAAGCGAGTCGTAGGCGCCCACGTTAGAAGCGTTAGGAGGAACATCGACATCGACTGAATTGAGGCTTAGCGACGTATTATCCGTTATTTGATAGGAGTCAGAGACGCTTATTTGACCGAACGCGTTGAAGTCAACTTCGCGTGTGAGCTGCTGTATCTCAAAAATCTGGATGTTGTTGTTTGGCAACAGAAAGTTCACATAAGACGAGTTGTAGGTGAAGGCACTTAGGTTCGTGGCATTGTAAGTGAAGCCGCTTACAGTTCCGCTATTGTATTCTGCTCCTGGAACAACGATTGAGCAGTTGCAGACTGAGGCGTTTTGTGTCAGGCTTGGAAATGCTGGGAATTCAAGGGAGAGCTGACTTGCGTTAGCAGAGTTCTGCAGCAGCACTTTGTTTGAAAGCACGAACACGACGCTGAAAACCTGCGGTGCTCCCTGCGAGAAGTCGACTTCCACTCCGTAGAAACCTGCATGATAAAGACCTGAACCATCTCTCATGGGCACGTTCAGTTTGAGGGGAAACATATCGGAGGTGTCGTTTGTGCTGTAAGCAAATGCGTCGACCACGTTTGGGCCAAAAGTGTAAGGAAAGCCTAGCATAAAGCTGTCAGTCTGTCCTGAGATCGCTATCGTGTCGTTCATGAGGACGTAACCGTTATACAAAACTTGGACGGTGTGATTCACACTTACTATCTCGTAGCCTGAGCTTGCCTTGGCAGATGCGGTGTTGTAAGAAGCTAAAACAAGAATCACTATTGCCGTGGCCAACATGATGAACGTGGCAGATGATTTTCTCATGTTTTTTCCTCCGACGAGACTGATAACTCATCGAGGCTGTACTTATTGATAAGCTCATTTATTTACTTTTAGAATTGTCATGTATATGCTAGGGTCTCCCAACGTTTTCTGTTGGGATGGTTGATGGAGCAGTTTGGATGCAATTCTGCTATCGTCTGCATTGCTTGAGATAATAGTTCTGTTCTTTTTTAGCGCCGAAGCTTCTGACGCCCTTCTCTTTGAGCTGTTTTCTCAGTTTCTGTGCGTATTTCACGTCGATTTCGCCGCGTTTCTCCATGTAAGTGATTATTTCTTCGGCTTGCTGCAGGGTGTCACATCGTCTGATGTAATCTATCACGTTTGGAACATAATGGTTAAGGCCTTGAGAGGCTGCAGCTTCTTCCCCCTCTTTTTGGTTGGTTCGCACAGAATTCACTTGGACTTTGTTCTCGTCTGTTTGCAGTTCTTTAGCCAAGTTTGGAAACATTTTCTTCAAGGATTCCCTGTCTAGTTCCATGTTGGCGCCTCGCAATACAGTGAAGTTTGCTCATGCTGTTTTGTGCCGAAACTGGTATTTAAGAATCCTCGTGCTCAAATCAGCCGCCGCACGAGGAGTCTAATGCTTTGTGATGGTCTCGTACAGTTTGAGGGTTCTTTGAGCTATCTTGTCCCATGTGAATTCTTCTAGTACTCTTCGTCTGCCGTTTTTTCCGAGCCACTTCATTTTCTCTGGGTTTTCTAGGGCGCTTGTGATTCCCCACGCGATGTCGGTTGGATTGTTTGGATCAATGTGGAATCCGCATTGGTCTTCGCCGCAGCAGATCACTATTTCTCGCATTCCACTCACTCCGGCTGCTCCGACGACTACGGGTTTTTCCATGCTCATTGCTTCTAGTACAACTATGCCGAATGGTTCATAGTGGCTTGGGAAAACGGCCATGTCGCAGGCTGCATAGTGAAGAATGCGTTCTTCTTCGGGGAGGAATTCGAAGCGGAACTTGACGTTGTTGCTTAACCTCATGTAGTTGACTAGGTTTGTCAAGTAATCTTGCAGGTCGCCAAGTCCCAGAATTACAAGTTTTGCCTTGGGTATTTTCTGTAGAATGTGCGGCATGGCCATGATGAGTTTGTCAACTCCTTTGACGCCGACGAGCCTGCCGATGAACAAAATCATTACTTCGTCATCTTTGACGCCGTAGAGGTTTCTGATTCTTTTTATCTGTTCAGCCTTCACGTTTTTTGGATCGTATTTTTCCGCGTCGACGCCATTGTAGCAGACTTGTATTCTTTCTTTTGGAAATCCTAGTCCTATGAGTTCGTCTTTCATTGCATGAGACACTGTGACGATCATGTCGGCTGCTTTGGCAGCGTGAAGCTCAATGTTGCTGACAACTTCAGAACCGTTGCCAAGGGTTCTGCCTTTCTCGGTGGAATGAACGTGAAAGGCGAAGGGCAGACCAACTTCTTTTTTGACGGTGATGCCGCCTATGGCTGATAGCCAGTCGTGTGCAACTACAATGTCATATTTGATGTTTTCTTTCCTGATGAGTTCGTTAACAAGTTTTGAGGCACTGAGATAGTTGTAGATGAGAATCTTGGAGAACATGTGGAGGCCTCGGCCCCATTTTCTGATGTCCTCGGCAATCAGGTCGGGCAGAGAATCAGATATGTCAATGTGCAGTGGGCGGTGTATTTCGATGCCGCGCCAGATTTCCCGTGTTGGGAGAGCTCCTGCATCATCGTTCATCGTGAAAACTGTGACATCGTTGTCTGTTAACACAAATTTTCTGGTGATCTCTGCAGCATAGGTTCCTAAGCCACCAACAATTTTCGGTGGATATTCATAAACGAGCACTGCCATCTTCATTTGACGTTTCTCCTTTTTGCGTATAGTGCCTATTGGTTATTGAGCCATTGTTTATTTACCTTCCTTATGGACCTTATGTACCTGCAATCAATATCCAGCGGCTAGTTTCCGTTTCCGAACCGTTTTCTGTTTAAATCATGTGAGTGATGTGAAAACTCTATTAGGAACATGCGACAGATTGGAAAGGAGTGTAGCGTTATGAGCCTATCTCCTGTGAAGCGTCTAGTTCTCGAAACCATGTTGTTGTTGGAAAAGCCTGCAAAAGCTACAGACATAGCAAAAGAGACTGGGCTGAGTTTTCCACCGGTCATGATGCACATTCTGGGTCTCGCCAAGATGGGATACGTTCAAACACCCGAGAAAGGAATCTACATCATAACGGAAAGCGGCAAGAAACTGCTCGGCCTCCCTGAAATCAGCAGTGAGAAGGCCGCTGAGATTCTGGCATATCTGCCTATGGAGAAATCGTTCCATTTCTATGCAGACATCGGCAAACCCCTAAACGTTCATGCTGCAAGCTTGGGTGATTTCTGCGACAAAATTGCGAAGGTTGACTTGTCCTCAATAGAGTTTCACACTGACCGCGGCGATTTCGAAGCGTGGTTCTCCAGTCTGGGTGACACGGAGCTCGCCAGAAAAACCTTGCTTGTGAGAGAAGAAAAGATTATTGGAGAGAACCTCCGAAGAAAACTGCATGAAACAGTAAAGAATCGATGCGACTTGCTGGCCAGAAAAAGAAGCACCCCATCACAACCTTAACGTTGAAAGCAGCACTGAGCCTTCTTGAACGGACCCTTGAGCCTCTTGAGAACCAGCTGCAACGCATGCATACTCCGTTTCTTCTAGGCCAAAACATGCATGTTCAAACGCGCGCGCAAGTCGACCCCCTATCTTTGGCTGGTAACAACCGTGGTAATGTTGTGTGGTAACAAACCATGGAGAAATCCAGTGAAATCTCTTTTCTTCAGAGTCGTCCCCTACGTTTGTTGGTAACAACCGTGGTAATGTTGTGTGGTAACAAATCGTGAAGAGACAGATGGGCGTGTGGGTAGATGCGCGTGTATGTGCTATTGAACCCAGAAATGGTGAGGCATACTTCACCGTTAGGGCGCTTCAGAGCGCGGTTTCTTGGTCTTCAAGGGCGACCCCCGCCTTTTTTTATTTACGTTTTTTGTAATGTTGAATTGTAAACTTGCAATGCTGTGCGGTGACATGCATAACTTGGCTCTATGGGCGCGCTGCCTTGTCCCGGTATTATGTGTTGAAGCGTGTTGGTTGGACGACTTCGTTTTTTCGCAGGGTTTCTGCTGTTTCCCTTTTCAGGGTGAGGCGCAGTTGGCTGTGAAGCGCGTTGGGGTCGGTGTCTTGCAAAGTCGACCCCCTACTCTGCGTTTGTGAGGTTAGTTGTAATGTTGTTTTGTGACAAATGATGTTGAAAACAGGCTGGACTGGTGCTTCACGGTTGACGCGCTTCGTTTTTTGTGTTGCCAGTTGTAATGTTGTTTTGTGACAATCTTCTCAAGCGCCCCCCTCCATGTTTTCAAGGCCAGATGCAACGCTGCATCGTAACACAGCGGAGGTTGAAGGTATCCATCGCCTAACAGCCTCGCATGCGCCTACACACTTCCCCCAAGTGCTCCAACACTCGACTTAGGGACAAGCCAGCGCGCTTCAGCAATGTTGAATAGTGGTTTAGGGAATAACATGGTGTCCCGCGAAGATCGCGTCGCATTTCATTAGGGAAATCATTGTTTTCTTGGACATGAATAGACTTCCAAATTAACTGCAACTTGTACTGGGCCTTTTTCTTTTAAAGAGAGTTCCTGAAGAAATTGAGAGGAAACCATGAAATAATCAGAGCTGTAATACTTGGTTGTGAGGGTGCGGTTATGGATGAGTTGCGGGTAATTTCTGCAAAGATTTCTGATGAAGTGTACAAAGAAATGATGTTGCGTGTTCCTGAAGGAGATCGAAGCAGTTTCATTCGTGACGCTATCATGGAGAAACTGCAGAAAACGCCTAAGCCTGACAGGATTCTGGAGTTGGAGGGCAGATTTGAAAAGATGGCAAAGGAATTCTCCGAAATCAAAAGGTACCTTGCCGATCTCGAACTGCTCACGTACGAACAGGGCAAAACGAACCCGCACACTTTCGGCACGGACGAAACTGACCATAAGATTATCGATTATCTGATCCATTACAAAGGGGCAACCACGCCTGAGCTTGCGGAATATGCAAAGACAAACCGGTGGCTTGTCCTGAACAGGTTGCGGAGAATTCAGAAAGCCTCAAGGAAACAGCTTGGAAAACCATTACTGGAGTACTATGGCGGAGAAAAGTCAGGCAAGAAAAAAGCTTGGTGGATAAACGATGAACTGGCTGAACCGTGATGCGGTACGGCAACAGTTAACTTCAATTGCGACTAATTCTGTTTCGGGGCCCGTAGCCCAGTCAGGATTAAGGCGTCGAACCGTACAGGCAAGTCGGTGCGCAAGCCTCCGGACACAAAATGTGGAAGAAAGCCGGAGAACAGGGGTTCAAATCCCCTCGGGCCCGCCAAGAACCAGCTGAAGAAGGGTTAACACGTTCTCGCGCGCTTTACTTGGATGGGAACTGCGAGTTTCTAAGACAAAAGTGGCTTTTCAAACATCCTCTATTGAACATGGGTTTCCTCTGAAGCCTGCCGTCGTCTGAAACCAGAATCGCCGGCTTTCATGGGATATCTGTTTCTTGTATTTCCTGTTATGCTGGTTGTCTCTCAAGTGAGGGGTGGCGGTGGTGGAGGCGGAGGTGGGGAAGGCATGGCGTAACTGGACATCTCTCTTGGAGCAGCTGCTAAGAAGTTCTGGAAGTTGAAGTGTCCGCCGAGGAAATCTCTTAAGATTAGGGCAAATGTGGGGAAGATTATTATTATGTCTAGAATTAGTGGCAGGTATCCGAGGTCTAACAGAGCAAGTCCGACTGCAAGGCTGTTCCACACTATGTGATTACACAATCCTACTAGGAGAAACAGGAATGGCAACCATAGAGGCGGTTTCGGGCTGCCAGGTTGTCGGGGTTGGCTGTATGCCACTAGAGCAAAAACGCCTATGCCTACGAACGCGGACCATAACGGGTGCATTAGAGGCGTGATAATTATCCTTGAGAGGATGGCCACGCCGTCACCTGCGACTGCATATCCATAGATGTAGACGCAGCTTTCTAGGACACCAAAACCAAGTCCCGCTGCAGCTCCCAATACTGCTCCGTAACGCCGGTTGGGACGAGCTTTCCACATAAAAAACGCCACGGCAAGCATTCCTAGGGCTTTGCTCAACTCCTCTATCAACGGTGCAATGAAGACTATTGTTGCGATACCGCCGACGGAAGGCAGAAGGGCAAGTTCAATGAAGAATGAGAGTAGGAAACCTATGCTTGCTGCGAGGATCAAGGATACAAGCAAACCATTTCTCAATGAGTTCCTGTTAGAAAGTGTAAAGGGGTTTTCCAACGCGGCAAGTTTGGCTCTGATTCCCAAGAACCAGTTTGTCTGAGGACCGTGGAAACCGCGTTGGGCGACCTGGTCAGGAGATCCCTGGTGAAGGCGGTGGAGGCGGATAAGGTTGTCCCACTGAACTGTTCACCCACGCTTCTTCTTAAGTTGGCGAAGGAGGCGGCGGAGGAGGCGGTGACGCGGGAGCAAACGTCTGTTTCACTTGAACCACTGTTGTGCCAGCTATGCGGTCAAAGTATCTTTGGCGTGGATCAGGTCCTGGAGTTGCGACTGCGATGAGAATGTCGATGAGAAAGATTATCCAAAGGATTTTGCTTATGTTTCGAGTGAATGCCTTGTTGAAGCTTGGTCTGCTGCCGTCAAGCATCTGCACTTGCAAACCCATGAATCGCTTTCCAAACGTAGCCCCCGAAGCTGACGATTCCATAACAGCGCCATAGAAAACCCAGAATAGGCCGTAGACAATTGGCACCAGGAAGAACCAGATAGCCCAAGAGAACCCGCCGACTGCTTTTGCAAGAGGTGCTCCTCCATTGAAGACCAGAGCATACCATACGACCGAACTTATTATTGCCCAAGGTAGACTGTCAATGATGGCCGCTACAATCCTTAACAGCCAGTGGTTTCCCATGTCAACCTGCGGACTAGGAGGTCCATAATTCGTAGTCATTTGTCTCATCCCGCATAATATGCATCTCAAACTGCTATTATCACTTTCTATGATTCAACAGAACAGTATCATCATGCCGACAGACTTTGAAAATCCTTGATGCCTGTTTTCTTGAACATTGATTCCTGAGTCTTAAAACTTATAAGACGTGCTCCTGAATATCTGTTTAAACGCTGGAAGTGACTAGAATGTCCAGACAAGAAAAAGAGAAGAAAGCAATGACTAAAGATCGCCTGATAGGCATGCGGGTGATTGACAGCGAAGGAAACGATGTTGGAAGCGTCCAAGACATAGCGTTCACAGTCGGAAAAGTAGGTATGACATTGATAGTTGAGACCAAAAAAGGAGAAACAAAAGAAACTCCATGGGAACAAATCCAAGCCGCAGGAGACTTCGTCGTCCTCAAACCCGAAGTTGCGCAAACACAATCTTTCGGTGCACAACCAATTGGCGTGCAACCTCAACAGTCCCAGACGCCGACTTGCCCCACGTGTGGGGGGCCATTAACCTACATTCAACAGTATCAACGATGGTACTGCTACAAAGACAAGAAATACGTCTAGGAAACTTCAAAGAATATCAGTGGAAATCTACCATTTTTATTTCCAGCCTGTTTCTGAAAAGGACTGAAAGAAGGTTTTTCTAAGGATACTTTTTGCAGTTCGTACAGTACCAGCGATCGTACTGCTGGACATATGTTAGCGATTTTCCGCAGGTCGGGCACAGTTGAGTCATCCCAGTCGGTGGCGGAGGCGGCGGTGAGCGAGAGATTTTGGATAGATTGAAAAATCCCGGCATGGCAAATGGTCTTCGTTCAAGGGTTCCCGAAAGGAAGCCTCCTATTGGTAAGAATATGAACCCGAAAGTGATTGAAAGCACCCATCCGATGAAAAAGTTTCCTGCAGCACCAGAGCCGTACACGATTGCGAATGTCAATGTAATTACGAGATCAATAATAGAATAAACAAAGGCCGTGAAGAATCCGGCGCTGAGACCTGCCATTTCTGTGTTTTCGCCCATTTGGTGGAGTCTGAAATTGATGTAGCTGGCTGCAAAGCCGCTTGGTATGAATCCGAAGATACCGGCCACGAACAGTATTCCTATGTATGGTCCCCAGTCTCCGATTTTGATAACTGCTGGGCTCGATACAGCCATTCCAAAGGCCAATGCTATGAAACTCGCTGCAACATAATCATGTAAATATCCTTCCCTAAGAGTCACACAAACCACCAGTATCCAATGAGCTCTGCTTTCTTGATTTCTGTGTATTTAAGTCTTAGGATGGACTCCGCTGACCTTCGAAGATCACCGTAAAAGCGTTAAATACCCATAGATAAGATATGATGCATCAGCAATTGAGGAATAGATTATGACTGACGAAGAAGGATCTTTCATCGACTACATCGCTATCGGAATACTAGGATTTGCCATCGGGCAAGCGATTACTAGTGTGGGCAGCTTCCAGTATTTGAGTTCTATATCGCAGATATACGGTATCAATTGGGGAAAAACAGCAGGAAGCGACTTTGTCATGGGCATTTTCGCGTTTCTCCCAGCGGGCTTCGTTGCAGGGTACTTGTGCTATAAAATGTTGAAGGCGAAGGAGAAGATGGCAGGCTTCACTGGCGGTTTCCTGTCTTTCTTAGCTTACCTAATACTTACATTGATAATGACCCTCGCTCAAACTGGAATTTGGGGAGCCGACTTCGGAACGGCGATGGAGACCTGGGTACTACTAATGGTGTTCGCGCTGATATTCTTCCCAATTGGAGGATTTCTAGCTGGAATGATGCATGAAATGAAGATGCCGATGCCTCCATTTCTAAAGTTTCAGTTCCAGAGAGGAGCCTCGGTTCCTCCACCCCCTCCAGGCGCAGCGAACGTATGCCCCACATGCGGTAGTCCACTGAGGTACATCGAACAATACAAAAGATGGTACTGCGACAAAGAAAAGAAGTACGTCTAATCAGACGTAAACTCCATTTTTTATTTCAACCGCGTCTAGCCCTCAGAAGCTACCTTCGACATCGCGCAATTGATATATGGACAATCGGCTCTAGGTAGTGTCACTGCCTGGAAAAGAAGTTGGGGTTGAGAGTGGGGATGCGGAGAACACGTGGACTGGTCTATCCTCTTATCTTGTTCATTGTTCTCTTGGCTTTGCGCTTGACACTTGTGCCTTCTTATTCGCAGTCTGGGAGCAGTAACATCGGTTATATTCACGACGTGATAGAACCGTCGGTTGACGCGGTGAAATGGTCAGAAATGGGTGGTATCTCTGTGGCGCCTGTCTGGATTTCTGATGGCATGTGGAACGCAGTTACGATCCAGCAGAGCCTTGTGAGCGCGGGTGACATCTTTGTTTCATGGTACGAGAGCTTCAACTGGATTCCTGTGCGTGATTATTACAGTCTGCCCTTCGTCTCTATCGACGGTTTTGCTAATAACCTGACCGTGAGCCCATTGTGGTGGCTCAACAGAGTGTGGAACATTGATCCTGAATGGTCAGGGATATATGGCAACACGTCCAAGGTGCTGGTCAGTTTCAACGACACCACTTCCACAATTGACCTTTCAATGTGGTTCCATATCATGCGGATACCTGAGTACTTTGTCAGCCATGGCGGCCTCCAGAATTGGCTGGCAGGGTTCGATTTGACGCCGGTTTCAACTGGCGCGCTGACGGCTTGGGAGTTTCATGAGAACTGGAACCAGAACGGTTGGGTTTACAACCTGTACTTTAAGGCTCCTGCTCACCTGCTCTCTCAGCAAGAAGACAATTACACGTTTAGCATTGATGTTTCAAGCTTCTACAGGGGTCACGCTTTCAACACCAGCCAAGTCATTGACGTTAACATGCCTACAGGAACTGAAATAAAAGAAACCTCCCCCTCAAGCATGGCTGTTCAGGAGGGCAACACAGCCTCGTTTGTAAAGGCTCCCGAAGACACGTATCCATCAGTTTTCACGGTGGTGAGCGGGCCGCTGTCCAAGTCGCTGGGCCAAATAGCATCAGAAGACGTGGGTCTTTGGTTCTTAACGCCTGGAGGCTGGGCGGCTATAGGTTCGCTGGTGTTTCTGAGCTTCACAGGGCTCCGCGGGAGACGGATTTGGAATCGAAACAAGCTGTACCACCGGCTTTTTAAGGGCATGGTGAGCATCTATGACATGTACTCTAGAGACCTGTTGAAATTCCATCAGGAAATGGACAACATATCTCAAACCGTAATCAGAATGCTCGTGGAAGATAGGATAAACGATGAACAGTTTGAGAAACTGCTGAAGCGTCGTGATGACCTGCTATTGAGAACCCAACAGTAGACAAGTTCTGAAACGACGACGCGGCGGCTAGCAGGCTAGTTTGCACAAGAGTTTCTCTTCAAGCTTGTCTTCGCCAATTTTTAAGGTTTCAGGCTCATCTTTTGAGAGTATTGCCTTCAGTTCCTCGCCTGTAAGCTGGGCTACGAGTCGCAGCACCTCTTTCTTGGCTGATAACAGGTGTTTCTGTAGGAGCTGTTTGTCTCTGTACACGTTTCCTGCGAGCGGGCATATGCTTTCCTTCTTGATGAACCATTCAATAATGCCTTTTTCTCTGTTTATGTCAAAGGTGATGGGCCCTGCAACGCAGGTTTCCGGCTTCACAGCGTGTACGATGCACTTCTTCGTCTCGGCATCGTGGAACACGCAGTAGCCGCCTGCAGTGAGCCTTGGATAAACATATTTCTTCCGCTCGAACGGACTGGCCTCGAAAACGCCTTTTTCTTTCAGGTACGCTTCTATGGTTTTTCTGCGGTCCGGCGTCACAGGCGGCGTTGTGTCGTTGCAGCAGGAGTGAGCTGTTCTGCACTTGATGCACACATCGAAGAAGTTGCCCTGTCTTTGATTTGAGGGTCTGCCCACTTTTTCATCTCTCAACTTGTTTAGATTAGAAGTAAGGTCGATTCTGAATAAGACTTTCTGCAAGCTTCGAGTAGACGCTGATCACTGCTTCCCTGAAACTCGTTTTCTGTGCTTTCTTCTCAACTCTTCCTCGTATTGTTTCTGACAGGCTTCCCCTTTCTATCCGTTCCTTTACAAGCGGAAGGTATTTCTTCTCTTCTTTTGACGCGCTTTTCCATGCAATTCCATAGAAGGCTTGGCAGACGGCTCTTGCCGGTCTTCCGCTCGGGGATGCTCTGAGCCCTTCAGTCACGATCGAGTCGTAGTCTTTGACCAAGACTTCATGGGGAAGCAGCTGAGGGTTTTCGTTCAGCAGCCCTCTCAGCAGCGATCTGATGAAACAGCTTATCGCTACGTCCGATTTCACGCATTCCTGTTCGTCCATTACACGTATTTCAACAGCTTTTCTATCGAACCTGAAGATTACGCCGTGGGAGTTAACCCAGTCCTTGCGCAGGATGAGCTCGTCTGCGCCGGCTCTGGCCATTTCAGAAGAGTACTTCTCTATGATTTGTGTACGGTACTCGTTTAAGGAAGACACGTACTCTGGGATCACGTCTCCGGTGACTGAGGGGATTTCATGCTGGTTGAGTTTGTAGAATGCGAGTCTGTTGTCAATGTTCGGTCCAAATTTGCTTTCGTAGATGGGGGATGAAGCGGTGATAGCTGGCAGGTAGGGGATGATGTTGGCGAGAAGGTTGTGCAGTTTGATGCCGTCTTGCTCGTTTGCGTATGGAAGGTTGAGCTGAAAGCTTTGAATGTTCAGCCATCCGTGCTGGTGGAGGTTGAACAGTTTGCTGTATACTCTGTAAATCTGGCGGTGGCGATGCGGCCAAACCCCCGTTTCTTCAAGCCTCAGCAGCGGGTGCATCCCCGTTCCCAGAAGATGCGCATTACACTTTCGCTGCAGAAAATCCGACATGAACAAAACCGCGTTGCACATGGTTTCCTCGAAGGCTTCTGGCGATGCGAAGGGCAGGTTGGGCTTGATTTCCAACACGTGCATCTGCAGCTCCTTTCCGAAGACAAAGTTTCCATGCGCGACAGAATTCACGATGCGGCCGTGAAGGCACTTCAGGATATTGTCAACGATTGGCAAAGCTTTCAAATCATCGTCAACAACTGAAAACTCGTGCTCCGGGCCGAGAACTTCAATCGTTTTGTACGTACGGGTTCCTCTTTCACTCTAGAGTCGCTGAAAACCAAATATAAACGTGCAGCTGGATTCCGCTTCTCATGGGTTAAGCTGATACGGTGTGCTACAAGGTCCTATGCAAACCTGGCTATTTCTTGTTCCGGGGATTTTCATTTCGTGCGAAGTTTGCCAGCTGGAAGAAGAGAGAACAAAGCCAAGAGCGGAAACTGTGTCATAAATAGGCTTAGGCATGAAGTGACATGGTGGGGGTGAGGCATGCTGTTTATAAGTGTCGATGCAAACGGTAAATGCAGCGTGTTAGAAGCGATTTCTGCACAGCAATATTGAAGGAGTTGAAAGAGTTGACGTATGAGAGAAAAGAGATGCACAAGGCAGTTTGCGCTGATTGCGGCAATGAATGCGAAGTCCCATTCAAGCCTGATGGTAGCAGACCCGTATACTGCCGAGAGTGTTACTCGAAGAGAGCACCAGCAAGAAGACGATTCTAGATTAAACGCACAGTTCTAATCTGAAACTGGTTTTCTTTCAGTTTCTATCCTTTTTTATATTACTTTCATTTCGCATTGTTCTTTCTTTCCTCGATGTACATGGCAATTGGACTTGTAAGTGCCACGCTTTACAGGAAACTGAATTGCTTAGATTCTACTTCCAAACAGTCAGAATCGAGAAAGCATCAGAATTTTCTTTTGGTTCGGTTTGGAGCGTAGAAATTGAGTTTCAAAAACTGGTTTTTTTACCTCGATTGATGAAAATGTAAAAAGGAATGGTTTTGAGCAGTGGTACCGTGAGAGAGAAGCTTGAGAGAGCTAAACGGTTTGAAAGAAGTTGGCTCAGCGAGCTCGAAGGGCTCTCCAAGAATGGATGGTTCACAACTGCTGAGGCTACTTCTTTAGGCGTTTTTCCTTGTGCTTTTTTCTTTTCTCTTCTCTTTCCTTCTTTGTCATTGGCTTCTTCTTATTACTTCCCATACTCAATATTATCACCGTACCCGAATGGTCGCGATCAAGAGTTAAGTCTTGTGCATGCGGAGAGAACGATTTGTCGAAGATGGAACAATGTGTTTTCAGATTTGGAGGGCGAGACTTGAGCGCTTAAACTGTTAATGCGATAGGTTTATAAGCGCGTATGTATATAGTATACTGTAAGGATAAGTGGATAGGATTGATCTAAAATGGCAACAAAAATAGAAACAATCTCTGTCATAAGTCGGTGGCGCACACGCGCAATTGGCAGGATATCCAGCACATGCGGCTCGTGACTGACAAATTTGAACATTTACAAGAACAGGTCTGTAATCGAAATGGGGCGAATTTGCGTGGAGCTTCCAGATGAGCTGGAAAAGAAGCTTAGGTTCAGGACAGTCGAGAGATTTGGCGGCAAGAAAGGCGACCTT
>CAWIRG010000018.1:0-35161 GCA_963838505.1 Candidatus Bathyarchaeota archaeon
TATGTTGATGTTGCATCTACTTCGTTAAACCAGCATTACTGGACGACGCTACTGAAAAAGTCAGCGGACAAGTCGTGGAAAGCCGAATTAAGCTTGCCCTGCTGCAATATCGAATGGAAACCGCTAGAGACAATCTAAGAGGGCTTGAAAGAGAGCTGACCGATGCCAAGAAAAAAGCGGCGGAATCCTTGAAGGAAGCTGAGCAGCTAGGCGCCAGAATCGCGGTGACTAAGGAGATTGGAGAAATTCTTGATGAAATGAGGGTGACGGAAGGTCACTTGGCTGCACTTTCTGACGTGTCAGAGGATATCGAACGCATGTATGAATCTTACTCGAAGCTTTACTTAGAGCTGAAAGAGAAAGCACGGTTGGTTGCGGAAAACCGTGAGAAAACCCTAGAAGAAGTCAAGACGAGGATGCAGTCTTGGCGAACCGTCATGCAGAGCTTGTTGTCCCGAGTTAGCCTTGAATACCAGAAGACGTTGGTTCAGGCGCAAGCCGTCGGTGAAGTCAAACTTGCGAACGACAACGACATAGAAGCAGCGGGGCTTGAGATACTTGTAGGTTTCAAGGGAAGCAGGCCAGTTCCGCTGGACGCCTACACTCAAAGCGGGGGAGAGAGGACGACGGCGACAATGAGTTTCCTTTTGGCTCTGCAGCAGCACGTCCGCTCACCTTTCCGCGCCGTCGATGAATATGACATACACATGGACCCAAAGAACAGGGAGTTAATCGCCCAGATGCTGATATCTGCAGTCAATGACTCCAGCGCTCAATACCTCATAATAACGCCCAGCCAGATAACTTTCGCAAAGGAAAATGTGAACATAGTCACCGTTCAGAATATTGAAGGCAAATCGATAATTCGAGAGGTTGCCTGATGCTTCCTGAAAGAGAACAAAAGAAACTTGGCAGAGAGAAACTCCAACGCATAATCGAAACGTGCAAATCCATTGAAGGACGCTCGCTTGACCCGTTTCTCATAGACGTGAAAGAAAACGTTGACTCGGTGAAGAAATATTTTCCAGAATGGAAAATCCCTGAAGATCTATGCTTGGACGCCGAGACAATACATCAGCTGGCTTCCGTAATAAAACTCCAAAGCGAATGGGTCAAACATCGCTCGACGACACTTTACGCAGATCCATTCTTGTTAGACGAGAAAATCAGGCGAACAGGAAAAATCGATATCGTCAGAACTTTCATTAAGATTTGGCATCCTATAATAGAACTGGAGCAGATATCAATTCAGAGTTTGGCAGAAGCGCTACAATACTGGGAAAACCTGGCTCCTCTCAATGAAAGATGGAAGGAAATTGCTCCAACAGAAGTCGGTTCGGGCACAGCGACTAGGGAAGAGCTTGTAAACCAGAAAATTTTGCGTGAAGAGGCCTTCTCTCAAGAGCTGGAAGATTTTTGGCAGATACTCAAGAAGGAGGTCGCTGAAAAAGGCAAAAATGGAAAGATATTGTACGAGAGTTTCATCTACTCTGACACTTATGAGGATACAGTGGACAGAGCCTACATGACAAGCTTTCTGATCACTTACGGTTATGCAACGTTAGAGATCTATCCTTTGGAGGAAGAAACGTTCATCGTGCCTTACGACAAGCATGTGGCCAGAAGAAGCGATAAGCAGCTTGTGTCGATTCCGATAGCCTTGGCCGTTGAACGATGGCGAAAATGGAAGAGGGGAGACACAGAGTGAGTAAAAGGAAAGCTTTCTTTGCAGGCAAGCTGAAACGAGCCACCCACATGTTGTTTTATAAGAGACACAAAAAGCCCGGTGTCAAAGGATGGGAGCTGCGAAAGACTATAGGCTCGGATTATCTGAAGGTTTTGAAAATCCTTGATGACCACCTGAAACCGTTAGATCTACAAGTCAAGACCGTCTTTGAGGAAGACAAAGAAGTTGAAAAACCAACCCAGGAACAGTTGGACAAGGCCAGATTTCTTATAGAGCTCAGAGGGGAATTGACGCCTAAGGAAACGAAAATGATAGGCTGGCGAATAGACGACCTTGCAGGACTCGCAGTATCGATTGCCTACATAATATCTAAGAAGGGGAAGTCTCCCAGAAAGGAAGTTGAAGAGCTGCTGCGAGAGAAGCTTCCAGGATGGAAAGTTGGCATGAACGTCGACCGATACGTCAGATATGGATACTTGGCGCAGGATGAAAACGACCAATTATATCTAGACTGGAGAACGCGCGCCGAAGTTGACCAGAAGGCGCTTGTTGAGCTCCTTCTAAGAATTGAACCCTAGTTTGAATGCTTTTCACTTTCTTATTCTATGGTACAGGATAGCCAATCCGGCTATGACTAATAGTGCAGCAAGGATGAGCAGCGGGCTGCCTAGAAACTGTTCGATTGAAGATTCATCCGCAGCTTGAACGGTTCCGACCAACGCAAGAACCACAGATATTGAGGCGAAGACTAACGATGCCACAGTTTTCACGTTGCAGCCTCCCCGCCTATGTTATGCTAACGTTTTGTATCTGGAAGTATCTCTTGACCAAGAACCTCAAGCGCTCAGCGTTCCTCCCGTTCTTCCCTATTGCCACGCCTTTGTCTTGGGGGTTCACGGCCACCACAGCGATTGTCTTGCCATCAGGCCTTTCGGTGAGGCGAACCTCCTTAACCATTGCTGGTTTCAGAGCGTTCTTAATGAACTGTGCAGGTTCTTCGGCGTACTCTATTATCTCATGCTTCTTTCCGGTCATCCTTTCTAAAGTGTGAATGTTTCTTCCGCCCCTTCCGATTGCCACTCCAACCTGCCCTTGGCCTACGACGTAGAGCACCCATCCCTGCTCTTCATCGATTATGCAGTCCTTAACACTTGCGCTGGTTATGCTCTCGAAGAGGGCTATGTACCGCATTTCGGTACTGGTGAACTTTATTCCGCTAGTCATTCGTTTCCTCCACTGGGTTCCTCAGCTTCAGCGGTTTCCGTCAACTTGAGGATTTCTGAGTCGCCTGGCTCTCTTATACTTAACGCTGAAACGCTGAAGGGTTTCCCGCATACGGCAGCCAAATCCAACGATGAACCTCTGTAAGTTATTAAGGGAATTTTGGAAAGTTTAGAATAGTATTCTATGTCTTCTCGAACGGCTTGTGGACAGTTTGCGGCTAGGATTATCAGTTTAGCTTTTCCTGTTTGAGCGTTCTGCAGGGCGGAACTGGCGCCGAGGGAAACCTTGCCGGTTTTCACAGCTGAAGTTATTGCCTTGCCTACATCAATCATTTCTTTTTCTCCTTCTTCTCAAAATTTGACATGAACAGCTCGACCAATCCAGTGCCGATCGGTATCGACTGGCCGACTATTACGTTTTCCGTTACTCCAGCGAGCGGGTCACTTTCACCTTTGACAGCGGCTTCAACTATGTTCGGAACTGTTATTTCGAACGCGGCTCTGGCTAGTACACTTGATTTCTTTCCGCTTATGCCATGTCTGCCTATCTGCTGAACTTCGCCCGTGGAAGTCATCATGTCGGCTACGAGCATCACATGGCGATTGTCAACGTCTAATCCTTGCTCTTCCAGAACGCCTTTAGCCTCATTGACTAGAGCGTTCCTCGAAGCTTCAATGCCGATGGTCTTAGCGATTTCATGGACGTTGTTGGTTGTCGTCCTCGAAGTGTCCACTCCAGGAACTTCCAGAACTTTGGGCAGGTTCGAACCATCAGTATTGATGACCCATTCGCCATGTTCTTCGCTTACCAGCACTCGCTTAATGCCGGGCACACCTTTCACATGGAACACCGATACTTTGCCGAGCATTTTTTTGATGGTTTCTGCTTTCTTAGGTTGTATGCGAATGGTGTTTCCTCTCATCTTTGTGGTGCAGTTGGGTATTTGCAGCCGGTCCTTCAGCTCCTCCACGGCTATCGCACGATCCTCCATCATCGTCTTGTTGAGTTCAATCACGATCTCATCATTCAGGGGATCTATGTACACTGCCTCGGCCACGTTTTCCAAAGTAGTGAATATTACGTCGCGTGCAACTTTCACTGCGGCATCCCGGCTTTTTCTGTTTTCGGGGCTTAGATATATCGTCATTACTGGCGTCGAGGGAATTCTTCTTGCATCAACAATTTCAATCAGCCTCGGCAACCCCAGAGTCACGTTCTGCTCCTTGACTCCAGCGTAGTGGAACGTTCTCAGCGTCATCTGAGTGCCAGGCTCGCCGATTGACTGGGCTGCAACAATGCCGACGGCTTCTCCTGGTTCCATCAGAGCATGTTTGTAATGCTCTACCGTCAATCTGACTGCTTTCTCAACACTCGAAGTGCTGAGCTTGTGTTTTGTCAAGTTCTGTTCAAGTTCGTCCACCAGAATAGGTGTGAGTTGTCCTTTAACCTTCTCCAATTCCTTCTTGACGAATTCGGCTGATGCAGGTTTCCCTTTTTCCTTGGCAATTCTGATTTGGTCTACAAGGCGGTTTACGTTTACAGCTTTTCCATGATCACTCTTTGCCGGATCAACGCCGTCCTCGCCGTACTCGAATTGAATTATGTCGCCAGCCGAGTTTCTGACTGTTCCATCATATTCTAGACGTATGTGTTCGAGCGCGTTGATGAGTCTCCTCTGCATGTAACCGCTCTGCTGGGTGCGAACAGCCGTGTCGACTAGACCTTCTCTTCCGCCCATCGCATGGAAGAAAAATTCGATGACATTGAGTCCACGCTGATAAGATGCGTAGACAAAACCTCTTGCTTCTGGACGTTGGTCACCTGCCTTGAAGTGGGGCAAGGCGCGATCCCTGTAGCCACGGAGAATTCTTTTTCCTCGTACGGCCTGTTGTCCGACGCAAGCGCTTATCTGGCCTATGTTTAGGCTGGAACCTCTTGCGCCTGTCCGCGTCATTACGATTCCCGAGTTTTCCAACGTGAAATCTTCATCAGCTATTTTTCCAGATTCGTCTCTTGCCTTTGCCAGCTCGTTCATGACGTATATTTCGAACGAGTCTTCGATTGTTTGGCCAGGAAGCCTCGGCAACGTGCCTTTCCTGTAGTTTTCGATGAACTCTTCGATTTTCTTTTCAATTCTTTCCATAGTTTTTGCTATTCTGTCCTCCGCCTTAGGGGACAAAACCAGTTCGTCGTATGAGTATGTGAAGCCTCGAATCGAAATGAAAGCCTTTAGCATTCGGGTTGTCTTGTTAAGAAATTCTCTTCCTGCTTCTGTTCCGTAATCCTTTATTATCCTGTGAAGAAGACTCTCAGATTGCTCAGCTCCTATTGAACGCCTGTCTATGACTCCGCTCACCAGTTCACCGTTCTTAACTACCACGTAAGCATCGTGTTGGCAGTCTTCTTCAAGACATTTTACGCATCCCTGACAGACATTTGCCTTCAGAACGTAATTCATGTCTTTGGGCAGAAACAAGCTGAAAATGTGTTTCCCACTCCATAACGGCCTGGGAGACTTGATGCTTGGTTCAGGCATTGGACCCTCATATTTAGCTGCCAACAACAGCTTGTTGACTTCGTTCAGCGTAAGATAATTCGCTTTTCTCGTTAGAAGGTAGGCAGAGGTTATGAAGTCACGTATGGCACCGATGATTGGACCTCCGAACCTTGGAGACAGAATCTGATCCTGAACCTGCATGAGTAGAAGCGCTTCTGTTCTTGCTTCCTCACTTTGCGGCACGTGCAAGTTCATTTCGTCACCGTCGAAGTCCGCGTTGTATGGCGGGCAAACGCAGAGGTGAAGGCGGAACGTCTTATACGGCAAGACATGCACGTAATGAGCCATTATTGACATTCTGTGAAGTGATGGCTGACGATTAAAAATGGCGATGTCGCCATTTTTCAGGTGCCTTTCCACTACAAAGCCCAGTTCTACGGCTTCAGCTATCTTTTCTCTGTCGACCACAAACTCGAGTCTTATCCGCTTGCCGTCTGGCCTAATTATGTAGAGTGCACCAGGGTACTTTTCAGGTCCGTTGCTGACGAATTTCCGCATTTCCTCGATGTTCCATTCGGTGACCCTCTCAGGCACAGACAAGCGCATGGCAATTTCGAGAGGAACACCGACTTCGTTTATGTCCAGATTCGGATCTGGAGAAATCACTGTTCGAGCCGAGAAATCTACTCTCTTTCCTGAAAGGTTGCTTCTGAATCTTCCTTCCTTCCCCTTCAGCCTTTGTGAAAGAGTCTTGAGTGCACGTCCTGAACGGTGTCTTGCCGGAGGTATTCCAGAGGCTTCGTTATTGAAGTACGTTGTCACATGGTATTGCAGAAGCTCTGACAAGTCTTGAATTATGAGGGTTGGAGCTCCAGCGTCCATGTTTTCCTTAAGCCTCTGGTTAATCCGAATTATGTCCACGAGCTTATGGGTCAAGTCGTCTTCTGAGCGAATGCCTGATTCAAGCGTTATTGACGGCCGTACGTAAACAGGGGGAACTGGCAGAACTTGAAGAACCATCCATTCTGGCCTTGCAGTCTCAGGATTGAACCCTAGAACTTGAAGATCTTCGTTAGGTATACGCTCCATTCTCTCCCGAACCATGCTAGGCGTCAGTGGTTCTGAGCCGCTCTCAGGGATTTGTTCGCTGAATTTAGTTGGTTTCTCAAAGGTTATTTTGAACTGCACGGCTGCACAGTGGGGACACTGTTTTCTCTTCGTTTCCTGCATAATCGTCTTGTAGACTTCGTCTGGAACCAGACCTAGGAGTTCTATGGTCTTCTCAATCTTCGCTTGCGCCTTTTTGATGGTTTCATCTGGAAGAAGTATCCGCCCGCAGTTTCGACAAGTGGACTTGAGAAGGTCGAATATTATCTTTGTGAATTCTATGTGAATTATCGGAACGGCGAGTTCGATGTGACCGAAATGGCCAGGACAGCGAATAGCTGTGTTCCCGCAGGTTTTGCATCTCTGCCTCGGCTCAAGCGTTCCAAGCCTGCCGTCCATCAGTCCAGCTGTGATTGGCGCCCCGTCCTCATCATAAGTGTCGGGCGTTTGGATTTCAGCAACTGAAAGCTTGCGGACATCTTGAGGCGAGAACAGGCCGAAGTTTACCTCGTCTACAACCTTGTTAATTATTTCTTCAACTGACATGTTACGCTTTCTCCTTCAGCTTCCAGCTTAGGCGATATACAGAGACTCATCAACTCTTGTAGCAAAAGTTTAAACGCATAGGAGACTACTACGGGAGAGACTTTTGATTTGTCTTCACAGAGTTTGCAGACATATTTCCTTTGTTTCATGTCATAGTATGCTATGTGTCCGCAGGTTTCACAAATGTAAAGAGTGTATTTATCAGACTCTTCCAACAGTCTGTCTCTTAGATAGCATCGCTGCTCCATGGCCAATTAGGCAGTCGCGTTCCATCTCACCGAACCTTAGACCTCCACCTCTCGCTCTTCCTTCAGTAGGTTGTCTCGTCAACATTTGAACTTGCCCTCTGGCTCGTGCGTGAATCTTGTCGGCGACCATGTGATGCAGTTTCTGATAGTGAATTACTCCGACGTAGATGTCCGCAACGAACTTTTCACCTGTCACGCCGTTATAGAAGACTTCGCTGCCAGTGTGGCTGTAAGCCTAGCTTAACAAGCTCTTTTCTGAGCTGGTCGGGTGTTTCGTTCGCAAAGGGCGTTCCATCAACAGGGCTGCCCCTCATGGAGGCCACTTTTCCAGCAAGTGATTCTATGAACTGCCCAACTGTCATCCTTGAAGGAATCGCATGTGGGTTGATTATTATGTCAGGAACAATTCCGTCTTCAGTGAACGGCATGTCTTCTTGAGGAACTATTAGACCTATGACACCCTTCTGTCCGTGCCTAGAAGCAAACTTGTCACCAAGTTCTGGAATACGTTGATCGCGAACTCTAACTTTTACCAGCTTGCTCCCTTCTCCCGATTGCGTTATGAATATTGCATCGACGACACCTGTTTCTGAAGGCCTCATGTCTACCGAGGTATCACGCATCGAGGGACCTTTGACTTCGAACTCTTTGTATTCTTCAAGAAATCTAGGAGGGCTTATCCTACCGATAAGGACATCGCCGCCTGTAACTGCTGACTCGAGGCCTATTATTCCGTCGGGTTCAAGCAGCCTATAATACTGTTCTCCTCTGTATCCTCGCGTCCCAGCTTCTGGCAACGTGAACTTGTCTTTCAGTCCGCCCAAGTATTGGCGGCACTCAGCTTCATATATCCTGTAGAAGGTTGATCGGCCTAAACCTCTTTCTATCGAGGCTTTGTTGAACACGAGAGCGTCTTCCATGTTGTAGCCTTCGAAGGAGAGAACAGCCACAACGCAATTCTGGCCTGAAGGTCGGAGCTTGTAGCCCATCGTCTCCATTAAAGCCGTCTCGGCTAATGGGCACCTGTGGGTAATGCAGGATGTGTGACCTGCGAGTCTACACGTTGCTGAAAGTTTGTCGCGTATACTCCTAAGGCTTGTTTTGCCATCGCGGCTTGGTAAGAATTGCGTGGCGATTGATTGTGTTCTGCGTAAGGGATGGTTGAGGCGCAAATGCCAAGAATAGTGTATGTTGCGATTTCCAAGTGTGTATGTTCAGCGGCTAGCTCCTCCAAGCGCAATGCAACATATGCATTCTCCTCTTCTTCAGCGTCCAAATACTCTATGATGCCGTTTTTCACCAAGTCCTCCCATGACCATTCACCTGAAGCTATCTTTTCAATGTGTTCGGGTTGAAGTTTGGCAACGCCGTTTTCGACGATAATGAGAGGCCGTCTGACCCTTCCCTCGTCACAGTTGACGTATAGCTCTTCTCTTTCGCCTTGGGCTTTTGGGAAATAAGCCACGTTTACTTCTGTCGATATCTCTCCTCTTCTTCTCCTATCAATAAGCTCTCGGGCCAATTAGCTGGCGAACCGAAATACCCGATTATGTTTCCGTCAACAAAGACTTTTGACCCAGAGAGCTTCAAGGTTTCGTCTGCCTCAAGTACGGGCTGAACGCCAGAACTGAAAAGCAACTGCTTGATCTTGTCCGGGTTTACTCCCACTGAGATGGTTGCAGACAAAGCCAGATTCTTGACGAGACCACAGTTTGATCCTTCGGGAGTTTCGTTGGGGCACAAACGTCCCCAATGGGTTGCGTGAAGGTCTCTTGCTTCAAAGTTGGGTTGACTTCTGCTCAAGGGTGATTGAAGTCTTCGTAGATGACTCAGAGTGGAGATGTGATTTGTCCTGTCTAGCAGCTGAGTTATGCCGACTCTTCCTCTTCCCCAGTTTCCAGTTGCAAGTGCATGTTGAAATCGTTCAGCGATTATTCCAGGACGAACTGCTACTGAGACGGTTATTATTGGCCCCTTCACGCCGATGCGTTCAAGCTGGTATTTTATGTCGCGTGTCAGGTTCCTGAATGCTACCCTGAAAAGGTCAGCTAGTAAGGGACCAGCAAGTCTCAGTCGCTTGTTCTTGAAGTGGTCCTTGTCATCGGTCTTTCGCCTTTCAAGTTGCAGCTCAATTGCTCTGCAAGCCATTTCACTCAAGAACAATGCCTTGTCCTTTCTGCTCTGATCTGTCCTGCCAATGTGAGGCAGAAAGTTTTTGTCTATTGCGGCCTCTGCTTTTTGGATTCTGTATTCTTCCACTTGCCCATGAGCAACACGGTTTCCCACGAACAGGATAGCATCTTTGGCATTGTCTACTCCAAGTGCTTTCTCGTAAGAAGGTTCCAGGCTAGTCTGTATGTCTTTGTCAAGAGAGATTGATTCTGCAATTTCCTTGTCTGATTCCAATCCAAGGGCACGCATCAGTACGATAAACGGAATTTCCGACGGAACACCTGGAATTGAAACGTATATTGCTCCGTCAGACTTGATCTTTAACTCTATCCTCGCCCTGAAACCCACCGTCGTCGAAAATATCTTGGATTGATAAACAGGGGTTATTCCCTTCTCATCAATGTCAACGATGATTCGGTTCGGCGCCAAGTCTTCCATTGCGACTATTACACGTTCTGAACCGTTGACCACGAAGTAACCTCCTGGGTCATCAGGGTCTTCGCCGCACGCTATCAGTTCCTCTCTAGATAGCTGAGACAAAAAGCAAAGTTTTGATTTAAGCATGACAGGGATGTTTCCTATGTAGACGAGTTCGGTGTCCTGTTCCCTCCCATCTATGACAGGGGTCATTTCAAGCGCTACGGGTGCCGCATAAGTTAGATTTCGAAGTCTCCCTTCCATAGGGTAGATTTCATGTTTTGTACCGTCTACTTCGGTAACGTAGGGTCCTGTTATTCTGGTCTGAGGGTCTATGATCCATATTTGACCTAGCTTCACCTTGTAAGGGTTCTCCGGAACCTCTATGGGGATTTCGCCTATCTCATCTATCACTTCTTGAAGGCCACGGTCGATGAACTCATTGTAAGAATCAAGATGCTGCCGTACCAGGCCCTTATCCTTGAAAAAGGCATCTAGGAGTATACGTGCATTCTCGCTTGACGTTTTATCCAATCTTGCTCATCTCCCGCAGCTTCACGTTTCGCTTCAACAGATGATATCGTTTGGATGCGGGTTTATTCAAATTTCAGATTTCCTCCACTTGTTGGGTCATTCCGACTCGAAAAAGGGTCACCAATATTTAAGGAGTTAGAAACGTAACTTCTTAGCTGTCTAATAAACTTTTTGTACTTTGTGACGTTTTCCATTGTTTTCCCCCCGCAGGGGAATTCTGAAAGAACTCATGAAAGGAATATTAGCTGCATGCGGAACAAGTCAGTTGGGAGTATCAGTTGGAAGAAAGATTCAAGGCGGCAATGGTCTGGCTCATTTTGAACGGGAAGGTTGAGAAGGCTCTGGAGTTGCTTGCTAAGAGATACATGGGTGAAAGCCCCGATTGTTGAGGTTGGTCTGCCGAAGAGAAGCAAGAGAATTGCCCTAGGATGTTACAACGGCAGGAAAAGAACGATTTCAGTTTTGAACAGTGACACATTGAAAGATCCATTTGTTATTCTGCATGAGTTTTATCATCATTTGCGAACGACTGGAGATCTTAAACATCGAGGAACTGAGAAATACGCGGATACCTTCGCGAAGGAATTCATTTCAGCATATACATCAGTGACAATTCAGGAAGCAAGAAATCATTAATAAGAAAGAGTTGAAAATGTCTACTGTACGCAGCGGTAACCAAGCCAGGTCAAAGGTGAAGGACTCAAGATCGGTTTTGTAGGCTTGAACCAGCCCCTATGAGCCATCCTTTCCCGTAGGGGTTCGCCGGTTCAAATCCGGCCCGCTGCACCAAACTGCAATTGGTTTACTTCAACAAGGAATTACTAGTCTACTACGGCAACCTAAGAGAAGACACGTGCATGACCGTGTGCATGATTCCACATAGGGTTCAGGAGGAGCAAAGGTGACAGCTATTGCTGTATTGCAGTTGAACACTCTCAGGAAATCCTTATATTACGATTTACGACGTGGCTTACAAAGCGAACGGTGAAAGAAACATGAAAAAGAAAATTGAATTGGACCTAGAGAATAGAGTGCACATTTCCAACGCTGCAATGACACTTGATGATTTCGCCGTCTGCGAAGTCTTAGTTCGCAGAAGGCAGATATAGCGTGGGCGCTGCGAAGATTCACGCAAGTCTTTTTTGACGTGATGAAGTCGAGCAAACAGCGTCTCAAATGGCTGCTGCAAGAAAGACATTTACATGGTTTTGTTCGAAGCAGATGAATTCACGAACTGCCATGAAACATGGTCTTTGCTGAGAACGCTGGCGATGAGGCTTCTCGGCGCATGCCAATCCAAGAAAAAGGCAATTTGCAGGTAAATGCATATATCTCTGCGAAATGTTAGAACTTTGCGCTTGCATATGGTTCAAGGCGAAATCATGATTATTGCAGATAAGATATTGAAGCTGAAGAAAGAGAAGAACGCAATAATCTTGGCACATAATTATCAAAGGAACGATGTTCAGGAAATCGCAGACTACGTTGGAGACAGCATAGAACTCAGCAGGAAAGCCATGGAAGAGAAAGACGCAAAAATAATAGTTTTCTCTGCTGTCGATTTCATGGCGGAGTCAGCGGCGATTTTGAACCCTGACAAGAAGGTGCTGCTGCCAACACTAAGTGCACGATGCCCCATGGCACAGATGCTCACGGTTGAAGAGATAAAGCGATCGAAGATGTGCCACCCCTCTGTGCCAGTAGTTCTCTATGTAAATACTTTGGCCGCGGCTAAGGCCCACTGCGACATATGCTGCACTTCAGCCAACGCTGTGGATGTGGTAGAATCGCTGGATGCTGAAACGGTGCTTTTCGGTCCAGACCGCAACCTGGCTGAATATGTTCAGAGGAAAACTGGAAAAACTGTTATTCCCATTCCTGAATGGGGGTTCTGCCCAACGCACTTGCTTTTTCAAGCTGAAGACATTCACATACTTAAGGCTCAACACCCCGAAGCCAAGGTGATGGTGCATCCTGAATGCACCTTTGAAATGCAGAAGACTGCAGACTTCGTGGGAAGCACTTCTCAGATGTGCAGGTATGCAAAGGAATGCGAAGCTGAGACTTTTATTGTAGGAACTGAAGAGGGATTACTTCATCGCCTGAGGAAAGAGAATCCTCGGAAGACGTTTCTTCTGGCGTATGAAGAGGCTGTTTGCCCAACCATGAAGTTGAACACTCTTGACAGGATTTACACGGCGTTGAAAGAAGAGAAATATGTGATTACCGTTTCTGAACCTATTGCTAAGCAGGCTAGGAAAGCCCTTGAAAGAATGTTTGAACTCAAATAGTCGATGCAGTCGCATGGCGCGCACGAGCTGAACCTGAGCGGCTTACAGGGGGATCGCAAGGACTCGAGAGCACGAGCTTTTTGTGCAAGAAGAGTGAGTGTTGTATTGTATGCTAGTAGTCCAGTGGTGTTGAATTGGAAATGGAAGATCTGAGAGCCGCAAGAAACCGTCTTGGCGAGAAGGGCTTGACGCTGTGCATCGTAAAGGACAAACAGGTGCTTTTTGAAACTGCCTCCAATGGGATTTCAGGTTTTCTTACAGCAACTGAAAAACTTGGCGAGCGACTTCACGGAGCTTCTGCGGCGGATAAGGTGGTTGGTAAAGCGGTCGCGCTTATATGTCTGTACACGGGAATCGAAGCAGTATACGGGTCCGTAATGAGCTGCAGAGCAAGAGAATTGCTGGAGCAGAAGGCCGTTCGAGCCGAATGGGACTACCTTGTCGAGAACATACTCAGCGACGGTGAACCGACGATTTGCCCATACGAGAGATTAGCAGCGGACATAAGTGATCCTTCGGAAGCCTACACAAAACTTAAAGCTTTGCAGGATTCTAAGACAGCGCGGATGAAAGAATGAACAGAGGATACAACAGCTTCTCGTCTAGAGGAAAGGAAGAGGAAGGCATTAAACAGAAAAGGATGCCTGAACCCGATGGAGAAAAGGAACAGGGAACGAAAGGCAAGCCTGTTCATGTAACTGATTTGAATTTCAAAGAGCTAACCTCGAAACATGCATTAGCGTTAGTTGACTTTTGGGCAGCATGGTGTGGCCCCTGCCAGTCTCTGGCGCCAACGATTGAAGAAGTGGCTAAGGAATACGAAGGCAGAGTGTTAGTTGGTAAGCTCAACGTTGATGAAAATCCGCAGACAGCAGAGTGTTTTCAGGTGTTCAGTATTCCAACTATGGTGATAACGAAGAAGGGCAAAGAAGTGGACAGAATAGTTGGATGTGTTCAGAAGAGGAACATCGAAGAGACGTTGGAGAAGCATTTGAAGTAGGTTTGAAGCATGGATATAAATGAACGTCGCGTGGTTGGTGCTTTGCTATTGCTTCTGGGCGTTTCCTTATTAGCCATCGGCCTCTACACAGGCCAGCTGGACACAATTAGAAATCTGCTCAGAAACGTCTTCCCCTAATCAAGAGCGAGAGAAAAGTTTTAAGCCTGACCAACGTTTTTTAGAATTCTCATTCGCAGGATGTGTGAATGTAGACATGAGCCCGCCAACTATCGAAAGTGAACGTGGAGAAAGCGAGGCCCTTCTGGAAGCAGCTAGACTCATGCTATTAGCTGTGAGAACAGCTCCTAAGACTTTAGGCAAAGATGATGTTGTTTCTTTGATTCTTTGTGGAAAGGAAAAGGACGCTATTGCTGACGAAATGGAGGAAATTGCAATTGAAAGGAAGATTGAAGGATTCAAGAGAGATGCAAAGAACGTTAGGGATTCTAATGCCGTGGTCTTGGTAGGTGTGAGAGGTGACAGAAGCGTCGGCCTGGATTGTGGAGGCTGTGGCCACAGGGGCTGTCAAGAATTTGATAAATCAGACAAGAAGAGGGGAAATGACTTTTCAGGTCCCACGTGTGTCTTCAAAGCGTTAGACCTGGGAATATCGTTGGGATCGGCTGCGAAAACAGCGGCCATGCTTGACGTTGACAATCGCATGATGTATCGAGTTGGGACGGCAGCTATGAAAATTGGGCTGTTGCCCGAGGCAACGATTATCGTTGGAATCCCCGTTTCAGCCAAAGGCAAAAGCATCTATTTTGACCGCGCCAAATAATTCTCTAAGTTTGACCCTTCATTTTCTCATACATTTTCTCCAGCGTCCAACGGATGCTCGACTTGAGCTCCTTCAGTCTGTCAGGATCAACGTTCTTGACCGCTATTTCACGTATGACATCGCCTTCTCGAACAACGCTGTAACAGAGGACATCTTCAGGAGACAGTTGTCCAGCTCTGACTAGTTCGCTGTCCCTTTCCTGCATTTTCTGCAAGATTCTTTCTACGAAGAACTGGGCAAAAGGAGGTGTATTGATATTGAAGTTTTTGTCTTCAGCCAACACCACACGCAGAGAATCTCCGTGCGCATAAAGGTTGGCAAGAAGCTCACCTGCCATGGTTTGCAATGGAGTGGCGTTCTCATTTTCTTCCATCGATTGGGATTCTGCTGGCTCAAGCTCTCCTTCATTCAAACGTCCTGCTGGCGGCAGTGTTTCAGTTGTTGTCGGTTCCTTTTTGACTTCGAGACGTCTGAACCCTTTTTCGATGAGAAAAGAGGTGACGATATCAAGCATCGTCTGTGAATCTTTGAGGTCGGAACTCATCTGTTCAATCTTGATTTCAAGTTTCTTCTTGAATTCCACGAGCCGCTTCATTCTTTCTGCTTCTTCAGACAATTTCCATTCCCGAATAATATGTTGCAGGCCTTCCCTTTATCAACCCTTTGAAATTCGAAGTGACGCTTAAGTCGTCTCGAGCCCGCGCAGATTGCTTGCAACGAGCAGAGAGAAGAGCAGTTATTTGCGGACACATGTGAGAGAGGGCAGTTTTACTATGCAAGTTCAGGTATTGCGTTGGTGTCAACGGTGATTTTTGAGTTAGAAAAGGAGTGAAGAGGTTGAACCATAATTTTGAGTTCGCTTTGAAGGAATGTTTCGAATTCATGAAAGATAGGGCTGTCTGTGTTATTGAGTTTGAGGCACATGTTTTTTCCATTCACTAATGGGCTTAGATCAAAGATGGCCACACGCTTTGAATATTCTGGGTCCTCCGTGACTATCTTTAGCAAATCGTCTGAAGGTTCTTCTGAAAAAAGCCAAGCCATACGGGAGGATTCAACGACACTGTAGGATACTCCTTTTTGAACCACGCACTTTCTGTTGGAGATTATTGCTTTGAAGGAAGAAGAAGGCACGTTTCTGGTCCAAAGGAAATTGTGATAGGTATCATTCAACTCTATCCAGTCTTCATGTTCGGAAGCTCTATACCCTTTTGACCTGCAAAAACCTTTGAAGCGCTCGAATATTTCCCATACCTTCGGCAAACGCATATTTCATTCCGCCTGAAACAATCTTCTAGAACAACGTTCTAGTTGGTGGACCGGAGACTTAAACCTTTTTGTCAACGTTTTCCAAAACAATGAAGCCTAGACAGCCACGTTATTGCAGTTTTGTAGGCATTAGTCGTCGTTTCATATAAATTCTCCGACAGCAACGTGAGCGATTTTTCACGAGAAAAGGATGAGTGTGCCCAATGACAAGAAATAAATCCTGATATATCTATCAGAAACAAGGAGGAGAATGAGTACAGTTGAAGCTCAAGAATAATGCTGTTTCTCTGGATAATACAGACATTGGGATTTTGCAGGAATTGCAGAAGAATTCAAGAGAGACGTATGGAGCCATAGGTAAAAGGCTGGGAATAGCTCACTCAACGGTGTATGACAGGGTGAGAAGAATGGAGCAGCAGAAAGTGATTAAGAACTACACGACGATCATAGACGTTGAGAAAATGGGGATAAAAAACGTTACTGCGATAATGACAGTTTATACAGACCCAAAGGAAACCGAGAAGGTCGCAGAGAAATTGGCGGCTTTGCCACAGGCCCTTGAGGTTTACACGTCTCTTTCAGAAGAGCTTCTTATAATAGCAAAAGTCATCGCAGCAAGTCAAGAAGACCTGCATGAACTGATAGCTAACCTGATTGCACCATTTCCAGGAGTTCTGAGAATCCGCACCTCTATCATTACAAAGAAGTTTAAAGAAGCTGAATTTCAGTTTCCTTATCACAAGGAAAAGTTAGCTTTTAATAGAGAAATGGACAATAATACGTGAGGAGAAAAGTTTGACAGATGGAATAAATTCGAAGATTCTGAGGAACCTTCCTAGAGAAAAAGCCTTCTACTTTTTCACGTCTATCGGCAACTACACTGGTGAAAGCGCTGCATCCTTGAAGGAATTCATGGAAAAGGTCAACACGGTGAACGTGAAGTCTTTAGAGTTTCATCTTTCTCGTGGGGATTTTGAAAAATGGATCACGGAGGTCTTGGAGGATAAGAAGTTGGCGTTGGATTTCTGGAGATTGCAGAGGAGCAAGTTGTCTGGCGACAGTATTCGCAGCCAGCTGTACTTAGCAGTTTCAAGGCGTTACAAGGAATTGGTTGCAAAGCCAAACTTTCCTGCGTGAACGCAACCCTGCCCCAGGCTCGGTCAGGGCTGGACAGATTAGCAAACTTGCGGCGCTCAGAAGAGAACTCGATGCAGTAGGTGGTTTTGATTGAGCAATCAGCTGAGATATCGTCAGATTTCCGTTCGATTGCGGATAGAATCTCATTCGGCTAATGACAGTAGTCGTGTAAGTGCTGTTGGGGAATGGCTGTCCAGAATAGGCGTGTGGATTTGTACTGCTCACCGAATCATCTATTGTCATGTTCTCGTTTAGTAGCATATGCAGAAGATTAAGCGTTTCAGCGTCCGTGTCTCTGGGGATGACAATGTCTGACCAGCCTATGAACGCCTTGGCTCCTTTGTCTAGAAAGGCCTGAGCTATTTGTTCGCATCCTTGCTTTAGGCTTTGACAACCCATAGCTATGATGATGCTATTTGGAAATCGACCTGCTAAATTCTCTATGAAGAGAGATGAGAGGGCAAAGAATTGTTCACCGGGTTTGTAATAGAATTCTCCCACGGTCAAGAGGCCGCTGTTTAATTGTGAAGCGTGTTTCGGAGCGGAGGATTCGTCGTATTTTTCAGACGTTAAGAGGTCGACGGTAGAATTGTCGCTTCTCAAGGCTGAATGTTCTCTCAATATTATTAAGCCATAGTTGGAGCTGGCCAAATTGCTGAAAAAGGCAACGTTCAAAGTCTGATTGTAATAGGTGACGTTGAACCCATGATCTTCCATAGTTCGTGTAACGTCGGACACGAATGATGGGTTTGGAAAATCCGCTCCCAGCTGGTCGATTATCGCGGCCGTCAGAGAAAACTTGGCTGCGGGTTGCGTGAAAACGCCTGCGAAGACAAGACCTAGGATCATTATGAGGACAAGAACTGCAGAGAGTATGATCCAGCGCTTTCCTATGCCTTCCTTTGTCTCTTTCTGGTGTGAATTCTTGGTTTTCCTAGCCATCAACAGGCAGACTCCGGAACACAAATAGTTCGCGGCACTTGTATACGAAATATGACTTGACGCGCCCTATTGTTCTTTTCTGTTGAAGAGTCGGGAATAAGGCTGGCGTTGAGACCGAATTTCGACTTGGAACCTACTCGTCTGTTCATGTTTCTTCAGCGGCGCAGAACATCATGTTCCCATACGTACTATGACAGTAGATTTGCAGTGAGGGCTCGCTCTTTGACTTCGAAGCTTTTTGAAATTAGTTATGCAGTTTTTGATCTTCTGTGCGCAGTTGCAGCTCTTCTGTGTGCTGCGTGGGCATCTGAACGTCTCAGCGAGCAATTCGCGTTAGGCTAATAATCAGGTTCATGGGTGACCCTTGACTCACTGGAGAACCGCATACTTGGCCTATCAATTATTATAGACTGGGCAGGATCGAGTGTTGCCATGATTGTTGAGGCTGTTTTGGCTCAACGTTTATTTCTTAGTCTTTCCCTACAATATTATGGCGATATCTTGGAAAAAGAAAACTGGGTTGCGTTGGGAGCAGTTCTCATAATCTTGGCCTTGATAACTATGGTGTTTTCAAACGTTTCCTCGGGCACGGAAAACTACATTCCAAAGGCCAGCGTTGACAATTCACCGTTAGGTTCATCAAATGTCGTCATTTCAGGCAATTTTGAGGCGGGTCAAAACTTCCTTTTCAACTTTACGAAAGGGCATTTTTGGGGCGTCCAATACGACCAGCAAAACGGGGGGCTTGAACCTGCAGATAATCAGTTCGCCCCGAACGCGACCATACCGCCTTACAAAGAAATCTATTTCGGCCTCATTGGCCCTTCAGGTTACAGACTTGAGGTGGGGGTCTATCTCGATGGTGGCGTGGAACCTTATGCTGTAGTTGTCTATAACGAAACCGCCGATTTTGCCCTTGCACAATTTACGCCGATTAGTGGGCGGAATCTGACAGAAGACAACGTGGGAATCCAGGGCATAACGAACGCGACCGGAAACTACACCGTGATAGCGGAAACGATCGCCCCCCCTGTCTATAGAGCTCTTAACATGACTTATGACGTGGTTGCAAACCCATCTGAAAACGTGCTCGCTGACCCTCCGCTGCAAATGGGCCTGTGGAACGTGGAGACGGGTGAAACGAAGCCATACTTAATACCGGTTGCAACCATGGGCGCGATACTGCTTGTCTCAGGCGTCGGTTCCGTCGTCTGGGCAGTAAAACCCAGCAGAATATCACGTGGGCATTTGAAGAAGTAAAGTGAAAAAGCAGACCGAACGATTTGTTTTGAAGAAAACTTTGCGAAAGCATCCAGGCCAGAACCACTAGTGTTCTCTGAAGCGTTAAGATTAACAGATTGAGAAGCGACGCACTGAAGTCTGTTTCATGATGCTAAGAGTTCATTTTGTAAGCGCGCGCGCTTTAGCCGGTTTCGGCCTTCATTGGAATTCAGCTGTTAGCAAAAAAAGAGAAAAGGTTAGTGAAGAAACCTTCTTTTCCTCAGACCAGTTGCTGCAGCGGTGATTATCAATGTTGCCGTCATTAGCAGTAGCATTAGGCTTGTTGACGGAAATTCTGGAACAGAGTATGTGCTTGTAAGCACCACGACGTGAGTGCCGTCCGTGAAGTTGAACCATACGTACGAGTTGCTTGAATCAGTAGTTACAGTGCTTGATACGGTAGAGTTGTCCACCGTGACATTCCAAGGTCCTGACATGAGAGTCATTGGAACCGTGACATTGCATTCGCCACCAGTGCCCGCGACGCCGTAGGTCGTAGCGTTGAACGTAAAAGATGCTGGACCGTAGGGGCTGGTTAGATTTTGCCAACCAAGGTCAGCCGGTGCAGTCATATTTGCGTCACTGGCAATTGACACTGCGTAGTTTGCACCAAAGGCGGTGGCTGTCTCGTTGAAGGGGGTCATGACTAGTCCCTCGTATGTTCCGTTGAAGAGTTGGAAAGGAATCTCGTTCGGCGGGGTTACTGGGTCGGCAGGTCTGCGAAGGCGATTTGAGCGGACTGGAGGAGAGGGGCGAAGGCTGAGCGATAACTTGGAACGTTAGCACTACGATTGTTCCGTTGCCCGTCCATGGTCCGGCGGTCGATGCGGCAGCCACTTTGTAGAAGGTAGCGGCTGGGTATGGTCCAGCGCCTGTGATTGGAACCACAGAAGTCTCGTTAAGGTAGAACCCGGCGCTTTTGCCGTACAGAATGCCCGGTCCTAACAGGACTCCACCTGTTTGTCCGACCATGTCAGTGAGGTGTGTTGCCTCGATCGTACTGTTGTTCCAAGTCGCATGGACTTCGATGCCTGCTAATCCCTGTGGGACAGTGTTAGTCGTAACATTATACAAGGTGATATTCACGGTGAACGTTTGGCCAATGGCCGGTCCAGGGCCCATGGTTGTCAGTGAAGGATCGACTGTAATGTAAGACCCCTCGGTCGGGGCCCCCGCTTGAGCTGAAACTTTTGTTACTGTCATTGCTGATGCTATTACTGCCAGAGTGAGGATTGAAATTAACATTGCGATATTGTAGATTGTCTTCATTCTTTTCACCATTCTTAACGTACTGACTCATGTATATCTGAGACATCCTTTTATAAATTTTGTCCTTGATAGAAAATTAGGCGGATGCAGGCTTTGTTCATTCTGAGGGGAGCGTGCGTGGCTTCTATTGGTTGTAGAGGTGGCAGGCTACGTAATGTTGTCCGCCAGTGTCTAGCAGCTCGGGCTCTTTTGTTCTGCAGATGTCGCCTATGTAGGAGGGGCATCTGGTGTGGAATCTGCATCCTGAAGGCGGGTTTATGGGGCTTGGGATTTCGCCTTTTATTACGGCTTCGCTTCTTTTTGCGTTTGGGTCTGGAATTGGAACTGCGATGATAAGAGCTTTCGTGTACGGGTGAAGTGGTTCGTAGACTACCTTTTCGGCCTCCGACATTTCCACTATTTTTCCTAGGTACATTATGGCTATGCGGTCGCATATGTGTCGCGCCAGGGCAAGGTCGTGCGTTATGTAAAGGAATGATACGTTGTGTTTTTGGATGAGGTCGAACATTAGGTTGAGCACTTCAGCCCTTATGGAAACGTCTAACATTGAAACGGGTTCATCGGCGACTACGAATTCAGGTTCAAGCACTAATGAGCGGGCAAGGGCGACTCGTTGTCTTTGTCCTCCGCTGAGTTCATGTGGGTATCTGAAGAGGTACTGTTCTGGCGGTGTCATCTTTACTTCTTCAAGTTTCTCCAGCACTTTGTCCTCCACTTGTTTTTCGCTGCTGTAGATTTTGTGTATTTTTAGCGGTTCAGAGATGATGTCGTACACTGTGAATCTCGGGTTTAATGATTCATAGGGATCTTGAAAGATCATTTGCATCTGTCTTCTCAGAGTCTTCATGTCCGTTTGCTCTACGCTGAAGATGTCCTTGCCCTTGAAGAATGCTTTACCCGATGTGGGCTCGATCAAGCGCAAGACGACTCTGCCTGTTGTCGTTTTGCCGCTTCCGGATTCACCTGCTAGACCGAAGATTTCTTTTTTCTTTATGTCGAAGCTTATGTTGTCGATGGCTTTTACGAAAATCTCGCTTCTCGACGTTACGGATCTGAAGAAGCCGAGGTTTACTGGAAAATACTTTCGGAGTTTTTCGACTTTTAACAGTTCATCCATTGATGAGTCGCCTCAACTGACGGGGTTTACGAGATGGCATGATGCGTAGTGATCCTTTTCAGTTTCGATTAGAGCTGGCTGCTTTTTCCTGCAAACTTCCATCGCGTATTTACATCTGGGATTAAACCTGCAGCCAGGTGGGGGCTGCGTGAGATCTGGCGGTGAGCCTGGAATCGATACCAACCGCGTCTTCTGTGCTTTTATCGAGGGAAACGCGGACAATAGTCCTTGGGTGTAGGGATGAAGTGGATCTTTGAATATTTGAATTATGTCACCGAATTCAGCCACTTTTCCCGCGTACACGATTGCAGCCTGTTCACAAGTCTCGGTAACGATTGACAAATCATGAGAAATGACCATCATTGAAAGGTTCAGTTTCTCTTTAAGCTCTCTAAGGAGCTTGAGTATTTGTGCGGCGATAATGACGTCGAGAGCGGTGCTGGGTTCATCGCTTATGAGCATCTTCGGGTTACACGCCAAAGCCATCGCTATGCAAGCTCGCTGTTTCATTCCTCCGCTAAATTCATGAGGATAGCTACTGGCTCGTGATGGGTCTATCCCTACAAGCTCGAACAATTTCCCGATTCTCTCTTTGGCTTCCCTCCCAGTGACGCCGGGTTCATGAACCCTTATTGCTTCAGCTATTTGATCGTCAATCTTGAAAACGGGATTGAGAGCGTTCATAGCTCCTTGAAAAATAAGTGACATGCCACTCCAACGGATGTTTTTCCGCATATCAGATTCGCTCATTGGCACGAGATCCGTTCCATCGAATATGATTTTGCCTCCCAGGATTCTCGCGTTCCTCGGCAGTATCTTCATCAGTGTTATTGCTATACTGGTCTTCCCACATCCTGATTCGCCGACGACGCCCAGTCCCTTGCCTCTGTCGACGCTAAAGGTTAGCCCGTCGACAGCTCTTACCCAACCTGAAGAGGTGCGATAATACATCTTTAGGTCTTTTACATCCATCAGCGGCATTTAAGGTCTCGAATTAATTCTCGGCACATCGTATTTAAGCTTTAGTTTGTCGTCTATTTCTAAAATGGATACATCTGAAAAGGCAAAGGCCGCACTGAGAGAAGACTTATATCGTTTAGAGACGGCGACTTGTTTGATGAAGTATGCGAACTAGGTATCCTGGAAAAAGTGGTAAATTGAATGATCTTCTGGCCGAAGTGGTTCGATTTTTTGAGGCCAAGGGATTCGTGGTTTCTACGGAGAAGAGAAAGTCACAGACAGTTGTCTCTGTCAAATCTGGTGGACAGGCTGGAGACAAGATTCTGGATGTGCATTTGGAAACCGACGTTGCTGGTTCCTTGATGGTGATATTTGACAGTTTTGAGGGATCGCCTTTCGTGAGAAACTCTCCTCTTATGTCTGCGTTAGGCGGTGGCTTTTTGACTCTGAGTAGGCTGAAGATTCTCAGAGATTCTTGATCGCTTAGAGAGGGAATTCTGGGAAATTGTGGATGGATTTATGGTTTCTTCCTAGTCTACCTTTCTCTCAGTCTTGGATTGAGTATTTCGTCCAAAGCGTAGCCGATTAGAACGAATGAAAGCGACAGAAAGCCGATGCACAAGCCAGGAGGAATCGTCCAGAACCAACTGCTGAAGGCCCCTGTTGCCACTTGGCCTGCGGTTTCATATTGATGTAAAATTCTTCCCCATGACATGACATCCAATGGTCCGAGGCCGAGCCAGCTGAGAGCGGCTTCGGCCACGATTGCTCCGGGCACTGCCATTGCCAGCGTAATGTAGACCAATGGAAAGACGTTTGGAATGATGTGTTTCACGATTATGTATCCACGGCCTCCTCCAGCCGATCTCACAGCTTCTATGAACGAACGCTCTTTGAGCGTCAGCACAGCTGAACGTACGGTCCTTGCAAAGCCCATGAAGCCCAAGACCCCTACCACAATTATTATGTTGAGCATAGATTGCCCAAGCACAAACACCAACACTATCGTCAGGGGCAATGAAGGAATTACCAGCAGCATATCGTTGAACCTCATCAGAACCTCGTCCACTGCTCCACCTATGTAGCCTGCCGTAAGCCCGACGATTAGACCGATTCCTACGGCAAGAACTGCAGAGACTAGGCCGATAATGAAGGATATTCTTGTTCCGACGACAAGCTGAGTGAATAGGTCTCTTGCCAGATCATCTGTTCCAAGTAGACCGAAAGAGTTTCCGAACACCATGCAGTTCACGTTGTCCAGATAGACTGTCGTGCTTCCATATGCAGTTACGTTACCGGCATATGCCGATTCGTTGCGAGACAATTGAACCGTTATGTCAAAATTGAGGATTCTGGGCTTATTAAATATAACTAACACCGATCAACGCCGTCGTAAACGGGAAGCTGTTGGACACGGTTGCTGGAAGAGGAGCTTTGCCCCCACGGACTCCAAACCCAACTGCCGTTTTCGACAGCCAGCTGATCAGCGAAGTTGATGGGGAAAACGCGCTTGGTACCCGTTCCAGGAATCTGGTAAGAAAATGCGATGGAAATTGTGACGTTTGCTTGTTCTGGAGTTTGTGCGTAGGGTGTATCTATGCGGTAACTGTATTCAATTGCAAACTTCGACGGTGACTGCACATACGGATACGAATAGGGAAGGGAAATTGTCGCGTTTCCCTCTCGATTAAATGTTATCTGGAGGGATCCTCCTTGAGCATTCGTGCGATCAGCATAAACGTCATAGCTATAGTCTGATCTGTAACCAACTGTGATTTCGGGGTTTGTAGTTACGTTTTGCCACAGGCTAAGTTTAGAGATATCAGAAAAGGTTGGGTCAGGAGTCACGTATATGTTATTTGTGTACGCGCCACCTAGAAGGTATGGGTACCATCCTGGGTAGGTGAGTTGACTCGCGACAGGCATTAAGGGTCCTTTAGGTCCATTAGGTACCGATCCGTCTGCCAATGGATCATCCGGCACAAGAACTGGACCTATGATAGCCACTATCGCGAAGAAAACCAGAAGTATAAGGCCCGCTGTTGCCTTTTTGTTCTTGAATATCTTCTTCATCATACTGTTGAAGCTTTTTATCTGCAAGATTATTTTCTGCACGCGTATAGACACTGTTTTCACCCGTACTTAACTCGTGGATCAATTAGTCCGTAGATGATGTCCGAGAGGAAGTTGGCCGCGATCACGCATAAGGCTATTATGAAAAAGAGGGCTTGCATGACGGCAGCGTCTTGCAGCGTTATCGCGCTATATATTAGCGTCCCTAAGCCTTGGTATTGGAATACGCTTTCGGTTATTATTGCGCCTGAAAGAACGAAGCCAAATTGAAGCGCCACATTCGTGATTATTGGCAGAGAAGCATTCTTCAGAATGTGACGGAAAAGCACCGTTCTTTCTTTCACTCCTTTTGCTCTCGCCGTCAACACGTAGTCCTCCGTCATGGTTTCAAGCACGCATGCTCGGGTAAGCAGGACGAAGCCTCCGTAGGTAAAAAGGAAAAGAACGATGCTCGGCATAACTAAGTACGCAGCTCTGTCTAGCCAGTAAGCGACAAAGCCATAATTCTGGAATAGAGTGTAAGTGCCCTGAACTGGGAGCCAATGAAGCCCGAAACCGAATATCGCCTGAAGTATAAGGCCCATCCAGAAGGTTGGAAGAGCAAACGTCGCCAGCGAAGTCACTACGATGGCACCGTCAATCGCTTTTCCTCTCTCGTGGGCAGCGTATGCGCCTATCAATATGCCCACAATAACTGCGAGAATTGATGAAACCCCCATCAGCAACAACGTGTTGCCGAGACGCGCCATTATTAGGTCAACTACAGCTTGGTGGGAAAAATCGGCGCCGGCTTGACCAAAGTTGAACGTCAACATGCTCTTGACGTACGTCGGGAATTTTACGTACCATGGCTGACCTATCCCAAACGCTGCCTTTAGCTTATCAATCTCTGTCGGCGTTAACCCTGGCCTTCCAAGGAACCTTTCAAGAGGGTTACCTGGCATGGCCTCAAAAATAAAGAAGTTAAGAGCTATCACAGCCAATACCAATATCACTGTGTAGATTATACGCTTTACGATATAACCTCTTAGCCCCATACTCATCCCATTTTACAATTCCATCGAATGTATTTAAGTCTTGGCTTAAGGAAAACGAATTGAAAAAATCTTTGCTGCTTCACGAAACAAAAGAAAAAAATGGGAAGTTTTGATTTCCCTTGCGAACGTTTACGGGTTGATACCCCAAGTGCTGCCGTAGTTGAGTGCTAGTGTTACTAGGTCGGATAGTCCGACTATGCCTGCTGGTGGTGCAATGTCGCATCCTGGTTCCCAGACGCCTAGGCCGCCGAGTTTGAATGGTACTGGTATTGGACTGCCGTAGCCGATTGTTCCGTACGCGTTGGCCAACATCACTAGGTCGGATAAGCCTATCTTGTAGCTTCCGCCTGATGGTACTGTGGTACTAGTCCAGTAGTACTTCATGTCTATGTCGCCCTGAGTGATTTTCATCCAGAATTGCGTGTTTGGAACGCATTCTAGACCTGTGTATGCGCCTGGTGCGCCAGATAGAGTGCCAGGATTGTACTTCCACATGCCTGTGCCTACCCAAGTGTACTGTTCACCGCCCGCGCTTGTTAGCTGCGAGAAAGTGAACGGGTTGGGGTTTTGTGGTTGTGAGACTGCAATTTCTGATACATCTGCAGCTTGGCCTGGCCAATAGCCGTGGTGGCCAGTTGTGGAACCGCCTCCTGGTGCATCTCCTGGGATGGCGATGTATTGGTAGATGTGTTGGGGAATGATGTCAACTGTAGCATCATAGGTCATCCAGAAGCTTGGTGAAGTGAAGTACCAAGAGATACAAGTGGGGCTATGGACTGTATAGCCGACAACGAACTGCCAGCCACTCCATGTCCAAGAGTCACCATACGTGTATCCTATCATGCCCGTGTAAATCCAGTCGTTTACAGTGAACGGTACGCCGTCTGACCAGTTGATGTCACTTCTGAACCAGAACGTAACATTAGCACAGTTGGTGTAGCTGGTGTCTGCTGGTGTTCCCCACGCGTCTGAAGTGCTTCCGCCTTGTCCGATGTCATTGTACCATCCGGTGAAGTTGCTCAGCTGGTATTTCCAGTCGTACGCCATCCAAGGTTGGTCGCCGCCAGTTGGGCTCTTAGATGGAGTAGTTGATGTATACGGGTTTGTTGCCATGGGGCCGTTGAATATTCTGTCTACGACTTCGTAGTCCCAGACCCAGCTGCTGAAGATGGGGTTGATCTGGGTGGGCGGGTTCAGGGTTCCGTATCTGATTGTCATTGGTGCCGTGTACGGCGAGGTCTTGGCGTTCATGAAAGTGTATTCGAGTGCTGTTGTCAAAGCGTAGCCACGGAAGTTTATTGCGCCGACGACGCCTGTCCTGTAGGCCATGTATGACCTAGAGGTGTACAGCGTCGCGAACATGGCTTGCTTGACAATTATGTCCTGGCACATCAATGCTGCGGTTTGTGAATCGGAAATGCTGGAAGCGTTTGGATACTCTTGGTATGCCCAGTATGTCATGTTTGCGTCGTCAATCATGTATGGGTTCGGACCGCCAATGTATATGCCTACCGGGGTGTAGCTTGAGTAGAACTGTAGTGGTTGTGTGCTGAAGCTCCAGCCTACGGTGGCAATGTCATAGTTTCGTGCATAGAAAACAACGGGGCTGACGAGACCAGAGTTTCCTGTGTGCATAGGCTCAAGAGCGAATCCTAAACGGACTAATTCGCCGTAAAGTTGTGTGCCCGCTGCTAGTCTCGGTGCGTGGTCGCTTCTAACGTACACTCTCAGGTTCTCAACTACTTGCCCAGCTTTTGCGGTTGCTGTTAACGGGTAGTGAATTGTGCCCGAGGGCAACGGAAGCAAACCTTGTATTTGGGTAGCGGTGTCACTTGCATAGGGTGAATTGACAAACCAGCCGCCGGCGAGTAGAATTTGTATTGCGTGAAGTTCACTGAAGTCCCATGGGTAATTGTTGATCAGGTTGCCGCTTGCATCGTACTTGCTGTCACCGTAGTTGACCCAGTTGTTGTCAATGGGTCTAACAATTGGGGTGTCGATTCTTGTGCCGAAGCCGTTCAATATTGAACCTGAAATTAAGCTGTCTTTGTCAACGAGGCATGCGATTGCCTGTCTGAAGTCAGTGTAGTTCATAGCCTTCCTAGTCGAGACCGTGGCGTCAGTAGCGTTGTTGTTAAAGGCAATTCGTAATCGCCCAAGTCATAGTAGGGCGCAGTTGTTATGGCATGATTGCTATTCACTGACGTCCATTCTGGGTAGGTCAGTGGCCAAGCCATAATGTCAACCTCATTGTTCAGCAAGCCCGTGAAAAGGGCATCTTGACCAGCGTAGAACTTGTACTGCAATGATTGTGCGAGCGGACCGTTAAGTGCAAAGGTTGGCGATATCATTATTAAAGTCATCATTAGACTTGCAACAATAGCAACTATTTTTAACAATTTCATCTCTCTTTTCTCCCTTTAAGTATATTTCAGCAGTAAAGACTCTGTGGTCTATGAATATAAGGGTTGCTGAAACATTCTTCCATATGCTTCTCTATGTTTAAGAATGATTCTGCACGTCGTTCACGTTTTATTCTCAAGTATCCGACGGCAACTGCTCTATCTTTCGTCTCTTCCTCACAAATGGGACGACAACCGCGGCTCCTATGACAATAACAAGCGCAGCTAGAGCGTAGTACAGGAGGTATAGGTGGGAAGTGACGTCCACCACTGTTACCAATGCGATCAAGCCCGTGACAGTTTTTCCGCCCGTCGTGATAGAAACTTGAAACTCGAAAAATCCAGTCTGATTCGCCGTCCACTGATACGAGAAGAAGCCTGAACTGTTCAGCGGAACAACCGCTAGGTCTGTCAAGTTTTCGCCAACTTCCCCGTACTCAAGTGTGACACTTGAAACAGTGGCGCCTGCAGAACCAGTAACGGCTCCTGTCAGAGTCGTTTGTTCGCCGACGTTAATCACGTCTGGTTTCACAGACAGCGAAACAGGCGTGCCATAATCTCCATCTTGAAGTGCGCTGGGAAGGACCTCACCATATTGGCCGCTTACTATGTTGCTGCTCATAAAATACGTTCCATTCGGCTCCGATGAACCTGGCCTGTACACACCGAGATGAATGTGTGAGGAACCCTCTGACACGACTCTGAAGGTGACGTTCAGCAGGATACCTCCGCCGTTGGCCGCCGCTAGACCAATTATGGCCGACGAGTAGGAAACCTGTCCGGTAGGAGGCTGGCTTATGTGATTCTCAGCGGCGTGTGTGACCGAGGCAGTGGGTCCGAAGGATGGCATGAATGGTCCTTCGACTGCTTGGGTGACGTTGAGCACTGTTGGGTCATAGGTTACGAACACCTGAACGCCTGCAACGTTCAAGTCTGCCAAAACGTTTTCAACGTGCACGTAGATGGTGAAGTTGCTGTTGATGTCCTGGGTCAGAGTGTCCTGCGGGTCTATGCTCACGACGGGGCCGTTGGCTTGCGTCTGAGCGTGAACGTGTAAACTCTGCGGGAGGATTATTAAACCCAAGACTACCACGATGAGGAAGAAAGCAGATTTGGCTTTACCCATCGCCCAGCATCCCTTAAGTTGTCGAAGTCAACTTTTCACACGGAGAATGCGAATATAAGCTTTTGCGCTCATGTTCAAGATATCCGGTTCTGGCCTTTTCAAATCAAAAGAAAAAACAGGTTCCACCATGGAATATTGCCGGAAAAAGTAGAAGATAATTCCAGAAACCTTTAAATCGAGTGCATCACTTAACTAGATACCGCTGAAAAAAGAAGGGAGAAGGAGAAATGAAACCTATTAAAGTCTTAACTTTGGTTCTCAGCTCTAGTGCTACTCACCGCACCCATAATGGTATACAACCCAGCACATGCAGCACCAATAATAAACTTTGAAGTCATGAATACTGAAGGTTTTGCAAACATTAACTTCACTGATCCAATTCACGGATTAGGAATACCGAACACCACGCCCTTAAGCATTCAGGGTGCTCTTCGCTCTCACCTCCTTGGGTCCTGCTGCCTCGTCATCCGTTGATAACCTTGTGGTCTGCTCTCGGGGTGCGCGTGGGAGTGGGCGCGTGGGTTATCCACAGCGGAGCGTTCCGCTCTCGGCGCGCCCATGACCGGGGCCCCTTCCCAGGCCCCCGGGCGCGTCGCAGGCTCGGCTGTGGAGAACCCGACCGTGGCGTTCGGGCGTGCTTCACGCTGCTACCTTGCGCGCTCGGTTGCGGGACTGCGGGCGCGGCCGCCGCCGCAGCACAATGGTGTCTGGTGGCGTGGTCGTGCGGCGCTCAGCTTCCTTGGTCTGGTTGCTGCCTTGCGCCACACAGCGGGCAATGGCCCACATGAACCCCACCAGTTCGCGGGCAATGGCGGTGACGATCTTGTTGCGCTGCTTGTGCTGGGCGCTCAAGTGGTTGAAGCGCGTGCACAGTCGCAGCTGCGCCTTCCAGGCGATGTCACGGATCTCTTTCGACAGCTCCTCCTGGCGCTTGAGCACGCGCGCACTGATGGCGGGCTGATGCACGTAGGCCCAGGCCGCCTCGCCCAGCACGCGGCGCACGTGCGCGTTGCCGCTCTTGGTGATCGCCCCCTGGCGGCGGCGCTCCCCGCTGGAGTACTCTGAGGGCACCAGGCCGAGAAAGGCCATGAGGCGGCGCGGCTGGAAACGACTGAGGTCACCCACCTCCGCCACCACGGTCACCGCCACCACCCACGACACGCCGCGCAGCGCTTGCAACGCATCGACGTACGGCTTGAGCCGCCACGCCACCACCAGTGCCTGGATCTGGCTGCTGAGCCGTTCGACCCGCCCCTCAGCCTCCTCGATGGCCCCGACATATTCCTCCAGCGTGACCCGCTGCGCCGCATGAGAGAAGCTTTGCGCCGCCACCCACCGGCGGTGCGCCAGGCTCCACTTCTTCTTGCCCGAGTAGCGCCGCCCGTGGCGTAACATGAACGAGTTCAGTCGCTGCCGTGCCCGGCGCCGATTGTGCACCGCGTCCTCGCGCCCCCGCACCAGATCGCGGATCGCCTCATCCTCCGGCTCCGGCACGTAGAGCGCCCGCAGCGCGCCGGCGCGGTGTTGCAGCGCCAGCGTGCGCGCGTCGCGCCGGTCGGTCTTGACGCGATCCGACGGCCTCTTCGGCACACCGGCCGGCGACACCACCGTGCAGTGCAGACCCCGCTCTCTGAGGTGGCGGTAGATCACGTAGCCGCACGGTCCGGCCTCATAGACCAAGCGCAGCTCGGCTCCGCATTTCATCAGCTTGTCCACCGCCGTGTCCAGCGACTGCAGATCCCCGCCGATGCACCCGAAGTGCGCGACCTTGCCGTCGTGCCCCTGCTCGGCCGTGGTGATGTCGATCGACTTTCGGTGTACATCCATCCCAACAAACATGATACGCTTTTGCATGACCTGCCTCCTTTGCATGTGGCTCTGTGCGGTGGGCCCATCCCGCCGCGTAACCCACGCTGTGCAAGAGGCAGGTCGCTTCATCAAGTGCAGCCATTATGACTAGGTGGCGTGACTGGCCCATGGCTGGGAGGCAGGGTTAGCTGATGGGGTATCATGTCTACGACCTAGCGGAGTTTTCACTCTCCGCAGTTGGACCGCATAGCTGCTACGTATACCTCTTCTGCCAGGACGGGAGGGTTGCGAACCGGTTCGCAGAGGACATTGGTGAGAAAGCGGTCTCCATCACGGGGGGCATCGACGGAGTTGATTGGCTGTTCGCTTCAGATCGTCCCACGTGGTTGAGTGCTCACGCCTATTTCTACGCGACAATCTGCGTCGTTTGCCCTCGCAAGGCAGAGGCCGAGAAGTTCTTGCGAGCCTACAAGCAGTTTCGACATTGGAGCGAACGCGCGGCTAGTTCAAGTGAGCCGGTGGGTCTCGCACCGACGGCGCCCCTCACGAGGCTGGACAACGTACTTGTTGTGTCCATTCCGCGCACGCACAACCCCGACTTTGCAGGCTTCATGGCTAGCGGGCTGAACGAGCAGGCACGTGCTCACGATGTGGTGCTGGGCGTATTTGCGAAGATGGTGAAAATGGGACTTGCTCGAGATGCTGCGATCCGCGGAGAACCGGACCTTCTCGCCGAGCGCATTCGAGTATTGAGTCACATCGCGACGTACGTGTACGACCATGCGGTCTTGGTCGACACCCTCGGTGGGTCCGTTATCCCAATTGATGAACAGCGCAAGACTGTATTCGAAGAGGTCCGCGCAGAGTTGGCGGCGGTCAAGAAGGGACTCTCTGCTCTCGGCCAGGGTAAAGACGTACAGGAACTCATGCACCAACTTCGGGATCTGAACAAGTTGTTGACCGAGGTGGACTGGGGAAAGCGTCCGCTGTCGGTGCAGGCGACTTTGGGTTTCGAAGCGTTCGGCAACGGTGTAAAGCTCGTCTTCGACTCAAATGGGCTCTCGACAAGCCCACTAACGCGGATTCGGAATTTGCTAAGCTCCTTCCGGGAGCTCCATGAGCCAGGCGCTGATAAGCGCCACCTAACAAGGCCATGAACCCGCTGGTCGCCGCTTCGCGTCGCCCACGGGTTATGGCTGGCGTTGGGCGGGTCGGCCGAGCCTGTACGCGTGAGATATGCTATTATCCCCTGGTAGTGGAGGAGCGACGGTCTGAATGCCACGAATCCAGGGTATCCCGGGCCATATCGGTTCTTCTTCACGAGCTTCGACTGCAACGAGCCACCACATGTCCACGTGGAGCGCGAGAACAAGACCTGCAAGTTCTGGTTTGAGCCGCTTGGGCTTGCCCGTAATCACGGTTTCGGGCGCGAGAGTTGAACGTGATTCGTCGCATCATCCAGACGCATCGTGCCGGCATTCTGGAGGCATGGCATGAACACTGCGGCTAGCAGCGATCCCCGCATCGAGCACGTCCGAGTCACCGAGGACGAGATCATCGCGCAGCTGGTGGATGGCCGGGTGATCAGCGTCCCGCTCGCTTGGTCATGGCGACTGGCCGAGGCGACCCGGCACAGCGCGCAAACTTCCGGCTGATCGGCACCGGCCAAGGGGTGCACTGGCCTGAGATCGACGAAGACATCAGCGTCGAGGGGATGCTGCACGGGACCCCGGCGCGCCGCCCAAAGCCGAGAGCCGCAGCGACCGGGCCACGCACGGGCCGCCACGGACCGCCGAACAAGCGCATGCAGCCGCCGCGCAAGAGAGCCGCGCGCGGCTGATGCGCACGCCGTTGAGGATGTAGAAAAAGTCCGCGCATCCAGGTAAATCAAGGTCTGGCGGGTGTCGTCACGATGCCCGGACGGCTGAGGTGGCTGGGGAGGAGTGGATGGCGCGGTACAAGCCGTACAACCTGAAGCAGGACAAGTGGATTCCGCTGAGCTATGCGGATCAGATCTGCCCGGCTCGTTCGAGTACGCGCTCAACGAGATCGTCGAAGAGCACCTGGATCTGAGCATGTTCGAGCGGCGCTACCGCAACGATGACACGGGGCGGTTGGCGTACGACCCAAAGGTGCTGCTCAAGATCGTGCTCTACGGATACTATAAAGGCCTGGTGTCGAGCCGTAAGGTGGAGGAAGCCTGCCGGCGCAACGTGGTGTTCATGGCGTTGTCGGCGGACACGCGGCCGCACTTCACGACGATCGCCGCGTTCGTGGCGAGCTGGAGCAGGAGATCGTGGAGCTGTTCCGCGATGTGCTGTTGTACTGCGATGAGCTGGGACTGATCGGCAAAGAGCACTTTGCCATCGACGGCTGCAAGCTGCCCTCGAATGCCTGCAAGCAGTGGAGCGGGACACTCGAAGAGCTCGCAGACAAGCAGGAGAAGATGGAGCGGGCGGCGCGCCAGATTGTGCGCCGCCACCGCGAGCGCGATGAGGCAGAGAAGCAGGGGCCACAGGGCGAGCGCGAGCAGAAGAAGCTGGCGACGTATCGGGCCAAGATCGACAAGATCAAGAGCTTTCTGGCCCAGGCCAAGCCGAACATGGGTGCCAGCGGCAAGGAGCGCAAGAGCAACATCACCGACCCGCAGAGTGCGAAGATGTCGACCGCGCACGGAGTAATCCAGGGGTACAACGGGGTGGCGGTGGTCGACGATATGCATCAGGTAGTGGTGCACGCCGAGGCGTACGGCAACGGCCAGGAGCAAGATTGCTCGGGCCGACGATCGAGGGGACACGCCAGAACTTTGCCAGGATCGGCCACGAGGAGGACATCTTCAAGAAGGCGAAGGTGACGGCGGACAGCGGTTTTCACTCGGCCAAGAGCGTGGAGCAGGTGGTGCAAAGCGGGGTGGATGCGTACATTGCCGACGCCAACTATCGGCGCCGCGATGCGGCGTTTGCAAACGTCGGGCGGTTCAAGGAGCGCCACCGCAAGGAGCAGCGTCGGCGCAGTGGTGCCGAGGAGCGGTGGCGCTTCGGGCCGGAAGATTTCATCTACGACGAGCAGGCGCGCACATGCGTGTGTCCGGCGGGCAAGAAGCTGTATCGGTGCGGCAAGCTGATCAGACCGGGGGGTACCTCAACGTGCGTTTCAAGGCACCGAAGAGTGCGTGTCGGGGCTGCGTGTTGAGGAGCCAGTGTTTGAAGTACCCTGAGCGCACGGTGCAGCGTCAGGTGGCGTTCTTTGTCGGGCGAGTGGCGCAGGCGGCGCGGCAGGCGATGGAGGTGATGCGGGAGAAGTTCGACAGTGTGCTGGGGCGGCTGATCTACGCCAAGCGCATCGGGACGGTGGAGCCGGTGTTCGCGAACCTTCAGAACAAGGGCATGCGTCGCTTCACGTTGCGTGGCCGGCGCAAGGTGAGCACGCAATGGAAGCTGTTCACGCTGGTGCACAACATCGAGAAGGTCGCCCACGCCAAAGCTGCATGATGCCTGAGCGACGGGCAAAGGGACGGTTTCTCAGTCACCCGGAACCGCTCGCGGCATGAGCTCCCCACGCCGACCATCACCGGCGCCGCCGCTTGCCAACCACCACCGAGTTTTTCTACAAGCTCGTTGGCCAGGAGGAAAGAATGAAACTGAAGACGGCGACTGTGATCGCAATTGTCGGCTTGGTTCTGAATCTACTCTACAACATGGGGAACGCGATGTTTATGGCGCGCGCGCATGGCGCATCTCTGCAGTGGCTCGTGAGTACGCTTCTCTTGCATGGCAGTCTGCTCGTCTTTTTCATCGTCCTTTATCGGAGACAAGAATGACGGAGAAGAATGACAATCCTCGCCTGTTGGACGAGATTCTGGAATTGGGAAGCCAACAACCCGCATCGCTGGGCGGGCCACCGACGGCTTCAAAGCCCCCGCCGGTGTTCGGAACCATTGCGCTCTGCCTGCCTGCGATCGGGCTTCTCATTGCCATCGTCCTTACGTACCTGCTGGACAAACATGGGGGCGATAGCTTTGCCAGAGGATTTCTTCCACCGTTTGTCGGCAGTTGGGATCTCTCCCAGCCTCGCTGCTGGGCATCTGCGCGTCCATTGTCGCGCTCATCAGACGGGAGCGGTTGAAAGCTCTCGCGGTCATAGGGCTCTTGTTGAATGGCGTCATCATCGTTCCGACAGGCGTGTTGACATGGATAACGATCGTGAGCCTGGGAACATAACCTCGGCCAACAAAA
>CAWIRG010000019.1:0-27939 GCA_963838505.1 Candidatus Bathyarchaeota archaeon
ACAATGCTTAAAGGAGGAGCTGATTACAGCAGCATAACGTGGCAGCCCTTGGACGATAGGTTACATCCGTATGTAGTTTTTCTTCCTTCTGAACAGAAAATCAAAGTCTTGAGCGCCATCTTCGGTTCAAAGGCTGCTGTTGACATACTGAGGTTCTCGCTGCGACAAGGTATTTCAAACAAGATCTATCAAGGAGAGCTTGTTAGGAAGTTGACCTATTCGAACAAGACAGTCATCGAGACTCTGAAGTCGCTGACCAAGCTGGGAATCCTCAGAGAGAAAATGGAAAAAGCAGAGAAAAGCGGCCGCATCACGTGGGTCAAGGCGTATCAACTCTCTGAAGCTGGCAAATGGTTCGCACTGTTGCTAGCCGAAGAAAAAGAGCTGTCAGACAAAGAGAAAGTAGACATTTTTCAAAGCCTCTTCAGAGCGTACCTCAGATGGGCGAAGGCTCTTTCAAGGAGCTGAACATGGAAAAAGGCATACTTGAAAAGGTTTTCAGGGAGGAAATGCAGTGACACCAAACAAGCATGGTCAATCGGAGACAGTCATCGGCGTCGTGGGTGGGAAGAAATCTGGCAAAACAACTGTCATAGAAATTTTGACTAAGAGAGCTCGACTAAGAGAGGCTACAAGGTTGCAGCAGCCAAACATATCCCCGAACCTAATTTCACAATCGACACTGAAGGAAAAGACACTTGGCGTTATGTTCAGGCGGGGGCGACCACAGTTGTAGCGGCATCAGCGGGAGATAGCCACGATAGAGAAAACCCGAGGCCTGTCGCTGAAGGAGATTCTGAGAGATGCAGCGACAGTGACATAGTCTTTCTTGAAGGCTTCAAGAAACTCGTAGCTGCAGACAAGGCTATACACAAGATAATAGTCGTTGCAAAATCCACGGAAGACATTGAAGAAGCAGCTGAGAAATTCCAGCCAATATTGGTATTCACGGGACCGTACAAGCCTGAAAAAGCAAGCACTATGGTATCCTTACATAGACGTGCTGAAGCACGGTGATGAAATCGCGAACCTAGTGGAAAATATAGCAAGAAAAGAGCAGTAACGCACGTCTTCGACGTTAGGTTGTGGGGTCTGGAGATATTATCTGAGGGGGAGATGGGAGAAAGGAGATATCCTTAAAATTTAAGGTAATTCTCCAGACCTTTCCACCCTGCGTCTCAACGTGCTCCTGCTATGTGCTCTGCAACCATCTCCTGCTAGAGAGCTTTGAAGGCGTCAAACCATCTGTTATACAAGGTCAGCATGTCGAGAGACACACTGGGTTTTCTTTCTTCCAGTATTTGTCTAAAGTCATCCATTGTCAGATCTCTTGGTTTGGCCATTTTGTCGTTGGCTTTTCCTGACTCGAAAAATTCGCCTATGAGTTTCAGCTGTGCGGATTGGTTTACATCCCTGATGTCGCTTCCCGAAAAGCCTTCGGAAAGCCGTGCAAGCTCATGTAGGTCAACATCTTGAGCCAGCTGAAGGCTAGCAGTGTACAGTTTGAACATCATCAGGCGAGTGTGATGGTCTGGCAGGGGCACGAGAATCCTTTTTTGGAATCTTCTTATGAATGCCCAGTCCAAGTCCCACGGCTTGTTCGTCGCTCCGATGACGTAAATGTGTAGGTTTTTCCCCTTGTCCACGATTCCGTCCATTTCTTTCAGAAACTGATTTCTGACTCTGATTTCGCCGCCGACCTCGTTGGAGTGTTTGCCCATCATAGAATCGAGTTCGTCGATGAACACTATAGATGCCTTTCCCTCCATGGCCGATTTTCTGACTGAGCCGAAGAGTTTGGCCACGTTCTGTTCGGCCTCTCCCAGCCATTTTGACATTATCGAGGCAGCATCTATGGATATGAAGTTTGCCTCAATCTCCGTTGCCACTGCAGCGGCAAGAAGTGTCTTTCCACAGCCAGGAGGCCCGAATAGTAGAATACCCCTTGGCCAACCTAGAGGGAATAGGTCTGGTCTTTGAACTGGGTAGACAATGGCTTCTTTAACGGCCTTCTTTGCAGGGTCAAGCCCGACGACTCCCTCCCACCTAACGTTCGGTTTCTCTGTCATAATCAGTTCTTCATAACTTGATTTTGCGCCTTCTGTATTCCTTGGTTCTCCTTCGACGCCATTACATCTGGCTTCGGGCCTTGGCTCTGCGAATGTCACGGCGCCCTGTATAGCTTTGATTCGTTCCTGGTACGCGATTGCCCTTTGTATGTAAACCTTGTTGAGGTTATACTCGGGATAAAGTTGGACGAGCTGCAAGAGGTTTTCTATGGACTTTTGGTAATTGGTTATCGCCATGCCCTTTGACCCCTGCTTGTCCAAGCGAACTGCCTCCAAGGCAAAGTTTGTTGCCGCCTTTTCAAGTTCTTGAGATGCGCTCATAATTTTCATTCTCCAGCTTTCAATTCAATCTTTATTCTTCCTTTCGACCCAAGACTTTCAAGAGCCCTCTCGATGCTCTCATTTGACGTTTCCAAGTCAACAGAGCAGCGTTCCAGGTCGATTTGGCCGTTGCTCCTCCTTACGTAATCGAGAAGAACTTCCTCTAACTCCGGATTCTCAACTTTCAAGGAGATTTCCTTGATTTCAGATTTTTTATAAGAAATGAGGGTTTGAGAAGAATCTCTTCCAGACTCTTCAGAAACTCTGCTTGCCTTCTTTTCAGATATGTTTGTTGCCAACGCGAGCATTTCTTCCAACGTGGCTCGTTCGTTCTCCGGTGTTTTCTGAGTGGCGGGCGGTTCGGGAAGGTCTTGCGCCAATCTTTGTTCAAGGAAGGTTGAGACTTCGCCTAGTACTTCTTCGCCGCCAGGTGTTTTGCGGTTCACTGGAATCACCGATTCGTCAGTGGTTATCTTTGTCGAGTAAAGTGTTTCGCTTATCGTGTCATTGACCTTGCAGAGCTCAGATGAGACGTCTGGCAGGAATTCGAACAGTTCTTGTGAAACGTTTTGAAGAAGTTTCAATGCTGGTTTTAGGTCGATGACTATGTCGCTGAGTTCTTTTATGGTTTCGAGTCTGAGAATTACGCGTTCTATTGCAAGTTCTACGTTGTAAAGAAAGTTGATGAGCTTTCGGACTTCTGCAATTTCGTTGGCGCATATGGATGCGCGGTCTTTGTTTTTAGCTTTGAGAGCTCCGACGCATGATTGAAAAAGGATTCTATCTCTTTCTCTGAGCCTATAATTTGCTTGTTCAAGCCTGTTGTGTTGTACTCTAAGTACCTGTATTGACCTGACGGCTGTTGCGCGGAGAGGTGGAGGGCTCGAACGAATAAATCCTTTGATGATCCTTCCCTCCGCCCACTACCCTTCGTGTTGTCAGCCTATATCCCGGTTTTTCCGATTTCCTTCACGTAAACAACTACAGGCGGTTCTGGAAGCCCTTGACCTAGCCCTTTTGCAGTTTCGCTCGACTTACTTTTTGTCTGTTCTGCTTTTGAAGCATCGCCTAGAAGAATACTTGAGAGCTTACTGGTCGTCAGTTCCATGTCAGTTTTTTTCATGTGCACTCTTTTGATGTTCTCCTGAATCATTGAGAACGCAGTTTCGTAGTACTGGTTGTCGACTTTGCCTATTTCGTGTTCAATTTCAAGGTTTACAAGGGCATAGCCTAGTTCCTTGTTTTCTTCGCTGCAATTTGCGATTTCATCTTCTATTTCTTCTCTCAGAGTCTGAGCTTCACTTTTTAGTTGAGTTAGAACTCCGTCGAAGCTTTCGTGCAGTTCCGCATATGTTTCCTTGGATATCTTTTTTTTCTCAGATAGATCCTTGAGGGCCTGGTCTTTTCGCCAGATAAGAGGTATCTGGTCGCTCAGTATCCATGCTTGTGCCTTAACGTTTGACACGAGGGTTATTTCAGTCCCGTCAAACTTCACGTTATCGACATTTTGCTTCAGAAATCTTCCGTCGCCAAGTTCAATAAAGACGCTGTCGAATTTTCCGCTAGGGGTCACAGCGAATGAGGCTATCTTTCCTATCACGCGTCCGTATTCGTCGTTGACTTGCTTTCCTACAGAAAGAAAAGGGTTGGGGTTTTGCGACATTTCTTTTCATCCCCTATGTTTACGAAGTCTCTGTGGTGGATTTCTCGCCTATTGGAGCGGATGGTAGTCCTGGAATTCCTGGTGGCAAGTCTGGGAATTTCTCTTTGACTCTTTGTTCCGCGACTGTTGCTGCTTCTGTGAGAATTTTGGATGCATCTTCGTTAACGGTGTCGAAGTTTAAGGTCATTCCCGAGGAGCCCTGTCCTGCTTCGATCATTATTCCGCTTAGCATGTTGCCGATTTCGCCAAGTTCGCTCTCTGCCTCAGGGAAAACGCTCACGAGTCCAGCTTTCACCGATTCAGTACGCCGACTGCGGGTCCTAGTGTTGACACTACGTCTCCGAGTTCTGATACTGTGCGTAATCTTAGGACTATTTGTTCGAGTGCAAGCCTTGCGTTAATTATGAGTTTTTCCATCTTTCGTATTTCCGCCAATTCGTTGGCAAAGACATTTGCGCGCGCTGTGTCGTGCTTTGTATAGGAGTCAACTATTCTGGCGAATATTGTCTTGTCTCTTTGACCGAATCTGTCCGTGGCTTGATCCAACTTCTGAACTTGCAGTTCAATGCGCCGAACAGCAAAATCTAATCGTGGCTTCAGTGGGCCTGGTGGTTTGACTGCATCTTTCAAGCGGTTTGTAAACGGTTGCTCTTCTCTTCTTGTTTCCCATTTTTTGCTAAACCTTTCTGACAAGTTAATTACCTCCAGAAAACAAAAGTCGCTGGAGAAGAATTTTATCATTGTTAATATGACGAAAACATGCTTGGATATATGTAGAGCTATATGCCCGAGCGGAAACAGCTTTGGGCTTTAATTTTCCAATTAAAAGAGAATGTTCGCGGTTTTCTGAGAATAGACATAAAAGTGTGAGTTAGACTAAAAAGAAGCTTAGATTCAATTCCTACCTAAAAAGGTGAATGAAATGGGTGAAAGGTTCAAGATTTTCGTCTTTGTGGCAATCCTAGGATTCTTCGCTGGAATGATCGCAGACCTGACCGCAACCTACGCGATTCCGGCACTAGCCAATGTCCTACCGGCCTTCATCAGCTCAAGATACCTGCTGTCCGGCTTCGCGGGAGCCTGTCTAACACTGCTGCTCGTAGGCGTTTGGGCATACATCAGCGGACCAACAGAACGTTAGCCTTCTCCCTCTCCCTTTCTTTATCCGATCGCCACAGATTTGAAACTCAGTTACTCGTCTAGCAAATCATTACAGTATGACTGCATCACGTATTCTTGACTCAGCAGCTAAAAAAGTGGTCATTCGCCGGCAACGTCTCCGTACTTCGATAGTATAACGATGTGCTGAAGATATTGGTTTGAAGTGGACTCAGCAGCGGAAAAAGCGGTCATCCGCGGAAGGCGTACCCGTACCTCGATGTCTTCATAGTCCGCTTTGAAATCTCTCAGCTTGAGATTTCAACCTTTTGGTTCTTGCGAGCAGCAAAAGCTGTCCAGCGCACGCCAGATTTGCCAGCCGAAATGTCCTATAATGCCTCTTTCAAGTCGACGCGATAGCGATTTGAAGAGTGTGAGTTTCAGCGTCGGTTTGTCCTCGGCTCTTCGTCGATCCCCTGAATAGTCAGAGGTCTTAGGGGTCCCTGTCTCTTTTGGAAGGAAACGGTATGCCACAAACAACGTTGCCGAGAAGAGCGCGATTAAGAATGTTGATACGGTAATCCTGCTGGAATCCTGTTTGAAAACAGAATCAATCAAAAAAAGACAGACACCAGAAGAGCCAAAGCGCTCATAGATGTCGCGCTTCGCGCGTTCAACTTCCGGTCATTTTGAATTCATTAATTATTGTTATAAGCATTCTTCTCTTCTTTTCCAAGCGCACGCTCGTTAGAGCTTGTCGCCCAAATCCTTTTGGTTTGGCTGGAAAACGAACAGTCGGCACTGGCGTGACTGTGACCGCATCGATAGCGTCGGTGGCAGCGTTGCCTAGCATACGATTTCAAAGTTTTAGTCTGACTTTTCCTTCTTTGACTTGGCGGCCTAGGTAATTATGCAAAGTGATGCGCCAACCGAAAGGTTTAGCTCAGACCTGTTCGGAGATTCTTTTCCTAGAAGAAAAAAGTCATAAGGAGATATCGAAAGTGTGCGGCGTTTTTGGATTCTCACTGCAGAAGTCTTTGCCGTTGAAAAGTGTCTTCAGTGTTCTTGAGAACCTGGAGGTTCATCGATACCATGATGAACCCACGCAGGTTGGAGGGTACGGAGCGGGCGTAGCTTTGCTCTTAGAAAATGGAGATGTTCTTGTTGAAAAGGTCGGAAAGATTGCCGAACACCCTGCGAAGAAGTTGAGAGAGAGTGTGAAAGTTGGAAAGACGTCCGTGCTGATTAGTCATGTGCGCATGCCGAGCCCTGAGTTCATGAAAACGTCTGGGAACAAGGAGACTGCGCAACCATACGTTGTCGAGCGAGACCCGAAGCTGACCGTTGTTTCCGTTCACAATGGCAAGATTGAGAACTATAAGGAGATTAGAAAGACGTTGGGGAACGCTCATGTTTTTGAATCAGAGAAGTCTGAGCTCATCGACTCAGAGGTCATTCCACACTTTTTCGAGGAAACACTAAACGAGAAAGAAGACGTAACAGAGGCACTGTACTCATTTTTCTGTGCGTTGAAAGGCTCAAGCACGATAGCCATGTTGCAGCTTGGCGAAGAGGACTCGTTCCTTCACCTGCTTCACAAAGGGAAAACAAGAGGGCTGACCGTATGGACAAACGAGTTGAACGAAGTGATCTTCTGTTCCAGAAAAGAGGTTCTTACAGAAGAATTCTGGAAACTGTTTCCCAAAGGTAAATTCAGGGAGAAGATCTCAATCCCCTGCAGAGAGGAAGCGGGGCTCGTGTTGTCCTACTCTTTGCCCTAGCGTGAATATGTCGAACGACGACGTTGTGGCGTGAAGGAAATGAGCGAAGAACCGAGTTCCGAGGTTTTCAGTCTTTTCGCAAAATCTGTGCGTTTGGCTCTGGAAGAGCTCGGCTTCACAGGAGCGACACTGCCACAGAAGATTGCGGCTTTGCCTATTTTGAAGGGAGAGAACGTGCTTTTGCTTGCACCCACGGGCAGCGGAAAAACTGAGGCAGTTCTTCTCCCAATCTTCTCTAAGCTGATTGAGCAATCACGGAGGGGAGGGATAGCTGTACTCTACATGACGCCCTTGAGAGCTTTGAACCGTGACCTTCTGAAGCGATTGTCATTCTGGGCTTCCAAACTTGACATCTCAATCGAAGTAAGGCACGGAGACACCGATCTTAAGATGAGGAGAAGGCAAGCGATCTCTCCTCCAAACATACTTGTCACAACTCCTGAGACCCTCCAGGCAATTCTTCCTGGTTCCCGAATGCGACAACACCTGCGACGTGTGCAATATGTCATCGTGGATGAGGTTCACGAACTTGCTTCAAGCAAACGCGGGGTTCAACTCGCCATCGCTTTAGAGAGACTGAGTGAAGTCGCCGACGGGGATTTTCAGAGAATCGGTTTATCGGCTACGATTGGCAACCCTGACGAAGTTGCACAGTTTCTTGCTGGAACGAAAAGAAACATCAGGATATTGCAGGCGGCTTCGCCTAAGAGTTACCGCTACAGTGTTGAGAGCCCCATCCCCGTCGAAGCAGATTATGATTTGGTCCGCACGTTAAACACGTCGCCTGAAGCAGCCGCAAGAATCAGACGAATGAGGGAGCTCGTCGACAGTCACAAGTCCACGCTGATTTTCGTTAACAGCAGAACTATGGCAGAGATGCTCGGTTACAGGTTCAATCAGCTCGGACGTGCAGACATTGCCGTGCACCATGGTTCCCTGTCAAAGGAAGAACGCGCACAAATTGAAGACCAGTTCAAGGCAGGCGACTTGAAAGCGATTGTTTGCACAAGCACCTTGGAGCTAGGTATCGATGTAGGTCAGGTTGATCTTGTCATTCAGTATCTCTCACCTAGGCATGTCAGCAGTCTGATTCAAAGGGTGGGACGTAGCGGTCACCGCCTAGACAGGCTCTCAAAAGGCATCATTATCACAGCCTATCCTGATGATGCGCTTGAATCTGTTGCGGCTACAAAAGACGCTCAAGCGGGCAAGATTGAAAATGTGCTGATTCATGAAAACGCCTTGGACGTCATGGCGCATCAGATCGTTGGAACACTTATGGATAATGGAACGGGGAATTTCAAGGAGCTTTTTGCTCTATTGCGAAGGGCTTATCCTTATCGCAAGATTTCACAAAAACGTCTATGGAATGTAATATGCTTTTTAGAAAGGCTAGGACAAATAAGGATATTCGAAGAAGGCCAAGTTTTGAAGAAGGGCCGCAATAGTCGAAAGTACTACTACGAGAATCTGTCAATGATACCCGATGAAAAACGCTATCCCATAATCGACGTCATTTCAGACAGGAAAATCGGCACTCTAGGCGACGAGTTCATGGCACTCAAAGCACGTGTAGGCTTGAACTTCATCATCAAAGGTCATGTTTGGAGAATAGTTCAGATTGAAGAGGAGACGGGCACAGTGTATGTGGTACCCTCAGAAGATCCATTGGCAGCAGTGCCTGGCTGGGATGGCGAGATGCTTCCTGTTTCTTTTGAACTGGCACGTGAAACCGGCCGCCTACGGGCAAGAATCGCAGAAACCCTCAAAAAAACAGGAAAAGCCGACACCGCGGCGGAAGAACTCGCAGACAAGTTTTCAACAGACAAGTCCACGTTATTGAGCATTCTTCAAGAAGTTGAAGAACACTTGAGGCAAGGGGCGCCGCTTCCAACTGATAAACATATTGTGGTTGAAGGGTTTGACAAGTATCTTATAGTTCACGCTTGCTTTGGCGAGATAGTGAACCGCACTTTAGGCTGCGTTCTTGACTCTGTTCTTTCTGACAGAGAAATCATCGTGGGTTGGTGGAATGACGGCTATCACATACTGATTGAGGCACCAAAGAAACTGACGCAGCAAGAAGTTCAGAAGACATGTGCTCAAATGTTCAATCTATCTGGCAAAGAAGCTGAGCAGGCTTTTGAAGCATATTTGGAGTCAAAGTTTCCATTCTCTTACAAAATGAAATCTGTCGCAGAACGTTTCGGAGCGTTGCCGCGTGGAAAAACCATGAGCTACGAGCGGTTGGCTCAGCTGCCCAGAAGGTTCGTGAATACGCCCATTCTGGATGAGACATTACGTGAGGCCATGATTGAGAAAGTTGACCTCAAAAAGGTTAAGGAGATTGTGAGAGCTGTTAACAAAGGTGACATCAAGGTAAGCAGTGTGTTCAACCATGAAAAGCCGACACCTTTAGGCTATCACATGCTTGCTAAATTCGCCGACATGTCAGAGCTGATGGCTCCTGAGAAATTGTTGCAAAGCAACATTGAAAGAATGAAAAAGTCAATTGAGTCCAGAACGGCCTCACTGTTATGCATGTCTTGTGGGCAGTGGACCCGCCAAGAGAGGATCAGAAATTAGAAGAGCAGCCCTCGTGTCCAAAATGTGGGTCAAGACTCCTGACACTTCTGTATACAACCCAAGAAGCAGGACACTTGAATGAAGCTCTGGGAAGAAGACGCGAAGGAAAGGAAGTCTCCCCAGACGAGCTCAAAGAATTGACCAAGGCCAGACGAACAGCCGATTTCGTGCTGAGCTATGGAAAGAAAGCTGTAATGGCATTGGAAGTAAAGGGTGTAGGTCCTGAAACGGCCTCAAGGGTTCTGGGAAAAATGCATCCCAAAGAAGAGGATTTTCTAATGGATCTTCTCAAAGCAAAAATCCAGTACCTGCGCACAAGAGAATTCTGGAAAGACAAAGAAGATTCAAGAGCAAACTAGTTGAAAAGAAACACGCGGTTCACAAAACTACTTTTCTGGAAGGGTTCACACTCTACGTCAGACAACGAAACCATTCTTTTTTTAGTGTGCGCCGAACACGGCGGACGAGCAAAGGAAAAACAGAAGTCCAATTCTTCTAATGCTGTTTTCTCTTCAGCATGTTTTCGATGAATGGGTTCAATTTTGCATTTTCAGCTTTGATTTTCTCTTCACCAAGGTTCTGCATTTGCCCGGCTATTTCTGTCACAATCTCTGCGAATTTGATACCCTCAGCTGCAGAAATGTACTCAACACGAAACCTTTCCGGGCTCATGCCTAGTTTCTGCAGCATTGGCGCCAGCGCGTCCATTCTCGCTTTCATCTTGTAGTTCCCGCTGATGTAGTGGCAGTCGTACGGAAGATGACAAGCGCCAACCATAACCATGCCAGCGCCAAGCCTGAAAGCTTCAAGGACGAAATCCCTGTCAACCCTTCCTGAACACATGACCCTGATAGGCCTTATCACCGGAGGATATTCGAATCTGCTTGTGCCCGCAAGGTCTGCGCCAGCGTAGCTGCACCAATTGCACAGAAACGCCAGTATCTTGCTCTCTGGATTCGTTTCCAGCGCGGCTCTTATTTGGGACACTATTTGTGCATCCGTAAAGTGTTTTTGAGTTATCGCGTCGGCTGGGCATTCGGCGACACACGTGCCACAGCCGTGACACATTGCGCTCATCGTCTGTGCAACTTGGCCTTCGGGTGCTATGATAGCACTGTATGGGCAAGCCTTAGCGCAGAGGCCGCATTTCACTTTAGTGTTGCGGCATCTTGCAGGGTCAACCAACGCCACGATGGGCTGTATTTTGTAGCTCGGCTTGGAAAGGATTGTTGCTGCCCTTGCCGCCGTCCCCATGCCTTGAGAAACGCTGTAGGGAACATCCTTTGGACCTTGGCATCCTCCTGCGACGAAGACACCGTCTGACGGCGTATCTATCGGCTTCAGCTTTGGATGACTTTCCATGAAGAACCCGTCGCTCCCACGGCTGATATTGAAAACCCTAGCGACTTCTTCTGAGCCTTTACTCGGCACTGCGGCCGTTGCCAAAACGACCATATCGCTTTCGACTTGGGCAGTGGTGCCGTCTTCTTTTTCAGCGCAGACTACGAGTTTTTTTGTTTCCGGATTTTCACTTACGTTCCTGTTTGTTAGTTTTACACGTACGAAGTTGATGCCCAGCTGCTGAGCTTTCCTGAACAGTTCCTCGTACCCTTTTCTGTTGGCACGCATGTCCGTGTATAGCACGTTGATTTTCAGTTTGTCGCCATATTTTTCTTTGAGGAAGACGGCGCTCTTGAGGGTGAGCATGCAACAGAAGCCTGAGCAATACTCGAACTTGTTTACGTCTCTGGAACCGACGCATTGTATGTATGTGATGCTTTCAGGCATTTTGCCGTCTGAGGGTTTCCGAAGCTCTCCAATAATCTGGGTGTTTGTGTCTATGATTCTCTCAAGCTGCAAGGCTGTTATGACGTCTTTATGTTTGCCGAAGGCATAGTTTGGCAGGTCGTATGGCTCATAGATGTCGTACCCTGTTGCTACCACCATGCAGCCGACTTCAAGTTTCTCTTCGGTGGGCTCTTGTTTGAAATCTACGGCATCTACGGGACAGATTTCTTGACATTTCTTGCAGCTCCCGTCTTTGAAGTATAAGCACGTTTCTTTGTCAATCGTGTAAGTGTTGGGTGTAGCATAGGGGAAGGGCAGGTAGATAGCTTTGCGTTTCCTCATTCCGGCGTCAAACTTGTTTGGCGCTTCAACCGGACAGACTTCGGAGCATTTGCCGCAGCTTATGCATTTGTCTTCGTCAACGAACCTCGGCCTTCTTCCAATGGTCGCCTTATAGCTTCCTATGACGCCTTCAACGTGTTTAACGTCTGTGTACGCAAGCAGTTTGATTCTCGGATGAACGGCGACAGCGCCGATTCTTGTGGCAACACATGAGAACCTTGGACAGTGAATTTGCTGCGGACAGTTCGAGCATTCGAAGACTGGGAAGCTTTTGCCGAGCTGGGCCATGTGGCCGCCCATTATTTCGGCACGGTCAACTAGGTAGACTTGATAACCAATCTCTGCAAGGTCAAGGGCAGCGCTTGCGCCGGCAACGCCTGCACCCACGACTAGTGCCTTATTGGTTACTGGAACCTCGATGACGTCCAGTGGTTCAAGAAGCCGTGCTTTCGCAACTGCCATCTTGACGAGTTCTTTGGCTTTTTCGGTCGCCTCTTTGGGTGCATTCTGATGGCACCACGAAGAAAACTCGCGGATGTTGGCCATTTCATAGACGAAAGGGTTTAGCCCGGCTTCGGACACAGTTCTGCGAAAGGTGGGTTCGTGCATCCTTGGCGAACATGCGGCAACCACAACACGGTTCAACTTGTGTTCTCTTATGCCCTTTCGGATTTCTTCCTGGCCTGGATCGGCACAGGTGTAACGGTTTGTCTTAACGTAAACCACGTTTGGGAGTTTGCGGGCGTACTCGGCCACGTCCTCAACATCTACGGTGCCAGCAATATTGAGACCACAGTAACACACGAAAACGCCGATGCGGGGTTCCTCTACTTTTATCAAATCAGTTGGACTGGACTGCTCAGCCATGCTTTTTCAACTCCCTGTTCATGACTGCCTGAATTTGGGCCACAATCTGGCAATCCGAATAGTTCGGCATAGTTATGGCGTCCATTGGACAGGCAGAACTGCAGATTCCACAGCCTCGACACAAGCCTTCGGTGACTTTGGCAACGGATTTGTCCCCAACTTTTTCAACGTTAATTGCGCGGTAGCCACATGCTGATTCGCATACCCTGCAGCCACTGCACAACTCATCATTCACTTTGGCAACCAGTGGCTCAACCGTCCAAAAATCCTTGCTTAATGCAGAAGCGGCTTGAGCAGCAGCAGCGCTTCCTTGAGCGACACTGTACGGGATATCTTTCAACCCCTGACATGCTCCAGCCAAGAATATCCCAGGCACTTCTGTATCGGTCGGCCTGATCTTTGGCTGACATTCAACGAAGAACCCATCTTTGCCTAACGGTGTTTTGAGGATTTTTGCCAGTTCAGAGGCTGCAGATGCTGGAATAGCCGCGTTGGCGAGGACAACCATTTCTACTTCGGCAGAGACAGGTTTGCCGTTTTCATTTTCGCCTGAGACTGTGAGGTTATTGTTTTGCGGATTCTCGGTTATACTGCGGCCCTCAAGCTTGACTCTGACGAACTTGACTCCTGACTTCTGCGCCCTGTTGAAGAATTCTTCGTAGCCCTTGAAGTTGCTTCTCATGTCATTGTAGAACACGTAGACTTCGATGGCTTCTCTGTACTTTTCTTTGAGCATTACGGCATGTTTGATAGTGTACATGCAGCAGAAGCTTGAGCAGTACTCGAATTTGTTGATGTCACGGGAGCCTACGCATTGAATGAAAGCTATGGAGTGAGGTTTTTGGCCGTCTGAAGCCCGAATTACTTTGCCGCCTGTTGGACCCGCTGCAAGTATGAGCCTCTCAAATTCCAGTGCTGTGAAGACGTTGGAAAACCTGCCGTAGCCAGTCCATGTCAAATCTTGGGGGTTGTACATACTGTAGCCGACGGCGACAACTATTGCTCCGACGTTGACCTCGATTTCTTCAGGTTTCTGGTCGAAGTTTATCGCTTCGCGAGCGCCACAAGCGTCAACGCACTTGTAGCATTCGATGCAATAGTCACGGTTAATAGTGTGGGTGAGGGGGACGGCTTGGCCGAATGGAATCGAAATTGCCTCCCTCACGCCGAGGTACATGTCTGCATAGTTTGGATATTCGATGGGACAGGCATCTCTGCATTCGCCACAGCCCGTGCAGTTAGCAGCTATTACGTAGCGAGGGTTCTTTCGAATTTTCACTTTGAAGTTGCCCATGTACCCGTCGACTGTCAAGACATCGGCGAACGAGATTATCTCGATGTTTGGATGCCTACCAACGTCAACCATCTTGGGGCCTTCAATGCATATGCTGCAGTCAAGCGTTGGAAATGTCTTATCTAGCAACGCCATATAGCCTCCTATTGTTTCAGTCTTTTCAACCAAGTAGGTTTTGAAACCCATGTCAGCCAAGTCTAGTGCAGCATTGATTCCTGCTATTCCTCCGCCAATCACCATGACTTTTTTGGTAACGGGCAATTCTATTGGTTTCAGTGGCTCAAGAAGCCGTGCTTTGGCAACCGCCATTCTGACAGTGTCTTTTGCCTTTTCGGTTGCTTCGCTTGGCATAGTTCGGTGACAATAGGATGCGAATTCCCGGATGTTCGCCATCTCAAAAAGCCACGGATTCAACTCTGCTCTGGAAACGCAGCTCTGGAAAGTTGGTTCGTAAAGCCTCGGTGAACAGCCAGCCACGACGACACGGTTCAGCTTGTTTTTCTTTATGACATCAACTATCTCGTCTTGGCCTTGCCGGCTGCAAGGATAATCCATGCTCTTTGCATATACCACATTCGGCAAAGTCTTGACATATCCGGTTAAGGAGTCGACATCTATCACTGAAGCTATGTTCGAACCGCAATGACAAACAAAAACTCCGATTCTAGGTTCTTCCATCTGGGATCCAGCCTTCTTCTGCCTAGATTTTCTTTTCGAAGACGTGCCAAGCTTCTTTGTTGTTTCTCTAGGCATACTGCTTTTCCTTCAAACCCATTCTCTTCGTCACAGATTCTCTTGCCTTAAGAGAACGCTTTGCTTTCAGTTCTTTGCTCATGCCAGTGGGCGACGTCAGGCGCTCCAGGGCTTTGTTCCAAGCGCCTGAATGGACTGGTGTATGATTAATGCGAGTTCGCTTCAAATCAAGGGCTTCGTCAACAGGACAGACTATCTTGCATGCTCCGCAGTATACACAGAACACTTCGTTTGCCTGCACCTTCTTGTCCTCATTAGAAAGGTAAAGTGCTCCTGTGATTGGACAGACATCAAGGCAGTCGACGCATCCTAGTGGACATTTCTCAGAGTCGATGGTGAGCTTCCCTGAGAACAACTTCCGCACGTGTATCGCACTTGGCGTAGTTTTTGTTTCGCACACTCCGCAGCAAGGGCAATGCTCTTTGTCAACTTCGACGACGGTCGCGATATTACGTCGCTCAGGTTCGCCTAAGAAATCAATGCTTTCTACTCGTCTTCCGTCGGGGGTTAAAAAGTGGAAGCTGATTAGATTCAGCGGACAAAGGTCTTTGCTCTTGCCTTCATACGAGGAGAGCTTGTTTGAATCAATCGTGATGTCGCGGACAATCTGTGGGAAGCTTTCCTTATCTAAAACCGAGAGAACATGCTTGCCGTCCACGGTGACCTTCATAGCCCCGTAGGGGCATATTATGTCACATACACCGCAGAAATTGCATTTTGCCAGGTCAACGTCAATCTTGGCTTTATGCGTTTTTTCTCCTTGGGTTTTGGCTTGTTTTTCAATTCTTATTGCTTCTTTTGGGCAAGCTAGGCTGCAGATTTGACAACCAACGCAGATGTTTCTGTTCAGACTGAGCTTGTAATTCTTGACGTGCAAGATCCATTCTAGCGAAAGCTCGTTCGCCGTTTCCTTCTTTACGATCTGCAGTGGCATCAGTAAACGGCCCCTCCAATCTCCAAGCCACAAAAACACGGTTGGATTGCCACAGTCTCAGAGTCGGTGGACAACATGAAAGAGTATTCCTTCCGTTTACAGGATGGTTTTGACGGAGCTATTAATATAAACGTTGCTTGCTATTCGCAAATGATTGCACGTCCCCTTTGAAAGATACTCAGAACAGAATTCTAATTGTAAACGGGGTCGAAAAACCGAGAAGGCACGGAAGAGACTTGAATTAGTAGACGGTTACGGGCATCGTGTCTTGGCGCAGACTGCAACGTAGCACTTTAGGCCCTCACCTTCGATTACGATGATGTTTAAGCCTGCGGCTTTAAGCAACTGTTCAAGTGTGTTTCTGTCAAAGACTTTTTTCAATGCTGTCACGACGATTGAGGCATTGGCTTTGGCAGCACGTTTTATCTCGTTCAGCGTTTCAGTTGGGTTAGGCATGTTTTGAATGAGAGTGATTGCGAAAACTCTGTCGAAAACCTCATCTCTCAAGGGCATATTGTCAGCGTCAGCACGGACTAAGTGTACGCGCATCTGCTCTCTTGAACGCTCTTTTGCCGTCAACAGAGACTTCTTGGAAATATCAATCCCCACAATCATCTGTGCCTCATCAGCAACGTGACTGAACAAGATGCCAGTTCCACAACCTGCATCAAGTAACATGGCAGCTTTGACTTTCACATGTTGCAGAGCCGCCTTGATTTTTGCAGTTTGTTCCTCAGCGTAGCGCATATCGTACATTTCAGCTGTAACGTCATAGCGGCGCATTATGTCGCGTTTCTTGTCCCAACCATTCATCACAAGCCTTCAGAAATCTTATGTACACACAAGTCTTCTAAAGCTAGTGGGCGAAAATGCCTTGAGAGCCTCTGATTCTTTTACAGTGCTGATCAGGCCGACGTCGTGGGAAGCTGAAAACCTGACAAAAGAGGCGATTTCTCATCATAGGACACTTTTTCTCGTTGGGGAATGCTCTGTTGACTATGCGGGTAGAGCGAAATCAACGCTTGAGCCTGGCGAGCGCATGTTAATAATAAAGGCAGATGGCTCTCTTCTTGTTCACCGTTCAACAGGCTACGAACCGGTCAACTGGATGCCCGGCAGCAACGTTATCTTCCACGTTCAGAGCAGAGAACATGTGCTAGAGATCCGGGCAGTAAGGCATAGACCACAGGAATCTGTCAAGATTTCTTTTGACAGCATTCAGCTGGTTGCAGCGTTTAGTCTTGTCGATGAAGGCGAGTTTTCACTTTACGCGAGCGAACAGGACATGCAAAAAGCAATCTTGCTTAAACCCGAGCTCTTGGAAGAGGGATTTAAGCCCGTGAGCTGGGAAAAACAGGTTGATCCAGGCTTCATTGACGTGTATGGAACCGACAAACGGGGAAGACTTGTCGTTGTTGAGATCAAGCGGAAAACAGCTGGAAAAGAAGCCGTGCTTCAGTTGGCCAAATATGTTGAGGCAATCAAACGTAGAGCCAATCGTGAAGTGAGAGGAGTGCTTGTATCCCCAGGAATTGCAAAAGACGTTCAAAGACTGCTTGTCACTTCAGGCCTAGAATACAAGCATCTGGACCCAAGAAAATGTGCTGAGATACTTCGCAGAGCTGAGACCAGAAAACTAGCTGAATATTTTAGTGAAAATAAGGCCTAGTTGAAGGCTCCCACAATCCGAGACTGCACGCACATTTTTGCCTTCTCTAAAATGCACGCCAGTCAAATATGCTGGGACAGACTCAAAGGCAACAGCCCCTTTTTGCTGAGTAGCATGAGCAGGATAAAGCATTGTTCGGCGAGCCAATAGGGATAAACAATCTCGATTAGTTTCTTTCCTATGAGCAGTTCCACCGTTATTATTAATAGGCAGAACAAGCAATCTAGAATGAGGTCAAGAGCGGTAAAAATGCCTAAGGATCCTGTTTGCGGCGTAATAATGGATGACAAAACAGCTAAATTCAAGATTACGCACGATGGAGAAACTTATCACTTCTGCAGCTTAGCCTGCAAGAAAAGATTCAAAAGACACCCCGCAAAATTCATTAGGTAGACGAGCAGTAGCTCCTGCAGCACAGTTTCTAGCTAGCGTCCCTGCATAGGCGTTTCATATTTGTTTGAACAGAAAATCGGTGATTCGTTTTTGGAATAGCGAGTTGCGTATGTGATGGCTTTCTCGTATCCAGCTTTCAAGGGGGATCTTAAATTGGCTGGTGATCCTTCCCAGCATCTCGTTCAAGGTGTTGTACATCAAGGGTTTTTGCCGCATGGCGTTTCTCACATTTTCTCTGACCTGCCAGACTCCTACGGGCATGATGTAGCCTGGATGCGCTTCACGAAGAACAATGACTGTTGCCTGCCTTCTCTCTTTGATGAGTTGTTCACAAACGGCTAAGCGAGCAGCGTAGTAACATCCGCCGATTTGCGCATACGTGGTTCTTCGGTCGTAACCTTCCCAATCTGAAAACATCACGGTTTGTTTACCTTGAGGGTTCCAAACCGTTCCTGGATACCATGCCTCGATCGCCTCGTAACTCCACTCTCGGGGTAGCATTAGAACTTCGAAGATGTTGTCCAAGTATTTCGACTCGTAGATTCTGTACTCGTTTATTTCTGGGAACTGCTTGACCTGTTCCATGAGGTTCTTTGAAATAATGTCGTCTACAGCAGTGATGCTCCATCGTGTTGGCACCAGTCGTCGGTTTTCTTCTAGGCCAAAGGCGCCTACGCTGAAGGCCTTTTGAATTCTTGATCCAAGTACGCCTTTGCCGTACAGTTCAAGTACGGCTGGGATCGCTTTCAAGTCAGTGTCGCTGTAGGCCTTTTCAATGTGGTGATCCCAGTTCGTGTTGGTGACCTTGAGGTCTCGAATCGGTGCTGACGGTCCAAATGGCTGGATGTCGTCGCTTAGAAAAATGGAACCGTGAGGCTTCTTGGTAAGCATGAGTTCGACGTCCACTGGCTTGACGGCCAATGCCAATTCTCGGGTTTTCTCAATTATTTTTCCTGCTTCTTCGAATTGTTTAACGTTAACTCGGTGTTTTCCCCGAATCAGCATCGAACGGAAGGCGACTATCTCGTCTATTGACTTTCCAAACCATAATTCAGGCAGATCGTAGAGGCTTGTGTCTTCATCCACTGGGGGGACAAGTGGACCTGCGTAAACGTTTGGATAGCCTATTCTGCCTATGAAGACACTGGGGGAGAGGCGCCTGCTATGTTTTCGCTTCTCGTCAAGGGAACGCTTCGAAGATAATAGTTGACCCGCACTATGATTGGGCAACGTGTTTTGCCGCATAGAAGTCTTGATCCTTTGCAGATGACGCAGAGACCGCTCTTGGAAGCTCTGGCCGTAACAGTGGGACCTTCGTCAGGTTTGACGCCAGTATTCCTTAGGATTTCATGTAACCAAGTGTCCGAGTAGGAATTGTGCAAAAACGATACAGTCAACTTCCGTCTCTGAACTCATGGCTGGAAGAGGCTCTTATGTTTTCCGCGTACGGGTTAAACAATCATGTTGCGGCTCAAAACGCGTGTTTTATATTCCCTCGTGCGCGAAAACATCGGTGGGAACGATTATGATTGAAGATATTCGGTATTATAAAGGAAAGCATAAGGTCAAAGTGCTCGCAGAAAGCCGAGGAAACTGGATTGTAGAGGCGTTGGACCCGTTTGAAGACGTGGTTAATGGAGAAAAGATAGAAGTCAAGAAAGGAGAAAGGCGCATAGTAGCTCCAAACCTGCTTTTCCAAAAAGAAGCCTTGCCCCCACCTGTGAAAGAGCATGTGTACGAGTTGAAGATGGAGAGAAAACTGAAGCGCCTTATCCAAGAAGAAGAAAAAGACAGAACTTAACTGTAGGTGAAAAATGGCGCCCTGGCCGGGATTCGGACCCGGTACAGGTCAGAGATTCCTGCTCTGATGTCCTGCGGGCGACAGCCGCATATACTAGACCGGACTATACTACCAGGGCTATCTCTGTGGCCTAGGCGCCGTGCTCAGTAAAGAAGAAATTTGATTAATTAAGCTTTCTTGATGAATTGCCGCTTGACTGCAAAGAGTGGGCAATGAACCTGTCTAAGGATGGGTTGACGTCAGGTTTGCTGTTCGCCTTTGTGCAGATGCTTTTTTGCGTATTCTTCTTGTAGTTTCTTGGACATTTTGCCGTCTTCTATTATGAACGCGCCATAATAGCCGCAGTGTCTGCATTCCCATATAGACCATAGCTGTGGTAATCCGTGAGCCCAGTAGATTTCAGTTGACCCGCATTGCGGACAAAATCTGACTCCGCGCTTCTTGTTTCGTTTCGCGTTTTTCTTGGCTTCTTCCAAATCGAAGCTGCCTTCTTCGTGTGATCATTGAGCAGACCATGAAAGGCTACTTAGATGAAAGACTATTCTTCTCCTTTGTTCAATATATGATTTGTCGGTACGACTCGCGCTGGTTTCAATGTTGTGGTCCCATGCTTGAACATTATTCGACTGATGGTACACGCCATAATTGACTTGAAACAGAGACTGGGGGATCACAAATGGGATTTTAGTGCAAATTGATGATGACCGATTACATGTGGAGGGGGCGACAGAGACGGGGGAGTCTTCTGAAATTCTTATGCGGCCGCAGCCAAGACGAGCCGATCAGAATTTGTGCGTGTGCTCATCTTGCCTCTTCTTTTTCTTTCGGCGCTTCTGCTTCTTCTTTCAATTTGGGAATTAGCTTCTTTGCCCATTCTATTTGAGTAGAGTAAGCTTCACGTAATTTTGGAGAAGTAATGGGTTTCCATTTTTGAGCCACTGCAAGCATTCGACTTTTGCGCGCACTAATCTTGCCTTTTCGTTTGGGCTTTCCTTTCCTTATCGGTTTATAGTGTTCAGGTTTCATATTCGATCTCCGCTAGTTCAACCTTAGATCCCTAATGTATATAGAAGTTTTGTCACCTTTCTTGATCCAGCGCGTCAAAGTCATGAAGGTTTCGATTTTTCACTGAAGTTGTGTTCCGCCTATTGCCAACTAAATTAGACTATTCTGATATGGTTAATGAGTCGAGATGGTTTTGCGAGCAAACGCTTTTACTTTCTAACTTGAATATCGTATATGTTTAAGGTGGTGTTTGAATTGGTTAAGTGGGAGTATAAGGTGATTCCGATAAAGACGCAGGTTCATTCAGACCATTTCCACGCCGACAGCAAGCCAGTGATAGACGATGTCCAAAGTGACTTGAACGCCCTAGGCAATGAAGGATGGGAACTGGTCGGCATCCAAGACATCAGCCTGCCAGACGGCAGAATGTTCACTGTCGCCTACCTCAAGAGGCAAAGATAACGCGTATGGAGGCGCATATGGCTCATGGACGCGCGTGCTAAGTAACTTGACAAAGCGTTTCAACAGTGAATTACGTCAGGCATGGACAGTAAGTGATTTGGGTCAAGGTCTATGTGTGGTGATAAGTTTGGAAGAGGAAAATTGGCAAGAAGAAAATTGGGACGACTCAGAGGACGAAGACAATTTTGAGGATTAACTCACGCGCGCTCCAACAAGCGAGGGTTTTCATGGGTTGATTCAGGCATTGCTCTTGATCACGAGTCTGGATTTTCGTACTTGACTGCTGGCGCTTCATCTTCTGTCTATTTTCTTCATTTTTGACGAGTTCTCTGCGGGTCTCCTCGAGCGTTAATGAATTGAAAAAGCATAGTGTTTGCCGGAAAAGCGTAGTGTTTATGTGAAACCTAGCTAGTTTCGTATTTATGATTTCGATTGTAGGCGCTGGAAAGGTTGGAAGCGCTGCGGCCTTTAGGCTTCTGGAACTTAGAACCAGTGATGTTGTTCTAGTTGACGTTGCTGAGAATCTGGCTCAGGGAGAAGCTTTAGACATGATGCAGGCAGCTCCAGCCATCGAATTTGACGGGGAAATCAGAGGAACAGCTGAATACAGTCAGATGAAAGGTTCGGAGCTGGTCATAGTAACCGCAGGACACGCAAGACAACCTGGAATGAGCAGGGTCGATCTTGCAGGTAAGAATGCCACTATCGTTAGATCTGTAGTCAGAGAAGTTGTGAAATATTGTCCAGACTGCAAGCTTATGATGGTGACAAATCCTGTTGACGTCATGACCTATGTTGCTTACAAAGAGTCGGGGTTTGAGAGAAACCGTGTTTTCGGGATGGGTAACATTTTGGACACTTTACGTTTCCGATCCTACATTGCGTTGGAGCTTGGGGTGTCAAGGGAGGATATACGTGCTTTGGTTATTGGGGAGCATGGAGATTCTATGGTGCCTCTTATTCGGCACGCTTCTGTTTCAGGTGTACCGATAACAGAGTTAATGAGCCGTCAGCAGATTGAGAAGGTTGTCAGCTTGACAAGGAGCTCGGGATCAGAAGTTATAAAACTCAAGGGAGCCACAACCTATGCTCCGAGCGCTGTCATCGCCATTATGGCGGACGCTATCATTAAGGGCAGAAACAGGGTTATGGGTGTCTCGACTTATCTGAAAGGCGAGTACGGGTATTCTGATGTTTCTATTGGTGTGCCATGTATTCTCGGAAAAAACGGTGTCGAGAAGATTTTGGAACTTGAGCTTGATGCGCAGACGAAGAGAGATTTTGAGAAGTCTGTAGCCTCCGTGATTGAAGTGACAAGGAAAACAAGCGAAGAAGCTTAGACAAAGCGTGCATGTTTAGGAAAAAAAGTTATCAAGCTGCCTCAGTTTGCTTGTGCTTCTTTGTTTTTCTTCAGGAATTCATAGGCTTTTTCTAGCACTATTTTAGCATTTGCAAAAGTGAGTTTTGCCATGGCTTGCTCATAGTTGAGCCATTCGTACCCTATATGTTCATAGGACAGTTTGACTCTGCTTTCTTTGCTTTCCATAAGGTAGAAAACCACTTCTTTGTACACGGTTCTGCCTTCTCTTCTGTAAAAATAGTTTATCTCTTCTCTGAAGTTCTCGATGAAATGCGCGTCAGTTATGCCTGTTTCCTCTTTGAGTTCGCGTGTGACGGTGTCTCTTTCGCTTTCATGCGGTTCCACTTGGCCTTTCACGTAGTCCCAATGGCCTGCATCATAGAGTAAAAGAAGGTATTTGACTTCTCCGTTTCTTTTGAAAACGACTGCTCCACAGGATTTTTCACGTAACGACATGAGTTTTCCCCGCTCAGTATTTCTATGTGCATGGCGCCAGGGGTGGGATTTGAACCCACGCGGCCCCGAGGGGCCACAAGCTGTTAGGCATTCATTGTTGAATTGTCTCCAGGCTTGCTCCCTACCTGGCTAGGATACCCCGGCTCAAATGCGACGATCATATTCTGGCAGAGTTGTTTATTATAGGTTTTCCAGCGTTGGTTTGTGCACTGTGCTTGTTGGGTGAAGCTACGGTTTTTGAGATTTCAGTACTCGGTAACCACTTTTCCTTGCCATGACCTCGACGTTTCCGAAGGCTTGTTCAAAAATCATGCGTAGCCTTTTGCCACCGATTTTGGATCGAATTACCATCTGGAAAACGCCTCGGTTAGCCAAGTGTTTGGGCGCTTCGACAATGATTGTCTTCACGGTTTCCAAGCCTGCGCTCACGGGCGGGTTTGAGAGGATAGAGTTGAAGGTCAAGTCTTCCACTGGGGTGTAAAGATCGCCTTGTCTTACCTCTGCATTGCTGATGAGGTTTCTCTGAAGATTTTGTCTTGCAAGCCAAACTGCGCGGAAATTCACGTCAACCAGAACTACGCGTAGGCTGGGGTTGAACGCAGCTGCTGCAATTCCGACGGGTCCGTACCCGCAGCCCATGTCTAGGACGCAGCCCTTTTTGGGCAACAGCATGGACTCTATGAGGAGTCTGGTGCCTAGGTCAATTTGGTGTTTAGAGAATACGCCTGATGCTGTTAGGAATTCGAAAGTTCTTCCTCGGAGGCACGTGCGTAGTAGGCCGTACCGTGGCTTTGATTTTGGCTTTGCGGCAAAGTAGTGTTCCACGTTTTTGGCTGCTTTAGCCATTTTTTTCTCCGCTGCTTTTCCAGAGTTTAGGATATGTGCTTCTGGGCATGAGTACGCGCATCGTCTTGGCGACAACTCCGTGGTTCATGGCTAAGGCTTCTTCAGAGCTTGCTGAAGCTTTGGATAAAGCGACGGCTTCGCCTTTTAATGATAAGACGGCGACTATCGAATTTTTCTCTATTCCTGTTTCGAGTGAGAGGATGCCGGGTGCGGTTAAGCTTGCGCCGTGGCAGACGGCGTCGACTGCTGAGTCTCTTATCCAGATTTTCGGGACGAGGGCGAGGGCTGTTTCCATAGGTTGGATGAACCGTTTCAGGAGCTTTTCGTCTTTGGTTTCTTGCCATTTCCCAAACCAGTAGGCTGCTTCGTGTAGTGTTACGCTTTTGTCTTCAAGGAAGGGGCCGGCGCGTGTTCTGCGCAGTTCCTGCATGTGTGCTCCGCATCCCAGGACTTCTCCAACGTCGAAGCACAGTTTTCTAATGTAGGTTCCTCCTTCGCACCCTACTTTGAAAAGCACGTTTCTGCCCTCTATTTCTAGGAAATCTAGATAGTAGATTCGCCTGATCCGCAGTTGACGTTTGACTGATGCTCGCAGGGGTGGACGTTGATATATTTCATCTTCAAATTCGCCTAGCACTTTTCTTACGCGTTCGGTTCCTGCGTCTCCGTGAAGTTTCATGACGCACATGTACTCTTTTCCGCTGTAGAGGAGAGCTTGAACAACTCGCGTAGCCTCTTCCAGCGTGATTGGCAGAACGCCGGTCACTTTGGGATTTCTCTGGCCTTCTTTAGGCCTCTAGAGTCCCGCCGTGACCAACATGCTGAAGCTTAAGGATGCGTTTGGTCCAAGCAGCTACTTCATGACTGCTAGGTCCTGCAGTTTTGTCAAGGTTGACTAGGCCATACTTCAGGCAGTTTTCAGCTGATCTTTCTTCAGGCCTGCATCCGAAGCTTGGGTCAGTCTTGTCTTCAGCCTTCACCAACACTTTGCGTTCAGTTTCCCATGGAGCCGCAGTTCTTGGCATAACAGATTATCACTCCTCATAGAGTAGAAAGGCATTAGGTATAAGAGTTTAAACCCCTGTTCATGGTTTTGAACGTCTAAAACACTTAAGCCATTTGAACGACATGATGCCGTTCTTGTCAGTGATTTCGTCGACGTCCGCGCATAAGAACTTGTTTTGCTTCTTCTGCTGCGCGCGCTATGGGGCAGTTTTGGGGTTTAAGGGGGGTCAGGCTGTGTTGAAGGATGGCTTGCAGGTGGGGAGTCTGGGCCGGGGATGATGGGTTTGGGTTCAGGAGGGCTTGCATTCGGGTTGGGAGGCTGTTCTTTTTTCTTTCGCAGGGTTATGGCGATTGATGTTATGGCGGCTGCGGCTGATGCTACTGCAGCTGCCAGGATTATGTATTGTGGTGTCGTCCATGTTTCGCGGTTTTGTTGTAGGCCTGTTACGTTTGCCTCGACCTGGCCGACTCCTGGGATGAGGATTGTTGCGATTTGGTCTTTGATGGTTTCAACTGTGCCGTTGACTGTTCCTAGGGCTGTTTGAAGTGTTGCTATGGTGCCGTTGAGGGCGGTTACCTTGAACTGTAGTGTACCGGGTTCTGCTTGTATTGTTCCGATGCTTGTGACAAGCGTTACCGTGTTGCCTTGTATGGTTTGCAGGGTGGCGTTTATTTGGTGAAGGTCTACTTCTATCGTTCCTAGGTCAGTTTTTATTGTGCCGCCTGTGCCGTTGACCCCGACGAGAACTGCGTTCCAGCCTGAGAGGGTTTCGCTGACTAGAAATGACTTTAGGGAAGCTCCGACTGACTGGACTGTTTCGGTTGTGTAGTTTGCTGTGGTTGATAGAGCGTATAGTCCTGACTGAGCGTCTACGGGTAGCTTGTACGTGGCCTTGTATAGTCCCTGTGCGAGGGGCTGTGCGGTTAGGGCTTCGCTTGTTCCGTCTGGGTGGTAGAGGGTGGCGTTGGTTATTGCGGCGTTGACGTTTTGTCCTTTGAAGATCGTTTGAATGTAGAAGGCTACGGTTTCACTTCTGAAATGAACTGCGCCCGTGTCTACTTGAACGTCTAATGGAGTGGCGTCGACGACTGTAAAGTCTGTTTGGCCTGTGACTGCGAGATCTGCGGCTTTGATTTTCTGCGTGCCCGCGGAGGATACCGGTATGTTGAATGTGAAGACAAAGTTTCCTGACGAGTCTGTTGGTGCTGTGCCTATGAACATGTCGTTGAAAGACACCCCTACTTGGGCGTTGGGTGTGAAATCCAACCATTAACGGTAACGGTGGTTCCTACGGCTCCGCTTGAGGGGTCTGTGGAGACCATGAAATGCACGTCGACCTGAAGTGATACAGCATTGTTTGCCAAGCTTGTTTCGTTGGGCACGGGCACAACATAGAACGTCACGTTGTACGTTCCGACTGTTTGCGGTTTCCATTCAAGCGTCACGTTGGAGGATGCGCCGCTTGGCAGGTACGGAATCGTGGCTGAATCAGTTTGAACGTTGTCAACGAGAAGCTGCACGTCAACGGCAGATTCTGGACTTAAGCCGAAGTTCAAAACGGTTACATTGAACAGAACGTCATCTCCAGGTTGAACGTGGCTTGGAGCTTCGTAATTGTAAAGCGCAACATCATGTGCTGCAGGTGCTTGTTCAACAGCTTTGCGGGCGTTGACTCTTCCATATCCGTAGTAGAGCTGAGAGCCCAGATTGTCTGCGGACGACCTCAACTGCTCTCTAACCCAGTCCCGCGTTACGTTTGGAAACATGCTCCACACGAGCGCAGCTACGCCTGCAACTTGAGGACACGCCATTGAAGTGCCGCTCAGGTAATCATAGTTCATGTTTTCGTAGTACGGGTAATCGTTCAATGTCACATGATAGGTTGGCATTGTGGAGTAAATGTCGACGCCAGGCGCTGACAATTCAATCCAGTTTCCCCAGTTTGAGAAGCCGGCTTTCGAGTCGAACTCGTCAGTGGCGGCGACTGAAATGACTTCTGGATAGGCAGCAGGGTAGGAGGGTGTGTTAGTGTTGTCGTTTCCAGCAGCTGCAACTATCAGCACGCCGTTTGCGTATGCGTATCGGATGGCGTCGTGGATGAGGTTGCTGTCAAAGGGGCTGCCCCAGCTGTTGCTCAGTATTTTTGCGCCGTTGTTTACGGCGTGTGCGATTGCTTCGGCCAGTTCAACTTCGTCTCCCCAGCCTGTGGAGTTCAAGGCTTTTTCAGCCATGATCCGCACTTGGGCAAGTCCTGCGATGCCGATGCCGTTGTTCATTTGGGCAGCTATTATTCCCGCAACGTGCGTTCCATGCCCATTGTCATCAAGCGGATTGGCGTTGTTGTGTACCCAGTCATGTCCGAGGGCGAACGTAGTTGTTAACGAGATCGGGGTGATTATAGTCTATGCCGGTGTCCACGATGCCAACGAGAACGGAGGAGTTGCCCTGAGTTAGGTTCCAAGCCCAATTTGCCTGTATCTGGGGAGGGGCCCATTGGCGATTGTAGTAGGGATCGTTCGGTTCAAACTGAGCTTTGAACAGCATTCTTGGTTCGACGTATCGGGCTAAACCGATTTGCATTGCCTCTTTGCCGAGAAAAGAGTAGTTGGTTGCTGGCAGGTCGGCAACGAAGGCAACGGTTTCGCCGCCCATTGAAACGTTGTCTACAACCTGTCCTCCAGCTTGTTGCACCAAACTGGCCAAGGCTGTGCAGGCTCCATAATAGGTTCCGTTCACGCCTATGACCATCTGGCGATCAGGCCCGTTCGAGGAGACGGCGACAAGTGTTCCAGTATTTTCACTGTTTCCCAACGAGAAAACTTGTGAACCGAAAGAGGTGCAGATGCTGAGAAGCATGAATGTGGTGATGACGAGAATTGGAAGATTCTTCAGAGTCAATTGGGTCAAGCCTCGAAGATGTTGATTTTGAAGTGGCGATCGCAACGATATAAGACTTTCCGGAAGGCGATTTCAGACAATTCTTTTTTCTAGCGTGTGGGGCTTTGCAGTTGTAGAATATCGGCGTGCGGCAAGCTGTGTGGTTGCAGTGTTTGGAGGGTGTGGAAAAGGTTTTTTCAGGATTTGTCGTGTGTGTCGGGTTGCGGTTCAGCGTGTTGCTGGCTTGACGGGTTGGGCCATTGTTTCCAGTTTGCCGGCGGATTTGAGTGCTTTTGTCACTTCTTCGTCAGTTGCTCCGCGGTTGATTTCTATGGTGTCCTGTGTTGGTTCGACGTGGTTTATGTTGGTTCTGCGTCGTTTCACACCTGTGACTCCTTTCGGGCCGGTGATAACGACGAAGTTTTTGTCAGCGACGTCCACTACGACGCATTTCTTTCCAGCTTCACGTCCTAACAGTTTTACGCATATTCTTCCAATTTCAGCTGCGGGCACATCAAAAGCCTCTTTGAGAATTACTGATAGAACGATCAATCAGGACGTATTTATA